>CAZGFJ010000003.1:0-70230 GCA_964524935.1 uncultured Ohtaekwangia sp.
CCCAACGCCTCAGGGGTTTTTTATTTAACCCCAAAACACACTCGCGTACGAGGTTCAACCCATCCACACCTTGAGCCGAAGTTGCTTATCCTACTGCTACGCTGTGCAACGTGGCAGGGTAAAAGTGAGTCTGTGCGGCCAACCGAATGTCGTTCGGGGTAGCTTGATAAATGGCTTGATACAAATGGGTGTAGAAACCCGATGGCAGGTCAAACAACCAGAGGTTCTTGATCTTGTCCATTACCGAAAACGGATTTGACAAATCTTGCTGAAGTGAACCCAGCAAATGATGGCGGGCAAAAGCCAGTTCTGATGGTTGAATTTTTTCTATCTGCAATTGCTTTAACTCTTTCTTGATTTCATCCAGAGCCAGCGCTTCGTTCTGCTTATTTACCTCAGCACCTACCACCCAATACGCACTATGACGCAGCGGTGTAATGGATGAATGAATGCCATACGTAAGTCCCTTTTCTTCGCGGATATTTTTCATTAGCCTTGAGCCGAAGTATCCGCCCAACAAATGATTTGACAACAAAAGCAACGGATAATCCGGATCACTTCGATTGATGGTGACGTGCCCCAACCGCAGGGCTGTCTGGCTACTTCGCTCCTTTTCCACGGTAAGGGTTTCTGCCGGCCGGTTGGCGATGGGGTGTATTCTCTGATTTTGAGTTGTCTTTCCACCTGCCGTGAAATCGGGATTGATCTTTATGCCCGGAGGGGCCGTCACAAATACGAAAGCGGGGTTCTTGAGCAACGCTGAGAAGCGGACGAGATCTTCAGACGTGATGCGATCTACATCGGCTTCGTCCAAGGTATACCCGTAGGGGTGTGTTTCGCCAAACAGGCTTTTGCGGAAGATCTGACCCGCGACATAGGCATTTTTTTCGCGGTTGACACGAAGGTTATCTTTAAAAACATTTTTCAACAACGCCAGCTCATCCTCGGGGAATGAGGATTCACGGATGACGTCCAGCAGATAAACAAACGTCTCTTCCCAATGGCGGAGCAACGTATAGAGAGCAACAGACGAATAATCATACCCGGAGGTAATTTCCAATTGCGCCCCTTTCCAATCAAAGAACGAGGCGATCTCAGCCGCGGTTTTTTTGGCAGTTCCCTTTTCCAACATGGCAGTAGCGAAATGCGCAATGCCCTTGGCGGGCTCATGCCATTTGCCAGCGGCAAAGACAAGTTCAATCTTCACCACCTCTTGCTGTACGGTGGGCAACACAATCCACGGGCTTCCGTTGCCTGTCTGGTGATGTTCAAAGGGAGGTAATTGATAATCTGCGGCATTCTGAAATGCCGGTGCTACCGTGCGATCAAGCATGATCATTATTCCGTAACGGTATCTGCTTCTCGTAGTTTGTTTTCGAAAGCGAACAGGAGCGTAAAACGAATAGTTTCAGCAAGTGCATTTTCCTGCCGGTTAGTGGGTACCAGGTAGGCCACATCAAAGCCAAAATTATTGAGTCGGGCACCCAGACCTGCGGTAAGGTATTTGCGATTGCCTTTATCTGTTGCTTCGTGGAAGTATCCGAGACGGCCGGAAAACTTATTGTCATACCAATACTCTACCCCGCTGGCAATGGCCACTTCCTGTATTTCTTCGCGGAGTCCGCCCCGGGCATCGCCAAATGAACCAAACATGCCATTCAGCAAACTTTTTTCGCGCTCGCGGCCGTTGGGTTGTGGGCTAGGCACCATGAGTTTATTTAGGTCCAACGCAAAGGTGATCGTGTTCAATGGATTTAACTCCATTTTGTAAGCTGAGCCCAATCTCAAATTGGTGGGAATAAAATCGCGATTGTCGGCACTTGAATAGGTGATTTTGGCCCCGATGTTGGAAATACTGGCGCCCCACGAAAAGGTGGCGTTGCGACTTTCCAGCGGCTTTGTGTGGAATACCCCAAGATCCACAGCCACGGAATTACCAGGCTGTGCTTCCACTCCGTTGCTACTAAAAAAACCTACCAGGTTTGAATGAATGTAACGCAACGAGCCCCCGATACTGAATTCATCCGTTAGCTTGCGTGAGTAGGTCACGTCAAACGCAAAATCACGTGGATTAAAATCTCCCAAACTATTGTTGGCACCATCGCGAAGTTGCACAGCTCCCAAATCAAAATACTTCATGGATGCTGCCACGGTTTGTTCGTTCGTGATCTTATAAAATCCTGACAAATAAAAAATAGACATGTCATTGACGATTTTGCCAAGCCACGGGGTGTATGAACCCGACACTCCATATCCTTTGTCGATAAAAGCCAGCTTGGCTGCGTTCCAATAGTTGGCATTGGCATCGGGAGTGGTGGCCACTCCTGCATCGCCCATACCTGCCGCCCGGCTATCAGGCGTAATCAGCAAAAACGGCACAGCCGTAATGATGGGTCGGTAGCGAGTGCTGTCCTGGCCGATGAGCGTACCTTGGATGGGCTGCGCCTGTACCAAGCCTAGCGAGGCCACCAAGGAAATCCACGCGCCAACATATAACTTATTCATAATCAGGAAGTAGGGGTCAAATATACAGAATTAATCGGTCAATAACAGCCGGGTCGTTTGTTCGTTTTGAGAGCCGTCCACAGGGGAACGAACAACCAGCTTGGCGAAGTATATGCCTGGAGGCAATTTTGCGCCCGATGGCGTTAATCCATTCCATTGTGAAAGGGTGACCTCGTAATAGCTGTTGCGCACTTCCCAGCGCTGGGTCATTAGTGGCTGGCCTTGTGCGTTGTACAACATCAGGTGTGCCTCCAAGTCCTCACCCGGACGGGTGTGAATAAACTGAAAGGTGGTGTACTCGCCTGTGCGAACGGGGTTGGGGAAATTAACGAAGTTTTCGATCCGGATGCCTCCATCTTCGGAAACCGAAAATCGGATGGTGGCTTGCGTACGGTTAAGATGTGTGTCAGAAGCATACACCGTAAGTTGGTGTTGGCCGGAAGCCAGATTGCTGAGGGCATATGAAAGCAGTCCTTCTTTGTCCTGATCAATAAAATACCGAAAATGCTGGTTTAGCTCGAATGACAGCGAATCATCCAACACTGCCAGCAGTACATGTTGCGGATCAGCTGTTAAGTTAATACCGCTGGCATCACGAAGGCGCGCCACGATGGCCGTGCGCGGACCTACGGGGCCACCGCTAACGTAAGTTGTATCGCCCATAAAAAGTTGGATGGAAGGAGGCTCATTGTCAACGGGCACCGGCACGGGCACGCCCCCGATGGGGATGTCCACTTTCGCACCTGCGGCATCTGCGTGACCCTGGCTGTTGGCTGCGTAGGCTGTCAGCTTTCCTTTCACCACGGTAGAGGAGACATTTTTGGGCACTGTGAAGCCTACTTCGAAAAGGCCATCGGTCACATGCACTTCTCCTTTGTACAGGATATCGGTGAAGTTGGAAAAGAAGAAGGCGGGGTTTTCATCGCCCTTGGTTTGCTGTTGTTTGGGTTTGTTAAACACCGTTACTTCTGCTTTTCCTGAAAAGTTGTTTTGAATGTTACCGCTCTCGCGGATGGAGCCTCGTATGCGCGCCTGCGAAAGCGGGCGAAGCGTGTCGGTTTGTTGTTGTGTGGTGATGTCGTCCCAGGCCACGGAAAGCTCCCCCAGGGCGAGTGTCAGGGACGGATCGCCCAGCAACGAAAAATTCCGGTTGGCCACACCGCTTTGGCTGGTGTTTTTGGTGTCGCGAAAAACAAGCCCCAACGAACGGTAACGGCCGTTTGTTTTTTGGAAAAGGGCGGTGTAAAAAGCACGATTGAGTGTAAAGTTGGTGCTTGCATTTACCGGCCGGGCGGTGGTCACTAAACCGATGGCTCCCTCCGGCTGAAGCAAAATTCGTTCACCTGTGGTGATTTGCTGGGGGTCGTCATGGCGGCCAAATTCACAGGTGGCCGTGACAAACAAAGGCCACTGGGGTAGCCGGCCCCATTCCTTAATGGTGTTGCCATCCAATACGCGCTCGTCCATCCACACCTGTTCCGATCCATGGCCGGTAAAATTCACGATGGCCACACCCTCCTGCAGCGTGCGTGCAATGGCTTCGGTGGTTTGTGGGCTGCGCTGGCCGCTGGGGCGATTTTCCTGACGGAACAAGTCCAGGTAAATCTTGCGCGTATCAAACTGAGGTTGTTGGGTCTGCACAAATTCGCTGAGCAGGTCTGCCTGGCTTTGGTGGATATTGAAGTCGCCATCATCGGCCACAAAGGCAAAGACCTTACGCCAGCTTCCGACTTTTTTCGAGTCGGTGTCGTAGGCGATGAGCTTATTCACGATATCCCTGGCTTCGACCACGGTGCGCACGGGCAACCGGCCCACGCCAAAGGCCATACTATGATTTACTGCGGGGCTCTCGGGCCATTCGCCCTCACTCATGCCCATGAAGGCGAAGTAATCGTCTGACGAGTAGGTTTCCAGTGGCGACAGGGAGTTCCGCGACTCATAGATCGGCACAAAAGTGCTGTTGTTGGTGATTCGGTTTTTGTAATCGTACGTGCCGCGTCCTACCAACAGTACATTTTCCAGTCGATTGTTGCGAAGATAAAGCGTTCGGAAAAAATCGCGCAAGGCGGTTACATCTCTTTTGCCGCCCGAAAACTCCTCGTACACGTGTTGGGTGGTTACTACCAGTACATCCAATCCGTTGAACGATCGTCTGTGGGCAGCCAGGCGGTTAGCCTCCGAAAGAAAATCAGGATGCGAAACGATGACCAAGTGGGGTACGGAGGCTCCGCGGACGTTTTGGTTCGGCAGCCGCTGCACAAAGGTTGGGCTGGCCGCTCCTGCGGGATTGAATGCCACGAAGCGCTTGAGCGTGCCGGTGGCGGTAGCAAACGTACTGGTTCCATTTTGAAACGTGGTTTCGAGCCGGGTAACCTCAAACGGCTTGGTTACATCCCAAACCCTGGTATTGGCATCGGTGCCCGTCACCTGAAAAGTCGCGTTTGCTTGTTGCGTGCTCCCGGCTGATTGAAAAAAAGTATGGGTTCCGTACAACGCCAGCCTGCGCTGTACGGTGAAGGAGAAGAAATCCAGGTAGCCGATGGAAAAGCCTGTGGCTTTGGTGTAGCGATAACGGATTTCTTGCGTGGTGCGGGAGGCGGCATTGACGGCCGTGGTCTGAAACGCAACCGTATCGATACGCACGCGGCCTTTTAAGCCATATTGCGTGTTGGGTATTGGCGTAATGGGTTGGTTCGCAATTGAAACGCCATTCCAAAAAACTTCAAAAGATGACGGGGCAAACGTCTGGGCCATCACATGCGAGGCAAACCGGAGGGTGCTGTTTTCGACTATGCCAGGCACGTCAAAGCGGATGGTGACTTCCGGGGAGGTATCAAACTGTTCGCCAAACCACTGGCGGCCGGATTTGAGGATGTTATGCCGTTCGGTTTCATAAAAGCCCACATCTTCGAACGTGGTGATTACCGGGAACGATCCTGTAGGCGAAGCGGTGACGGTGATTCGTTTGCCGGGCTCATCACCCACGGTCAGGTAAACATAGTTGGCGTCATCGTACAGATGGTTTGAATATCGGTACATCTGTGCGGCCGGGGCGTACTCGATTTTGTCGGTACCCAAGCCCAGAAAAAAAATGGCATCGCCTGTGTTGAATCGGCCGTCCGCTTCACCGGTTACTTCGATGGCCATTTGCTGAACATCTGAGATGCGTGCGGCCGCGTTGGCTTGCGGCAGCATGCCTACGTGGCCGGTGTAAAGTTGTAAATGGCGTGGGTCGATGTTATCGGGATTAAGGCCCGCCTGGCGCAGCAGGTTATGGTCGATTTTATAAATGCCATCTGCGGGCACAGAAAACTTGACCCATGTGCCGGTGGCAAATACAGCATTGTCCTGACATTGTCCTGCATGCCAGGCCTGAAGACAACAAAGTCCGATTAATAGTGATTTACGAAACACCAAACGTCAAATTGCTTTTTTTCCGCCCCTCCGCATCCCTCTCCCTAACGACAGGCTCAGGTACACCAGTATGACCAGCGGGATAGCCCCCGCCTGCCACACGGCTATCAAAAATACGGAAACGAGCAGGAAAGTAAACCGCAGGGAATTGTGTTTCCAGGAAAAGTCTTTGAATTTGAGTGCAAAAAGCTCCAGGGGGGCTACCAACAGCGCGGAAAAGGTCACCGAAATAGCTACCAATAACCAAGGCTCCTGAAATGCCCCTTGCAAAAATGCTGGGAGAAATGGCAAAGCAGTGATGAAGAGCGCATTGGCGGGGGTAGGCAACCCGATAAATGAATCCGTTTGCCGATCGTCCACATTGAATTTGGCCAGGCGCAGGGCAGAAAAAATGGCCAATAACAAGGCTGTATATGGAACAGGTGCAGGCAAATGGAATCGATCAAGCCATGTAAACATCGTAATGGCCGGCAACACGCCAAAACTCACCATGTCGGCCAGGGAGTCCAGCTCTTTACCGATGGGAGACGATACCTTCAGCCAGCGTGCAGCAAAGCCATCAAAAAAATCAAATATGCACGCTGCCCAAACCCACCAGGCAGCCGGCACGGGGATGTTTTCAATAGCAAACACGATGCCCATACATCCACAAAAAAGATTGCAACAGGTGAGTGCGTTCGGGATATGTCTTGTCAGATTCATGCCAGGGCCGAATTTCCCACAAAGGGATTGTATTCTCTTTCATCGCCCACGGTGGTGGCAGGGCCATGACCGGGATAAACGATCACCTCATCGGGCAGTAAGAAGATGCGTTGCCGGATGCTTTGCACGAGCGTATCCCAATCGCCCCCGGGCAAGTCCGTCCGCCCCACGCTGCGGTAAAAGAGCACATCGCCACTAATGAGTACCTGTTGCTCCTGTTGATACAGGCCAATATGGCCGGGTGCATGACCCGGTAAAAACAGGACGGAGAGATGTGTTTCGCCTATCGTGATGTCTGTGCCAGGTGTGAGCCACTGATCGGGCTGGGCGGGTTGATACGCGGGAAAGCCATACATGGCGGCATAGGCGGTGGCGGCACGCAGAACGGGTTCTTCCAACGGGTGAATGAAAAAAGGTACCTGGTACGTTCGTTTGACAAATTCATTTCCCAACACGTGGTCGATATGGCAATGTGTGTTGATGAGGTGCGTAACGGTGAGGCCCTGATCAGAGATGAAGCGGCTCAGTTTCGTTTGCTCGGCTTTTTCATAACACCCCGGATCAATAATGGCTGCTTTTTTGGTTTCATCAAAAAGCACATAGGTGTTTTCTTCCAGTGGGTTAAACGTAAATGTGTGGACGTGAAGCATGATCAGGCCAAAAATACAATTTTGAAACAGAGGAAAGTACCGGATCACTATTTTGATAAGCGGTGACGGCTATCCGGGGCCGATCGCTATTTTTCCCTCTCATTCAACCTACCCATGAAAATTACCGTTTTGCCCTTGCTTGTTCTGACTGTTTTTCAACTGTCCGTCAGCGCCCAAAAAGAGTACTTTTATCCCTCCGCCCAGAAATTCAACCCCGCCATTCCCACGCCCGAGGCATTTTTAGGTTATCCCATTGGCAGCCACCATACGCGCTATGACAAAATCGTGGAGTATTTTAAGAAGGTGGATGAGCTATCGGATCGGGTGACCCTTGAGGAAATTGGGTATTCCATTGAAAGGCGCGTGCAAATTGTGGCCAAGGTGACGTCACCGGCCAACCACGCACAGTTGGAAGACATACGACAGAAGCACATGGCGGGCGCGTATGGCAATATACGTGCGGATGTTCCGGTGGTCATCCAATTGGGGCACAACGTGCATGGCAACGAACCATCCGGAGGGGAGTCATCGTTGCTGACGCTCTACTATTTGGCTGCCAATGAAGATGCGGAAACCTTGCAATGGTTAAATGAAATGGTGATTTTGATTGATCCCGTGTACAATCCCGATGGACGTGACCGATTTTCGCATTGGGCCAACATGCACAAAGGCTCGCCCCCGGTAAGCGACCCGGCCGACCGTGAGCACAACGAAGTATGGCCTGGAGGGCGCACCAATCACTACTGGTTTGACCTGAATCGCGATTGGTTTTTGGGTATTCACCCCGAGAGCCGCAACCGCATGAGGTTTTTTCATCGCTGGCGGCCTTTGGTGATGACCGATGCCCATGAGATGGGCACCAACTCCACGTTCTATTTCGATCCGGGCAAAAACAGCAGCAACAACCCCATTGTGCCCAATTACTTATACAACACCGTGTATCCACGCTTTGCCGACTACTTTTCCGAGGCCATGAATAAGATCGGCAGCCAGTATTTTACCAAAGAAGCGTTTGACAAGTTGTACCCGGGGTATGGATCGAGTTATGGCAATTTTTATGGTGGTGCCGGTTTTCTGTTTGAGCAAGCCAGTTCGCGCGGGCACGTGCAGGAGACGACCACGGTGCCGCTGACGTTTGCCTTTACGGTGCGGAATCAGTTTGTGGCGGCTTTGGCTACCGTTAAGGCCTCGCATGCCGAAAAGGCTATGCTCATAAACTTGCGCAATGGTTTCTACACCAGCGTGGCGCAGCAAGCGAAAGCCAATCCCGTAAAGGGCTATGTTTTTGGCGATGCCCATGACCTGACGCGCACATATGCCTTAGTGAACACCCTCCTCCTGCATCAGCTAGAAGTGTATGAAACAGCCGCAACCGCGTCATTGAACGGAAAAGTGTTTGAAAAGGGCAAGTCGTTTATCGTGCCCACCGACCAACCGAATTACTTGTTGGTTCGTTCGGCTTTCGAGAAAGCGATTACCTAAACCGATAGTCTTTTTTATGA
Organism: uncultured Ohtaekwangia sp.; assembly: GCA_964524935.1. GTDB lineage: Bacteria > Bacteroidota > Bacteroidia > Cytophagales > Cyclobacteriaceae > ELB16-189. The sequence goes on from CAZGFJ010000003.1 coordinate 8,774, forward strand.
TGCCTCGGCATGGTCGTTGGTACATGCTTTTAACCTGCCCTATGCCGAAGTGCGTACAGCCGTGGCGAAGGGCAACCGCGTTGCCGCAGAACTGAGCAAGACGCCCGTCATCCCCGCGCAAAGCGAGTATGCGTACCTCATCGACTTTACCGATTACCAGGCACACCGGGCGTTGTATCATCTCCTCAACAGCGGTGTGATTGTGAAGGTAGCGCACAAGACATTTTCGGCACGGGTTGCTACGGGCGAAAAAGCGTTTGGCTACGGAACGCTGATCATCCCGGTACAGCAACAGCGGCTCAGCAGTGCAGAGGTATATGCCCATCTTAAACGAGTAGCCGAGCAAACGGCAGTGGATGTCTATCCTGTATCCACCGGGTACAATTTAAAAGGCATTGATCTGGGCAGTGGCGATGCGGTGCCGGTAAAGAAACCCAAGCCGCTGATGGCGGTAGGGCCGGGTGTGTCACAGTATGAGGCAGGCGAAGTATGGCATCTGTTGGATCAGCGCATTGGTATGCCGCTTACCAAAGTGGAGACGGCTGCGATAGCCCGCACCAACCTGTCGGAATACAATGTGATTATTTTGGTGGGAGGAACGTACACGTTTGATAAAAACACGGTTGATCGGATAAAGGTCTGGGTGCAAACGGGCGGTACGCTGATCACCCAAAAGACGGCTACTGAATGGGCCATTAAGCAGGGATTGGTAAAAGAGAAACTGATCGCGCAGGATACTACCCGCAAAATGAAACGCGCTCCGTATGAAGAGGCCGAGAACGTTGAAGGGGCCAAACAATTGGGTGGAGCTATTTTTCAGGTAGATGTTGACCGTACACATCCTATTGGGTTTGGTGTTACCGATCGGTTGATGTCGTTTTACCGCAATGGGCGCACGTATGTGCAGTTGTCAAAAAACCCCTATAACAATGTGGCGCAATATACCGCCAAGCCGCTGATTGGCGGCTATGTGCATCCCTCTCAAATGCCTAAGATCAGCCAGTCTGCTGCCATTGTGGTCAGTGGCGAAGGGCAAGGGCGCGTGATTCTGTTTACCGACAACATGAATTTCCGGGGTACGTGGTACGGCACCAATAAGCTGTTTCTCAATGCTCTTTTCTTCGGGCCGGTGACGGCCAACCCGGTGCTGGATGGGGAGTAAAAATTGACCGGCCGTTCAGTTTTCATCGTGGCCGGGGATAGAAACAAAAAGCCCGCGGTTTGAGCCGCGGGCTTTTTGTTCTGTCGATGGGATTACTACGACCCACACGCCTCGCAGGCATCCGGGTTATCCAGCGAACAGGCCATGTCAGATAGCTTTTGTTCGTAGTTCGTTACTTCCGGACGAGCCTCGTAGCTGATTGCCTGTTGCTTCTCTGCTGCCACGGGTTGCGCCATCACCTTAGGTTCCGTTTCCGCCACGGTAGGCTGCCCGATGGCCGACTTATCAAGGGTAAACTTGATGGCATCGGCTGCGGCAGTGGAACGCAAGTAATACATGCCTGTCTTTAAGCCCTTCTTCCAGGCATAGAAGTGCATGGAGGTGAGCTTGCCAAAGTTCGGATTGGTCAGGTGTATGTTCAGGCTTTGGCTCTGGCAAATGTAGGCCCCGCGGTCCGCACTCATATCAATGATGGCTTTCTGCGAAATTTCCCAAACGGTTTTGTAAATGTCTTTGATGTTCTGGGGAATTTCAGCAATGGGCTGCACAGATCCGTTGGTCGAGATCAGTTTTTGGCGCATGTTTTCATTCCACAGGCCAAGACTGATCAGGTCTTTCATTAAATGCTTGTTGGCTACAATAAATTCGCCCGATAGCGTTCTGCGGGTGTACACGTTGCTGGTGTAGGGCTCAAAGCATTCGTTGTTGCCAAGGATTTGCGAAGTGGAGGCGGTGGGCATAGGGGCCACCAGCAATGAGTTACGCACACCGTGTTGTTTGACGTCCTGTTTCAGTTTTTCCCAGTTCCAGCGGTTGCTTCTGGGTGTTACACCCCACATATCGAACTGGAAGATACCCTTGCTGACAGGGGATCCCTTGAACGTTTCGTAAGGCCCGTGTACTTTGGCCAACTCCATGGATGCCTCCATGGACGCAAAGTAGATGGTTTCGTGGATGTCTTCGTTGAGGGCACGTGCTTCGTCTGAGTCAAAGGGCATGCGCAGCATGATGAACGCATCCGCCAAACCCTGTACGCCAATACCAATAGGGCGATGCCGCATATTGCTGTTGCGCGCTTCCGGCACCGGGTAGTAGTTGATATCGATAACCTTGTTCAGGTTGCGCGTTACCACTTTCGTGATTTCGTACAGCTTTTGATGGTCGAACCGGCCGTCTTCCGTGACAAATTTAGGCAGTGCAATGGAGGCCAGGTTACACACCGCAATTTCATCGGCTGAGGTGTACTCAATGATCTCGGTGCACAAGTTGCTGCTCTTGATTGTGCCCAGATTTTTCTGGTTGGATTTCTTGTTGGCGGCATCCTTGTACAGCATGTAGGGGGTTCCCGTCTCGATCTGCGACTCCAGGATCTCAAACCACAGGTCTTGTGCCTTAATTTGCTTGCGGAACTTTCCTTCTTTTTCGTACTTCTCGTACAGGCGTTCAAACTCTTCGCCATAGCAATCGGCCAGGCCGGGCGCTTCATTGGGGCAGAAGAGTGACCACATTTCGTTGTTTTCGATCCGCTTCATGAACAGATCGGGTATCCACATTGCATAGAAGAGATCGCGCGCGCGCATTTCTTCTTTGCCGTGATTTTTCTTCAGGTCGAGGAATTCGAAGATATCCGCATGCCACGGCTCCAGGTAGATCGCAAAGCTTCCTTTGCGCTTGCCTCCGCCCTGGTCTACATAACGGGCGGTCATGTCGAAGTTGCGGAGCATGGGCACAATGCCATTGGAGGTGCCGCCTGTGCCTTTGATATATGAGCCTTTGGCGCGCACATTGTGTATGCTTAAGCCAATGCCCCCGGCACTTTGCGAAATTTTGGCGCAGTTTTTCAGGGTGTCGTAAATGCCGTCAATGCTGTCGTCTTTCATTGTCAGCAAGAAGCAACTGGAGAGTTGTGGCTTGGGCGTGCCCGCGTTGAACAGCGTGGGGGTGGCGTGGGTGAACCACTTTTCTGACAGCAAATGGTAGGTTTCGATGGCGGCCGGGATGTCTTCGCCATGGATACCCACGGCTACCCGCATGAGCAAATGCTGCGGACGCTCTACCACCTTCCCGTCAATTTTCATCAGGTAGGAGCGCTCCAATGTTTTAAACCCAAAATAGTCGTAGCCAAAGTCGCGGTCGTAGAGGATAGCTTCGTCCAGCTCGGCCGCGTGTTCGTGAATCACCTTCCAGGTTTCTTTGGAAATGAGGGGCGCATTCTGACCTGTTTTCGGATCCACATAGGTGTAGAGCCGTTTCATGGTGCTGGAAAACGACTTGCTGGTGACCTTGTGAAGGTTGCTGACCGCAATGCGGGCCGCCAGTTTGGCGAAATCCGGATGGCGTGTGGTCATCGTGGCGGCAATTTCTGCGGCCAGGTTGTCCAATTCCTGGGTGGAGACACCATCATACAATCCATTGATCACTTTCATGGCCACCTCTACCGGGTTGACAAATTTGGGATCTAAACCATAGCAGAGTTTTTCGATACGGGCCGTGATCTTGTCGAACTTTACGGACTCCCGGTGTCCGTCACGTTTTACTACAAGCATTACTAAAGTGGGTTGTGGTGAACGATAGTTTAAAAAATGTTTGTCAATGTATCAAAAATCTTCATTCAATGAAAACTTCGGGGCGGTTTCTTTTTCGGTGCTTTTCATAACGCCCGCTTTCTGGTACTCGGCCACGCGTTTTTCGAAGAAGTTGGTTTTTCCGCGCAGGCTGATCATGTCCATGAAGTCGAATGGGTTGCTGGCACCATACACTTTTTCGCCCACCAGTTCGTTCAGCAGGCGGTCGGCCACAAATTCGATATACTGGCGCATCTGTTCGGCATTCATGCCGATGAGGTTAACCGGCAGCGCATCGGTGACAAACTCCTTTTCGATTTCCACAGCGTCTTTGATGATTTCGATTACCCGCTCTTTGGGTAGCTTGTTGACCACGTGCTGGGTATAGAGATGGCAGGCAAAGTCGCAGTGCAGGCCTTCGTCTCTTGAAATAAGTTCGTTGGAGAAGCTCAGACCGGGCATCAGCCCGCGTTTTTTCAGCCAGAAGATGGAGCAGAACGATCCGGAGAAGAAAATGCCCTCCACCGCGGCAAACGCGATGAGGCGTTCCTGGAAATTGCCCTGCGAAATCCACCGCAGTGCCCAGTCGGCCTTTCTTTTAACACAGTCCATCGTTTCAATGGCATGAAAAAGGCGGTCTTTTTCCTTGGGGTCTTTGACGTAGGTATCTATTAATAAGGAGTACGTTTCGGAGTGAATGTTTTCAATGGCTATTTGGAAGCCGTAAAAGAATTTGGCTTCGGTGTATTGCACCTCTGACACGAAGTGTTCGGCCAGGTTTTCGTTCACGATGCCATCGCTGGCAGCAAAAAAGGCCAACACGTGCGTGATGAAGTGGCGTTCGCCATCGTTCAGGGTGGCCCAGTCGCGCAGGTCATGGCTCAGGTCGATTTCTTCGGCCGTCCAAAAGCTGGCTTCGGCCTGCTTGTAATACTTCCAGATGTCGGGGTGGGTGATCGGAAAGAGAACAAACCGGTCTTTGTTCTCTTTCAAAATCGGCTCTTCGGGTAGGTGGTTGCTCATAGCGTTTCGTAAAAAGGTTTATATACTATTCGAAACACGCCCGCGGCCACATTGGCTCGGGACATGTGCGGTAATTTTCTGTTTTTTCTCTTTAGAAGTCGAAGCAGCGGATAAAAACCGTTTCGCAAAAGAGTGAAGAAACAAAGGTTTGAAATGCTGCAGTAAAATCAAAGGAGTGTTGAAGCAGCCGCGTTCGATAAACGGGTTTGAAAAACGCTGACATTTTCAAAAGCAATTCATTTTCATTCACTTACTGTCCTTCCGTGAAGCGCCCGGTGAACTAAAGTTTTTTTGCGATTTTTTTCGCTTCCTTTTTTGGTGGCCAAACGTTGGCCGCGTCCGCCAGGTAACACGTGCGTTGCCACCTGGCCACCGAGCGATAACACGGAGGGGCTGTGGGGTCAGCTTTGCTGGCAGCCTAGCCACAGTTTGGGTCTGACTGTCAGAAAATTAGGTTCAAAACCCTCGAATTTGAATGAATTTGGGCGTTTTTGTCAATTTTGACGGGCATGAATTGAAAATACGCTCCTTTAAATTACCTTTGCAGTCCGAATTTTTAAACCATCCAATCAAACATGTACGCAATCGTAGACATTGCCGGAAAACAGTTTAAGGTGGCTAAAGACCAATATATATACGCTCCTAAGATGGAGGGCGATGCCGGAGCTTCCGTAAGCTTCGACAAAGTTCTTCTGGTGGATAACGGAGGCAGTGTACAAGTTGGCGCCCCGACTGTCAGTGGTGTGAAGGTATCCGGGAAGATACTCGAGCACGTAAAGGGAAACAAGGTGATTGTTTTCAAAAAGAAGCGCAGGAAAGGGTATGCCGTGAAGAACGGTCACCGCCAGCAGTTCACGAAAGTGCAAATCGAAAGCATCGGATAATTTGAAAGTGTACCAATTTGATGATGTTCAGGCAGATTGGTAAAAACCCAATTTTCAAATCTTCAAATCGTTCAACTATTAAATCGTATTGAGGTATGGCACATAAGAAAGGCGAAGGTAAAGTAAAGAACGGCCGCGAATCGGAAAGCAAGCGGTTGGGCATAAAAGTATATGGTGGTCAGAAGGTGGTGGCCGGTAATATTATTGTGCGCCAGCGCGGTACCAAGCACCACCCCGGCAAAAACGTGGGCATTGGCAAGGATCATACGTTGTTTGCCTTGACGGATGGCGTAGTGGCCTTTAAGAAAGGCAAAGCAGATAAGTCATTTGTATCGGTCGTGGCAGAAGCGTAGCCGGTTTCGTAGTGTTTTGAAAAAAGCCGCCCGTGGTTTTCCACGGGCGGCTTTTTTGTTTTTGAGGGCGGATTGGAGCCACCCGCCACAGAATTTTATTCTGAAAACGCCAAAAAGGCCAATTTTTCAGCTAATATCTACCGTTTGCGTAAAATTTTTTGATACTGTCATGTACAGGGTATTCAAATATTGCCCTAATATTATGGTTCGTTAACGCGGTGTTAACGAGTTAAACCATTACCTAAACCCTACGCTATGAAGAAGTTTTTACTGCTTCTCTTTGCGGGCTGTTTTTCTGTTTTACTTGCAACAGCCCAAGACAGAGCCGTGACGGGGAAAGTGACAGCCGATGATGGCTCTCCTTTGCCCGGAGTGAACGTGCTCTTGAAAGGAACGACCAACGGAACCGTGACGGATTCGGAAGGCGTTTACACATTGACTGTCCCCGCCTCCGGAGGTACGCTTGTTTTTTCTTTTATCGGTTTTTCGACACAGGAAGCTGAGATAGGTGCCAGATCATCCATTGATGTTACATTGGCATCGGATACACAGCAGTTGTCGGAGGTAGTGATTGTTGGTCAAGGTGCATCCAAGGATAAGAAGGCTTTGGGGTATGCTATCTCATCTGTTGGGAGCGACCAAATTTCCGGAAGGCCGCAAGCGGACGTGGCTCGTACTCTCCAAGGAAAAGTACCCGGAGTTAACATAACACCAACTGGCGGTATTTCAGGGTCGGGTACAAACATTAATATCAGGGGCTATTCTTCTCTGAGCGGTAATACTCAGCCGCTGTTTGTGGTAGATGGGGTCCCGTTTAACTCTTCGACCAACAATGCATCAAACTTCGCTACGGGGGGAGCAGCTATCACCCCCAGTCGATTCTTGGATTTAGACCCAAACAACATTGAAAGCATTAATGTTCTTAAGGGTCTGGCGGCAACGGTACTTTATGGAGATCAAGGTCGCAACGGAGTTATTCTAGTAACCACAAAGTCCGGAAAGGGTAAGAAAACGGCTGAAGTGACATTTCAGCAAACATTGTCGGCAGTTGAAGTCGCTTCGATGCCAAAATTCCAAAGTCGTTGGGGCAATGGATTTCAAGGGCTATACGGTGCTTTTTTCAGCAATTGGGGACCGGATTTCGGAGAGGTTGACTCAGTTGGTCATCCGTATCAATTTTTAGGAACGCCATCGTTGCGCGATGCTTATCCCGAATACCTATTTCAGAGAATAGCCTATGATGCCGGTGAAACAATCGACAAGTTCTTTCGGACAGGCCTTTCTTCGAATTCTTATCTCAATTTTACCGGGGGCTCAGATAAGATTGGCTTCAGTTCCTCCATCTCATATACTGATGAGCAAGGATTTACTCCAGGTAACGATTTGACCAGACTGAACTTGAGCTTAAATGTTAACGCTGCAATTACCAAGAAGCTCTCTATTCAAAACAGCACCTTGTTTTCCAACACGGACCAAGAAACACCCCCGTTGAATGGGGCCACAGGGGGCGGGGCTACTTTTGGAGGCGTTCCGTCTTTATTCGGTCAATTCCTCTACACACCGCGCAACCTTGATTTATTTGAGTGGCCTAACGCCACTCCGGATAATCGCAGCATTTTTTATCGGGGAGGTAACGACATTGTTAACCCTTTGTGGGCTGCCGAGAATTATCGAGAAACCAATGCAACTACGCGGGTTTTTAATTCTACGACTATCTCGTATGATATTACGGATAATTTTAACATCTCATACAGAGCAGGATACGATACATACACTGAGATCCAGGAGCGTAAGTTCAACCGGGGAGGCGTGCAAGGTCCGAATATCATCAATGGTGTTTACACCACGCAAACCATCCGTAACACCATTTTTAATCAAGATGTAATTGTAGGCTTTACAAAGGAGCTAACGTCTGACTTTAATATGTCCGCGCGGGTCGGTTTCAACGCTCGTAATGATCAGTTTTATCGCGATGGAACCTATTCTGAAAACCAAGGTATTGAGGGACTGTTCAGGCACTACAATTTTTCGATAACATCGTCGAGAGCAGTGGGATTTGACGGACGGATATTTAATCGTCAAACAGAGGAGCAACGAATGGGTGTTTATGGCGACTTCTCTTTTGACTACAGGGAGTTCTTATTCTTGAATTTGGCGGGGCGGAACGATTGGACATCAACTTTGGAGAATGCTAACAACTCTATTTTTTACCCTAGCGCGAGTGTCTCTTTTATTCCAACTGAAGCTTTTTCCGGGCTAAAATCAAACACTCTCAGTTATTTGAAATTGCGATTTGGTTATGGTACCTCAGCGGGTTTTGCTCCTTTTACCTATGGTACCCGATCAATAGCCCTTTTGAACACAAGGGGTTTTGTCGATTTGACCGGGTCACCATCAACGGTTAACTCAATTGGAGACTTTTTAGGTAATCCTAATCTGAAGCCCGAATTGCAACAGGAGATTGAACTTGGTTTTGAAGCGAAATTTTTGAATGATAAAATTGGAGTAGATTTTACAGTATATGACCGGGGCACGCGAAACTTAATAACCGAGGCGCCTCTAGATCCGTCTACAGGTTACACAAGCACGCTTACCAATGTAGGCCGACTAAGTAATAAGGGTATTGAATTGGGCCTTAATGGTAACGTAATCACGAGAGGCAACTTTCGGTGGGATGCAACACTCAATTTTAATGTTGTTAGACCGGAAATTGAAGAGCTCGGAGGTGGCTTATCAGAGGTGTTGATTGCGGGATTCACGACTCGAGGTAATTTTGCGATCGCTGGGCGGCCATATAACATCATCAAAGGGGTTGCTGTCAGAAAGGCCCCGGATGGTCAGAGAATAATTCGTGCCAATGATGGATTGTATTCCGTTGACCCAATATTACGGGAAATTGGAAACCCTAACCCCGATTGGACCACTTCTTTGTTTAATACGTTTAGCTATAAAGGTCTCTCGCTCAACGTTCAGTTCGATTATCGGCATGGGGGTGATATGTATGCTTCAACTCCGTCAGCTACAATTGGAAGGGGTGTAGTTTCAACTGATGTTGAATTTGGTTACGATCAGACTTTTATTTTGCCGGGGGTTTTAGAGGTGGATAGCGACAATGACGGAGTGGTAGATTCGTATCGCCCGAACGACAAGCAAGTTACAGCCTCCGATTACGGTTTTAACGTGCAATTTAATGGCACGGATGACACGGCGATTTTTGACGGTACATTTATCCGTTTGCGGGAGATATCCTTAGCCTATGAATTTCCCAAAACACTATTAACCAAAACACCATTTAAATCAGGATCAATACAAGTGAACGGCAATAATCTTTGGTTCAATGCAGTTAATGTGCCAAAGAACGTAAACTTTGATCCAGAAGTTCTCAGCACTGGGGTAGGAAATGGAAACGGCTTTGATTACCTCACCGGTCCAAGTGCTCGGAGATATGGTGTGGTTTTGCGACTCACATTCTAAATATTTTTGACGTATGAAGATACTTAAATCGACTATAGCTACGCTGTTAATAGTAGTGGCAACTTCGTGCAATTTGGACTTGCTAGATGATCCAAATGCTGTGCAATTGAATCAGACAAATCCGAGTCTGTTGTTAAACAACATTCAGGTCGGTCTTGCAGGCTTTTTTAATACCGCCAGCACATTCGGAATGCAAGTTACGCGGTTACAGAATTCAGGGGGGTCCATCTATGAGAACTTCGCCAACCCGCAAGCTTTCGACGGTTTGTGGGCTGCCGCTTATTCCAATGTGCTGATGGATTGCAGTGTTCTAATAAAACAAGCTGACCAAAGTCAGTTTACAGTACATGCGGGCATGGCAAGGATTATGCAGGCTTATGTTCTTTCTGTTCTGGTGGATTATTTTGGCGATGTTCCGTTCTCACAGGCCTTTCAAGGGCAGGCGAATCTGAATCCGGGCTTAGACGACATGGAAGATGTGTACGATGAGATAATCAATATTCTAAATCGCGGTATTGCTGATATAGGCACTGCTCCAAATGCACTAGCACCCGCTATCACAGATTTTTACTATGGCGGTGGAACAGCAGGACTTGCTCGTTGGGTTCGCTTTGCGAATTCTGTAAAATTGAAGATATACTTGAATCTTCGTTTGCTTGATGTTGCTAGGGCCACAGCAGGCGTTACCGAAGCTTTGAATGCAGGCGTTATTACTGCCGCAACAGACAATTTTGTGTTCCGGTATGCCACGAATGGCGCTGACCCCGATGTGCGCCATCCTCGTTTTGTTGGTAACTATATCACCGGAGCAGGTGATTACATGTCAAATTACCTTATGTGGCAGATGTTTTATGGATATAATATGACAGACCCTCGGATGAGATTTTACTTTTATCGACAGAGAGGGGCCAATTCAACAGATCCGAATGAGATACGGTGCGTGGCGCAAACCGCACCACCACACTATCCGTTCTCAACTGGCACCGATATTATCTATGCTCCGGCTAGTTTTCCAGACCAAAGTCAACGTATCCCCCCGGGAATATCTTCAGATCCCGGCAATGTAGCTTGGTCCCGAACATTTTGTTTTCCTACTCCTGTCGGATATTGGGGTCGCGAACACGTTGATCCACAAGGAATTCCCCCGGATGGACTCGCTCGGACTACCTGGGGTCCTTATCCAGCGGGAGGACGATTTGATGCAAATGTAAACGCTGGTGCGAATAATCCCAGTTTGGGGATGCGTGGCGCAGGCATTCAGCCAATTATGTTGCGATCGTATGTAAATTTTATGCGAGCTGAAGCCAGCCTTACCCTTGGTGTGGGAGGTGGAGCTGCCGCACAATATTTATTAGGTATTCAGAACTCTTTGGCAGACGTGCGTGATTGGGCCATCAATGGTACGTATGGATCCAATGCAAACATTGGCGCATCTCCTACCGAGGCAACCACGATCAACGGCTTTTTTCCAACAGTGGGATCCACTTTGGCAAATGTTAGGGTCGCGACTACGGCAAACTTGTCTGCGTTGTCTGGGCTTCTTACCGTAGACGGGATTACTCTCGTAGCTGGTGATCGAGTATTAGTGAAGGATCAATCAACTCCACGAGACAACGGCATCTATGAGGTTGCAGCGGGTGCTTGGATACGCACGACAGACGCTGATAGTGGTGCTGAATTGCTTGGCGCAACCGTTACGGTAAACGAAGGCTTTTCAAACGCGAGTGCTAGATTTGTCCAAATAACAACCGGGACGATTACCGTAGGTACCACAAACTTGAATTTTAGGTCTCCGCTGTCAGACGAAATAACTCGCTATGCGGCTCGCGCAAACGCAGCATACCTGGCGCCAGCCAACAACGACAACGATCGGCTAAACTATATCGCGCGTGAGTATTGGATATCATTGTTCGGGAACGGAGTAGAGTCTTACAACTTGTATCGGAGAACAGGCAAGCCCACCGGTATGCAGCCAACCGTTAACCCCGAGCCAGGCCCTTTCCCGAAGACATTTTGGTATCCAGCGTCCTTCGAGACACGTAACTCAAGCGTGGAGCAGAAGAGTAACCTTACCGGACGAGTGTTTTGGGCGGAACCTGCAAGTTTCAATCTGGATTTTTAGCAGTTAACAAGACGTTTTTATGAAACTAAAGAAATATTTATCATTTTCTGTGGCGGTAGCAGCGTTTGTGTTGTCCTGCCGTGATGAAAGCTTGTATCCCCTGCCATATGACAACCGGCAGCTGGGTGCGTATATGAGGTTGTATTCACTGACTTCAAACGTGGTGGACTTTAACAACCTTTCAAACTCTGGATTAGACGCGGTTTTTGAAGCTGTTGACAATAATGGAGGTAATAACTTGAGAGAATTCAGAATACTTGTGCGTCACAGGCGGGGGACATCCCTTACGGCAGAAGCTCCGGTAAGAACAGTTCCGGAATCGGAGTTCACGAATGTAGCGGAGCCTACGTACTCTGAGTACAAACGGGCCCGGGTAAAAATTACCGCAGCGGAGTCGGTTACTGCTCTTGCGTCCGTAGCAGGATTCCCAGGGTCATTGCAAAATGGCGACCAGTTAATTTATCGAGGTATTATGGTGTTGAAAGATGGTCGCGAGTTTACCGATGCAAACACAACTCCTAATATTACGGGTGGCCAGTTTTATAGCGCCTCGTTCGTGTATACTTTGACGGTTAGGAATCAGACAATTAACGGAGCTTGGTTGGGTAACTACAACCTGACACAAGTTGCAATATGGTCGTTGAGCCATTCTCCCGCCCTGCATGCAACACCTCAATTTCCCAGCTACCTCAATCAGGTTTTATTTCCTAACCAAGTAGTTAATTTAACTATACCTGCTGGAGGGTTGTCAACCGAACGTCAGTTCACCGTAAACTATAAAGGTCAAAATGTCGTTTTTCGGTTTAACTTGGAGCCAACACCAACACAAACCGTTCCAACCAGTGGTACGGTTTTCGTTCCGTTGCAGAACTCGACTGTAAGCTGTACCCAGGAACGTCAATTATATTGGACGATGCCTACGTCGGGTTCTTTTGGATCTACGGCTTCCCCTCCCCCAGCGCTACCTGCGGGGCTACCTCAAGGGGTTACTGCCAATCAGGGCGCATACAACACATCGCAAGATGGCTTGATAGCGGGACAGGCACTTACCATTGGACTTGATGATGACGCTGACGAATACGGCCGCAGAAATGGATATTGTACGTGGACAAGACGAGTCATAATTAGATTGACGCGATAATTTGTCAAAAGCACTGTAGCTCGTCTCTTGATTTTTGAATTATAAAGGGTTACCGCCAGAAGGTAGCCCTTTATTTTCTTCAATACGCCTATCAGGCCCATGGAATGGGGCGTTTTTATCTGTATACCCGGCCAATGGTAGGCCGAATAATAAAATTCTGTATCAGACCTATTTACCAAATAAAAAACTGACTATTGACATTACTAAATGAATTCAATCTAAAACATGTCCAGTTGTTGCGCATTTTTTCGTTCCTTTATGATTGGTTAACGCTGTGTTAACCTAAACCTAAAATTTAAACCTAAACGTATGAGGAAGTTTTTACTGCTTCTCCTTTGTGGAGTGTTAGCGTTCCCTTCTTGGGCCCAGGAAAGGGTGATTACCGGCAAGGTAAAGGGGGACGATGGGTCGTCTTTACCTGGTGTGAATGTGTTGTTGAAAGGAACCACCAGCGGCACTGTCACAGATTCGGACGGGTCGTTTACACTGAGTGTTCCTTCTTCGGGAGGCACCTTGGTTGTTTCGTTTATCGGATATGTCACGCAAGAGGTGGAGATTGGACAGCGATCTTCACTGGAGATTCAACTGCAGGCCGACATCAAACAGTTGTCAGAAGTGGTGGTCGTCGGTTATGGATCACAATTGAAACAAGACTTGACGGGGAACATTGCCAAGATCAAGGGCGATGAATTAACCAATTTGCCTGTGCCTAGTTTTGATCAAGCCATACAAGGCAGGGCAGCAGGTGTGTTTGTCGAAGCCGGAAATGGTAAATTGGGTCAAGGCATTAAGGTGCGTGTCCGCGGTTCGTCTTCGGTTTCTGCCGATAATCAACCCCTGTATGTGATTGACGGGATCCCCGTTACACAACAGAGCCAGTCCAGTACAGTTGCCGCCACCAATCCCCTGGTCGACTTAAATCCGAATGATATAGAGTCGATTGAAGTGTTAAAAGATGCCTCAGCCTCCGCCATCTATGGGTCGCGCGCGGCTAATGGTGTGGTGTTGATTACCACCAAACGCGGAAAAAGTGGTAAGACGTCATTCAATATCGGCTACATGACCGGGATGAGTGAACCGACCAACAAGCGTGGTTTTTTGAATACGCAAGAGTACGTGGAATTGTTCACGGAAGCCAATGGAGGCTTAACAACGGGCCTTATCAATCGATTTAACCGATATGGTGCTGCTCCGTCTACACATCCTGCCGGTACACCTCATGAGTCATGGAATGTTCCAGGAGCACCCGGCTATGTGGATACAAACTGGGAAGATTTGGCCTTCAGCAAGGATGCGGGCATCAATCAATTTGACCTAAGCGCGAATGGCGGTACAGATAAGACCAAGTTTTTTGTATCGGGGTCGTATTCCAAACAGAAAGGTATTTTAGTGGCCAATGAACTGGAACGAATCAGCGGCCGTATTAATTTGGACCACCGCGCCAGCGACAAGTTGATCCTCGGTATCAATTTCAGCATCACTAATACGGTGAACAAGCGCCTCTCTGACGACAATGCTTTTTCAACCCCGATGCAGATCGTGGCCCTTTCTCCGATGACTCCAGTCATTGATCCGCGGACGAATCTGCCTAGCGGAGCTTTGGACCTGGTAAGCGGGGCGCCAAATACGAACTTCCCGATCTACTTTAATCCGTTATTGAATGTAGAGTATTCTCAACGGACCACCACGGTGTGGCGTAACTTCGGCGGGGCCTATGCAGCCTATAATTTTACGGATGCACTCTCCTTACGTACGGAATTTGGATATGATCTGCTCACACAAAATGAAGATAACTATTTTGGCAAGGAGACTGCCCAAAATCAACAGACCCCCAATGGAGCTGGCTTTGTTGCGTCCACATTAGTATTCAATTATACCTCAAATACGTTTTTGAGATACCAAAAGATTTTGAATGATCTGCATAATTTGGAGTTGATTGGCGGTATCAGCTATCAACAGTCCAATGACAAGTACAATAACGCTTCGGCCCAGCAGTTTCCGAGCAATTCTTACACAAAAATTACCTCTGCGGCAAGTATCATCAGTGCCACTGGCCAGGAAAGCGGTTTTTCGTTTATGTCATATTTTGGACGAGCCAACTATAAATTTAACAATAGGTACCTGTTAGGGGTTAGCCTTCGCGCAGATGGATCCTCCCGCTTTGGCTCTGAGAACCGATTTGGTTTGTTTCCTGCGGTGTCGGCCGGCTGGATTTTGACGGAAGAGTCTTTCATGAGCAGCTTGGGAGTTTTTGATTTCCTGAAATTGAGAGCCAGCTATGGAACTACCGGAAATGCCGAGATCGGAAACTTTGCCTCGTTGGGTTTGTTCGCTGCCGTTCCCTATGCGGGATTGGCAGGCCAACGTCCGACTCAATTGCCAAACCCGGAACTGCGTTGGGAGAAGACCACGCAAACCAACATCGGGTTGGATTTTGGTTTCTTGAATAACCGGATTACGGGTGAGTTTGATTACTACATAAAAAGTACAGATGACCTCCTGATCAACGTCAATCTACCGGGTAACTCAGGATATCGCATCCAAACAAGAAATATCGGCAGTCTGGAAAATCGCGGCTTTGAAATCGTCATCAATTCGGAGAACCTGGTGGGTGCCTTTAAGTGGAGCACCAGTTTCAACTTTGCCCGCAACCGGAACAAGATACTCAATCTTGACGGCCAGGTTATTCAGGGAAGTTTCCTGAATCAGGCACGCGAAGGCGAGCCCATCGGGGTATTCTTCGGCCCCAAGTATCTGGGAGTTGATCCCGCAAACGGAGATGCTTTGTATGAGATCGTAAATCCGGATGGATCGCGGACATCAACCAACAACTACAACTTCGCTACGCAACAGAAGATAGGTGATCCCAATCCGGATTTCATTGCTGGCGTGACCAACAACTTTTCCTACAAAGGGATTGACCTGAGTGTTCTTTTTCAGGGAGTATTTGGCAATCAGGTATATAACGGAGGCGGAAAATTTATGTCTGCCAATGGCGATTTCTTTGACAATCAAACCAGGGATCAGTTACGGAGATGGAGGAATCCAGGGGACATTACGGACATACCGGAGGCTCGGTTATTCGCGGGCAATGGGGTAGGGGAGTCATCGCGCTACCTCAGCAACGCAGGATACCTTCGTTTGCGAACAATTACCTTGGGTTATTCGCTTCCGGCTACGATCCTGAGCAAAGTGAAAATAAACCGCGCGCGGGTGTATGTTAGTGGACAAAATCTTTTAACGTTCACTGACTATGATGGATGGGATCCGGAGGTCAATTCTGACACCTTTGCGGGGAACAATGTCAACCAGGGTGTTGATTTTTACTCAGCCCCCCAGCCTAAGACCATTACGTTTGGAATTAACATCGGTTTTTAATCATGAGACACATGAAAACTAAGATACTATCTGTTCTTGTCATCTTCTCTTTTTTGGTGAGTTGTGATGATAGACTTGATATTGCGCCCCTCAATTCAATTGATGCGCAAGATGCTGTTCGCACATCGGCAGATGTGGAGGCTTTGCTGACGGGCGCCTATGCCACCCTGGGTGATGGTGATTTATATGGAGGAAATATTCTGAGAGACTCAGAGCTGTTGGGTGATGATGGCGAGATTTTCTGGGGTGGCACGTTCGTGGCGCCCGGTGAAATCTGGGATAAAGCCATGTTGATTACCAACGACCAGGCTCGCGAAACATGGCTTGATGGCTATCGAACCATTGATATCGCCAATACAGTTCTAGCTAATCTTGACCTGGTCACCGCAGATCGCAGAGCGCGTGTGGAAGGGGAAGCTCGCTTCATCCGTGGCACTATCTATTTCGAGTTGGTTCGGTTGTATGCACGTACTTGGACCGATGGAAATCCGGCTGCAAACCCTGGTCTGCCGTTGATCCTGCAACCTACTTCCCTCGAAAATGTAAACACCCCGGTGACCAGAAATTCAGTTGCCGAAGTTTATGCGCAAATCATCACGGATCTTCAAACGGCCGAAACGCTGCTCTCGAACCGCAATGCTTATTTCGCGACTACGTTTGCCGCCAGTGCCATGTTGTCGCGCGTTTTTCTGATGCAGAACAACTATGCCGATGCCTTGGCAAAGGCTGACCGCGTTATTTCGGTAGGGGGATCTGGCGGACCGTATAGTTTAGTTCCCGCTTTTGGCGATGTTTTCGCCAGAAATGCGACACGGTTGGCCAACCGCGGATCAAATACTAATGCAACATCGGAAGACATATTTGCCGTTCAGGTAACGGAACAGGCTGGGGTGAATAATATGTACACCTTTTTTGACCCCAATGGCCGGGGCGACATTGATATCGAGAGTTTTCATCTGAGTTTGTACGAAGCTGCGGATGTACGCAGGGCTTTTTTCAGAATAAGCGGGGGATTGCGTTACACTCTGAAGTTCTCTAATCGATTTGGAAATGTAACAATTATCAGGTTGGCGGAAATGTATCTGACTCGTGCGGAATGTAACCAGCGGTTAGCTTCAGCGGTTGGTGCCACGCCATTGGATGATATCAATCGTATCCGTAATCGGGCGGGTCTTGCAAACGCAGCGTCTGTTACCTTGGATCAAATCCTGTTGGAACGCAGACGGGAATTGGCTTTTGAAGGGCATCAACTGCACGACCTTAAGAGAACGCAACGAGCGGTAGGAGCGCTGCCGTTCAATTCACCCGCATTGGTTTTCCCAATCCCGCAACGCGAGCGGATTATTAACCCAAGCCTCGCCCAAAACGAGGGTTACGAGTAAAATCTATTTGATTTTATAAAAAATGATAAGGGCTGCCGAATGAGGCAGCCCTTGTTATTTGTGCTTACGCTGGTCTGCGATTTGTCTCACCCCACCATCCTCAGCAATAAACTTAGCCGGCTTTTTAAGTTTCTCCGGTCAATAATGAAATCAAGAAAGCCGTGCTCTAACACGAATTCAGCACTCTGAAACCCTTTTGGGAGGTCTTTGCCGATCGTTTCCTTGATGACACGCGGACCTGCGAACCCAATCAACGAACCCGGCTCGGCAATATTGAAGTCGCCCAGCATGGCGTACGATGCTGTAACACCACCGGTGGTGGGATCCGTCAGCAGTGAGATGTATGGAATCTTGGCCTTGTCCAGCAAAGCAATTTTGGCGGAGGTCTTTGCCATTTGCATCAGCGACAGCCCTGCCTCCATCATGCGCGCACCGCCTGATCGGGAGATCATCAAAAACGGCATGCGGTGCTTAAGGCTGTGATCCATCGCACGTGAAATCTTTTCGCCCACGACCGATCCCATCGATCCGCCTATGAAGGCAAAGTCCATACAGGCCACTACCAAATCTGAGCCGTTGCACTTGCCATAGGCCGTGCGTACAGCATCTTTCAGGTCTGACTTGGCTTGCGACTCTTTGATTCGTTTGGGGTACGGTTTGGTGTCTACAAACTTCAGCGGATCGGCCGACTCCATGTTCGCATCCAGCTCGGTGAACTCATTGTTATCGAAAAGGATCTCGAAGTACTCTTTGGAGCCGATGCGCACGTGATGCTCTTCTTCGGGCACCACATACGCATTGTTTTTAAGCTCGCGCGTATGAATAATCTTGCCGCCTGGCGACTTAAACCATAGCCCATCGGGCACTTCGCGTTTGCCTTCTGTTGGCGTTAAGATTCCCTTATCCGTTCGTTTGAACCAAGGCATACAATTCGATTTGAGAATGATTTGATTTGAGGATGCGGCCAATCGCCACCACTGCTATTTTAAAATCGCGCCATCTTCAAATCCCGTACTGCTGCTAACTTATGCTATGTCAATGGTCTTATCCAGGTAAACATCCTGAATAGCTTGTAATATCTCCACCCCCTCTTTCATCGGGCGCTGAAAAGCTTTCCGGCCTGAAATCAAACCCATACCGCCTGCGCGTTTGTTGATCACAGCCGTCCGTACGGCATCGGCCATGTCGCTGGCGCCTTTCGAATCGCCACCGGAGTTGATCAGTCCCGCGCGCCCCATGTAGCAGTTGGCTACTTGATAGCGGCAGAGATCAATCGGATGATCGGAGGTCAGCTCGGTATAAATACGCTCGTCCAGTTTGCCATAGCTGCTGCCGCCTGTATTCAATGCTTTGTAGCCACCGTTGTTTTCGGCTAATTTCTGCTTGATGATGTCAGCCTGAATGGTAACTCCCAAATGATTGGCTTGTCCGGTTAAGTCGGCCGAGATATGATAGTCGACACCGTCTTTCTTGAACGCATTGTTGCGCGTGTAGCACCATAAAATGGTAGCCATGCCCAATTCGTGTGCTTCTTCAAAGGCCTTGGCTACTTCCTGAATCTGCCGGGTGGCGTTGTCCGATCCAAAATAAATGGTTGCACCCACGGCCACGGCCCCCAGATTCCATGCATCGCGCACGGAGCCAAACATGATTTGATCGGCCTTATTGGGATAGGTGAGCAATTCGTTGTGATTGATTTTTACGATGAAAGGAATCTTATGCGCGTACTTGCGCGAAACCATGGCCAAGCCACCGAATGTAGTAGCTACGGCATTGCAGCCGCCTTCCATCGCGAGCTTCACAATGTTTTCGGGATCGAAATAGATAGGGTTTTTGGCAAAGGATGCACCGGCACTGTGTTCGATGCCCTGATCAATCGGCAAGATGGAGAGGAAGCCGGTTTTGCCCAGCCGCCCGGTGTCAAACATGATTTGCAGACTCCGCAATACCTGGGTGTTTCTGTTGGTCGGTGAAAAAATCTGGTCCACAAAAGAGGGACCGGGCAGGTGTAGTTGATCTTTGGGGATGGTTTTGCTTTGGTGGGTCAGTAACGAGTCAGCGTCTTTGCCCAGCAACTCAACGATTTTAGGGTTCGCCATGGGTTAGTTTTGGATAGGCGACAAATATACGGGTTAGCCATTAACCCGCCCAATTAGGATTGCTTACAGCGGGGCAACAAAAAACCCGTTTTTCGAGCCGAAAAACGGGTTTTTTACCATTGCAAACGGATGTCTTACGCAACCGTAGCGCCTGCGATTTTTTCCTTGATCCGGGCCGATTTTCCCTGGCGGCCGCGCAAGTAGAACAGTTTCGCCCTGCGAACCTTGCCGGCTTTGATAAATTCGATCTTGTCGATGCTGGGGCTCAGGGCGGGAAAGATGCGTTCCACCCCGACACCATTGGACACCTTGCGTACGGAGAATACTTCGCCATTGGTATTGGTTCCTTTGCGATACAACACCACGCCCTGGAACTGCTGGATGCGCTCTTTATTCCCTTCGCTGATCTTTACGTGCACGTTGATGGTATCGCCAGCCTTAAACGTGGGCAGCGAAGCCCTTTTGGAGGCCAATTCTTGTTCGGCAATCTTCAATAAATCCGCCATAACCGAGGTGTTTTAAAAATGGACTGCAAATATAGGAAAGTGGTACGAGTTGGCAAGGCGATGATTCGTTTTGCTTAAAATCAGCCTGCAAATTGCCTTTTTAGGGTACGGGCCTAGCCGTTCAACAGCCCGGGGCGCCTTTTTCGGGTGCGCTCGAGGGCTTTTTCGTATTTCCACTCACTAATTTTGGCCTCGTGTCCGGATAAGAGCACCTCGGGTACTTTCCACCCTTTGTAGTTTGCCGGCCGGGTGTAGACGGGAGGCGCCACGAGTCCGTCTTGGAAAGAATCCGTCAGGGCTGAAGTCTCATCGTTGAGCACGCCTGGCAGCAGGCGGATGACGGCATCGGCTACCACCGCGGCTGCCAGTTCACCTCCGGAAAGAACATAGTCGCCAAGGCTGATTTCGCGGGTGACCAGATATTCACGCACGCGTTCATCCACGCCTTTGTAGTGGCCGCATAGCAGGATCAGGTTCTTTTGCAGGCTCAGCTCATTGGCCAGCGATTGGTTGAAGAGATCGCCATCCGGGCTCATATAGATGACCTCATCGTACGCACGTTGTGCTTTTAATTGCTCAATGCACCGATCGATAGGCTCAATCATCATAACCATACCCGCCCCTCCACCAAACGCATAGTCATCGGTAGTGCGGTGCTTGTTGATGGCATACTCACGCAAATCATGCACGGCCACTTCCACCAGTCCTTTTGTTTGGGCGCGTTTCAGGATGGAATCGCTAAAGGGGCTTTCCAATAACCGGGGCAAGCATGTGATAATATCGATGCGCATGGATCAAATATCCAAAAATCCCTCCGGCAATTCCACCGTAATTCTTCGCGCTGTCTTGTTCACACTTTTTAAGAACGGAGCGTTCAGGGGCAGCAGATGCTCTTTTTGCCGGTGGACGAACACCAGGAAACGCTGCGCACCGTGCTGCTCTACCGAGGTGATTTCCCCCAGTTCCCCCAGTTGCTTGTCAACCAAGGTAAAGCCACTTACTTCATCGTTGTGAAACTCGTTGCGGCCGCTTTTGGGCCGCATTGACTTGGGCAGATACAGCGAACAACCTTGCAGGGCTCTGGCTTGTTCCAGCGTATCTACCTCGTCCCATTTGGCAAACGCCTTTTCGCCTTTGAGCGACAGCGACTCAATAAAAAAAGGGACGAGCTGACCGTTTTGTTCAATAAATATAGTCGCGATGCCTTCCCATGCCATGGGGGCATCAGGCGTGAGCACGATGGTCACCTCTCCTTTGAGTCCGTGGGTACGCTGCACATAGCCGATCTTGTACGATTCTTCGATGCTCATATTGCAAAAAACAAAATAGCCAACGCACCCGTGCGTTGGCTATCCGTGAATGTTCCAACAGAATTATGCTTGCTCTTCGGCTGCCGGGGCTGCTTCGCTGGGGGCTTCGGCTGCTGCTGCCTGTGACGCATCCGCTTTTTTGCGGATCGCCTCTGCGCGCGCCTCTTTCACCTTTGCTTCGGCTGCTTTCCGGGCTTTGGCGGCTTCCTGCTTGGCTTTGGCCAATGAATCCACCTTGTTTTGGATTTTGGCTTCTTTTGATTTCAGCCACTCGCTATGCTTTTGATCGGCCACTTCTTGTGTGATCGCCCCTTTGATCACCCCGATCTGTAAATGCTTTTTGAGCATGATGCCGCGGTATGATAACACGCGCTTGAGGGTGTCGGTAGGTTGGGCACCCTTCATCAACCAGTCAAACGCCTTTTGGTCGTCCAGCACGATGCTGGCCGGGTTAGTGAGGGGGTTGTAGGTGCCGATTTTTTCGATAAAGCGGCCATCGCGTGGCGCCCGCACGTCTGCTACAACCACGTCAAACTGTGCTAATTTTTTGCGGCCTCTGCGGGCCAATCTGATTTTTACTGCCATTTTGTTGGTTTTTGTGGATCTCGTCCGGTTTTTAAAAAATGGACTGCAAAGGTAGGATTTTCGCACAATTGGCCAAGGCGCTCTGCCCCATGACCGGTAAACTTTCGTGCAAGGTTCATTTTCAGCCCGAAAGGCAAGTAAATTTTAATATTCGGGTAAACGGTTTTATTATCCTGATACCCTTTTCTACCTTCGATCCTCTTTTTAACCCATGTCTATGGACAAGTACTCCTATATATCTAACGCGGATGTAAGCTACCTGGATCAGCTTTACCAGAACTACAAGGGAAATCCTGCTTCGGTTGACATTACCTGGCAAAAGTTTTTTGAAGGCTATGACTTTTCGCTGCAGCGCTATGGCGAAAACAATGGCCACGGCATGGATACCCCGGCTGATGCCCTGACCATCAAAGAAACCCAGGTACGCAACCTCATTTTTGCCTATCGCTCCTTTGGCCACCTGAAGTCTAAAACCAACCCGGTACGCGAGCGCAGAAACCACAATGTGAACTTTGACCACAAGAGTTTCGGCCTCACCGATGCCGATCTGGACACGGAATTTGATGTGGGGGCTGAAATTGGCATGGGCCGGGCTACGTTGCGAAAAATCATTGAGCGCGTACAAACTATTTACGTGGGTCCTATCGGCTTTGAGTATAATTTCATCCGTGACGATGAAGTGAGGAAGTGGTTTTTCAACAAATGCGAGAAGGAGTACTTCCACTACAACCCCAGCCAGGATGAGAAAAAATCCATTTTGTCCAAACTTAACGAGGCCGTGGTGTTTGAGAACTTCTTGCACACCAAATTCCTCGGCCAAAAGCGCTTCTCGCTGGAGGGGGGCGAAAATACCATCCCGGCTCTGCAAACGATTATTAACAAATCGGCTGAAATGGGCGTGAAAGAGGTCGTTATCGGCATGGCCCACCGCGGTCGGCTAAATGTTCTGACCAATATTCTGGGTAAGACGTACGAACAGATTTTTACGGAGTTCGAGGGGAACGTAAATCCCGACCTGACCATGGGTGATGGCGATGTCAAGTATCACCTCGGTTACTCGAGCCATATTAACACCCCTTCGGGTAATAAAATCTATGTCAAGCTCACACCCAACCCCTCGCACCTTGAAGCGGTAGATCCGCTGGTGGTAGGATACACGCGCGGTCAGATTGATGACGAGTATCAGGGCGACCTTGGAAAAGCCATGGCGATTCTTATTCACGGGGATGCGGCTGTGGCCGGCCAGGGCATTGTGTATGAAATCGTGCAGATGTCAGGCCTTCCCGGTTACAACACGGGAGGAACCATTCACTACGTGATCAACAATCAGGTAGGATTTACCACCGATTATGACGATGCCCGCACGTCTATCTACTGCACGGATGTGGCCAAGATCATTGATGCGCCCGTGTTGCATGTCAACGGTGATGATGCGGAGGCTGTTACATTCTGCGCCAAGCTGGCGGTGGAGTACCGGCAGAAATTCGGGAAAGATATCTTTATCGACATGTTGTGCTACCGCAGGCATGGCCACAACGAGAGTGACGAGCCTAAGTTCACGCAACCCAAGCTTTACAACCTGATTGCCAAACACCCCAACCCGCGCGAAGTATATGTGAAACGGTTGGTGGAACGTGCAGATGTAGATGCTGCGCTGGCCGATGAGATGGACAAGAATTTCCGCAAGCAATTACAAGACCGTCTGGACGAAACCAAGCAAAAGCCACTCCCTTACAAACCACAAAAGATCGAAGAGGAATGGCATAAGTTGCGGAAGGCTACGCCTGAAGATTTTGACGAATCGCCTGATACCAGCATCAAACAAACCGTAGTCGATAAAGTAGGAAAGGCGTTAACCACCATTCCCGAAGGATTCAAGCCCCTGAAGCAGATTGAAAAACTGCTGAAGGACCGCAAAGCGGCTTTTTTTGATGACAAAATTTTGACCTGGGCCGATGCCGAGCTGTTGGCTTATGGTTCTTTGCTGGCCGAAGGGGTGCCCGTGCGAATGTCCGGCCAGGACGTAAAGCGTGGGACGTTTTCGCACCGCCATGCCTATTTCTTTGATGCCAACACAAATGAGCCGTACTGCGGATTGGATCACATCGAACCCGGCCAAAAGAAACTACACATCTATAATTCGCTGCTCTCCGAGTTTGGCGTGCTCGGCTTTGAGTATGGGTATGCCATGTCATCGCCCCATGCGCTCGTGTTGTGGGAAGCCCAGTTTGGCGACTTCGTAAACGGAGCTCAGGTAATGATTGACCAGTTTATCTCCAGTGCCGAATCCAAGTGGCAGCGTATGAATGGGCTGGTGATGCTGTTGCCGCACGGCTATGAAGGCCAGGGCCCTGAGCACTCAAGCTGCCGCCCCGAACGGTTTTTGCAGTTGGCGGCCGAGTACAACATGATCGTTTGTAACCCCACTACGCCCGCGAACAACTTTCATATGCTGCGCAGGCAGGTTACCTGGGAGTTTCGAAAACCCCTGGTTGTTTTTTCACCCAAATCGCTATTGCGACATCCGCTGGCCGTGTCGCCCATGAAAGATATCACCAAGGGTACGTTCCGGGAAATTATTGATGATGCCACCGTGAGCGGCAAAGACGCCAAGCGACTGGTATTGTGCAGCGGGAAACTGTACTACGAATTGGACGAGGCCCGTCAGAAAAACAAGTTGAAAGACGTGGGCATCGTCCGGCTTGAACAATTGTTCCCGTTTCCGGAAAAGCAGATCAAGGCACTCTTCAAGAATTACAAAAATGCCGCGGTGGTCTTTGCGCAGGAAGAACCTTCCAACATGGGATATCAATCGTTCATCCAGCGCATGTTGCCCAAGCAGGAAATTGAGTACATCGCGCGCAAGGCCAGTGCCTCGCCCGCCACGGGCTACAGCAAGGTACACAAAGTAGAACAAGAGAAAATCATTAACCAGGCGTTGGGTATCTAAACAAATCTAAACATGGCGCAACAAGTGAAAGTGCCCACCGTGGGCGAATCCATCACCGAAGTAACCATCGCCAACTGGCTCAAGAAAGAGGGCGACCTGGTGAAAATGGACGAGGTCATTGCCGAATTGGAATCGGACAAAGCCACGTTTGAACTGACCGCCCCGCAGGCCGGGGTATTGAAAATTGCGAAACAGAAGGGAGAGGTTGTGCCTATCGGCACCATCATTTGTGAAATACAAGACGGAGGGGCCGCGTCCGCCACAACCCCTGTGCAAACCCCCAAAACCGAAACAACTACAATGCCCGCTATGAAGGCAACCGGAGGAATGAAAGAAATGAAAGTGCCCGCAGTGGGCGAGTCGATTACGGAAGTGACCATCTCCACCTGGCTGAAGAAAGACGGAGACTTTGTCAAGCTGGACGAAGTGATCGCAGAGGTGGAATCGGACAAAGCCACGTTTGAATTGCCGGCTGAGGCCAATGGCATTTTACGCATTGTGGCGAAAGAAAAGGAGACGTTGCCGATCGGTGGCCTGATCTGTAAAATTGAAGTGACGGAAGGTGCGCCCGTGGCCGAAACAAAAACGACTACCACGCCATTGCCTACCGAAAAAACAACAACGACCAACTATGCCACGGGCCACCCTTCACCCGCGGCAGCGAAAATACTCGAGGAGAAAGGCATTGCCTCTTCACAAGTAAGCGGCACCGGTGTGGGTGGGCGCATCACCAAAGAAGATGCCCAAAAAGCGCAGCCGCCCGCACCTAAAACCGAAACCACTAAAACCACCGCAACCGCACCGATAATCGCTTCGGGCGGAGGCCGTAACAAGCGGAGCGAAAAAATGACGTCTTTGCGAAAGACGATTGCCAAACGCCTGGTGTCAGTAAAGAATGAGACGGCCATGCTCACTACGTTCAACGAAGTGGACATGAAGCCTATCATGGATTTGCGCGGCAAGTACAAAGACAAGTTCAAGGAGAAGTATGGCGTAGGTCTCGGCTTTATGTCGTTCTTTACCAAGGCGGTTTGTATTGCGCTGAAGGAGTGGCCCGCGGTAAATGCCCAGATCAACGGTGATGAGATTCTGTATCATGACTATTGTGATGTGTCCATTGCGGTTTCCACGCCCCGCGGGTTGGTGGTGCCGGTGATCCGCAATGCGGAGTCACTGTCGTTTGACCAAATCGAGACAGAGGTGGTTCGGTTGGCAACCAAAGGTCGTGATGGTAAACTTTCCATTGATGAAATGCAGGGCGGGACCTTCTCCATTACCAATGGGGGCGTGTTCGGTTCGATGCTGTCCACCCCCATCCTGAACCCCCCGCAGTCGGCCATTTTGGGCATGCACAACATTGTGGAGCGGCCGGTGGTGAAAGACGGCCAGGTCGTTATCCGCCCGATCATGTATGTAGCCTTGTCATACGATCACCGTATCGTAGACGGTCGCGAGTCCGTGAGCTTCCTGGTGCGCGTCAAAGAATTGCTCGAAGATCCGGGCCGGTTGATTTTGGGGGTGTAAAGATGCATATGACCCGGGGTTTTGCATATCTGGTCTCGTTGTTGTTTGTAGCGTTGCTGCTACAAGCGTTTTCATGTTACGAGGAGCCTTGCAAAGGAGTCAGAGCCGAACCGACTGTTGTTTTGATGAATAACAGCAGCCGTCTGTTCACCAGCATATCCAGCCCCGATACAAAAGAAAATCGAAATTTTGTCCAAAACGGGCAGCAACAGTTTGAATTGTCGTTGGGTTTGGCAGATGGGCAAACCAGGTTTGTGTTTGTGGACGAACAACAACAAGAGTATCAAGTCGTTTTTGAGACAAGATATTCTGTACGGTTTGAATCGCAGTTGTGTGGCGTTACCGCCAAACTTACTTCGCTGGATGTCGTGCAAACATCTGGACTAGTCATAGCGATTGAAGAATTTGCCCTTACGTATTTTTCACCCGTCTATGCGACCATTACTGATTAGCTGGGTCTCGCTGTGTATGTCCGTAGGTGGCTGGGCGCAAGTTCCGCGCCTGGATGTGGGATTGGATATCACGAAAATGCTTCCGGTATTTCAAGACCGAGGCTTGATGGTAGAACCCTTCGTACATGGCTACCTAAAAAATAACATTAGATGGCGCGCGGCCGTGGGATATGCCAATGTAGAAATCGATACGATTTACCGAAATCTGAACTACCGCAACTCCGGATGGTATGTAAAGGTTGGTGTGGGTAAGCAGCTCGCGCCCATCTTCCAAATTTCGACCTCTCTGATCTACACTTCTTTCACGGAAACGGGTACGAGCAGACTGATCGGCAGCACTTTTGGTGATCTCATTTTCAGGGCTTCTCAGGAAAGTAGACTGCTTGGGGCTGAGCTGGCACTTGATGTTCGGGCTGACCTCTCGACCCGGTGGTCGCTGAACACGCAAGGAAGGATCAGTACGCTTCTCACCAAACCGGCATCGCGGGAGTTTGATACTTTTTTTGCTCCGGGTGTGGGACAACTTCAACGCGGCAACCCCGCCAATAACGTTCGAAAAGATGTGGTATTGGCTACCGGAGGAATCTCCGTGCAAATAGTATATCGGCTTGGGCAGCCCGAATCAATCAACAAAAATTAATGAGTATGCAATACAACGTCATCGTCATTGGATCGGGCCCGGGCGGCTATGTCGCGGCAATCCGTTGCGCCCAGTTGGGCATGAAAACCGCTATCATCGAAAAATACAACACGCTCGGAGGCACTTGCCTCAACGTAGGGTGCATTCCGTCCAAAGCCCTGCTGGATTCCTCCGAGCACTTTCACAACGCGGCCCACAACTTTAAAGAGCATGGCATTGACATCAACGACCCCAAGGCCAACCTGGCGCAAATGATCAAACGCAAGGCAGGCGTAGTCAAAGCCAATGTGGATGGGATTGCGTTTTTGATGAAAAAAAATAAAATCGAGGTGCACACGGGCGTGGGCTCGTTCATCGACAAAAACACGATCAAAGTAACTGCTGCGGATGGGAAAGAGACGCAACTCACCGCGGAGAAAATCATCATCGCCTCGGGCTCGAAACCCACGCCCCTGCCGTTTGCCCCGTTTGATAAAAAGCGAATCATCTCCAGCACCGAGGCGTTGGAGTTGGCCGAAATCCCTAAGCACCTGATCATCGTGGGCGGTGGCGTCATCGGTATGGAGTTGGGGTCCGTATATGCACGCATCGGCTCCAAGGTATCTGTAGTAGAATTTCTAGATAGCCTGATCCCCACCATGGATGGAACCATGGGCAAGGAACTTCAGAAAGCCACCAAGAAACTGGGTATGGAATTTTACCTTGGACACAAGGTGGTGGCAGTGGAAAACAAAGGCAAAGAAGTAGTGCTCAAGGCAGAGCCCAAAAACGGAGGTGCACCCATTGAATTGAAAGGTGACTACTGTCTGGTGAGCATCGGGCGCAGACCGTACACCGATGGACTAGGACTCAACAACATCGGCATTGAGTTGGACAAAGGCCGTATCCCGGTGGACGATCACTTGAAAACGAAAGTCGACAATGTGTATGCCATTGGCGATGTGGTGCGCGGTGCTATGCTGGCGCACAAAGCGGAGGAAGAAGGCGTGTTTGTGGCCGAGCAACTGGCCGGACAGAAACCGCACATCAACTACCTGTTGATACCGGGTGTTGTGTACACCTGGCCCGAAGTGGCCAGCGTAGGCTACACTGAAGAGCAGTTAAAAGAAATGGGCCGCGCTTACAAAGTGGGCAGCTTTCCCTACAAAGCCTTGGGCCGCGCCCGCGCCTCCATGGATTTGGACGGACTCGTAAAAATCCTGGCGGACAAAGACACGGATGAAATCCTGGGTGCGCACATCATCGGAGCGCGGGCTGCCGACATGATTGCCGCGGGCGTGGTGGCCATGGAATACCGCGCTTCAGCCGAAGACGTAGCTCGTATGAGTCATGCCCACCCCACCTACATGGAAGCCTTCAAGGAAGCTTGTCTGGCGGCCACGGCCAATCGGCCGATTCATATGTGACGTTAGGCATCAGGTACTGCTGGGCAGTCGCCAGATCAACCCCGCCCGCACCAGCAGGCACATCACCGCGGGCAGCAAGAACGGGTTAAGTTCTTGTGGCCAGAACCACCAACCAACCAAGGCAACAGCCGAAAGGAGGGAGGCAAACCGGAAGTACGATTTCGCCCATGGCCAACTGCGTTTGAACAGGAGCATGACTGCGCCAACCCAATGCAAGGGGAATGCCCATAGCAAGTTCATGTTGCGGGCTGCATCGTGATGATCGGTAAACAGCCACAGGGCCAGTAACAACAGGCCGATCAGGCCGGCCACACCAAACAACGTCACATCCAACCCGCGGCTGATTTTTTTTCGTTGCCAATCGCGCCAGCTCATCCACAGAACAAACAACAACAGAATACCGAAGGCCACCCATGGGTGTACAAAGGCTGTCTGTGCAGCAGCGGGTTCAGGCTCGTAGATCATTTTCTTTTCGGCTACCAGCGGCACGCGGATTGTATCACCGATAATAGCCGCATGGTCGACAAAAGATTCCACATAGTCGGGGAGGAACATGTATTCCCAGGCCGTCATGTTGCGGTCGATGGGCGCGCCCAGACAAATGTCGATGCCCAGGTCGCCCCACGGCAACGGATGGAGATAAGCGTTGGTTTTTTGTCGGAAGGAATGAACGGGAGCAAAATAGCTGCTGTCCCAGACCAGATCAGCGCCCAACTGCTCGTGCAGCACATCGCGTATTTTAGTCGCGCAGTTGTTGTGATAGTAGTCGTAGCGGTAGGTTTGGTTTTCGGGCCGGGCATTCCAAGCCAGGTAGTCAAATACCTTTTGCTTCTGCGCTTGGGTCAAGTTCAAGCGTTGCTCATGCACAAAACGCTGGTGCCGCTTGTAGTAGGCTTTGAAATCCGAATAGTAGTAAACACCTAATTTGTAATAGAGAAATCCGCGCGCAAAGTTGAGGTAGAAGTTGGGTTGATCAAAATCAAACACCCCGTAATTGAAGGCATCGTCCAGGCCGTTGGCCGGATCGTATACCCGGATGGCGCTGTGACCAAAGGCGGCATACAATTCGTTGGGGTCAGGGCCGCAGGTGATAACAGAAATATAGGAGTCGGGCGAGAGTTGGAGTTGTCCGTACGAGAGCCGTGCCACCAGTAACAGGCCCACCCAAAGTATTTTGCCAAGCACACTTTTCACTGCCGAAAGATAAACAATCGACCTTGAAACGGTACTTTTGATGCATGGTGGCATGGCGTGATTCGGTTTCGTTGATGCAAAAAACATCGCTGGCGCGGATGCAAAATGCCTTTCGGGTTTGGCAAAGTTACCATCGGTCGCGCAGGTCGCGCACCGCGCTTCATGCCGGTATGCCCATCGCGGTGGCGTTTGAGCCCACCACTGCGTGCAACCTGCGCTGCCCGGAGTGCCCCAGCGGGCTGCGCTCGTTTACCCGCCCCACGGGCATGTTGTCCGAGGAATTATTCAAGAAAACAATTGACGAACTGGCGCCCACGCTCAGCTACCTCACTTTTTATTTTCAGGGTGAACCCTATTTGCACCCGCAGTTTCTGGAACTGGTGGGGTATGCCCATCAGAAAGGGATTTACACGGCCACCTCGACCAATGCCCACTACCTGTCCGAAAAAAATGCCGAAGCCACCGTGCGCTCCGGATTGGATCGGCTCATCGTTTCCATTGACGGCACCACGCAAGACACCTATCAATCGTACCGTGTGGGTGGCAGCTTAGAAAAAGTAACGGAGGGAACCCGTACGCTGCTGACGTGGCGGAAGAAGTTAAAGTCGCGCACCCCCCATGTCATTTTTCAGTTTTTGGTGGTAAAACCTAATGAACACCAGATACCAGAGGTGTACCAACTGGCCCGGGGGTTGGGCGTGGATGAAGTGAAGCTAAAGACTGCGCAGATTTATGATTACGAACACGGGTCGCCTCTGATCCCCACGCAAGATCGCTACTCGCGCTACCGGCTGTTGCCCGATGGTCGCTACGCCATCAAAAGCGGATGGGACAATCATTGTTGGAAGATGTGGCACAGTTGCGTGATCACCTGGGATGGGCGTGTGGTGCCCTGCTGTTTCGACAAAGATGCCCATCACGTACTGGGCGATCTGACCCACCAATCGTTTTCCGATATCTGGCGGGGTGATGCCTACACGCAATTCCGTGCATCCTTGTTGCGCGCCCGCAGCGAAATAGACATGTGCCGCAATTGTACCGAAGGCACAGCGGTGTGGGCCTGATGCCTTACATGGTTAAGGCGAGGTAGTACCCATAGACGCCAAAAGCTGCGCCCCCGGTCCCAAAAAGAATGAGCAATGTTTGAAACAATCGCCTGCCGCGAGGCGTGCGGGTCAGGAACCCAATGGCGCCCAACACCAATGCCAACTCAATGAGCAACGATGCCAGGTCAAAATTGTCGCCTGCCAAATCCAACTGTTCCACATCCGCCTCCCAATCCAAAATGCCTTTTACACGACCGAGCCGGTTGTCGATGTCGGGCATGCTCCATCGCTGCTGATCGATCCCTTCCGATCCCAGAATGATTTCTTCCTGTTGGTTGCGTATGGACTCGAGGTCGCGATCAAATTGGGCCAGTCGATTGTGAATGATCAACGTATCGGTAGGCACCACGGCACCGGCTTTGATCAAGTCACTCAGCAAGTCGCGTTCGCCCTGCACAAGTGTCTCCTTCAGAACCTTGGTGTGGTAGAGGCCGTACGCAGTCATTTTCCGGTTGACGCTGACAATTTCCCGGTCGCGGAATTTGCCCGCGCCCACATCAATCACCGATAGCAAGGCTGCGAAAAAAGCGATCAGGTAAGCCAATGTCATCTCGGAGTAGGGCGGGGTGTGGCCGGCACCGGTTTCGTATGGAAGCATGCGTGGCGGTGGATTTGATATTCAGGCCCAAGATACGGATTCGATGCCTGTGTACCTACCGTGCCAACCACACAGTCATCCCACCCACAGGTTCCAAATTGTATTATCTTTGCGCCTCTTTTTTTATGATTTCCGTTGACGCAGTATCCGTAGAGTTCAGTGGCACCACCCTTTTTAGCGATGTCACATTCAATATCAATGAAAATGACCGCATTGCCCTCATGGGCAAAAACGGGGCGGGCAAGTCCACGTTGCTAAAGATCCTGGCCGGGGTTAGTAAGCCCACCCGCGGTAAAGTGTCGGCCCCCAAAGATGCGGTCATCGCCTATTTGCCACAACATCTGCTCACGCAAGACGATGCCACGGTTTTTGAGGAGGCGGGCAAGGCTTTCTCCAAGGTGCTGGCCATGAAGAAGCAGATCGATGAGTTGAATCAGCAACTGGAAACGCGCACCGACTATGAGTCGGACGACTATGCGAAGATCATCGAACAGGTTTCGGAGTTGAGCGAGAAGTACTACTCGCTGGAAGACACCAACTACGATGCCGAGATTGAAAAGACATTGATGGGCCTGGGTTTTCTCCGCTCTGACTTCACACGGCCTACCCGCGAGTTCAGCGGGGGCTGGCGCATGCGCATCGAACTGGCAAAGATCTTATTGCAAAAACCCGACCTCATCCTGCTGGATGAACCCACCAACCACCTGGACATTGAGTCGGTGCAATGGCTGGAAGAGTTTTTGAAAACCAATGCCAAGGCGGTGATTGTCATCAGCCACGACAAAATGTTTGTGGACAACCTGACCAACCGCACCATCGAAGTGACGATGGGCCGCATCTACGACTACAAGACCAACTATTCGCACTACCTGCAACTGCGCAGGGAAAGACGTGAGCAGCAGCAAAAACACTTTGACGAGCAGCAGCGCGAAATAGCCGACATTACGGCCTTCATCGAACGGTTTAAAGGCACCTACTCGAAAACGTTACAAGTGCAATCGCGCGTAAAGATGTTGGAGAAGATGGAGATCATCCAGGTAGAC
Source organism: uncultured Ohtaekwangia sp. (assembly GCA_964524935.1). Classification (GTDB taxonomy): domain Bacteria; phylum Bacteroidota; class Bacteroidia; order Cytophagales; family Cyclobacteriaceae; genus ELB16-189. The sequence goes on from CAZGFJ010000003.1 coordinate 41,670, forward strand.
GAAGTGGACACCTCTGCCCTCAACCTCAAATTTCCGCCCGCCCCGCGCTCGGGCAATTTTCCGGTCATCGTGGAAGATATGACCAAACGCTATGGCGACCACGTGGTCTTTCAACACGCAAGCCTCACCATCAATCGGGGCGACAAGGTGGCCTTTGTCGGAAAAAATGGAGAAGGAAAATCCACCTTGGTGAAAGCCATCATGGGTGAAATTGACTTTGAGGGCAAATGCCAGCTCGGGCACGGAGCACAGATCGGATACTTCGCCCAAAACCAGGCCTCGCTGCTGGACGAAGACCTGACCATCTTTCAGACCATCGACCAAATTGCCCAGGGCGACATCCGCACCAAGATCAAGGACATCCTCGGAGCCTTTATGTTCGGGGGCGATACCATCGAGAAAAAGGTAAAAGTATTGTCGGGTGGAGAAAAAACACGCTTGGCCATGATCAAGCTGCTGCTGCAGCCGGTGAACCTGTTGATCCTGGACGAACCTACCAACCACCTCGACATCAAAACCAAAGACATCCTGAAAGACGCCCTGCGCGACTTCGATGGCACGCTCATCCTGGTCTCTCACGACCGCGATTTTCTGGACGGGCTGGCCACTAAAGTGTTTGAGTTTGGCAACAAACGCATCAAAGAGCACTTTGAAGACATCAACGGCTTTTTGCGCAACAAGAAGATGGAAAACCTGCGCGAGATTGAGCGCGTCAAGGTGAAGTAGCGGTTACTTCCGCCTGGGCAACAGGTCTTCGGCCCGTGTAAACATGCTGTAGATGGTGGCGCTGTTGCGCGTAGGTAAAAAGTAAATCTTTTGACGCCTGCCTTTGAGGTGCATGGAATACACGTTAACAAAGCGGATGAAGTGAAGGTCGCGGATGTCGTCCCAGGTGTAGCGCTTCACGCGGTCACTTTCGATCACCGCCAGTTTCTTTTTTCCCACGGCCACACGCCTGATGCGCGTGCCGATCAGCAAGTGCAGCACAAAAAAGAAAAGGGAAAGGGCTGCAAAGAGAAACACCACGACACGGTTCTTGGGGCTATCCGGCCAGCGTAGGTACGTCAGTGCCGCCACCATCGCCTGCAAACATGCGATCGCTATGAACAGATAGCGGGCAAGGTAGTACTTCGCGGGACTGGCTTCCTTCATGCGTTTGTTTTTGACTATATCTCCTTTTAGGTGCAAAGGTAACAGAAGTCGAAACATCCAGCATCACTCATTTGCCTGCGACCGCGGTCAGTTCTCCACCTTCACCGGAAAATCCTGACCCCGCGAAAACGTGTGGGGGTATTGCGGCTTGCCTTTCAGCTTGCGCGTAAGCTCCGGCACCTGGTCATCGAGGTACGATTTCAATTCATAGATGGTCACCTTGCCATCGCGCGGGGCACCGTCTGCTTCGCCCTGCAGAGCTTTGATCAGCAGATACGTGAACAATCCATGACCCAGTTCGGCAAACTCCGTGGCAAACTGGTCGCTGCCCGCTGAGGCCATCACATGAATACCCGCACTGCGCGAAAGTTGGGCGATGGCTTTTTCTTCGGCCGCCCCGCGGGTGGCCAGCAGCTCCACCGAGCCGCCCGACTGGCACGCATCCATCACAATCAGTTGCTTCAGCGCTTTGATCTGCTTGAACTTTTCTTGCAGGGCACCGGCATCAATGGCTTCTTTGCGCAGCGCGCTGATGTCGTAGAGCCGAAGGCTTTCGCTGGGCACAAAGAAAAATTCTCCGTCCACCATGCTGCCATGGCCAGCGTAGTAGAAAACAAATACGTCCTCGGGTTTTGCCTTGGCGGCTAGCTCGTCCAACTGCCGCAAGATCATCGCGCGGCTGGCGGCTTCGTCATACAGGGTGATCAACTGGATGTCTTTGAATAGCTGCTGATTGCCTTTCATCGTTTGCACGAACGACTCGGCATCGGGCCGGGCATAGTTCAATGCCATCTTGGGGTTTTTGTACGAATTGATGCCCACGGCCAGCACGTAACAGGTAGCGTTTCGCGAGGCTTGCCGCGATTCCACTTCGGTGGTGCTCGCTTCCGATTCCACGCGGTCCTTGTCGCGCACGATGGCGCTAAACGTATTGGTGCCCGGCACCAGCGGCACCACCTGGCTGTACGTGGTCGTTTCTCCTTTGGCCCGCGGAAAAATCAATTCACCTCGGTTGATGGCCACGCTTTTGCCGTTGTGAAACAGGCGCAAGGCTTCTACCGGTGCCCCGTTGTGGGTGATCTGTACCAACAGTTCGGCTTCATTCGTTTCGTGCAAGGGCAGGGCCGAGAGCTTCACCGAAGGCGGGGGCGATTTGCGCAGCTTTCCCTCAATGCTTTTCTTTTCTTCGCTGGCGCCCCGGTTTTTAAAAATCCGCGGCAGCAAGTCGGGGCGATAGTATTCATCAAAGAACTGTTCCACACCGTAGGTCTTGTGGCCGCTGACAAAGTGGATGTACTGGCGTGCACCGGCTGTGCCGCTGAAGTAGCCTTCGGGGTTTTTCACCATCCAATCGCGCGGGCCCAAATGGATGTGCTCGAAAAATTCCTTGCCGCTGGTCAAATCCCAAAATTTGGTGGCCCCGTCTAAGCTGTGGCTGATCAACAGGTTGCCATCGGCACTGAGCAGCAGCGTGGTCACTTCGGCCTGGTGTCCCTCAAAGGTGCGCACGATTTTTCCGTTCGCATCCCACTGGCGGATGATGCGGTCGGACCCGGCCGAAAAGATGGAGGTGCCCGCAGCATTGTAGATGGCCGTGTGCACCGTCCCCTGGTGGCCTTTGAGTTTTCGCTCCTGCAAGCCCGTGCCCACATCCCACACGCGGATGCTGCCATCCCAACTGGCGCTCAACACCTTTTGATGGTTGGGCGAGAAGCGGATGGAAGCGATCACATCCGTATGCCCCACAAAGCTGCGCACGGATGTTTTGGTATCCAGTTCATACAACTGCAACGAGTTGTCGAGGCGGGCGGCCAGCAGGTATTGGTTGGAAGGGTGCACCAACATGTTGTAGGCCGATTGCTGCGTCAGGTCGATGTAGTGTAATTGCTGGCCGGTGCGCAGGTCATGCACGCGCAAGGTGGCATCCCATCCGCACGAGGCCACCTGGGTTTCGTTCTCCAGCAGTTGAATGTCAAAGAGCGGTTCGCGGTTCGCATCGATGGCCATCAGCGAATCGCCCGACAGGGTATTCCACACGATGATCTTTCCATCGCCCCCGCCCGTGATCAGCCGCATGCCGTCTTGCGAAAGCACATAGCACAGCGCAGCTTTGGTGTGGCCGCGGTATTCATTTTTGGTTTGGCCGGTGGCCACATCCCAGCGCTTCACCAGCGTGCCAAACTTTCCTTTGATGAGCGATTGGCCATCGCGGCTCAGCAGCAGGTTGTTTTTGAAGCGGATAAACTTGGCGATGTTGGACTCCCAATACGAGTTGGGGTTGTACGTGATGCCCCCCCGGTCGCGCTGATTCAAAAAGCCCGTCAGTTCGACCACCTTTTTTTTCTGCACCACATCCAAAATAAAAGCCGTGTTGTTGTCGCTCGATACAAGAAGATGATCGGGATGGTTGGTGAACGTGACTTCATGAAATGCCGCAGACTCTGCCACCGCAAAGGCCAGTAGTTCTTTGCCTGTGGCCTCGTCCCACACTTTTATTTCTGTTTCTGTGGCGCGCGCCAACTTGGTTCCGTTGGCGTTTAGGCTCAGGCCCTCCACGTCATCGGGGTCTGTTTCATATTCGCGCACAAAGGCGCCCTCGCCCACGGGGTATTTGCGCAACGCGCCCCCTTCCGAAATCAGGTACACCCACCGGCTGTCGGGGCTGAACACGGCACGCGTGCCACAGCCCCCGCACTGCCCATCGTTGTCGCGGTATGTGCGCACTTCTTTCCAGTCGCTTGTGCGGAAGAGTCTTGCAGCATGGTCGTCTTCGCCCACGATCATCCATTGGCCATCGGGGCTGAAGGTGATGTCCAGGCCGGAGGCATTGCCTTTGTCGGGGTTGGTGGCGAAGCGTTTGATCAACTGCCGCGTGCGGAAGTCCACGATGGTGAGGCTGTCGCCCCGGCCGTTGCGGTTGTAGCCGCCCAGTGCGAAGAAGCGCAACTGCGGGTCGAAAGCCACGGCCGTGATGTAGTCGATGGTGGGTAGCGCGAATACGGATTTGCCCGTGCCGGTTTCCCAGAGACGCACGCTCATGTCGTTGCTGCCGGTGAGCAGCCATTGGTTGTCGGGGCTTAGTGCTACGGCCGTGACGGACGCCTCGTGGCCGAGGAAGCTGCGCACCTCGCGGCCGCTGTGCCGCTCCCACAGCTTGGCCGATTTGTCGCGGCTGCCCGTGACCACGTAGTTGCTGTCGCGGCCCATGGCCACGCAAAGGACGGCCAGTTCATGCCCTTTTTGGATGACGGTTTCGAGCGGTTGGGCGAGGAGGGGCAAGCCCGGGCCGAGGGCGAGCCAAAAGAGAGCGAGGCGTTTCATGCGGCAGTGGTTGGTTCGTCCGGCAAGGTACTCAAATGCCGCGGGTGCATCGAAAGGCGGGGCGGTGGTCGTGGCCCATGCTTTTTTAGGCGACTTCGTGCCTTTTAGATTCCCGCCTCTCTCGAATCGGTGTTTTTGAGACGGCCTTTAAAATAAAAAACCCCGGTAACGTGGGGCCGTGGGAAGCAGGCTTCCTACGGCTTTGCCACGTCACCGGGGCGACCGGCAGGCGGCACGTTATTGCGCTTTGCCGCCCAGCATCACGAAGTCGTTCACGTTGATTTCGGTGATGTAGCGTTTCTCGCCCTGGTCGGTTTCGTACACGCGGTGGACGAGTTTTCCTTCCACGCACACTTCCGATCCTTTTTTGAGGTACTTGCCGGCCACGTCCGCCAGGTTGCCCCAGATGACGAGGTTGTGCCACTGCGTGTCCTCCACTTTTTCGCCTTTGGCGTTTTTGTAGGTGTCGGTGGTGGCCAGCGAGAAGGACGCTTTTTTCTTGTCCTCGCCAAAGAGTTTCACTTCGGGGTCTTTGCCCAGGCGGCCGATCAGTTGTACGCTGTTTCTCAGACTTTTCATGAGTGTATTGGTTTTAGTTGAAACTACGCATCGGGATGGCATGGCTTTTTGACCGATGCCGTTGCAAAACTCAGCCTAGACCGGGACAGGAGTCGTATGCTATCCGGTTACTTCCGATTATAGTTATGTGTATCCGTTTGTTTTACGGATAAACGGCCCTACGGCCTCAAAAATGAGGTTTTGCAAATGTAGAACGGAGAGACTATCTTCGGTAGGTGAAAAGGGGAGTGGCGGATATATACGAGTTAGCGCCAATGCCCTTCCAGCACCGCGGACAATGACGACCAAACCGACAAAGACTTGTTTCCGCAGATAAGAAAAAAAACTTAACGGGTGACGCTTTACTAAAAAAGACTTCCCAAGGGGACACGACAACGTTCTTTATGCAACGTGGAACAGAGAAACAAAAAAATAAAACATGGGACACGGCTACGAATAAAGATTCGTACCATATTCGTCCACCGCACTGCAACCGGGGAGCGATTCTCGCCCACGCTTTTGGCACATGCCATAGCCACACAAACCCACGCGACACCAAAGCTATGGCAAGAGCCAAACCCACGCTCGACTAATTCAATAAATGGACGAAATATCTTGAGCTTTATTATATTACAGTACCAATTATTGTCAAAGTAATTTTTCAATTATGAAGAAGCGAAACATCTGGCCTTGGTTATTATTGTTTTTCGCAGCAATTGTTTTGATTGGTTTCCTTCCTTACATGATTACAACAAGGTCATGGTGGGGTATTAGTTTTGACAATACTGGACAAGTTGGAGATACAATAGGCGGAATAATTGGTCCTTTCGTTGCAATCATTGCTTCTTTCCTAACATTTATTGCATTTTGGGTACAATATGATGCGAACTTTGCCCAACGTCAAGACTTACAGGTTGAGCGTTTTGAAAGCAAATTCTACGAATTATTACACTTACACAGAGCAAATGTTGAGGAAATGAATGTTGCCAACAGAGTAAAGGGACGAAAGTGTTTCGCACCACTATTCTATGAGTTTCGTGCATGCTACATGATTGCAAATGACCAGCGAAGAGTAGCGACAACTGAAGAAAAAGAGATTTACGACAAGGCCAGTATAGATATCCTAAAATTGTCCTACACAATTTTCTTCTATGGCATAGGTGTCTTTTCTGAAAAGCAATTTCTGAAGTCATTAAATGAAGCGGAGAGACTTCTGTATCAGAATTGCAAAGTTAGAATGGAAGAATATCAAAATAGCTATCGCGCTGGCAGAAAAACATACAGTGAATCCGCAAGTAGTTTGGAGGATGAAAACTATTATGCTGTTGACCTTCCATTAACATTTATTGAAGATGAGAGAACAAAAAGGTTTTACTTTCTTCCTTTCAATGGACATTCTGACTTGTTAGGACACTACTACCGACACCTATTTCAAACCATTACCTTTATCACAGAACAAGAAAACAATCTCTTAACTTTTGAAAAAAAGTATTCCTATGTAAAAATGCTAAGAGCCCAAATTACTACATTCGAACAGCTTCTTATTTACTACAATGCTCAAGCGTGGTTTGATGAAGAATGGCATGCATTTTTAACAGATTACAGACTTATAAAAAATCTTCCTATTGGCCTCGCTGACTTTGGAGTCAAACCTTTAGAAAAATTTGACGCAGATATTTTAAGGCTTCGAGAAAGGGGAATTGAAATGTTTGAAAAGTATCAATAGTCCCTAATAAATTACTACTCTAATAATGATTTTTATTTCGTTTCTTAGCACATTAAATTATCGTTGGCATGGCGACAACCTCTCAGCAAGATGTAACTAAATTAAGTCTCGACTTAAAGAACTTTAGAACCGTTCCGCAGAAAAAGGAATCAGACGCAATCAAGGCTATGATTACCATCAAACCCGACAGGTTTTATGCAGTAATGGAAAGCATAGTAGAAGATGGTTATATACCAACCGAAAATATCATAGTCTTAAAGGATGGCTCAAGTCTTGTTGTTAAGGAGGGGAACAGAAGAATAGCTGCTCTTAAGCTAATTCACGGGCAATACAAAATTGCTGATTTTGGCATCCCTGCTTCAATTGTTGATAAGGTTAAGGGGTTAGACTCTACTTGGAGAAAAGAGAATAAGACTGTGCCGTGTACCATATTCGATAAAACTGAGGCTGACAAAGCTGACAAAGTAGTTGCGTTAACACATGGAAAAGGTGAAATGGCAAGTAGAGATAAGTGGAGCTCTGTTGCAACTGCTAGACACAATAGAGATGCGAAAGGAACACCTGAGCCAGCCCTAGACCTTCTTGAAAAGTATTTGAAAGTTGGTGCCAACCTTAATAACCAACAGAAAGCAAGATGGGCTGGAGAGTATCCATTAACAATTTTGCATGAAGCCATTAGACTGATTCACATAAGAATGGGGTTTAAGACAATTCAAGATGTTGCAACAAAATATCCCAAGATTAAAAACTTAGTAGGAATTGAAGATTTGATAAGAGACATTGGTCTTGAACAGCTATCCTTCAAAGCAATAAGAGATACAAGCGAGGACTTTGCAATAAAGTATGGCGTTAGCCCAATTGTTAATCCTACACCAGGCTCCAATTCAGGTACAGGAACGAGTAATCCTGGGACAAATACAGCTAAGGGTAATACATCGCCTTCAACTCCAGCAGCGACACCAAAATCTTCTACAACATCTCCTAGTAAAGCTTTTGCTGCAAATGACCCGAAACACGTGGCTTTATTGCTGAAGAAATTTAGCCCGAAAGGAAACAATAGGCAGAAGGTAGTCACATTAAGAGATGAAATTAGGAGATTAAAAATTCAAGAAACCCCAATCGCTTTTTGTTTTTTGCTCAGAAGCATGTTTGAAATTTCTGCAAAAGCCTATTGCGCAAACCATTCAATAAGTTTGGTGAAGCCTCCGAAAAACGGAAAACCTGCACAAGACAAGACTTTGGTGGAGTTACTAAGAGAGATTACTAAACATCTCACAAACAACAACACAAATAAACCAGTTGTGAAATCATTGCATGGTGCGTTCACTGAAATTGAAAAGCCCACAGGAATATTATCAGTGACTTCGATGAATAACCTTGTTCATAATCCGTTATTTTCTGTCCAGCCTCCCGACATTTGTACTTTGTTCGGAAATATATATCCACTATTAGAAGCTATGAATTAATATGGGTCAATTTAAAACTCCTCTGAGGTACCCCGGTGGTAAACAAAGACTATCCCCTTTTATTCACGAAATACTTTTAGCAAATAAATTAAACGGACACTACGTTGAACCTTATGCAGGTGGAGCAGGTGTTGGGATAGAGTTGCTTTTAACAGAAAAAGTAAACCACATTCATTTGAATGACTCCGACTTCGGCATATATGCATTTTGGCATTGTGTGCTAAATAGAACGGATGAGTTATGCCAAATGATTTCTTCTGCTTCTCTGACGGTAAAGGAATGGCGACATCGTCAGGAAATTGTTAAGAAATGTGATAGAAGAAGAATTTTGGAATTGGGCTTTAGCATCTTCTATTTAAACAGATGTAATCGCTCTGGTGTTCTATCTGCAGGTGTCATCGGTGGTCTTGACCAAAAGGGAAATTATAAAATGGATGCGAGATTCTCAAGAAACGAACTCATCCAAAGAATCGAAACGATTGCCCTTTTTAAAGACAAAATTTCAATTACAAATTTTGATGCCGAATATTATATTGAAAACTACATTGCCAATCTACCATCAAATACTTTAGTTTATCTCGACCCACCCTATTACGAAAAGGGAAGCGAGTTGTATTTAAATGCTTATAAAAAGAGTGACCATGCAAGACTAGCCAAAGTCATCCAACGAGAAATAAAGCATAAATGGGTTTTGTCATATGACGGAGTTCCAGACATAGTCAACCTCTATTCAAAGCGTAGACATTTTTTATACGACCTTCAATACACCGCTTCGAATGTTTATAAAGGAAAAGAGGTCTTTGTGTTCTGTGACAGACTAAAATTACCTGAGAAATGTTCATTAAAACATATTGAGTTAGGAATAAAGAAACTCGTCTCAGTTTAGCAAAAAGATAATGTCCTCCTGAAGGCACACTTACCAAAGCCCCACTTTCCAACGCACATGCAAAGCTTTGGCAAGAGTGCCGCCACCGCACCACGGGGACAGAGTAGTATGGGTTTCGTGTAAACCGTGAATGTAGTGTTACGGTTGCCCCACCCGCGACATGAGTTTCACAAAACAATTCGGTGGACATGGTGACAATAAAAACGGAGACGGTAATGAATGACGGGAAGAAGGGCACAGGCGCTAACAAAATGTTTATGCAATGTGGGGGTTTGGTATTAAATTAAAGTTTATGTCTCACAATGTAGTTTGGTCACGGGGGACAGTTCGGAGCAGGTCGGGCTTAACATTCCGCTGCGCTTCATTTTTAAGCCCTCCTATTCCCCGCACTGCATAAACACAAGCGTTATAACGTACTGCAATGAGACAAACACTGACAATACTATTACTCCTATTCGGAAGACTTTGCCTGGCAAACATGGGATCCCCGATTTCGGAAGGAACGCTGTCGGGGTCTGCCTTCTCAAGCCGTGACATCGACATTCTTCAGGATAAAATCTATCTCAAAATTGACAAGGGCTTCCGTACCGCGTTTTACCGCGTGGAGTACGTTATCAGAACCGACACCAGCGGAAAGCAAATTCCACTGCTGTTTTATGCTAAAGACTACCAGGATGGCATCAGCGTATGGATTGACAATCAGCCGGTGAAACTGCTTGACATCCCGGATGAGTATAAAGCCATGGCTGACTCTCCGTTTAAAAAGTTCTCCAACGCATTCGAACAGCCCTTCGACAATGATCGATCGGAAACGGTGGTCATTTATTGGGAGGAGCGTTCGGGGCTTGTTTGTGATTTAAATGATTTACTGTTTTTTGAGATTGACCTGGCAAAAGGGGAACATCGGATACGCGTTGAATACACCGCAGAGGTCTGGACGGATATGTCGGGCTGGGTGAAGGAATATAGTTTTCGCTATTCTCTCTCTCCCGCGAGAAGCTGGCGTTCTTTTGGGTCATTGGAACTAGTCGTGGATGCGTCAGACTTCCATTCCCCATCCGTGTTTCGAACGAATCTCGGCCCCACGTCTGGTGGATTGCAGGATGGCCTTTCTGTCTGGAGGTTTTCAACGCTTCCTGCGAACTTTTTTGAAATCCTCTACAGTCCGGAGGTAGGTATTTTGGCAGGAACCATGATCGCGGTGGGACCCACCGGGCTAACGCTTATTTTTGGACTGCTGGTTGCCTTTTTGCATCTCGTGGTGATTAAGAAATACAGAGAAAGCAAGCCGTCAGCGAAGTATTCATGGGTGGTTATCGTTGGCAGTATTGCCCTTCCTCTTTTGATGCTGACCGGCTACATGTTTTCATTTGATGTTATTGATGGTTTTATCGGGGTGGATGCCGGAAGCTATCATGGTTACACTTTTGTGGTACTTGGTTTGTATCCCCTGTTGGTGCCGGTATATTGGATCATCATGTGGCTGGCTGATCGAAGAATAAAGAGGCGAATCAGTAACGTGCGGTGAAAAACAGAAGATCAGACCCATGAATAGACTATTGTTCACTGGCATTTTTGTTGTGGTGATGATCGACCTGGTCGGACAAGACAGTGTTAACCTGGTAGGACGGTGGAAGTTGGAGAAGTATGTGCCTTTGACAAAGTTAGGAATTCACCTGCTTATCTCTTTGGCACAGACGAGGAAATTCGGAGGTATGATGATATTGTCAGGGTATTGCTGGACGGCACGATCTATGACCTGCGGCCGGACGGATTGATGATCTATACGGACATGGAGAATCGGAAGCTTGTGAAGAGAGAGGCCCGATGGGCAGTTAAAGACGGCATCCTGTATATCAATGAGCTGAATAGACCGTTCAAACGAGAAGCGAAAATCATTTTACTGACACCTTCATCGTTGGTTATGGTACCCATAATTGACGGAGAAGCGGCTGACTCGCAAATGACATTTAGAAAGGCAGAACGACCGTAGGTAACGTTGTCGTGGGCCAATCACCGCGCCAGCACCACACGAAATACCTCGCCCCGGTCGGTTTGAATCAGGTAGGTACCGTTGTTGAGGTGGGCGGGTAGTGTCACCGTATCCACCGCCTCCCCGGACTGCCACAACACCAAACCCCAAGTGTTGGAGAGCTGCAGCTTCCGCTTCTCCGTCAAGCGCACCACCTCGGTGGTGGGGTTGGGGTAGACATGCAGGGTAGCCTCGTCCACCGTGGCGGACACTACTTCGGAGAACGCCACGGTGCCATCGTCATCTACCATCTGCAACCGGTAATACCATTTGCCGGAAGGTGGGTTCACATCGATAAACCGGTACGACAGCGGTGTTTGAGAAAAGCCTGCCGCGGCCACACGGCCGATGGTTTGAAACGCAATGTCGGTTGCGCTGCGCTGCACATGGAAGTGATCGCTGCGTACTTCCGAGGCAGTGCGCCACCGCACGTGTACGTCTTCGCGCTCGCGTTGCGCCTCCAGCATTACCAACTCCACAGGCAGCGGATTGGAGAAGGTAGTGGAGCCCAGCGCAAACGGGCTGAAGGAAGCGAGTCGGTCGGCCGAGGTGACGGTGCCCGCCATGGCCGACCCGCTGAAGTCGCCCTGCCCATGACTCACCCATTGCGTGCCGTTCCAGCGCGCCACGTGCAGCGTGGTGGGGTCCGTCACATACGGTGCGGCACAGTCGGCTGTGCGCCAACGGAGGGTGACAAACACTTCGGAACTCCCGGTCGTGCGGTCGAGTGTCCAATACTCGCAGCGGCTGACGGTGACCAATGGCTCGGCATAGGTGGCCGCTTCGCCAAAGGGCTGGGCCGTGCGCACAAAGCGGGCGGTGAACACATCGGTCGGTAAGGCCGGATCGCTGATGGCCAGCGGTCGGTACACGCCCCCGTCACCCAGAGGAAAGGTGAAGGCCTGGTTTCCCTGTTTTTCCACGGGGCCTTCCACGTGGCTAATGTCAGACGCTCCCGTTGCCGTGGCACCATCCAACAGGCGAAGCGGATGGGTGTTGCTGGCGCGGATGATGCCGCGCGTGAGCGTGAGGGCGGTGGCCACGGAAAAGGGGGTGCTGAGTTTGATGATGCCCCCACTTTTGTCGACCTCCAAGCGGTGGAGCGTGAGGCGCCCCGGGCCGGTGCCCAGGATGTCCTGGTCGGCCGCACCTTCGAAGCGCACAAGTCCTTCCGTGGGCGAAGTGCCCATCACCACATCGGTATTGCTCTCCACGGTCAGCGATCCGCGAAAGCGACACGTGCCCGCGGCACAAGGTTGCAACACGCCTGTTTCATTGGCAAAAGACGCCAGGCGGTGAAAGACATTGTCAGCCAGTTGGAATACACCCGAAGCAGAGGTGTTGCGCACCAACACGCTGTCCTGGAACACAGACGAGGACACCGACAGGTTGCCCGAGCCCGTTCGGGTAAGATCGGTGCGCCTGGCAAAAGCACCGGCTGCTGTACTCGGTGAGGCACCCGTTAGCGCGATATGGACGCGTTCGTTGAATTGATTTCCGCTGCCGGAGAGCAGGGTGGGTAGTGTCAGTCGCAAGCGGGTGTTGAAGGTGCAGTTGGAGAGGCTGAGGGCGAGGGTACCGGACAGCGTTTGGTTGAGTGTGTTGATGGGACCGTTGGCAATAAAGTTATTGAGGACGATGTTGCCCACGAACGTGTCGGTGATTTCCATGCGTGCGGTGGCTTCGAGGGTGGCGGTGCCGCCCGCAGCCCCGGTGCTGATGGTGCCATTCTGAAAATTGGCGAACTCCACGTAGTTTAAGAAGACGGTGCTGCCCTCCGAGGCGAGGTTGATGGACGAAGTGGCCTGGTTGTAGGCATAGAAGGTTCCATGGCGGTTGGTACCGCGGCCGGTGATGGTGCCCGCATCGTTGGTGTTGTTGAGGTTTACAAAGCCCGGGGCATCGATGGATTGAAGGGTGAGCAAGCCGGAGCCGCTGCGCAAGATGCTGCACGTCCACAAAGGATCGAACGTACCGGAGATGACGCTGGCATCGCTGCCGGTAAGTTCAACCAGAAACTCGTTGTTGAAGCGGTTGCCACTGCCACAGATTAACGCAGGTAGTGTCAGCCGAAAGCGGGTGTTGAAGGTGCAGTTGGAGAGGCTGAGGGCGAGGGTACCGGAGAGCGTTTGGTTGAGTATGTTGATGGGACCGTTGGCAATAAAGTTATTGAGGACGATGTTGCCCACGAACGTGTCGGTGATTTCCATGCGTGCGGTGGCTTCGAGGGTGGCGGTGCCGCCCGCAGCCCCGGTGCTGATGGTGCCATTCTGAAAATTGGCGAACTCCACGTAGTTTAAGAAGACGGTGCTGCCCTCCGAGGCGAGGTTGATGGACGAAGTGGCCTGGTTGTAGGCATAGAAGGTTCCATGGCGGTTGGTACCGCGGCCGGTGATGGTGCCCGCATCGTTGGTGTTGTTGAGGTTTACAAAGCCCGGGGCATCGATGGATTGAAGGGTGAGCAAGCCGGAGCCGCTGCGCAAGATGCTGCACGTCCATAAGGGATCGAACGTGCCGGAGATGACGCTGGCATCGCTGCCGGTAAGTTCAACCAGAAACTCGTTGTTAAAGCGGTTGCCGCTGCCGCAGACAAGGGCTGGCAGCGACAGGTCGAGCGTGCGGTTGAAAACACATTGACTCAGGATTAATCGGGTTGTTCCTGTCAACGTGGTACCCGAGGCGACAAACCATCCCTCGGCTGTGAGATGAGAGATGTCGAATGTGCCCAGGCCGGTGTCGGTCATCTCTACCCGGGCGGTGGTGGCGGCCGTTGCAGTGCCTCCGCCCGCCCCGAGGCTGATGGTACTGTTTTGCAGATTTTGGAGGGAGACATCGTTTACAAACGTGGTTGGCCCGCCTGCATAGGCCAATTGCATGGGCGAGCGTGCATCGTTGATGAAAAACGTGGGTCCGTTATAGGTTTCCGTTCCCTGGCATCGCAGTTCACCTGCGTTGTGTTGGTTTCGGATGGTGACTCCCTGGTAGGTGTTGGAATCAAATATGATCTGGCCTGACCCTGCCCTTGTAAATTGAGCAAGACCGGTAAACACCGTTGCCGTGACGGAGCTTGATGATGTGCCGGTGATGGTCAACGATACGTTTTGCAACGTGCTGCCGGCCAGTTGGAGGTTATCGGTGATGCCGATTAACGAAATAGCAAGGGTTGACGTTTGGATCAGCACGCTGCCGCCTTGCAGGCGAATCACCCCGTTTTGCATGGAGGTTTGCCGGTTCGTCAGCGAGGTGGTGTTCAACGTGTCGCCATTCAGGTCGATGAAGCCCGCATAACCGGTGTCAAACAACAAGGAGCCGATTGTTACATCAGCGATATCTACTGCGCAGATGGCAGGGCCTTGTGCATCAAAGATGGCCTCATCGCCCGGGCCGGGCACCCCTGCTCCGCCCGTGCCTCCGCTGGTGAGTGCCCAGTTTTGCGGGTCGCTCCAATTGCCTGCGGCCGTTTGCCCTACCCAGTAAAAGGACAATGCCCAACTGGGCAGCGCTGCAAGAGAGATGAAGACAACCAACCATAGCCTTGTAAAGATGGGACACCCTTTCATGCAGGCCGCGAGATCAGACGATAGACGTGGCTCAAAGGTGCTGGCTTTTGCGCGGGATTACGTCCCCGAAAAAGAGGATTTTGGAGTGTGAGACGAGGTATCTTGATCGTAGAGCAGGATGTGGTATTTTCGAGGCACGGTATCGAACCGACTTGCGCACAGTTGTGAAAGGGCCGCATCAAGACGGTCGGTGAACATCTTCGTGTTGTTTTTCGTCATTGCTTCGCCCGCGCTGTATGGCCAGGTATTCCGAGGCGTGGTGTATGATACGCACACCAACGAGCCATTGCTCCGGTGTGCACCTGGAGTGCCTAGCGATCAATGGCTGAGGTCTGTCATTCTTCTGGCAGTCCGGTCAGCTTGGCACAAACCGCCCACAGTTTTTCCTGGAGCGCCACGTCCTGCGCGTCAGGGTGAGGAGCTTGTTCGCGTTGATGGAAAAAATAACGGCCACTGACACGGGCAGAGGGGTCGTTACTGACGGCCAGCCAGGCCTGTGTTTCATATCCCTTTTCCAGGTCGTCCGGGGCATTGGGGCCGCCCATCTTGGTGGGCACCCAACCCGGGTCAACCGCGTTGGATAATACCGCGGGGTGTTTGTGAGCCACCGCCATGGCAAGCATGGTTACGTACAATTTTGAGTCGGAATAGCTGATGCGGTCGATGTGTTGGGTGAGTGTATCCAAGGCAGCGTGCCCACCCCGGTGCATACCCGAGCTGAGGTAGATCAATCGCCTGGGCAGGGGTGTCAGGCGGGTGAGCAGGTAGGGCGCCAGCACGTTCACAGTAAACAGTTCGCGCCCGGTACTGCGGTAAATGCCCGCATTGTGGAGGATGGCATCGAACGGGGGAAGATGTTCGGCCAGGTTACGCACCTCTGCTACATTGGCCAGGTCGGCATACACTGCGGCATCGGCTTGCGGGGCTTGTTGGAGCGCGTGTTCTGCGCGGTTGGCGTGGCGAGCATGTAACACCACGCGATGTCCTTCGCGCAGCAGTTTCCGGGCGGCCAGCAGGCCCAGGCCATCGGCCGAGCCGGTGATAAAAATGCGTGCCATAGGGGGGAAAGATAGGCAATGCTGCGGGTTGGGCCGCTCCGGAAAAGGCATTTTTGTATCCTTGAAAAATTCAAAATGGCATTTGAATTTTTCAAGGATACCGCGGATGAGGCAACGTGGTCTTTTTTTGATGGCCAAATGCAGCGCCCCACGAACGCGGCCGCACGGGCGAGCAGAAAAATCGCTCCGCGATTTGCTGATTCAACGGATCATCGTGCCGTTGTCTTTCGTTTGACAAAAAAAGGAACTTTTATATCGTGACGAGGCATAGTTATGGAGGACGTTGAGTTGACTTTGGCAAAGCAATTGGGAAAGGAAAGAAGGCGAACGCTGAAAGAACGGCTGGTGCAACTCAACGCTATCATCACCGCTGCATTACACGCTGATTGGCTCGCGTAATTGGCAATCTTTCTCTATCTTTCGACTTCAATTTTTTTTTATCGCAGAGCCCAAAACATATCGCGATGAAACCACGCTCGTTGCTGCGTTGAAAAACCGCGATACCAAAGCGTTGGATTATCTGTACGACCATTACTCGGCTGCGCTGTACGGCTCCATTGCGCGCATTGTCAAAAATGAAGACCTCGCCAGCGAGGTGCTGCAGGACGTGTTTCTGAAAATATGGGAACGCATGAGCAGTTACGATGCCTCCAAAGGCCGCCTGTTCACCTGGATGATTAACGTGGCGCGCAACCAGGCCATCGACAAGACCCGCTCGCGCGAGGTGATCAAAAGCCGGAAAACCGATGACCTTGATTTGCTCGTACATAGGGTGGATCGCGCAGCATCAGGGGAAATCCAGACGGACGCGATCGGGTTGCAAGACGTCTTGCGCCAACTGACCCCGGATCAGCAATTTGTAGTTGAGTACCTGTATTTGAAAGGCTATACGCACACCGAATTGGCAGAAGAGTTTGATATACCGCTGGGCACTGTGAAAACCCGTTTACGCGCAGCCATGATGGCGCTGCGCAGTTTATTGAATGTAGAGCAAACAACGTGAACGTACAAGCGTACATAGCGAGTGGAATTTTGGAAGCCTATGTGATGGGTGACTTACCCGCGCATGAGCGTGCCACGGTGGAGGAGAATCTCCAACAACATCCCGCCCTGCGTGAGGAATTGGCCAAAATAGAGTTGACCCAGGAAGCGCTGCTCAACCTGCTGGCCAAAACACCACCTGCGGATGTGAAGCAGCGCATGTTGGAAACCGTCAAAGCGGTGACCCCTCAGGCCAGATCGGTAGCATGGGTGCCCGCGTATTGGCGTTGGGCCGCAGCGGCCTCTCTGGCGCTGGCATTGGTGGCGGGGTACCTCGCCTTTTACTACCGCGGGCAATGGCTCCGTTCGGAAGTGGCGCTGAGTGAGTATGTCACACAAAACCAGCGGATCGCGGAAAACTACAACACCGTCAACCAGCGACTGGATAAGTTACAGTCGGACTTGACCATTATTGAAAACAGGCAGTTTACCCGGGTGGTGATGAGCGGCACACAAAACGACCCGCAGGCGCAGGCTTCGGTATATTGGAACAAAGCTACCGAAGAGGTGTACGTCAGTATTCAATCGCTGAAAAGCATCGCCCAGGAAAATCAATTTCAATTGTGGGCATTGGTGGACGGCCAGCCGGTGGATGCGGGGGTTTTTGATGGCGGATTTACGGGGCTGTTGAAACTCAAGAATGTAAAAGGCGCTCAGGCATTTGCCATCACGGTGGAGGCACGGGGTGGGGTAGCGTCACCCACGCTGTCAGCCATGCAGGTCATCGGGGCCCTGCCGCGGGGATAGGCTCAGAGTTACTTTAAAGGACGTTTTTGGATACATGGGAACTTGTTCTCACCGTTTTTGGTAGTAGTTCATCGGCACCGGCCGACCGTTTGACTGGAAAAAGCTCGTTTGAGGGTCATGCCGGGTTATCTTACAGGTATCAATGGGTTCAATACATGCCCTATGAAGATGCTGCCGGTCCGTTTTTATCATCAGCGCGCTCGCATTTTTGCAGGCTTGCTGGTGGTCAGTTTGATCGTCTATTTGTTGATAAAATACAGTAGGGTCGTTTTCGCATGACACAACGAAAAAAAACCATGATGCCCATAAAAGGATATTTTGTCCGCGCCCGTGTATTTGGATGGATCATGTTAGCCCTTCTGATCGGTTACGGCCTCTACGTAGGCTATCGCTATCTGGTGGACTAAAGGGTTGTAGCCCCACATCTCTGCGTAATCCTTTTTATCTTTCGCACGTATGAGACGGAGTGCAGTCTTGCTTGCGGGCGCCCTGTTCGCGTTTGGACACGTGCTGGCACAACCATCGTTGGTCCGCGAGGGAAAGGCGTTGCTCGATAAAAAAAAATATGCCGAAGCCGAGATGCGATTTTCCGCTGCGTTGGCAGCCGGATACGATTCGGCCGAAGTGTATCTGAGGCGGGGCGTGGCCCGGCTTGAGCAAAAGAAATTTTCGGAGGCCGGCACCGACCTGGAGACCTACCGGCAGCGCAAAGGGGACGTACACCCGCTGATGTTGTGCGGCCTGGCCCGGGTGCGGTGGGAGGAAAGACAACTTGATGCCGCTTTTTATTTTTTCAGAAAAGCACATGCGCAAGGAGCGGTATTTGAACCTACTGATCTTTATCGATTGGGGTGGCTGTACGCACAAAACGAGTATGACCGCGAGGCTATTGATCTCCTGACCAAGGCAGAGAAGTCGGGTAACAAAACGGTGGATTTGTACGAGGCGCGCGGCCGCGCTCACTTCCGGCAAAAGCAGTACGAAAAGACAGTCACTGATGTAACGCCCGTATTGGCTGCCAAGCCAAATGATGCCGCAGCGAATGAATACATGGGTGTTTCGCTGGCGCGGTTGCAACGACAAGGCGAGGCGGTTCCTTTTTTGGCCCGGGCCGCGGCTTTGCGCTCGGCCCACCCCGAAGTGTATTTTTATCTCGGTGAGCTATCGCTTGCTAACCAACGGGCGGCCGAAGCGATTACTTATTTCGCGCGAGCCGACTCCCTGGGTTTTCAGAATGCACGTTTCCATACGGCCCGCGGCCATGCGTGGTTTATGCTGGACAGCCTGTCGGCTGCCCTGCGCGACTTTGACAAAGCCTTGCAATGGGACCAGGCTTACGGGCCAGCCCTGGCTGCGCGGGCCAACGTACATTTCAGGCAGGAGAAATGGCCGCAGGTGATTACCGATGTAGCCCTGGCCGAGGCGTTTAATGCTGCACAAGGCGAGGACTTTGAACGATGCGCGTGGGCATGGGCCTACCTTCGCGATTACCGGCAAGCCATTGCTTGGCTTAGCAAAGCGATCGCAAAGCAAAAGAAGGCCGACTACCTGTTGCAGCGGGGCCAATGGTGGATACGGGCAAACGACACCGCACTGGCTTGTTCAGATTTTGCAGCCGCGCAAAAGATGGGCGCAGCGGTGGACGAGGAGTTGATAAAAATCTGCCGCTGATAACCACGGTATTCTACAACGCAGCTTCACGAAAATGAAAAAGGTTTTGCGATATGGCGTTGGGATCGCGTTCATGATGGTGTTGTTGGTAGTGTGCTATTGGAGAAATGACCTCCCCTTAGACGAGCTGAAAGCGAAATATGCGCCATCGCCCTCGCGCTTTATGCGCGTGCAGGGCATGGATGTTCACTACCGCGATGAGGGAAACGCGCAGCATACGGAGCCCGTGGTGCTCCTGCACGGTACCGGCTCCAGTTTGCACACGTGGGAACCTTGCGTGCGTTCGTTGAAAAAAGATCACCGCATCATCACCTTGGATTTGCCGGGCTTTGGCCTCACAGGGCCCAACCCTCAGCGAGTTTATTCATCGGACTTTTACGTGGCTTTTATCGAGGCATTTTTGCGCCAGGTGGGCGTAGACAGGTGCGTCATCGGTGGAAATTCGTTGGGCGGAGGTATTGCCTGGCACTTTGCGTACACCCATCCCCGCCAGGTTGCTAAACTTATTCTCATTGATGCGGCCGGGTACCCCACCGTTTCCCAAAGCCGGCCCATTGCTTTTTCGCTCGCGAAAATCCCCGTCATCAAGCATGCGTTGAACCGAATCACACCTTATCCGCTGGCCATAAAGAGCATCAAAAATGTGTACGCGCACCCTGAGCGTGTGACGGATTCCGTGGTCAACCGATACTATGAATTGTTTCTGCGCGAAGGCAATCGGCAGGCATTTGTTGATCGTATGGCGCATGTTTCAACCACTGAGCAAACCCACCGCCTTCGCGAGATTGGCATCCCAACGCTGATCCTGTGGGGCGCGGAAGATCGACTTATACCGCTTGAAAATGCATATCGCTTTCATGAGGATTTGCCCAACGATACGTTGATTGTCATTTCCGATGCCGGCCATGTGCCCATGGAAGAAGCCCCCGAAAGTACCGTGGCGGCCATTCAAGGGTTTTTGCGATCGAGGTAGTCCGCCCGCCAACCGGAACCGGCAAGGATCGGTTGATGCGATGGCGTTTCGATGAGTTGTTTGGTATATTTGATTTTGTCTTTGCCGTCATGCAACTCGCCCCGTACATCGAACACACGAATCTCAGCCCCACCCTGACGGTGCACGATATTGATCGGTTGGTGGATGAAGCCAGGCAACATCACTTTGTGGGTGTGTGCGTGCCGCCTTTTTGGGTGAAGCGCGCGCAACGCGAAATCGGGTCTGCACCCATCACGTTGGTAACGGTAGCCGGCTTCCCGCTGGGGTATTCCATGACCGAGACCAAGCTTGACGAAATCAAACGGGCTATCGACAATGGCGCGCAGGAGATTGACGTGGTGTGGAATATTTCCAGCTTCAAGACCGGCTATCCGTGGACCAAGATAGAGATTGCCAAATGCGCGAAGCTGATCCATGATCATCAGCGGATTCTCAAAGTCATTCTTGAAACGGCCTATCTGACAACGGACGAAATCGTATTGGCTTGTAAACTCTGTGCTGATGGCGGTGCCGATTTTGTCAAAACATCCACCGGATTTGCCAACGCGGGTGCCACGGTGGAGCATGTACGGCTGATGCGCGCTTCAGTGCCCCCGACAGTCGGTGTCAAAGCTTCGGGCGGAATCAAAACGGCTGAGCAGGCTGTAGCGCTGATTGACGCTGGCGCGGATCGCCTCGGCACTTCATCCGGAGTGAATATCGTAACTTCGCGCACATCGAAACCCTAACCCATGAGTGATTTTTTGAACGACTTGTTTCCGGAAGAGTCCGCCATTCCGGCCCCGGCCCAACTTTCAGCGAAAATGGACCAGCGCGAGTACCTGGTGAATGGCAACTTGATCACCTGGCCAGGAGAGCAGGCCCCTGTGATGAGCCCGGTCTTTTTACGAACCAAAGACGGACTCGTGCAAAAAGTGCTGGGAAGCACCCCCTTACTCACGTCAAAGGAGGCACTTGAGGCGATGGACGCAGCCGTAAAAGCCTATGACCTGGGTCATGGCGCGTGGCCCATGATGACGGTGGCCGAACGCATTGGTCATGTGGAAATTTTTTTGGAGCGGATGCGTGCCAAACGGTCGGAAGTGGTCAACCTGCTCATGTGGGAAATAGGCAAAACCCAGAAGGATTCGGAGAAAGAATTTGACCGTACGTGCGATTATATTGTTGATACCATCAACGCCTTAAAAGAGTTAGATCGCAACTCGGCCCGGTTTGTTCAAGAACAAGGCATCATGGCCCAAATCAGGCGTGTGCCACTGGGTGTGGCGTTGTGCATGGGCCCGTACAACTATCCGCTGAATGAAACATTTAGCACACTCTTTCCCGCCTTGATCCTGGGCAATACGGTGGTCTTCAAACCCGCCAAGTACGGGGTGTTGCTCATCCGTCCGCTGCTGGAAGCTTTTCGCGATAGTTTTCCGCCTGGCGTCATCAATGTGATTTATGGACGCGGCCGCGAAACGGTAGGCGCTCTGATGGAGTCGGGCAAGATCGATGTGTTTGCATTTATCGGCACGAACAAAGGCGCCAATGACCTGAAACGACTGCATCCCAAACCGCACCGGCTCAAAGCGATTTTGGGGTTGGATGCTAAAAATCCGGCCATCGTGTTGCCGGATGCGGACCTTGCCAATGCTGTGAGCGAATGTGTGCTGGGCTCGTTGTCGTTTAACGGACAGCGTTGCACGGCCCTGAAAATTTTGTATGTGCACAAGAGCAGGGTCGATGAGTTCAACCAACGCTTTTGTGCGGAGGTGGCCAAGTTAAAACCGGGTATGCCATGGGAACCCGGTGTGGGATTGACTCCGCTACCCGAGCCCGGCAAGGCGGAATATTTGAAGGCGTTGGTGTCCGATGCCGAGAAACACGGTGCCAAGGTGATCAACGAGCGGGGCGGGCAGATCCATCAGACCTTTTTCTATCCGGCCATACTCTTTCCAGTGAACAAAAAGATGCGGGTGTATGTAGAGGAGCAGTTTGGTCCGGTGGTGCCCATTGTTCCCTATGACGATGTGAACGAAGCGATCGAATACGTGGTCAATTCCAATTTTGGTCAGCAGGTGAGTATTTTTGGGAAAGACTCCAAACAAATAGCCCGGCTGATCGATTCTTTTTCGAGTCAGGTGGGGCGCATCAACATCAACACACAATGCCAGCGCGGCCCCGATACGTTTCCCTTCAATGGGCGCAAGGACTCGGCCGAAGGGACGCTCTCCGTGGCGGACGCCTTGCGCGTGTTCTCCATCCGCACGTTGGTGGCTGCCAAGATCACGGACGGAAACAAACAAATCATCGGCACCATCATCCGCAACCGTGAGAGCTCGTTTTTGAGTACCGACTATATTTTCTAGCGAGGCGGTTTTTCAGAAAGGGTAAAACCCTCAAAATAGGCCAAAAATAAGGTTTGCACTTGACAAATCCGGAATCAGATTCCGGATTTGTCAAAAATGGTGTCTTTGCGAGATGATCGCCCGGCAAGCCTCCAAAAAACTAAAACAACTGGCCACTAAGTTTCCCGTGGTGGGTGTACTGGGCCCCAGGCAGTCGGGCAAGACTACGCTGGCCAAAGATCTTTTTCCCCGAAAACCCTATGTTAGTTTTGAGAATCAGGATACGGTGCTTCTGGCATTGAATGATCCGCGCGCGTTTTTACAAACCTATCGAAACGGAGCTGTTTTTGACGAGATACAACGCATTCCTCAGTTGCTTTCCTATCTGCAGGAATTTATGGATAGCCATAAACGAAAGTCAGGTCTTTTTGTCATTACCGGTTCGCAAAACTTGTTGCTCCTTGAAACCATCAGCCAAACGTTGGCCGGTCGTGTGGCATTTATTCAACTGCTGCCGTTTGGGCTGGCGGAGATTTCAGAAACACCGTTCGCAAAACAAAGTCTTGATAGTCTTCTGCTACGAGGCGGATATCCGCGGTTATATCAGCAGCGCATTTTGCCGACAGACGACTACCCCAACTACTTGCTGACGTACGTGGAGCGAGATGTGCGCCAGATTAAGAACATCAGTAACCTGGCGCTGTTCCAGCGATTTTTGAAAATCTGCGCCACACGCGTAGGTCAGCAACTAAACTATTCCGCCATGGCTAACGACTGTGGTATTGATCAAAAGACGGTATTGAATTGGTTGGGTATACTCGAAGCCGGTTTTATTGCTTTCCGGATGCAGCCTTTTTACAACAATCTTGTAAAGAGACTTTTGCAGATGCCCAAGCTCTATTTTTATGATACGGGTATTTGCGCTTCGTTATTGGAAATAGGAGATGAGAAACAGATGGCGCACCATCCGCTACGAGGGTTGCTCATGGAAAATCTGGTGGTGGTAGAACTGCTCAAGGGCAGGCTCAATAAAGGCCTGCGGAACAATTTATATTATTGGCGTGACCGCACGGGCAACGAAATCGACATTCTGTTGGACCTCTCCGGAGGTGCGGTACCAGTCGAGGTAAAGTCGGCTGTTACGTTTCACCCTGACTTTTTAAAGGGGATTCGATATTGGCAAAAGCTCAACCCTCAGGTGAAAACATCCTATTTGATTTTTGGCGGAACCAGCGGAAGACTGGGATCTACCCAGATTTTGAATTGGCGAAGTGTTGGCCAGATCAAAAACGGGTAACGCTATACCAGGTACTCAAACAGGTTCTCATTTGGATTAATCTCCGTGTAATTCAGGTTGTAGTGCCTCATGCGCCCGAGTAGCGCCTCGTGATCTTCACGGGCTTTTAACTCAATGCCGATGAGCGCGGGGCCGCTCTCTTTGTTGTGTTTTTGGATAAACTCAAAGCGCACAATGTCATCCGTGGGTCCCAGGATATGATTGACAAATTCTTTTAAGGCTCCGGGCCGCTGCGCAAAGCGGACGATAAAATAGTGTTTGAGGCCTTCGTACAGCAACGAACGTTCTTTGATTTCCTGCATCCGGTCGATGTCATTGTTGCCACCGCTGAGTACGCACACGACTTTCTTGCCGCGGATGGCCTCGGCATACTGGTCTAATGCAGCGATGGTGAGTGCGCCTGCCGGCTCGGCCACAATGGCGTCCTCGTTGTAGAGCTGCAAAATCGTGGAGCTTACTTTACCTTCGGGCACCAACACCATATCTGCCAGGGCGTCTTTGCAGATTTGAAACGTGAGATCGCCCACTTTTTTTACCGAGGCGCCATCCACAAACCGTTGGATGCTGTCGAGCGTAACCGGTTTCCCGGCTTTCAAGGCTTCTTTCATGGAGGGCGCACCTTGCGGCTCGACCCCCACGATCCGGGTTTGGGGCGAGTAGGTTTTGAAGTAGTGGGCCATGCCCGCGCTAAGACCACCCCCGCCCACCGGCACAAAAAGATAGTCGATGTTTGACTGCTCGTCCAATATTTCTTTGGCTACTGTACCTTGTCCCTCGATGGTTTTAGGATGGTCGAAGGGAGGAATGAAGACGCGGTGGGTTTCATGGCAAAAGCGCAGCGCATGCTCTTGACACTCGTCAAACGTATCACCCAGTAGTACGATCTCGATCTGACCATTGCCAAACATCTTCACCTGATTGATCTTTTGCTTGGGCGTGATGGCTGGCATGTAGATGACCCCGTGGATGTTGAGCAGTTTGCACGAAAGGGCTACGCCTTGGGCATGGTTTCCGGCACTGGCGCACACCACTCCGCGTTGCCGCTCATCGGCCGAAAGGCTTTGGATCAGGTTGTACGCTCCGCGGATTTTGTAGGAACGCACCACTTGTAGGTCTTCGCGCTTCAGGTACACCTCCGCCCCCCACCGTGCAGACAACTTTTGATGGAACTGCAACGGGGTTTTGAGCACGATGTTTTTCAACACCAAGTGCGCCCGGTGAATGTCGATGTCGTGGGTGAGGGTAGTTATCATTTTTAACAAAGCTGACAGTTGACAAAAAGCAATTGACAACGTGACGATTTTGTCAAGTTGACAATTGTCAACTGTCAATTGATCATACTCGCTTCTACCTTCTCCTTTTCCGGCCTCAGTGCGCGCACCGCAGCACCGGCTTGCCACAATTCACTTTCACGAAGTTCTTTCAACTCTTCGGCCAGTTTTTCGCGGTAGTCGGGTTTGCTGCAGGTTTCAATGGTGCGCCTGGCCTCGGCTCCGCTGGCCACGCTCTCGTATAATTCTTTGAACACGGGCAACGTGGCGGCTTTGAATTTCTTTTTCCAATCCAACGCGCCCCGCTGGGCCGTGGTGGAGCAGTTGGCGTACATCCAGTCCATGCCGTTTTCCGCCACCAGGGGCATCAGGCTTTGCGTGAGTTCTTCCACGGTTTCGTTGAAGGCCTCGGATGGCGAGTGCCCCTTGGAGCGCAACACTTCATATTGGGCTTCAAAGATACCAGCAATGGCGCCCATCAGCGTGCCGCGTTCGCCCGTCAGGTCGCTATAGACTTCTTTTTTGAAATCAGTTTCGAACAGGTAGCCCGATCCCACCCCGATGCCGAGCGCAATGGCGCGTGTTTTCGCGTGGCCGGTGGCATCTTGAAATACAGCATAGCTGGAGTTGATGCCTTTGCCTTGCAAAAATAACCTGCGCACGGAGGTACCCGAACCTTTCGGGGCGGCCAGGATCACATCAATGTCGGCCGGGGGCACGATGCCCGTCTGGTCTTTGAACGTGATGCCAAAGCCATGTGAAAAATAGAGCGCTTTGTCTTTGGTCAGGTAGGGCTTGATGACGGGCCAGGTTTCAATTTGTCCGGCATCGCTCATCAAAAACTGGATGATGGTTCCGCGTTTAGCAGCTTCCGCTATGTCAAACAGTGTTTGTCCGGGCACCCATCCGTGGGCGATGGCCTTGTCCCAGGTCTTAGTACCTTGCCGCTGGCCTATGATGACATTAAAGCCGTTGTCCCGCAGATTCAACGCCTGGGCTGGTCCTTGCACGCCATAGCCGATGATGGCGATGGTTTCACGTTGCAATACCTCCAATGCCTTACTCATCGGAAACTCTTCGCGGGTCACTACTTCTTCTACGGTGCCGCCAAAATTGATCTTTGCCATTGTATTCGTTTTTAAATTTTAGCTTTTAAGTTTTGAATTTCGAATCTTGAATTTTTAATCTCTCAGTCCACGTCCACAATCCGCTCACTCATTTCCAGGTATACCTGACTGCCGTCAGATACTTTTACTTCTTCCACTTCAATGAGTTTCTCCAATTGAAGTTTTACTTTTTCGATCAGGTCAGACGTGGTGAACACGAGCATGACTACGCTTCCGCGTTTGAAGTCTTGTTCGTATTCATGCGCCATGAGTTTTTTGATGCGCACCCGTCTTCGGTTCAGCACATTGATAATTCTGTTCAACACTGAAAAATTGTTTTCAGCCGCTACCTCCATGGTGAAATCTTGTTTCATAATTATGCTTGTCTTGAGTAGAGCGATTTGAGACGTCTCTATACTCATGTCTCACTCTTAGGTCTTACTTGGAATTTCCAGAATTACCTCAGCCACACCTGCCCCGGCCGGCACCATGGGGAACACGTTATCTTCCTTTTCGACCACCACTTCCAGGAAGTAGGCTGACGCGGCATCCAGCATATTTTCCAGCGCAGTCTTCAAGTCTTTTTGTTGCGTTACCTTGTCGGCACGGATGTTATAGGCTTCGGCAATTTTGATAAAGTTGGGGTTGCGCATTTCGGTAAACGAGTAGCGCTTGCCGTGGAACAGTTGTTGCCACTGGCGTACCATACCCAGAAAATTATTGTTGAGCACCAGGATTTTCACGGGAATTTCATATTCCATGATGGTGCCCAGTTCCTGGATGGTCATCTGATAGCCTCCGTCACCGATGATGGCTATAACTTGTTTATCCGGTGCTGCGACTTTTGCACCCAGTGCAGCCGGCAGCGCAAACCCCATTGTACCTGCCCCGCCCGATGTGATGTTGGTACGAGGGTCTTTGTAGCGATAGTAGCGTGACGTGACCATTTGGTGTTGTCCCACATCGGTCACCACCACGGCTTTGCCATGCGTAAGTTCCGACAACAGATGTACCACCTCGGCCATTTTCAGGCTTTGGGTGTTTTGAATTTCGGGCGCCACCACTTTTTCGAACTCTTCCTGGTTGAGCCTGGCAAAACTGGCCAGCCACTGCGGGTAGCGATTGGCCGCACACAACGGTGTGAGGGCGGCCAGCGCTTCTTTGGCATCGGCATGTACCCCCACATCGGCCTGTATGATCTTGTTGATTTCGGCTTTGTCTAATTCGATGTGAATGACTTTTGCCTGTTTGGCGTATTTGCTCACATTGCCTGTTACGCGGTCGTCAAAGCGCATGCCCACGGCAATGAGCACATCGCATTCGTTGGTGTTGATGTTGGGGCCATAGTTGCCGTGCATGCCAAGGTAGCCTACATAGTGAGGATGGTCGGTGGGGAATGCCCCCAGGCCGAGCAAGGTGCTGGCCACGGGAATGCCCGTTTTTTCGGAGAAGGCAATCAACTCGTGCGTGGCGTTGGCCAACAGCACGCCTTGCCCAGCGAGCAGGTAAGGTCGTTTGGCTTCATTGATCAGCGTGGCGGCCGCGTGCACATCGGTGAGTGACACAGCGGGTTTGGGCTTGTAGGTGCGAACGTGCGTGCACGGCACGTAGGGCTCCTCTTCGATCAGTTCGTTCTGCGCGTTTTTGGTGATGTCCACCAACACGGGCCCGGGCCGCCCGCTGGCGGCAATGTAAAATGCTTTGGCGATGGCGGGCGCGATGTCTTTGGCCTCTGTTACTTGTACATTCCACTTGGTGACAGGCAGCGTGGTGTTGATGACGTCTGTTTCTTGAAACGCATCGGTGCCCAGTAAATGTGCAAACACCTGACCGGTGATGCACACAATCGGAGTGGAGTCGATCAACGCATCAGCCAGGCCGGTGACCAGGTTGGTTGCCCCCGGCCCTGAAGTGGCAAACACGACTCCGGTTTTTCCGGATACGCGCGCATAGCCTTGCGCAGCATGGATGGCGCCCTGTTCGTGGCGCACCAGCAAATGCGTGAGTTTATCAGCATAGTGATAGAGCGCATCGTACACAGGCATGATGGCGCCCCCCGGGTATCCAAAAATGTGCTGTACTTTTTCTTCCACCAGGCAACGAAGCAACACCTCCGACCCCGTGATTTTCACGACCGCCTTCATCGCCACCTCTTCTCTTTTTTCAATCCCGGTTGCTACCATTGTCATTTCATTTTTATCCTCCGAAGCTTCAGCGAAGGAGGATTATTAAATTATTCTTTTCATCCTCCAAAGCTTCAGCGAAGGAGGATTATTAAATTATTCTTTTCATCCTCCGAAGCTTCAGCGAAGGAGGATTATTAAATTATTCTTTTCATCCTCCAA
>CAZGFJ010000003.1:70330-418387 GCA_964524935.1 uncultured Ohtaekwangia sp.
TCATCCTCCAAAGCTTCAGCGAAGGAGGATTATTAAATTATTCTTTTCATCCTCCAAAGCTTCAGCGAAGGAGGGTCAGTCTTCGTCCGTCACGCATCCTTCCGCTGCGGTTTTCACCAGTTTCGCATACTTATACAAGATGCCGTTGCTTACGCGCAGCGGCCTGGGCTTGTATTGCGACCTGCGGATCGCCAGGGTTTTCTCATCGACCAACAGATTGATCTGGTGTTTTTTTACATCAATTTCAATCCAGTCACCGTCTTCCACCAAGGCGAGCAATCCGCCTTCAAATGCTTCGGGCGTGATGTGGCCGATCACAAAGCCGTGCGAGCCCCCGCTGAAGCGGCCATCGGTAATAAGGGCTACACTTTTTCCCAAGCCTGATCCCATGATCAGCGAGGTGGGTTTTAACATCTCCGGCATGCCGGGCGCCCCTTTCGGGCCTACGTAACGAATCACCACCACATCGCCCTCTTTTATTTTTCCTGATTTGATACCGTCAACCAATTCAAACTCGCCATTGAATACGCGTGCCGTTCCTTTAAAGCGCTCGCCTTCTTTTCCGGTAATCTTGGCCACCGATCCTTTTTCGGCCAGGTTGCCGTATAAAATTTGAAGGTGTCCGGTTTTCTTCAGGGGTCGCTCCACCGGTACGATTACATCTTGTTTTTCAAAGTCCAGGTCGGGTGCCGAAGACACATTTTCGGCCACGGTTTTTCCGGTCACCGTTAAGCAGTCGCCATGGAGAAATCCTTTTTGCAACAGGTACTTCATAACGGCCGGCAGCCCTCCAATTTTATGGACCGCTTCCATCAGGTATTTGCCACTGGGTTTTAGATCGCCCAGCAGCGGGGTTTTGTCGGAGATGTGTTGGAAATCATCTTGTGTCAATGACAACCCCACGCTTTTGGCCATGGCAATCAAGTGCAACACGGCATTGGTCGATCCGCCCAGTACCATCACGAGGGTGATGGCGTTTTCGAACGCCTTGCGCGTCATGATGTCGCGCGGTTTAATGTCCTTTTCCAATAACAGCCGAATGGCGCTGCCTGCCGCTGCGCATTCTCTTGATTTTTCGCTGCTGAGCGCGGGGTTGGATGACGAGTAAGGCAGCGCCATACCCAGCGCTTCAATAGCCGAAGCCATGGTGTTGGCCGTGTACATGCCGCCACAGGCACCCGCCCCCGGGCAGGAGTTTTGGATGATGCCCTTGAAGTCGTCTTCGGACAGTTGCCCCTTGATCTTTTCGCCCAGGGCTTCAAAGGCAGAAATGATGTTCAACTCCTTGCCTTTGTAGTGGCCACCGGCAATGGTGCCCCCGTACACCATGATGGCGGGCCGGTTGAGTCGCCCCATCGCGATCAGCGAGCCGGGCATGTTTTTGTCGCAGCCGACCACCGCAATGAGACCGTCATAATATTGGGCTCCACACACAGTTTCGATCGAGTCGGCAATCACATCGCGGCTGACCAATGAATAGCGCATGCCCTCGGTGCCATTGGCGATGCCATCGCTGACACCGATCGTGTGAAAAATCAGACCTACGAGATCCTGATCCCACACGGCTTGTTTTACTTCGCGCGCGAGGTCGTTCAGGTGCATGTTGCACGTGTTGCCGTCAAAGCCTGTGCTTACAATGCCCACCTGAGCCTTTTTTAGGTCTTGTTCGGAAAGACCAATGCCATACAGCATCGCCTGCGATGCGGGAAGGGTTGGGTCTTGAGTAATCGTACGACTGTACTTGTTCATGATGTGCATGTCACATTAGACAATCACATAACTGTAACTTTTGTCGAGCACAATGCATTGGTAAGCCTCCTGAACAATGGCACCCAGCGATGTCTTCCAGGGTTTACGGAACGATTGTCCTTCGATCGACTCAATACCGATGACTTCGGCAGCGGTTCCGCAGAAAAAGGCGCTGTCGGCCTCAAAGAGTTCCTCTACGCGAAAGAGGCGTTCTTCCACCGGAATTTCCAGTTCATGGCAAATTTCTAAAACGGTAGCTCGGGTGATTCCGGGCAAAATGTTTCCCAGGGGAGGCGTATATAGTACGCCCTCCTTTTCAAAAAAGAAATTGGCACCCGGTCCCTCGGCAACGTATCCGTTGGCATCCAACATCAGGGCTTCGTCAAAGCCCCGCTCTTTGGCCTCCGTGGTGGCCAAAATGGAGTTAATATAGTGTCCACACACTTTCGCTTCCACGTGCACCGATTTGGGATTGGGGCGTTGGTATGATGACACGCATACGCGCACGAGCTGGTCTCCCAAATACTTGCCCCATTCCCACGCTGCGATCATTACCGATACATCCTTGGGGGCAGTCAGTGACATATTGGGACTGCAATATACCAGCGGGCGGAGATAAGCATTCGTCAGTTTGTTTCGCTCCAGTAGTTGATAACAGATCTGTGTCAGCTCCTCGGCTGTATAGTGAAAGGGAATGTTCACGAGTTCACAGCTTTTGCGCAACCGCTCGAAATGGTCGTGTGCCTTGAATATCTTGACACCATGTATGGTTTGGTAGGCGCGGATGCCTTCGAAGGTGCCATAGCCATAGTGAAGCGTTTGGCTGAACAGATCAAGGCGTGCGTCCTTTGCTTTGACAAACTTTCCATCGAGGAAGAGTACCGTTTGGTCGTGGTAGTACATAGGTTGTTGAACAATCGTTAGTTGGCTATCGGGTCTATAAAACAAAACCGTCCCGCGGGTGGGCGGGACGGTTACTTCGTTTCTTTGCTCACAACGTCACCAGCCCCGTTTATGCGGGAGTAGAATGACGCTCACAATCACCAATGCACCATCAATCGCCATCAGCCGGGCATTCAAAAACGATTCAATGCACAATGTCATGATTCTATCTTTCCTGTATCGATAAAACACGGCTTCCATTCCGACCACCGATGAAAAAATTTTTCTTCGTGTCCTTGTGACAGAACGTGAGCAATGTTTGATTACAAGATTGCGGAATTTATTTTGTTCCAACAACGCACACGGCACAAAAAATTTTGATAAGCCGTTAACAGTTGTTAGCCAAAACAGTCGTTAGGGTATCAGGCTTTTGATGTCATCGATGATCTTTTGCGCCAGTGTGTTCGCCTTTTTCTCGTCTTGCGATTCGGCATAGATGCGAATGATGGGCTCGGTGTTGGACTTGCGCAAGTGCACCCATTCTTTGGCGGACTCAAAGTCAATCTTTACGCCATCGGCCGTGTTGATTTTTTCATGGGCATACTTGGCCTTCACTCTTTCCAAAATACCATCCACATCCAGACCCGGTGTCAGTTCGATTTTGTTTTTTGAGATAAAGTAAGCGGGATAGCTGGCACGCAGTTCCGAGGCCTTCCGTTTGGATTTGGCCAGGTGCGAGAGAAACAGCGCAATGCCGATGAGGGCATCGCGGCCATAGTGGAAGTCGGGCACAATGACGCCTCCATTGCCTTCGCCACCGATCACGGCTTTTGTTTCTTTCATGGCCGTCACTACATTTACCTCACCCACGGCCGCTGCCGTGTAGGTGCCCTTGGCTTTTTCGGTGATGTCGCGCAGGGCGCGGGTCGAGGACAAATTAGACACGGTGTTGCCCTTTCGTTTGGAGAGCATGTAGTCGGCCACGGCTACCAACGTGTATTCTTCGCCAAAGGGCTTGCCGTCTTCCTGGATCAGCGCCAACCGATCCACGTCCGGATCTACCACGATACCGAGGTCACACGTTTCTTTCTTAACCGTTTTGGCGATGGCGGCCAGATGCTCAGGCAGCGGTTCGGGATTGTGAGGGAAGTGCCCGGTAGGGTCACAGTACAATTCCACCACTTTTTTCACGCCCAGGGCTTTCAGCAGTTTGGGTACGGCCACACCCCCTGTAGAGTTAACGGCATCGACCGCAATTTTGAATTTGGCTTTTTTGATGGCCTTCACATCGACCCACTTGTATTTCAAAATCAAATCGATGTGTTTTTGAATGTACTTCTCCTTTCGCTGGTAAGTGCCCAACTTGAGCACCTCCGCAAAGACAAAGTCCTCGGCTTGTGCGCGCTTCAACACTGCTGCGCCATCCGAGGCTGAGATAAACTCTCCTTTTTCGTTCAGTAGTTTCAGGGCATTCCATTGAATAGGATTGTGGCTGGCGGTCAGGATGATACCCCCGTGTGCTTTTTCCAACGTCACGGCCAGTTCCACCGTAGGGGTGGTGGATAGCCCGAGGTCAATCACATCCAGGCCCAGGCTTTGCAAAGTGGCCGCCACCAACTGACTAACGGTTTCACCTGAAAGTCTTGCATCGCGGCCGATCACGATTTTTTTGCCTTTTCGGGATTGCACCCAGGTACCAAAGGCAGCGGCAAATTTTACCACATCCACCGGGGTGAGATTGTCGCCCGGTTTTCCGCCAATGGTTCCGCGGATGCCGGAGATGGATTTGATCAGTGTCACAGTTTGTCTTTGCGACAAAAGTAGTGATTGAGCCGAACGTTCGCCATTTTTTGATGTGGATGGGGGATGGCAAAACGCGTGTGTTTGGTAACTTGGTGACCAAACCCTTTGTATCTATGAAGCGCGGAGTGAAGATTCTGGTGACGGTAGCCCTGATGCTGACAATAGGCTATCTTTTTTTTCGATTCTCGCCCTGGCCCTCTGCTTTGTTTTTTCGCTATGTGTTTGACCGCGAGGGCGAGAAGATGAACCAAGCGTTGGCCAAACACGTGCCGGAAGGCATCACGGAAATACTCGATCAGGCGTATGACGAGGGAGTCGCGATGGATATTTTTTATCCGTCCAACGTATCTGAGGACAGCGTTTTGCCCGCCCTTGTATGGGTACATGGTGGTGGCTGGATTTCGGGTAGTAAGGATCAGGTGGGTAATTATTGTCGCATTTTAGCGAGCCATGGCTTTGTTGTGGCTTCCATCGATTATTCGATTGCCCCGGAGGCCACGTACCCCACACCGGTTCGGCAGACGATGAAAGCGTTGGGATTTTTACAGTCGCGCGCGCGTGATTACCGCCTTGACACCGCGCGAGTTGTATTGGCCGGTGATTCGGGTGGGGCGCACATTGTGGCCCAAGCAGCGGCTGTTATTACCGACACGGCCTATGCCCGATTGATGAACATCCGCCCTGCGCTGACGGGCAACCAACTGAAGGCGATGTTGTTGTTTTGCGGAGCGTACGATGCCACCCGCGTCAACCTGGATGGTTCTTTCGGTGGGTTTCTGCGGACGGTTTTGTGGTCGTATAGTGGCAGTCGCGACTTTCAACATGATCCGGAGTTTCGCACCGCTTCGGTCGTACAGTATGTGTCTAAGGATTTCCCACGCAGTTTTATTGCTGCGGGCAATGCGGACCCCCTCTTGCCGCAGTCGCGTGCCATGGCAGCAAGGCTCACTCAACTGGGCGTGGCGGTGGATTCGTTGTTTTTTGCTCCCGACTACAGCCCGCCCTTGCCGCACGAGTTTCAATTCAACCTGGACACCGAAGCGGGTCAGGAAACGTTGAGGCGTGCCATCGCGTTCCTTAAACGTGCTCCCCAGCCTTAAATGGCAGGCTCCTGCTGGCTGAGGCAATGAAACGAGCCCAGCCCCCAGATGATATCGGTTGAGTCAATGCCCACGACTTGTCGGTCAGGGAAGCAATCTTGCAAAATGCGGAGTGCCTTGTCATCGTTGCGATCGCGGAAGGTGGGCACCACTACATACTTGTTGGCAATATAAAAATTGGCATACGAAGCAGGCAACCGCTGTCCTTCGTATTCCACAGGCGAAGGCATCGGAAGTTCTACGATGTTCAATGGCCTTCCGTTTTCGAGGCGTAGGGAGTGCAGTTCTTTGAGGTTTTCCTTCAACAAGTGGTAGTTCGCGTCATGCGAGTCGTCTTCTATGATGGTAACCACCGTGTCGGCATTGACGAACCGGGTCAGGTCGTCAATGTGGCCATCGGTGTCATCTCCTACAATGCCATCGCCCAGCCAAAGAATATGATCTATACCATAAAACTGGATGAGGTGTTCCTCTATTTGTGATTGGTTCAGGTGCGGATTGCGGTTGGGATTTAGTAAACAGGCACGGGTGGTGAGCAGTGTTCCGCGTCCGTTGAATTCCACCGAGCCGCCTTCCATGACGATACCGGGATGGACCACAGGTAGCCCGAAGTGGTTGGCAATCAACGTGGGGATGACATCGTCCAGGTCATAGGGAGGATATTTATCGCCCCACGCATTATAGCCCCAGTCGACAATCATTTTTTTCTTTTCGGTACGGTGAATCAAGAAGGCAGGGCCGTGATCGCGGCACCACGCATCGTTGGTGGGGTGAAAATAGAATTCCACGCGGGAGAGATCCGCCCCAGCCTTGGCCAGGTGCTCAATGGCTTTTTGCTTCATGATCTCATCGGCCACATTGATGCGCACGGTTTCGCCCTCGGCCACGTACTTGACAAACTCTGCATAGCGAGGGTAAATGGCGTCAATCTTTCCCGGCCAGGAAGCTTCTTTGTGCGGCCAACTCAGCCACGTAGCTTCGTGCGGTGCAAATTCGGCCGGAAAGTAATAGCCTAACTGCTTGGGAGAGTCGGTAAGTCCGAAAGACGGGAAGCTGGGAGTAGTCATTTGAGTGTTTTTCGAAGGGAGAGAATCATGACGAGGATTTCTTCGCACCGCTGGTAAATAGCTGTGAAATCGTCTGAAGTGATGATGTTTCGCTTTTGGGCAAGATACAGGCAGCCGACCACTTCGATGTTTGATCGGAGGGCAATCCCTAAAAAACGATTGAACTCGGGATTGGTCTGGCCTGTGGATCCCTCTGCAATATTCAGCGAAACAGAATCGGCTGCTCGTTTTATTTGAGACGTCAATATGTAAAGTTCATCCTTTGGAAATTTTTTGGTGACTTCATGCACCGTGGCCGATAGCTCCACGGCCTTTTGCCAGACGATCAATTTTTCAAACTTAAACGCCATCACTTCGGACTTTCAGACGATCGACTTTCGGACTACTCATCAATAAACCTTTTTGTAATCGGCTGATAGGAGTCGATCCGTCTGTCGCGCAGGAAGGGCCAGTGGGTGCGGTAGCTATCGGTGCGTGCCAGGTCAATTTCCTGAACGTGTACTTCTTCCTGATCGTGGGAGGCCAGGTACAGCACGCGGCCGAGGGGGTTGCTGATAAATGATCCCCCCCAAAACTTCATGGCTCCGTTTTGCTCAAACCCTACGCGATTTACACTTACCACATGCAAACCGTTAGCCACGGCATGGCTGCGTTGAATCGTTTGCCAGGCATTGTACTGCTCGCTATTGGTGGCCTCGTCTTGCGAGGTAGCCCATCCGATGGCAGTCGGGTAGAACAAAATCTCTGCGCCCATCAGCGCGGTGATGCGTGCCGCTTCGGGATACCACTGATCCCAGCAGATAAGCACCCCCAACGTGGCAAACTTGGTTTTGAAAACTTTGTAGCCGAGGTCTCCGGGCGTGAAGTAAAATTTTTCATAGTAGGCCGGATCGTCAGGGATGTGCATCTTGCGATACTTGCCCAGGTACGTGCCATCGGCATCCAGCACCGCAGTGGTGTTGTGATAGAGTCCTTCGGCCCGTTTTTCAAAAAGGGAGGCGATGATCACCACCCCCAGCTCGTTGGCAACCTTGGAAAGAGCCTCGGTGGAGGGGCCGGGTATAGGCTCGGCCAATTTAAAATTCTCATAGTCTTCCACATCGCAGAAGTAGAGCGAAGTAAAAAGCTCTTGTAAGCACACCACCTGAGCGCCCTGGGCAGCTGCTTTGCGGATACGCTCGATGGCTTTCGTCAGATTTTCCTGGGGCGAGGCGGTGCAACTCATTTGCACCGTGCCGATTTTCACAAGTTTCTTAGACACGATCGTAAAAATTGAGCAGCAAAATTAACGCATTTGATACGATGGGCTTGAAAAATTTTCGATGCGCTACGCAGGCTTTTGTGCGCGTACCATTTCGCGCTTGCCGGGTGGGCCGGGCAGCGATTCTACGATCATGCCGGCCGCCCGCAGGTCGCGCTTCAGTTGTCCCTTTGCACAATAGGTAACAAAAACACCCCCGGGCACGAGCGCCTCCGCCATTTTTTCGATCACCGGCTGTTGCCACAACTCCGGTTGCTTGTTGGGTGCAAACGCATCAAAGTAAATGACATCGTACGCGGCCGCGTTAATCTTTTCATCCAGCACCGAAGCGTGCCACTTGTAAAGCATCATGCGATTGTCGAGCACATGCCATGCGTTCCAGGAGCTCTGGTGAAGGGCATGAAAGAGCGGCTTTTCGGTTTCCGACACGTAGTTGAGAGCCGCCCAGATTTCTTCGGGTAAGGGGTCGGTTTCCAACGAGGTGTAGCGAATCGTCTGGCCGGTAGTTAGCGCACGTTGCCAGGTGAGCCATGCGTTGAGGCCCGTGCCGAAGCCCACTTCCAAAACAGCCAATTGCGGGTGGGGCATCTGTACCATACCTTGTAGGATGAACACATACAGCGATTCTTGCCGGGCCCCATGGCGCGAGTGGTATGTTTCGCCAAGCGAGGTGTGGAGAAGAGAGTGGGAACCGTCTGCGGTGGTGATCAGCGCTACGTCAGGCATACAGGAGTCTGCCTCTTGGCTTTGGAATCGGACGGCCAAGTATGTTTGCTGTTTCGATCCACTCGGTCATTGCCACGTGCACGTTTTCTAAGGCTTCCTGATGCGAGCCACCATCAGCCGAACATCCGGCCAACTCAGGCACTTCGGCTATAAAGCGGCCATCTGCCTCACTCCAGTAAATGATGACTTCGTATTTATGGTGACTACTCGCCATGGCGTAAAAATAGCTGATACTTCTGAATTATTTGCCGCACTTGTTTGACCTGATAAACCTTGGCCTTATTGCTCAAAGGTTGTACGTTCACAATTTCCTCAACCCCCTCCCGATGGAAAATATGATGGCTACCCTTCACACGCCTTTCAAAGCCCAATTTTTCCAGTAGGCCCACAAGTTCATCAAAAGATATGTTGTGGTCGGATCTCCCTTCCAACAATTACGTCAGTACTTTTTCCCAGCGGCTCATCTGTTATGGCACGCGCGTGATCAAACACACAGCCATGGCATTCACGCCTTCTTCGCGCCCCACGTAGCCCAACTTCTCATTGGTGGTGGCTTTGATGGAAACGTCATCTTCCGAAATCTCCATTAACGGGGCCAGCACCGCTTTCATGGCCGGTATGTGCGGATTTATTTTGGGTTTTTCAAGGCAGATGGTGCAGTCTACATTTTCAATCTGCCAACCCTTTTCCTGAAGCATGCGGGTTACTTCTTTTAGAAAAAACTTGCTATCCATCCCTTTCCAGCGGCTATCCGTGTTGGCGAAGTGAAAGCCGATGTCGCGCAGGTTGGCCGCTCCGAGCAGGGCATCGCACAGGGCGTGAATGAGCACATCGGCATCACTGTGGCCAACGGCACCCTTGGGCGCATCGGGCAATTGGATGCCACCCAGAAAGAAAGGCTTCCCGGATGTCAGTTCGTGCACGTCAAATCCAAGTCCTACGCGTAGTTTCATGCGGAAATAGTTTGTGGAAGCAAATGTCGCGAATCGCACGGAAAGCGGAGCAACCTTTCGGAGGCGCAAAAAATTGATGGGTTTCCGTTAATATTGAACCGCGGTACGCCCATGGCCACTATTTTGCGAAACCTTTTGTTGGGCCGCGCACATATCCCCTCGCGAAAGGATTACAAGTTCGCGATGCTGCGCGGTCAGTTTGCCCTGATCATTTCGTTCGTGGGCGTGATGTATATCTATCTTGATTATTCCATAGGCGTGCATACGTTTTATGCCTACTATGTCGCGCTGGCGGTATTAGGGGTGGTGACTGTCTGGCTTAACCGCCAGGGCTTGTACCGTGTGGCTACCGTATTTATGCTGGTGATGGTGAACGGCATGGTGTTCATTTTTGCCGATAGCGACCATCCCTATGGGGGTGTGTTTCTCTACTTTATTCCCTGTGCACTCATCGGGTTGATTTTGTTTGGATACAACGAACGTGCCTGGGGCCTGGCGTTTTGTGCCTTTACGTTTGCACTTGCGCTCGTGGCCTTTCATTTTGATTTTCATTGGGTGCCGCAGCCTGAGTATCCGGAGGACACCTTGCGCTCCGCCTTTCGCATCAATCTGATCGTCAGTTTGTCGGTCAGCAGCTTTGTCGTGTATTTTTTGTTAAAGCGAAATCACGAATCGGAGAGTTCATTGCTCGCCAGCGAGCAGCAATTGCTGGAGGTAACACGGGGCCTCAAGGAAAGTGAAGAGCGTTTCCAACTGGCCGTGGAAGGAACGCGGGCCGGCATTTATGAATGGCGGGTTCAAACGCAGGAGATTTTTGTGTCGGCCACGTACAGAAACTTGCTGGGCTATGCCGAAAATGAGTTGCACGACCTTTCGGTGCGGAAATACCTGCAGGAGATGATCCATCCCGCGGATGCGGAACATATGAATCTGGATATGGGTGACCCCGTCCGTCTTTCATCGCCTTATCAAAATGAGCTGCGGCTAAAGACGAAAAGCGGATCGTACAAGTGGTTTCTCGATAGTGGAGTAGTACAATTGGATTCGTCTGGTCAGGTGCAGGTAGTGGTAGGGTCCATTATTGATATAGACGAACGCAAAAAGGCAGAAGAGGAGATTAACCTGAAAAACCGTCAGTTGGCCAAAACGAACGAAGAACTTGACCGGTTTGTGTACAGCGCCAGCCACGATATGCGCGCCCCGCTGGCCTCGCTGCTGGGGTTGATCCACCTCAGTGAGAAGACCAACTCACCCGAGGAACTGCATCTGTACATGGGGATGATGAAAGAGCGCATCAAAACGATGGAGGGCTTCATCAAAGAAGTGACCGACTATTCGCGCAACACGCGCCTGAGCCTGACCGTCACCGAAGTGGCCGTTCGACCGCTGGTGGAGGAAATTGCCCGCGCGTTGGCTTACGCTATCGATCAGCGCAAAGTAAGGCTGTTGTATGAAATGGAGCCTGACCTGACCGTGATCACCGACATCAATCGCCTGCGCGTAGTGTTGAACAACCTGGTTTCCAATGCCTATAAATACCACGATGCCTCCAAGGCGGACCGATTTATCCGCCTCAGTGCATTCCGGGAAGAGAAAACCGTGTTCATCAGCGTGCAGGATAATGGCTTGGGGATTGAGGCCGAACACCTCCATCGCGTGTTTGACATGTTCTACCGCGCCTCCGTAAAATCGGAAGGGTCGGGCCTGGGACTGTACATCGTAAAAGAAACGTTGCAAAAGCTCGGGGGCGATATTTCTGTTACCTCTCAACCGGGCGAAGGCACCGCCTTTACGTTTTCTGTGCCCGATCAACCGTTGGCGTGATAGTAGAGCACGCTGGCGTTGTCTTCGCGAAGGATATGGCCGGCCACCGCCTGAAGTTGTTCGGCCGTTATTTGCTGGATGCGTGCGCCCTCTTCGTTCACCAAGTCGGCATTGCCCGAAAGCTTGGCAAAAGCCAGGTTCATGGCGCGGTTCAATACATCCACTTCGCCAAACGCCAGGGACGCTTCGGCCTGGTTTTTCACTTTTTCCAACTCCTCGGCACCGATGGGTGATTGGATCAGTTCGCCAAGCACCCGGTCTACTTCTTCTTCGGCTTGCGCCAGCGCGATGCCGTTTCTTACCCGCCCGCTCACCACAAACATCCCAGGGTCGAGGGTGCTGGTGACAAACGAAGAAAGGGAGGTAAAGATTTCTTTCTCCTGCACCAGCTTTTGGTACAAGCGGCTGGATTGGCCGCGGCTCAACACATCGCTAAGCAGATCGCTGGCGTAGTAGTTCGCGTCAAACCGGCCGCCCATATGCCAACTTTTATAGAGGGCGTTGGCGGGCACGCGCGCTTCTACATGTAGCACCCGCTTTTGTGTTTGCGGGGGTTCCTGGGGCAATTGGCGTTTCCGGTCTTTTCCTTTCGGGATGGGCCCAAACCATTTTTCGGCCAGGCGTTTTACTTGGGGCAGCGTGACATGGCCCGCCACCACCAAGATGGCATTGTTGGGCACATAATGCGTGTAAAAAAACCGGCTCACATCGTCCATCGTGGCGTTTTCGATGTGACTGATTTCCTTGCCGATGGTGGCCCACTGGTAGGGGTGTTTCTGATAGGCCAATGGCCGCAGTTTAAGCCACACATCGCCATACGGTTGGTTTAAGTAGCGTTGCTTAAACTCTTCAATTACCACCTTGCGCTGCACGTCCAGCACGCGAGGGTCAAACGAAAGGCCCAGCATGCGGTCACTCTCCAACCAGAAGCCCGTTTCGATATTGGAAGCGGGCACGCTCAAATAATAGTTGGTGATGTCGGTGCTGGTAAACGCGTTGTTTTCACCGCCCACGAGTTGCAGCGGCTCATCGTAGCTTGGAATGTTCTTTGAGCCGCCAAACATCAGGTGTTCAAACAGGTGGGCGAAACCCGTTTTGTTCGGGTCTTCATCGCGCGAGCCCACATCATACAAAACATTGAGTACGGCTATTTGAACGGAAGGATCTTCGTGCACAATAACGCGCAAACCATTGTCGAGGGTGAATTCGGAAAAAGAAATCATCGAGGTGGAGGAGGTGGTTAAAACACTTTTTTCAGGTATGCTTCCGCATTCATGACAGGCAGCTTGGCTAACTTATAGTCGCGAAGGTTTCGGGTAATGAATATTTGTACGCCATTTTCCGAAGCCGCATGGTATTGTATGGCATCCTCAAAATCCGCAAAATGAGAGGTCAGCGCGAGCTCAATTGTCTTGTCTGTGATGGGTAATACCCGGATGAGCGATTTTAGCCCGGTCAATATTTTTCGCGTTTCGCGATCAGGCAGTTGCCTGCGTAAAATATAGTGGGCATTTGCAAAAGTAAGAGAAGAGGCACAAACGTCTACTTGTCGTTTGTCTGCTTTGGAGAAGAGATGAGCCGCTGGCGTGTAGTAAGGCATTCGTTTCATGAGTAAGTCTAAAACGATGTCTGTATCGACAAATACGCGGTCCATTCAGCGATACTTCTTGGCCAAAAAAGAAGCATACCTACTTTTATCAGCAGTTGAAGTAGGCTTAACTACGCCCGACAAGCTTTTTACAAGTGGCGTGATCTCAGAAGCTTCTTCGGTCGCTATCCGATCAAGGTACTTCTCAATCACTTTGGAAAGCGTGGTTTTTCGCTTGCGTGCGTACCGTTTACCATTGTCCACGGCTTTTTTTTTGATCTTCAGCATGAGTTTCACTTCGTCCGCAGGCATTGGACAAAGGTAAAAAATAGATGTGTTTCAAGAAATTTTTCCGCGCACTCCGTACCTTTCGCCTTGGTAAGCAGCCCGCCCATGAAATTCAACCGCAAAAAGTACCCCGATGCCACGCTGCTCCATCTTTACCAGGCATTGCTCAAACCCCGGATGATCGAAGAGAAAATGCTGATCCTGTTGCGGCAGAACAAGATCAGCAAGTGGTTTAGCGGCATCGGGCAGGAGGCCATTTCCGTGGGGCTTACCCAGGCCCTGGAGGCGGACGAATACATTTTGCCCATGCACCGAAACCTGGGGGTATTTACGGGGCGCAACATGCCCTTTGCCCGACTGTTTGCGCAGTGGCAGGGCACGCCCATGGGCTATACCAAGGGGCGCGACCGCTCGTTTCACTTTGGCAGCAACGAGCATCATATTGTAGGTATGATTTCACACCTGGGCCCGCAAAACGGAGTGGCCGATGGGATTGCACTAGCGTGCCAACTGGCAGGTGAGAAAAAAGTAACAGCCGTCTTCAATGGCGATGGCGGCACCAGCCAGGGTGACTTTCACGAGGCGGTTAACGTAGCAGCCGTGTGGGACCTTCCCGTCATCTTCGTCATCGAAAACAACGGATACGGACTGTCCACACCCAGCAGCGAACAATTCCGATGCAAGCAATTTATCGACAAGGCCATTGGCTACGGAATCGAAGGTATTCAGGTAGATGGCAACAATGTGTTAGAGGTATATGACACGGTAAAAGCCGTGGCCGAATCGATGCGTAAAAAACCCCGCCCGGTTTTGCTGGAGTGCATCACGTTTCGCATGCGCGGTCATGAGGAGGCCAGCGGTACAAAATACGTACCCAAAAAGTTGATGGACGAATGGGCCATGAAAGACCCGCTCGCAAACTATGAGTCCTACCTGCTGAAGCAAGGGGTACTCGATCAAAAGATGATTGATTCGCTGCGAAAGAAAATCAAAACCGAAATAGAGCAAGGGTTGGCGGTGGCTTTCGAAGAGACGCATCCCACAGCAAATACCGAAACCGAGCTGCGCGATGTGTACGCTCCGTTTGTGCAAACGGTCAAATTGCCTGCATCAGCGAAAACATCCGAGAAACGATTCATCGATGCCATCAGCGATGGGTTGCGCCAAGCCATGGAGCAACATCCCAATCTTGTATTGATGGGGCAGGACATTGCTGACTATGGAGGCGTGTTTAAAATCACGGAAGGCTTTGTAGCGAAGTTTGGCAAAGAGCGTGTCCGCAATACACCCTTGTGTGAGTCAGCCATTGTTGGTTCAGGACTGGGGTTGTCCATCAAAGGCATGAAGGCGATGGTGGAAATGCAGTTTGCCGATTTTGTGACCGAAGGGTTTAATCAAATCGTGAATAACCTGGCAAAGATCCATTGGCGTTGGGGCCAGGCGGCCGATGTGGTGGTGCGCATGCCTACGGGCGCGGGCACCGCTGCCGGGCCGTTTCACTCGCAAAGCAACGAGGCGTGGTTTTTTCATACGCCCGGATTAAAGATCGTCTATCCGTCCAATCCGTATGATGCGAAGGGCTTGCTAACAGCCGCCCTGGAGGATCCCAACCCGTATTTGTACTTTGAGCACAAGCTCCTGTACCGATCTATCAAAGCCGAAATCCCGGACGACTACTACACCGTGGAAGTGGGGAAAGCAGCACTCGTGAGTGAAGGATCAGACGTTTCTATCATCACCTATGGCATGGGCGTCCTTTGGGCCAAAGAAGTAATGCAGTCGATGCCCGAGCGAAAGGCGGACATTCTGGACTTGCGCACACTTCTGCCGTGGGATCAGGAGGCTGTGGCCGCCACCGTAAAGAAAACCAGCCGCGTGTTGATTCTGCATGAAGACACACTGACAGGCGGCATCGGGGGCGAGATCGCGGCCTGGATTACCGAACATTGTTTTGAGTATCTGGATGCTCCCGTGCTGCGCGTGGCTAGTTTGGACACGGCCATCCCGTTTGCGCCCACGCTGGAACGGAATTTTTTGCCGTTGGGAAGAATACGAGGCGCTATTGAAAGGCTGATGAGCTATTAACGGAGGATGGCATAACGCATCGCTGCTAGTAGTAGCACTTGGCTTTGTTGTCTGTCTCAAACCGGTAAATCCCACGGTCGATGAGTAGCGAATCCAAGGGATTTTCCTCATTGTACAACACGCCACCGAACGTACCTTCAATGCCCTGAAAAACTGGAGATCTTCAGGTGATTTCATTCACGTACGACAACAACAATCGTGTGGTGCGAGTGGATATCACGTACGATGATTTTGTTGAGCGGACTATTTATGTCTATAACTCCAGCGGTCAAGTCACGCGCGTCAATTATTCGTACAGCTCTGATCCGGGCGTTTTTGTAGAGGAATCATATACCACGTATCAGTGTGCCAACACAACGACCCGCAACCCCAGAAGTGCTACTGAGTTTTCCTACGATGGATTGACAGCCTTTGAAGAGGGGACGAGCGTGTTTGAATATGATGACAAGAGAAGTTTCGCGAGTGCCTCACCTGTCTTGGCTTCCATTTTTGGCTTTTTCAGCGAGAACAATGTGACGCGCGAAACCTATACCGGTGAATTTGGTGATTCCTATGTAGGCACATTTACCTACCAATACAATGCACAAGGGTACCCTACCTCCATTACGGAGCAATTCGACAATGATGACACGAATACCGTTACGCTTGCATATGATTGCCGCTGAACCGCGATCGGAC
The DNA here is from genome assembly GCA_964524935.1 of uncultured Ohtaekwangia sp. Classification (GTDB taxonomy): domain Bacteria; phylum Bacteroidota; class Bacteroidia; order Cytophagales; family Cyclobacteriaceae; genus ELB16-189. The sequence continues at coordinate 86,335 of CAZGFJ010000003.1, forward strand.
TCCGTGCATACAAAAAAGGCCATCCTGCGATGGCTTTTTTTGTATGCACGGCTCATTGTCCGAAAATCCCTACCTTGTATCCAATTTTTCGCTTCTAAATGCACACGCGCTCCGTATTTTGGCGTAATGTTCTGCTGCTGGCAGTAGCGTTTGTCGTGCTTCTATCGGCCGATGCGTATGCCCAGCGCGTGCAAACACGCAAGCCTACCGGGCGGGGCAACAAAGCCACTGGTAAAGACGTGGCAGGCCGCAAGTTGCGCACCCGTGACCAGTCTTCGGCCAGGCGGGCGGTGTATTCCGTACCCCAAACGTATTCGGGGAAGAAAATACGCGGCCAAACCGTGCGCCCTTCGCGCAGTGCCGTGGCGCGCTCGTCCAGTGCGCGCACATGGAGGCAGCGTAACAGCCGTGCCCGCGCGGTTGTGCGCCCCGCGGTGTCGCAGTCGCGTGCGCGCGTGTATCCTGCGCGCGGCCCCTATGTTAACAATGCCTCGCGTTCCGCCCGGGTGTATCGAACGCCCTACTCCAACAAAAAACAAGTGGCGCGCTTCGGGCGCCCCAGCACTGCCCCGCGCATCCAGTCGGGCGGAGCAGCCGCGCCCCGCTCGTCTTCGCGTGCCTTTGTAGGGCGCAGCAAACGAAACGTATATGCCGGGCGGGCCCAACGCCCCATCCGCGGCTCCGGCCGCGACATTGCCGGGCGCACCTTGCGCACGCGCGATGCCCGCAGCACGCAGGGGCAGATACTGCCGGCACCCAATCCCTATGTTGGACGAAAAACAAAAAAGGAAGGCGGCTACTCAGGCACGTTTCGTTCCGGCTACAACTCTTCCACCCCGCAGCGCGAGCGCGCCTGGCGGGGCGATGTGGCGGGCCGGCCGCTCCGCGAAAACCGCACCACACGAAAAGTTCAGGCCGGCAAATTTTACTTCAAACGCAACCTGTCGGTATCCGGCCAGCAGCGCCAGCGGTCGCTGCCGGGCTCCGGTTTTCGGTCGGCCTCGCGGCCGGTCAGGGCCGGGGGCGCGCCCCTTCCCGGCCGGGCACCCGGCATCGGGGCCCGCGGCCTGGAGAAGGCACTCGGCAGAAAAGGCATCCGGCCCGTGAAGGGTGGCGGTGCAAGCATCAGCGCGCGGAGGACTCGCTTCAACGCACCGTTGCCGGTGCGTACCGGTGCCCTCGGTTGGGAACGGATTGGTACGTATCGCGGCAGTATGAAGCGCACCGAACTGACGGGACGCGGATCACAAGGGCTCAACTATTCAGGCAACATACGCGCCAGCCGAACAAATCGGCAGTCCGTTTCGTCCGCGCGTTTTAGTTCCTACCGGGGTGATCGCAGTACGCCCCGAAAATCGTTGGGTTCGCAGGGATTGAATTATGCAGGCAACATGAAGGCCAGGCGCAGCGATCGCCCATCGGCCTCCTCGGCCCGCATCAGTTCCTATCGAGGCAGTCGCAACAGCGGTTTTTCAGTTATTGGTGCCCAGGGACTCAATTATTCGGGTAACCTCCGTGCCAAGCGAAAGCCCACGGGTGGTGGTGGCAGCATCAGCGATGCCGTGCGCGGCAATGCCCGCCTACCGCAAAAGCAATACAACACTCCGCGCGTGGGTTTATATAGCGGAGATTTCCGCGCGGGCCGGCCGGAACGCGGAGGGGGAAGCATCAGCAACCGCGCCCGCAGCAACGAACGCCTTCCACAAAAACAGTACAATGCGCCACGGGTAGGATTGTATGCCGGCAACTATCGCGCAAGCCGCTCCACGGGCCCCGACAAGCGCATCAGCAACTATCGCGGCAACACAGGTTGGAATCAACAATATGGCATTGGCAGCCAGGGATTGAATTATCAGGGCGACCGGAAAGTCACTCAACTGGATCGCAAAAAGGCCTCGCGAATCTCGCAGTGGAAAGGAAGTTGGGGGATGTTTGAACTGAAGCCTTCGCTGGGCGAACAAGGCATTACCACCCGGGGCAACATCCGCTTGTCGCGATTCAAGCGCAACTACCAACAAACGCCTTATGCTGATGAACGCTCACTGAAGAAACAGCGACCCAGCCAACAGGTGTTTGCCACCGATGGATTGCAGGCACCCGTGCGCCAACGGGAGTATGGCGAAAAACCCCGGGCGGCCAAAAATGCGATGGCCGGTATTAAACCGTCTAAAACATCCGTCAAAGCCAGCGAATATATCGGCAATATGAAGATCACGTGGGACATTGGGCGCAACCCCCTCAGCGCGAAGAAGGCACTTCCTGGCCGCGAGCCCTCGCGCAGTTTAGAGAGGGCGGCCTCCTATGCTGGGGGTGTGCGGCTTGCACATTCGTATCGTCATAACGCAAACAGCAGCAAGAAGGCATTAAAAGTAATTTATCCAGGTAAGGACTACATGCGCATAGGAGCTTACCAGGGGAATGTGCGGGTAAACCGTGTCACGGGTAAAAAATTTCATCCCGATGCACAGTTTGCCCATGGCCGCGTGTACAACCAGGATGGCGAGCGGACAACCATGAGCAACTTGCGGTTGTTTTGGGCTAAACTTTTCCGGAAGCAGGCTATCCAACCCAACACGGTGAAGGAAAAAGAACGGAAACCCCGCTACGACAAACGCGAAAAGGAACTTTGGAAAGTTCTTTACCATTAAGGGAGATATGGAATGGATTGAGCTAACTGACCCACAACAACTGCAAGAAGTGATCGAGGTTTCAAAAACGCAGCCCGTGTTTATTTTCAAACACAGCACCACGTGCAGCGTCAGCCGCATGGCGTTGGACCGGCTGGAACGCCAATGGAAGCCCCAGGAAAACGTACCTGCCACAGCCTACTTCCTGGATTTGCTGAGGCATCGGGCATTGTCAAACCAACTTGCGGAAGTGTTTCAGGTGCGCCATGAATCCCCGCAAGTGCTGGTGATCAAAAATGGCCGGGCCGTTTATCACGAGTCGCACTACGGCATTACACATGCTGCGTTGCAGGCCGCACTCATCAAAAGTTGAACACCACGGTTTGTGTTACGCTGTCATGCAGGCTCAGGGCTACGGGGCAGGTGAGGGCGGCCTGTTTCAGCTTTTGTTTTTGAACGTCCGAAGCGACCAGGGCCGGGTGCGAGAAAACGATTTGAATTTCGGAAATTTTGCGTGGGTTGGCGGCCATGATTTTAACTACCTCGGCCGTGAGCCCCTCCAACGCGATGCCTTCGCGGTTGGCCACGATGCCCATGATGGTCATCATACAACTGCTCAGGGCGGCCGACACCAGATCGGTAGGGCTAAAAGCCTCGCCTTTACCGTGATTGTCGATCGGGGCGTCCGTGATTACCTGCTGGCCCGAAGCGAGATGGGTGAGCCGGCAGCGCAGGTGGCCCTCGTAAACGGCCGTAGCCATGATGGGTGGAGGCATAACAGAAAGAAAGTTTTTTCGTTGTTCTGATTAAAGCCTAAATTTAGCTTTTCGTAGATGAGACGGATGCACGTGCGCGCGATTTTAGTGGCCTTTCTGTTGGCGGCCGGCCCGGTGGGGTTGTGGGCGCAAACACAAGATAGCTATGACTACCAGTCGGAATTTACCTGGGGAATTAACAAAAATTCTTCGGGAGGCCTGATCGGAGGCTTTGCATTTAAAAAAGCCCGTAGGCTTTCGGAGCGGATGTTTGAAACTTACGGCCTGGAGATCGTAAATATCAAAAACCCACAGGAAGTACGAAGGGCTTCGGGGTTCGGCAACTTTTACATCTTTGGCAAACTCAATTATCTATACACATTCCGCCTCCAGTATGGGCGTGATTTCGTTCTTTTTTCCAAGGCGCCTCAGCAAGGGGTAGAAATCAAGGCCGTGCTGGCCGCAGGCCCGTCCATCGGCCTGGTGGCTCCCTATTATGTGGAGGTCGTGAACGACAACAACTTTTTGCAAACGGTGAACGAGCCGTTTGATCCGAGTAATCCCCGGCATACGCCCAGCAATATCTTGGGGCCTGGAAATTTATTTCAGGGCGTTGGGCAGTCCGATGTGCAATTGGGCGGCAACCTGAAGGCCGCGCTGAATTTTGAGCTTGGTATTTCGAAAAGCTCCGTCTCCGGATTTGAAGTAGGATTTTTAGTAGATGCCTATTTCCGGGAGATCGAATTGATGGCGGGGGCTGAAAATCAGGCTGTTTTCCCTACTATTTTTATTACGCTTTTTTACGGCAGCCGCAAATAGGGCCAAAAAAGGCCAATTTTTTTGTGACGATCTTCCTCGCGTTGCATTCTGTGACTATATTTGAAATCCTAAAACTGAAAAAACCATGGAAGTGAAGAAGACACCGAAAGCTGATTTGACCAAAAAATCAGGCCTTTTTTTCAGCATCGGTTTGCTGATTACGATGGCGCTGGTGTTGTGGGCGTTTGAAAGCACCCAAACCGATGACAACAAAATTGATGAGTTGGCGCGGAGCACCAATACGTTCGAAGAGGTGGTAGAAGTGCCGCCCACAGATATACCCCCGCCCCAGGCTCCGGTCATTCAGCAACCGCAGATCGTAGAGGTACCCGATGAAGAAGAAATCAAGGAAGACCTTAAGATTAACCTTGATATGGAGGTGACCGAGGAAACAAAACCTGAGGTGGTTATTGTCAATACCAACGTAGAGGAGGAGGAGGTAGATCAGATTTTCACAGTGGTGGAAGAGTCGGCCACCCCGAAAGGCGGGATGGCTGCGTTTTATAAGTATGTGTCGGAAAAAATGAAATATCCTGCTCAGGCGCGCAGAATGGGAACAGAAGGAAAAGTATTTGTGGAGTTTGTGGTTGGTAAGGACGGTTCGATCTCGGATGTGCGTGCCGTGCGCGGTATTGGTGGTGGTTGCGATGAAGAGGCCGTTCGGGTGGTGCAAAGTGCTCCGGCATGGTCGCCCGGCAAGCAGCGCGGAAAAGCGGTGAAGCAGAAAATGGTGATCCCGATCATCTTCAAACTCGGGTAGAAAAAGAAACCAGTGCGATTGAAACGCCCCGCTGATGCGGGGCTTTTTTTTTACCACGCTTCGCCCACCCACGTATTTTCACGGGCGGTGACGCCAAGCCACCCTTCGTGCAGGGTTTTGTTTTGTGCCCATACGCCCTCCGTCACTGCGGCATTTCCGCGGATGGCAATAAACGATTGGCCGGGAACCCACTTGCGAAAGGTGTCCCCGCTGCGCACAAGGTTCCACCGGGTGCCGCCACAAAAAAGCGTACATCGCAGAGGCATATCTTCGAACGGTGCAAAGTCAACACCCTCCGATACAAAAATCGAAACATCGGTGATGCCCCGTGAAGAGAGCAAGTTGATTCCCTCCACCATCACGTTTGAACGATAGTGCCGAATGCCTACAGCCATCGGAGCTACCGCCTGATTTATTTCTGCCGCAGGAACGCCCTCCGGTGCCAATACCCAATCGATATGAAATTGCCAGGGCAAAACTGCGGGTAGGGCGTCAGCGGTTACCACCACGGTAGGGCTCCATTGCAGCAACTCGCTGATGGGCTCATAGGCAAATGCACTCGCCTCCAAAATCATCAAGGCAGGTTCTTGATTTTCGCGGATGATGTGGTGGCTGGACACGCGTCAGCGTTGGATTGTGATGTGACTTAGGACTCAAAAAAACAGACGGAGCCACCCACCCAGGTTTTGTCTTTGTTGAACTTCACTCCGATCATTTCGCCCCGACTCAACCGCGCCAAGTTGGTTACGAGCCTGGGCCGTTGCTCCCCTGGCAGCCAAAGAAACAACAGCCGCACTTCGGTCTTTACCATCCCATCGGGCGCCTGCACCACCGGTTCATACTGCACCTTTTGTTGGAGCATGTACTGCGCGCGATCTTTCACGTCAATAGCTTCGATGTCTTTTTGCGTTACATGAAAAATGACCCCACTCCCTGAAAATGAAAAGAGCGGCTTGAGTACGTAGTTTTCTAAGTCCGTAGGGATATCTCGCACGTCTGACAAGAATTGACAAGGCGGGATAAACTCCGATCGTATCAGTGGCATGGTGTATTTGCTGATCCGGAAAAACCAGTTGGGGTGCCCGGCCCATTCCACGTCCACATCTTGGGTGAGGTCAAAAGCTAATGATAAACCCTTTTGCTGTACCAGTTCATCAAAAATGACGCGGTTGTAAATACGGTGAATAGGTGTGCGTTTGCCGTCACGCAGGTAAAACAACCTGCGTCCTTCGCGTTGGATATCGCCAATGTGCACGGACCGTATGCCGGTTAGCTTCTCTGTAATTACAAAGTCGATGGCGGTGTTCTGTTGCAGCGGATCAATCTCCAAAAGGATCGTGTTTTCGGACGCGCAATTTCCGAGCAGGGCGTTGCGCAGCAGGGATCGATAATTTTCCACCGATCCTACAAAGTGGTTTTGGAAGTTGCCCGGCACGGTAAAGTGTTCGCGGTACTTGGTTCCGAGAAAATCCTGAAAGCCAAACAGCGAAGGAAAACCTTGCATTTCAATCAGGCGTGGGGCGTAGGTGCCATCCACGTCTTTCACAATCGCATAATCCAATGCCAAAAACAAGGTGTGATCCGTCTCGTTTGGCACGCGCAAACCCGGGGGGATAGCCTGGTCGGTCAGGTGTTTGAAATCGGGGCGTACTATAAAATCAACAATGTCGGAAGAAGCCTTGAGCAACTTATCGCGGAAATAGGCAGGGATAAATACGGGTGTTTCCGCCACGCGAAACTTGATGGGGAAGTTATAAGCCGCGTGAAGGTCAGCCAGAAAGCGCTGGTACTTTTCGTCCGAAAACGATTGGTTGTAGGCAAGGCGGGCGTGAGAAATCATCGGCTGGCATTTAGGGCCATTCGCAAAAAACCGGGTATGATGGTCTTGTACGTGTGTTTGATTTTGTCGGGCTCGTTCACGTTTTTGAGCATCTCTTCATACTTGCGCTGCCCGTGTTTTTCAATGATCATGTTTCGCTTGTCATCGCGCAGCAGGTATTTGTACATGCCGTCTGCATCGGCTTCGGGGTGAAACTGCGTGCCGATGATGGCTTCGTTGAAACGGATGGCCATGACGGCACGCTCCAGCATGACTAAGGGCCGGTGTTTTTCGAGACACAGGATATTACCCCCGCCCGACCAGATTTTAGCCTCGTTAGGATCCACAATCTGATAGTCGCGTGAGTCGACCGCATAAAAGGGATCTTCGAGGGTTCGGAACAGCCGCTCCTGTGAGCCTTCCCGCGTTTTGTGGATGGGCATTACCCCAAAGGCCGTGCTTTTGCGCTTGGTTATCTTGGCATAGCCGTAGTGCCGGCAGAAAATCTGCATGCTGTGGCAAATCAAAAACACAAACTTGCGCTGAAAGGGATGAGCGCGGTTGTGGGCGAGAATTCCGTCCATCAGTCCGAAATAATTTTGTTCCCAATGTGAGCCCGCACTGTCCAGCGGGCTGCCTGGCCCGCCCGATGACAGGTATACATCAAAGTCCAGATCGGCTATTTGATGGTGCTGACGGACGTCAAAGACCTGGTGGGTAACGGGGACGCCCGCCACATGATTAAACTCGCTGACCAACTGGCGAAGGCACCGCATTCCTTCATTTTCTTCTCCTTCGTATAAGTCTAAGATGGCTATGCGCATGCGTTAATATTCAAACACAAAGATAATTAAAGCTCACTTCGGGTTTGCGCCACGATGTAGTCTACCACACTTTCTAATTTGCCCGTTTGCTGGTACACGGCCAGTTGCCGATCGGCACCGGTGCCGTTTTTCAAGATTTCATGTACATAGCTGATGGCCTGTCGGCTGCCCAATTCATCCACCACATCGTCCACAAAGTCCAGTAGTTCCAAAACCAGGGCGCGCGTATCCACTTCAGCCTGTTTGCCAAAGTCGATAAGTTTGCCATCGATGCCGTAGCGGCATGCACGCCATTTGTTTTCGTTGATGAGTGCTTTGGTGTATACAATGAAACTCATGTTTTGCAACCTGAGTTTATAGAGTTTGGCTACCAGCGCCTGGAAGACGGCCGCGATGGCGATGGTCTCGTTCACATGCATGGGCACATCACAGATACGAAATTCGATGGTGTCATAGAAAGGGTGCACGCGTACGTCCCACCAGATTTTCTTTGCATTGTCGATACACCCGGTTTTTATTAACAGGTTTACATAATTTTTGAAATCATCCCAGTCGTTGAATGTATCCGGCAGGCCGGTGCGCGGAAACTTGTCAAATACTTTGGTGCGAAACGATTTGAAACCGGTATTCCTTCCTTCCCAGAAGGGTGAGTTGCACGAAAGCGCATACACGTGCGGCAGGAAATACCGGATGGTGTTCATGATGTGGATGGCCATGTTTTTATCGGCAATGCCCACGTGCACGTGTAAACCAAAGATGAGATTGGAGCGCGCAGCCTCTTGCATTTCATTTACGATTTCATCATAACGAGGGTTGGGAGTGATCAACTGCGTGCTCCAGTGCGAAAAAGGATGGGTGCCTGCCGCCCCGATCTGCAAACCGAGGCTGCCGGCTATTTCGGTGACGACCTTGCGCAACCTGCGTATGTCTTCGCGTGCTTCCTCTACGTTTTGGCAGATGCCCGTGCCTACTTCCACCACCGCCTGGTGCATCTCGGCCTTCACGCTGTCGCGCACCACTTGGTGTGCGAGTTCAACAATCTTTTGGTCGTGCGAGGTTAGTTCCCGCGTATGCGGGTGGATGACCATATACTCTTCTTCAACCCCCAGCGTAAATTTTTCCATAGACAGAACAGGTAAGGTTTAGGTTGTCGGGAGATTACTTTTTGGTAGCCTTTGGTTTGGTCGTTTCTTTTCTGGGAGGCTTGGCCGAGGTAAGAAAGGCTTTGGCGGATTCGGTCACATAACTCCCCCAGGTAAGGTTGTCGGCACCGGGCTTGGCCGTTTGTGCGCGTTCCACGGCCATCTTGGCGGCATGTTCCACCACCCAATCAAAATTTTCCTGGCCTACGGAAGCGACATCCGCATCGGGCGCGGGGTTGCAGAAGTCGATTGCATACGGCACTCCATCGCGTACGGCCATCTCCACGGTGTTGAAATCATAGCCAAGGGCTTCGTTAAGCTTTAGCACATAGTCGTGCACTTTTTTCAATAGTTTTTCGGAGGCTGGCCCGCTGTTGACTACGTACCTTAAGTGGTGCGGATTGCGCGGCTCATACTGCATGATCTTGACGTACTTGCGGCCCAGGCAGTAGCAGCGGAAATATTCTTCGAAGATGATTTCTTCCTGCAGCAGCATGACTAACTGCCCTGTTTCTTTGAACTTTTCAAAAAAGTCGGCTGCATCGCGCAGCTTGTACACGCTTTTCCATCCGCCTCCGGCATGGGGTTTCATGTAGGCGGGCCAGCCGATGTATTCAAAAATCTTTTCCCAGCTCAGCGGAAACTTCAAATTACTAAACGAAGCTTCAGATGTATCGGCCGGGCGGTCGTGCGAGGGGAGAATGACCGTCTTAGGGACGGGCACACCTATCTTGGTGGCGAGGGCGTTGTTAAAAAACTTTTCATCGGCACTCCACCAAAAGGGGTTGTTGATGACGGCCGTGCCGCTGATGGCAGCATTTTTCAGATAGGCGCGGTAGAAGGGCACATCTTGCGAAATGCGGTCGATGATGACCGAATAGCCCGTGGGTTCGCCTTGTTGTACCACGTCCACCGATACGGGTTCTGCGTGGATGTCCTTCAGCCCCATTTTGTTGATGCGCTCCACAAATGCCTGTGGAAACGAACGTTCCATGCCGTGCAGGATGCCTATCTTTTTCATAATGCAATTGGTTTGGTGTTAAAAGCCGTGCGCCCATTCGATCGCGAAGGGAAGGTAGGGACGTTTTTGGCTTTCCGCCAAATTTTTTGACAAGAACCCTTTTTTGCCTGCGGTGGCGAGGTGGCTTTTTCGGCCACTCACGCCATACGCGCGATAAGCTGGGCGGGTGTGAGAGAAGTGAAATCAGGCATGACCCAGTCGGTGTCTTTAAGTTCTTCGGCTGTGTGGGTGGTGCTGATGCCCACCACTTTGCAGCCGGCCCGCTTGCCCGCTTCCACACCCGAGAGCGAATCTTCAAATACGATGCAGTCGGCAGGTTCGCGTTGCAGCGCCTCGGCACATTTGAGGTAGATTTCCGGGTACGGCTTGCCGCGGGTCACAAAGCGGTCGTCCAGGATGATGGAGAAAAAACGTTGCAGCCCGGTGCCTGCCAGGGTAAAGTCCACGTTGCTGCGCGGGGCAGAGGTGCCAATGGCCCGTGCGATTTTTTGCGCATTCATTTGTTCCAGAAATGCGGTCAGGCCGGCCACAGGTGCGATGTCGTTTTTATACAGCTCGCGGTAAAGAGCCTCTTTTTCTTCGGCATATTGAGCCAGCGTTTCGGGCGGCAGCGGCCCAAACACATTGGTGATCCACTCTTTATTCGTACGGCCATAGATTTTTTCGCGCAATTGTGCTTCGGAGATCGGGTGGCCATGCTGCTGGCAGAACTGGCGCAGCGCGATTTTGTGATAGGGATTGCTATCGACTATCACACCATCCATGTCAAAGATAAAGGCGAAGGACTTCATATCAGGTAAATCGGGCGCAAGATGCAAAAGCCTTTATGCGTGGACAAGGGGCATACCCGCAAGGCGCAGGATATGTTGCGCGGCCACCGGCTGGTTGCCGAGTCAATGCGAAAGTCCGCTTCATTTTCTCTCACGCGCTCACTACTTTTGACAGGTGAGGTGGCTGCGCGTTTTTTATGGTTTGATGGGGTTGGTGCTGGCTTCAGCGTGTACGCCCTCGCGGCCGGTGGCCCCCACCGCCAACGAGCGCATCTACCCGCTCAACGAACTGGAACATTTCATCGATTCGGCCAACGTCTTTTCGGTGGGGGAGCTGGCCCGCCAAGAAAACGCGCATCTGTTTAAACGCGCGGCCGGTTATCAAAATGCCGACTTTAAACCCGGTGCTGCCTATTGGATACGGTTTGCCCTGCCCGCCCCGTTGGCCCAGGATGAGTTCCGGCTGATTGAATTTTATGATCAGACCATCGACTCGCTGGAGGTATACCGCGTACAGAAGGACGGCTCAATGCAAACGTTGCGCATGGGCGACCATCATCCGTTTGTGCAGCGAACGTTCCGCCACAAGAATTTTGAAATTGTCGTTAATCCGCAAACAGACGCGGGCCTGTATTACTTTAAAGTACGCTCTCATGCGTTTGCCGATATACGCATTGCCTATCGCACCATTGATCGTTTTGTGTATTATGCCCTGAACGAGTATTTCTTGTACGGCACGTTTTATGGGATGATCCTCATCATCGCGCTGTACAACTTGTTGGCCTATTTGGCCATCCGCGAAATCAAAAATATTTTTTACGTTTTCTATCTGCTAAGTGTGGCCCTGTATGCCATGAGTCTGGATGGCATCGGCTTTCAATACCTATGGCCGGATTTTCCGCAATGGAACGACCGCGCCACGGGCGTGGCCCTGTATCTGTTGATTGTGTGGGCCATCATCTTTACGCGCAGGTTTTTGAGCACTCGCACACAAGTGCCGCGGCTGGACAGCGTGTTGGTGGGCGTCATTGTGGTGCGAACGGTGTTGTTTGGGGTAGCCTGGTTTTTTGCGCCTCAGCTATTTGCCTTTCAAAACCTGGACATTATCCCGCTGTCGATCATCTTTTACACGGGCATACACGTGTGGCGCAACGGCTACCGGCCCGCACGTTATTTTGTAGTGGCCTATGGACTTTTGTTTTTTGGTTTTTTTGTCAAGACACTCGTCTACTTCGATGTGCTGCCATTCACCATCCTTTCGCACTACAGCCTGCACCTAAGTTTTGTCTTGGAGATGCTGTTCCTGACCGTGGCCTTGGGCGACCGCATCCGCATCTTAAAGGACAACCGCGACCGCGCGCTGCGCAGGATCATCCACCAGCACGAAGTGAACATGCAGTTGCAAACCAAAGTAAACCGCGAGCTGGAACAAAAGGTAAAAGAACGCACCGCGGAACTGGACGAGAAAAATGCCGCACTCGAAGTAAGCAATGAGAAACTAGCCAAACAAGCGCATGAAATCAACCAGATCAATTCGCTGCTGGATCTCGACAACTGGAAGCTGAAAAACAAAGTCAAGGAAGTACTGGAGGAGCGTCTGCTGGAAAAGACGATGACGTACGAGGAGTTCCGTACGCTATACCCCGATACGATGGCGTGTTACCGTTTTTTGTATGAGTTGAAATGGAAAGACGCCTTTCATTGCCGCAAGTGTGGCAACGCCAAGTATTTTGACGGGGCCAGCAAGTTTGCCCGCAGGTGCACCCGGTGCGGTTACAACGAGTCCATCACGGCCTACACCATCTTTCATGGGTTGAAGATCCCGCTGGAGAAGGCTTTTTTCATCGCCTACCTGGCGGTGGCCGGCAAAAAGGGGGTCACGTTGGAGAATCTTAGTCAGGAACTTGGCTTGCGTCTGAACACTGTCTGGTCGTTCAAAAAGCGCGTGTTGGAGCGGGTAGAGGAACAAGCCGCCCGCGGCAACCGCCCTCACGTGTCGCGGTGGGAGCAAATCATCCTGATTTCGGAAGAAACTTCGGAGCCAAACGCTACCCGCGGAACAAAGCGCAAGCCGGTGGCCGATCTGCCCAACGGATAGCGTTGTTTTTCAACCGCAAACCAAAGTCGCGTTTTCGGCCAAAATTGATCTGAAAACGTTTGAAATCGATGTTTTTTTAGCGCAAAAACCACGTGTTCTTGCCAGGTGCAATCGTTTCCGATTTAGGGTGATTTTTTGAAAAAAGTTTCGCTTTTTTCTTGCATCGGTCAAACTTGATGTGCGCTCGAGCTATAAAAGGCGCGGTCTATGACTCGAAAACTACTATTTATTTGTTTGACTTTCAGCCTGTTAGGCCTTAGTGCGGCAGGGCAAACGCGGCAGGTGACGGGTAAAGTCACCTCGAAAGACGATGGCCTGGCGATGCCGGGTGTAAATGTGTTGGTGCAGGGCACGGCCCGCGGCACGACCACCGATGCCGAAGGGAACTACACGCTCGTTCTTGAGCCGGGTGACAAAACCCTCGTTTTCACCTTTGTGGGCTACACCACAGTGACAATGGATGTAGGCGCGCAAACGCGGCTTGACGTGACCTTGGAAACCGATGTGACCGCCCTGGAAGAAGTAGTGGTGGTGGGCTATGGGACGCAGCGGAAAGCCGATATCACTGGGTCAATAAGCCAGTTAGAAGGACAAGAAATATCAAAACAGGCATCGGTAAATCCCATCAGTGCGTTGCAGGGTAAAATTGCCGGTGTTCAGATCACCAATTCGGGGGCTCCTGGTTCGGCTCCCCAAATCCGAATCCGCGGAACTGGTTCCGTATTTGGCTCGGTGGAGCCGCTGTACATTGTAGATGGGGTTTGGGTATCAGATGTCACGTTTATCAATCCATCGGACATCGAAAATATCAGTGTATTAAAGGACCCTTCCTCACAGTCGATTTACGGGGTTCGCGCGGCTAATGGGGTGGTGCTCATTACTACCAAAAAAGGAACGACAGGAAAAAAACCCACCATTACGTATGACGGTTTTTTGGGCCGGCAGGTGGCCACCAACTTGGTAGACATGGCAAATGGCCCGCAATATGCGGAGATGATCAATGAACTAGATGCCATAAACGGAGCTACCGAAACACGTTTTCCGAACCCCTCCGGTTATGGTACCACTGACTGGTACCGCCAGATACTCAGAAGTGCATCTATCTCAAATCATAATCTTAGTATCAACGGAGGAAGCGAGAACTCGACCTATAATTTTTCCATCGGGTATTTACGGCAAGAGGGTACGGTAAAAACAAATGATTTTGAACGCTTCACGCTTCGCCTTCAAAATGACATCAAGCCTCTCAGCTTTGTTAAACTTGGATATTCCTTTAACGGATCGTTCAACAAAAGTAACGATATCGACAATGGAATCTTCAATCAAATGTATGCCGCAGCGCCCCTGGTACCGGTGTACTACGCGGATGGTACGTATGGCGATCCTGCTGATTTTAATGTTGGCAACTCCAACCTATTTAACCCGCAGGTAACCCTCGACTTTTTTGACCGCGAGAGCCGGAACTATAGACTTGTAGCCAACGCCTATGCGGAGGTGGATTTCGCCAAACATTTTAAGTTTCGAACGAGCTTTGGAACGAACTTTGGCCAAAATGAAATAGAATCGTTTACCCCTGTTTATGCAGCAACGCTAAGCCAACGGGCATCGGTCACATCCCTTTCGCGAAATCGATCGGAAGTTCGTGATTGGTTGCTCGAAAGTACCTTGTCCTATCAAAATAAGTTTGGAGATCATACGGTCAATGTGTTAGTCGGGCAAGGGGCACAGCATTATCGGACCTATGGTTTCAGAATTGGCGTTCAGGGTGTTCCAAACAACAACCAGGGAGAGCGCTATGTTTCGCTGGGTGATCCTGAAACCATTGTGTTTGATGACGTATCGGAGGACAGAAGTTCACTGTCAACGGTTGCGTCTTATTTTGGACGAGCCAGTTACGGATTTCGTGATCGCTATTTGCTCAATGCCACCTTTCGCGTAGACGGACTATCAAAATTTAAAGACGTGGACAAGTGGGGATATTTTCCTTCCATTGGAGCAGGCTGGGTGGCCTCAAAAGAGACATTCATGGAAAATCAATCCATTTTCGATTACCTTAAAATCAGGGGTAGCTGGGGAATTGTTGGAAACAGCGGAGTGCCTGCGAACCTTGCGGAGCAGCAGGTGAGTCGAAGAAATGAATATGCCTATGTTGACCAGAACGGCAATGTTTTCCCCGGATCAAACATCGATACGCAAGTACCACCGAATACTACATGGGAACGAACAGAGGGAACGAATATCGGATTCGAAGCTGCTTTTTTGAAAAATAAACTCACTGCCGAGGTCGATTATTACCAACGGAAAACTGTGGATGCAATTTTTGCTATCCCCATCTTGGGTTCGCTGGGTACGCAAAGCGGGACCATCATCGGTAACCAGGCAGACTTTCTAAATAAAGGCTGGGAGTTTCAATTGGGATGGAACGATCAACTCAATGCCGATTTTTCTTATTCGGTGAGCGCAAATATCAGTTTCAATCAGAATGAGGTAACCAGAGTGCTAACAGGCTTTAATCCGATAGATGTGGGCGTAGGAACGACCGGAGGCGCCACAAACACGCGCACTATTTTGGGTCAGCCCATCGGTGTTTTTTATGGGTTGAATGTTGCAGGTATTTTCCAGTCACAGGATGATATCGATGGTTATACATCGAGTTCGGGGGCTGTTATCCAGCCGACCGCAAAACCAGGCGACTTTAGATATGCGGATATCAATGATGATGGCGTCATTGATGGAAAAGATCGCGTGGTCCTTGGAAACCCTAACCCACGGGTGTTGTATGGCGTCAACACTACGTTTAACTATCGGCAATTTGATTTTACGTTGGATTTGCAGGGCGTGGGAGGTGTTGAAATCTACAATGCGGCACTGGGCTTCCGTTTTGGAACTGAGAATTTTACCGAAGAGTTCTATCAAAATCGTTGGCGGGGGGCAGGCACGTCAAATACGTATCCATCGGCCAATGTAGGAGGTGGCAACAACTATGTATCCAACTCGTTCTTTGTCGAGAATGGTGCGTACGTGCGTGTTCGAAATATTCAAATTGGGTATACGCTGCCAGCCGAACTTGTTAACAAATGGAGTATCTCCCGAGCCCGCGTTTATGCCAACGCGCAAAATGCGATTAACCTATTTGGTTATCGGGGGTTCAATCCCGAAGTGGGTGGCGGGCCTACCCGCGCTGGCGTAGATTCCAATCTATATCCGCTTTTTGCAACATACAATGTTGGTCTTAATGTTACTTTTTAACGCAATTCAACTATGAAAACGTGTAGAAACAGTTCTAGTGTAAGTCAGTTGATGTTGACGACCGTGACAGTCTTTTTGGTAATGGCCTGTAGCGATTCTTTCCTCGATGTGCCTCCGCAAGGAAAATCCAGGGCGGAAGACTTTTTCGTCACAGAAGCGCACGCCACGGAGGCCGTTAATTCGATTTACGGCAACCTTCGTGGGTGGACAAACGTGGCGTTTGCACCGATGGCCATCGAGAGTTTGGGTTCAGACGATGCTGAGAAGGGAAGCGACCCGTCAGATGCCGCCTTTATGAATGCATTTGACAACTTTACGGTGACGGCTACTGAGGGTCAGATTTACGATTTTTGGAGTGGACGATACCTGGACATCAATTTATGTAATCAGGTCATCGACAATGTGCCAACGATTGCCATGAATGACGGGCTCAAGGCACGGTATATAGCGGAGGCAAAGTTTGCCCGAGCCTATGCGTATTTTCGTCTTGTTCGCGCATTTGGCGATGTGCCCTTGCGGTTAACGGTCCCTACAGACGCCTCCCAATTTAATATTCCTCGTACGCCTAAAGCACAGGTCTACCAAGCCATTGAAAATGATTTGATCGAAGCTGCTGCCGTCCTTCCTGTGTCATACACCGGTAGCGACATTGGACGATTTACCAAAGGAGCTGCGCTGGCTCTCCACGCGAAAGTGTCAATGTATCAAGGGAAATGGACGGAGGTGCGCGATCTGACGAATCAAGTTATTGGACTCGGCTATTCCCTTTTTCCGGACTACTACGAGTTATTCCGTGTAGAAAATGAGAATTCTGCTGAGTCAATCTTTGAAATTCAAGCGGCTCTGGTTCCCGGCAATGGTGCGGTGTCCAATTCGCAGTATTCGCAGATACAGGGCGTTCGTGGAACAGACGCAGGATGGGGATTCAATGTTCCTACCCAGGATCTGGCGGATTTTTATGAACCGGGAGATCCCCGAAGAGACGCAACCATCATCTTCAGAGGGGAGCTAACCCCTGACGGTGATGCCATTCCAACCAACACGCCCAACCCCATGTACAACCAAAAATCATATGTCCCATTTAGTCAAATAGACCTGAATCTGACGCCCGGATGCCAGCAGAATGTTCGAATTATTCGGTTTGCAGACGTTTTGTTGATGAACGCGGAGGCCAACAATGAACTGGGTAATGGTTCGGCCGCCCGCGCTTCGTTAGAACTGGTCAGAGCCCGTGCCCGCGGAGGCAATAATGCAATTTTGCCGCCCGTCACCACGACTGACCAGGCGCAGCTACGGCAAGCCATTTGGCGAGAGAGACGCGCAGAGCTGGCCATGGAGTTTGATCGCTATTTCGATGTGATACGGCAAGGTAGAGCCGAGCAAGTTTTCGGGCCGAAGGGATGGAGAGCGAATAAGAATGAAGTTTGGCCCATTCCACAACGTGAAATCGACTTGAGTGCAGGTGTATTGATACAAAATCCGGGATATTAACATGTTATCAACTATGAGAAATAAAATAATCGCCTCTTTAGTGACCACAGTTTTGTTGTGTACGGTGGTAGCTTGTTTTGATGAATTCGACCCCAATTCTTATAAACCTGCTTTTACCATTAATGGCTTTTCATCTACAGATGAGATTAAACTGTCTGCATTGGTAGCCTATTGGCCTTTTGACGGTTCGTTACGAGAAACCGTATCAGGGCAGGAGGCGTTGAACAGTGGGACGAATTTCGCCAATGGATTCAAGGGCCAGGCGCTGAATCTAAATGTTGCCAATAAGTCATACGTTACCTTTAATCCCGGGGCCGCGATTACAGGACTCCAGAGTTTTACGATTTCGTTTTGGGTCAATCCGGTCTTTGTGGATCAAAATTCGGATAATGGCATTGACGGAATCCTAGGTTTGGTCAATCTGTCGAATCCAACTGGTTTTTGGGGAAACATCGATTGGTTTGTTGAGAATGGCAGTAACCCTACGTCTGCCAGAATTGTGGCACATGTCGTCAGTGGTGCTAACGAGACCTGGATGAGCGTGGCAAACTACCGCGGGCTGTTTGATGGGTGGACCAACCATACCTTAACCTATAATTCGACTACTTCGCAGTTCAAATATTATATAAATGGCTCCGTAGGTGCCACCGCAACCGCGGGATGGACGGGGCCTATTCAATTTACCGGTAGCGGTCCTATGGTGTTTGGCGCAGTGCAATTCCAAACCAACCCCAGCATCGGCTGCTGTGGAAATCAGCCATGGGCAAGTTATCTGACAGGTCAGTTAGATGAGGTGCGAATCTATAATTCGGCCCTGACCGATGACGAAGTGAGGGCCCTGGTTGTCCTGCAGGGGAAAGGAAAGTAGTTATAGTTTGTGGTTTATTGTTGTTTATAAAGTCTCCCCGTTAATTGGGGGGGCTTTATTTTTATGCTGAAGGCTTGCAATCAGATTGATCTTCGCTGGCTGAGAAACAGGGTTTTTCTCTTCCCGTTGATCGCATTTGTTTTTTGGATGAGCGGATGCACCAAAGAGGAGCTGACCGATAGGCTACTTAAAATTATGAGTTTGACCATTGGCACCGTACCTATTGACATTCAAGGTGGAAGAACGGAGGGAGTACCTGTAAATTCTCCAATTCTTGTTGCGTTTGATGCGAGGGTTAGCCCGGAAACTGTTTTGAACAACGTGACGCTACGTAAAGGCGCAGATCGTGTTGACTTTGAAGTTCGCTATTTAAGTGAAGGAAAAACGTTGTCCTTATCGCCAAGGCGTCCGTTGCAGGAAAACACCGCCTACACGCTGGTTATCGGTTCCGATCTCCGGGGAGTGTCTGGAGAACGCTATCCGGGATTGTCCGTTGAGTTTGTTACCCAACTTCGAAATCTTTCACCTGTTGCGTTTCGCGCTGAGGGAGCTGGTACTTCTGGGGTAAGGGTCATAAATGTACCGTTGGATTTTGTTTGCGAGTTGGAGTTTAACGTATCATTGAATCCGCAATCAATCAACGCGGAGGGCTTCATACTACAATCATCAGACGATCGAATTGCGGTACGCGTATCACTGACGGAAAATGGCAACGTCCTGAACATTCAGTCGCTACGCCCATTGAGTAACTTGGCCCGATACCAACTGCTACTGGCCGAAGGGTGTCTTCGCGGCTTGAATGGCGAAGCCTTTGCAGGCTTTTCGCAAACTTTTTACACTACTTCTCAATCCGCTCCAAAATTCCCTCCCCTCTCCGATACCGAACTGCTTACTCAAGTCCAACGCCAAACATTTAAGTACTTTTATGACGTTGCCCACCCGGCCAGCGGTATGGCACGCGAACGCCACACCTCCGATGACCTGGTGACTACGGGCGGCTCGGGCTTTGGTGTCATGGCCTTGATCGTGGGCATGGAACGTGGCTTTATTACGCGCGCCCAGGGCCTTCAGCAACTGGACCGAATTCTCGACTTCCTGGAAACGTGCGACCGCTTTCATGGAGCGTGGCCGCATTGGATAAACGGCAATACGGGAAAGACCATTCCCTTTAGCGCCAATGACAACGGGGCCGACTTGGTGGAAACGTCCTTTATGATTCAAGGCCTGCTCACCATGCGCCAGTATTTGCAGCCGGCCGATGCCCTCGAACTGGCGCTCATCAACCGTATCAACATGCTTTGGCAAGCCGTGGAATGGGACTGGTTTACACGCGGTGGACAAAACGTTCTGTACTGGCATTGGTCGCCCGACAAGGGCTGGGCCATGAACATGACCATCAGCGGCTATAACGAAGCGTTGATTACCTACGTGTTAGCAGCCGCTTCACCCACACATCCCGTGGCGTCATCGGTATATACCCAGGGGTGGGCTCGAAATGGCGCGATTCGAAACAACCGCTCCTTCTATAACATAGCCCTGCCGGTGGGCTACGACTTTGGGGG
Source organism: uncultured Ohtaekwangia sp. (assembly GCA_964524935.1). Classification (GTDB taxonomy): domain Bacteria; phylum Bacteroidota; class Bacteroidia; order Cytophagales; family Cyclobacteriaceae; genus ELB16-189. Next base: position 106,140 of record CAZGFJ010000003.1, read on the forward strand.
GCCGCTTTTTTTTGCCCATTATTCATTTCTGGGTCTTGATCCCCGCGGCCTCTCCGACACCTACGCCAACTACTGGCAGCAGAATGTCAACCATTCCCTAATCAACCGCGCCTATTGCATCGCCAACCCTAAAAACTTCGTGGGGTACAGCAGCACATGTTGGGGGCTTACCGCCAGTGACAACCACGTGGGCTATTCTGCTCACTCGCCCACCAACGACTTGGGCGTCATTGCGCCCACGGCTGCGCTTTCCTCTTTTCCGTTTACGCCCGCGGAAAGTATGGACGCGTTGAAATTTTTTTACTACACGCTGGGCGACCGGCTGTGGGGTGAGTACGGATTCTATGATGCCTTCAACATCACCGAAGGATGGGTAGCCAATTCCTACCTGGCCATTGATCAGGGACCTATCGTGGTGATGATTGAGAACTACCGCACCGGCCTGTTGTGGAGTTTATTTATGTCGGCACCGGAAGTGCAAAATGGGCTTTCTACGTTGGGATTTATCCGATCAAATTGACTATGACGCGAAAAGACTTTTTGGAAACCACCGCTCGTGCGTCCGCTGCTTATCTGCTCAGCAGCCTCTCCTTCCACGCCCTGGCTGCCGATGGGCGTAAGATTAAGGTGGGGGTGATTGGCTGTGGAAGTGTTTCCACGCAATATCTGCCTCACTTAAACCAGTCGTCAAAGGTTGAGTTAGTCAGCGCGTGTGACATCATCCGTCCGCGGGCCGAGCGGCAAGCCGCGTTGTACAAGGTACCCAATGTATATGGCAACATCACCGACATGCTGGCCGGGGCTCCGTTTGACTTGCTGGTGAACCTGACCGACATGCAGGAACATGAGCGTCTGAACAAGCAAGCATTGCTGGCAGGCAAACATGTGTGGAGTGAGAAGCCAATGGCCAACTCGTACCACGCGGGCAAAGCGCTACTTGATATGGCCCGTGCTAGGCGCCTCCGCATCTGGGGCGCACCAGCCGTTGTGAACAGTCCACAGTTTGCGTTTATGTCACGCGCCATTCAACAGGGGAAATTGGGCCAAGTATCAGCCGCCCATGCCCATTATGGACATCTGGGCCCCACCTGGTCGGCTTTCTTTTATGAAGAAGGAGGAGGTAGTCTGCCAGACTTGGGCGTGTACAACATTGCCACGCTCACGGGCCTGTTGGGTCCGGCACGTTCGGTGGTGGCCATGACCAACATCGTCACCGAAGAGCGAACCGTAGACGACAAAGGAAAGATTTTGGTAAAAGCGGAAGACAACGCCATGTTGATCATGGATCACGGCCATGGCACCTTGTCGCATGTGCAGTGTGGGTTCAATTACTTCGACCCCTACGGCCATGGAGGCAAAGGGCAAGAGCGCCACACGATATCGATTTGGGGCACGAAGGGTAGCATGGGACTGGTGGGTTATGATTGGGCACCCGCTGGGGTAGACCTGGCCACGCTGGAAGACGAAGCCGGCAATCGCTATGCGACAAACACCGATGGATATGTTTGGCAGCAAGGCGCCACGGTAGTGGCGGAGTCGTTGCTGCAAAAAGTAGAACCCGCCATTGCAGCCGAACACGCCCTGCACGTACTGGAAGTGATCGAAGCAGCCCGTTCCTCCAGCCGCAGAGGCAAACGCATTTCGCTTCAATCAACGTTTACCTGGCCGATGATCAAGGTATGACAGCTGTTTGGATGATAAAAACAAAATCAGCCATCATGCGCGCGGCTGCAGGCGCCATCCTCGTTGGAGTGATTGCCTGCCAACCCGAGGGGCTGGACTACCGAGCCATACCCACTACGTACTGTAATCCAATGAACCTCGACTATGCGTTTGTGCCTTCTACCCATACCTATTACGCTCAAGGGGAATCGCATCGCAGCACGGCCGACCCTGCCGTATTAAACCTGCGCGATACGCTATTCTTGTTTTCGACTAATCAAAATGGTTACTGGTGGAGTGCCGATATGCGCTCGTGGCATTTTGTGAAACAAAGTTTTCAACGCAATGGCCGTGCCGGTGATGACGTTTGCGCTCCCGGTGCCTGGGCGTGGGGTGATACCCTACTGTTCATTCCTTCGTTTGCTTCGCCTGATCCGATGCCGCTGTACTTCAGTACCGACCCCGTGAAGGGCAAATGGCAAATGCTCACCGATTCGTTTCAAGTGGCTACGTGGGATCCTTCCTTCTTCAAAGATGATGACGGGCGCGCCTACGTGTATTGGGGCAGCAGCAACACCTTTCCGTTGTATGGCATGGAGTTGGATACCAAAAACCGGTATCAACCCAAAGGCGAAAAGAAGGAACTGTCCCGACTCTTTCCCGAGGAGCACGGCTGGGAACGATTTGGCGAAGACCATACCGACACGGTGATAGCTCCGTACACCGAAGGGCCGTGGATGACAAAATACAAGGGGAAATACTATTATCAATATGCTGCCCCGGGCACCGAGTGGAACGTGTATGCCGATGGCGTGCTGGTGGGCGATCATCCGTTGGGTCCGTTTACCTATCAAAACTATAGCCCCTTCTCGTACAAACCCGGTGGGTTCATCACCGGAGCCGGCCATGGCAGCACCTTTCAAGATGCGTATGGAAACTACTGGCACGCAGGCACCATGCGGGCGTGGGTCAAGTATAAATTTGAACGCAGACTTGGGATGTTCCCGGCCGGATTTGATGCCGATGGTCAGATGTATTGCATCACCGCGTTTGGCGACTATCCTCACTACCATGCGTCTTCGCTGCGCGACCACACCCAGTCCACCTTTACGGGATGGATGCTTTTGTCGTACCGGAAAAAGGCGTGGGCATCGTCTTCGCTCAACGGCAAGCCGCCCGAGTTGGCCTTCAACGAAAACATTCGCGACTATTGGAGTGCGGAGAGTGCCGATCCGGGCGAGTTTTTGGCGGTTGACCTCGGGAAAGAGTGTGATGTGTATGCCCTACAGATCAACTATGCAGACGAAGGTGCAACACTGCGCGACAAACAGACGGATATTTATCATCAATACATCGTTTACCACTCACCGGATGGCAGTCGGTGGAAGCCCTTGATCGACAAAAGCAAAAACACCCGTGATGTGCCCCACGATTATGTAGAGTTGGAGAACCCGTTTCGCACCCGTTATTTGAAGTTGGAGAATATCCACATGGCGGATGGCAAGTTTGCTATTTCCGGCTTTCGGGTGTTTGGAAAGGCCCCGGGCAACCGCCCCTCGCGCGTAAAGCAGTTTAGCGCCACACGCGGATCGGATAGTCGCGATGTTACGTTTCGATGGAAGGCCGCGGAAAATGCCTACGCCTACAATATTCACTATGGAATTGCACCCGGGAAACTCTATACTTGTATCATGGTTCACGAAACGACCGAACACCCGTTTCGCGGGCTGAACAAAGGTGTTATATACTATGCCCAAATAGAAGCCATAGGTGAGACCGGTGTATCGGAACGGTCGGAGGTGCTCACGTTCTAACCAATCGGTTTCAGGTTTTGCGTAACATCAGTAAAGGATAAATGAAGAATAACGTGTTGATAGGTTTTTGCCTGGTGGGATTGTGGTTTTCCTGCCGGTCGCCCAACGTGGAGCAGGAGGTAGGTACCCTGTCGGATGACTCGCTTTTTACTCTCGTGCAGTATCGCACCTTCCAGTATTTCTGGGATGGGGCGGAGCCCACATCGGGAGCGGCCTGCGAGCGCATCCATTTGGATAATGACTATCCCGACCAGGATCAATCGGTCGTCACCTCCGGAGGAACAGGCTTTGGCATCATGGCTATTTTGGTGGGCATCGAGCGCGGGTTTATTACACGGCAGCAAGGAATGGAGCGGCTGACCAAACTCACGCACTGGTTGGCAAAAGCCGACCGCTTTCACGGGGCTTGGCCCCACTGGATGTATGGCGAAACGGGAAAAGTAAAGCCTTTCAGTAAAAATGACGATGGAGGCGATTTGGTGGAGACGGCCTTCTTGGTGCAGGGCCTTTTATGTGCACGTCAGTATTTTAAAGACGGCAACGCAGAAGAGAAATCCCTTGCACAAAAAATAGATACCCTGTGGCGGGAAGTAGAATGGGACTGGTACCGCAACGGAAACAAAAACGTGTTGTATTGGCACTGGTCGCCCGAAAAGCAATGGGCCATGAATTTTCCCCTCGAAGGCTACAATGAATGCTTGATTACGTACGTGTTGGCCGCAGCCTCGCCCACGTATGCCATTCCACCCGAAGTGTATCATGAGGGGTGGGCGCGTAAAGGAGCTATCCGCAACGACACAGCCCACCGGCAATATGGTTTACATTTGGCGCTGAAGCATAATGGAGCGCAGCAGTACGGAGGGCCGCTGTTTTGGTCACACTACTCCTTTTTGGGACTTGATCCGCGCCAGCTCAAAGATTCCTATGCCGACTATTGGGCGCACAACGTCAATCATACGTTGATCAACCATCGCTACTGCGTGGAGAATCCCCTGAAGTACAAAGGCTACGGGCCCAACAGCTGGGGCCTCACGGCCGGTTATTCGGTAAAGTTTTATGCTGCGCATAGTCCGCAGGAAGACAAAGGCGTGATCAGCCCCACCGCGGCACTCTCATCATTCCCCTACACGCCCAACGAGAGCAACGCTGCCATGCGCTATTTTTATGATAGTCTCGAAAGCACTATTTTCGACACGTATGGTTTTTACGATGGCTACAGCGAACATTTTGCATGGCATAAGCCATGGTATCTCGCCATCGATCAAGGCCCCATTGTGGTGATGATGGAAAATCACCGCAGCGGATTGCTGTGGAACTTGTTTATGTCGTGCCCGGAAGTGCAACAAGGTTTGACCAAACTCGGATTTAGCTATTAATCACATGCGTTACATTGTATCCTCATTTTTGGCGTGCTGGCTGCTGGCGGCTTGTGGCCCATCACACCCCACCAGTAGTATGGATCAAAAGATCGATTCATTACTGGCCGTTATGACGCTCGAAGAAAAAATCGGTCAGCTCAATCTTCCTTCGGCCGGGCAGTTTACCACCGGGCAGGCGCAAAGTTCTGACATCGCCAGAAAAATCGAGCAGGGCAACGTGGGTGGATTGTTTAATATCAAGTCCGTGGCCGCCATCAAAGAAATGCAGCAACTGGCGGTAGAAAAAAGCCGGCTGAAAATTCCGTTGCTGTTTGGCATGGATGTGATTCACGGTTATGAATCGATTTTTCCGATACCGTTGGGGCTCAGCTGCACGTGGGATATGCAGGCCATTGAGAAAAGCGCGCGCGTAGCGGCCGAGGAGGCCAGTGCCGATGGTATCAACTGGACGTTTTCACCGATGGTGGACATCTCACGCGATCCACGCTGGGGCCGCATCTCCGAAGGCAGTGGCGAAGACCCGTATCTGGGAAGTGAAATTGCCCGCGCCATGGTGCGGGGTTATCAGGGCAACGATCTACGTCTGCCCAACACCATCCTGGCCTGCACCAAGCATTACGCACTCTATGGAGCATCCGAAGCAGGCCGCGATTACAACACCGTAGACATGAGCCGCCACCGAATGTACAACGAATACTTTCCACCCTACAGAGCGGCTGTAGAAGCGGGCAGCGCCACCATGATGGCCTCATTTAATGAGATTGACGGCATTCCCGCCACCGCCAACCAATGGCTGCTCACAGACGTGTTGCGCAAGCAATGGGGCTTCCAGGGCTTTGTGGTATCTGATTATACCGGTGTAAGCGAAATGATCGCCCACGGCATTGGCGATTTGAAAGAAGTATCGGCCCGCGCAATAAATGCGGGACTCGATATGGACATGGTAAGTGAAGGGTTGTTGACCACGCTCGCACAGTCGGTCAAAGAGGGCAGGGTGACGGAACAACAAATTACACAAGCATGTCGCAGGATCTTGGAGGCGAAGTACAAGCTTGGATTGTTTGATGATCCTTATCGCTATTGCAATGAAGAACGAGCAAAAAAAGAAGTGTTCAGCACGACTAACCGCACCATTGCCCGCGAAATTGCCGCCCAAAGTTTTGTGTTGCTGCGCAACGAGGGCCATGTGCTGCCCCTGAAAAAACAAGGTACCATCGCGTTGGTGGGCCCGCTGTCCAACGCCTCGCTGAACATGACCGGTACGTGGAGTGTGGCCGCGCGCCATGCCGAATCTGTGTCGTTGCTGCAGGGGTTGCAAAAGGCGGTGGGCGCTCAGGCAAAGGTCCTATACGCCAAGGGCGCCAACCTCGATGCCGATGCTGTGTTGGAGGCCAATGCCACCATGTTTGGCAAAACACTGAACCGCGATAGCCGCACCGAGGCAGCGCTCCGCGAAGAAGCCATTCGTTTGGCCCGGGGTGCGGATGTGATCGTAGCTGCGCTGGGCGAATCGGCCGAAATGAGTGGGGAGGCATCCAGCCGTGTCAACATTGAGATACCGCCAACGCAAAAGGACCTGTTGAAGGCGTTGCTTCAAACGGGAAAGCCGGTGGTGCTGGTGCTCTTCACCGGACGACCCCTGGTATTAACCTGGGAGAGCAAGAACGTTCCGGCCATTTTGAACGTATGGTTTGGCGGCAGCGAAGCAGGCGATGCCATTGCCGATGTGCTGTTTGGAGGCGTGAACCCCTCGGGCAAACTCACCACTACGTTTCCGCAACACCTGGGCCAGGTGCCCATTTACTATGCGCACAAAAACACAGGCCGCCCGCTCACAGGGCCATGGTTTTCCAAGTTCCAGTCCAACTACCTGGATGTACCCAACGAACCCCTGTATCCGTTTGGGTATGGATTGAGTTATACGACCTTTGCGTATGGGGATGTACAATTGAGTGCCGCAGAGATGATCGCGTCCGATTCGATTATAGCTTCCATCGAGGTGACCAATACTGGAACGTATGATGGAGCCGAAGTGGTGCAATTATATATTCGCGATGTGGTGGCATCAGTCACCCGTCCCGTCAAGGAGCTAAAGGGTTTTCAAAAGATATTCTTGAAAGGGGGCGAACGCCAAACGGTGACGTTTACGATTTCCGCAGGTGACCTTTCGTTTTACAATGCTGACCTACAGTGGGTGGCCGAGCCGGGACAATTTGAAGTGCAGATAGGGGGCCATTCGCAAGAAGTGAAAAAGGCGATGTTCACGCTTCATGATTGACGAAAGTCAGACGAGCCCCGCGCCCGATATTCTGTTGTACGACCATGACCAAGAGAAAACGAGGGTCATCATTGAGGTAACGCATAGCACCGGGGCGAAGAAAGACGCGGAGAAAGTGAGGGAGTTAATGATGGGCTACGAGGTACCCGAGGGGTTTGTCTATGATTACAAAAAAACATCGCTGGCAGCGTTTCGGACAACATCAGAACCCAGCGTCTTCAAGTTCCTTTTCTACTGTGTTGGGCATTGATTTAGCCGGTTTTCTGGCCCGCTGACCCTTCAGCGGGGTAAATTTTTTGCTGACACAAACGGGGTGGCTCCAGTACCCTGCGACTTCTACGTATCTTCAACGGAATTTGACGTCAACACCCAACTTAACGTATCGACTAAATACCGCTTCGTTATTGTTGACAAATACGTTTGGCAAAATAGTTTGACGAACAAAGAGTGAGTTGTTCAGAATATTGTCGGCTTCCAGCCAAAACGTAGTTCTTTTTCGTGTATAGCGAAGTTGAGCCGATCCGTTAGTAAACCGCGAGTCCGCGGTACCGGTAAAGATTACGTGTCGCCAGGTCGTTCGGCCGGAAATCTGTTTTGTGATCGACCAACCCAGGGTGGCTTCCAACGATGCCATGTGTTGTATGCTCGTTACCGGGTCGCGTTCGGAAGAAAAGCGAAAGGTCGAATACTTGGGATAGATCAGGAAGTGGACTGTTTTTTTATCAAACTCAGAGCTCACCTTCAAGCCCAGCAGATGGCGCTGAGTTTGAGTACGGTAGCGACTACCATTTTCATCGATGTTGTCCTGAAGGGAGTGAATCAGTTCGGGTTCCAAAATAATTTGCAGAGGAATCCGCTTGAATGTTTTGGTGAAAGGCAGACTTGCGGCTACGTAGCTGGCACTCAGTTGGTCGTAAAGGGTTGTTACAGGTATACTTCCCAACACAATCCGATCTGACGTGCGGGTACGGCCGATTAACACGGTGGGGTCAATCATCAGGTTGGCGGATGGGAAATTTTTACCGGTCCAGATTTCCAGTATCTCCTCGGGCTGTGGAGTCAATTGCGCGGGACCAATGATAGTCGCGTTTTGGAAGTCGCGCAACGTGAAGCCGGCCATTACTTTGTGCAGGCTGAACACGGATATCCTTCGGGTCCAAGACACTAAGATGTGATCCATATGTCCCGGGTTATAGTCGATGGAAAATCGATACTCGGGAAGACGTTTGACCTGTGCGGTACCATCTTGCTTCGGAAATTGGGCGGTGGCATAGAAGAACTCAGCCCCCAGCCTCACCTGGCCGAGTTTGACAGACTGAATTGCTCCAGGCCCGAATTTTTGAAACGAACGGTGTGCAAGGGGTAGTGTAAACCCAGGCACTTGAGCTCCCGCACCTTCCGCCTCTTGATCCACGGCCCGTTTTTCCGTTGTCAGTCGCTGAAACTCATGCCTAAAAAGAAGGCTGGTCTGGCCCCATGACTTTTTAAAAAACGCACCGGCCTCGTTGTACCACTGATCCTGTCGGGTACGGATGGTCTGTTGTAATGAGAAAACAGGCTGTGAAGTCTGGTTTACGATGAATGCCCCGTAAGCCGAGTCGTTATGGAGTAAATTCTTGATGTGGTTACCCTTTTGCTGGGCAAGAGCTGTTTTCACCCGGAACGACCAACTACCAGAAGTAACGTACTCAACAAACCCGTTTTGATACAGGTTGGCTGCGCGTAGCCGGTCACCAAATTGATAGAGAAACGGATTGGATGTGTGAGCGTCACTGGTACTTCGATTATTTAGCCACACAGCATTCACATCAATTCGGACTTTTATGTTGTCTTGGTCAAACCGAAGCTCTGCTTTATTCTTGCTCGAGAGATTTTTGAGCGAGCGAAGTTCTTCAAAACCAGCTTCGGGGCCACCAAAAAAACGCTGTTGGTAGTTTCGTTTCAGATCCAATGTTTGATATGAATTGTAGCTGCCGACAAACAATTGCCACTTGTCGCCCAGGCGGTGATGTCCGGTGGCACCAAGTATGCTATTTGTGCTGCGTGTATAGTCTTTGAATCCGTAAATCTCGCGGTTAAAATCCTGCTTTTCGGAAATCTCGTTGAAGTCCGCAGGCGTATCAAAGATTTTTTGAAAGGCTTCCTGCCCAATGTTCTTGATTTGATCAAGGGAGATGGTCTGTTCGCCAAACTGATCGTGTTCGGTAAAGAGGTGGACGTTTGTCTTTTTCCGGAGTGAGAACACGTTGCCATAGCCTCCTGGCCGGAAGCTTTGTTTTTGATGCCCGGCATTGGTTCGCGCCAACCCAAAGAAGGCTTTATTAACGTCATCTCGAAGCCGGATGTCAAGCACCACCAGTTTTCGCGTGTCGATCAGACTTTCCTTTAATGTGGCATCCTGTTCGTCTAACCGCACCTCTATCGCTTCAACGTTATCAGGCGAGAGCGACCGTGTGATGAGCGCAGCGCCTGCATCTGACACCTCTTTTCCGTCAATCAGTACCTTATCGATTGGTTTGCCGTTAATGGACAGCTCTCCGTCTCCCCGAATCTTGAAACCCGGAATGCGTGCCAGAACTTCCTCCAGTGTCCGGTCGGTTCCCTGGGTCCAATGGGCTACGTCATAAATAATAGTGTCTTGCTTGACAATGATGGGCTGTACACCATGGACCTCCACAGCCTCCAGTTCTTTCGTATCGGGCTCCAGGCTGAATGCCAGTGGTACCGTGGCGGAATCGGCCGCAATGATTAGCTCTTTGGAGAACGGCCGATAGCCCAGCATGTTGGCTTTTAGAAGGAAAACCCCCTGGGTTACGTGTTGCAACCGAAAACATCCTTGCGGGTCGGAGAAAGAATACGTAATGATCTGATTGGAATTGAATTTGTAAAGAACAACTGACACGTGCTCAACAGGTTTTTTCTCTGAGGCATCAGTGATACAGCCGGAAATCGTTACTTGGGCCCTAACTGCGATAGAGACAAAGAAACATACGCATAGCACAATGATCCTTGTAGTGCGGTAGGTAGTGCTTCTGCCCTCGTGCTTTTCACGCGACATGTTTTCACTCTTTCGCAATTCGATGCTAGCGTTTGTAAAAGTTTTTTACGTCTTTTTCGTTAAGCGGATATTTTGCAGGAAAAACCATCTGTTCTTTTGTAATCTTGTAACCCTCGGTGGGAATTGAGAATGACTTACCAACGCCAGACAGGTCGATAGATTTTGCCATATAGTGGTCTCTGCTGTGCGTATATCCTAACTCCAGTATTATCCCCGGCAGCCCGTAGTATCCGGCTGGGCCTGCAGAGTAAGAGATGTCGGTGGCAAACCAAGCGACAACTTCAGGAGCAATGATATCCTCATCTTGTTCGTAATAATCTTTGGCTACCGCTTTTTGCGCCCGATGTCCCAGAATCTCCTTAACTTCATCTGTGATTTTCCAGTTAAAGGATTGAAACGGCCAAGAACTGATTACCAGATATTTCCCCTTGTACAAACGTGTTCGTGTCACTCGTTGAGTTCGCGCATCGGTGTAAGTGTCTATCTCCGCAAAGTAATGGTAGAACATCATGCCTTCGTCATTTCGTAATTCTTCGTCTTTTTTGCGGTAAGCGAAATGGGATTTACCATCCAATAATGTGAGTACCTGCTCACTTTCATGACCTCCGTAAGACGTGTGTCGATAGGTTACTGTGATAGCATTTTCTTGCGCTTCCGCGTTAAGGCAGTTGAATAGCAAAAGAAATAGCATTGAGAAAAATGAACTTTTCATTACTGTTCGTATTCTGTGTCCATTAAATTACGATCGATTGCAAAATGTACGTGCCAATTTTGGCACGTACACTTTTCATCATGTTGGCGGATTTTACTCGCCATGAACTGCTCTTGTAAGTGCGGCACAGTTGCAAGCAAAGCATTTGGCGATGAGTTGACGCTGTCCATCTTGGTCGTACTTATATACTTTACAAGTGGCTAACTCCGCATCCGTGTTTTTTTGATCTTCGGCATTTGCAAAACCAAAAAACGAACAAGTCAAAACAATTGCTGATCCAATCATTAACAGATTCCTTTTCATAACGTTAAATTTTTACTTGTTGAATTTAGTACTCCAGACCTTGCGCAATTCTGTTAAGCGAATGTATAAAGCGCAAAAGGTAACCGGCAAATTGACCCACCCCCCCATTTTCCGTTTGTTGAATTTTTTAATGCATAAATGGTTAAAAAAATTAAACAAAAAGTAAGACAGAAACGCATTGACCCATCGATCGGCCTGTGAGGAGGACAAGAGTCGAATTTGACTTTCACGGGCGAATCAATTTGGACTCCAAATGAGTCGGATTAGGAACCCGTGACCGTAGCCGTTTTGCCGTGGCGGCCGCTACTGAAACGAGGTTTCTGGCCCGCTGACCCCCTCGGACGCCTAAAATCTTTGCCGTCCGGTATTGCTTCCTGCCAATCTTCTGATACCTTTGCAGTCCTAATTTTTGAAAGGTATAAAAAGCTAAACATAAATGCCTACCATTCAGCAACTTGTACGGAAAGGCCGGACAAAATTGAACTTCAAATCGAAGTCGCCCGCCCTGGATTCCAACCCGCAAAAACGGGGCGTGTGCACCCGCGTGTACACTACTACACCCAAAAAACCGAACTCGGCCATGCGTAAAGTGGCACGCGTTCGCCTGGTGAGCGGCAAAGAAGTGAACGCCTACATCATGGGCGAAGGCCACAATTTACAAGAACACTCGATCGTGCTGGTGCGCGGAGGCAGGGTGAAAGACCTTCCGGGGGTGCGTTACCACATCATCCGCGGGGCACTCGATACGGCCGGTGTCAACGGCCGCAAGCAAGGACGATCCAAGTACGGAGCCAAACGGCCTAAGCCGGGCGCAGCCGCCCCGGCCGGAAAAGGCGCCCCCGCAGCAAAAGGAAAGAAATAAGTCATTTGAAGTAGCATGAGAAAGACAAAACCTAAGAAGAGATATCTTCTCCCCGATCCGAAGTTTAACGATCCGATGGTGACCAAATTTGTCAACTACCTGATGGAGCGTGGCAAAAAGAGCATCGCTTACAACATCTTCTACGATGCCATCGAGATTGTAGAGAAGAAGAACGCGGGCGAGCCCGGTCTGGAAGTGTGGAAACGTGCGCTCAGCAATCTAATGCCAGCCGTGGAGGTAAAAAGCCGTAGGGTAGGGGGTGCCACTTTTCAGGTACCGGTGGAAATCCGGCCCGAACGTAAGATAAACCTTTCGATCAAATGGTTGATTGACTTTGCGCGCCAACGTGGCGAAAAAACCATGATGGACAAACTGGCAGCCGAAATCATTGCAGCCAGCAAAGGCGAAGGAGCTGCCATCAAGAAAAAAGACGACACGCACCGCATGGCCGAGGCCAACAAAGCGTTCTCGCATTTCCGCTTCTAATTCGTAAATCCCACACCGCAATCAGCAAACTTTAAATCGCAACTCAGGTAATGGCAAGGGATTTATCATACACACGAAACATTGGGATCGCGGCACACATCGATGCCGGTAAAACAACCACCACCGAGCGTATACTGTATTATGCCGGGGTGAACCACAAGATTGGTGAAGTGCACGAGGGGGCTGCCACCATGGATTGGATGGCGCAGGAGCAGGAGCGTGGAATTACGATCACGTCAGCCGCCACCACCGTGCATTGGAAGTACCGCGGCAAAGAATACCATGTCAACATTATAGATACGCCCGGCCACGTGGATTTTACCGTTGAGGTAAATCGTTCGCTGCGCGTGTTGGATGGACTGGTGTTTTTGTTCAGTTCGGTAGATGGCGTAGAGCCTCAGTCTGAAACCAACTGGCGCCTGGCCGATAATTATAAGGTGGCCCGCATCGGATTCGTAAACAAAATGGACCGCAGCGGGGCTGACTTTCTGGGTGTTTGCAAGCAGGTGAAAGAGAAACTGGGCAGCAAAGCCGTGGCATTACAGTTGCCAATCGGTGCCGAAGACAACTTCAAAGGCGTAGTAGACCTGATTAACAACCGCGGCATTATCTGGAACGAACACGACAAAGGGATGACCTATGAAGTGGTACCCATTCCGGACGACATGAAGGAAGAGGCGCACGAATACCGCGAGAAATTGCTCGAGGCCGTGGCCGAGTATGACGAAACGCTGATCGAAAAGTTTTTTGAAGACCCCAATTCGATTACCGAACAAGAGATTTTAACGGCCCTTCGCAAAGCCGTCATTGATATGAAGATCGTGCCCATGGTGTGCGGTTCTTCCTTTAAGAATAAGGGCGTGCAAACCATGCTTGACTATGTGATGGAATTGCTTCCTTCACCGCTGGACAAAGATGTGATTGTGGGCACCAACCCTGATACCGATGCCCCGGTGGAAATCCGCCCGGATGAGAAAGAGCCTTTTGTTGGTTTAGCTTTTAAAATTGCGACCGATCCATTTGTAGGCCGCCTGTGTTTTGTGCGCGCATACTCAGGCGTGCTCGAATCAGGTTCGTATATCAAAAATACGCGTTCCAGTCAGAAAGAACGTATTTCGCGCGTGTTTCAAATGCACGCCAACAAGCAAAATCAAATTGAGCGTTTGCAAGCCGGTGATATCGGTGCCATTGTAGGCTTCAAAGACATCAAAACAGGTGATACCCTTTGCGATGAGAAGCGTCCGGTCGTGCTCGAGTCAATGATCTTCCCCGAGCCGGTGATTGGATACGCCATCGAGCCGAAAAAGCAGGCCGATGCTGACAAACTGGGAATGGCGATCTCCAAATTGGTGGAAGAAGATCCTACCCTGCGCGTAAATACCGACCAGGAAACCGGTCAGGTGATTTTGCGAGGCATGGGCGAATTGCACCTGGAAATCATTATTGACCGCCTGAAGCGCGAATTTAAAGTGGAGATCAACCAGGGTGCACCGCAGGTAGCGTACAAAGAAGCATTGACCAAGTCGGTTGAACATAAAGAAGTATATAAGAAGCAGACGGGTGGCCGTGGTAAGTTTGCCGACATCGTGTTTGAATTAAGCCCGCGTGAGTTGGGCCCCGAAGACAAGCCCGGCCTGGAGTTTGTGAATGACATTGTAGGTGGTGTGATCCCCCGCGAATTCATTCCGGCCGTCCAGAAAGGGTTTGAACAAAGCATGTCCAACGGCCCCTTGGCGGGATATCCGATTGACTCGATGAAGGTGCGTTTGTTCCACGGTTCATACCACGATGTGGACTCTGATTCCTTGTCGTTCGAATTGGCCGCGCGTATTGGTTTCAAGGAGGCAGCCGCCAAGTGCGCGCCTATTTTGTTGGAGCCCATCATGGCCGTGGAGGTGATTTCGCCCGATGAATACACCGGTTCGGTAACAGGCGATTTGAACCGCAGACGTGGCGTGATGAAAGGTATGGACACGCGGGGCGGTGCCCAGGTAATCAAGGCCGATGTTCCTCTGAAAGAGTTGTTTGGTTACATCACCGATTTGCGTACCATTACCTCAGGACGCGCTTCGGCTACGCTTACGTTCTCGCACTATGCACCAGTACCAAAGAACCTGGCTGATAAGGTAATTGAAGAAGTAAAAGGCGCGGTAGCCGCAAAATAACATCTAAAAGACGTTTAGATCATGAACCAAAAAATCAGAATCAAACTCAAGTCTTACGACCATAATTTGGTGGATAAGTCCTCTGAGAAAATCGTGCGCGCGGTAAAAGCTACCGGTGCGGTGGTGAGCGGTCCCATTCCGTTGCCCACCGAAAAAGAAAAGTTTACGGTACTGCGTTCGCCCCACGTGAACAAGAAATCGCGCGAGCAATTTCAGTTATGCACCTACAAGCGCCTGGTGGATATTTACTCCAACAGCGCCAAAACAGTGGATGCCCTGATGAAACTAGAGCTGCCCAGTGGCGTGGATGTAGAGATCAAGGTGTAGTACCCCTCTAACCCATTGTGTTTTCACAGAGAGCACCCTTCGGGGTGCTTTTTGTTTTTTGGCAAAAGTTGTCGCCCGCCACACAACTTATGCAAAAACATGTACATTTGTATTACTCTAGTAAATCTATAGACAAATGGGATATTATACGGAAAGAATGATTTTGAGTGGCATGTTATTAGGTATAGCAACCAGCGCCTGGGCACAAAACGTAGTCAGCGGGGTGGTAAAAGACAGTGACGAGGTACCCGTGGAGGGGGCCACCGTGGTGGTGAAAGGATCCAACAGCTATACCCTGACGGACAGCAACGGACGCTTTGACTTGCGCGTGAACGAAAAGCCCCCATTTTACATTCGCGTGAGCTACGTGGGCTTCAAACCGCAGGATTTTCAGATACTCGAACTCAACGGCAAGCTGTGGCAGGTACAATTGGTAAACGACAACGAACTGGAAGAAGTGGTGGTAACGGCCCGCAGGCGGAACGAAACCGCCCAACAGGTGCCGATACCTATGTCAATAGTCGGGGGTGACTTTGCCGAAGATGCCGGAGCCTTTAACGTCAATCGCGTTAAGGAATTGGTGCCCACAGTGCAATTGTACTCGTCCAACCCACGTAACACAACGTTAAATATTCGCGGGCTGGGATCTACGTTTGGGTTGACAAACGATGGGATTGACCCGGGCGTGGGCTTTTACGTAGATGGTGTTTATTATGCCCGCCCCGCGGCTACAGCATTGGATTTTGTCGACATCGAGCAGATCGAAATCCTGCGCGGCCCGCAGGGAACCTTGTTTGGAAAAAACACTACCTCCGGGGCGTTTAACATCACCACACGTGCGCCCAGTTTTACCCATGGAGCCACGTTGGAGGTGA
Organism: uncultured Ohtaekwangia sp.; assembly: GCA_964524935.1. Lineage (GTDB taxonomy): Bacteria > Bacteroidota > Bacteroidia > Cytophagales > Cyclobacteriaceae > ELB16-189. Next base: position 122,061 of record CAZGFJ010000003.1, read on the forward strand.
GCTATGGCAACTACGGATTCATCCAGGCCCGTACGTCCGTGACGGGGGCCGTCACGAAAAAACTGGCTGCCCGTTTTTCCTTTTCGGGCACTCAGCGAGATGGCGTCATCGAAAATGTATCCACCGGGCAAATGATCAACGACTTGAACAACCTGGGTGGCCGTCTGCAACTGCTGTACGTGCCTACGGATAAGCTTAGGATTACGTTGGCCGCGGATGCCTCGCGCCAGCGGCCCAATGGATACGCACAGGTGATTGCCGGGGTAGCCCCAACACAAAGGGCACCCTACCGCCAATTTGAACAAATCATTGCCGACTTCAACTATACCCTGCCCAGCCGGAACCCCTTTGATCGAAAAGTGGATCACAACACCACGTGGCGCTCAGGAAATGACTTGGGGGGTGTATCCTTGAACGCAGATTGGAACCTGGGCCGCGGTACGCTCACTTCCACCACAGCATGGCGCTACTGGCTATGGGATCCTTCCAACGACCGTGATTTTACAGGCCTGCCCGTACTCACGCTATCCCAAGCTCCCTCGCGCCACCACCAATGGACGCAGGAGGTGCGGTATGCGGGAGAGTTGTCATCACGGGTGAGCATCGTTACCGGAGTGTTTGCCATTTGGCAGGATTTGCGAACGAACCCCTATCACACCGAAGAGTCCGGCTCCGCGCAATGGCGGTTTTCGCAAAACTCCACCAGCGATCTGTGGCGTACACCCGGCCTGTTGGATGGCTACGGCATACGCACGTTTTCCACGTTGAATTCGCTGGGCGCGGCCGCGTTTGGTCAGGTAGATTGGGCCATTACGAAGAAAGTACATCTGCTGGCCGGGCTGCGGTACAACTATGATGAGAAACAAGTGGACTTTAATCGCGTCACATATGGAGGGTTGGCAACGGACGATCCACAGCTCATTGCGTTAAAGCGGTCTGTGTATACCGATCAGCAATTTGTGGCCAGCGTGGATGAGTCCAACGTTTCCGGACAACTTACCGTCTCCTATCGGCCAACCAAAAAGGTAAACAGTTTTCTCTCCTATTCAAACAGCTTTAAGCCCGTGGGTGTGAACCTGGGCGGCCTGCCCACGGCCAGCGGAGAGATATTGACCGACCTGGCGCGCATCAAACCGGAGTATGTGAACCACGTAGAGGCAGGTCTTAAAACATCGCCCAGCGCCCGTGCCACGGTTAATGCCGTTTTCCATTATACCACCATTGACGACTACCAAACGCAAGTGCAAACAGCCGAAGTGGGTGTAAATCGCGGCTATTTGGCCAATGCCGAAAAGGTTAGGGTCTATGGGGCGGAGTTGGATGGGAACCTACGTTTTTCAAAAAATGTGTCAGTCTATGCGGCCATCGCATATACCGTGGGTGAATATGTATCGTTTGTCAATGCCCCGGTGCCGTTGGAAGAGACGGGTGCACCCAATGCCTTCAAAGACATTTCGGGGCAGGAACTGCCGGGTATATCGCGGTGGGCCGCGTCAGCGGGTGGAGAGTGGACGTCCAATACGGTAAAAATCGGAGGCCAGGATGCCCGGTTGTTTGTCGCGATGGACGGTTTCTATCGGTCACCCTTTTCGTCCAGCGCATCGCCTTCGGCTCACCTGCGTGTGGACAGATATACGCTTCTAAACGGCCGCATCGGATTTCGGAGTACCAACGGACTGACTGCCTTTGTATGGGGGCGAAACCTCTTTGACACCGACTACTTTGAGCAGTTGCTGCCCGCGGCCGGAAATGCCGGCCACTATGCCGGGGTGCTTGGTGACCCTCGTACTTTTGGACTAACTTTGCGCTATACCTACTGATGAGCTGTACCTGCCGTTTTTGTCTCCTCTGCCTCGGGTATGTATCGATGGCCTTCAGTGGATTTGCACAAGCAAAACAGACGACCTTTGAAGAACAAACGTGGCTGGCCTATTTTAACCAAACGCGGTTCACCCAGCGGTCCGGTCTGTGGGCAGACTTGCACCTTCGCCTGACAGAGAATTTTGTTGATCAGCGTGCGCTCAGTATTGCGCGGTTGGGCTATACCTATTATGTCACGGATCAAACACGCGTTACCGTGGGTTATGCTTACATCAACCGTGCGCAAGCCACCTCAGAAATTACCATTCCGGAGCATCGCCCATGGCAACAGATCCAATGGCTTGAAAAAAAGAGTTGGTACAACCTGATGCAATGGATCAGGCTGGAAGAGCGATTCAGACGGGATGTAGCCAACGGTACATTGACCGATTCATACAGTTTCAATTGGCGCTTTCGGTATAACATTGCGCTCACCATCCCGCTCAAAGGCAAAACGATTGACAGAGGCGTTCCCTTTGTTTTACTCAACAACGAATTACACGTCAATGCCGGTCGGGAGATCGTCAATAACTACTTTGATCAGAACCGGTTGTTTGTGGGACTGGGATACCAGTTTGGCAAGCACGCCAATGCCCACCTCGGCTACCTGTATGTTTTTCAACAACTTCCGCAGGGCAATCGATACCTCCACATAGATGCCATCCGGCTTTTTGTGATGCACAATTTGGATTTTAGAACCACTGACTGATGCCCACCGATGCAGACGAAGTAGCTGAGAAACTCATCTACAATGAAAAGCCTGAGGCCGCCCCGACCCGCAGCCGCCCCCGCCACATTTGGATATTGTTGGGTGTGCTTTCGCTCTTCGCATTGGTGATACTGGCTGTGTACGGGGGCGAAACACTGCGCACTTACGATTGGCGTTCGCTGATGGGACCCGACTTTTTGCTGTTTGTGCTGGGTGGATTTATTGCGCAAATGATTGATGGATCGCTGGGGATGGCCTATGGCGTCACCGCCTCTACCTTTCTGTTGTCTTTTGGTATTTCGCCCGCAGCCTCCAGCGCCAGCGTGCACACAGCCGAGATATTTACCAGTGGTGTTTCGGGTCTCACACATTTGCGTTTTCAAAACGTCAATAAGAAACTTTTTAAAAGCCTTTTGATACCCGGTATAGTAGGGGCGGCCGCGGGAGCCTATATTCTTTTCTCGTTGGAAGAGTACAACCACATCATTCGCCCGGTGGTGGCAGTGTACACCTTATTGTTGGGGTTGGCCATCATCAAAAAAGCCGTATTGATGCAAATTAAGAAAACACGTAAGACGAAAAACGTGCCGGCCCTGGCGGCCTTTGGCGGCTTTATGGATTCGATTGGCGGAGGCGGTTGGGGCCCCATCGTGAGTACCACGCTGATTGCCCGGGGAAGACATCCCCGCTATACGATCGGTTCTGTTAACCTGGCGGAATTTTTTGTGTCCCTCGCCAGCTCACTGACGTTTTTTGCTACCATCGGCATCAACCATCTCCAGATTATTGCGGGCCTCATTCTGGGCGGTATCGTGGCCGCCCCATTAGCCGCCACACTGACGCGCAGACTGCCGGTGAAGCGAATGATGCTGCTGGTGGGGATTGTCGTCATTTTGGTAAGCATCCGGTTGCTCGTGAAATCCATCGCTGCTATTTGATTAGCATCTGCGTCTTCAAGCCATTAATTTTCACATCTTGCACCCTTTTTAACCGACATGGCATTTTTGGAAAAGTACCTGGTAGTAAAGCGCTCCACACTGCCGGGGGCCGGTAAGGGATTGTTTACCAAGGTTTTCATACCCAAGGGCACACGCATTGTGGAATACAAAGGCGAAATCCTGACCTGGAAAGAAGTGGAGAAAATGACCGAAGAGCGCAACGGCTATGTATTTTATGTGAACAGCAAGCACGTGATTGACGCATGGAACTTCAAAAAGGCCTTGGCCCGCTATGCCAACGATGCGCGCGGCATCGCCCGTGTGAAAGGGATTCGCAACAATGCCGAATACGTGGTAGCCAAAAAACGTTGCTATATCGATGCCGTCAAAGACATTCCGGCCGGCTCCGAAATTTTGGTGGGGTATGGGGCCGAGTATTGGCAGGTAATCCGCTACAACATACGGCTTGAGCAAAACAAAAAGCAAAAGGCAGCCCCCGGAAAGGTGGTGCTGCCCCATCATCAGTTGGCCAAGCGCATGTCGGGCCAATCAACGAAGAAAAGCGGTTAGCTTCCTTTTTCTGTTTTTGCCTTGGCAATGGCCTCTGCCATCAACTCCCTCACTTTTTTGATGCGCTCCATTTCGCTTTCATAGTAGGCACGCGCTTCTTCCGTATCCACACTGTCGGGTAGCTCGTCTAACGGCACGAGTTCATGCATCCAGTCCATCATGGCCATGCCTGCCGAATCGAGGTTAGAGATCACCTGTTCCAGTTTCTGTTTTTTCTCAACGACCAGGTCGGGCGTGTTGGCAATCTGTTCCTTCAGCTCCCGCTTTAGCCGTTCGATTTCATCCATCTGCGGCATCACTTCATCGTGTACATCCAACACCTGATTGTACAGGATTGAGTTGGGGTCGTCACCCTCGGCCGTGCCGTGGTGGTGATGGTCGTGTTCGCTGGGTTTGGAGCAGCCCGTGATCAACGCGCAGACGACCAGAAGAGGTATTGCGTATTTCATTTGTTTGGTTTGTTTCGGGATGGAGGAATTTTACCGTGCGGTAAAGATACAGATTTCGTGGCGGTGCCGGGGCGTATAACCGAACACCGGTTAGGCAAGTCAATATTTTCTTCGGGACAAAGTTGCACGGATGGATTTTTCATACTTTCTTACAGCCGTATTTCAATGACATGCGCAGCCAGCGATTTTATTTTTACTTCTTTTTTTATCAAACCCGAGCGGGACTTTGATGAGGAAGTACGTGGCTGAAAAAACAGAAACCAACCAACTCAAGATAAAGTCCCGGAAAAACCGGGACTTTTTTATTTATGAAGCGAACACCCCTTGCGGCACGACCTTCCCGAACAAGCAACCACATAACGGTTGCCATTCAAGGCATCGCCACCAGTTTCCATGAAGTGGCCGCACACACCTACTTCAAAAAGAAACCCCAGACAATCGAGTGTTTGTCGTTTCATGAATTATGTGAGGCGCTGCAGAACGGCAGGGCTCACTATGCCATCATGGCCATCGAAAACTCAATTGCCGGCAGCATTTTGCCGAACTACTTTTTGTTACAGCAGTATCACTTTACCATTGTGGGCGAGCTATACCTGCCCATTCACATGCACTTGCTGGCGCTGCCTGGCACCTCGCTCAAGCAGATCAAGACCATCGAATCGCACCCCATGGCCATCCGCCAGTGCAGCGACTTTATCCAGCGTTTGCAAGGTATTGAGATCCGCGAGAGCGATGACACGGCCTTGTCGGCCAAACGCGTAAGGGAATTCAAGTTGGCCACCACCGCAGCTATTGCCAATGAATATGCGGCCAAGAGATACGGACTGAAGATTCTGGAGAAACGCATCGAAACACACAAAAAGAATTTTACGCGTTTTTTGGTGCTCACAAAAACGAGCGAGACAACAACCGATGCCAACAAAGCATCTCTGTGTTTTGAGGTGGCCAATGAAGTGGGGAGCCTGGCGGATGCCCTGCAGACCTTCAAAGCCAATCGTATCAACCTCTCCAAAATCCAGTCGATTCCTGTGATCGGCAAACCAAGCGAGTACTCCATCCACGTGGATGTAGAGTGGAAGTCGCGCAAACATTACGACCAAGCCCTTCGCATCCTGCTGCGCCAGGTACGCAACCTGAACGTGCTGGGAGAATACAAAAAAGCAACCATGAAGTTTTAAGCATGATATCCACTGCCCAACGTATCCAACACGTAGAAGAATACTACTTCAGCAAGAAACTGGCCGAGGTAAGGTCGCTCGACCGTCACGATTCCAGGATCATCAACCTGGGCATTGGCAGCCCCGACTTGGCCCCGGCCCCGGCCACCATCGAAGCATTATGCCAAACCGCAGCCTTGCCCACCAGCCACGGTTATCAGAGCTACAGGGGAATACCCGCACTGCGCCAGGGCATTGTGTCGTTTTACGAGCGTGTCTATGGCGTATCGCTGAATGCCGAAACCGAGGTGCTTCCCTTGATGGGTTCTAAAGAGGGCATCATGCATATTTCCTTAGCGTTTTTAAATGAAGGTGAAGAGGTTCTGGTGCCCAATCCGGGCTACCCAACCTATTCGTCTGTGGCCAATTTGTGCGGAGGGAAAATCATCAACTACGCCTTGTCGGAAAAAAACCAATGGCAGTTGGATGTGGAAGCGCTTCGCGATCAGGATCTGTCGCGGGTCAAAATCATGTGGATAAACTATCCGCACATGCCCACGGGCACGGTGGCTTCGCGTGCGCAACTGACGGCCCTGGTGGCCTTGGCGCGCGAGCGAAAATTTTTACTGGTGAATGACAATCCCTACAGTTTGATATTGAACGAGACACCCATCAGTTTACTCTCCATCCCCGGGGCGACAGACGTGGCGTTGGAGTTGAACTCGCTGAGCAAGTCGCACAACATGGCGGGCTGGCGCATCGGCTGGGTAGCCGGCAAGCGCGAGATGATTGAAGCGGTATTGCGCGTCAAGAGCAACATGGACTCAGGCATGTTTTTGGGATTGCAGCAAGCCGCAGCCGTGGCGTTAAAGAGTGACGACTCGTGGTTTGCTGGTCAGAATCTAATCTACCGGCAGCGCAAGAAAAAAGCCGTGGCGATCTTGAAGACCCTTGGATGTGACGTAAGCGAAGGCCAGTCGGGGTTATTTGTGTGGGCGCGCGCGCCCCGCTCTGTGGCCAACGTGGAGAAGTGGATTGACGAAATCCTATATGGAGCACGCGTGTTCCTGACCCCCGGCTTTATTTTTGGTGACGAAGGGAAAAACTACGTGCGCATTTCGCTTTGCGCGGATGAGCCGGTCCTGGACGAAGCACACGGCCGTATTAAAACCTGGATGGCCACTACGGCCATAAACACGGTGGTGGTATGAAGGCGGTGATCATCGGCACGGGACTCATTGGCGGAAGCATGGCTTTCGACTTGCGCAAGGCGGGCGTATTCACGCATGTCATTGGCATCGACCGAAATGAAGGACACTTACAACAAGCGCTTTCGCTTGGCATCATTGATTCCATCGGCACCGACCACGATGTGGCCGAGGCCGATGTCGTGATTTTGGCGATCCCCGTCAATGCAATGGCCCGTTTGTTGCCGCAACTTTTGGATCGCATGGCTCCCCAAACTACCGTCATCGATACGGGGTCGACCAAGGCCAGCATTTGCCGTGCGGTGGCAGGCCATGCTAACCGGAGTTGCTTTGTGGCTGCCCATCCCATTGCGGGTACCGAGAACTCGGGACCCACCGCGGCATTGCACGGATTGTTCCGAAACAAGACAACAATCATTTGTGAACGCGAAAAGTCATCTCCGTCCGCACTGGTCGCAGCCCGGCAAATTTTTGACGGATTGGGCATGAGCATCGTTTACATGGAGCCGGAAGAGCACGATAAACATGTGGCGTACGTGTCGCACCTCTCGCACGTGAGTTCATTTTTGTTGGGGCAAACGGTGTTGGACATCGAGCGTGATGAGAAAAACATTTTTAACCTGGCGGGCAGCGGATTCTCGTCCACGGTGCGCCTGGCGAAAAGCTCACCGGAAATGTGGGCCCCTATTTTTGAACAGAATGCCGAGCACCTCAGCCAAGCCTTGCTGGAATACATCATGCACCTGCAGCGCTTTCAATACCACTTGATGAAGCGCGATACCCAGGCCATGTTGGCGATTATGAAAGAGAGCAACCAGATCAGGCGCGTGCTGGAGGGCATTGAACTAAAAACGCAACAAACCCAAACAAAAAATCGATAAACGTTTTAACTTGTTTTGCTATGAAAAAAGAGTTTCACATTCAACCGTTGTCTGCCTGGCTAAAAGTAGACCGCCCCATCCTCATCAGCGGGCCGTGCAGTGCCGAAAACGAAGCCCAAACGGTAACTACGTGTAAGCAAATACGCGCACTGAACAAAGTGCACGTATTGCGTGCCGGCATTTGGAAGCCGCGCACCCGGCCTGGCCAGTATGAGGGGGCCGGGTTGCCCGGCTTGGATTGGCTCATCAAAGCCAAGCAGGAAACGGGGTTGCCCGTGACCACGGAAGTGGCCACCGCAGCCCACGTGGAAGCTGCGCTGAAAGCGGGGGTGGACATACTGTGGATTGGCGCACGCACGACTGTCAATCCGTTTTCCGTACAAGAGGTGGCCGATGCGCTCCGGGGCGTGGACATCCCTGTCATGGTCAAAAATCCGGTAAACCCCGACCTGGAACTGTGGATGGGCGCGCTGGAGCGACTGCACCGGGCCGGCATCAAAACCATGGCGGCTATTCACCGCGGGTTCTCTTCGTTTGAGAAGGGCCCCTTCCGCAATGCGCCCATGTGGGAGCTGGCCATCGAAATGAAAACCCGCCTGCCAGAACTGGAGATGATTTGCGACCCCAGCCATATTTGCGGTAACCGCGAGTTGCTGAGCTTTGTCGCCCAAAAAGGCCTTGACTTAGACATGAATGGGTTGATGATCGAAAGCCACATCAACCCCGATGTGGCCCTAAGCGATGCCAAGCAACAGGTAACGCCCGCCAACCTGGGCAAGCTGCTCGATGGCTTGATCGTGCGCAAGGCATCGGTAAATGACAAGACATTCAAAGACACGCTGTCGATCTTGCGCGAGCAGATTGATCAGATTGACGATGAGCTAATGAACAAATTGGCGGCCCGGATGAAGATATCAGAGCAGATCGGCACCTACAAAAGAGAAAACGGAGTGACCATTCTTCAAGTAAACCGGTGGGAAGAAATCATTCACACACGGTTGGCCCAGGGCCGCGCCATGGGACTGACCGAAGAGTTTGTCAGTGACATGCTCAAGCTCGTGCACAACGAGTCGATACAGGTGCAGCAGAAAGTGATGAACCAAACGGCCGAGCGTGTGTAGATGCGCAGCCCTTTTGTGTATGATCGTGTGCGCGGGCTATACACTTCCTGCGCAAACGGAGAAGGAGTATTTGCTCGGGAAGTTTGATCCGGTGAAACACGCTGAGTTTGTTGTCATTGAAGAGCGTTGGGCATCAGGAAGTGCTGTGAATGGGTATTTGCGCAAAGAGGCGTATGACGCGTTCGTCAGGATGGCGCAGGCGGCTGCCAAGGAGGGCGTGAAACTCACCATCATCTCTGCCACGCGCAACTTTGATCGCCAGAAAGCCATTTGGGAAGATAAATGGAACGGAAAGGTACGGGTGGAGGGAGTCGATTTGCGTACAGTGAAAGATCCCGCGGAGCGCGCCAAACGAATTCTTCGGTTTTCATCTATGCCGGGCACTTCGCGCCATCATTGGGGCACCGATTTTGACTTGAATGCCTTGGAGAACGAGTATTTTGAGTCGGGCGAGGGCTTGCGTGTATATCAGTGGCTTCAGACACACGCGGGCACCTATGGTTTTTGTCAGCCGTACACGGACAAAACCAAGGGCCGCAGCGGCTATGAAGAGGAAAAGTGGCATTGGAGTTACGTTCCCCTTTCAGCCAGGTTTTTGCAGCGTTACAACGCGTTGATTCAACGCAGCGATATCACAGGCTTTGCCGGCAGCGATGCCAACGTCAATCTGTTGGAAGAATATGTGAATGGTGTAGCTTGCAAACAGGTACCTTAACGGAACCATATATTACTTTCCCCGAATCGTACAGCCGATCGGCCGTTGAGTGGGCATCGCTGCTTTTTCTCCCCTTAGTACCTTTTCGATAGCTTCCTTCAGATAGGCGTTGCGTACGGCCAGCGCTGCTTGCGGGCTGTCGTCAATGGCACCGCTGTAAACCAACGTCAGCTTGCCGGCATCGTTGCGGATCAGGAAGACCTCGGGGCTCTTGCGCGCCCCCAGGCATTCCATCGCCACTTGTTCTTTGTCGGCCAGGTAAGGCACGGGTAAATTCCATTGGCGATATCGCACCAGCATCTGCTCGGGTGTTTCGGAAGGCTCACGATAAGAGTTGATTAACAAAAATTGAATTTTACCCTGGTAAGTCGTGATCAATTCGCGCAAGCGATCGGTGTAGTATTGGTCAAAGGCACATTCGTTGCCGGTGAATACCACCGCCAGCGCAATGCATTCGGGGTAGCCATCCAACGATACCGTTTTTCCATCGGCCACGTTGGGTAAGCTAAAACTCGAGACTGCGGTTTGCGACCGGGCCGACACAGCAGCCAGCAGCATGACTAAGACAAGTATAGTTTTCATTCCGTAGCGGGTTGGGTAAAAACCAAAACATAGTCGGCTTGTACCACATAGCCCAGGTGGGCCAGCGTTTCGTGGTCGGAAACAATCCGCCCCAGCAGCGTACCGGCCTGCGCGAGGGTAAAAGGGTCCACCAAAAGTTGGGTGGCAAAGTGAAGCCCGCGCTTCCCGTGAATTTTATACATCGCCTCTTTGGCACACCAGTACACACAGTGTTTTACCACCTCTTCCCCCGCGTCACGTTGTTCGCTAGGTGATAAGACCCTATGAGCGATGGTCAACAACTTGGGTTTGGGTTGCTCCAAATCAACACCCACGTCCTGATCCCGATCCACCTGAGCCGCCACGTAAGGAAACGAATGAGAAAGCGATATGCGATGGGGGTGATCCTTCAAGAGAGGCTTGCCGTATTCATCTTTTTGAATGCCGCCATAGGTGAGCCCGCAATGTTCAACCAGCGCCCGAACGAGTACGCGCCCCGCCAGCCACTCCAACCTCTTTTGCGGATTAATAATCTCTTCCGGGCAGGATTCCATCGCCTCGAAACCAAGTTCTTGTTCGCTTTCGCTGATGTACCAGAGCCCCCAATGGCTGTGTTGATTCATACGGGTGATTTTTAACCGGGGCATTGTGATACCTTTGCGACACAAGTTGCAAAAAATTCAGTTTTCGCGCATGAGTCCGCTCTCCGTTTCTAAACTACACACGCTCACCGGCCACCGCGACTGTGTGTACTCGCTGGAGCGCGATGTACAAGAGACCCATTTTTTTTCAGCCGGGGGCGATGGTATGGTGGTGCGCTGGGATTTGCGCGCACCCGAGGAAGGCGAGTTGATTGCCCAACTGCCCAACTCCATTTATGCCATGCACCGCATCTCCGAATCACCGTGGCTGGTGGTGGGCCATAATTACGAAGGCATCCACGTGCTGGATGTGCAATCCAAGAAGGAAATTGCCTCGCTCGGGCTGACCGATGCCGCCATTTTTGACTTGCTAGCCGTAGGCCCTGACCTCTGGGTGGCTTGCGGTGATGGTACCATCACCGTGGTGGATAGCGCCACGTGGACAGTTAAAACAAAAATCCGCGCCAGCGACAAAAGTGCACGGTGCCTGGCTATTCATCCGCAAGGAAACGAAGTGGCGGTGGGGTACAGCGATCACCACGTTCGCATCGTGGACGCGCGCTCCTACCAGGTCAGGCATACCTGGCCGGCACATCAGAATTCCGTGTTTTCCCTTGCCTTTACCCCCGCAGGCGATCGCTTGATTACCACTTCGCGCGATGCGCGGCTGAAGTCGTGGCGATGGCCGTTGTATGACCAGGCACAGGAAGTAGTGGCCCACCTTTTTGCCATCAATCATCTGGCATGGCACGCCCAAGGCCACTGGTTTGCAACGGGCAGCATGGATAAGTCCATCAAAGTATGGGATGCCCGCGAGCTAAAGCTGTTGAAAGTGATTGACAAGGCGCGCCACGCAGGCCACGGCACCTCCGTCAACAAGCTGTTGTGGTCTTCGTTCAATAACTGGCTGATCAGCGCCAGTGATGACCGGTCCATTTCGGTGTGGCAGGTGGCTGCGAAGTAGCGCGAGGGGTGTTGCTTATTGCTTGAAAATGAGTAGTTTTGGCCTGCTGTTGCCATTTTTTGCAGCGTTGTCTTATTTTTCAACTTAACCAACCCGGGTATGAAAGTCACACCGTTGGAAATCCGTCAGAAATCATTTGAGCGCACCCTGCGCGGCTACGACAAAGATGAAGTTAATGCCTTCTTGCTCTCACTGTCGCAGGAATGGGAACGCGTATTGGACGAGACCAAGGAACTGAAAATGAAATATGAGGCGGCCGAGCGCGAGGTGGCTAAACTGCGCGAGGTGGAAACCTCATTATTCAAGACCCTGAAAACGGCTGAAGACACCGGTGCCAACGTGGTAGAACAGGCCAACAAAGCAGCCGAATTGCACATGCGCGAAACCCAACTGAAAGTGGAGGCCATGTTGCACGAAGCCAAAAGCAAAGCCAAAGACATTATCGAAGAAGCCGAAGCTACTTCGCGCGAGTGGGTAGACGAAATGGAAGAGCGGATGCGTGCGCTGGCGCAAGACTACAAACGCCTGGAGTTGCACCGCGAAAACTTATTGTCAGACCTCAAGCGCATGGCCCAGGAAACGATCGAACGTGTAGACCGCGCCAAGCAGTTGGCCGATTCATTCAATCCCGATCAACACGTGGCCCAAGCCAAGCGCGAAGTGAAAAAAATTGTGTACCCCAATAGCGAAACGCCACCGCCTGTTCCATCGGTAGCCGAGCCGGCCAAAAAGGAGGAAGTCAAACCCGTACTGGTAGAAGACTTGTTTCAGAAATCGTTTTTTGACGACATCCAGTAACGCGCCTGCATGAGGGGCAAAATCATTCTGGAGGGATTGGAGTTTCACGCCTACCATGGCGTGTACCCGCACGAGCGCTCATCGGGTAATAAATTCGAGGTCGATATTTCCGTGGAGACGGAAATCCAGGAAACAGCCTTTGCCGATGACCTTGCGGGCACGCTGAACTATGAAGAACTGTACGCGTTGGTAAAAACTGAAATGGAAAAACCCTCCAAACTGTTGGAACGGGTAGCACACGCCATTGCCGCTTCGGTGCTTACCTCGTTTGGGCAGGCCTTCTCTGCCGAAGTCAAAATCTCCAAGTTCAATCCGCCCATCGGGGGCGTATGCAAAAAAGCCAGTGTGTGGGTAACGATGCAAAAACCGTAGCTGCGTTTAAGGCCTGCCTTCCGTTGCGTCCACAAACAAAAAGCCCCGCGCCTCGCTGCCCTCGTAAAAATCCACTTGCTTGCCAATGAGGTACATCGTGTGGCGCTTGTCCACCAACACAGGTATGGAATCGATGGTATAGGCCAGGTCGGTTTCTTTTTTTTTGTCGAACCCGATCATGAGGGTGGCGCCACCACAGCCGCCTCCGCCCCGTACGCCCACGCGCAAGCTATAACCCTCAGGCACTTTTTTTGCCTCCATGATTTTTCGTACCTCTTCGGCTGCTTTGGGGGTTAGCCCAACCGGTTGTAATTGTTCAAACATCTCGCCTTCCGCGGTATAAAATTATCTAAATTTCAAACACCTTTGTACCCCTACTGGTTCACATGGAAGCCTTTATTGACCTGATCAAAATCCTCATTCCTGCTTCGGTGGTATTGTATGCTGCCTATTTGCTGGTGCGCGCCCAAATCGACAAAGAGATTGAGTTGAAACGCCTGGAGGTGCGTGGCCGCAGTTTGGAAACCATCCTGCCTGCCCGCTTGCAAGCGTACGAGCGCATGACCTTGTTTTTGGAGCGAATGTCCCCTCAAAATCTGCTGATGCGCCTCTCCAACCCCGCCTTTTCCGCCCGCGATTTTCAGAAGCTGCTGTTGGATGAGATCCGAAACGAATACAATCACAACGCCTCGCAGCAAGTGTACATGAGTGATGAGGTGTGGAACCAAATCAAAAGCGCCAAAGAGGACATTGTCATGACCATCAACGAAGCTGCGGGCGGTCTGCCGGCCGAGGCAACTTCGCTTGACCTATCGCGCAAAATTTTTGAGCAGATGTTGGAAAAAAAGGTGGACCCCATCGCGCTGGCCATGACCACGCTGAAAAACGAAATCCAGCAAACGTTTTGATGTACGTGAACTTTAGCCTCTCCATTTCTGTATGGAAATCAGCATAGGCTATCCATGAGTCACCCCGTCATCACCCCATCCGTCTTGCAGCAGGCCTACTCGTATGCATCGTACCGTGCGCGGTTGCATGCATTGATGGCCGAAAACAAAACCACCGGCCCCATTCAAACTGACGAGCTTGTGCACTATGCGCGGTTGAACATCCAGCGGATGAACCGGTTGGACAAGCACGTTACGTTGACCGAGGAATTGCAATCCGCCCTGAGGGCGATAACAAAACCCGCTACGTGGTTGGTGATTACCGAGGGTTGGTGTGGCGATGCCGCCCAAAACCTTCCCGTGATCGCCAAAATGGCCCACGTACAAACCCATATTGAATTAAAATTGATTCTGCGCGATGAGCATCCCGTCATTATGGATCGTTATCTGTTCCATGGCACGCGCTCCATCCCGCGGCTGGTAGTCATCGATCCGGCCACCCAAACCGATTTGGCGGTGTGGGGTCCGCGTCCGCAAGAAGCACAAGAGTTGGTCTGGCAACTTAAAGACTCCGGCCAGCCGCACGAGGTGTGGGTAGAGAAAATACATGCTTGGTACGCGGCCGATAAAACCAGTGCTTTACAAAAAGAAATGACGGAACTTATCCGATCTTTGCCCGCATGAACAGCGGAAAGACAGCCGTAGTGGCCGGTGCCACAGGTCTGATTGGCAAATACCTGGTGGAGTTGTTGCTGCGCGATGAACGCTATGCTCGCGTGGTGACGCTGGTTCGCAAGCCGTTGGAACTGACGCACGCCAAATTGGAACAGCGGGTAACGGACTTTAAAACTTTGGCGGAGCAGCCACTGGTATGTGACCATGCTTTTTGTTGCCTGGGTACCACCATCCGAAAGGTAAAAACAAAGGACGCTTTTCGCGAAGTGGATTTTACCTATCCGTTGAATCTCGCCAAAGCCGCCCGTGCAGGCGGGGCCACGTGTTTTGTGTTGGTGTCCGCGTTGGGAGCCGATGCACGTGCATCTGTTTTTTACAACCGCGTAAAGGGCGAAGCTGAAGAGGGCATCAAACAAATCGGGTTTCAGGCACTGCACATTTTGCAGCCTTCCCTTTTGCTGGGCCCCCGCCAGGAGTACCGCTCGGGCGAGGCCGCGGCCAAGTGGTTTTTTAAGGTGTTTGATTTTCTGATACCGCAAAAATACAAGGCGATTGAGTCGGCCAAAGTGGCGCGGGCTGCGTTAGAATATGCAAACTCGATCTCTCATGGCACCGTTGTTCATCCCTCGGCCGAAATGCAGTCGGCATAGCCTGTATTTCCTATTTTTGTTCTTCACGAGTTCGTGGACGACCTTGGCGCAAAATGTCGTGTCCGGGCGCGTTATTGATTCACTCACGAACGAGCCCCTTCCGTATGTAAACGTGTTTTTTGCCAATACGTCCTTTGGGGCCAGTACCGATGCCAATGGCGAATACCGCTTTTCCGGATTTCCGTCAGGCAAATATGACCTTATCTTCACGTACGTGGGCTATGTGATGACCCAGCAAGCGGTGGCGTTTACGGGCGATACACGGGTAGTGGCCAACCAACCCTTGGTACAGGAGGCAAAGCTGCTGAGTGAAGTGCTCGTGAAACCCGACACGTTGAACTGGAAGCGAAACTACCAGAGCTTTAAACACCATTTTCTGGGCGCATCTAAAAATGCCGCGGCTTGCGAAATCAAAAATCCCAAGTCTATTTTTCTCTATTTTGATCCGCGCGATGCCGTGCTGGTGGCGCATGCACGAGAGCCCATCATCGTGGAAAACAAGGCCACCGGCTATCGTATCAAGTACCACTTGCATCACTTTGAATACCAGGCGCGACCGGGGCTTTTCACCATTTATGGGCTGCCGCAGTTTGAGGAGATGGAACCCAAAAATGAGCGTGAGCAAAAGCGATGGCAGCGCGAACGTGACCGGGCGTTTTACGGATCGCTCAACCATTTTATGCGATCGTGGCAACAACAACAGTGGAAAGAAGACAACTTCAAGGTATCGCGGGTTTATCGCATTCCCAACCCCCAGCGGCCTTCTGATGAGTTTCTGAACGCGCGGATAACCGCCTTGCGAAAGAAGACGGCTGCAGGAAACGTCACATTCAATCTTTCAACGTCAACGGAGGGCCGAAAGCCTCAGGTGATCAATGGCGACAGCTTGAGTTACTACTATCAACTGCGGGGGTTGCCCAAAGAGATCGATAGCGTGGTGGACGAGTCGCTCACCGGCAAAGAGTTTGCGGCCACTGGCCAAGGGGGGTTGATGAACTACCAGGGCCTGCTCCAGGTGCAATACAAAGAGCTGGAAGAGCCGGGGTACGCGGCCATGGTAGGCCGCCCCGACCAGCGCATCCGCCAGCGTTCCATTTTGCATGTATTTAATCCCATACGCATCTTCGACAACGGATACTACGAAGATGTGCGTTCGGTTTTTATTGAAAACTATTGGTCGTGGTCCGAAAAAATGTCCACGCTATTGCCGTTGGAATTTCAGCCGCGAAGCAAATAAGTTTGTGAAGTCAACAAACCAGGATAGGGCATGAAGGTAGTGGTACAACGGGTTCGCGAGGCTTCCGTGAGTATTTCCGGATCTGTATTTTCAACGATCGGTGCCGGGTTGCTGGTGTTGGTCGGCATAGAAGAGGCTGATGATCAGGAAGACATTGGCTGGCTCGCAGCCAAAACTGTTCAGCTTCGGATTTTCAATGATGAAGCAGGTGTAATGAATCGCAGTGTGAAAGATATAGCAGGCGAGGTGCTCGTCATCAGTCAATTTACCCTACACGCCAGCACAAAAAAGGGAAACCGCCCCTCGTATATCAAAGCGGCCCGGCCGGAGGTGGCCATCCCGCTCTACCAGGCGTTTGTTGCAGCCGTGGAACGCGAGCTGGGCAAATCGGTATTGACCGGTCAGTTTGGGGCCGACATGAAAGTGGCGCTGATCAACGATGGGCCGGTTACGATTGTGATAGATTCAAAAAACCGGGAGTAGCATTTAAGCCCGGCATTTAACGAAGTGATTGCAACGAAGTGGCTCGCACCTCGTGTTTTTTCAACAACGAACTAACGTCTTGCCTTACCTCTCGATTGAAGTAAACGCTTGCAAAGGGACAAAAAAAGAGGCTGTCTCCAACGTGTTGTTGGTATCAACACAAGAGACCTCTTCCCAGACGCTTCCAGTGAATACTTATTTCATTCCCACGGTGGTCCGGTTCGCATTCTTCACATATTTCTCCAGCCACTGATCCATCTCCCACAGCATGTGCAGCACCGATTCTTTGGCGCGGTAGCCATGGCTTTCATAGGGCAACAGCACGAAACGTGCGGTGCCGCCATGCCCTTTGATGGCGTTGTAAAACCGCTCGCTCTGAATCGGAAAGGTGCCCGAGTTGTTGTCGGCTTCCCCGTGTATCATCAAAATCGGTTCTTTTAGTTTGTCGGCAAACGAGAAAGGCGACATGTCAAAATATATCTTAGGGGCTTGCCAGTACGTACGCTCTTCGGCCTGAAAACCAAATGGGGTAAGTGTGCGGTTATAGGCTCCACTGCGCGCAATACCTGCAGCAAACAAATCGCTATGAGCCAGCAAATTGGCCGTCATGAACGCCCCATAGCTGTGGCCACCGGCCGCCACGCGCTTAGGGTCTACCACACCCAAGCTGGCACCATAGTCAATCGCTGCTTTGGCGCTGGCCACCAACTGTTGTACATACGTGTCGTTGGGTTCTTGATCCCCTTCGCCCACAATGGGGATGGAGGCGTTGTCGAGGATGGCGTAGCCACGCGTCACCCAGTAAATCGGGGTCCCCCAGTTCAAACGGGTAAACGTAAAAGGCGATCCCTTCACTTGGCCGGCATTGGCCTTTGACTTAAACTCTTCGGGGTATGCCCAGAAGAAAGTAGGCAGGGGGCCGTCTTCTTTTTTGTAGCCCACCGGCAGGTACAGGTCGGCCGTTAATTCCACGCCATCGTCACGCTTGTATTTGAGCACTTGTTTTTTTACGTCTTTGATTTGCGGATACGGGTGCGGGAAAGCCGTGAGCTGGGCCACGCTTTTGCTTGCCAACGTGCGCTGGAAGTAGTTGGGATTTTCCGTCTGCGATTCGCGTGACGTGATGAAGCTTACTTTCTTGCCGGGCAGTAGGCTCACCACGTATTCGAAGTACGGGGCCTGGCTGCGCCACAGTCGCGTCACTTTATTTGTCTTGAGATCCATCTTGTCCAGGAAGGGGCGGTCGCCCTCGGGTGATGATCCCAACCCCGTCAGATACACTGAGTTGTCGGCATTGATTTGCATCACCGAACGACCAAAGCTGTTGAGGGATGTAAGCACGTTGCCCGGGTCGGTATACACATCTTCAGACGACCGGTCGAACACCACCTTTTTGGTGCCCGGGGCCGAAGGATTGATCTGATAGGTTCGCTCCTTCCGATCGGACCACCAGCTTTCGTATACCCAGGCCAGTTGATTATTGCCCCAGGTGATGCCTCCATAGCGCAGGGGCAAACTTATCAGCTCGGTCGTTTGGGTAAACGGAGCGGCCGAAACGAATACCTTGTCACGTACCTCCGCCTTTACTTTAGGATCGCCACCGTCTTGCGCTTCGGCCCAATACAAGGTTGCGGGCACATCGGCTCGCCACGCATGACCGCGCGGTCCTTTCAGGGTAGCACTAAAGCCCAATGGGATGTTGTCCGCCAAAGGGATGTCGGCCATGTGCTTGACCAAATTTCCTTTTCGATCGATCACGTTCACTTGTTGCGGGAACAAGTTGACCGGCACCAAATAGGAATATGGCCGCTGCACGGTGCGCGTCAAAATCAATGAACCATCGGGCGAGGGGCTTTGTGCATTGTACACCGCAGGCGTTCCAAGCAGCGTTTCCTCTCCGGCCAACGAGACCGAGATCAGTTGGCTGGTACAGATGTAGTCGAAGACCGACTCGTCATACGGATTCTTCAGCAAATCTTGGTACGTGCGCGAAGGAGCGCGTTTGCCCAGGTTTTCTTCCACCACGGGCCCCACAGGCACTCGGGATTTTGCGGGCAGATTGCCCGCGTTGGCTACGGTAAGCAACAGCAACGTCTGCGAATCCGATAGCCAACTCACCGGGTTGCCCAGGCTGGCATTGATTTTTCGGGTGGATAATTTTTTGGCTGTAAACCCCGTCAGGTCGATGACCCACGCCTCAATACGGTCGGGATAGGTTTGGAGCCACGCCAGCTTTTTGCTGTCGGGCGAAAAAGAGGCGTTGCTGATTTGCAAAGGCGAAGGCAAACCGCTGACGGCATACTCTTTTCCGTCTTTCAAACTTTTGAACTTAATGCCTACAAAGTAGTTGCCGCGGCTCGGCCCAAAATTATCGGGGTTAACTCGCAGCCCCGCAATCCGCAACTCGGCCCGCGATAATTCTTCGATGCCCGGATAGTCAGATCGATCAAGCAAGGCCATCAGGCTCTTGTCAGGCGACAACACTACGGCAGGGGTAGAGGGAGCCTCCACCAGTTGGGCAATTTCTTCGGGCGGACGTTGATAGACCTGCGCCTCCTGCGCCTGCGCGGCCAGCGAAAGCGCCATTGACACCACGACACACAAAACTTTTTTCATATGCTCTTTAGTTTGATGAACGAAAAACCTATCGGGAGATGCGCGAAACTACAAAGACGGACCCGGAATCACTACGGTGTTTTGGAGGTCGGCAAAACCCCCGTTTTCGGGGTTAAATGACGCTTCATTCATGTGCTACAAACGTGTAATTTGCGGTAAAATTCAACGTATGTACACCGGTCTTGTTCACACACATTCTTCGCTTCGCTATCTGGTTCTCGCGCTTTTGCTGATCGTCATTGCCAAGTCTTTCTCCGGCTGGCAGGGCAAAAAGCCCTTCACCCCGGTAGATGATAAACTGAGTTTGATTTTGCTCATCCTTGCACACATTCAGTTAGTGGTGGGCCTGGTGCTTTACGTGAAGAGCCCTTTTGTTCAATTTAATGATATGACGATGAAGGACGCAGGCCTGCGGTATTGGGCGGTGGAGCATATTTCGCTTATGCTTATCGCCATCGTATTGATTACGGTAGCGCGCAGCACGTCTAAGCGGATGGCGGAGGCCACAGCCAAGCACAAGCGGTTGTTTTTGCTTAATACGATTGCGTTGGCTATTATCGTGTTGGCCATAGGGATGAGTGGCCGCGGTTTTTTCAGTATTCCTTCGGTGGCCTAACAGGTACCGCTGGAACCTTCGGATGGATTAAAGGAACGTTAACCCAGAAGTATGAAGAACGTATTTGTAACCGTTGCGATGCTTGTATGCGCCAGCGCACTGCGTGCACAGGAAATCAGCCCACGCTATGAACTGGTGCGCATGAGCACCACCAAAGTGAACACTACCTTTGACGATGTCTCGCCTGTCATCTCCAACGATGGTAAACAAATCTACTACTTTATCTTCAACCACCCCGAAAATACCTACGGGCGTGATAACAGCCAGGATATCTGGGTGACGACCCAAGACGAAAAAGGGGAGTGGACACAAGCCAAACATCTGGGGGCGCCCTTCAATCAAAATCGCTACAATCAGGTGTTCAACATTTTGCCAGACGGTAACTTGTTCATCCGCGGAGGACGCGCAAAAAATTCAGTAGGCTTTTCATTAGTCAGCCCCAACGGGGCCAGTTGGACGGAAATCAAAATCCCTGAATTTGAGAAAATGAACAAAGGAGTATTTTATGGCGGTTGCCTTTCGGCCGATGGAAATCACATCCTAATGTACTTCTCGGAAGTAGCGGGGTCACGGTATAGTGACTTCTATCTCTCCAGCAAAAAGGGTGGTGACTGGACGCGCCCCTCCAAACTGAAGCTCAGCTCGGACTACGATGACTATGCGCTGTTCATCGGCCCCGATCAAAAGACCGTATTCTTTGCCAGCGACCGGCCATCCAAAGACAAGGTGGGCAACACGGATATTTTCAAGGCCACCCGGCTGGATGACACGTGGGCCAATTGGTCGGAGCCGGTGAACCTGGGCAGTCGCATCAACACAGGCGTGAAAGACGCCTACTTTTCCATCGACACACACGGCAATATTTTTACCGCGCGCATGAATTCACGGGCCGAAGGCGGCAACTTTGACTTGTTTCTGCTAAAGCCCCGCACTATCACCGTCACGCTAAAGGGGAATGTGTTTGACCAAAAAACCCAACAACCTATGGTGGCCGAGGTGATTTTGGCGCTCAAAGACAAAACGCCTACCGGGTTTACCTCCAATAAACAAGGCCAGTTTGAAACCAAACTGCCGGAGGTCAAAGAATATCATCTCCTGTCCAAAGCATCCGGCTACTTGCCGTTTGATCAAAACTTTACTATGCCCAAAGTAAATAATGATACCACGGTAGTCGTCAACATCCCGATGACGCCCATCGCCAAAAAACTCGTGTTGAACGGTCGCGTGCGCGATAAGAAAACGAACGAGGTGATCCCCGGTGCCAAAGCCACCCTTGTCATGAAAAGCAACGGTACCGTGCTGGATGCCAAACTGAACCGAGGCAGTTATCAGGCCGACATCCCATCGCTGGGCTGGTACCGCATCTCTGCTACGGCCGAAGGCTATCTGAATGGATCGGACAGCACGGAGGTAAATAACCCCGAGGTGACCCCTGTTGAGAAAGACGTATACCTGGCACCCATTGAGGTGGGGCTCACCATTGTTCTCAAAAATATTTACTTTGATTTTGACCGCACCACGTTGAAGCCCGAGTCATTCACCGAACTGAATAAAGTAGTGGAGTTTTTGCAGCAAAATCCGCGCGTAGAAGTGGAGATTGCCGGCCATACTGATAGCAAAGGGTCGGACACATACAATTTGAACTTGTCACAGGGGCGCTCGCAGTCCGTGGTTGATTACATTGTGAGCCAGGGCATTGATGTGAGTCGCATCACCGCGCAGGGCTATGGAGAAAGCCGCCCCATTGACACCAACGATACGGAGGAGGGCCGCGCCAATAACAGACGGGTGGAGTTTACCGTAGTCAAGAATTAATCCGGGTATTTGGTCCCTGCCACCGTGGCTATGGATCGATAACTAGATTTCAGTTTCCAGAATTTCGCGCACGCGATCCCAGTCGGCTTCGAAGATGTGGAGTTGTACGCCCGTGAAAAGCTCGTTTCGGAACGGATAGAGGCCATTGAAATTCTCGCCAGAGAGGAAGCACGGCACCCCGTAAGCGTCCAGTTTGGTCTTGGCCAGGTTGGCCTGTACAGCGGTATCGTAGGCGGCAAACACCACGATTTTTTGGTCGGGCTCGGTCATGGAAGCGAAGATAGGCAATCCTTCACCTGCGTCATGGGTTTGCAAGCCATTATCTTGCGCCTGTGGCTGTAAAAACTTTTGAAACGCCTGTAACAAACCGCTTCCGTCCCCGTCTTGCCCTTAGAAACGATGAATCTCGAATTCTTTGAAAATCAGGTTCTGCCGGCCAAAAACAAGCTTTACCGCTTTGCTTTGAGGCTTTTGGCCAACGAAGAGGAAGCCAAGGACGTGGTTCAGGAAGTATTCATCCGCGTGTGGCGCGGCCAGGGGAAGGCAGAAGACGTAGAAAACTGGGAGGCTTGGTGTATGCGCATCACCAAAAACCTTTCGCTCGACCGACTCCGGCTCACCCAACGCAGGGCTACCGGCTCGCTTTCCGAAGAACTCGAGGTACATGACCAAAACGCCACACCGCATGAAACCACTGAACGACAGGAAAGTATGCAACGCATTAGTCAATTGATGGCCGCCCTGCCCGAAAAGCAACGGCAGGTCATACACCTCCGCGATGTGGAAGGGTATAGCTACAATGAAATTTGTGACATTTTGGAGTTAGACATGAACCAGGTGAAAGTAAACCTGTTCCGCGCCCGTAACGCCATCAAAACAAAACTGATGAAACTCAATGCCTATGGACTCTAAGCAAATAGAAATATTGCTGGAGAAGTACTGGAACTGCGAAACCTCGCTGGAGGAAGAACAACAGCTCAAAGATTATTTCGCCCGAGGCGAAGTGGCCGAGCCACTCAACGAGGCCGCTCCGCTGTTCCGGTATTTGCAAGCACAAAAAAGCCAGCAGTTAACGGATGTCGCGTTTGACAAGCGTGTAAACGACCAACTCCGGCAACCACCCAAAGGTAAAATGGTGTGGTGGACGTTCAACGCGGCACGCATGGCAGCCGGCATAGCCGTGGTGATCGTGGCCGGGTACTTTGTGCGGGAAGAAGTCCGCAACCGCTATCCCGAGGAAGTGGCAGACACCTACTCAGACCCCAAACTCGCGTTCGAAGAAACCAAAAAGGCCCTGATGATGATTTCGAAAGGATTTAACCGCGGACAAAAAGAAACCAGCAAGATAAAACTCTTTAATCAGGCCGAAGAAAAAATTCAAGGAAAAGAGAAAAAAGAAGAAGTCACCATTTAACTACGAATAACAACAACACCCATGAAAAATAACATCATCACTCTTTTTGTCATCGTTTCCTTTGCCGCACAGGCCCAGGGCGATGCCGTGAGCAAGTTTTTTAGCAAATATCAAAATGACGAGACCTTTAGCCAGGTAACGGTCAGCAGTAAGATGTTCAACTTGTTCACCAACATGGAAATGGAGAGCAAGGAAGATCAGGAAATCCTCAATGCCATCAGCAAACTGAAGGGCTTGCGCATTTTGGCTAAGGAAAATGCGCGCAATTCCCGCGAATTGTACAAAGAAGCGATGGGCATGATCCCCAGCAAAGACTATGAGGAGCTGATGAGCGTGCGCGACAAGGACCAGGATTTCAAGTTCTTTATCAAGGAACTATCCCCTGGCAAAATCAGCGAACTGGTGATGGTTATGGGAGGCAATGAGGAGTTCATGGTCATGAGCCTCTTTGGCGAAATAGACCTGAAGCAGGTATCTAAACTGGGACGTAAAATGGACATCGAGGGGTTACAGCAACTCGAAAAAATGAAGGAGAAAAAGAATTAAAATATACACGGCAGGAAAATTGTTTCACCGAACTGTATCCTGCCGGTTTCTTTTTCGTACAACCCGTCAACCCCTATCGCTATGAAAACTTTCTCATTTCTGTGGGCACTCGCCTTTGCCGCCAGTGTGGCCCAGGCGCAGAGCGAATCATATGAACAACTGCGCGACCGATTTGTGCGCGAGGAAAATGTGCACGCCTTTAGTGTGAATGGTTTCTGGTGCCGGATGTTTATTGGTTTGGTGGCCGATCAGGAAGATGTTCTGCGCAGAGCCCTGCAAGACGTTAAGCATGTGCGGCTGATGACCATCCCGGCCGATCTGTGGCGCGCACAGTTTACATCTACCCACCACTTTACCCGTCAGCTCGCACAGGATGGTTTTGAAGAGTTGGCAACCATTCGCGACAACGGTGATCGCATACATTTTCACATGCGCTCGGACGGCAGGTGGAACCGTTATTTTGTATTGGTTGAGGAACAAGACGAGGTTGTGGTCATTGAACTGAAAGGTTATCTTGACCCTGCGTTGCTTAAAGAAACACAAATCACGTCTCATAATCGATAAGCCATGATGCAAACCACAAGGTTTATCCTCTTCGCGCTGCTGGCTATACCGGGGACAGCAGTGTATGCCCAGACCCAGACGACCGAGAAGTTGAGCAAGCGTTTTAGCGAGTCGTTGAACTTGTACTTCTATAAGAACACCCTTCGGATGCTTAATCAGAAGGAAGATAAGGACTTTGACGAGTTGATCAAAGACGTGGAGAAAATGCGTTTTTTGATGATTGACAAAAGCGATCGGTTTTCGGCTGCGGACTACAAAAGTATTTTATCGGACTACCAGCGGGAGGATTATGAAGAGATGATGACCAGTCGCCATGACGGTAAGCGGTTTGATGTGTACATCCGTGAAGTAAAGGGGCAGGTCAAGGGCACCGTTATTTTGGTAAATGATTCCACCAATTTATATGTGCTGGACATCCTCGGCAAAGTGGCCATGAACAAAGCTGCGTCTCTTTTTAATGCGCTGGACGAAAGTTCGGACATCGGGAAGAAGATCAAGGACTTCACCAAAAGTGTAGATTAACCCCCGCGCCTTTGGAAACAGTGTTAAAGGTAGACCGGCTTACCAAAAGGTTTGGCAGACTTACGGCCGTATATGAGCTTTCACTGGAGGTAGCCCGCGGTCAGGTATTTGGTATGCTCGGCCCCAACGGGAGCGGCAAGACCACTACGCTCGGGATGCTCATGGGCGTTACTAACCCCACCAGTGGCAACTTCTCATGGTTTGGCCAGCCACCGTCACACCTCACGCGCAGGAAGATCGGAGCCGTGCTGGAGCATCCCATTTTTTATCCCTACCTGAGTGGGCAGCGAAACTTGGAAGTGAATGCGGCCATTAAGCAATGCAGCCCAGAGCGCATTCCGAAAGTGCTGGAGATGGTGGAGCTGACCGGCCGCGAACACGATAAATTCAAAACGTACTCGCTGGGGATGAAGCAGCGCTTGGCCATTGCCTCCGCCCTACTAAATGACCCCGTCATTCTGATTCTGGACGAGCCCACCAACGGGCTGGACCCAATGGGGATTGCGGAAATCCGCGAAATCATTAAACGCATTGCCGCGGATGGCAAGACGATCATCCTGGCCAGCCACCTATTGGATGAGGTGCAAAAGGTGTGTACGCATTTCGCAGTGCTGCAAAAGGGCCACTTGCGCCATGTAGGCCCGGTAGACGATGTGGGCAAGGGTGAGGAGATTGTGGAGGTGCAGGCCTTTCACGATGACCTGGCCGTATTGCTGGAAGAGTTTGCCGGCAGCGCGAGAATCAAACGCGAGCACACGCATTATTCGGTCATGATGAAAGATGGGTTCCATGCCCACGATCTCAACCGTTTTTTGTTTGACAAGGGCATTACGGCTTCGCACCTCGCTACGCGCAAAAAATCATTGGAAAAACAGTTTCTCGAAATCTTATCCGAAAGTCATGCTACACCTCCTGTCCATTGAGTGGAAGAAGATGGCGGCCTACCGCACCTTTTGGGTGATTTGTGGGCTGTATTTTTTTATGCTGATTGCCAGCGCAGCCAGTGGCATGGAATTTTTGAAGTGGCTCCACAGCAAGAGCATTGAATTTGGCGCCAACATCAACATCAACCGCGTTCCCCTTTACCACTTTCCGGATATCTGGCAAAACCTGGCGTGGGCTGCGGGCCTGCTCAAAATCGGGCTGGCCATCATGGTAGTTGTCTCCATCACCAATGAGTTCACCTATCGCACCATCCGCCAAAACATCATTGACGGGCTCAGCCGCGAGGAATTTTTAGTTTCCAAGCTGCTGATGAATGGAGTACTTAGCCTGCTCAGCATGGTAGCTGTGTTCCTCATTGCCCTGGTGGGCGGTCTGATTTACTCACCCGAGTATGATTTCCCATACGGGCTCACCGGCATCGATTTTTTCCCGGCCTGCTTGTTGGAGGTGTTTGCGTATCTGTCCTTCGCGATGATGCTGGGCATGCTCATCCAGCGTTCCGGGCTTACGATCATTTTGTTGTTAAATGCCGCCCTCATTGAGCTCATCATCAAAGAGAACATCAACGACTACGTGCCCGGTGTGATTCCCTTTTTTCCGCTGGAGTCTATTTCCAATCTGGTGCCTATGCCGCTGGCGCGCTACACGTTTATGGCCATTCGCGATTACGTAACGGTAGGCTCTGTGGCCATTGCACTGACCTGGGCAGCCTTGTTCAACTATTTCAGCTACCTGAAATTGAAGCGGGCAGATATCTAGTGCCCGCGGGTTTGCCTACCTTTGCCGGGCATGTGGAAACTGGCAATTTTACTTTGGGCGATGGCGGATCAGCCGTCTGCCGCGCGAAGAATAATTGTATTTGGCGACCCATCCAGCGAGCCGGTGCGCACGCAATGGCGGTTGCTTTCGCGCGATTCTGCAGAGGCGCATGAGCGCAATGTCGTTATTGAGCGGGGCACGACCGCGTTGCATCGGCACTACCAGATCGCCAATGACCAGTTTGGCGTGCTGCTGATCGGAAAGGATGGGGGCGAGAAGTTCCGGAGCCTTACGCCCGTATCCCCAACGCAGCTATGGCAATTGATAGACCAAATGCCTATGCGCCAACGTGAAATGCGAAAAACCCCTCTTTAATCGATGAATTCTCACCAATGGCTTGGCATCGTAGCCGGCACGCTCACTACGATCTCCTTTTTGCCGCAAGTCATCAAGACCTGGAAAAGCCGGTCCGCCAAAGACCTTTCGCTCGGGATGTTCCTGATTTTTTCACTGGGCATCGCCCTGTGGCTGGCGTATGGTTTTTTAATCGGAGATGTACCCGTGATTTTGGCCAATGCCGTCACGCTGGTGCTGTCGCTCACGCTCTTGTTTTTCAAATTCCGCTGGAAGTAGGTTTGCCAATTTGGCAATGCCATGTATGGCGGGCCGGTCATTTCGTGTCATTGTCGCGCCCAAACTGCCCGCCAACCCTGACGCCCCGTCAGCGAACCTTTTGTGGTACGTCCGTTGTTGTGATGGCGACAGGTCAACGAGAACAGATGAAGAAGATGAAAGCCACGATCGACCGACAACTACTTGATTCTATCAACCTGCTCAACACACTCAATGGAGGCGTGGTGGAGCCGGTAGTGGAACTCAACCAATTTACCGACCACCGGCAGATACGTGCCCTGGTGCCGGGGTTTGCTCCGGAGGAACTGAAGGTCGAAATCCACAATAATTATTTAATGGTCTTCTATACCCATCGGTTTCAAGGTAAGGAGGGCGAAATTACCGTGCCACGGTTTGTGTACCACAAGGCCATCCCCTACTTTGTCGATCGCCAGAATATTCACGCATCAGTCGAAGACGATGTACTGGTGGTGAAGTTGCCCTTTAACGAACTGGCCAACGGCTATCACCGCAGCATTTCGGTTGAGCAGGAGTGAGCAAAGTCGGTTCAAACAAAGACTGAAAATCCAAGTACTCAGGAATCATTAAATCAGATAGGTTCATAAGTCGGAAGTTGAATCCGATTATGGGATATGCGTGATTTTTAAGTCGGAAAAAAAACCTTCCGTTCCTACATCCACCCATAGCCCGATGCTTCCCCGCGCCTGGTCTCCGTGTTTCAGGTCGTTCACCACCAATACCGGTTGTGGGCTGTCGTTTACGTAGAGTCTGGCTTGCCGGCCATTAACGTCTATTTTGATTTTAATCCATTCATTTAGCCCCATGTCGGCATACGACTCGTATTGCCCGGGCGACTCGCGCCTGAGCCGATCAAACTTGAAGTCAGGAAAGGAGAAATACTGCGTGGCGCGGTTGCGCCTGAGTTGATCTTCGGCCCGCCCGTTGGTGGGGCGCAGGTAGATACATTCAAACCGCGAGCGGTCAGGGGCGATGCGAAAGGCGATGCCGATGAAGCCCCGGGCCGCCTCGGGCGCAGTGGGCAACAAGCGGCTGAGTACGTATACCTCAAGGGTGCCGTTGGTGAAGTCGCTTCCGCGGATGTTTACAAACGTGGGCTCATCTACTTCTTTGATGGCCGGGTCTTTGACCACCCTGACCACCTGTCGCTGGCCCCATGTTTCGGGGCGCATGCTTACGTGAACGGGTTCGAGCGTGGAGGCATCCAGCGCGATGGTTTGAGAAAGGAGCGTCAGGGGACTGATGAGTGCCCAGAGTGAAAATGCGTATCGGGTCATCTTCGTTCTTTTTGAATGGCGTTGCTATGAGTGCTGTCCTGGTACAAAGCAATTTCTGTTTCCCTCTGCGTCATTAAATTCTGCAACAAATCCAATTCCATATCGATTTTTGAATATGGAATTTCTCCACCGACTGAGATCACTAATTTCAGGGTTTAAGTTCTTTACTACCAAAGATCGGCCATCTGTTCTTCAGTATCCAAAAACAAAACCCACTTTCCATCTTTGCGGATATAGGTTTTGTCAGTCAGGTGGATGCCATCTTCAATAGAAGCATTGAACATATGCGTAGCCACGGGTCTCATGGTTCTGAAGCTCTCCATAAGTCGCATATCCGAAAAATAGATCAAGTTCTTGGCCGGCATGGCAATTGCAATTCGATCAGACTTCACTATCTGTTGAGCAGTTGTTTCCCAAAAATCATCGACCAAGAACATCATGGCGTTTAAATTGCTGTCAAATTGAATGCTATAGAAAGGTTTGGCCTGTGGAATGTTTTCCGAAAAGTCTTCGGTACCAACCCGGCAGCCGAGATTGATTTTGTTGACCAGATTTCGAAGAGCCGCGGCTTTGAGCTCGTGGATTGTTAGATTTGTTTTTTGCAACAAGTCATTTTGTATCATTTCGTAGTGCGTGCCCATATCAAGATTGAAACAGAGGTATAAATCATCTAAGAGATCAATCTTGATAATATCCTGTTCGCCTTTCAAGAGGTGGATTTTCGGGTCATCTTTTCTTTTGAAGATTGGATAGATGCTTTGGCCGATGTTGACGGCTCCCTCCTGCTGTTTTTTGTATTCCTCAATAGGTGTTTTTAGTGTGGGGCTCGCTTTTTTTGGATCCCGTCCCAGAAGTCTATCAAATAGTCCCATTTTGTTGTCCGTTAAAATTCTTTCGATGATCTGTTACGTTGCTTATCTGGTTAGATACTTGCGTGCTCAAAGTCAGAGCATGGGAGTATTTCGGTATGGTTTGCGACTGACTCAATAGTAAAAATAGGAAATTCACCCCAAAGTTGGATTAATACGACAAGGGTAGACGACATCAATCCTAGTCTCCTTCATAAAGGACTTTCCAAGGGAATAAATATCTTAAAACCTCAGAAAAAACTCCGTGCCCAGCCCGGGGTGCGAGGTGACCGTGATGGAGCCTTCATGCTGGCGCATGATCTGCCTTGACAGGCTGAGCCCGATGCCCGAGCCTGACTTCTTCGTGGAGAAAAAGGGTATAAAAATCTTTTCCAGCGCCTCCGGTTCAATGCCGTTGCCATTGTCGCGAATGGCGATGACGGCCCGCTTGTTTTCGCCTACAAAGGCCCGCAGTGTAATCACCCGGTGGGGCTGTTCGTCAAAGGCCTGGATCGCATTTTTGATGAGATTGATGACGACTTGCTCAAGCATATTTTTGTCGGCCTGTACGGTCAGTCCTTCGGGTTCCACCTGAATAGCGGTTTCGATGTGGCCATCGGTCAGCTCTTTCTTGTGAAGCATCACCAGTTCTTCCAGCAGCGTACGCACCGAGATTTCCACGGGCCGCGGGTTCGGTATTTGGGTCAGGTTTCGAAACTCCTTCACAAAGTGGATCAGTCCCTCGCTGCGTTTGGTGATGGTGGACAGGGACAAATGCATGTCGCCCAGTTCATCGGACGTTAGGGTGGCCGTCTGTTCCAGATCAAGCCGTTGTTTGAGGTCTTCCTCCACCATGCCGGCCAGTGAAGAGATGGGCGTGACGGAATTCATTATCTCATGCGTAAGCACGCGCACCAGATTTTGCCATGCCTCCATTTCTTTTTCTTCCAATTCAGTCTGGATATTACTCATCGAAATCAACTTGATCTCTTCCGCTCGCAGCGTCAGTTCAATAACGAAAATGGAAAGTTGCACCGTCTCATCGCCCAGTTTGATGCGGATGAGCTCGCGCCCACCAGTGCGGAGTTTGCGGAAACAGTCGACCAACTCATGACTCAGTTCGCGCAGCTCTTCAATCTGCGTTAATGTATTTACCCGAAGCAGGCGCTTGGCTGCGCTGTTGATGAGTTGCACCGAGCCGTCTCTTTTAAATGTGAGCAAGCCGACCCCCGCATGTTGTACAATGTTTTTAAGAAATTGATAGTCCGCCTCTTTTTCGTTTTTAGACTGTTTGGCTTTGGCCACGCCCTGGTTAAGTTCTTGCACAAAAGCACGGAGGTCATCTCCCTCTTCATGGGCACGGAACTGTTGTAACGATTCATCAAAATAAACGGCTGGAAATATACGCGCGGGTTGACGATCTGTGAGCTCAATTAGCTGATACACTTGAAAGGCGATGGCTACCAAAAGCACTACAGTAAGAAAAAAGCCGAAATTGGAGGCCAAGCCGATGCCCAACAGCAAGCACGTGGCCACCAGCACAGACACCCTCGGCACATAGGGCGACTTCCAGTTGAAACGAAGGTGGTCCATGCGGAAGCCCATACTGCCGTGTTACAAGCCGTATTTTTCCATCCTGCGATAGAGCGAAGCACGGGTAAGGCCCAACTCTTCGGCCGCTTTGGAGATGTTTCCGTTGTGGAGTTGAATGGCTTTTGCTACGGCTGTGCGCTCCACATCGTCCAGGTTTAGGCTGTCGTTGGCAAGCACTTCCTGGGTTTTGCGGCTGAAGAGAAAGTCACTCTCCTGCAAGGTGTTGCTGTCGGCCATGATGACGGCCCGCTCGATGGCGTGCTGCAGCTCGCGCACATTGCCGGGCCAGGCGTATTTTTTCAGTTTGATCATGGCCTCGGGGGCAAGGGCCACTACGTCTTTGCGGTACTTGCGGGTGTAGTAGTTAAGGAAGTGATTGGCCAGTAGCGGTATGTCATCCACGCGTTCGCTCAGAGGCGGGATGCGTATCTCCACCGTGTTGATGCGGTAGAGCAGATCTTGCCGGAATTTTCCCTCTTCCACCATTTGCAGCAGGGGCATGTTGGTGGCGCAGATGAGCCGGATATCTACCTCTTGCGATTGATTGGCGCCTACGCGCGTGATCTGACGCTGTTGCAGTGCGCTGAGAAGCTTGCTTTGTGAGCTGAGGCTCAGGTTGCCGATTTCATCCAGGAAGAGCGTGCCGCCATTGGCCAACTCAAAGCGGCCGGGTCGGTCTTCGCGCGCATCGGTAAACGCCCCTTTTTTATGGCCAAAGAGCTCGCTTTCAAACAGGGTTTCGGCAATGGCGCCCATGTCTACGCCCACAAACGAGTTGTCTTTGCGCAATGATTTTTGGTGGATGGCACGCGCTACCAGTTCTTTGCCCGTTCCGTTTTCACCGAGGATGAGCACATTGGCATCGGTGCGCGCGACCTTGTCGATGAGCGTGAATACGTCTTTGAGCGCAGCACTTTGGCCAATGATGTCGCGGAAGGGCTGGCTGATCTGTTCCTCCAGCATCTGCTTGGCCTTGCGCAGCTTGTCCACTTCGTTGTACGACTTTTTCAGGCGGATGGCCGTGGAAATAGTAGCGAGCAGCTTCTCGTTTTGCCAGGGCTTCAGGATAAAATCGGTGGCGCCTTCTTTTAATGCACGCACGGCCATCTCCACATCGCCAAACGCGGTAATCATGATCACCACTGCTTGCGGATCGCGCTCTTTAATTTGCCTCAGCCATTCAAACCCTTCTTTGCCGCTGGTTGTGTCTTTGCTGAAGTTCATGTCCAGCAGAATGACATCGTACGTGTCATTATTGAGTAGAAACGGGATTTTGTTGGGGTTTTTGTCGATGATGACCTGGTGATTGTATTTCTTCAACAGCATTTTGGCTGCCAGCAATACATCTTCGTCATCGTCAATCATTAGGATTTTGCCACCTTCTGCGCTCATCGGTTTATCGGACATCGCCATGGTAAGGAAAATTTGGTGCCAGTTTGTCTTTGTTGTGACTTGTCTGGGAATAGCTTGATTGTCAAGGCTAAGCAAATGACGGTTGCCGGGCACCTTGTCAAAAAGTATCCGTTCCTGAACTCATCCGCACAAAGATGTTCAAAAATGAACAGTTGGTCGCCACCACGGGGCTCAAAATTGGAAGCGGTAGATTTCGGCTTTGCCAGGCCGCACCAGCAGCAGTCGTTCATCGGTGACTAAGGCAAACAAGACCGAACCGGAAAGCGGCAGAGTCGTTTCCTGCTCGGAGAACAAGTGATAGAACAATATCTTATCCTCGGTCACAAAGTAGATGTCTTCGCCCGCAACGTTTACGTTGCGCAACCGGGGTAGATCAAAACCTTTGATGCGGTTGCCCACGCCATTGTAGATTTCCACCTGCTCTTTGTCGCCTTCCACGATCAAGAGATTTTGGTATTCGCGCAAGTGGCGCGGCAGACCCATTTCTTCGGGCAGCGCAAACTCCGACTGGATTTTGTTTTGCGACAAGTTGACGCGTTTGAGGGTGCGGTCGGCTTCGTCCATGATCCACAGGTGGTTTTCGGGGGTGGGGCATACCAGCCATGGTTGAATGGCAAAGGATGGGGGTATGGCCTGCGCGGATGTTTCTGTCAGCTCCTGGTTGAGCAACTGATACGTTTGCGTAGGGCGATGGTAGATAAACACGCGCAGCGGGTTCCACGGCTCCAATAGTTCGGGGGGGCGCTTGCCCTTGTGGAGGGCTACTACCCGGCCTTCGGGATTTATTTTTTTGATAGTGCCCTTCGCCTCGGCCACATAGAAATTTCCCAATCGGTCCACGGCCACGCCCACGGGCTTCTTCGCTTTGACGCGCGCGATAAGTGGTCCGGGCTTTTGTGCAGCCGCGTGGCACGTAACGGCCAACATGATCCAAAAAAGGCGTGTCATCCTTCAAACGAAGTTAACTGCAACGCATCATTCGCAAAGACAGCATACGTGTTGAAGTGAACCCATTCGCCCAGGTTGATGTACCGGCTGCTGGGCGCCACAGGCAAGTCCAACGGCAAGTGGCGGTGCCCAAACACATAGAAATCATGGTGCGTGCTCTGTTCCACTTCACGACAGTAGGTCAGCAGGAATTCACGCTCTTCGCCCACAAATTTTTCTTCCTGTTTCGCATTGCTGATGCGGCTTTGACGGCTCCAATAGTGTGCGATGCCCATGCCAAGATTGGGATGGAGGCGGGCGAACAGCCATTGGCAAAAGCGGCTGTTGAAAAACTTCTTCAGGATTTTATAGGTGTTGTCGCCCGGGCCGAGGCCATCGCCATGGCCGATCAGAAGTGTTTTGCCGTTGATGGTGAGTGTGATGGGCTGGCGGTGTATGGGAATGCCCAGTTCTGCTGGGAAATAATCGAACATCCACATGTCGTGGTTGCCGGTAAAAAAATGGATTTGGATCCCTTGTTCTTTCAGTTCGGCTAATTTGCCCTGGAAACGCACAAAACCCTTGGGGATGCTGTGGCGGTATTCAAACCAAAAGTCAAATATATCGCCCAACAAAAAGATGGTGTGTGCATCTGTGCGGGCGTGTTCCAGCCAGCGCACAATGCGCCTTTCTCGTTCCGCGCTCGCCTGCGGGGTCGGTACCCCCAAATGGAAGTCCGAGGCAAAATAAACCTTTTGATCAGGTCGTAGTGAAATTACCACGTGGCAGCCATTCAATCCTTCAAAGATAGGATTTTATTATGGCTACTTCGGTGCTTCCTCCGCAGCAGGTTCTTTTGCCTGTTCGGGGTTGTGGTCTTTGCCGTTGGTGTTGTTGTTCGTGTTGGTAAATTTTTCGTACGTGGTTTGCGTGTTGAAGGGGCGCTTGCCGATCAGCCGTTCCAAATCGGTTTGAAAGAGGATTTCTTTCTCTAACAGTTCTTTGGCAATGATTTCTAACTTATCCTGATATTGAATCAGCAGCTTTTTGGTGCGCTCATAGGCACTGTCCACAATGCCCTTCACTTCTTTGTCGATGCGCTCAGCCATCGCTTCGGAATAGGGCTTGTTGAAATTGTATTCTGATTGCTTCGAGTCGTAGTACGACAGGTTGCCGATGGCGGGGTTCATCCCGTAAATAGTGACCATGCTGTAGGCCATCTTGGTGATTCGCTCCAGGTCGCTCAACGCACCGGTCGAAATTTTACCAAACACGATTTCTTCCGCTGCACGACCGCCAAACGTCATGCACATTTCGTCAATGAGTTGTTCGGTCTGATAGAGAAATTGTTCTTTCGGCAGGTATTGGGCATAGCCCAACGCAGCCACCCCGCGCGGCACGATGCTCACCTTCACGAGCGGATCGGCATGTTCGAGATACCAGCCGGCTACGGCATGGCCTGCTTCGTGGTAGGCCACAATGCGTTTTTCTTCGGGCGAAATAATTTTATTTTTCTTTTCCAATCCACCGATCACGCGGTCAATGGCATCCTGGAAATCCTGCATATCCACTTCCTTTTTGTCGCGCCTGGCGGCAATGAGGGCGGCTTCGTTACATACGTTGGCAATCTCCGCACCGGCAAAGCCGGGGGTTTGGGCGGCCAGTTTTTTGATGTCGAGGTCTTTGGAGATTTTGATCGGTTTTAGATGCACTTTGAAGATGTGCTCGCGGCCGTTGATGTCCGGTTTGTCAATGCTGATTTGTCGATCAAATCGGCCGGGGCGCATCAATGCGGAATCCAGCACATCAGGTCGGTTGGTGGCAGCCAGAATAATTACCCCGCTGTCGGTAGCAAAACCATCCATTTCCACCAGCAGCGAGTTGAGGGTGTTCTCGCGCTCATCGTTGGCCCCGGGCAGCGAGCCGCGTCCGCGCGAGCGGCCAATGGCGTCAATCTCATCGATAAAAACAATACACGGTGCTTTCTCCTTGGCTTGTTTAAACAGGTCGCGCACGCGGGCTGCGCCCACACCCACAAACATTTCCACAAAGTCAGAACCCGACAGTGAAAAGAAGGGAACCCCAGCTTCACCTGCCACAGCTTTGGCGAGCAAGGTCTTTCCTGTGCCGGGAGGGCCCACCAGCAACGCACCCTTGGGTATCTTGCCACCCAGTTTGGTAAACTTGGCCGGGTTTTTCAGAAAGTCCACGATCTCTTTTACCTCTTCCTTGGCTTCGTCCAAGCCGGCTACGTCTTCGAACGTGATTTTCACTTTGTTTTCGGCATCGAACAAGGCCGCGCGCGATTTGCCGATGTTGAAAATTTGACCACCCGGTCCGGCTCCGCCCGTCATTCTGCGCATGAGCATCCAAAAGCCAAATACCAGCAGAAACAGAAAACCCCAGCTAAACCAACCGTTGTAGTCGCCCCCTTTTTCGCTGGTGAATTCGACACCTTGTTTTTGCAGTTCATTTTGGTAACGCTCGACAAAGTTGTCAACCGAGGGTATTTCCATTCGGTAATGAGGACCACCTTTGCCCATGCCCATGGCTCCTTTGTCTTCCAGTTCCGTTTTGTATTTGGCGTTGTTGAGGGCCTCGGATTTCAGCGTGACGTACACCACTTCATCGTTCTTCACGAGTACTACACGCTTGATGTCTTTGCTTTCCAGCATGCTGCGGAAGCGCGCATCGGTAATGCTAATCAGGGAGTTTACTTGCTGAACGATGGTGATAATGACGATTGCACCCACCAGTGCCAGGATGATCCACAATTGAAAATTGGATCTGGGGCCCTTGGGGGTTAACTTATTGCTGTCTCTTTCTCGGTCTGCCATGTCGGTGTTGATTCAAAATTTAATAACGATTGGCGGTGTAATTGGTTCCTCGCCCGGTTTGTCTGTTTAGTCTTCTATCTCGGTGATGTCGGCATCGCCCCAGAGTTTTTCGAGGGCAAAGAACTCGCGTTTATCTTTTCTGAACACGTGTGCCACCACGGTGATATAGTCGAGCAGCATCCACTCTTTATTGTCTTTTCCTTCCACGTGCCAGGGGTTTTCTTGCAGGGCTTTGTACACTTCTTCGTCTATGGAGTCGGCAATGGCCCCGATTTGCTTATCCGAATTACCGGAACAGATCACAAAAAAATCGGCCACTGCATTTTTCACTTGCCGCATGTCCAGGATGACGATGTCCACCGCTTTTTTCTCCTGCATGCCTTTAACGATCAACTGCGTGAGTTTTTCTTCGTGATTCTCCTTTCTTTTTTTACCCATTCACTATTTTCGGATTTTTGGACGAAACAATCGGCAAAGCTAAGTAAAATACCTTGTATAAAATCCCTGCCAATACCCTTTTCATGGGGCAAAAACTGGTTTCCGTGCCAGAATGTCATTCCACCAATACGCTTCTGGCCGAGCTAGCCCAACGCCAAAAGCTGCCCGAGGGCGCTGCGGTGGTCACCCCTAACCAGACCCAAGGCCGCGGGCAGCGTGGGAACATTTGGATCACCGAGCCAGGCAAAAATCTCACGGTGTCGTTTTTGCTGCTTCCCGCCTTTGCAGAGGCCGCCCGTGCTTTTGAAATCACCCAAATGGTAAGCTTGGCGGTGTTGGATACAGTAGGGGATTATGTGATCCGGGCACGGGTAAAATGGCCCAACGACATTTTGGTAGGCACGCAAAAAATAGCCGGCATTTTGATCGAAAACCTGGTGCAGGGCGCTTTTCTGTCGCAGTCCATCGTGGGCATTGGGTTGAATGTAAACCAAACCGATTTTGCGGCTCCTACAGCCACTTCGCTGGCGCGCGAGGTGGGCCAGCCGCTGGACCTCAACACGGTGTGGGAATCCCTGGCCGTGAACTTAGAAAGGCGCTACCTGGGCTGGCGCGAACGCAAGAAGGGAATGGAGGCGACCTATCTGGCGCATTTGCATTGGCGTGGTGAGTGGCATCTGTTTCGCACCCGCGAAGGGGACATCCAAGGGATGATTGAAGGCGTGGATGCGCACGGAAGGCTCTGCCTGCGCACCGAGACGGGCGTTCGGTTTTTTAGCCTGCAGGAGATACAATACCTTGCATGATGAACGATTTGTTTGCGCGCACCTCGCGCATTGTAGTCACGTGCAATAAACGACTAGCGCCTTTTTTAGAACAGGAGGTGAGGGCGCTGGGCCATGTACCCGAAGAAGTGTTTGCCACGGGCGTGATCCTGACCGGCACGTTGCCGCAGTGCATAGAACTAAATCTGCACCTGCGTTGTGCCAGTCAGGTGCTCTTTTCGTTGCAGGCATTCAAAGCCGTGCATCCCGATGAGGTGTATGATCACGTGTTGCGCATGCCGTGGGAAAAGTGGTTGGAGAAAGACGGGTATTTCTCGGTAACCAGCAATGTGGATCAGTTTTCGGTAAATAACACCATGTTTTTAAATGTAAAGGTAAAAGATGCCATTGCCGATCGCTTTCGCAGGGAAGTGGGCGTGCGGCCCAACAGCGGGCCCGACTTAGACAAGGCTGTGGTGCACATCTTTTGGAAGGACGATCGTGCGGAGATATTTGTGGACACCAGCGGCCCCACGTTGGCCAAGCATGGCTATCGCAAAATACCAGGCAAGGCGCCTATGCTGGAGGCCCTGGCTGCCGCTACGTTATACGCCACCGGGTGGAAGGGATACACACCGTTCGTCAACCCCATGTGTGGCTCCGGTACGCTGGCCATTGAGGCGGCCCTGATAGCTACCGGTCGCAAGCCCGGGTTATACCGCCACAACTATTCCTTTATGCATTGGCGCGGGTATGACCAACAGTGGTATGACGCAGCCCTGCAGCAGTTGAAAGCAGAAGTACGGCAGTCGGGCGTTGCCATCATCGCATCGGACATCAGTCAGGATGCCATCGATATCGCTAAGGTGAACGCCACCGAAGCCGGGGTGGAGAAGATGATCCAGTTTCAGCGGTGCGATTTTGCCGGCACGGCTGTGCCGCAGACGCCCGGCATTGTGTTTGTGAACCCGGAATATGGCGAGCGCCTGGGCGACTTGCAAGCCTTGGAAGACACCTATGCGCGGTTGGGCGATTTCCTGAAACAACGATGCCAGGGGTACGAGGGGTATATTTTTACCGGGAACCTGGAGTTGGCCAAGAAGGTGGGGCTGAAGGCCAGCCGCAGAATAGAATTTTACAATGCGAAAATTGACTGCCGCCTGTTGAAATACGAATTGTACGGGGGCAGCAGGCGGAAAACAGATCAGAATGTGGTACCTTCGTCATGAACGATGAGAATGTGTCGTCAAGTTATGGGAGGGTAAGAGAGAGCAAGTCCAGAAAAGGCATGAAAAACGCCAATCAATATATCAGCATCGATAAGGATATCGGGGGGGGCGTGCCTGTGTTTGCAGGAACAAGGGTGGCCATCAAAGCGCTTTTTGACCATCTGGAAGACGGATCGTTGGACGAATTTTTAGAGGGGTTCCCGTCCGTTTCGCGTCAGCAAGCAGAGGCGGTGATTGAATTGGCGGCTCAGCGGTTACTGGCTGATGTTTTGGAGTGAAAATCCTGTTGGACGAGTAATATTGATGTTCGCGTAAAGAACCTCTTCGTGGGGACTCCGCATCGGTTCTACACCGTGCGGGAAATGCATTGGAATGACTTAAAGAACGGTGAACTTTTGCAATTGATAAGGCAACACGGGTTTGATTGTTGGATTGTGGTGGACAAAAATATTCCCTACCAACAAAATCCCGCAAAATTGGAGTGTGCTGCTTTGGTACTGGATGTCGTGCGAAACACCCTTCCGAGGATCGAAAGAATGGTTAACCAAATAACTTCTGCTCTGGAACGTGTCCAAAAAAATCAAGTAATCATCATTCAGGAGGAGGATTAAAACCAATCGGCCAACCCGCGGGAACCTCACATCACTTTTACCTTGATGGCATTCAATCCTTTGGGGCCGCGCTCGGTTTCAAAGGTTACCTTGTCGTTGTCTTTGATCGGATGCAACAGTCCGTTGCTGTGCACAAAAATGCTTTCCTGCGACTTTTGGTCTTTGATGAATCCGTAGCCTTTGCTGTTGTTAAAAAAAATCACGCGCCCCTCGCGCACATTGTCGGCTTCGTTCACTTCAATTTTGCGGGCACCCAGCAAAATATCTTCCTCTTTGATTTCCAGTTTTTTCGTGGGGTCGGGCGGGGTGGACGAAATATTTCCGTGCTCATCCACATACGCCAGCATATCTTCGAGGCTCGAAGATTTCTTATTGGCTTTGCGCTCCTCCGCGCGCTGCACTTTCTCTTTCTTTTTTTGCGCTTTGCGCTTCTCGATTTCCTTTTTGTTGTAGGTTTCCTTGGATTTGCTCATGTGTTGTCGGGCAAGCGAAAAAGACAACCTTTGTCTTTTGCCGCTATGGCATCAAAGATACTAATAAAAAAACAATCGCTTGCCGCAGAGGCTCTTTTACGCGCAAGTGTTTGGTCAGAAAGCGAAAAAAGCCTCGCCACCAACCGGTACGAACAATTTCGTTGGCCTCCGTCTATTCGTGTTTGAGCGCCTTTACTGGATTCGAAAACGAAGCCTTCAGTGACTCATAGCCTACGCTGACAAACGTGATGAGGGCAATAGCACCTGTAACGCCCGTAAAGAGCAGCGCATCGATGGGCGTTTGGTAAACAAAGGTTTTCAGCCATTGGCTTGCTGCCCAGTACGCTACGGGTATGCCCACCACACAGCCGATCAGTAACAATACACCAAACGTTTTGAGTAATAGCCATAACACCTGCCCATTAGAAGCTCCCAACGATTTGCGGATACCGATTTCTTTGGTGCGCTGTTCGGACAGAAAAGCGGCCAGTCCATACAAACCCACGCAGGTGATTAGGATGGCAAGGGCCGAAAACTTTTCGGTGAGCTCGGCTATCTGCGTTTCGTTTTCATACATACGCCCAAACTCATCGTCTACAAACCAGTGGTCAAATCCAAAATCCGGGAACACAGATTTCCACTGTTGTTCCATAAACGGAATGGCTTCACCCAATGCCCCCGCTGCCACGCGTACGTGAATAATTCGGTCATCGGTATGAGGCTTGGGCGAGATGGCCAACGGCTCAATTTTATTGTACATCGACCGGTAGGGAAAATCTTCTACCACGCCAATCACCAAGCCTGTTACCGGGGCTTTGGTGCTGTCGGGCATGGAATATCCCATTACATAATCGGGACGCACAATGGTCTTGCCGATGACTTCATTAGGGGATAGTTTCAATGCGTTGACGGCTGCTTCATTCAACAGCACCGCAGACGAGTCGCGCAGGTTGGCAGCATCAAAGTCGCGACCAGCCAGCAGTTTCATGCCAAACGTTTGGGGGAAATCATAGTCGCCATTGAGCTGATACCATTCGTATTTTTCCTCGTTCACGTCCGGAAACTGCATTTGCATGCCAATCGGCCCAAAGTAGTCTAACCGCGGAAGGTGATTGGCCAGTGTAACGGCCTCGATTGCGGGATTTTGCAGTAACCGGTCTTTGAGTGCGAGGTATTTCAGGTCTGTAGCAGCTCCGATAAAACCGCCATAGCGGATGGACACGATTTGTTTGCCGGCTTCGTTTAGTTTGGAGTGGCGCATGAGGTTCATTTGCCGCACCACGATAACAGCCCCGGTGAGCAGGGTCACCGCCACCACAAATTGCACGGTAGTTAAAAACTGTCGGAACACGTTGCTGCCCTTCCGGAAGGAGAATTTTCCTTTAAGTACCGTGGCCGGTTCAAAGCCTGCCACGAACAAGGCGGGGTAGCTGCCAGCGAGCAAGGTCACAAACACGATCACTCCCAATACAATGAGGAGCATGATCGGGTCGAACAGATATCCGGGCGAAAAGGTCTTGCCCGTGATATCATTGAAAGCAGGCATGAATAAAACGACCAGCAACAAAGCAACGGCTGTGGCCAGGAAGACTAACAGAAAAGACTCGGACATGAACTGCACCACCAGTTGCGGGCGAATGCCACCAAACGTTTTGCGCAGCCCGATTTCTTTGGCGCGACTGGCCGATTTGGCCGTGGCCAGGTTGATGTAATTGATACAGGCCACCAACAAAATTAACAAGGCGATGGTAATGAAAACATACGTGTATTTTTTGTCGGCCGACTTGTGGGAGATGGACCAGTCGATTTCCCGATCAAAATGTACCTCGGTGATTTTGCGCACCAGCGGCCGAAACGTGAAGTCCAGCTTATATTTTTCAATGATGGCGTTGGCGCGCTTTTGCAGATCGTCCTGAATGGCGGGTATTTTGCTTTCATCGGCACACACAAAAAACGACTGCGTCCAAAAGCCATTGTCGCCATCGCCCATCGAAGTATTCAGCGCCCCCTCTAAAAAGGGCATCGTTTCTTTGAGCGACAGGATGTTGCAGATGTATTCGGGGCGCATGTGTGTGTTAGCCGGAAAATCGCGATAGATACCCGTGATCATCATCTGTATTTTTTTTCCCTGCGTCATCCACTGATGGCTTACCGTCACCAACCGGTTCAGTGGCTCTTCGTTGCCAAACAACTCTTTGGCCGCGCTTTCGCTGATGACCATGCTGTTGATATCATTGAGTGCCGTGGCGGCATTGCCCTTCACCATCGGCAAGAACAGCGTCTGGCCATAGTTGCTCTCGGCCCAGATGATTTCTTCCGTTAGCACAATGCGGTCTTTTTCTTCATAGGCAATGCTGGTGGGCATACCCGTGTTGGTAAAACTGGTGATGGCTTCAATACCGGGGTAGTTATCCTTGATGTAGTTGTCCCACCCGGCCGGGGCAGCCGGATACGTTTCGCGTTGGCCATTGGGGTATTCAATGCGATATCCCAGCCGGTAGGTTTGAGAGGCCTTTGGATGTTGCGAGTCAAATGTCAGCTCGTCTTTCACATATAAAAAAATGAAGATGGCGGATGCCAGACCAATGGCCAGTCCCAAAATGTTGATGGCGGCATAGCCACGCTGTTTTTTCAGGTTGCGCAGGGCCAGCAGCAAATAGTTGATAAACATAGGGCAGGGTTTACGTTATAAAGTAACGGAGAATAGGCGTATCGGATTGTAACAAATTGTAAAACTTGCCGTCTGTAACAGCCCGCGGCAGGTCATCCGCAGAAAAGGGCAGATGACAAAAACCCACCCCGGCCGTGCGGAGGGCCTTTCTATCTTTAGCCGTTTAAAACTCAATATTCTATCCATGAAGAAACGATATCTGCTTCTGTGTGTGCTGGCCGTACTGACGGTGGCAGCGCGCGCGCAAAAACTCGATATGGAACTGCTCAAGGGCATGAAGCCCCGCAGCATCGGCCCCGCGGCTATGAGCGGCCGCATCACTGCCATTGATGCGGTGGTGGCCAACCCCGATATTATCTATGCCGGTGCGGCCTCGGGGGGTGTGTGGAAAACTACCAGTGGGGGCGTGCGCTGGGAGCCCATCTTTGACAAGGAGAACACGCAAGGCATCGGTGCCATCGCTATCCAGCAAGACAACCCTTCGGTGGTGTGGGTGGGCACAGGCGAAGGCAACCCACGCAACAGTTTGAACGGGGGCGAAGGTATTTACAAAACCCTTGACGGTGGCAAGA
Source organism: uncultured Ohtaekwangia sp. (assembly GCA_964524935.1). GTDB lineage: Bacteria > Bacteroidota > Bacteroidia > Cytophagales > Cyclobacteriaceae > ELB16-189. Next base: position 165,038 of record CAZGFJ010000003.1, read on the forward strand.
CGTGGAAGCGCCTGGGTCTTGAAAAAACACGCCACATCCACCGCGTCATCATCGACCCGAAAAACCCCAACACGGTGTATGTGGCTGCCATTGGCTCGCCCTGGGGCGAGCATCCGGAACGAGGCGTGTACAAGACCACCGATGGTGGCGCCACCTGGACACAAATACTGTTTGTAGATAACAAAACAGGTTGTGCTGATCTGGTGATGGATCCTTCCAACCCGAACAAGCTCATCGCGGCCATGTGGGAACACCGCAGGCATCCGTGGACATTTAAATCCGGAGGGCCCGGCTCGGGGCTACACATCACGTATGATGGTGGCAAGACCTGGAAAAAGATCACTTCTAAAGAAGGATTGCCCGAGGGTGAATTGGGCCGTATAGGCATTGCCATTGCACGCAGCAAACCTGAAGTCGTTTACGCATTGGTAGAGGCCAAAAAGAACGCCCTGTATCGCTCCGAAGACGGTGGCGAAAAGTGGACCAAAATCAATGAGAAAGAAGAAATTGGCGATCGCCCTTTTTATTACAGCGAAATCTACGTGGACACGAAAAACGAAAATCGGCTGTACACCATTTTTTCCATTGTGAATGTGAGTGAAGATGGCGGCAAGTCGTTCCGCACGTTGCTGCCCTATTCGGGCGTACATCCCGATCACCATGCCTGGTGGATACACCCGGAAGATCCTTCGCTGATGATTGACGGCAATGATGGTGGCGTAAACATTACCCGCGACATGGGCAAAACATGGTTTTATTCCGAAAATATTCCCGTAGGCCAGTTTTATCACATTAACGTAGACATGGCGCAACCCTACAATGTGTATGGAGGGTTGCAAGACAACGGATCGTATGTGGGTCCCGCGTATGTATGGCGTAGCAGCGGCATCCGCAATTCGTATTGGCAGGAGGTTTTCTTTGGCGATGGGTTTGATGTTGCGCCCGACCCGGACAACAACCGCTATGGTTACGCTATGTCGCAGGGTGGAAATTTAGGTCGATTTGACTTGGAAACCGGTTACACACAGTTTATCAAACCCACACATCCGGATCCTAACTTGCGGTTGCGCTTCAACTGGAATTCGGCTTTGGCGCAAGATCCGTTCAACAACGCCACCATTTATTACGGTAGCCAGTTTGTACACAAGTCCACCAACAAGGGCAATACCTGGGAGATTATCTCGGGCGATTTGACGACCAACAACCCCGACAAGCAAAAGCAGGGCGAAAGTGGGGGCATTACCATGGATGCAACCGGTGCGGAAAACCACTGTACCATTCTGGCCATTGCGCCCAGTCCCGTCAAAGAAGGGGTGATCTGGGTGGGAACGGACGATGGTAACGTGCAACTGACGCAAGATGGCGGCAAGAGTTGGAGCAATGTGTCGGCTACCCTGGCCGCGGCTCCGAAAAACGGGTGGATACCGCAGATACAAGCCAGCCGCTACAACGCGGGCGAAGCCTTTGTGGTGTTGAACAACTACCGACAGTTTGACTACAAGCCATACTTGTTCCGCACGAAAGACTTTGGAAAAACCTGGGAGAGCTTAGTGACACCTGCGCAAGTGGGCGAGAGCAATTATACGTTGTGTGTAGTGCAAGATCCCGTGGAGGCGAAGTTGCTGTTTCTGGGAACAGAAAACGGACTGTGGGCGAGCATTGACGAAGGCAAAAACTGGACGCGGTGGACCAACGAGTTTCCGGCCGGTGTACCCGTGATGGACTTGGTGATCCACCCGCGCGAGCACGATCTGGTGATTGGAACGTTTGGCCGTGCCATTTGGGTGCTGGATGACATACGGCCGCTGCGCGACATCGCCAAAGCGGGCAACAGCCTGTTGACTGCCAAAGCAAAAATTTTCTCGGCCCCGGATGCCTACTTGGCATCCTTGCAACAGCCCTCGGGCCCCCGGTTCAATGCCGATGCCATTTACGAAGCGCAAAACCGGCCCACGGGCGCGCGTATTTCGTATTTGATCAACAAACCGCAAGAGAAGAAGGAAGAAAAGCCTGCGGCAGAGGCCAAGCCCTTAACCAAAGGCAAGGCCGCGGCCAAGCCGGAATCCAAACCCGAAGAAAAGAAGGATGACAAAAAAGTGAAGTACGACTCGGTGAAGATTGAAATCTTCAACGCGAAAAATGAACTGATCAACACCATCCGGCAAAAAGCGCCCGAAGAGAATGGCATTCACCGCATGAATTGGTTTTTGAATCAGCGCAGCGAGCGTGCACCCTCGCGCGAAAAGCCCCGCGAGGGTGGTGGGGGAGGCTTTGGTGGTTTTGGCGGGATCACCGTATTGCCCGGCACCTACAAACTGCGCATGACGTTTGGCGATGCCAAAGATTCAACGATGGTGACCGTGAAGGCCGACCCGCGCATCGATGCGCCCCAGGCGGTGTTGGAAGCCCGCCACGGCATGATCAAAGAACTGCAGAAACTGACAAAGGCGGCAGCACAGGCCACCGAGCGCCTACGCGAATCCAAAGAATTGATTGAAGACTATGAAAAACGAATGAAAGAAAGTAAACGAACCGATCTGAAAGAAGCGATGGACAAGTCGAAGGCGATGAAAGATTCGGTTAACGCACTGTTTGACTACATCCTCGGCAAAGAAGACAAGCGCCAGGGCATTGTGCGCAGCCCTGAGCCAAGCCGCTATTCGTACGTGGGTCAGGCGCAGGGCTATATTGCCCGCTCGCGTGAGCCGATCAACGATACAGATCGCAGGGTGTTTAAGCATGCCGAAGATAAAATCAATGAAGTGGTGAATAAAGTAAACGCGTTCTATGCCAATCAATGGCCCGCCTATCGTGCGTTGATGGAGAAAGTACAAATCAATCCCTTTAAGGAGTATCAGCCGATCAAGAAGGACTGATACCGGCTGCTGAAAATAGCCGACAGAAAAACGAAGGCCGCGGTGATCACCGCGGCCTTTTTAGTTGCCATTCATCCCGACCACTATTTTTATCTCCTTGAGAAAGGAAGTCTGGGCTGGCCTTTCGAGGCGTTGTTCGGTTCATACCTCTCACTCCATTATTTTTCCCGTAGGCGCGTACTTACTCCAATCCAATCATCATAAACGCTCCCCAATAGATCGGATCGGGGTATTCTGCGCGTAACTCTTTTTTGGCTTCGATAAAACTCTGGCGCTGATTACCCGTGGTAATCCATTTGCGGTAAAAGCTGCTGATCAACTTTTGGGTTGCTTCATCGTCTACTTTGAACATACTCATGATGAGTACCTTGGCTCCTGCTACCAGAAAGGCGCGTTGCAGCCCGTACACGCCTTCGCCATTGGCGATTTCGCCCAGGCCGGTCTCGCAAGCGCTCAACACCACCAGGTCGGTTTTATCCAAGTTCAAGCTCATGGCCTCGTAGGCCGTCAGGATTCCATTGTCTAAGTTATAGTTGAACTTCGTTTTATTCAGAATATCACCCGCCCCCGTCAACAGCAATCCCGTTTTGAGCAGTGGATTTTGTGTCATCTCGGCTTCGTTCTCGGTCAGATCTCCCGCTTCGGTGTCAACTTCCGGTGAGTAAAATCCGTGTGTGGCAATGTGCAGGATGCTCGGGCTGTCCAAGCCCTTTATTTTATCTTCGCTGGCTGATTTTTCGACAAACTCACTGGTGCCCCAGCCGTTTTGTTTGAGCAGTCGCTGCAATTCAATGACCTCTTTCTCGGTGCCGGGAAGCTGCTCTACATCGCCACCGGCAGTGCTCACATAAAACGTTGGGTTACCAAACATGGTGGCGGATTTGAGCGAAGGCGCTTGTTTGGGTTTTTGTTTCTTCAGGTAGAGGTCTTTGGTGTTATTTACCAGCACAATGTTCGAGTTGTCAATCACGTATTTTCCTTCTGTGCCGGGTACGGGTATCGCTTCAAGGTTGATCTGGTTGTACACACCATCGGGCGAGAGGTAGAGAGTTGTGTACTGGCCGATGGATTTTTCGATGGGCTCCCAAAAAATTTTATATGATCGCTCGTCCTCAATTTTGCTGATGATGCAATTGCGGTAGTACTTAAACGCACCTCCTTCCATGCGGTGTCCTTGCGGCAGTTCAATCACTTTGGGGCGGGCATTGTCGTTGCGCACGTACAGGGCCACGTAGATCACCGAGTCGGTAAAGTTGTGGTTGAAATGGCGGTAGCGCACCATCTCAACGGCCACTTCATTTTTGGCCAGCGACTTTTGCACGTTCTCATATGTGATTCGTTTATTTTCAAAACTCTGGCCAAACAGTTCTGATTTTTGGCTTAGCTCACGTTCCAGCTTTTCGATCTCGTTGGCCAGCGCGTTGAGGTCAATGCCATTGTCTGCAAGTTGTTGGGCGCTCATTGACTGGGCGTTGGTCAGAAATTCTTTGTCTTGTACCCATTTGGTGTAGGCGTCAATGAGCGGTTGGTTTTTGCTGTTGAGGATGCGCTCGCGTATTTTGATGGACGAGCTAAGCAACAAGGCTTTGGTGAGCAATTGGTAGTTGTACACCTTGCCGCTCAGGTCGCGGCCGCCCTCATCCACCCGGCCAAAGGCCAGTGTGTTGTAAAACTCAAAATCGGGCCGTATGGTGTTCCAATACTTCGCTTTTTCGCGTTCGCTCAGCGCGGGGAAAAATTGCTTGATGAACGACTCGTAGGTGTTGAGCGCCTGCTCGATGTTCTTCATCGATCGTTTATAGTCCCGCTGCATGAAATCAACCCGCGCTTCTTTCGACAGGATTTTCACATACTCGGGGTGAGTAGCGCTAAAGTACTTTTCATAGATGTCTTTGGCCTGCACATAAAATTTTTCGGCCTGGGTATAGTTTTTTTGTTGATAGTACACATCGCCTGTCAGGGTAAAGATGGCGGCTGCGTTGATGTTGTTTTTACTTCCCGTTTTGGCACGCCAGATTCCTTCCGCTTGTGTAAGCACGGCAAAAGCCTCCGGATAGCGCTTTTGCGAGATGTATAGCACGGCCAGGTTTTTTAAAATGTCGGCATACGTGGGATTATCAGTACCCAGTTTTTTGCCGATGGTCTCGCGTGCTTCGGTCATGAGTTTTTCCACTTCCTTTCTGTCGTCATTTTTATGAAATTTGATCAACGACAGTTGCGATAGCGAGCGCGCTGTTTCCACATGCTGCCGGCCAAATTGGGCCTCAAACGCTTTTACGGCCTTTGCGATGTTGCGTTCGGCATTATCATAGTCGCCAATGGCGTAGTCAATGTCGCTCAGCAGTTTTTGTGTGGGCGCGGTTTTGGTGGAGTTTTCATTGTACACCGCCACGGCAATTTGGTTGGCGCGTTGGGCGAGGCGTTCGGCTTCGGTGTAGTCGCCCTTGGCCAGCATCAGTTTGCCTTTGTTAACCAGGGGCTCTACGAGGCGTAGCGATGTTTTTCCGTAGAGGCGCTCATAGTCGGTAATAAGGGTGTTGAGCAGCGGCTCGGTGCGCGAGTATTGGCCCAGTTGGATCAGCAGGCTGGAGAGCTCGCGGGCGGTGGCCTGTTCGTCAATGTTGATCAGCCGGTCCGCTTTGCGGATGACGCGTCTTGATTTGTCAAGTTCGTCTTCGGCTTCGCTGAACTGGCCTTTGATGCCATAGAGTACGGCTTGGGTCTCAATGACTCCAATCAAAATTTCTTTGTATGGGTCATTTTTTTTGAGGTCCATGACCTTGGTCGCCAGCTTGAGTTTTTCTTCAGCCTTCTCGTACTCGCCAATCTTGATAAAGAGGCGGGCATTGTTGGTCAGTTCTTCGGCAAAGAGGCGGTCTTCGTTGTCGTATTTCGCACGGGCAACATTTTCGGCTTGTTCCAGCACGCGAGCAGCTTCTTTGTAGTTGTCTGTGAGTTCGTACATCAAAGCCATATGGTTGAGGATATCCAGATGGTCGTTTTGCCATGGACCGATTTGGTTGGCCAGGACTTTGGTATAGCTATCTGAATAAATTTTTACGGCTTCGGGAAGTTTGTTGGTATAGTCAAGGTAGTAGTTAGCCAAGATGGCGCGGGCGAGGTGCGTAAGCGGGGCTTCTTCGCCATACAACGTTTTCTTTATTTCGATGATGTCGTTTAAGTACTTTTCCGCATTTACGTAGTTTTTGCTGTAAAGCGAAAGACCGTACAGGAATTTAAGTACGTCAATGGAGGTGGGGTTGTTACGCGGCAAGCCGGGTGTACCCAAAAGTGCGATGGCCTGACCCTCCAGGTTTCTTGTCTTGGCTCTGTCTAATCGGGAGTCAAACTCAGCGGCCTTCAGGCGAATGCGATGTATGCTATTCTCTTTGTATGCAGCCTTTACCACTTTTTCAAATTCCAACTTGACGTTTTGGTACTTGGCAGAACTGGCCGTCTCTCTGATGAGTTGCTTCATATACCCCGTATACACCTCCATACCTAAATAGTGTGCGGGTTTATGGCGTATTTTTAAGCTGTTGAGTAATTTTCCATAGTCGGTATCGCGAGCATTCATGACACCATACTCCACCAACGAGTTAGCCAGGTAGAGACGATTTTTAATAGCTGCCGTGCTGCTGCTGCCCAGGTTTTTCTCAATCCAATCGTTGGCACGGCCAAAGTATTCATCGGATTTTCTTTGTTCGCCTTGGTCGCCATACGTTTTGCCCAACAATGTAAGCACCCGTGCATATTCATTGAAGCGTTGTAGTTGTTCGGGCTCGGTAAGCCTCCGGGTTTTCAAGGCACCCTTGTCGTCCACATAACTTTCTTGCTTCACAGCCCTGCGCACGTAATATTCCTCGCGCGCATTGAGCAACTCCAATGCCTCGTTGTAGTAACCCTGGCCGGCCAATATTTCTGCTTTGTCCACGTCATAGCGCGCATTCAAGTCGTCTGTTGCCAGTGCGTTGTCCACCAGGATTTTCTTTCCTTCCTCCAATAGTTCGCCTGCTTGTTTGTACGATTGATTGCGCGCGTACAACTGTGCCAGGTCCATGAGCAAAATGGCGTGCTTCTGGCTCGTAGTTTTGTTTACCGTGACGCTGCTGGTGACGGCCATCTGTGCATTGGATTCGAATTCCTGGATGTAGCCCGAACTCAACTGGTACTTGGCCAAGTACAAGTAGTACACAGGCGTATACGGGTTCATCTGTCCCAGCTTCTTGAAGGCTTTTTTCTTAAACTTCTCCAGCGCTTTGATTGCCCCGGGGTAATCGCCCGCCTCGTACTTCGCTTCCACGTTCATCAGGGCTTTGTCGTTTTTGCTTTGCGCGAAAGCCGGAAACGAAAAGACGGCCAACATCAACCAAAGAAAGACACGCTGCTTCATAGGGTGGGGGTTTGAAGAAGGCTAAAATTAAGGAAAATTGACGTGTGATGTGTTCCGCACAATGACGCTACGTGTGCTGACCGAGGCACACGTTTTGATGGGGTAACGCCTATTGTCATCCGTTGCTGCTGTGATTGTACTTCCGGGCGAGTACTGTTGAACGAAACGGGATCGTGTGACTACCGCATTAACTTGGTTAAAATTGCTTTGGCGGAGGTCGTTACCGGTGTGCCTGGGCCAAATACATCGGCCACGCCATGCGCAAATAGAAAGTCATAGTCTTGCTTGGGCACCACGCCACCGGCCACCACCATGATGTCGGGGCGGCCCAACGCGTTCAGTGCCTCAACCAATTCGGGTATTAATGTCTTGTGGCCGCCTGCCAGGCTGGAGGCGCCAATGACGTGCACATCATTTTCCACAGCCTGTTTGGCCACTTCGGCCGGGGTTTGAAACAGTGGCCCGATGTCCACGTCAAAACCCAAATCGGCAAAACCAGTGGCAATGACTTTCGCGCCACGGTCGTGCCCGTCCTGTCCCATTTTGGCAATCAGGATGCGGGGTCTGCGCCCATCCCATTCAGCAAAGGCATCGGACAGTTTGCGTACCTCGTCTACTTCGGTGGATTGCTTCATCGCACCCGAATATACGCCCGAAATGGACTTGATGGTGGCTTGGTATCGGCCAAAGGCTTTTTCCATGGCTTCGGAAATTTCGCCCAACGTGGCCCGTGCCCGGGCTGCCTCTACTGCCAGCGCCAGCAGGTTGCCCTGGCCGCTTTGGGCTGCGTGTGTGAGGGCGTCCAGGGCGTGTTTTACTTTTTCGCTGTCGCGGCTGCGTTTCAGTTGTTCCAACCGCGCCAATTGTTCTTGCCGCACGGCCGCGTTGTCTACTTCCAGGAGTTCCAACGAAGTCTCGTCTTTTGTGCGGTATTGGTTTACGCCCACGATCACATCTGTACCGGAGTCGATGCGCGCTTGCTTGGCTGCGGCAGCTTCTTCAATGCGCATCTTAGGGATGCCCGCCTCGATGGCTTTTGTCATGCCGCCCAGTTGCTCCACCTCGTCCATCAGGCTGGTGGCTTTTTCGATCAGTTGTGCGGTCAGGTATTCAATATAGTAGGCCCCCCCCAATGGATCGATGACCGATGTAATTCCCGTTTCATTTTGTAGATAAAGCTGCGTATTGCGCGCAATGCGGGCGGAATAGTCCGTAGGCAGGGCGATGGCCTCGTCCAGCGAGTTGGTATGCAGCGATTGAGTGCCCCCGAGCACGGCAGCCATCGCTTCCGTGCATGTGCGCATTACGTTATTATAAGGGTCTTGTTCGGTCAGGCTCCAGCCCGATGTCTGGCAGTGGGTGCGCAGCGCCAGCGACTTTGGATTTTTCGGATCAAAGCGCTGCACCACTTGCGCCCACAGCACCCGTGCCGCCCGCATCTTAGCCACCTCCATGCATACGTTCATGCCGATGCCCCAGAAAAAGGACAGCCGCGGGGCAAAATCATCGATAGGTATGCCGGCTGCGACCCCCGCTTTTAAGTACTCGAGCCCATCGGCCAGCGTGTACGCCAGTTCGATGTGTGCGGGAGCCCCGGCCTCGTGCATGTGATAGCCGCTGATGCTGATGCTGTTGAACTTGGGCATGTGGTGCGCGCAATACGCAAAAATATCCGCCACGATGCGCATGGAAGGCCCGGGCGGATAGATATAAGTGTTGCGCACCATAAACTCTTTCAGGATGTCATTTTGAATGGTGCCCGTCAGTTGCTGCGGTTGAACACCGCTTTCCTCGGCTGCCACAATGTAAAAGGCCATGATGGGGACCACAGCCCCGTTCATGGTCATCGACACCGACATTTGGTCGAGCGGAATCTGGTCAAACAACACTTTCATATCCAGCACGGAGTCGATCGCTACTCCGGCCTTGCCCACATCGCCCGTCACACGCGGATGGTCCGAATCGTAGCCGCGGTGCGTGGCCAGGTCAAACGCCACGGATAACCCCTTTTGCCCGGCTGCCAGGTTGCGTTTGTAGAAAGCGTTAGACTCCCTGGCGGTCGAGAAGCCCGCGTATTGACGGATCGTCCACGGGCGGACGGTGTACATGGTGGCATAAGGCCCGCGCAGAAAGGGGGCGATGCCGGCCGAAAATTTTTCCAACCCAAAGCGTAGTGGCTCCACGTGTGGCGGTATCGCGATCCCTTCCGGTGATGTCCATGCTTCGGTCGCTTTCGCAGAGGGCGGTACAGCCGCGGTGACGGGTGGTTCGAGGCCAAGCTTTTGGGTTATGGCATCAACCAGTTTCTGTACGTAGTACTCTACAAAATACGAACCTGCCAGCGGATCGGCCGTGCGGTGGAGGTGTGACTCCTCGCGCAGTAGCAGCGAGGTGTTGATAGCCATCCGCTGTTCCAGTGCTGTTGGCTGTGCGGGTTCAAGGGTCAGCGCATCGCAGCCGCCCATGATGGCGGCCATGCCGGCCGTGGTGCCCTTTAGCAAGTTGCCGTGCGGTTCGTATTTTTCGTGCACCCAGGCAGGCGAAAAGACGTGTATTAGCGGCTCGCAGCCGATCACGGTTCGGGCCAACAGCCTCAACGCACGCAATCGCGCCAAAGACGAAAAGAAATCCGCATCGATCGACAGTGAAAAGGCCGCATTGTTGGCCACGTTATTTTTTTCGCGGCCAGAAAGTGTGCTCAGCAGCGTGCGCAACGCCTGCAGGGGTGCAGCCATGTCCTCCGCGAAAGCACCCACCGGCAGCACCAACCCCAAGGCTTTGAAATGAGCATAGTCTGAAAACGAGGAAGCCACGGCAACCGCCTGTGAAGGAAGCGATGGCCAGAAAAGCGCACCGGTTAGTTGCGTGGGCTCAAACCCTGTTTGCTGCAAAAAGTCGCGAAGGCGTGTGGCAAATGAAACCGATTCTGCCCGCAACTGAAAATACACTGCGCAGTAGGGCCACTGGATGTGTTGCAACAAGGCTGCGGGTTCCACGGCTGTGTGCAGGTCAAAAAAGATGGCATCCGCACCGGTTTGCAACCATTCCAGCGCCTGGGCATTGGCGGTGCGGGCGTCCGTTACCGCGATGCGAGGCGCATGGTACCAGGCACGCGGCCCCAAAAAGGCGTTGCCCGAAGGCAGCAACAGTGGGTGAATGAGGGCGGGAACATCGGAGGCATCATAAAAAGGTTGAAAGGCGATGCCATCGCGCTCAAAATCAAGCGATTTTCGTTGGCCAAGTTCGCTTTGGGCGGCCTTTTGCCAGTCGGCTTTGGTGGCAACAGAAAACAACGAGGAGGCGGTCATGAGTGGCTTCAAAGATTACGTACCGAAAACGTTTCAAATTCAATCATCACAGCCACTTATACAACGGCAGGTGAACAAACTTTTTGTTCTAAAATCACACAAACCCCGAAAAAAGCAGATTGCGGCACGTTAGGAGAAGCCAGGTTGAAAATATACCTAATCTTTATTTGAACGACCCAAGGCGGTAGGATTCAGTGATAAAGGCATCTGATCATCAGCCTTCTGACGCCTTTGACCCTTTTTTTGAAACCACTTCTGGTAACCGATGGCCGCCAGGGCCTTTGCTTGCCAGGGGTTTTGATGGGCAACAATCACGCACCTAAAAAAATATGCCTTTTACCTCCTTTGTTAAAATGCAAGGACTCAAAAAAATTTTTAAGAAATTTTCATTTGTCCCCTTTCTTTTTCTTTTCCTGAATTTTTACACCTTTGTCTCCCCCTCAAAAAAACGGAGGGTTTTTTTGGTTGACTTAGCTTCTTTTTTGGAATGGATATAACTGCATCTACTGTTTGGGGCCGCTGTCTTGAGGTAATAGGACAAAATGTAGACGAGCAAAATTTTATCACGTGGTTTAAACCGATTGTTCCCGTTCGGGCCGAAGGCGATGTGCTCACCATACAGGTGCCTTCGCAATTTTTTTACGAATGGCTGGAGGAACACTACGTTCCCGTGCTCAAGAAAGCCATTGTGCACGTATTGGGCGAAAACGGACGGCTGGAATATTCTGTAATCGTGGACAGCGGTAACCAGCGCAACCCTCCGTTGATGGTCAACTATCCGAACGGCAACGGATTTAAGCGCCACAATTTACAACAGGTGGCTCAGGGAGGCGATGAATATTCACCCTTCTCGTTTAAAGCACTTAACCCGCTTACCGTAAACTCAAGGCTGAACCCTGCCTATCGGTTTGACAATTTTGTTGAGGGCGACTGCAACCGGCTGGCGCGTTCGGCCGGATTGGCGGTGTCAAAAAAGCCGGGCGTCACCTCGTTTAACCCACTTATGCTATACGGAGGGGTGGGTGTGGGCAAAACCCATTTGGTGCAGGCCATTGGCAACGAAATCAAAAAGAGCTTACCGCAAAAGATCGTGTTGTACGTAGATCAAAACGACTTCACCAGCCAGTTTTTGAACGCCCTCCAAAACAATAAAATCCAGGAATTTCAAAACTATTACTTGCAGGTAGACTTGCTCATTTTGGACGATGTGCAGTTTTTGGCCGGCCGCGAGAAAACGCAGGAAATGTTTTTCCACATCTTTAACCAACTGCACCAGTCGGGAAAACAGATCATTATGACCAGCGACTGCCCTCCGCGCGACTTGAAAGGCTTTCAGGAGCGGCTGCTTTCGCGCTTCAAGTGGGGCCTGACAGCAGATTTACAGGAGCCTGACTTTGAAACCAAGCTGGCCATCATTCACAACAAGATGAAGTCGGATGGCATTGACATTCCTACCGATGTAGCCGAATATCTTGCGCTGAGCGTGGATACGAATTTGCGCGACATGGAAGGTGTGCTCAACTCGCTGATCTTCCACGCCACGCTGTTGAAAAAAGAAATTGACCTCGATTTGGCCAAAGAGGTGTTGAAAAACATTGTGAAAGAGATTCAATCGGACGTAAGCGTGGATTTTATCCAGAAAACCGTAGCCGATTTCTTCAAGGTAGAATTAGAGGCGATGAAAGGGAAAATCAAAAAGCGCGAGATCGTGATTCCGCGGCAGGTGGCGATGTACTTCTGCAAGCGCTATACCCAATTGACCCTGGCGTTGATCGGCTCCAATTTTGGCGGGCGCGACCACAGCACGGTAATCCATGCGTTGGAAAGCGTGGAAGACATGATGAAGACCGACCCGAATTTTAAGAACTCCGTGGAGGAGTTGACCAAGAAATTGAAGCTGCGCGTAGCGGGTTAGGCGCGAATGTGCCGGAGGCATTGTTGATAGAAACCCGCGCGAGCGGGTTTTTTTGTGGCATTGCGGGTTACAGCTGGTGGTATCTTGACAGCGGGTGTGGATGCGTTGTCCGTCTGCATCTTTTTTGTGATGCCTTCGGGAATGCGATGAGGTCATATTCCATCCCTACGGTATTAGATTCGGTTGTGCGAATGTCTCTACCCATGTGGCGCTCCTCCGGAGCTGCGCTGATGCCGTTAGGCTGTCGTAACACAGCCACGCTCATGTTTCATCTCTACAGGATTGGATTTGGTTGCGCAAATGTTTCTACCCATGTGGCGCTCCTCCGGAGCTACGCTGATACTGTTAGACTATCGTACCACACCCACGCTCATATTTCATCCCTACGGGATTGGATTTGGTTGTGCAAATGTTTCTACCAATATGGCGCTCCTCCGGAGCTGCGCCAATGCCGTTAGGCATGGCATCCCGGTAGGAAAAGCAGACGACCAATTCTCGAGTGCCGTAGGCACGGAATGTATCATGGTGTTCCGCGTTCAGCGTCCAACGCTTCGAAGTGGTTTTTAGGTCGGGGCACGAAGCACCACAATGACTTCAAAAACAATTTCCTCGCAGGAACTGGGGGTATCATGAGTATGGGTTGTCCTCAGGGCAACTTACACGATGCTCATGCACTTACGTTTTTATTTTTTATTTCTTTTGGGGTTCACTTGTTTCCCCGGGTGGTCACAAACGCCCACACAAACCGTTCGCGGTAGCGTCATCGACAAAATCTCCAAGTCTGCGCTGACAGGCGCCACCATCGTCATAGTCGGGAGCGACCCTGTGATGGGCACCACCACCGATCTTGACGGCAATTTTAAACTTACGTACGTGCCGATAGGCTATCACACGTTACGCATTTCATTTGTCGGCTACCGCGAACGGGTGCTGCCCAACCTTGTGGTCAACGCAGGGAAGGAAATGGTGATCATCGCTGCCTTAGAGGAAGATATCACAGTGATGGATGCCGTGGTAGTGACGCCCGCTGCGGAAAAAGACAAACCCCTGAATGAGATGGCGCTGGTGAGTGCGCGCACCTTTTCGGTGGAGGAGACGCGAAAGTTTGCTGCGGCCGTCAATGATCCTGCGCGCATGGTGTCGTCCTATGCCGGGGTTGTGTCTACCAGCGATGGCAACAACGCCATTTCCATCCGCGGCAACTCGCCTTACGGCCTGCAATGGCGCATGGAAGGTGTTGAAATACCTAACCCCAATCATTTCGCCAACGTAGCTGCTTCGGGTGGTGGTATCTCCATCCTGAGTTCGCAGTTGCTCACCGATAGCGATTTTCTAACCGGTGCGTTTCCAGCCGAGTATGGCAATGCCCTGTCGGGCGTGTTTGACCTGAACTTACGCAAAGGCAACAATGAAAAACGAGAGTACACGGTGCAGGCAGGTTTGCTCGGGCTGGACGTGGCGGCCGAAGGGCCTTTCTCCCAAAAATACAAAGGTTCGTATCTGGTCAACTATCGCTATTCCACGCTTTCGGTGTTGCGAGCCCTGGGGTTGGATGTAATTCAAAGCGCGACCGATTTTCAAGACCTGTCGCTAAACATACATCTGCCTACGCAAAAAGCCGGTAACTTTTCGGTTTTTGGCTTTGGCGGGTTGAGCAGCCAGCAAGACGATGCCGTAGCCGACTCGCTGCAGTGGAAAGAAAACAGTTTTGACCGTTATGACAGTTACTATTTTTCGAATACCGGTGCGTTGGGCCTGAAACATGCGCTCACCGTCAATACAAAAACATACCTTCAGTCGGCCGTAGTGGTATCAGGCTATGAAGGCGGCTACGTGCAAGACAAACTCGACTATGAGTACCGGCCTTTTCAAGATGTCAATACACGCTACCGCAACCAAAAAATCACGGTAAGTTCGGTGATGAACCACAAGATTAATGCGCGGCACAGCATGCGATCCGGTTTTTATTTGAATCGTTACTTTTTCAATTTACAGCATCGAGCCTATAACTATGAAACGCAGACTATGGAACAGACCTTAGATGCCCGCGGAGACGTGACCACCCTGCAACTGTTTTCCCAATGGAATCACCGCTTATCCGAAAGGCTAGCGCTGATCACAGGGGTTCATACGCTTTACCTAGCAGAAAATTCCACGGGATCGATTGAACCAAGGGCATCGCTTCAGTACCGCATTAACGAACAGCAGTCCATCAACTTGGGCTACGGTTGGCACAGCCAGATGCAGCCGGTCGGTGTGTATCAGGCGCAAGTGTTGCAGCCTGATGGCACGTTTCGCAGGCCGAACGAAAATCTCGGGTTCAACAAATCAATACATTATGTGCTGGGGTATGACCGCAGTCTATCCAGCCATTTACGCATTAAAGCCGAGACGTACTATCAACAACTCTACCAACTGGCGGTAAAGAATGATGTCAGCAGCCCGCTGGCCATCAACAACCAGGAAGACGGATACATCACCGATCCACTCGTTAACCGGGGGACGGGAAGAAATTATGGAATAGAGCTGACGGTAGAGCAGTTTACCTATCGGAATGCTTATTTTCTGGTATCTACTTCGCTGTATGATTCAAAGTACCGTGCGCTGGATGGTATCCTGCGCAACACGCGATTCAATGGCAACTTTGCCTCAAGCATAACGGCCGGCAAGGAATATGTGCTGCCACGGAACCGGGTTTTTGGCGTAAACCTGCGGATGATGTACAGTGGCGGCTTCCGCACCACACCGCTGGATGTAGAACGATCGCTCGCAACGGGCAAAACGGAATACATCGAATCCCAAGCCTTTACGGGGCAGCTTCCCAACTATTTTCGCACCGACCTGCGGGTGAGTTGGAAAAAGAACGGGGAACGGTTTACTTCGACACTTGCGTTGGATATCCAAAACGTATCCAACCGGCAAAATCCGGGTGGTCAGTATGTTGATGTGGAAACAGGGTCGATCAAGACATGGTATCAATTGCCTATTCTGCCGATTTTGAGCTACAAGATCGAGTTCTGAGAAGATAACTTCTCTGCAGATGCGCTTGCGCCAGCCGCAGAAGGCACCTATGTCAATGGACGGAATCCCTACGTCTTTTTCCTGACACTTTTCCTTTGGCAATCCACCTAAGTTTCTGTACTTTGGGTTGAGCATTAACATTACGCCTTCGTATTTCTACCTATTATTTTGATCAACAAGATGAAATCAGTATTTTATTTTCTGTGCCTGGCCTTGATGGCGAGCGGAGTTCAAGCCCAAAACGAGGATGGATCGGATCAGGCCGAGTTTGCCGCCTATAGCAACTTTGATTTTGTAGCCGGTAAGAAAATCCTTTTCTATGATGATTTCTCTGCCGCCTTAACTAAATGGAAGGTGATCGAATATGATCAGACGGAGGACGTAGAACCACCCGGAGTCAAAAATATTCCCAACCAAAATGCCCTTTGGTTCAAAACACCGCGTAGGGGACTGTTCTATCCACTTAGCATCAACGCGCTGCCGGACGAATTTACTGTGGAGTTTGACATGTGGGCCGACTTGGACCGGATGAGCGAAATGGAGAGCGGCCTCATCCTCTCATTTGTTGCCAACCGCGTAAACAAAAACGAATACAACACGGCCTTTGACGAGCATCCCCAAATCCAGCTCGACATTCACCCGTCCAGCGAAATGCTGTACTGCACGGCCACGCGGCAGGCAGGCACCGATCCGCGCGAGTTGGACAAAAAGCAGATTCAAAATGGATGGAAGGCCGGCCAGGTCCAGCGCGTGTCCATTGCGCGAAATAAGAGCCACATCAAGTTGTACGTTAACGAGAAGAAATTTATTGATTTGCCCAACGGGCTGCCCATTGCAACCGCTTATACCTTGGTCATGGCCACCAACCTCTGGGGCGATGGTCTTTATGTCACCGATTTCAAATTGGCGCAGGGGTTTCCCCCGGCTCCCAAAATGGAGGCCGGAAAGTTTGTAACGAATGCCATTTACTTTGATGTGAACTCCGCCCACATCAAGCCGCAATCGCGGGCAGCTTTGAGCCAGGCGGCCGCGGCTATCAATTCGGTTCAGGGTAAGGTGGTGATTGTGGGGCACACCGATAGCGATGGCGCGGAGGAAGCCAACTTGGCGTTGTCCAAAAAACGGGCCGAGGCCATAAAGCAACTGCTCGCGAAAGAGTTTGCCATTGACGCGGCCCGTCTGCTAACGGACGGTAAAGGGGAGCGGGAGCCCATTGATACCAACGCCACGGCAGAAGGGAAGGCCAACAACCGGAGGGTAGAGTTTATTCAGGTAAAATAGTAAAACAGGCACAGCGCCATCTGTCCATACTGTTTTTGCACGGTTGTGTAGCACGCGCAACCTTGAGCCTTCCATCCGGGGAGCGGAATCGAAGTTCGCTCCGTTGCAAGATTCTTTCTCCGTATCCCGTTCGCGCCAGCCGATATTTCTACTTCGAATTATATTTGTCAGACCATTTTTGCGATAGCTTTGCATTGCAGGTTGGAAAAAGCAAGCTCCTCATCACGATAAATCGTCTCATGCACGGTATACGCCTTCGTACTCCAATAATCCGCCCGCGTCACTCGCTGAGGGTGTTTTTGATTTTGCTCATCGCTTGCTCCGAACCGGACGAGTCGGTGGTGCCGCGCCTGAGCGAGTACAACGAACAGGTAGTGGCCTATTTTAAAGATGTGGCCCTCGGTTTTGAGTTTGGTACCGCCAGCCCCATTACACGGAGGTGGGAGACCAACATGAGGGTATTTGTGGGCGGACAAAAGGACCCCGCGCTGCTGGCCGAACTGGATGATGTTATCCAGGAGCTGAACGAACTCACCACCACGTCTTTTGCCATTGAGCGGGTGGCTGACACCACACAGTCTAATTTTTATGTCTATCTCGGCTCGGGCACATCGTATGCCCGTATTTTTCCCTCGGTGGCCAACTTAGTGCCCTCGAACTTTGGCTTGTTTAGTGTTTTTTGGGATGGGTCGAATCGCATTTTTCGGGGGTACATGTATGTGGACTTGGTGAGGGCCAACCCTACGGAGCAAAAGCATTTGCTGCGGGAAGAGCTAACGCAGGCGCTGGGCTTGGCGCGGGATTCGAACCGCTATCCTGACAGTATTTTCCAGCAGGCATTTTCCACCAAAACCACGGAGTACGCGCCCATCGATCGCGATCTCATCCGCTTGCTGTACCACCCCGAGATGCGCATCGGACTTGATCGAAACAGTGTAGATCCTGTGTTACGGGGTATTCTGCTGGCTGAGCAGTCCATGTAGTTAGGAGAGATTGGATGGGTAACAAATAATCACCCGATTAACGCAGTGCCTTTGCCTCGCGCTGGCGTCTGGCTTCAAAAATCATCACCGCGGCCGCGTTGGATACATTCATCGAGTCGATCTTGCCGCGCATGGGGATGACCACATTGGCATCGCTGTTTTCTGTCCATGCTGCGGATAGCCCCGTGGCTTCCGTACCCAATACGATGGCACACGATTCGGTGTAGCTCATCTCTGTATACGGCCTTGACGCTTGCAGCGAAGTGCAGATGATTTTCACACCCCGGTGGCGCAGCCAGGCAAGGGTATCGGTGGTGGAGGCCGCAGCGATGGGCACGGTAAATACGCACCCCACACTGGAGCGGATGACGTTGGGATTGTAAAAATCAGTTTGTGGATCGCAGATGATCAAGGCATCTACGCCCGCGGCATCGGCTGTACGCAGCATGGCGCCCAGGTTGCCCGGCTTCTCCACCGATTCGGCTATCAGCAACAAAGCGTTTGGGGGCAAGGCGATCTCTTCGAGCCGATGGGTTTTCATTTCGGCAACGGCTACCACGCCTGTCGAACTTTCGCGCACGGCCATTTTCTCAAACACCTCGGCCGTCACGGGTATCACCAGCCGTCCTTCGGTCAGTTCGCACCCCAACTCGGGCAGCGGCACAATGTCTTCACAATAAAATATGTTGCCGACTTTGTAGCCCGCTTCGATGGCCCAGCGTATTTCGCGCAACCCTTCAATGACAAAGAGTTGCTGTTTCCTTCGTTCGCGCGGTTTTTCCAAGGCCAACACGCCTTTGATCTTGGGATTTTGCGTACTGGTAATGATGGTGCCGGGTTTCATCGTTTGCGAAGCCAAGATACGGTAAATGAGCACATCCATGCAGGACGATGCAAAAGTCCATGTATATTTGTGCACTGGGATCTTAGCTCAGCTGGTTTAGAGCACTACCTTGACAGGGTAGGGGTCGTGGGTTCGAATCCCTCAGGTCCCACTTTTTTTCGCCCCGGGGTGCGAAGTCGCGCGGTTGACCGTTAACGTGAACACGGTACCCTGACCAAGGTGAGACTGCACGGCAATCTGGCCGCCCATGCGTTCGGTGTATTCCTTTACGATAAACAAACCCAGTCCCGTGGAGGGCTCGCCCGCAGTAGGACGGGCACTGAGCCGCTGAAATTTTTTGAACAAGAGCGGTATTTCTTCTGGCGACAGCCCGGGGCCCTCATCGGCCACCTCCACCGAAACATGGGCCTCGCTTTCCCATGCGCGCAACGATACCTTTTTGCCAGGAGGCGTAAACTTGATGGCATTGGACACCAGATTTTCCACCACCTGCATCAAGTATCCGCCATGACCTTGCACCGAGGGCAGTGAAGGGGATACTTCGGTGGTCAAGCGAATGGATTTTTGACGCGCGGGCTCTTCAAATTCCTGTCTCGTTTTTTCCAACACCTCTTGCAGCGATACCGTTTCCAACGAAAACTGCACACGGTCGCGCTCCAGCGCGTCAATGTCCAGAATGTTGGTGATCATCTTATTGAGTCGCAGGGCCGCTTCTTGTATCTTTTGCGTAACCTCTACTCGGTCTGGCTCGGGCAGCGACCCCAGTTGAAGCAGTTGGGTGAGACCCTGCACGTGGTGGATGGGCGCGCGCAGGTCGTGTGCCAAAATTTTGATCAGGTTGTTTTTCTCTTCGTCCAGCACCATCAATTGTTGATTGCGTTTTTCGAGTTGGTCGTTTTTGGCCTCGATGTTTTTGCGCTGGTCTTCGATCTGCGCCTTTTGTTGGATTTGTTTGCGATACAAGAAGGCAATCACCAGCAGCGAAACAAAGAACGACACAACCAATACCAGCAGCACATTGCGCCTGCGCACTTCCCCCTCCAGGTCGGCCTGCCGTTCCAGCAGTTCGCGGTATTGGATTTCTTTTTCTTTGGTGAGCAGCGCAATACCTTCCGAAGATTCATTGGCCAGCTTTTCCACGAAGTCATACACATCTACGTCCAGGTGGTGGTCCATGATGGTCCGCAGAATTGATTTGAAAGCAGGTTGCGAGAAGTAGGCATTGACAGGCTCTTGCCAGGTGGTGTTTAACGGCATGATGATGCCATACCCCTCGCGTTGGGTGGGAAACACATTTTGGCGCCTCGCCCGCAATGCGGAGTTTTTGGAGAACCGCATCATGTACACGGGCAAATCGATAAACCCGAAGGAGCCCGGGGTTTTTTCTACGTGGTCAACGATGTTTTCGCGACTGGAGATATAGTGGATAGAGAACGGGCACGGGCCTTCGCGCTGAAGGCGCTGCAAATCGGTTTCGTAGGTGGTGCCGGAGATGGTGATGGCTTTTAGTTGGGCGAATACGCGATTGAATTCCTCCACCGTTTCCACAATGGGAATGTCATCGCTGCTGATGAGCACTGACAGGTCGGGCATGTAGGCGGGGCTAAACGCCACCTGCCGCTGGCGTACCGGTGTGATGGAAAAAGCGGACGCGCCAAACGTGCCATCCACCGAGTCGCGGTGAACATGGGAAAACGTGTCGCCAAAACTTTGGGCTTCGCGCCAGTCGATGGTCAACGTTACGCCATAGTTTTTTTGCACAAACGTGCGCAGCCCCTCCATCAGTTCGTATTCGATGCCGCTGAGCGATCCGTCTTCAGCGCGATAGACAAATGGCTTTGATTCAAACCAAAAAACAGTGATGGTTGCTTTCCTGGAAGTCAAAGCGTCCGCCCATGACTGCGCCCGCGGGTGAGCTTGTGCGTAAGCCCACGATCCCCAAAGCAGGTAACACCAGCTCAAAAAACAAGCGCGCATACGTGTCGGTTCAGTCAAAAATAGAGGTTGTCATTGTTTGCACAACCGCGTGTATCGTTTTTTTCTTTCAATTGGTTTACGTTTGTGCGCGGCCGCGAGGCTTTGTTTAATCGACATGGAACTTTCGTTAGACATTTTATGGATGGCACTGGGCGTGGTGTGCCTGGCGATTGGTTTGTTGGGTTCGTTTTTGCCTGTGCTGCCGGGGCCGCCTTTGGCCTTTTTGGCGTTGCTGCTGCAGCAATTGCGCGACCCCGCTCCTTTTGGAACTACGTTTTTATTGATTTTCCTGGGCGTTACCGTGTTGGTGACCGTGCTGGATTATGTGGTGCCGGCCTACGGCACCAAAAAATTTGTCGGCACTAAGTACGGTGTATGGGGAAGCACCATCGGGTTGGTAGTAGGAATTTTTGCCGGTCCGCTCGGCATCATCCTCGGGCCGTTTATCGGGGCATTGATCGGTGAGCTCATGGCCAATCAATCATCGGACAAGGCCTTTCGGGCGGCACTCGGTTCGTTCATCGGTTTTTTGGTGGGTACCGTCATGAAGTTGGTTGTCTGTGCGGTGATGGGCTGGTATCTGGTGGCTTCTTTTTTCTAGCGTCCGATCGAATTGCAACAGCATGCTGCTGTTAAACAAATAGCAGATGTACTAGATATTCCACGGATTTAGGCACACAAGACCCGCTATGTTTTCGAAGTCTTTTTGATTGCGGGTAAGGAGTGTGAGACCGTGTAAGATGGCCGTTGCGCCAATAATCGCGTCTGGAAGTTTAATGGCGTAGTGCTTTCTCAGTTCAGCAGCTTTCCACTTAATAGGTCGGTCGAGTTCGATCACGTAGGCATCATTGATAAAATCGTGAAGCATAGCCACGTCTTTTTCAGAGGCTACTTTCCAGGACAAGAGTTCGATCTCTGTAATGGCCGAAAAGCTAGGTTTCTCATTCAATAGCAGGTGGTCAATGAATTTTTCCACTTGTGGCGGAAACTGCTGTTGGAGATAGTAGATAATCGTATTCGTATCCCAGAGATGCTTTATTGCCATGCCTTTCGCATTTCATCCAGTTGCTGGTCGATTTCCGTCACCGACTGCTTTGCCATCGCTCCTTTGTAGCGTTGAGACCAATTGATGATAGCGGACTCACTTTTCCTATCATGCAATCGAATCAATTGAAGCAATTCCAGGTCTCGTAAAAGCGTCAAGACTTTTTCATTGATTACTTCGATGGTGACCGTTCGTGTCATATTTCCTGAGTATCTATTCGATCGATGGAACAAATATATGAAATCGACTAATCTAGTGAGCGCGGAAAAAACAACCCGGTTAGATTAGCCGTCCGATTTTCGGTACAAAATACAAAAGCACGCTACGCAACAGAGGCTCAACGGGCTGGCCTGGCTGTCAAATCCTGACAAAAATCATCTTTTGGGCTGTTGCGCATCATAACCCCGCCTGCGGGTGCCCGGTACTTTTACTGCGTGCTACAGCGAGTAGTGCCGCATCAAAAACTTAACCCTCAGAGGCTCTTATGGAACTCGAAAAAATCTACTACGACAACAAGATCGTCAAGGCATTTATCATCGCCACGGTCATTTTTGGGATTGTCGGCATGACGGTCGGGTTATTGGCCGCCATCCAACTCTTCTATCCCATTTTTAACTTCGATTTGCCCTACACTTCGTTTGGCCGCATCCGCCCCCTCCACACCAACGCGGTCATCTTTGCCTTTGTGGGCAATGCCATGTTTGCCGGGGTGTACTACTCCATGCAGCGGTTGCTCAAAACACGTATGTTCAGCGATGTACTGAGTTGGATACATTTTTGGGGCTGGCAACTGATCATCCTTGCTGCCGCCATCACTCTGCCGCTCGGCTTCACTACTTCTAAGGAGTATGCCGAACTGGAATGGCCCATCGACATCGCCATTACACTGGTATGGGTCGTTTTTGGGTGGAACATGATCGGCACCATTTTGCGGAGGCGCGAGCAGCACATGTACGTAGCCATCTGGTTCTACATTGCCACGTTTGTGACCGTGGCGGTGCTGCACGTAGTCAACTCCTTTGAGATCCCCGTTACCTTTTTAAAGAGCTACTCGTGGTACGCGGGCGTGCAGGATGCACTGGTACAATGGTGGTATGGCCACAACGCGGTCGCTTTCTTTTTGACGACTCCTTTTTTGGGGATTATGTACTACTTTTTGCCAAAGGCCGCTGATCGACCGGTATACTCCTATCGCTTGTCTATCATCCACTTTTGGTCATTGATCTTTATCTACATCTGGGCGGGACCTCACCACTTGCTATATACATCCTTGCCCGATTGGGCGCAGTCGCTCGGCACGGTATTTTCTGTGATGCTGATCGCACCCAGTTGGGGTGGTATGCTGAATGGCCTGTTCACGCTGCGCGGAGCGTGGGATCGCGTGCGCGAAGATGCCGTGTTGAAGTTCATGGTAGTGGCCGTGACGGCCTACGGCATGGCCACGCTGGAAGGCCCGCTGCTGTCGCTCAAAAATGTGAATGCCATTGCACACTTTACCGATTGGATTGTAGCGCACGTGCACGTGGGCGGTCTTGGATGGAATGGCTTTCTGATCTTTGGTATGTTCTACTGGCTGGTGCCACGCATGTGGGGTGTCTCGCTGTATTCGTCCAAATTAGCCAACCTTCATTTTTGGCTGGGTACTCTGGGAATCATCTTCTATGCACTGCCCATGTATGTGGCGGGGGTGATGCAGAGCCTGATGTGGAAACAATTCAACCCGGACGGGTTCCTTGCGTACCAAAACTTCCTGGAGACGTCCACCCGTATTATGCCATTTTATATGTTGCGCGCAGTAGGCGGATTACTTTACCTGTCGGGCGTATTCATTATGGCCTATAACCTGATCAAAACGGCCCGTGCCGGTAAGCTCATTGCCAACGAGGAAGCGCGGGTTGCCCCGCGGATAAGCGTGGTGCATCACACCGGGGGTTACTGGCATCGCGTACTGGAAAGTAAGCCTGTCTTGTTTACGGTGCTGTCATTTGTCGCTATTTTGATTGGAGGTATCATTGAGATGGTTCCCACCTTCCTGATCAAGTCTAACGTACCTACGCTGGCTTCGGTAAAACCATATACTCCACTGGAGTTACACGGCCGCGACATTTACATCCGCGAAGGGTGCGTAAGCTGCCATTCGCAGATGGTGCGACCCTTCCGAAGTGAGGTGCAGCGCTACGATCCGCAAGGGGGCGAATATTCAAAGTCGGGCGAATATGTATACGATCATCCCTTCCTGTGGGGATCCAAGCGTTCGGGCCCTGATCTGCACCGCGTGGGCGGCAAGTATGCCGATAGCTGGCACTACCGCCACATGTACGCCCCGGGCGAAGTGTCGGTGGGTTCTATCATGCCGGCTTATCCTTGGTTGTTTGAGCAAGCCATTGATTTGAATGCTACGGCCGGAAAAATTACTGCGCTGC
This sequence comes from uncultured Ohtaekwangia sp., assembly GCA_964524935.1. Taxonomy (GTDB): domain Bacteria; phylum Bacteroidota; class Bacteroidia; order Cytophagales; family Cyclobacteriaceae; genus ELB16-189. Next base: position 189,104 of record CAZGFJ010000003.1, read on the forward strand.
GCACGCTTGGGGTTCCATACCCGGAAGGATATGAGGAGCAGGCCAATGCCGACCTGGAAAAGCAAGCCTTGCGCATTGTGACCAACCTGAAAACGGAAGAACTATCGGCTACTACGGATTCGGAAATCGTGGCACTGATTGCCTACCTGCAGCGACTCGGAGCCGATATCAAAGTAAAAGACACCACGGCAACCAACAAGTAGTATGTACAAGAGCATCCTTCAATCCATTGACAACATCGCGATCTGGCCCATCATTTCGTTTGTCATTTTTTTTCTGTTCTTCTGTTTATTGCTGTGGTATGTGTTCACAGCCGACAAGCAGTTTATTCAAACGATGAGCGAGCAGCCGCTGCACAAGGACGAATCTTCCACCGATGAAACCACCCAACCGCTATGAAAACGTTTTTTGCTTTTCTACTTGTGCCTATGTCGGGCCTGGCACAAACGAGTTCGTCTGTGTCCGTGGCCCCCGCGTGGTACGATGACCCCATGATGCAGTTCTATCTCCTGGCGGGCTCCTTGTTGGTGGTTGGCTTGGTGGTATTGCTGGTGGCCGTGGTAATGCTGCGCGTCATCAACGTACTGGCTGAGTTGGAAGCGAAACGCAGGGCCGAGGAACGGGGGGAAGTGTATCAACCGACACCTTCGTTTTGGAGCCGCTTTTGGCAATCCGCCAATGAGTTTGTGCCTGTGGAAAAGGAGAAAGACATCTTGCTGGATCACAACTATGATGGCATCCGTGAGTTGGACAATCACCTGCCACCCTGGTGGAAGTGGCTGTTTTACGGGACTATCGCCTTTTCGCTCGTGTACCTGGTGGTCTATCACGTTACGCTCAACCTCCCCTCCAGCGAGCAGGAGTACCGGGCGCAGGTTGCCGAAGCGGAAGAACAGATCAAAATCTTTCGGGCCCAAAATCCGGTGGACGAAAGTACGGTTACGTTGCTGACGGACGCAGCCGCCCTGGCGGAAGGACAACAGTTGTTTCAGGCGAACTGCGCCAGTTGCCATTTGGCCGATGGAGGAGGTGACATCGGACCCAACCTGACCGACAACTATTGGATTCATGGCGGAGGCATCAAAGAAGTGTTTGCGATCGTGAAAAACGGAGTACAAGGCACCAATATGGTGGCCTGGGGCCAGGTATTGAGTCCGCAGAACATCCAGAGCGTGTCCAGTTATGTGCTCAGCCTGCAAGGCACCACGCCTGTCAAAGCCAAGGCACCGCAAGGAACACGGTATCCGCCCGACTCTACACAGACGAACACAGACTCGCTGCGCATACAGGCAAGGCTTCGATAAGACCTTATGGCGTCCGCTGATTCACTGTACCAATTTGACGAAGAGTTTCGCGACACGCTTGCCACCGTGGATGCGCAAGGCAAGCGCGTATGGATTTATCCCAAAAAACCATCGGGCAGGTTTCATCGCCTGCGCATCGTGGTGACGGTCGTGCTATTGACCTTGTTTTTTACCGGTCCCTTTCTGACATGGAACGGAAAGCCCTTTTTGCTCTTCAATATTTTCGAGCGAAGATTCATTTTGTTTGGGCATGTATTCTGGCCTCAGGATTTTTTTCTGCTGGCACTCACGCTCATCACATTTTTTGTCTTCATTATCCTCTTCACGGTGGTGTTTGGCCGCCTGTGGTGCGGATGGGCGTGCCCTCAAACACTGTTCATGGAGATGGTTTTTCGGAAAATTGAGTACTGGATCGAGGGCGATGCCAATGAGCAGCGCAGGTTGGACAAAGCTCCATGGACGATTGGAAAAGTGTTGAAGAAGGGCGGCAAACAGGCGATTTTCGTTGCCTTCTCGGTGGTGATTGCTCACGTGGCGATGGCCTACCTGATTGGGTGGGAGCGTGTGCGCGAGATCGCAGTGCAGTCACCGGCCCGCCACTGGCCCGGTTTCATCGGGTTGGTAGCTTTCACTGCCATCTTTTACGGTGTGTTTGCCTGGTTTCGCGAACAAGCCTGCATTGCGGTCTGTCCGTACGGCAGGCTGCAGGGCGTATTGCTGGTGAAAAACTCCATCGTGGTGGCCTACGACTGGCTGAGGGGTGAGCCGCGGAGTAAGATCAAACGAAATGCCCTGGCGGTGGAAGAGAAAAAAGGTGACTGCATCGACTGCAAACTGTGCGTGCATGTGTGCCCCACGGGCATCGACATACGCAACGGTACACAACTTGAGTGTGTTAACTGCACGGCCTGTATGGACGCCTGCGATGAAGTGATGGTGAAAATCAACCGGCCTGCGGGACTGATCCGCTACTCCTCCCACATCGCTGTTGAAAAAGGGGAGGCCCGCATTTTCAATGTGCGCGTAGCGGCTTATGCTGTCGTGCTGATCGCACTAATCGGGTTGCTGGGCTTCGTTATCTTCACCCGGTCAGATATTGACGCCACTATTCTGAAAATGCCAGGTACGTTGTATACACGCACCGATGACGGACAGATTGCGAACGTATACTCAATTGAATTTTTGAATAAGACATTTGAAGACCGTTCCCTGTACGTGACGTTGGCAGCGCATGCCACGGGCGCCTCTCTCACGCAGGTGGGCGAACAGCCTCTGGTGGTGCCGAGGGAGGGTATGAGCAAGCGAAATTATATCATCCGAATACCCGAGCAACAGCTCTCCGGTGCGCGCACTACGCTGTACCTTCAGGTACGTGAAGGCGATCGTGTTGTGTGTGAACTGAAAACCCGGTTTATCGGCCCCATTCAACCCAAAAAAATATGAACCCCGGAAAATGGATCGTGGTGGCCTTTGTGGCCTTTGCCGTGTTCATCGCAGCGCTCGTTACTGTGTGCGTGCGCGAGGATGTGAGTTTAGTATCCAGGCAGTACTACCGCGATGAGCTGATGTACAATGACCAGCAAAGGCAACTGCAACGCGCTGCTGCGCTGCCGCAGCCGCCCTCGGTGCATGTGCTAGCGGGAGAAGTCGTGGTAACTTTTCCCGAAGCTGTTGCGCAGGGCCGCCTGAGTTTGCAACGTCCATCGCAGGCGCAGTTCGATCGCGCCTTTTCATTGGATACCATGTCGGTGCAGCGTTTTCGGCCCGATCAATGGAAGCCCGGCCTCTATCGCGCCACCCTGGAATGGTCGGTGGCGGGGGTTGACTATCGAATGGAGCAAACACTTGTCTTTTGATGCTTTGGTCGGCCCTTTTGATGGGATTGGCAGGGAGCCTCCACTGCGTGGGGATGTGTAGCCCCCTGGCCGCTACGGTGGCATCACTTCACCGGTGGAAGGCCACCCTATGGATATACAATGCCGCCCGTCTGGTTACCTATGGCGGGTTGGGTGCCGCGCTGGCGCTCGTGGGCGGTTGGCTGTCGCTCCCGCGATTCCAATCCGCATTTGCCATGATTTCAGGCGCGTTTATTTTGCTGTTGGCCCTGGGCATAGCCTGGCCTGGGGGCAACGCTCTGGGTAAACCGATGGCCGCTTTTTCCGGGCGTTTGCGAAATGGGTTTGCGAAGCATCTGCACCGACACCGCACAGCTTCTGTGGCCATGATGGGTATGCTCAACGGGCTGTTGCCTTGCGGACTCGTGTATCTGGCATTGCTGAACACGCTGGGGGCGCAAAGCCCGGCCCACGGCTTTGCCTGGATGGTGACTTTCGGCCTGGGTACCGGGCCCGCCATGATGGGCGCGGGCTGGCTGGTGGGCCAGGCACAAAAGCATTTTTCGATTCCCGCCCGCATGTGGGCCACGGTTTCGATGCTGTTGTGTGGGCTGCTGTTGGTAGGACGCGCCTATGTGGATGTATTCCAGCATCTGGGAGCACACGTGGGCCATCGGCCGGTGACCGTTTGCGTCCCCGTCATTTTTTAACTTGGCCGAAATAAGTACTTTTAACCAGTCAAAAAACGCCTCAAACTAAAATCATAAAACAGATGAAACGCATCCTCGTTCCCACGGATTTTTCGAAAACGGCCGCCATTGCCTTGGACACTGCCGCTGATGTAGCCAAGCGCTCCGGTGCTGAGGTGGTGCTGCTCCACGTGATCGAAGAAGTCGAAGACGTCAACTTTAATACCGATGGTCAAATTTCATCCGGCCTGTCCGGTGAAGAGAAGTTGTTCATGCTTAAGCTCATTGAAAAAAGCCGCAAACAGTTAGAGAAGACGGTGAAGGACCCCAGGTACGCGGACATCAAGCTGTCTGGAGAGCTCAAGCTGGGCAGCGCTTTCAATAACATCAAAGACATCATTGTGGACCAAAAGGTTGACCTGGTGGTAATGGGCAGTGCCGGCCACACCAAGTTGGAAGAAATGCTCATCGGAACCAATACAGAGAAAGTGGTGCGCAGCTCACGCTCACCGGTGTTGGTTATCAACAAGAAACCGGCTTCGCTAAATTTCAAAAATATTGTCTATGCAACGGCCATGTCTAAAGACGAAGAGGTGTTTTCGCGCATTGTGAAACGCACGCAGCAGATTTACAACTCCACCGTTCATTTGGTGCGCATCAACACCCCGGGCGATTTTCAACGCGACACGGTGGTTAAAGATTATATGGAAAAGTTCGCAAAGAAACTGGGGCTTAAAAACTACACGATCAACGTATTCAATGACTTGACCATTGAGGAAGGAATCATCCGATTTGCCGATCACATTGATGCTGAGCTGATCGCCATGGCCACCCACGGACGCACGGGCTTTGCTCACGTGCTGGCAGGCAGCGTGGCTGAAGAGGTTGTTTCGCACGCCAAACGCCCGGTACTCACCTTTGTGGTAAGACGATAAGCGACCAGCGAACGAAAAATCGCATTCCCGTGCGCACGCGGAATGCGATTTTTTTTTGGGATATCTCCCGTGCCAGGAGGTTTCGGCTATTGAAGCAAGCCCATGTATTTTTTCCAGTTGTCGGCAATGTTCCAACCCATGAGGGCAGCAATCATCAGCGCAATGGGCAGGTTGCTGGCATCCACCACCACGTGTGTCAGCACAATGCCCACCACCACCGGAAACAGCACCAGTGTGCCCAGGGCACGGGTTTTGGGAGGGATAATCAGCACTCCACCTACCAACTCAGCCACGGCAATGAGAGGCATCAACCACACAATTTCCATGTAGGCGGCAAAGTCCTTCACGGTCTCTTCGGGCAAATCGGGCGGTATCGGCATGTAGTTGAAAAACTTGTTGAGGCCACCGTTGATGAATAGCAAACCAAGCAATACGTTCAGGACAAACAGGATTTTAGTTTTCATGAGGGTTGGGTTTTTGTATGGTACAAAAATACGCCTGCCGCATGTGCGTACGATGTGGGAAATGCACTTTTTCGGGGGTTTTAAAAAACCGGTTGACAAGTGGTCCGCAGCCGCGTACCTTTATCAGCGCAAAGGGTATGGCACGTCCTCAGATCACCATCGGCTGCACGCTGTGCGAACATTTGAAAGACTCACTCTTTCAGGGGCTGGACTATGACGATCTCAACCGTATCAACAGCCACAAAACCTGTATCCAATACAGGAAAGGCCAAACCATCTTCTATGAGGGTACACGGCCTACCGGATTGTACTGTATGAACGGAGGAACGGTAAAAGTGCACAAGAACAATGTACAAGGCAAAGAGTACATTATTTATATAGCCAAACCGGGCGACTTTCTGGGCTATCGCGCATTGCTCAGCGAAGAGTTCTATGCCGCCTCTGCTACTGTTTTGGAAGACGCCAAAATTTGTTTTATCCCGAAAGAACATTTCTTTGAAGTCCTCAGCAAAAATCCATCGTTCATGAAAAAGGTGGTCAAAGCCGTTTGCCACGAAATGGGCGTGATGGAAGAGCGCCTGGCCGAATTGGCGCACAAGTCCGTCCGTGAGCGCCTGGCGGCCAACCTGCTGATGCTGAAAGAGACCTATGGCATGGAGGGCGACCAGAGCGACCTGATCGATCTGGCCCTGTCGCGTGAAGACCTGGCCAGCATTGTAGGCACAGCTACGGAAACTGTCATCCGCTTGCTGTCGGAGTTCAAGTCGGATGGTCTCATTTCCTTTGAAGGCAAAAAGATCCGGGTGATGGATGCCAGGAAGCTGGCCCGCCAGGCTGATTTGATCGTGGCGTAACGGTCTCCTGGGCTTTTTTTCCTGACAAAAGTCATCTTTTCCGTTGATCGCCATCATTAGGGCACGTGCGGAGCGTTTCTACTTTTGACTTGTCAACCAAAACAACCAGACCATGAAACGCATACTTGTGCCATGTGATTTTTCTGACCCCGCTGTGCAGGCATTCAAATTTGCCGCCCGGATGGCGAGCCAAAGCAAGGGGCAGATAACGTTGCTGAATGTGGTGGAGATACCGGTAATGCACGATACTGTGTTGATGCCTGTACTCTCTTTTGAAGAAGCCTTTCTGAAAGAGGCCAAAGAAAAAGCGGAGAAGAACTTCCTCAAGATGAAAGACCGCTGGGCGAAGGACGTGAAGGTAGACTACCAGGTAGTGTATGGCGCTACCGCCAACACGATCCGTGAAGTGGCCGAAGAGATCAAGGCGGATGTGATTGTGATGGGCACGCATGGGGCCAGCGGATTGAAAGAATGGGTGATTGGTTCCAATGCGGAAAAGATCGTCAGGACCTCTTCCATTCCCGTCATCGCCATCAAAAAGCAAGTGAAGGGCGATATCAAAAACATCGTATTTCCCATGACTCCCTCGCTGGACGATGAGAACCTGTTTCAGCGGGTAAAAGCCTTGCAGTATTTTTTTAAAGCCACGTTACACCTGCTGTTTGTCAACACGCCCGGTGTTTTTTTACGCGATCATGTGTCCAAGCCACAGATGGAAGCCCTTGCCAAAAGGTTGTTGCTCAAAGACTACGGTATCCACGTGTACAATGATTTAAGTGAAGAGGAAGGTATTCGGAATTTTACTACCGAGATGAAGGCGGACATGGTTGCGCTTGGCACCCACGGGCGCAGAGGTCTGAACCATTTGCTCACCGGCAGCATAGCCGAAGATGTGGTGAACCATTTGGATTGCCCCATCTGGACATACAAAATGGCATAACGCTTGGCGCAGACGATCCTCATACCGGTGGCGGAGGGCAAACCCCTGGCCGACTACCTGACCTTGTTCGACCCGGCCGAAGACCGAAAACTGGCAGCCTTTTTTGTCGATGATATGGTGGGGCACGGTGCGTTGTCGCTGCGGCAACACTGGCAGCGCGAGCAGGTGCGCGAGGCGTTGGAGCGCGAAGCCCAAGGGGCCTCGATCGACTTTCATTTTCTGTCGGGCATTGAGGGGCGGGTGGACTGGGCGATGCAAACGCAGATGGCGGATTTGCTGGTGATGGAGTCCGTTGGCGGCCGCGCAGCGGCCGCCAACGGACTCCTGGACAACGTCCGCTGCCCCGTGCTCTTGTCCGCGCATTGGCCCTTTCGCTATGAACATGTCTTCATCATTTTTGACGCCACCGCCAGCCTGCTCACCGCGTTCAAGTCATTCCTGCTCTTTTTTGGCGCAGCCGCCCGCCATCGCCCCGTAACCGTGCTCAGCTTTGTAACCGGCAACGCGCGTGCCATCCAACTCGAAAAGTATTTTATCCAACATGTGCGCAGCCAGTTCTCCAACATCGGCATCCTGCCCGTGCATCAAGAAGAATGGGTAGATGTATTGGAGCACGAAGTGCAACAAATTCCCCGCTCGGTTATCGTGCTCGGCCAGCGGGCGCATCATTTTTTGCAGCCGCCCAACCGGTTGGCAAACCTGCTTTCCTCTGCATCGCTTTACTTCTCCAACGAACTCCATGCAAGCCAACGTTGACATCCGAACGGCCTGTTTTCATTGCGGCCAGCCCTGCGAAAGCGAAACCATCCCGTTTGACGAAAAAGTTTTTTGTTGCGCGGGCTGCAAGACCGTGTACGAAATATTGGCCGCCCATCAGTTGTGCGACTATTACGCGTTTGAAAAAGGACCCGGTACCGCGCAAGCCAAGCAAGTGGAGGCCGATGCCTATGCCTACCTCGATTTGCCCGAGGTGCAAAAAACCTTGCTGACATTTCAATCGGATGAGTTTTCCCGGGTCTGCTTCCGTGTGCCGGCCGTCCACTGTGCTTCCTGTATTTGGCTTCTCGAAAACATGCATCAAATCCAGCCGGGCATCATCGCCTCACGGGTAGTGTTTGGCAAAAAAGAAGTAACCGTTGACTTCCGTCCTGCGGAGGTCACGCTGGCCGAAGTGGCGCGGGTGCTGGCACGTGTCGGTTATCCTCCTCAAATTCAACTGGACGCCACCGAGAAAAAAGAAATTCCTCCTACCCAGGCATTGATTGTCAAACTGGCGATCGCTGGATTTGCCTTTGGCAACATCATGTTACTCAGCTTCCCCGAGTACCTGGGCTTGGATGGCGCTGACCCCGTATTGCAGCGATGGTTTGGCTGGTTGAATCTGTTGCTGGCCATTCCTGTGACGGTCTATAGCGCCCGCGATTTTTTCATCAATGCCGGGTTGAGTTTCCAGCAACGGCAAATAAACATTGACGTACCCATTGCCGCAGGACTGGCTGCCCTTTTTCTGCGCAGTGCGTATGATATCATCACCCACACCGGTGCGGGATATCTCGATTCGCTGACCGGACTTGTGTTCTTTTTGCTCATCGGGCGATGGTTTCAAACCAAGACATACGATGCCTTGGCCTTTGACCGGGACTACAAGGCCTACTTTCCGTTGGCCGTGCAGCGATGGAAAGAGAGTCAATGGCAGCCGGCCATCGTCTATGAGTTGAATAGTGGAGACCGCGTGCGCATTCGTCACCAGGAGATCATTCCGGCCGATGCTACTCTGTTGAGTGCGGAAGCGTGGGTCGATTACAGTTTTGTGACAGGCGAAGCACGGCCGGTAGCGGTGAAAAAGGGTGACATGGTATATGCCGGAGGTCGATTACTGAGCGAACCGATTGAAATGCGGCTGGCGAAAAAGACCGAGCAAAGCTATCTCACCAGCTTGTGGAACCATGCCTCGTTTCAAAAATCGGGCGAAAGCAGGTATCGCAAAATCATCGACCGGGCGGCACAGCGATTTACCTGGGTAGTTATGGCCCTGGCGGCAGCTACGGCCGTCTACTGGTACGTGATGGATGCTTCACAGGTGTGGCTGGTGATCACTTCCGTATTGATGGTGGCCTGCCCATGCGCATTGGCGTTGGCTGCACCTTTTACCTACGGCAGCATGCTGCGCGCGTTTGGGTTGCAGGGATTTTATCTGAAAAATGCCGATGTGATTGAGCGCCTCGCTCAGGTAGATGCCGTGGTGTTTGACAAAACAGGCACGGTTACTGCAGGCGCTTCCGAGATATCCTTTATTGGCGTGGCTGAGCCACACGAGTTGGCGTGGGTGAGGCGGCTGGCGGGAGGGTCAACGCATCCGCTCAGCCGCCTGATTGCGCAAAGCGGATCTTCCTCAAACGCGCGTATACACGGCTTTCAGGAAATACCCGGCCAGGGAATCGTAGGGTCTGTAGATCAACTCGAGATACGCCTGGGCAATGCCGGGTGGGTAGGATTTCGAGGACGTTTACCCGAAGGCTCATCGGAAGTGTTTTTGTCCATTCAGGGCGAAGTGCGCGGATATTACCAGATACGTACATCCGTCCGCGAAGCGGTACCATCGCTTATTCAGCGGTTGGGCAAAAAAGCAAAGGCGCTGCTCTCAGGCGATCGGGGTCATGACCGCGAACGGATGAAACAGGTTTTTGGTGAAATACCACTTCACTTTGAGCAGTCGCCCCACGACAAGCTGGCCTTCGTTGAGGCGTTGCAGCACACCCATACGGTATTGATGTTGGGCGATGGACTCAATGACAGCGGTGCCTTGAAACAAGCCGATGTGGGCATCGCGGTCAGCGATGATACCGGTGTATTTACGCCCGCGTGCGATGGCATCCTGGAGGGCCGCGCGCTCGGACGCCTTGACTTATTTCTGAAATGGAGCCGGCAAGCCACCCTCATCCTACAAATCGCATTTTGTATTTCCTTCTTCTATAATTGCATCGCACTTTTCTTTGCGATCACCGGTCACCTCACGCCCCTGGTAGCGGCTATCCTCATGCCGATCAGCAGTGTCAGCGTAGTCGGATTCTCGTCATTGGCCGTAAAGTGGGTTGCCCGTCACCCGTCCAAACCCTAAATACATGCTTATCATCATCCTCTTGATTTCCATTTCACTGACGATCGCCATTGCTTTCTTGATTGCTTTCATTTGGGGGATGCGCAGCGGACAATTTGACGATCCGTACGGGCCTTCGGTGCGCATGTTGTTCGATGATAAACCTTCGGGGACCAAACGAACCGCTCAGGGCCCGCTAAAGAAAGCAACCGACAATGCTCCGACCCATTCTGGCTCGAATTACAAATAAATGAGCGGGAAACGGGTCTCGAACCCCCGCCTACCGGCAGGCAGGCCATGCCTATCGGCAGGCAGGCGCGACCTGGCATGAAATTTTGAATGATAAAAAATGAGCGGGAAACGGGTCTCGAACCCGCGACCTGCAGCTTGGGAAGCTGCCGCTCTACCAACTGAGCTACTCCCGCCTGTACCCCGAAGCTTTAGCGAAGGGGTACCTGTACCCAACCGTTAGGTTATCTTCCGAAGCTTTAGCGCATGGGTACAAGTATTCCCTAACCCCCTTGAGGTGGACGCAAATACCGAAATTCCAGGCAATCTGTCAACCGCAGCGCCTTTCGTTAATTCTTGCCACCTTCGCGCCAGCATGGATCATCTCGAACAAAAAGCGGCAGCCGTAGAGGCAGTGTTTTCCGAGTTGGATGCCGCTATTGGGCAGTTTCAGGATCGTACCACGCTCCACTGTAAATGGGGATGTGGCAAATGTTGTTTTAAACCCGACATTGAGGCAACCATTCTCGAGTTTCTACCTTTTGCGCTGCAGGCCTACCGCCAGCGTTTGGCCGAAGCGTGGCACGAGCGGCTGTACCAGGAAGAATCGCCCACGTGTGTAATCCTGAATCCCACGAGCGCAGCAGCCGGACTGTGTTCACAGTATGCGCACCGGGGGCTGATATGTCGCCTGTTTGGCTACTCGGCCCGCACCAATAAGCACAATCAGAAAGAACTGGTCACCTGCCAGGTCATCAAAACAGAACAGGCCGAGGCGTACGCCAACGCGCAGACAGCCATTACGAATGGATTGTCTGTACCCGTCATGAGTCAGTATTATTTTCGTTTGCATGCCATCGACCCGGATTTGGGGGGGGCATTTCACCCGATTAACAAGGCCCTCCGTCTGGCGCTTGAAAAAGTGATGCATCATTACGCCTACCGCTGAGGCAACAGGTTGGTGATAAAATCAATGACTTTCACCACGGTGGCATAGGCGTCTGCCAGTTTGGAGAGAGCCGGAGGCAGGTTGATTTTTTCGGCCAAAACAGTGTTTAGTTCCGATACGTAAAGAAACACCACCCCCGCAATAACGGCCACCACCACCCCCGCCAGGAGAATCCAAAGGCGGGAGGTGCCTGATTTTGAGGATGTGGGTTGCGACTCCATGCGTACAAAAATCTTCAAAAAAGGGTGTGCGGTGGGAAGTTCGGCAAAATATTTGAGGCCTGGTAAGCGCTCCTGTAAACCAAGCGGTTACATTCTCGTGCGCCCGGCCATCAAAAGTCGTTTTTCTCTTACCTTTGTTACCAACACCATGAAAAAATTACAGTTTCTCCTTGTTGTTTGGGCCAGTTTAGCCGCAGAGGGCGCAATGGGCCAGTCGGCCGAGGTCAAGTGGTTGACGTTTGAACAAGCCGTAGAACTGAACAAAAAAGAAAAGCGCAAGATTTTTATTGACGTCTATACCGATTGGTGCGGCTGGTGCAAGGTGATGGACAAGAATACATTTTCAGAGCCTACCGTGGCCAAGCTGCTCAACGAAAAATTCTATGCCGTGAAGTTTGATGCCGAGCAGCGTGAAGATGTGGTTTTCAACGGCACCACCTTCAAGTTTGTGCCCTATGGCAACAAGGGAAGCCATCAATTGGCCATGGCGTTACTCAACAATCAAATGAGTTATCCCACAGTCGTTTTTATGGACGAAGAATACAAGGCTGCTTACCCCATCGCAGGCTATCGCAAAGCCGATGAGTTTCACAAATTCCTCGTTTTTTTTGCAGACGATCACTTCAAAAAAGGCCAAAATGCGTGGGCCGATTTTGAAAAAAGTTACAAATCTCCATACGGCAGTGCGCCCGTGGGCCCCGGCTCGGGCCGGTAACCAACGCGCACCTCGGTTGGCTTTTTACGCCCCCTGATCCATCCCGATCAAAAACACGGTATAGGCGATATACCCGGCCAGCAGCATAAACGCTTCCCAGCGATCAAGTTTCCGCGTATTGAGCGTGAACATGAAAATCATCAACACTACCGTGGAGCCCAGCAGAACGTAGATGTCGAAATTCAGGGCCGTGTTGTAAGGCATCGGGTTGATAAAGCCGGTGATGCCGAGGATGAAGAAAATATTGAAGATATTCGAGCCCACCACGTTGCCGATGGCGATGTCGGTATTCTTTCGGTAAGCCGCCACCGCAGACGTAGCCAACTCCGGCAAGGATGTACCCGCAGCCAAAATCGTCAGGCCGATCAATTTTTCGCTCAAGCCAAAGTGCATAGCGATAGAGGTGGCGCTACCCACTACGGTAGTACCTCCACCTACCAGCATGGCAATTCCCAAAACGGCCATCCCTGCCGCCAGGGCAGTGCTGTAAATTTTAATCGGCTCACCTTCTTCCAGGTCGGTGGCGTTTTTCATGGTGCGGTAGATGTAAAACAAGAAGCCGACAAAGAAGATCAGAAGAATCAGACAGTCCCAGCGGCTCACGCCATCGCTTGAACTACCCCACAGCAATGAGTCGTTGACCAACACAAACAAGACGCCAGCGGCCAGCAGCGACAAGGGTACCTCAAATTTTACGGTATTGCGCTGCACCACCAGCGGATAGATCAACCCTGATACCCCCAAAATAAACAGTAGATTAAAATTGTTGCTGCCGATGACGTTGCCAAACGAAGCATCGCTTTTGCCGTTTAGCGCAGACAGCAAGCTCACGATCAACTCCGGCATGGACGTGCCAAATGCCACCACCGTAAGTCCGATAGCCAGGTTCGAAATCCCGTTCTTTTTGGCAATGGAAGACGAGCCGTTCACTAAAAAATCGGCCCCCTTGATGAGGATGGCAAAGCCAATGACTAAGTCAATGAATTGAAAGACAAGGCCTTCGAACAGATAGGACAACATAGGTTGGGTTTTGGTACTGGCGAAAGTAAGCGCATTTTCGGATTTTTAGTACATGCGTGAGGCAAAACCTTTACCCGGGTTTCGGGCATCCCCGGCCGATCCGTTCCGAATCGTTATCTTTACGGTTTCGATATGGCACTGGACGTAGTCATTACCCTTTTTCTGGTCTTTCTGAACGGTTTCTTTGTCGCTGCCGAGTTCGCCATCGTAAAAGTGCGCTCTTCGCAGATTGCCCTTCAAAAAGCCGGGGTCTCCAAGAAGTCAGCGGAAATAATTATTGATAATCTGGACGGTTTTTTAGCTGCCACCCAATTGGGCATCACCCTGGCCAGCCTTGGCCTGGGCTGGGTAGGGGAAGATGTCGTGTCGCGCATGATTCTGAACCTGATGAACGCCATGGGCTTTCAGTTGAGCGAGGCCACCGCCCACAGCATAGCCCTGCCGGTGGCATTTGTGGTGTTAACCATCCTGCATATTGTCTTTGGCGAGTTGGCGCCCAAGTCGGTAGCCATCCGCTATCCCACCACCACCTCCATGGCCGTGTCGTTGCCGCTGCGCGTATTCTATTTGGTCTTCAAGCCCTTCATTTGGTTGCTCAATGGCTTTGCCAATTTTATCCTCAAGTTGTTTGGCATCAAACCGATGAGCGAGACCGAAGTGCACAGCGAAGAGGAGCTGAAGTTGATCATTGCCGAAAGTGAAGAGGGAGGCGCCATCGAGGCTTCGGAGCGCGAACTCATCCAAAACGTATTTGACTTTGACAACCGGATTGTGCGGCAGGTGATGGTGCCGCGTGAGAAGATCACCGGCATGAACGTCAAAACATCCATAGCCGATGCCGTTAAAATCGTGTTTCAGGAGGGCTATTCGCGCTATCCGGTGTACGATGTCTCCATGGACGAGATCGTGGGTATTGCGCATGCACGCGATATCATGAGCGTCCACTTTTCCGGGGATGGCACCAAAACCCTGCGCGACTTGCTGCGCCCGGCCTACTTTATCCCCGAAACCAAACCCATCGACAAACTTTTGCGCGAAATGCAAAAGAAAAAAATGCAGATGGCCATTGTGATCAGCGAGTACGGAGGGGTCATTGGCATCGTCACGTTCGAAGATATTCTGGAAGAATTGGTGGGCGAAATTCAAGACGAACACGATCAGGAACAACAGATTGTGCTGTCGATCGGCACGCACCGGTACCAAATACAAGCCCGCTCTTCGCTGCACGACATCAACAAGAATTTACAAGTTCCGTTTGCCGAGTCGGACGATTTTGATACCCTGGCGGGATTGATCACCAATCTGTATGCCAACGCGCAAGAAGGTGATGAATTGGTTGTGGAGCGTTACAAAGTAAAAATCACTAAAATGATCCGCAATTTGCCTGAGCTGGTGGAGGTTCAATTGATGGATCCGGATACAGACGCTGAATAAGTACGCGGGCGTGTGGTCTAAAACCATTTTTTGTGCTTGAAATACCACACCATGCCCAGGGCTAATGCCACCATGCATCCCCACACCACAAAGTAGCCGTAGCGCGTGGGAATTTCCGGCATGTTTTCAAAGTTCATCCCATACACCCCCACAATAAACGTAAGCGGCATGAAGATGGTAGAAATGACGGTCAATACCTTCATTACCTCGTTCATCCGGGTATTCAATGTGTTGATATGAATATCCATCAAACTGGACGTAAGGTCTTTGTAGGTGTCCAGCGAGTCGATCAGGTGGACCACGTGATCATACACATCGGCATAGTAGCGCAGCGTTTGAGGCTGGATAAACCCGTTTTCGTCCTTGATCAGCTTGCTTAGCGCATCGCGCAGCGGGTATAACGCCTTGCGCAAAAAGATCAGCTCTTTTTTTAAAGCCTGTATCTTTTTAAACTCTTGCCCGGAGGACTCGTTGTAGATTTCATCTTCGATCAGCTCAATCTGTGAGCCAATAGCATCCAATACCGTGTAGTAGTTGTCCACGATGATGTCCACGAGCCGGTACAGGAGGTAGTCGGGGCCGCGCTTTCGGATGCGCCCCTGATCCAACCGGATGCGCTCGCGCAGCCCGCCAAACAAGTCGCCATCTTTTTCCTGAAACGAGAGCAGGAAATCCTTGCCCAACACGAAACTGATTTGCTCATACTCAATGGCGCTGTCTTCAATGCGGTAGAGCATTTTCAGGGTGAAGAACAGGTAGTCATCGTACTCCTCCGCTTTGGGTTGGTGCTCGGTGGTGATGTCTTCAATGAGCAAGGAATGAAGGCAGAAGTGATCGCCCAGTTTTTGAACGATGGTATGGTCTGAGAGGCCGTCTAAATTGATCCAGTTGACGTGGTTGGTTTTGAAGTGTGCAATCAGCTCCGTCACGGGCAGATCGGCATGCTTCACATACTCCTTGTCGTTGTACTGGATCATCTCCAGCAATACGCTGTTTTCGCTGGGCCGCTTATCGGCCTGTAATGGGTGGAGTTTCTTTTTTCGTGCCATTACTCAGGGTGGTTTTTATACACCAACGCACGCATCGGAAAGGCCACCTGGATGCCCGCCTCGTCAAAGCGTTCTTTAATCTGCTGAATCAAGTCGCACTTCATCTCAAACCCCACGGATGGATTGTTGGCCCACACCCACGCGCGCAACTGCATGCCCAATTCCAATACGTTCAGCGCGCGCACCATCACCACGGTATCGCCTTTTTCGATTTCTTCCGGGGTGCGGTTGTCGATGCACTGCGGGTGCGCCTCCGACACCTCGCGCATGATGGCCATTGCTTTTCGCATGTCGGAGTCAAACGAGATGGTAAACTCGATGAACATCGTCACTTTTTCGTCTACGATGGTTGAGTTGATGATGGTTTCGTTGCTGATGACGCTGTTGGGGATAACGATCCGTCTGTTTTCGAAGTCTTTGATTACGGTGTGCCGTAAGGTGATGTCCTCCACATCGCCCGTATAAAGCTGACCTACCCGGATGCGGTCGCCCACGCTGAAGGGCCGGAAAATGACCAGGAAAATGCCGCTGATAATGTTGGAGAAGGCTGATTGGGAAGCAAAACCCACAATGGCCGCCAGCACCCCCGCGCCTGTGAGCAGCGTGGTGCCATAGGTGCGCAACGAGGGGATGGACTTGAAGATGACGATGACCGCGATCAGAAACAAGATAAAGTCGACCGCGTTCTTGAAAAAATTGTAGCGCGTGGGGTCTACTTTCAGTTTGCGGGTAGCCGTGCGCAAAAAACGTCCGAGCACCAACCGGATGATGCGCGAAACGACAAACCACACGATCAGGACTTCAACAACAAAGACAACGTGTTCCCAGTGGCGTTCGATAAAGCTCATAAACAGGGAAAGTTACAATGTGCGCGTCAGGAAACCAAAGGGGCCCCAACCGCGTGTTCGCGGTCAGCGGCAAGGTTAAGCGGCCCACTTTACCTATTTTGCGCCCGCATGTCATTACGTTTGGACGATATCAAAGCGCCCGTTGCCCAGGAGATGATTGCCTTTGAGGAGAAATTCCGGGCCTCCATGAAAACCAAAGTGCTGCTGCTGGACAAAATCATGGGCTACATCGTGAAACGGAAAGGCAAACAGATGCGCCCGCTTTTTGTCTTCCTTAGCGCAGGCACGGCCGGCCAGATTGGCGAGGCCACCTTTCGGGGCGCTTCGCTGATCGAACTGCTGCACACCGCCACATTGGTGCATGACGATGTGGTGGACAACTCCAACTACCGGAGGGGATTCTTCTCCGTAAACGCCCTGTGGAAAAATAAAATTGCCGTGCTGGTGGGCGATTTTCTCCTGTCGCGCGGACTTATCCTGTCCGTTGAAAACAAAGACTTTGATTTGCTTTCGTTGGTCACCCATGCCGTGCGCGAAATGAGCGAGGGGGAACTGTTACAAATGGAAAAAGCCCGCAGGTTGGATATCAACGAGGACGTGTACTACGAGGTCATCCGCCAAAAGACGGCCTCGCTCATTGCCTCGTGCTGTGCGGTGGGTGCCGCTTCGGCCGGGGCCGCCCCGGAGGACGTGGAGCGCATGCGCGCCTTTGGCGAAAAGGTGGGCATGGCCTTTCAAATCAAAGACGATTTGTTTGACTATGGCGAGGATCAGATCGGCAAGCCGGTGGGCATCGACATCAAAGAAAAGAAAATGACGCTGCCGCTGATCTATGCCCTTAACCGGGCCGGGTGGCTGGAAAAGCAGCGCGTGCTGGCAGCGGTGCGCGGAGCCGAAAAAAAGCCAAAGAACGTAAAGGAGGTTATCGATTTTGTGCGGCAGTCGGGCGGCATTGCCTATGCCCAACAAACCATGCAGCGGTTTCATCAGGAAGCGCTAAACGTGCTCCAAACGTTTCCCGAATCGAATTACCGCACCTCGCTTCAAGGGTTAGTGGCCTTCACCATTGAGCGTAAGACGTAGGCTACGGGGTGCTTCACCTTCCCTTGCGGTAGTCCAGCGGTGGCTTGCGGTCGCCCAGTAAAGCCCGGTAGCTGAAATTGTTTCCGCGCCTTTTCTCCAACTCCTTGCGTGCCTCTTGCAGCGTGCCGGGGTTGGTAAACAAGTCCACACCCGTCATGGCCAGTACCTTGGCGGCATTCATCATGCCGTTAAAGCCGATGGACATACCATCGCACGCCACCGCCTGCCACGAGTGCGCCACAGTGCCCGGCACCCAGGTAGCAATGCCCAACCCAGCCGTGGGTACCACCCAGCTCACATCCCCTACATCGGTGGAGGCGGGAAAGAACCCACCCGTTTTGTACGGTTCTACCTGTTGGGCGGTGGCGAGGGGCGGGGCTGCATATGAAAATGTCTGCTGGAGTTTTTCGGCAAAGGCCCGATCGCTTGCCGAGTAGGAGACACCCCCCACGGTTTGCAAATTGGTCTGCATCACGCGGGCCAGCGGATCATTGGGCAACAGATTGTACGATCCCGAGGCGATCTCCACCTGCATGGAGGTTTCCGTTCCCAAGGCCGCCCCTTCGGCACACTTTACCAAACGCTGCCAAATGTCTTCCAGCGTTTTGGCATCGGGGTGACGGACCACGTATTCCACTTCGGCCACTTCCGGCACCACGTTGGGTGCCACACCACCTTTAGAGATGATGTAGTGGATGCGTGTTTCTTGCGGTACGTGTTCGCGCATCATGTTGGCCATGTAGTTCATGGATTCCACGCCATCCAGTGCCGACCGGCCCACGTGCGGTGCCATGGCCGCATGGGCCGCCTTGCCCCGGAAACGAAACGTACCCTGCTTCACGGCAAGACACGATTCGGGACTCGCCTGGTTGGCGGAGGACGGATGCCAATGCAGGACGGCTTCCACCTCGCTAAACAGCCCTGCGCGAACCATGTAAACTTTTCCGCTGCCACCCTCCTCGGCCGGTGTTCCGTACAGGCGAATGGTGCCGCTGCGGCCCTGCTGCTGCAGCCAGTTTTTGAGGGCAATGGCCGCTGCTGCTGACCCCACCCCAAACAGGTTGTGGCCACAGCCGTGGCCGCTTCCTCCCTCCACCAACGGCTTGCGGAGCGGCACGCTGTCTTGGCTGAGCCCCGGCAATGCATCAAACTCGGCCAGGATGCCGATGACGGGCTGGCCGCTTCCATAGCTGGCCACAAAAGCCGTAGGCATACCGGCCACCCCCGACTCGACTGAGAAGCCTGCCTGCGAAAGCATTTGCTGTAACAGGGCCGTGCTTTTGGTTTCCAGATAGCCAAGCTCGGCATGACTCCAAATGGCGCGGGCTGCCTGCACGTAGGTTTGTTTTTTTGACTCAATGTCGGCTTGCACAAAGCCTTTGCCCGCGGTTTCGCCTTTTTTCTTTTGGGCTATTGCGGCTGATGATAAAACCAGCAACAGGATCGTCAATTGTTTCATGGAGGGGTTGGTTCAGGCAAGAAGTAGTGATGTTTTCACCGTCACTGCCGTTGCCCATGAGGACTGGTAGCCGCGGAAAACGGAGCGGTGCGTCTGCCAAGGTATGAAAAAGGGGCGGCTGATCAAGGCTTTGTGGACGATGAAAATACCGGGCAGAAGCGGGAATTTTCACATTCTATAAGGGGTTGTTGTTTTTTTTTGTGGGGGTGCTGTACATTCGAAATAATGTGTAACACATTGCCAGATTGCAGCAAGGCGCTCAAATAAATTGGGGTACCAAGACTAGGACTCCAAAAGAGATTTCGTATGGCGACAAAAACAGTAAAGGTTGAAAAAGGGTTTGACGCTGTTGCCTTCATGAGAAAGCAGCGGGACAAAATAAGTGAGGACATCGCAAACATGAACGTTGAAGAAATCAAAGAATATTTTTCAAAAAAGCGAAAGACCAAGCGCCCAGCCGCTAGTAACATGCAGGTGCCATAGTGCTCGTGTCGTGTTGTAGTCCAAGTTTCATACTTCAACTTAGTGCTGTGGGACAAAATGAAGCAGGTCACTAAGCTTATTCTCTCGTCACGTGCCTACCGGCAGGCGGGTTTGGTTTCAGCTCCTAAGCTACAATACACTACATGCACCAACGTGTGCGTTATTTTGGTTTGCTTGTGGTCGGTCTTTCTCACCGACCAGCACAGGGCCTGCGTCACTAATTTCCAGCTTTGCGTCACCGCCAGTCATTCAAGTTGTTGCGCTAGCCATTGAGCGCAGGACGCACGCGCCTCTCGCGGCCGCGCGATTAAATTCACATTAAATAAACTGAGCCGGATCAATCCGGTGCAACACGGAGTACCTCTCAGCGTTCATTCGGGCGAGTCTTTATACCCCTATGAAAAATGAAATACTCCTGCGCCACGCTTTCCTTTGGGTAGCCTTTATCGGCAGTGCCATGAGTCTCTCGGCCCAACCCCTTGGAGAAACCGCTGCTCAGGGGTGTTTGCCGGTCGCGGAGTTACCCAAGCGCACAGTGGAGACCCCCGCTACGCCCGCAGTCAGCGAACCAGCGCCCGCATCTGAGCCGGAAGACGTTCGGCCGTTCATCACGGATGACGCCCGCGTGGTGGGTGCACGGCTGGCACAGGCCGAGAGTTGGACCCGTCTTGACCGCGAATCCGGGCAGTGGTGGATGTTGGGAGCGTATGGTCCTAACAAAAAGCTGGAGTTGACGGCCGGAGGTGTGATGGGCTATCAACGCGATGAAAACGGGAAGTACGCTTTCTCATACGCGTTGCCCCTGTTACAAGCCAAGTACCTGTTTCGCGAGTACAAGCCTAACCAGGCGCCTGGCGTGGGCATGGTAATGGGCACCTTTTTGCCCAATGGCACAGGCGCATTCAAGCCACCCGGGTTTGGTACTTTTGGCTACCTCACCGTTTCTCAGTGTTTTGGCGAAGGCGATACGTTTCTTTTTCATGGCAACCTGGGCGGCAATTTTTTACACATTGATGGTTCCGACAACCTCATTGCCACCTGGGGGTTGGGCACACAGGTCAAAGTGTACAAAGGCATGCATCTGGTGGGCGAGTTTTTCTCGGGCGATCCCTACATACCCGGTACGGGCACTGCTTGTCAAGTAGGGTACCGGTACTTTTTCAGTGATCTTTTTCAGATCGACATGACGGTGGGGCAGGGGCTGGCCGGAGAAACGGTCTTGCCGTTTTGGTTCAGCGCGGGAGTGCGGTTGGTGACAGAGAGGTGGCGAAAAAAGTGATAACCTATGACTGCACAGATTCAGTCATCTATTTTTTGGTACCATTGATTGTCTCGTTGCAACACCTTTAGCTTTTCGATATGCCAGCGGGGTTTGCTTGAATTCTTTTTTGAATAGCCGGATGAACGAACTTTGGTCGTCAAACCCACAAGTACTTCCAACCAGAGAAATCGGCATCCTTGTTTTGGTAAGAAGCTTGCATACCTCTTTCATGCGAAGACGGGTAAAGTACTGAAGCGGTGTCAACTCGTATGCGCCCTTGAACAAGCGGTGAAAATGAAACGGTGACAGATTAGCCGCGTCCGCCAATTGTGCCAAGGTGACTCCGCTTTTCAGGTTTTCTCTCATACATTTCAGGGCACGTGTTAACTTCTTATTCAAGTCTTTTTTCGTGATTTCATGTTGGGCCTTGATTCTATTGGCCGGCTTGTATTTTTCTAGTTGATACCAGGGTCTTTTCGGCCGGCTGGCCGGATAACCGTATTGCTGCCGAAAGGCTTTCCGCTCGTTGGTAAAATCCCACCAGTTCATACGGTCATCCAAATGCGCGGCATAGTGCGTGCAAAGACGCATTTGGTCTTCTACGCAGGGATCAATCCAGGCGCCTAGTTGACGCTCCAGTCGGTCGACAAGTTTTGCCGGATCTTTCCCGTTGAGCTCGCGAATCGAATAGAAACCCAGTGAAATAAGATCCTGGGCAAAGCGGAGGCCAATGGAAGGGATCGTTTGAAATTCCGAGAGCGCTCTAAGCTCCATCGCCCGTATGTCCGAAACACCCAGCATGGCTCGCAGCTGTTCTACAGAGAGGTGATGAATTTCCCTCCGTTTGATCTTGTTTGCCCTCAACGCTCTTTTCTCAGCGCTTGTGATGTCGAGGCGATTGAGTGGGTCATTCATCTTCCGCGAACGTTAGCATGTAGTTGTTATTATCTTGAATCGAAAACTCGGTGGCGCCATAAAATGTTTTTTCCAATCCGTGCAGAACGGTCACCTGATCTTTCACCTTCTCAAATAGGGCGCGGATGTTTTTCGTTTTGATGTATAGCAGTAAAGAACCTCCATGGCTTCTGTTCACCACGGGCAACGTGTTTTCGATGCTGGCAAATGTCTGAAACATAAACGTTACGCTTCCGCATGTCATCATGACAAAGATCGGGTTTTTCGGCTCGGGCACAGCGGCCACAACCGTGAATCCAAGGGTTTCATAGAATGCAATGGATGCGTGAATATCATGCACAAAAATGGTTGGCGACACAGTTTCCATACTCATTGGTTTGCGGGTTAAGTGGTTCTTTTGTGCCAAAAGTAGCGGGCGCGGCCATTCAGAAATGTGCAAAGCTTGCGAAGTTGAAAAATCGTCCGCGACATTGGATAGTCGGTCCGGGTTATTCCAGGTATAACCAGCGTTTAACTTTTTTGCTTGTAGGCCGTGTTTTACCGGCTGCCATGGCCAAGTGCTGCCACAGGAAATCAAACAAAAAATCGTCACTCTGTACCGCCTTGACACGGCCGATACAGACCCTCCATTTGCTTGAGGGCTGAACAGAAAACCGGCAAGCACTACACATTTTAAAAAACGATTCTGTCCAACTTATAGGGGGTTAGTACAGAATGTAGCTTATTCAAAAAAAGTGATTTTATCGTAGTCTAATAATAAAACAAGTTTTCTGTCCGCTAAAGAGAATACACCCATTTTGTTATTCTTCGTGAGAATAGCGTAATTCATATGATTCGATATGTTTTCATATTCGAATCCTGTTAATTCTTCTCCAGCTTTTGAAAGTATTCCGTATTTGCCTTCTATTCTTGCAATCCAAAACTCACATGTAAAATTGAGACTTTCATAAGTCGGTCTTATTACCCACTCACCCTTCTCCTTACATCCATAAAATCCATTTTCCTTAATTATGTTTGCACTGCAACTAGCCCCTTCCATGCTTATGTCCATGCATTCATCATAATAGCTTTTAAAGCTGTCGAATGTCTCTCGAGATATTTTAGATGATTTACCACTTTCAATGTCGAGCTCAAAAAAATGACCGTTCTTTTCAAGACCAATTTTATTATTTGTTGGAGCGGATACCTTGTCATAAATCTGTTTAGAAAGTTTTTTCCCATCTGAATTGAATATTATCCATTTACCTTGCTTATATGCAGAGTATATTTTTGGAGGCCCACAATTAGAATATATTACCGAATCAAATTCAATAGGAACAATTACTGTCCCATTTAGTGATATTATTCCTTCTTTTCCCTTTTTGAAACAATGGAAAGTTTTATTTATATAAAAAATTTCGTCAAACTCAGTAGAAATAATTTGAGTTCCTTTTAAGTTGAATACCCCATAGGCTTTTTTTGATTTGTCATATACCTTAAATGCTTTTTGAGCAAATACTGTGTTGAATAAAATTAGTAATTGGACTATTAAAAGTAATTTTTTTTTCATATCTATTAACTCTTGTGATTATAGCTGTAAAAAAACTGAACTATTTTTTTATCATTTTTTTTCCTCGAGTTCACCATCGTTGTTGGCTTATATATCATGATCCACGAGCCGACCCAATTGGCCACAACTTTGGTGTTTCTGCAGTGGTGCCTCTTCGAAGCCGCGTCCTGTCCCACGAAACCAAACGTTGAACGAAGACAGAACTTTATACCAACTCGTCACGGCACCATTGCCGAGACATGCTGTTGGCGGTTCGTTTTGGCCTCACTCCAATTTCTTTGCCAACCGTTTTGGTGGAAATAAAACTATCTCAGCAATCGGAACACCAATTAAGTTTATCAGGTACCCGAAGAAAATAAACACTGCTGCTCCAGTCACACATTTTGGGTCGTCTGGTCCGAAATTGTAAGCAAGTCCGCGAGCAGAGAGAAATGTCGCGACAATAGGAACAATCAGTCCGACCAAGAAGCATCCAAGAATTGCAACTCCAAAGTCAGTCCGGTCAATTCTATTTTTCCTTCGTCCAATCAGAATGAGAATGGTCAAAGGTGTCAAGATTGTCAAGGTCGGAATTATCAGTCCAAGGAGTAGTCCCATGTAGTCAATTCCTTTATTAGCTTCTTGTTCATCAGTCAATTGTTTTTGTCATTGGTCATTGTCGTTAGCACTTTTCTTTCAAGGCCAAAATGACCGCCAACTCAAAGATATACGAAACTTTTCTCTCGTGCAATAAAACGCAAAACGCTGACAACGCGTGCTTTACAAAATAGTCGCACATAAAGACTTTCGTATATACGCCTATATATCACCACGTACATTTCGCAGAATTTTGTCGATAGGACTCTCGATTTTGCCCAGCTCTTTCCGGCTTACATGCGTATACCGCAGCGTGGTGCGGATGTCGTTATGACCGAGCCATTCTTGTATGTATTTGATGTCGGTACCCTGCTCCAGCAGGTGGGTGGCAAAACTGTGTCGCAGGCTGTGAAAACTGGTGTTTTTTGGTACCCCCAGTTTCTCAGAAACCTGGTGAAATACCGCTTGCGCAGAAACCCATTATATCACCAGGCATCTTCATTCATAATGGAGTCATATAGTTCCTTTTCAAAGTTTTCCTGCGCCATGGCATTAGCAATTTCCCTGGCCTTCGACTTATACGATTCATTTTCAAATAAATCGGCAATTCGTGTTGTCAGGTTTTGCTCCGTTATTTTGTTAATCGCGACTCCCTTGGGGCCCAAGCCCCTGTCCGCTATCAGATTGTTCCACGCAAACTGATCAAAAATGTGCGGTAAAATCAATGAAACGCAACCATACTTTATACTGCTGTGAGTCGTTCCCGAACCACCGTGATGTATTATCCCATAGCATCGTTCCAAGACCCAGTCGTACGGAACTTGATTAGTGACATAGAATAATTCGTTTTCGTTAAAAGCTTCGAGGTGTACGAGCCCTCCCGCTGCAATATTGATAATTGTTGGTATTTTAAGTTGGGTAAGAACATTTAGTAAGATCTGAGTGGTCTTTTTGGGATTCGCATTGATCATGCTTCCAAATGTCAAAAACAGAATTTTCGGATACTTTTTAGTAAACAGGACCAAACTGTCATCAGGCAGCCAGTCTGTTTTTTTGTTTCTCTCGTGGTATCCTAACAGTTTGATATTGGAAGGCCAGTTCGCAGGTCTGATGAATAATGAAGGAGATATGGCATATATTAGTGTTTCAGAGAGCAAAGCCTCTTTAATTCTTTTCTTTGGTATTTTGTTGGTTTTCGTTGGCAAAATATTTTGAGCATCAAAAGTAGTTTTGACAAGTCCAAAGTTTGCAATTTTGTATGTTAAGCGATTGATGAATTCGCCCCAGTAGAAGTTAAAACCTGTGTGCCCGACTCCCGGGACGTAGTGAATGAAATAGGGAATTGGACTGATGAGAACAATCTTTTTGCCGGTCGAAAGATGCCACAATAAAGGATAATTACATTTTCCATTATGGATGATTAAGTCAGGTGCTTCGCATTCTACGATATGGAATTGCTCTCCGACCAATACCTTATTAACCGCCATTCCTTCTTTGTAAAGCCTTGCAATGGCTTTCAGTGTATGGATGCCCATCGAGCCATTCATGACGTATTGTCCGTCTTTACCCTCAATTAGTTCTAGGAATCTTGGGGTAAAGGCATAGCTTTCGGCATTGTGTGGTATCAAATGACAATACTGTTTTGGAAAAACATAGATTGGATTGTGGCCCTTTTTGGACAGCATTTCTCCTATTGCCAAAAAAGGCTCAACATCGCCACGTGTTCCAATTGACATCAACAGAATTTTCATGGATTGTTTTTGTTTTCTACACAGGCGATGGCCGTTGTTTGAGAGGCAACACTTTCTGTTGAACCTATCACCATGACAGTACGGCCCAAGGCTTGCGGCTTGACGTCCGTTGCTCTCTAGTATCGTTGTGGCGGGGTGGGTCTTTAATGTGTGTCATGTCCTGTGGCCGCTAGAAGCGTGTAGTCATGCAGGCCGTTCGCTACCGGAAAATCTCAAACTCCACACGCCTGTTTAACTGACGGTGGTCGTCCGTTTCTTCTTGTGCAATGGGCTTGGCGCTGCCATAGCCAATGGCGGTGATGCGCCCCTCGTCAATCCGGAACTCGGCTGCCAGATACGCTTTGATGGCATCGGCCCGCGCCTGCGACAATTTGAGGTTCACCTCCTCACGACCCTGCGAGTCGGTGTGGCCGCTGATGCGCAGCTTCACCTGTGGATGGTCTAACAGAAAGTTCCCCAACTTGGCCAAATCGGTGTGCATGGTGGGCAAAATATCGGCCTTGCCATTCTCAAACTCCAGCGATTGGAAGGCGATCTTGCTTTCGATCGGGTCGGCTTCACGGTTGATCTCCACATCGCCATTCATAAAGAATACCTCTTCGATTCGGAAGAAGTCTTCGCCCTGGATGATCAACAGATAGTTTCGTTTGTTGATCAGCGCAAAGTTATACGTGCCGTCTTCGCGCAGGAAGCGCGGGGCTACTTCCACGCCCTTGTC
The DNA here is from genome assembly GCA_964524935.1 of uncultured Ohtaekwangia sp. GTDB lineage: Bacteria > Bacteroidota > Bacteroidia > Cytophagales > Cyclobacteriaceae > ELB16-189. The sequence goes on from CAZGFJ010000003.1 coordinate 215,481, forward strand.
CAAGTCGATTACGGACACAATGCCTTTGGCGGGCTGGCCTCCGGTGCCGCTGACGGTGATCGTGCCCTTCAGGTTGGCGGTGGCCAGCGGCTGCGCTTCCATGGGCACGGGAAAGGAAAACAGATCCAGGTTTTTGGGGTTGTCCGCTTCGGAGCGCGCATAGTACAAATCGTGCGACTGTGAGTCGATAGTGAAATAATATTCGCTGGCCTCACCATTTACCAGCGGGCCAATGTTTTTGGGTTCTTCGAAGCCCGCGGTACTTCGCCTGGATTTATAGATGTCAAAATCGCCAAAGTTGAGCGGCTGCCCGTTGGAACTGAAATAGAGCACGTTGTGCCGGTGGTGAAAGAAAGGGCTCACTTCGCTTTTGCGTGTGTTGATGATGGGCCCCGCAGTGTGCACGCGGCTCCACTCACCGCGTTTGTTTTTCACCGCATAGTAAATGTCTGATAACCCAAAGCCGCCCACGCGGTCGGACGCAAAGTACAACGTATCCCCGGAAGGGGTAAGTGACGGGTGCGAATCCCAACTGCTGCTGTTGATGATGGGCCCCAGGTTTTTGGGTTCGGCCCAGGTGCCATCCCGTTTCTTTTTGGATTGGTACAGGTCGCAATTGCCCACCCCGCCCGGGGCATTGCAGCGCGCGAAAATGAGTGTTTGCCCATCGGCACTGAGGCACGCAGACCCCTCGTTGTAGTTGGAGTTGATGTTCTCCAATTCTTTGGCTTCCGTCCAGTGGCCATCCACTTTTACACTATAAAAAAGGTCTTCGTCAAATGTGCGGCCTGTAGCACCTGTATGTTGGTTGCGTTTGCTGGTGAACAGCAGAAGATAGTCCACGTTGCCCATAGAGGGGCCATAGTCTTCCTTTTCCGAGTTGATGTCGCGGCCCATGTTGGTGAGCACAGCGTGCGGAGGCCGCAGGGTGTCTATTTCTTTGCGGAAGTCCACCAACTCATAGTAGTAGTCCAGCGGCACGTAGTAACTGGATTTGTCCGTTTCCAGCGAGTCATAGCGTTCGCGCAAGCCTTGCAGTTCGGCCCCGGCCACATGATGTTTCAGCGCCAGCCGGTACAGCAAGATAGCCTCGCCCGCGGGCCCGTGTTTTTCGGCCAGCCGCGCCAGCCGCCAGATCAGGTTTACATGGCGGTTAAAGTTTTCCACACCAAAATTCTTCACAAATGCCCGCAGGTTTTTGTAGAGCGCTTCTTCGTTGCCGGCCGCTTCCAGTTGGCGGATCTTCTGCATGGCGCTCCCATCCGTATAAAGCTGCAGGCGGTGCAGGTTGGGGAAGGTAAAAATGTCAGATTGTTGATAGCTCTTGACCGAATCGTTTACTTGTACCACGCCACCCCCTTTTAATTTTTTTCGCTGGCCGTGGACGGAGCAGAAACCCAAGGAAAAAACCACAACAAAAAGGAAAAAGTACTTGATCATAGGCAACCGGCCACGTGCCGGATGGGTCAATGTGTGCAAATTACGCATCAATTACAAAGGTTGGCACTGCTATTGACCATAATGCCGCCAATAACGTTTTTATTGCAGACACGGCTTTTTTGTGTCAAATTGGCATTTCAATGATTTTTACTTCATCACCCCAGGGCGTTTTGGCGCAAGAAGATTCGGAAGAGTTGATTCAGTTGATAAACCCGGAACAGGAAAGCGACCTGAAGCCGGGCGAGGTACCAGAGGAGTTGTCGATCTTGCCCATCAAAAATACGGTGCTGTTTCCCGGGGTGGTCATTCCCATCACCGTTACCCGCCAAAAATCTATCCGGCTCATCAAAAAAGCGTATCAAGGCAACCGCATCATTGGCGTGGCAGCCCAGAAAAACAAGCAAGCCGAAGAGCCGGGCCTTGATGACATCCACCATGTGGGCACGGTGGCGCGCATCATCAAAATGCTGGTGCTGCCCGATGGGAATACCACCATCATCATCCACGGCAAAAACCGGTTTGCCATCCGCCAGACCGTACAAGAAGAACCGTTTCTGACGGCCCATGTGGACTTACAGATAGAGCCGCAGATTGATTTGGAAAGCAAGGAAACCAAAGCGTTGGTGCAATCGCTCAAAGATGCGGCCAGCAAAATTTTGCGCTTAAATCCCGAGATACCGCAAGAGGCACAAGTGGCCTTGGACAACATCCAGAGCACGGCCTTTTTGATCCACTTTCTGTCGTCCAACCTCAATGTGGAGGTGGCCGATAAACAAAAGATTCTGGAGACCACCAATATCACCGAGCGCGGCACGCTGTTGCTTCAATACATGCTGCGCGAAATTCAAATGCTGGAGATCAAGCACGAGATCCAGAAAAAGGTTCACACGGACATTGACCAGCAGCAACGCGATTATTTTTTGCGCCAGCAAATCAAAGTGCTCCAGGATGAGTTGGGGTACGATGGCCCCGACAAAGAAATTGAAAAGCTGCGCAAGCGTGCCGAACAGAAGAAGTGGAGCCAGCAGGCCGCGGAACACTTCAGTAAAGAGTTAGACAAATTGCAACGGGTCAACCCGCAGTCGGCCGAGTTTCCGGTATCTATGAACTATGCCGAATTTTTGCTCGACATGCCGTGGGGCGAATACACCCGGGACGATTTTGACCTGAAGCGGGCGCAGAAGATTTTGGATCAGGATCACTACGGCCTGGAAAAAGTCAAGAACCGTATTTTGGAATACCTGGCCGTGCTCAAGTTGAAGCAGGACATGAAGGGGCCCATTCTTTGCCTCTATGGCCCGCCCGGGGTGGGCAAAACCTCGCTAGGCAAGTCGATCGCCAAATCGTTGCAGCGAAGTTATGTGCGCATGTCGCTGGGAGGCGTACATGACGAGGCGGAGATCCGCGGCCACCGCAAGACGTACATCGGGGCGATGCCCGGCAAAATTTTGCAGAACATCAAAAAGTCAAAATCGGGCAATCCCGTATTCGTGTTGGACGAAATCGATAAGATTCGAACCGATTTCCGGGGCGACCCCTCATCGGCTTTGTTGGAAGTGCTGGACCCGGAGCAAAACAGCGCCTTTATGGACAACTACCTGGAGGTGGAGTATGACCTGTCCAAGGTATTATTTATTGCCACGGCCAATTCGCTGGACACGATTCAGCCTGCCCTGCGGGACCGAATGGAAATTATTGAGCTGAGTGGTTACACGGTAGAAGAGAAAGTGCAGATTGCGCTGAAACACCTGGTGCCGAAGCAGGTAAAAGAGCACGGCCTTGCGGTCAGTGCACTCAAGTTCTCCAAAGAGGCCGTTCTCAAAATCATCGAAAGCTACACGCGTGAATCGGGTGTGCGCACCTTGGAACGAAAAATCGGTTCGGTGGTGCGCAGTGTAGCCAAGGCGATTGCCCTGGAAGAGGAGGCCATCCGGCACGTGACCCCCGACTATGTGGTGAAGGTGTTGGGCGCTGAAATTTTTGACGAAGAGTTGTACCAGGGCAACGAGCAGGCAGGCGTGGTGACGGGCCTGGCCTGGACGCACGTAGGTGGAGATATCCTGTTCGTGGAATCCAGCATCAGCCGTGGCAAGGGGGCGCTGACGCTATCAGGCCAATTGGGCGAAGTGATGAAAGAGTCCGCCATGGCGGCATTGTCTTATCTGAAATCCAATGCCGAGTCGCTCGGCATCGATCACCGGGTATTTCAGCAGTATGATTTGCACATTCATGTGCCGGCCGGAGCCGTGCCCAAAGATGGCCCCTCGGCCGGTATTACCATGCTGACATCACTGGCCTCTATTTTCACCCAACGAAAAGTAAAGGCCAAGCTGGCCATGACGGGCGAAATCACCTTGCGCGGAAAAGTATTGCCCGTGGGCGGCATCAAAGAAAAGATACTGGCGGCCAAGCGCGGAGGTATCAAAGAAATTATCTTGAGCGCCCGGAACAAACGCGATATCGATGAGATCGAAAAACCCTATCTGAAAGGATTGACCTTTCACTACGTGGACACCGTGGACCAGGTGTTGGCGATTGCGTTGACGAAAGAAAAAGTAAAACAGGCAGTGGCATTGGTTGTCGCGGATGCGAAATCCGCAGTCCAGGCTTAACCGCGCCAGGCAAAAAACAGGTAACATGATCCCAGCTTCTTTTTTGACCCCGCAACAGATCGTTGCCGAGTTGGACAAATACATCATTGGCCAGCACGAGGCCAAACGCAACGTAGCCATTGCCTTGCGCAACCGCTGGCGCAGGATGCATGCACCGGCTCCGATGCAAGCTGAGATCGTGCCCAACAACATTTTGATGATCGGTGCCACCGGGGTAGGCAAAACCGAGATTGCACGGAGGCTGGCACGCATTGCCGAGGCCCCGTTTGTAAAAGTGGAAGCATCCAAATTTACTGAGGTAGGCTACGTGGGCCGCGATGTAGAAAGCATGGTGCGCGACCTGGTGGAGCAATCGGTGAACATGGTGAAGCAGCGCAAAAAGGAAGAAGTGAAAGAGAAAGCCGCTGCGGCTGTCGAAGAAATCATCTTAGATGCGCTGATCCCCCCGCTGAAAGCCAGCACCGCACGGCCGGTGGGTTTTCCGGCCAGCGATGACGAGGCCACGCCCACTTCGGATGAAGAACTGAACGAACGCACCCGCAATCACTTTCGTGAGAAGATACGCAACGGGGAACTGGAAGACCGCAAAATCGAAATCCAGATCAAGCAAGGGGGCAGTCCGAACGTGGGGATGATTGGCGCAGGCATGATGGACGAAGCTTCAATGATCAACCTGCAGGAAATGCTCAGCGGCATGATGCCCAAAAAGCCGCGCAAGCGAAGAGTGACTGTGGCCGAAGCGCGCAGGATCTTGCTGGAAGAAGAGGCCGCCCGCCTGATCGACATGGATGAAGTAAAAGAGGAGGCCATACGCAGAGCCGAAGATGCCGGGATTATTTTTATCGATGAGATTGATAAGATCGCGTCAGGCGCCCGCAAAAATGGCGGAGGCCCCGATGTGAGCCGCGAAGGTGTGCAGCGCGATTTGCTGCCCATCGTGGAGGGCAGCACCGTCAACACAAAGTACGGGGTCATCAAAACCGACCATGTGCTGTTCATCGCTGCCGGGGCATTTCACATCTCCAAGCCTTCTGATTTGATTCCGGAGTTGCAGGGGCGGTTTCCCATCCGTGTGGAGTTGGACAACCTGACCCGCGAAGACTTTGTGCGTATTCTGAAAGAACCCCGAAATGCGCTGACCAAGCAATACGATGCGCTCTTTGGCGCGGAGGGGGTCACCATTGAATTTGCCGATGAGGCCATCGAAGAAATTGCGGAGACGGCCTTTGTCATCAATGCCGAAGTAGAGAACATTGGGGCACGAAGGCTGCATACCGTCATGAGTAAACTGCTCAACCAGTTTTTGTACGATGTGCCCGATCGGTTGTCGGGTGCTGCGCACATCGTGGTCACCCGCGCGTTGGTGAAGGAAAAACTGCAGAACCTGGTCAAGAGCAAAGACCTGAGCGAATACATTCTCTGATGCGTTTCCGGGGGCTGCTGGTGTTGGTGTTGGCGGGCGCAGAGCTGTGGGCGCAAACCGACACTGTGTCCCAGGCAACTCAACACGACTCTCTGCGAGCCCATTACATCAGGCGTTTTTCCGATCACTTCAGCGTGTGGGGCGTGATCAAGAGCCGTAGTTTGGGATTTGACGCGCGCAACATCCGGACCAATGAAGTGGTGCGCTACCGCCCCAACGGCCGCACCAGCCTGGGTGTGGGCCTCTATGTTTTTGAAGTGGCGGTAGAGTTGGCGTTTGCCGTGCCGGAGGATGAAGCCAGCACCCAAAAGTTTGGCACCACGGAATCACGCGATGTGCAACTAAACGTGTTTGGCAAGGCGTGGGGTGCAGATGTTTACTGGCAGCGGTACGAGGGCTTTTACCTCGATGATCCCAACCTGGCTTCGCCCACGGGCTTTCCGAAACGGGCCGATATCCAGTCGCGCAACTTTGGCCTCTCCGGATTTTATGTGTTCGACAAGCAACGCTTTTCGCTGCGCTCGTCTTTCAACTATTCCGAGCAGCAGCTGAAGCGCCACGGCTCGTGGATGATCATTGGCACGGTTAATTCGTTTCGCATCTCGGGCGACTCATCGCTGCGGAGCGGCAATGACGTGGACACCGATTTCGTGCGCATGCGCTACACCACCTTTGGGCTAGCCCCCGGCTATTCGTATAACTACATCTACCAAAAGTTTTTGATCAATGGCACCCTGGGGTTTGGCCCCGCCCATAACTGGGTATACGTGCAGCTACCGGGGGGCACTGAAGTGAACCGCGTGTCGATTAACAGCTATGCCGTTTTCCGGCTGGCCGTAGGGTACAACAGCGAACGCTTTTTTGGTGGTGTCGGTTTTAGCGTACAGTCGCGCAACTTGCGGGTGGAAGACATCCGATACACCAACTCCACTTCGGTATTCAAACTGGTGCTGGGGTATCGCTTTCGCGAAGTAGGATTTTTGAAGAAGCGTGCGGTGGACCTGCTCAAAGGCTTTTGAGAGCGCCCCACTATTCCTTGCTTTTGGGAAAATCAAACCACCCAAAGCGACCATCGCCCCAGTCCGTATCTCTCCATGCGCGCACGCGCACCTCGCCCGCCACGATACCTGCGGTAGGAATGTTGACAAGGTCAATGGAAAAAAGACGGTTGGCAAAATCCGTGAGGCCCGGATTGTGGCCAAAAAGTAAAACGACCTCATCTTGATCGGGTAGGTCGGGCAATGCGCGCACTACGGCCAGCAATTGGTGTTCGTCCGCGTGATAGAGTTTGGGCTCGTAGTGGATCCGTTGGGCTTCGAAGCGCAAGACGTCCGCCATGGCGTGGCAGGTCGCCAGTGCACGCACAGCCGGGCTGGTCACAAGGCGGTCGGGGTGAATGTCTTTTTCCTTCAGGCGCCTGGCCATGCGGGGCGCATCGCGTTGTCCACGTTTGTTCAGCGGTCGGTCAAAGTCTGGCAGCATGGGGTCGTCCCAACTGGATTTGGCGTGGCGTATCAGCAGCAGTCGTTTCATACCCTTGTGGCGCGAAAGTTAAGCAATCAACTATCTTTGCGCGAATGCACGGATCCAAACCGTTTAGGAAACAAGCCAAGTATACAGCCGTGTATTACTTGGTGCGGCTGCTCATCGTTGTTTCGAACGCCATGCCGCGCACGTGGTGGCTGTCGCTCTGTGGCGGCCTGGGAAAGCTCGCGTATTCTTTTGCCGGGCAAACCCGCGAACGCGCCATCGTTCATTTGGGCATGGCCTATGCCGGAAAGAAATCGCAGCGCGAGATATTGGCCATGAGCAAACGGATGTTTGTGATGCTGGGAAAAAATGCCGGAGACATCCTTCGCTCCATCAATGTCAAATCGTTGGCCGATCTCGAGAAGTTTTTGGTGACCGAAGGATTGGATAACTATGAGAAGGCGTTTGCCAAAGGCAAAGGAGTCATTTTTCTCACCTGCCACCTGGGAGCCTTTGATTTACAAGTGACCAACATGGCCCTTCGGGGGCTGAAGCCCAACATCATTGGCACGGGTTTGAAGGACGAACGCCTGAATGAGTTGCTGTGGGACTACCGCAATGCGTATGGGGCCGTGGCCATCGAGCGAGGCAAAGAAACGTTGCGGTTGATCAAAGCCTTGCTTTCGGGAGGCACGGTGGCGATTTTGATTGATCAGGATACGCGGGTGAAAAGCCGGTTTGTTGATTTTTTTGGGATGCCCGCGGCCACACCGGTGGGCGCTGCGGTGCTGGCTCTAAAAACGAAAGCTGCGGTGGTACCCACGTACATTTTCCTGGGCGAAGATGGCATGCAGCATATGCACATCCTTCCGGAGATACCCCTGGTGGAGACGGGCCACGAAGAAAATGATTTGGTAACCAATACGCAAAACTATACCCGGTTTATTGAGGCGGTGGTACGCGAGTTCCCCGAGCAATGGGTGTGGATGCACGAACGATGGAAAACCAAGCCCGGAGAGGAGATGCGGTGAGTGGGCAAGTCAAAAATTCAAAATTCAAGGTTCAACGTTCACTGTGTAGAGCTTGAGGTTCAACGTTCAAGGTTGGAGATTTCTGTGGCGGGATTACTTTTTAAAAATAAAGTAAACCGCCAGCACCAAAAACACAAAGCCGATCAGGTGATTCAGCCGGAACGATTCCGTTTTGAAGAAGACCAACGAGAAAATCACAAACACCACCAACGTGATCACCTCCTGAATGACTTTCAATTCCACCAGCGAAAAGGGGCCTCCATAGAGTTTTGACCCGAGTCGGTTGGCAGGCACTTGGAGCATGTATTCAAACAGGGCGATGCCCCAACTGATGAAGATGACCCCCAGCAAGGGAAGGTTTTCACTCCACTTCATATCCTTGAACTTCAAATGGCCATACCACGCCAGCGTCATAAAGATGTTTGAAAGCACGAGTAAGGCGATAGTGTAAACAGCTTTCATGTAAATCAATTTGAAAATGGGCTGATTTGAAAATACGGGTTACGTTTCAAATCCCATGTCATTCTTTCATCCCAACTTTTGAACACATATCTTCTCACCCTGCTCAAACCTGAATTTTCAAATCAACGTATCTTTAAATCAGTTCATCTTCAAATCAGTTCATCTTCAAATCATTTCACAAGTTTCTTATACCGGATGCGATGCGGCTGTTCATCGCCCAGGCGTTTGCGTTTATTCTCTTCGTATTCGCTAAAGCTGCCTTCAAACCAAAATACTTGCGAGTCGCCCTCAAAGGCCAGGATGTGTGTGCATACGCGATCCAGAAACCAGCGGTCGTGCGAGATGATGACCGCACAGCCGGCAAAATTTTCCAATGCTTCCTCCAGCGAGCGAAGGGTGTTTACGTCCAGGTCATTCGTGGGTTCATCCAACAACAAGAGGTTGCCCCCCTGCTTGAGCGCGATGGCCAGGTGCACGCGGTTGCGCATACCCCCCGATAGTTCTTTTACTTTTTTTTGCTGATCGGTACCGCTAAAGTTAAACTTGCTCACGTACGCGCGCGAGTTGATTTCCTTTCCGCCAATCAGAATGAGATCGCTGCCGCCTGTAATGGCCTGAAACACCGTATCCTCCGGTTTCAAGTCGTCATGCTCCTGGTCTACATAGGCAATATGTACCGTATCTCCGATTTTGAACGACCCCGCATCGGGTTTTTCGGTGCCCATAATCAACTTAAACAACGTGGTCTTTCCAGCTCCGTTGGGCCCGATGATACCCACGATGCCCGCAGGCGGCAACGAAAACGTCAGGTTTTCATACAAGAGTTTGTCGCCATAGGCTTTGGCCACACCCTGTGCTTCAATCACCACGTTGCCCAACCGCGGACCGGGCGGGATAAACAACTCCAATTTCTCTTCGCGTTCCCTGGCTTCGGCATTCAGTAGTTTTTCATAGGCGCTCAGGCGCGCTTTGCCTTTGGCTTGCCGTCCTTTCGGGTTCATGCGCACCCACTCCAATTCACGCTCCAGCGCTTTCTGTCGTTTGCTCTCCGTCTTTTCTTCCTGCGCCAGTCGCTTTTGTTTTTGATCCAGCCAACTGGAGTAATTTCCTTTCCAGGGGATACCTTCCCCGCGGTCCAGCTCTAAAATCCAGCCTGCCACGTTGTCGAGAAAATAACGGTCGTGCGTTACCGCAATGACGGTGCCCTTGTATTGTTTTAAATGCTGCTCCAGCCAGTACACCGATTCGGCATCTAAGTGGTTGGTGGGTTCGTCCAACAGCAGCACGTCCGGCTCCTGCAGCAACAACCGGCATAATGCCACACGCCTTTTTTCGCCACCGCTCAGGTGCGCCACGGACGCATCGGGCGGAGGACAACGCAACGCGTCCATGGCGCGCTCCAGTTTGTTGTCCAGTTCCCAGGCGTTGGCGGCATCCAGCTTTTCCTGAATTTCGCCCTGCTTGGTGATGAGTTTTTCCATAGCGTCCGGATTTTCCATCACTTCGGGGTCAGCAAACTTTTCGTTGATGGCTTCAAACTCGTTGAGCAGTTTTACCACCGGAGCCACGCCCTCTTCCACAATTTCTTTCACGGTCTTCGACTTATCGAGTTCGGGCTCTTGCTCCAGCAGGCCCACGGTGTAACTGAGGTCTGATACCACCTCGCCCTGGAACTCTTTGTCGATGCCCGCGATGATGCGCAGCAACGAGGATTTTCCGGAGCCGTTAAGGCCCAACACGCCAATCTTGGCACCGTAGAAAAAAGACAGGTAGATATTTTTGAGAACTTGTTTTTGGGGCGGGTAAATTTTATTTACGCCCGCCATGGAGAAAATGATTTTTTCGTCAGCCATGTCGCGTGGGAATTAGGAGTGCAAATATGCCGTTTTTTGGGTGTATTCAAGGTTACTTTTCCCCTTTTCGGGCCATGGAACTTTGCCTATTGACAATGGGTTAATTAATTCTATTTTTGCGGAAATTTTAACGGAGAGACTATGTACTGGACACTTGAACTGGCTTCGTATTTGGAAGATGCGCCTTGGCCCGCCACCAAAGATGAGTTGATCGACTTTTCGATCCGCTCGGGTGCTCCGTTGGAAGTGGTGGAAAACTTACAAGAGTTGGAAGACGATGGCCAGCCCTATGAAAGCATCGAAGAAATCTGGCCCGATTACCCCACCAAGGAAGATTTCTTTTTCAACGAAGACGAGTATTGACGAGCGATCAACACAAGAAACCACGGGTACCAAGCCTCGCACAAGCGGGGCTTTTTTATTTATGCGGCCCGGTGTATCAACGGGTGTGTTGCGAACGCATCAAAGCTTCCGCTATGACTAAGTCTTCGGGTGTGGTGATTTTGATATTCTCATAGCTGCCTTCAAAAAGGGAGATGATGTGGCCCGCGCGTTCGGCCACGCTGGCGTCATCCGTCAGGCTGGCGTCTTCTTTGATCTGATACGCCTGCTTGATCAAATGCACTTGAAATGTTTGAGGCGTTTGGATCAGCCGAAACCGCGAGCGGTCCATGGCTTTGGTGTTGTCCTGGTCCGTCATGCGGATGGATTCTTTGAGTCGCACGGCCGCCACAGCCGATTGGTGCACGGCCGCCAGCCGGTAGGATGCGCCAATAATGTCTGCACTGACCAATGGCCGCACACCATCGTGAATGGCCACCAGTCCGTCCCCTTCGATTTTGTCCAGTCCGCTGCGCACCGATTGAAAGCGCGTGTCGCCCCCGCGCTGCAGCGTGATGGGGGCGTTGTAGCCGTGTTGCTCCGCCAGTGCCTGCCACCGCGGAAAGTCATCTTCGGGAAGCACCAGGATGATGCGAACCTGGGGCGAATAGCGGTGGAAAGCTTCGAGCGTGTGTAGCAGGATCGGTTTGCCCGCCAACGGCAGAAATTGTTTGGGTACGGCACTTTTGATACGCGTGCCTTTGCCTCCGGCAACAATGATGGCGTATTCAGTCATTTTCGGCTGTTCGCAGTATATCGCGAAGGGTTAGCTTCAAGGCTGGCAAGTGTACTTCCACAATTCTCCACACAATTTCCAAGTTGATGGCATTGTACTCGTGCACAATGATGTTTCGGGATCGGATTATTTTGCCCCACGCCACATCCGGGAATTGTGCCCGTGTATATTCGTTGATTCTACTGGAAGCTTCGCCTACAACAGTTAACTTTTGCAGAACGGCCGCTTGTGTTTTCCTGTCGGTTGAAAACTGTTCAAAGGTGCAATCCCGAGTAAAATCTTCAATGTCAGTTATTGCTTCAAGGATATCAATGACTAATGGCCGATATGTTTTAGACATGTATTAAGTCACGTTCAATGTAACTTCGATAGTGCGGTTTTACGTATTTCTTTGAAACCAAGTCCACCCTTTTCACATTCAGCAGCGTTTCCAGGTATTCGACTAAGTCAACTACCTCTAGACCGATAGGACCGTTAAACTCGACCAGTAAATCCACATCACTTTCGGGTTTTTGCTCACCCCGTGCAAATGACCCAAACAGAGCCAAGCTGGCTACCGGATATTTTTTTTGAATTTCGGCTTTGTGCGCACGCAAAATGAGCAAGATGCTATCGCGGTCCATGCAACAAAGGTAGGAAAAACAGGAAAACACTATTTTTGAGGCATGGCTATCATCCGCGTATTGTTGCTCGCCTTCAGCGTGGGCGTTTTTACCTTTCTTATTTACCGCCTCATCCAAATCGGTAAAACCACCGACCCCAACAAAGGTGTCATTCTGGCTGCCGGAGTGCTCTTGCTCGTGTTGCCCGCGGTAATGTTGTTGGGCTTTGTGCGCCCCACCTGGCACTACCTTTTGTTGTACCCGGTGGCCATCTCGCTGTTTTTGTACCTCATCAAGGCCAAATAAAAAAGCCACGCGATGTGCGTGGCCTCGGTACGTTCTGTGTGGGTTCCTTACAGGATCAGCATGGCATCGCCATATGTCAAAAACTTGTACTTTTCCTTTTTCGCGGTTTCGTAAGCTTTCATGACCAAATCATACCCGCCAAAGGCACAGGCCATCATCAATAGCGTGGACTCGGGCTGGTGAAAGTTGGTGACCATGGCGTTGCATATCTTGAATTCATAAGGTGGAAAAATAAACTTGTCGGTCCAGCCTTCTTTTTCTTTCAGGCGGTTGGTGGCACTCACGGCTGTTTCCAGCGAACGCATCGTGGTCGTGCCAATGGCGCACACTTTGTTTTTATTATCCAGCGCTCGGTTCACCAACTTCACGGCTTCGGGCCCTACAATAAAGTTTTCCGAATCCATCTTGTGTTTGGTGAGGTCTTCCACATCTACCGGGCGAAATGTACCCAACCCGATATGCAACGTGATCGTTGCGAAATCCACGCCTTTGATCTGCAGGCGCTTCATCAATTGTTTGGTAAAATGCATACCGGCCGTGGGGGCAGATACCGCTCCTTTTTTGGTCGCGAAGATGGTCTGAAACCGATCCTTGTCGGCCGGCTCTACCTTGCGTTTGATGTATTTGGGCAGCGGGGTTTCGCCCAGCGTTTCGATCGTTTTGGTAAAGGCCTCGCGGTCGCCATCAAACAAAAAGCGAATGGTACGTCCGCGTGAGGTGGTGTTGTCAATCACCTCGGCCACTAAGTCACCATCGCCAAAATACAGTTTGTTGCCTACGCGTATTTTGCGGGCCGGATCCACCAACACATCCCATAAGTGCATGTCGGCATTAAGTTCGCGCAGCAAAAAAACTTCAATCTTGGCACCTGTCTTCTCTTTGCGGCCATAGAGGCGGGCCGGAAACACCATCGTGTCGTTGGCCACCATCACATCGCCCTCGCCAAAGTAATTCACGATGTCTTTGAACGTCTTATGTTCAATTTTTTCCGTTTCGCGGTGAATGACCATCATGCGCGCCTCGTCACGGTTTTCGGCAGGGTAGGAGGCGATCAGGCTGTTGGGCAGGTCAAACTTGAATTCAGATAACTTCATAGGTAACTTACGGGTTTCCGGAAGAACGTTTTTAAAATGGAGGGTGCAAAAATAAAGAAAGACGCCTGAAAAGCAACCCCGGATGTTGGGCTACGAAACACCGCTTTGGCTCATGGTCAGAAGAAAATTGCGGGGGAAGCTCTATTTTCGCAACCTTAAACGGCTTACCCTGCGTTTAACAGCCTGATGCTCGTTGTCCGACTTATCTTAGAAAGTTTTGGTTTTGCGTGGAATGCGCTGAAATCAAATCTGTTACGCACCATTTTGTCCCTGCTGGGGGTCACAATCGGGATTTTTTCCATCATCGGGGTGCTCACGTTTGTCGATTCGCTGGAGAAAAGCATCCGCGACAGTTTTAACTTTTTGGGCAGCGATGTGATTTACGTGGCCAAGTTTCCGTGGGATGGCGGGGGAGGTGGCGGGGGCCGCGACTGGTGGAAGGAGTTCTTAAAACGACCCAACCCTACCTACAGTGAGTACCGGTTTCTGAAGGCCAACATGCAGGAGGGGGCAGCCGTGTCCATTTTTGCCACAGCCGGGTCGGTGTCAGTGAAGCGAAACAGCAGTTCCATCAGCAATATCGCCTTGATCGGAGTGTCCAGCGACTACGAAAAGTTAAGTGAGTTCGAATTTGAGTCGGGCCGGTACCTGACCAATGATGAGATTGAAGGTGGCCGCAACGTGGTTATTCTGGGTTATGAAGTGGCCAACGCGCTTTTTCCCAACGGGGGTGCGGTGGGCGATTTTGTCAAGATCCGGAATCTGCGCTATAAGGTGGTGGGTGTGGTAAAACGCGAGGGCGAGAGCTTTGTGGGCAATACCAGCAAAGATTACTCGTGTTTCATCCCCTACCAGTCGTTTCGCAAATTGTATCAAACCGGCACAGGCCGCTGGTATGAATTAGGCTCCATCATTGGCATGAAAGGCTACCCCAGTGACGTAGGCTTGGTACAATTGGAAAACGAGGCACGCGGTTTTTTGCGCGTCAGGCGCGGATTAAAGCCCAATCAAAAAGACTCTTTTGCACTGAACCGGCCCGAGGCCATTGCCAAAGCCATCGGCAATGTGTTTGATGTGCTCAGTTTTGCCGGGTGGGTGATTGGCGGTTTTTCGATGTTGGTGGGCGGTTTTGGCATTGCCAATATCATGTTCGTGTCGGTCAAAGAGCGCACCAGCATCATCGGGTTGCAAAAATCGCTGGGCGCCAAAAACTACTTCATCCTTTTTCAATTTTTGTTCGAGTCCGTCTTCCTGAGCCTGATTGGAGGGCTGTCGGGACTGCTGTTAGTCTACCTGATAACCTTGATACCGTTCGGAAGCCTCAACGTATTCTTGTCTTTTGGGAATATTGTGTTGGGTCTGGGGGTCTCCTCGATCATTGGTCTGGTGGCCGGTATCATACCTGCTGCCCTGGCCGCCCGCATGGATCCGGTGGCCGCTATACGAGCTAATTGATATACCGAAATTCAAGATCCAAGATTCAATATTCCGGGGTGCGCGCCATTCCGAATGTTGAATCTTGAATTTCGAATCTTGAATGTTGAATCGTGTTTATTCTTTCTCTTCTTTCACAGAAGCGCCCCCCTGGATTTTTTCTTTGATCTTTTTTTCGAGTTCGTCTGATAGCTCCGGGTTGTCTTCAATCATCTGTTTCACGGCATCCCGGCCCTGGCCCAGCTTATTGCCGTTATAGGAAAACCATGAGCCGGATTTTTGGATGACGTTCAGCTCCACACCCAGGTCTATGATCTCGCCCGATTTCGAAATACCTCTGCCGTACATGATGTCAAATTCGACAACCTTGAACGGGGGAGCCACCTTGTTTTTGACCACTTTTACTTTCACCCGATTGCCCGTGATGTTGTCCGCGTCCTCCTTGATTTGGCCGATCCTGCGGATATCCAACCGGACGGAGGCATAAAACTTCAGCGCATTACCTCCGGTGGTCGTCTCCGGATTGCCAAACATGATACCGATTTTCTCGCGAAGCTGATTGATAAAAATACAGGAGCATCCGGTTTTGCTGATGGTGCCGGTCAATTTGCGCAGCGCCTGTGACATCAGGCGCGCCTGCAAGCCCATTTTGCTCTCGCCCATCTCGCCTTCTAACTCGCCCTTTGGTACCAAGGCCGCTACCGAGTCGATGACAATGATGTCAATGGCCCCCGAGCGGATCAGGTGCTCGGCAATTTCCAATGCTTGTTCTCCATTGTCGGGTTGCGAGATCAACAGGTTTTCCGTGTCGATCCCCAGTTTCTCAGCATAACTTTTATCAAAGGCGTGCTCGGCATCAATAAAAGCCGCCATACCACCCTTTTTTTGTGCTTCTGCTATGCAGTGCATGGTCAGCGTGGTTTTTCCGGACGACTCAGGCCCATAAATCTCAATGACGCGGCCGCGCGGGATACCGCCAATACCCAAGGCAATGTCCAACCCAAGCGAACCGGTAGAAATGGCGGGGATGTCTACAATCTTTTCGTCACTGAGTTTCATCACCGTGCCCTTGCCGTACGTCTTTTCCAGTTTGTCGATGGTAAGAGCCAGCGCCTTTAATTTTTCTTTGTTATCGCTCATATGTTCAGTTAAGTTTTGGCAGTCTATTACAACCCGGCAGAAAACAGTCCGGTCGAAATGGAGCCGAAAATAACGCATCACACGGTATCACCCAACACATACGGTCGTCAATCGTGCCCTGCGCGGCAGAAATAAGCTGGCAAATGGCCGCTAAACGATTTGACCGTTAGGCATAACCATTATTCAGTTTAATTTGCGCTTTAACAAGAAAAATCTGTCAAGCCGATGACGCGGAAACGCAAAATAGGGTTTTCCATACTGGCCGTGGTCGCGCTTGCGGTAGCGTTCAACTGGCAACTAGTCAGCTATGGGGTCCGCCAGGGCATTGGCCAGGCGAAGATCGTGTGGAGTGCGGTGCCGATGGACGACTTGCTGCACGACCCTACCTATCCCGATTCCCTCAAAAAGAAATTGCTTTTGGTAAAGGCCGTTCGTCAGTACGCCATTGACTCGTTGGGCCTGCGCGATACGGACAACTATCAAAACGTGTACGACCAAAAAGGAGAAGAATTGCTCTGGGTGGTCACCGCCTGCGAACCGTTTCGTCTGCAGCCGAAACGGTGGAAATTTCCCGTGGTAGGAGCGGTGCCCTACAAAGGTTTTTTTGAGAAAGACAAGGCCCTGAATGAACGAAAAAAATTGGAGGCAGAAGGCTATGATGTCAGCATCCGCAACCCGGGCGGATGGTCTACCCTGGGCTGGTTCAAGGACCCCATCCTCAGCGGCATGTTACAACGTAGAGAGGGCGATTTGGCCAACCTGATCATCCATGAAATGGTGCACGCCACCGTGTGGGTAAAAGACGATGCGGAATTCAATGAGAACCTGGCCACCTTCATCGGAGATACAGCCGCCTATTATTTTTTGCGGTCGCGCTATGGACTGGCTTCCGAACCGTACCAACGGTATGTGAACGAAAACGAAGACTATCGCAAGTTCAGCGCCCATATGCTGCGCGGCTCGGTCGGGCTGGACAGCCTGTATCAATCCATGGCCGGGAACTTGCCGTTGGCTGAAAAGAAGCAGGCAAAAGAGCGGTACATTCGCCAGATCATTAACGCCATCGACACACTCACACTGCATTATCCGCCCAAGTCGAAGGCACGGTTTCAAAAGCAGTTGCCGAACAACACGTATTTCATGACGTTCCGCACGTACCAATCCAAGCAAGATACCCTGGGCCGCGATTTTGCAGTGCGCTTCCGGGGCGATCTAAAAGCCTACGTGGCGGACTGGAAAGCGCGGTTTGGGGTTGAATAACGATTAAAACGGCTACCTTTATTGACAGTAAGGTTGCATGTTATGAAGGGAATTAGCTACATCACTGACGGGAAAAGCCGAAAAAAAGCGGTTGTCATTGATTTGAAAACGTTGGAGAAATTTGACGATCAAATCGAGGACTTGCTACATCTGGTCATTGCCGAATCAAGAAAAGACGAACCCACGGTCTCTTGGGCTCAGCTAAAACAGCGCCTGAAAAAAAGTGGCAAGCTTCCATAACGCATGTAAGCAAAAAAGCTGGAAGGTATCAGCGGCTCCTTGTGGCGAATCCGTGTGGGCGACTACCGCATCATCTATCAAATTGACGATGGCATCAAAGTCATCGAAGTCAAGAGAAATGGCAACCGCAAAGATGGTTACCGGTGAAGACTTTGCTGGCGATTAAGTAATTGTTAAGTCGGTAACGCTGGTTTTTAATTGCGTTAACTTGTCTCTACTTTCGAGCCAAAATGCACAGGCACCCTATGGCCAACAAACCGCAGCAAAAGGTACTGGTAGTGGATGACGAGGAGCCCATTCTGGAATTGCTCCGCTACAATTTGGAAAAACAGGGATATGACGTGAAGACTGCGCTGGACGGTGCCGTGGGCGTGGATATTGCCAAGAAATTCCACCCCGACTTGGTACTCCTGGACATTATGATGCCCAAGATGGACGGTGTGGAGGCGTGCCGACTGTTGCGCGCCATGCCCGAATTACAAAACACCTTCATCGTGTTTTTGACTGCCCGCTCCGAGGAGTACTCGGAAGTGGCCGCCTTTGACGTGGGGGCCGATGACTACATCACCAAACCCATCAAACCCCGCGCCCTCATGAGCCGCATCAGCGCGCTCTTCCGCAGGGATTCCAAAAAGAAAAATACCAGCGCCCAAATTAAATTGGGTGACCTGACCATCGATCGTACCAGCTATACCATTAAGGTGAAGGGCCGCGAGATCAGCCTGCCCAAAAAGGAATTTGAACTGCTTTTTTTCCTGGCCCAAAACCCCAACAAAGTGTTCAGCCGCGATGATTTATTACAGAACATTTGGGGCTCGGATGTGTACGTACTCGCCCGCACGGTTGATGTACACATCCGCAAGGTGCGCGAGAAGATCGGAGATGACTATATCACCACCGTAAAGGGAGTGGGATATAAGTTCAATCTGAGCTAACTTGCCTGCATGGTATATAGTGCCCGCACGCTGGCGTTGATCCTGGCGGCCTCCATCGCGTTGATTACATTGCTCTTCCTTTCGCTGTTGGAAGGAGTGCAGGCCAACGCCCTCATTGTAGCGGGCATCATCAGTTTTTCCTCCTCCTACCTGTTGGTTTTTGTCATCCTGGAGTTTCTGATTTTCCGCGAGATTAATAAAGTGTACAAAATGCTGGACAAGCTCCGCAAAAAGGAGCTATCGGGCCTCACCAAGGCCAAGTCCGGGGCACTCAACCCGCTCCAGAAAATCAATGAAGAGATTTACTCCTTTGCTACACTGAAGCAAAAGGAGATAGACGAACTGCGCAAGCTGGAAGCGTTCCGAAAGGAGTTTATCGCGGATGTCTCGCACGAACTGAAGACGCCCATCTTTGCCGCCCAGGGGTTTGTGCATACGCTGCTTGATGGCGCGGTCAACGACAAAAACGTGCGCACGAAATTTCTGAAAAAGGCCGCCAAAAGCCTGGATGGCCTGGACGCCCTGGTGCAAGACCTGCTTACGTTGTCTCAGATCGAAACGGGTGACATCAAGATGCACTTCGAAACCATCGACCTGGTAGCGTTGTGTGCCGAAGTGATCGAGCAGTTTGAAGACCGCGCGGAGAAGAAACGCATTTCGTTACAGTTGGCCTCGGGCCATGTCAAACTGTGGGTGCATGCCGATTGGATGCGCATCACGCAAGTGGTGACCAACCTGGTCAGCAACGCCATCAACTACACCTCCGAAGGGGGCGAGGTGTCCATCTCCTTTGAGGCAACCAAAAAAAGTGTGACGACACGGATAGCCGATACGGGCGAGGGGATCCCCCCCCCACACCTCAGTCGCATTTTTGAGCGATTCTATCGGGTGGACAAAAGCCGAAGCCGCGAAAAAGGTGGTACCGGCCTTGGACTGGCCATCGTAAAACACATTTTGGAAGGCCATGGCTCGCGTGCCGAGGTGGAAAGCACGGTGGGCAAGGGATCGGTATTTAGTTTTAAGTTGCCGCGCGTCAAAACCGATGAGTAAGTGCCCCAATGCCGGAGATTTGTTAACATTGCGGTGATTTTGATAACTTCTCCTTCATCTGCTTTTGACCCCTCCAACGTTTCATTTTCCCGTTCATGTTTGAGCTAGACCTTTCGTACTCCCTGTTGCTGATCGTCTGTCTGATAGCGGCTTGCGGCTTTGAGTTTGTCAATGGATTTCACGATACGGCCAATGCGGTAGCTACCGTAATCTATACCCATTCACTCAAGCCGTGGGTAGCCGTGGTATGGTCGGGCATCTGGAATTTTATTGGGGTGTTTGCCGGGGGCATCGGGGTAGCGATCGGCATCATCAATTTGCTGCCCGTAGAGTCGTTGGTAGATCAAAACGTGGCGCACAGTTTGGCCATGGTGTTGGCGTTGCTGATCAGCGCCATTTTCTGGAACCTGCTTACGTGGTATCTGGGCATCCCCTGCTCCAGTTCACATACGCTCATCGGGTCAATACTAGGAGTGGGTATTGCGTACTCGTTGCTTCCGGGCGTGAGCGAGGCAGCGGTGGATTGGGGTCAGGCAAAGAAAATCGGCATGAGTCTTTTGCTGTCGCCCATGATTGGTTTTTCGGCCACCATTATTTTCATGTTTTTGCTGCGGCTGGCCACGCGAAAAACATCGTATGGCGACAGCCTGTTTCGCGAACCCAAAAAAAACGCGCCCCCGCCTTTGTGGATCCGCAGCATTCTCATTCTCACCTGTACCAGCGTCAGCTATTCGCATGGCTCCAACGATGGGCAAAAGGGTGTGGGGTTGATGATGTTGATTTTGATCGGCATAGTGCCTTCTTACTTCGCGTTGAACAGTGCCGTGAGTCCGGCCAGCCTGCGCGAACCGGTATCACGTATGGAGTCCATCCTGAAGTCTATCAATCCCTCACCGCTCTCGGCCCCCGACAGTACCTTGTGGGCGCAGACCGTGGTCCTCAGCGAAAAGATCAAAAATGAAACGGCTGCGGCTTCTGTGAACAACATTGCCAGGAGCGAGCGCTTTCTCATCCGCAAAGATATCCTGATTATCGACCGCAATATCAAAAGCCTGACAGGCAAAGAAGAATTGAGCCTGAGCGCGGCTGATCGCAAAACACTTCAGGAAAACATCAGGGAAGTGCGTGGCATTACCGACTACTCGCCCTTTTGGGTGGTGCTGCTCATTGCCCTCTCGCTGGGCATCGGCACGATGATCGGCTGGAAACGCATTGTCAAAACAATTGGCGAAAAGATCGGTAAGGAACACCTCACCTATGCGCAGGGCGCCAGCGCGGAGCTGGTGGCCGCGGCCACCATCGGGGCTGCTACCCAGTTTGGATGGCCGGTGAGCACCACCCAGGTGTTGTCGTCCGGCATTGCCGGCAGCATGGTGGCCAGCAAAGGGTTGAAGAATCTTCAAACCGGTACCGTCAAAAACATTTTGTTGGCGTGGGTGCTTACCTTGCCCGTGGTGATGATTCTTTCCGGCACACTATTCTTGTTGTTCCGCACCCTGTCGGACATGTAATTTCAAGGGTCAACCATTGAACATGAACGTTCATTTATCTCGGTATACCGTTGTCGCGATGATTTTCCTGGCGGGGATGACCAATGCCCCTGCGCAAGAAACCGGGCAACTGCTGGACTACCAGGTTCCCTATTTCACGTTTGGCCGGGGGTTAGGCATCACTTCGCCCGACAGCGCCTTTACCATGAATATCCGCTTTCGCATGCAGAACCGATTTGGGTTTACCACCGAAAGCAGAACGGACCTGTCGGTGAGCGAAGTGGAGGCGCGCGTTCGGAGGCTGCGGCTGCGTTTTGACGGGTATCTGTATAACCCCAAACTGACCTACGTGCTCCAACTGGCCTTTTCGCGGGGCGATATCGATTTTGAAGACACGGATTTCCCCAATATCATCCGCGATGCCATGGTGATCTATAATTTCAACACGCATTTTGCGCTCGGTATAGGCCAAACCAAACTGCCCGGCAACCGCCAGCGCGTGGTGTCGTCAGGCGATTTGCAACTGCCCGATCGGTCGGTGGTAAACGCCACCTTTAACATTGATCGCGATTTTGGCATCCAGGCCTACTATCGCAATCACGTATCGAAACTTCACTACGTGCTGCGTGCGTCCGTCAGCAACGGGGAAGGGCGAAATTTCAATGACACCCAACGCGGGCTGGCGTATACCGGCCGGGCGGAGCTGCTGCCGTTTGGGCCCTTTCGCAACAACGGTGATTATTTTGAAGGTGATCTGGAGCGAGAACCCAGGCCCAAAGTCTCCGTGGGTATCACGTACTCGCACAACGACAACGCCAAACGCACGGGTGGGCAACTCGGACGATTTTTATTTGAACCACGCGACCTGCGAACCTTTATGGCTGACTTCCTCCTGAAATACCAGGGGTTGGCCGTTGCCTCTGAGTTTGTGAACCGAAGCGTCACGGATCCTGTCACGTTTGATCCACAAGACCCCACCATGGAACAGCATGCCTACGATGGCCACGGGGAAAATTACCAGGCCAGCTACCTTTTTCGCAGAAACTACGAGTGGGTGGGCCGCTACTCGCGCGTGCGTCCTGGTGAGGCCATTCGCGACCTCGAACCCTACCTCCAACAGGTTACGCTGGGAGCCACCAAATACCTCCGCGGCCACCGCGTAAAGCTCCAAACCGAAGTCACTTACGAGCAGCGCGATTGGTTAAACCGCACTCAGCCCAATACCAGCAACTGGTTGTGGCGATTTCAAATCGAAGCAGGCATCTAGATGGCAAAGGTCCCCCTCACATTTGAATCGATTCGAGTGCATGAAGATGCCGACTACATCCTCATCAACAAGCCCCCGTTTGTGGCCACGCTGGAAGACCGTGCCGACCCCGTGAATATCCTGTCGTTGGCCAAAGCCTATCATGCCGAGGCGCAAGTCTGCCACCGACTAGATAAGGACACCTCCGGCCTGTTGGCCATTGCCAAAAACCCGGCCGCCTACCGGCATTTAAGCATTCAGTTTGAAGAGAGGCGCGTCCATAAAATTTATCATGCCGTCTCCGATGGCATACACCGGCTGGACGAACGGGAGGTGAACCTCTCGCTGCTTAAGCAGAATGACGGGTTGGTGAAGGTGACGCGCGCGGGTAAACCCGCCCATACTTTTTTTACCACCCTGGCGGTGTACCGGCACCATACCCTGATTCAGTGCCGCCCGGTTACCGGCCGCATGCATCAGATCCGCGTCCATCTCGCCTCGCTGGGGGCGCCCATCACGGGCGATGAAACATATGGCGGCCGGCCATTTTTTGTGTCGGCCATCAAACGGGACTTCAACCTGAAAAAACAGTCGGAAGAGCAACCTCTGATGAAAAGGATGGCCCTCCATGCGTTTTCGCTCGAATTTGAGGGATTGGACGGCAAAATGATCCGTTTTGAAGCACCTTATCCCAAGGATTTTGAGGCGTTGGTACGTCAGTTGGGGCGTCACAAGCGGTAAAATATCGCCCCGGCTTGCATATTCAGTTTCCCAAACCTACTTTTGTGTCCCTTTTTGAAAAGGAGTGTGTTTCAGCGAGTTTAAAATCAACCAAAGTGGATCATAACAGTTACAAAACAACCAACGCCAATAAGGTATCAGCCGAAAAGGGCTGGGTTGTGGTAGATGCAGAAAATAAAGTACTTGGCCGTGTGGCAAGCCAGGTGGCCAAAATCATCCGCGGCAAAAACAAGCCCAGTTATACCCCCCACACCGACATGGGTGACCATGTGATTGTCATCAATGCCGAAAAAGTAAAAATGACGGGTAAGAAGTGGACTAACCGCGTCATCTTCACCTACTCGGGGTATCCGGGAGGGCAGCGCGAGCTCACCCCGTCCATGATTCAGGCCAAACATCCTGCGCGTCTGATCGAGCATGCCGTGCGTGGCATGTTGCCCAAAAATACCATGGGCCGCCAGTTGTTCCGCAGTTTGCACGTTTATGCAGGATCGCAGCATCCACACGAAGCCCAACAACCGAAAGCAATTAAGTTCTGATATGGAGATCATCAATACCATTGGCCGCAGAAAAACATCCATCGCCCGCGTGTACATGAAGCCGGGAAAAGGACAGATCAAAGTGAACGAGCGCGAGCTCAATGACTTTTTCAAGTCCGAGATCCATCAGACCATTGTTAAGCAAGCGTTGACCCTGGCAAAACTGGAGGGGAATTATGATGTGACCGTGAATGTGGAAGGCGGTGGCAGCAAAGGACAGGCAGAGGCCATCCGTTTGGGTATCGCCCGTGCGGTGGTGAACACCAATGCCGAGGTGAAGCCGATATTGAGGAAAGAAGGCCTGTTAACCCGCGACAGCCGCATGGTAGAGCGTAAGAAACCAGGCCGCAGAAAGGCCCGCAGACGATTCCAGTTCAGCAAGCGTTAATCGTTACCTAAAGCATCACAAGAGCATGGCAGATAAAATCACGACACAAGAATTGATGGATGCAGGTGTTCATTTTGGACACCTTACCCGCAAATGGAATCCGAAGATGGCCGAATACATCTTCATGGAAAACAACGGCATTCACATCATCGACTTGAACAAAACGCAGAAATGCCTTGAAGAGGCCACCTTTGCGCTGAAGAACATTGTACGGAGCGGCCGGAAGATCATGTTCGTGGCTACCAAAAAGCAGGCGAAAGACATCGTTAGCGAAGAGGCGACCCGTTTGAACATGCCCTTTGTGACCGAGCGATGGCTGGGCGGCATGCTCACCAATTTTGCAACCATCCGCAAGTCGTTAAAGAAATTGGCTCAGATTGAAAAAATGATGAAGGATGAAGCCTATGACAATCTGACCAAGAAGGAGAAATTGATGATGACCCGCGAGAAAACGAAATTGCAAAAGCAGTTGGGAGGTATCTCGGATCTGAATCGTTTGCCCGCGGCTCTGTTTGTGATTGACGTAAAGCGTGAGCACATCGCGGTGGCCGAGGCACAGAAGTTGAATATTCCCGTGTTCGCCATGGTGGATACCAACTCGGATCCTTCCGTGGTGGATTTCCCGATCCCGGCCAATGACGATGCGTTCAAGTCCATCTCACTGATTTTGAAATATGTAGGCAAAGGCATCGAAGAAGGCTTAATGGAGCGTAAGAAGGACAAGGAAGATGCAGGCCAGAAGAAAGAGGAGGAAGAAAAGCGCAAGGTAGACGAAGTAGTAGCAGAATAAGCGTCAATTGACAGCCGTCAGTTGACAAGCACTTGTGAACTGCAAAACGGGTCAATTGCCGATCATGAATAGAAAACATCGGCTTGTGGTCGATGTTTTTTTTTAGGTGATTTTCAGATGTAAACATTTAATCGTACAAATATGTCAGCGATAACCGCACAAGATGTAAACAAGCTACGCGCCATGACCGGGGCGGGCATGATGGATTGTAAAAAAGCATTGACCGAGGCTGATGGCGACTTTGAAAAAGCCATTGAGATCCTCCGCAAAAAAGGACAAAAAGTATCGGCCTCGCGCTCGGACAAAGAGGCCAAAGAGGGCAGCGTGTTTGTAAAGACGTCAGCGGACAAGAAAGAAGCCATATTGATTGCCTTGAATTGCGAGACGGATTTTGTGGCCAAAAACGAAGAGTTTCAGGCACTCGGCAAGCTGATCTGCGAAACGGCCTTTGCCACCAAGCCCGCCACGGTAGAGGCGTTGCTAAACGAAAAGGCCGGCAGCTTGACGTTGGGCGAGAAGATCACCGAGTTGGTTGGAAAAATCGGTGAAAAACTGGAAGTGAGTGCCTACGTGCACATGACGGGCGAGGCCGTGGTGCCGTATATCCACGCAGGCAGCAAGTTGGGCGTATTGGTATCGCTGAAAGGCGTAAACGGCAAAGACGTTACCGAGGCCGGCAAAGATGTGGGCATGCAGATCGCGGCCATGAACCCCGTGTCGGTGGACGAGAAATCGGTAGACAAATCAGTGATTGAAAAGGAACTGGAGATCGCCAAGGCACAGATTTTGGCCGAAGGCAAACCGGAGAACATGGTCGAGAAAATCGCGCAGGGCAAATTGAATAAGTTCTTCAAAGAAAACACACTGGTTCACCAGGCATTTGTAAAGGACAATTCGAAGACGGTGGCCCAATATTTGGACAGCGTGACCAAGGGATTGACGGTGGCTGAGTTCAAGCGTGTGGCGATTGGGTAACAAAGTTTGTTGTGCGCAACATCACGAATAAAAAAAGGGGCCAGCGGCCCCTTTTTTTACTTCATCGTGATAACTTAATTCCGGTCTCTTTAAAGCGTCTTTTCATACTCTCCATTCTTTGGCTTCAGGTCGCCCGTGGCAATCCGGATAATATCGATCAAAATCCAGATAAACGCCACCGCGGCAGAAATGAAGAGAGTGAGGGGTGACAAAAGGATCATCAGCAATTGGGCGATACCAATACCGATGTAGCCCAAATAGAAGCGGTGTACGCCAAGACCGCCCAGGAAGATGCCGAGCAACAAGGCAGCCAATTGGCTCTTGCCGCCTGCTTCTGTGCCCTCAGGACTGGCTTTGGATACCGTGCCCGAGTACTTCTTGATGTCTTTGAGGACATATTTGATGTCCTTTTTCAGTTCTTTTTTGGCTGCACGGTGTTCTTTTGCGGAAGCAAACTGCTCTTTGTGTTGGAGTTGCTCTGCGCGGGCCTTCAGCTCACTCGTTTTCTGCTCGATTTCCTTGGCCTTTTCCTCTACCGTGGGGAGGATGACCTGATCGCTTGTGCTGGCCAGCGCCACGGGCTCAGCAGCGGGTTTCTGTTGGTCTGCGTAGCGTGCGGGCTCATTTTTGAAGTGGAAGGTGTACTTGGGTGATGAGCAACCCCAGAGGGTGGCGAATCCCACCGCCAAGGCCAGTAGTCGTAGAGTCATTTTCTTCATACGCGTGTAATTTTGGTTAGTTGATAAGACGAAGTTTAAGATATTTCGTGTACTTTGCAAGCACGTTTGCTCAACAAGAGAAATTTTAATTTCGAACCGTCCATGCATATTGTACGCTAACCCTTCCAACATCTGAGACGCTGCTCCTGGCAGGTTGGTTGGTTTTATTGGTTACGCGCCATTTTTTCGTCTCCGGCTTTTTCAAGCCTTTCTTTATTTTTCCATCATTTCGTATTAGCTCATGAAAGCGTTAACCAAGATCCAGTCTTTTTTTGATTTATTGAAAAAAGCCCTCACGGGCGAGGAACTGAACTTCACCGAGGGCAGTATTAACCGGGCCATCTTTTTGTTGGCCATCCCCATGGTCGTGGAAATGGGCATGGAATCCATTTTCGCGATCGTAGATATTTTCTTTATCAGCCAGTTGGGCGATAGCAAAGCCATTGCGGCAGTCGGTTTTACCGAAAACGTACTGAGCATTTTGTATTCGTTGGCCATGGGCTTGAGTATGGGCGTTACGGCCATCATCGCCCGCAGGGTGGGCGAGAAGGATGCGCACGGTGCCAGCCTCACCGCCATGCAGGCCATCTACATTGCGCTGATGATATCGGCTACGCTGAGTACGCTGGGTATTGTTTATCACAAAGATGTCCTCCGTTTGCTGGGCGCCTCCGAGGCGGTTATTCAGGCGGGTTCGTCTTACACGGTATGGATGTTTGGTGGCAATTACACCGTTACCTTGCTCTTCGTAATCAACGCCATTTTCCGGGGGGCGGGCAATGCGGCCATTGCCATGCGTTCGCTGCTCCTGGCCAACGTGCTCAACATGATGTTGGATCCGCTCCTGATTTTTGGTTGGGGCCCCATTCCCGCCATGGGCGTGGAGGGCGCGGCCATTGCTACCAATCTGGGGCGGGCCACAGGGGTGGTGTACCAACTGTACTTTCTGTTCAACGGCAAGTCGTTGATTAAATTGGCGTGGGCTAACCTGGTGGTCAGGTTTGACATCATCATCAGCGTACTTAAAGTGTCGGGCGGCAGTATCTTTCAGTTTTTGATCGGCTCGGCCAGTTGGATTTTTCTGTTGAGCCTGATGTCGCGGTTTGGCGATGAGGTAGCCGCGGGCTATACCA
Source organism: uncultured Ohtaekwangia sp. (assembly GCA_964524935.1). Classification (GTDB taxonomy): domain Bacteria; phylum Bacteroidota; class Bacteroidia; order Cytophagales; family Cyclobacteriaceae; genus ELB16-189. The sequence goes on from CAZGFJ010000003.1 coordinate 242,971, forward strand.
TTGCCATTCGTGTATTCATTTTCACGCTGTTGCCCTCCTGGGGCCTGTCCAATGCCGGAGCCACCCTGGTAGGCCAAAACCTGGGGGCGGGGCAACCCGACCGTGCCGAGCAGTCCGTCTGGCGAGCGGGCTTCTATAATTCGTTTGTGATGATCGCTTTTACGCTTTTGCTGCTGGCCTTTGCACCCCAGATCATCGCCATCTTTACAGACGATCCCATCGTGCTGCAAGCGGGCATTCAGGCACTCCGGTATGTGAGTATCGGGTACGTGTTTTACGGCTATGGCATGGTGATGGCCAACGCCCTGAATGGTGCGGGCGACACATACACCCCCACGATATTGAACATCTTCGGTTTTTGGGTCTTTCAAATACCGTTTGCCTACCTAATGGCCATTCACTTTGAGTTTGGCCCACGAGGTGTGTTCTTTGCCATTGTGCTGGCGGAAACACTCATGGCCATTGCCGCGATGATCATTTTCAAGCGCGGCCGCTGGAAGACGGTAAAAGTGTGAGGAAACAGGGATTAGGCATTGGCTTCACTTGGCGAATGTCTGGTGCCTGATCCCTATTTCTTAAATGCAGCCTTCACGGCCTTTTCCAGTTCTTCCGCTGCCTTTTTCAAATTGGCTTCCACTTCCTTCCAGCGCTCTTTGTTTTCGGTTTCCTTTTTGACGCGCTCGGCCGCAACCTTTAGCTCCTCGAAGCGGCTTTTCAGTTCGCCCTCCACGCGCGTGCCGGCCTCTTTCACTTCGTCCAAAAAAACATCCATCTTCCGGCCAAACTCAGCAAAGAACGTCTCCGCACCTCGTTTCCCTTGCTCTTCCATACGTTTAAATTGATTAATTTTCAGGTATTTGCCAGCCGAAATCCGCCCATGAGCCAACCATCCCACCCACTTGACCAAATCAAGCAACTGCTGGAGAGCAAATCTACGGCAAAACAGATTACCTATAAGCGTTTGCTGGACGCCTTTCGGCAGATGGCCAGGGAATCGGAACGGGTGGCCGCAGAATTAGCTCAAAAAGCCAAACCGGGCGATGAGGACGTAACGGTATTTTTTGAGTTTGTCAACGAACATGAGTTTCACGTAAAGCTGGCAGGCGACTTACTGATTTTTGTCTTGCACACCAACGTGGTCACCTTTGATGATACCCACCCGGTGATGCAGCACCCCTACATCCGCCAGGCCGATGTAAACCGCTATTTTGGGCAGATCATGATCTACAATTTCATGTCCGACTCGGTGAAGTTCAACCGCATCAACGACCCCGGCTATCTGTTGGCTCGCTTGCTCATTAACCATGAGGGCCGCTATGTGATTGAGGGAGAAGGCCGCCTCAGCGAGGTGGCCCATCAGATCTCGTCACAACCCATCACCGTGGATGAATTGAACGTAATCGTTACGCTGGCGTTGGTCATGGCCATCGAAAACGATCTGATGGCACCGCCTTTCCCTCAAGTAAAATTCATCACGCTCCACCAGAAAATGGAAAAAACGCAGGAATTGGGCGGAGGCCAAAAAATAGGCTTCCGCATGAGCTACCAGGACACAACCCAAGGATAGAGGCGGCATTTTCTCCGAGCCGAAGTGCATTTTGGCCGGTTGTGTGCACAAGCCCCTAAAATGATTTTGAATAACGCATGTCGTTCGGCATATTTGTTTGCAACGAAAGAAATGTGAAAACGAAAGCCCTCTTCTGGATTTTACTAGTGGCAGTGCTGGCTGCGGCCTGCAGTCACCAGCCCCGCAGAAAAGTACACCGCAAGCCGCCCAAACCTGGCAAAGACATCCCCTGTCCCATCAAAGACTGTTGACCCATGCGCAAGATCATCATCGCGATTGATGGATACTCGGCCTGCGGCAAAAGCACCACCGCCAAAGAGGTAGCCCGTATTTTGGGCTATCGCTACATCGACTCGGGCGCTATGTACCGGGCCGTGACCTACCACTTTCTGGAGCGCCATGTGGCCCTCACCAACCCCAGGGAGGTGGCCCGCGCACTGGGCGAAGTGTCCATTCAATTCCACCGTTCGTCCAAGGGCGACAACGAAACGTTCTTGAACGGGCTCAATGTGGAAAAGAAAATACGCAAGATGCGCATCTCCGAAAACGTGAGCCCGGTAAGCACCCTGCGCGAAGTGCGCCTGGCGATGGTGGAGCAGCAGCGGAAAATGGGTAAGGAAAAAGGTATTGTCATGGATGGGCGCGACATCGGTACGGTGGTGTTTCCGGAGGCGGAACTGAAACTTTTTCTGACGGCCGACATGCTCACCCGCGCTTTTCGCAGGCAAAAAGAATTGCTCGAAAAAGGCGACCTGGTTGATCTGGATGCCATCATCGAGAACTTAACGGCCCGCGACCGGATGGACAGCACGCGCAGCGAGAGCCCCCTGCGCAAGGCGGACGATGCCCTTGGCCTGGACACCAGCCACGTCACCATTGACGAACAGGTGGACGAAGTGGTGCGCCTGGCTTTGTCAAGGATATTCCGCGCCCGTTCCGAGCGCCCTTAAACACCGGTTTTACAATCGCATTAGAAGCCCACGTTTGCCCGCGTTCGGCTTTGTCGGACAGATTTAATTACTAATTTTGCCGAGCCTAAAAAAACATCAATTTTCTTTCTCTCATGGGCAAATTCATACGCGAAAAAAGAGGTTTTACGATCAACCTGGCGGGCAAAGCAACCCCCACCATTAAAGAGTTGGAAATGCCTGAAACGGTGGCGCTGAAGCCCACCGATTTTCACGGTCTGTACATGCCCAAGGTGCTGGTCAAAGAGGGCGATGCGGTAAAGGCCGGCACTCCCCTTTTTCATGATAAGCGTCAGGAGTCTGTCATGTTTACTTCACCCGTGAGCGGAGAAGTAGTGGAGATCAAGCGTGGCGAAAAGCGCAAGCTTTTGGAAATTAAGGTGTTGGCCGATCGGCAAACCGAGTATGAGGCATTTCGGAAATACTCAATCTCGGACATCATGACGATGGAAGCGGCCGCGGCCAAAGAACAACTTATGCGCTCAGGCGTGTGGGCCAACCTGGTGCAACGCCCGTTTGGTATTGTGGCCGACCCCTCCGCTACGCCCAAAGCAGTACACATTTCCGCCTTCGACACGCACCCGCTGGCACCCGACTACAATGTGCTTTTTAAGGGACAAGAAGCCAACTTTCAGGCAGGCATTGAGGTGTTAAAGAAACTGACGTCCGGGGCTGTGCATGTCAACGTGCACAATGCCCACGAGATACCCGGTACCTTTTCGCAGGCCAAGGGTGTCGAGTTGAATAAATTTGCCGGCAAGCATCCCATTGGCTGTGTGGGTGTTCAAATCCATCACATCGACCCGATCAACAAAGGAGATGTTGTCTGGACCATCAACCCCGCGGGAGTCATCCAGATTGGAAAATTATTTTTAAATGGCGTGTATGATGCCACACGCCTGGTAGCGCTCACCGGCTCGGAAGTGAAAAATCCGCAATACTATAAAACGATCACCGGGGCGTCAGTCAAAAAAATGCTCGAGAGCAACGTCCACTCCGATCACGTACGCGTGATTTCGGGTAACGTGCTGACGGGCGAGAACATTGGTAAAGATGGTCATCTTGGATTCTTTGATCTTCAGGTGACGGTGTTGCCAGAAGGGGATCATCACGAATTCCTTGGGTGGATAAAACCTGCGGGCGACCGCAAACCCAGCTTTAGTCGCGCCTTCGGCCTTCTCAACTTTCTGGCCCCCAACAAGGAGTATAAAGTGGATACCAACACGCATGGCGAGCCCCGTGCCTTCGTGCAGTCGGGCGTGTTCGAGAAGGTGACACCCATGGATGTTTTGCCAACACATTTGTTGAAGGCCATCCTGGCGCAGGACATTGACGAAATGGAAGCCCTGGGAATTTATGAAGTGATCGAAGAAGATTTAGCGTTGTGCGAGTTTGTGGATGTGTCCAAGCACAACGTGCAGGAGATCATCCGCGAAGGCATTGACCTGGTGAGAGAAAGCTAATTGAAAACCGTTAACACATGGAGTTCTTACGCAAATCGTTAGATAAGGCAAAACACAACTTTGAGAAGGGGGGTAAACTGGAGAAGTACTACTATGCCTTCGAAGCGTTGGAGACGTTTTTGTTTTCGCCCAACACCACTACGGGCAAAAAAGGTGCTCAGATACGCGATGCGGTGGACTTGAAACGCCTGATGATGACCGTCATCATCGCCATGGTACCGTGCCTGCTGTTTGGCATGTGGAACGTGGGTCACCAGCATTTTCTGGCCTTGGGGCAGGCAGCTTCGTTTACGGACAAATTTTGGATCGGCTTGATAAAAACGGTGCCCATCATTGTGGTTTCTTATGGGGTGGGGCTCGGCATCGAGTTTGTATTTGCCATTCTGCGCAAGCACCCCGTTAACGAGGGGTATCTGGTTACGGGCATGCTCATTCCCCTGGTCATGCCGGCTGATATTCCGCTGTGGCAAGTAGCCGTGGCTACCGCTTTTGCCGTCATCATTGGCAAAGAGGCCTTTGGCGGCACGGGCATGAACGTGGTGAACATCGCGCTGACGGCACGTGCATTTTTGTATTTTGCTTATCCCACGGACATTTCCGGTGAGGTGTGGACCTACATCCCCGACAAAACGGCTGTGGTGGCGGGATATTCCGGTGCTACCCCATTGGCCGTGGCCGCTTCGGCCATTGAAACGAAAGAAAACGTAGTGACGCAGTTCAACCAGTTTGGCTCCTCCTGGGGCGCGGACGGAATTTACAGTTTCTCGTCTTTGTTTTTGGGAACGCAACCGGGCTGTATTGGCGAAACATCTACGTTGATGTGCCTGATCGGTGCGTTTATTTTGATTGTAACGGGCGTAGGCTCGTGGCGCATCATTGCGGGCGTTTTTGGAGGGGCGTATGCGATGGGCTTGCTCCTGAACCTGCTTCCCGGAGGTAATGCGTTTATGCAAATGCCGGCTTACTATCACTTGGTGATTGGCGGTTTGGCGTTTGGAGCCGTGTTTATGGCCACCGACCCGGTTACCGCTACACAAACGGAAACAGGAAAGTGGTTTTATGGAATTTTGATTGGGGTATTGACGGTGCTCATCCGCGTATTCAACCCGGCCTATCCGGAGGGGATCATGCTGGCCATTTTGTTGATGAACGTCTTTGCCCCGCTCATCGATTATTTTGTGGTAAGTGCAAACAAAAAACGGAGATTACAACGTGCGACAGTCTAACGGGTACATCATTTTCTACGCAGCCCTGCTCACAGTTGTGTGCGGTGGCTTGCTCGCGTTCGCCTCGCAGGCGCTTAAGCCGGCACAAGAAGCCAATGTGGAACTCGAACGTAAGGCCAACATCCTTTCAACGGTGATGCAGATTGAAGAAGGCGCCAACATCAACCAGATTTATGATGCCCGCATCCGCGAAGTAGTGTTGGATTTTAGCGGCAACAAGGTGGACGTAAAGGCATCCAGTATCAACATTGGATCGGAGTACAAGAAAGACCCGGAGGAGCGTTTGCTGCCGGTATATGAATTCGTGAGTGAATCTGACCCCAACAAAGTGGAGAATGCCGTGTTGCCTGTGTTTGGTTTCGGGTTGTGGAATACGATCTCGGGCTACATTGCCCTTGAAGCCGACTTTAACACGATTAAAGGCGTAAACTACGCCCACGTGGGCGAGACCCCAGGCCTGGGCGCGCGCATTTCGTCCAGTGATATTCAAGATCGCTATAAAGGCAAGAAAATTTTTGATGGAACCGACTTGGTGTCGGTGGTGATGCAAAAGGGCGAAGGGTTTGACTACGGCAGCGATCCGCACAAAGTCGATGGCATGTCGGGTGCTACCCTTACTGCTAAGGGAGTAAACAATATGCTGAAGGAGTACTTTGGATGCTATGAGAAGTACCTCAACGCAGGAAAATCAGCCAATCAACAAGCAAGCTTATGAGCGAAGTAGCCGAGTTGGTCAAAGAAGAGAAGAAGGCGGAGCCGTTATTCTCTAAGAAAAACCGCAAACTGATCAGCAATCCGTTGGATGCGGATAACCCGATTACTGTACAGGTATTGGGGATCTGTTCTGCGTTGGCGGTTACCACCCAAATGAAGCCAGCGTTTGTTATGGCGTTGGCGCTGACGGTCGTAACGGCAAGCTCCAACCTGATCATATCACTCATGCGTAACACAATCCCCAGCCGCATCCGTATCATTGTGCAGTTGGCAGTGGTTTCATTGTGGGTAATCATGGTGGATCAGTTATTGAAGGCCTATGTGTACGATGTATGGAAACAACTGTCAGTGTTTGTGGGGTTGATCATTACAAATTGTATTGTTATGGGGCGTTTGGAGGCCTATGCCATGGGCAACAAGCCCTGGCCGTCTTTGTTGGACGGAATTGGCAATGGTTTGGGGTATGGCCTGATTCTGTTGATCGTGGCCTTCTTCCGAGAGTTGTTGGGTGGCGGTGCAATTTTCGGTTTCAAGGTTTTTGAAGCGGTAGGTATCAAGTATCAGGGAAATGGCTTGATGTTATTGCCGGCCGGGGCCTGTATCATCGTGGGCATTATCATTTGGGTACAACGTTCCATCAACGGCTTCCGCGAAGCACACTAAACGATTTTTGAATTATGGACTTACTCAATCTTGGCATCCGGTCGATTTTCATCGACAACATGATTTTCGCTTACTTTCTGGGCATGTGTTCTTTTTTGGCTATCTCAAAAAAGGTAAAAACCGCGTTTGGTTTGGGCATGGCCGTGGTGTTTGTGCTGGGCGTTACCGTGCCGCTCAACTGGCTTATTCAAGAGTATGTGCTCAATCCGGGCGCATTGGCATGGCTGGGTGCTGATTTCAGCTCCATCGACCTGGGCTTTTTGCAGTTCATTGTATTCATTTCAGTAATTGCCGCGGTGGTGCAGTTGACGGAAATGGCCATCGAGAAATTTTCGCCTGCCTTGTATGGCACGCTTGGTATCTTTTTGCCTCTGATTGCCGTGAACTGCTCGATCCTGGGTGGTGCGCTCTTTATGGTAGGTAAAAATCCGCCTTTCAACCTTGCACAGGCTACTGTCTATGGGGTTTCGTCCGGCATCGGGTGGTTGTTGGCCATTGTGGCGTTGGCGGGCGTGCGCGAAAAGATGAAGTACTCGAATGTGCCCGCCCCGTTGCGCGGGTTGGGCATTACCTTCATTCTGGTGGGCCTTATGTCGCTTGGGTTTTTGAGCTTTTTAGGTTTTTCGCTCTAAGGCAGAAGGTTTTTACGATAGTTGTATGGCTTCCGGTATTTCCCGGAAGCCTTTTCTATTTTTGTAGGGACAACCTATCCGTATGAAACGCCTGGCTGGTCAGTTGATGCGCTATTTTTTCAATGGCACGCTGTTTATCGTGCCGTTGGTGGCCACGGTTTACTTCATCATCCAAGCCTTTCAGTGGTTGGACACGCGCATTGAGCTGCCCTACCCGGGGCTGGGATTCCTGATCATCTTTTCGGCCATCACCTTGTTTGGTTATCTCACCAGCAACTATGCATTTAGCATGTTCTCTTCTTGGTTTGATCAGTTAGTGAACCGCATTCCTCTAGTCAAAATCATCTACTCGTCTATCAAAGACTTGATGGGCGCCTTCGTGGGCGAGAAACGGAAGTTTAACAAGCCCGTGCTGGTTACTATCAACAAAGAAAATACGCTGCACCGCATTGGGTTCATCACCCAGTCTGATCTGACGGAACTGGGCCTCAAAGACATGGTCACCGTATATTTTCCTCAGTCATATGCCTTTGCGGGCGATCACTTTGTGGTATCAAAAGAAAATGTGAAGCCCCTGGACATCTCCGGGGCGGCCGCCATGAAGTTTATCGTGTCAGGCGGGGTGAGCGGCTTTCGCGAGACCTGACTATGGCGCAACAGCCCTTCGTAGTCAGTACGTCACCTCCATGATTTTCTTGGAATGCAACACGCGCATGGCGGAGGGTACAAGGTGTATGATTTCTTTTTTCAGCAGCTCCATCAGGCGTGTTTTGAGGTGGTCGCGGTGAGTTACGATGCTCACCTCACGGGCGGGCCGTGGGTCTCGCAGGGGTTTTACACGCCTTCGCTGAGCGGGGCCAAATTCGCGCACGGCCAACTCGGGAAGAATGGTGATACCCTCACTTCGGTCCACCATGCGTTTGAGTGTTTCAATATTTCCCGTTTCATAGCGGGTGTGAACCCCTGTGGCTTTGCGCAACTCACAAAGATTTAACACCTGCGAGCGAAAGCAGTGCCCCTCTTCCAACAGCCACAATTGATCGGGGTCCAGGTCGGCCGCCAGCACGTACTTTTTGTCATACAAGGCGTTTCGTTTGGACACATAGACGAAGAGCTCCTCATAGAATAAAACCTCCTCTTTGATGGAGTGATCGTTGAGCGGGGTTACGACCATGCCGCAGTCGAGCCGATCGCTCTTTAACTCGCGGATGATTTCTTCGGTGATGCTTTCTTTGACGACTAGTTGGACCTGTGGGTACCGTTCGCGTATGTTTTTGAACAACGAAGGCAATACGAACGGGGCCAGCGTGGGAATGATGCCGAGGCGGATTTCACCCGCGGTGGTATGCTGTTGATCGCGGATTAGCTCGGGGATGCGCTGGGCTTCGCGCAAGGCAGTGCGTGCCTGGGTGATCACGCGAGACCCCAGTTCGGTGGGGATCACCGGCTGCCGTGTGCGGTCAAACAGCTTGATGCCCAACTCATCTTCCAGTTTTTGAAGTTGCATGCTCAGCGTGGGCTGTGTAACAAAACAGGCCTCTGCGGCTGCGGCAAAGTGGCGGTACGTGTCCACAGCTACCAGGTATTCCAATTGTGTAAGAGTCATAGATAAAATCTATTGTTTCATAAAAATAATCAATTTGAATTATTGACCATAAAGCAGTAGCCTTGTGTTAGGTTTAGAAAAATCTATTTCACCATAATTCAGAAAAGCGATGTCACATCACACCCAATCATCCCACACCACGTCTGAGGCAAAGTGCCCCTTTCATGGGGGCGCGACCAAGCAAGCAGCGGGCGGAGGCCCGCGCAACCGCGACTGGTGGCCCAATCAGTTGAAGCTCAGCATCCTGCGGCAGCACTCGTCCCTGTCCAACCCGATGGGCGGGTCGTTTAACTACGCTGACGAATTCAAGAAACTGGACTTGAAGGCCGTCAAGAAAGACATCTTTGAGCTTATGACCACCTCTCAAAGCTGGTGGCCGGCCGACTACGGGCATTATGGCCCCTTTTTCATCCGCATGGCGTGGCACTCGGCCGGTACGTACCGCATTGGCGATGGCCGCGGGGGTGCAGGCTCCGGCACGCAGCGGTTTGCGCCTCTTAATAGTTGGCCCGACAACGCCAACTTGGACAAGGCCCGTTTGCTGCTTTGGCCCATCAAAAAGAAATACGGAAAGAAATTGTCATGGGCCGATCTGATGATCCTGGCGGGAAACTGCGCGTTGGAATCCATGGGCTTCAAAACGTTTGGCTTTGCCGGAGGACGCGAAGACGTTTGGGAACCCGAGGAGGATATCTATTGGGGCCCCGAAACCAAATGGCTTGACGATAAACGCTATGCGGGAGACCGTGATTTGGAAAACCCACTTGCAGCCGTGCAGATGGGGCTCATTTACGTAAACCCCGAAGGGCCTAATGGAAAGCCTGACCCGTTGGCTGCTGCACGTGACATACGCGAAACGTTTGGCCGCATGGCCATGAATGACGAAGAGACCGTGGCCTTAATTGCCGGTGGTCACACGTTTGGAAAGACACATGGTGCTGCCGATCCCGGCAAGTACGTGGGGGTGGAGCCCGCGGGCGCCAGCCTGGAAGAGCAGGGACTGGGCTGGAAAAACACATACGGCACAGGCCATGGTGTAAACACCATCACCAGCGGTTTGGAAGGTGCATGGACGACCACACCTACCCAATGGAGCAACAACTACTTCGAGAATCTTTTTGGCTACGAATGGGAGCTTACCAAAAGTCCGGCCGGGGCATATCAATGGAAACCCAAGGGAAATGCCGGTGCCGGCACGGTGCCGGATGCACACGATCCGTCCAAAAAGCATGCGCCCATGATGCTCACTACGGATTTGGCGTTGCGCGTTGATCCACAGTATGAAAGGGTGTCGCGCTATTTCTATGAGAACCCCGATAAATTTGCGGATGCCTTTGCACGGGCTTGGTTTAAACTCACCCATCGCGACATGGGGCCGCGCCACCGCTACCTGGGCCCCGAGGTACCGGCTGAAGTGTTGATCTGGCAAGATCCTATTCCCGTGGTAACCCATCCGTTGATTGATGAAAAAGACATTGCGGCCCTGAAAACAAAAATCCTTGCCACAGGATTAACTGTGAGCGAGCTGGTGTCTACCGCCTGGGCTTCGGCCTCAACCTTCCGCGGGTCAGACAAACGCGGAGGCGCCAATGGCGCGCGCATCCGGTTGGCCCCGCAAAAAGATTGGGAGGTAAACAATCCTGCCCGCTTGGCCAAAGCATTGGCTGCACTGGAAGACGTACAACGGGCCTTTAACAAAACGTTATCGGGAGGCAAGCAGGTCTCATTGGCGGATGTAATCGTGTTGGCCGGAGGAGTGGGCATCGAAAAGGCAGCCGGTCACGCCATCACCGTGCCTTTTGTGGCCGGCCGTGCCGATGCCACCGCGGAGCAGACCGATGCCGATTCGTTTGCCGCCCTCGAGCCCAAAGCCGATGGGTTCCGCAATTACGCCAGGCGCAGATTGGGCGTCATGGCCGAAGACCTATTGGTAGACAAGGCGCAACTGCTCACGCTCACCGCCCCCGAAATGACCGTGCTGGTGGGTGGCATGCGCGTATTGAATACCAACTACGATGGTTCTTCGCACGGAGTCTTTACCCAACACCCGGAGACATTGACCAACGATTTCTTCGTGAACCTGTTGGATTTCGGCACGACCTGGCAAGCGGTGGACGAGACGCAGGAGTTGTTCGAAGGCAAAGACCGCGCCTCAGGCAAAACACGGTGGACAGCCACGCGGGCCGATCTGATTTTTGGTTCCAACTCCGAGTTGCGGGCCTTGGCGGAGGTATATGCCTGCGAAGACTCGAAAGATAAATTTGTGACCGACTTTGTAGCGGCCTGGGCCAAAGTGATGAATGCCGATCGGTTTGATCTGGCGTAACGATTGAGTGCCATGAAAACGAAAAAGACAGCCCGGTAACGGGCTGCTTTTTTTTGACCGGTCGTGGGCTTGTTTGGATCGCGGCCGCCCGAACACATTTTCCTATCTTTACGATCATGGTGAGTTGCCTGCGTCTGATCGTTGTCATGTTTTTTGTATCGGTCGTGGTGGCTTCTGCCCAATCCTTTGACATTGTCCTCCGCCACGGCATGGTATACGATGGCTCCGGAACCCAAGCCAGAATAGCTGATGTAGGTATTCGTGCCGATACCATTGCGTTTGTAGGCGACTTGTCGCGCGCTCCCGCCAGGCGCGATGTGGATTGCACCGGCTTGGCCGTGGCCCCTGGTTTTATCAACATGCTCAGTTGGGCCGATGGTTCCCTGCTAAAAGACGGGCGCAGCATGAGCGACATAAAACAAGGCGTGACGCTCGAAGTGTTTGGTGAAGGGTGGAGTCCGGGGCCGCGTAAGAGTAAAGGAAAGAAAGATACACTTTGGACCACTCTGGGAGGTTACTTTGAGACGCTTCAACGCGTGGGTGTTACGCCCAACTTTGCTTCGTTTGTCGGGGCTACCACCATTCGTGACTATGTTATTGGGCGCGACAAACGCGCCCCCACGCCCGCGGAACTGGAAACCATGAAGAAGCTGGTCGAGGAAGCAATGCGCCAGGGAGCCATGGGTGTGGGCTCATCGTTGATTTATGCTCCGGCCGACTACGCCTCTACGGAAGAACTGATCGAACTCTCGCGTGTGGCGGCTCAGTATGACGGCATGTACATCACCCACATGCGCAGCGAGAGCGACCACATCCTCAGGGCGATGAATGAAACGTTTCGTATCGCCCGCGAAGCAGCCATTCGCACGGAGATTTATCACCTCAAGATTAACCAACAATGGAACTGGCCCAAAGTAGATACGGTGTTGTACAAAATTGACAGTGCCCAGCGGGCCGGGCTTAAGATTACCGCCAACATGTATCCCTACCCGGCCAGCGCCACAAGTCTTACCGCCCGCCTGCCCACATGGGTGCAAGAAGGCGGTGCGGTCGAGATGCGGAAGCGACTGCGCGACCCTGTCCAACGCGCACGAGTGCTGCGTGAGCTGACCCTGGGTATACCCTCCAGAAATTCCGATCCTAAAAATGTTATGATCCTGGGTTTCCGAAAGGACTCGCTCAATAACCTGTATCTTGGTAAGCGATTGGATGAAATTGCCCGCCTTCATGGCAAGCACGCTGATGAAACCGTGCTGGATTTGCTGGTGGCCGACCGTTCGAGCATTGCAGCCATCTTTTTTTTAATTTCGGAGGACAACATGCAGCGCATGTTAAAGCTTCCTTATGTCAGCCTGGGGTCAGATGCGGCCTCGTTGGCGTTGACCAAACCATTTATGGATATGGGTACTCACCCGCGCGCGTATGGCACGTTCGCCCGCTTTTTGGGATACTATATTCGTGAAAAAAAGTTGATGCCGCTGGAAGAGGGCATCCGGAGAATGACCTCGCTACCGGCTTCTAACCTGCAGATAGCCAAGCGGGGATTGCTGCGAAGCGGCTACTATGCCGATGTGGTCGTGTTTGATGCCGGGCGTATTTTGGATAAAGCCACGTTCGAAAAGCCACATCAATATGCGGAAGGCGTGGTGCACGTGTTTGTTAACGGGCAGCAGGTACTCCACGAGGGCGAGCATACGGGAGCAAAACCCGGACGCCTGGTGCCGGGGCCTGGTTTTGAAAAAAGATAGTTTGCACAGATCATGGCCAAGGATTTGTTCTCGCAACATGCCGCCCGCTATGCGGCTTTTCGCCCCCGGTATCCGCATGCGTTGTATGAGTTTTTGCTGACGCTTGTCGCACACCGCGACCGGGCATGGGATTGTGCCACTGGCAACGGGCAAGTGGCCGCGGCCCTGGCGCCTTTTTTTCAACAGGTTGATGCAACCGACATCAGCGAGCCGCAACTCTTACAGGCACCTCAGCTGCCTAACGTGGTGTATCGGGTGGCACCGGCCGAGCGGAGTACTTTTTTGCCCGGAGCATTTGACTTGATTACCGTAGGGCAGGCGGCTCACTGGTTCCATTTGGATTTGTTTTATCGCGAAGTGAATCGGGTAACCAGGCCCGGAGGCATCCTCGCGATGTGGGGCTATGGGCTTCTTCAAACCGAAGACGCAGATATCAACAGGGCTCTTAACTTATTTTATACCCAGGTCACCGGGCCCTATTGGGAACCGGAACGGATTCTGATTGATACACACTACCGAACAATACCCTTTCCATTTGGCGAGATTGAGTGCCCCGGTTTTGAAATGACACTCGAATGGGACATCGAAAGATTGAGCGGATACCTGTCGACATGGTCGGCCGTTCGCAAGTATCTGACGATTCACGCGGCTGACCCGGTGACACCGTGGATCGGCCAGATACGGGCCAGGTGGGGCAATGGCGCGCGGAAAATTTGGTTTCCATTGTTTTTACGTGCGGGGCGTGTCGGTAGGAGGTTATGACATTGCGAACCCAGGGTGGTGGTGAGCGGCAGCGTTAAAAAATTCTGACTTGAAAAATAGCCTAACGATTGTCGGTCTGCCCGCCCTTGGTATCTTTAGGCAATGTCTTTCGCCCGCCTGACCGAAACGTATCACGTACCCGACCGCATTTGGGACGAGATGTGTGACCGCGGGCAGGTGCGCCCACATTACCAGTCTTTTTTTCAATCGCTGAGCGAAGCCTCGCTGGAAGATCTTACCGGCAAAGACGATATGGCCAAGAAGTTGTTCATGAGCCAGGGCATTACGTTCATGGTATACAACAGCGGTGAAGGCATTGAAAAAATTTTTCCTTTTGACATCATCCCGCGCATCATTACCGCGGCCGAATGGAGCCACATCGAACAAGGCATCAAGCAGCGCATCAAAGCCCTGAATATTTTTTTGGACGATGTCTACCACAACCGGTTTATCATCAAGGATGGAATTCTGCCGGCTTCGTTGGTGTATTCTTGCCCCAACTACCTGCGCGAGATGGTGAACGTGCCCGTGCCGCATGGCATCTACACGCACATTGCCGGCATCGACTTAATCCGCGACAGCGATGGGTCGTTTTATGTGCTGGAGGACAACCTTCGCACCCCCTCGGGTGTGAGCTACATGCTCGAAAACCGGAACATGACCTACCGCATCTTTCCCGGACTGTTGCCTCAAAGCAACGTACGCTCGGTAAAGGATTACCCTGATCTGTTGCTGAAGAATCTGAGGGCTCTGTCGCCCCGGCAGACCTCTGAGCCCACCGTTGTATTGCTCACACCGGGCATCTACAATTCAGCTTACTTCGAGCATACCACCTTGGCCCGGCTGATGGGGGTGGAGCTGGTAGAAGGACGCGACCTGGTGGTCGACAATGCCAAGGTATACATGAAGACCACGGCCGGGCTAAAGCCAATCGATGTTATTTACCGAAGAGTCGATGACGAATATATTGACCCCTTGGTTTTTAATCCGGACAGCATATTGGGCGTGTCCGGACTGTACTATGCTTTTCGGAAAGGGCATGTGGCTATCGTGAATGCACCCGGAAACGGAGTGGCCGATGACAAAGCTGTTTATCCGTATGTGCCTGAAATGATTCGTTACTATTTAAACGAAGAGCCTATTTTGAAAACGGTACCCACTTATGCGTTAGATAACCCCGATCATTTTAAGACTGTGTTTGACAATGTCCATCGGATGGTAATCAAGAAAACAAATGAAAGCGGAGGGTATGGTATGTTGATGGGCCATGCGGCCAATGACGAGCAGATCGCGACTTATCGCGAGGAAGTGAAGAAGAATCCACGCCAGTTCATCGCTCAGCCCATGATCACGCTGTCATCGGTTCCCTGTTTTTTAGATGGCATGATGAAGCCGCGGCATGTGGACTTGCGCCCCTTTGCGCTCTACGGACCTCAGGGGATCGAAATTGTTCCGGGTGGACTAACCCGGGTAGCGTTGCGCGAAGGCTCGTTGGTGGTCAACTCCTCGCAGGGTGGGGGAAGCAAAGACACGTGGGTTTTATCATAAACGTATGTTGAGTCGCGTAGCAGATGCCGTTTTTTGGATGGCGCGGTACATGGAACGCACCGATAACATGTTGCGTCTCTTGCGCACCAACTACATCGCTTCACAAGACGAGATTCTGGATTTTCCATGGCAGCAGTACGTTACCAATTTGGCCGCGGGCAAATCATCGCAGGTCAACTCGGTACGCGATTATCGCGAGGCATTATATGTGTTGTTGCTGAGCAAAGAGAATGACTCGTCTGTTTTTACCAACATCGTACGCGCGAGAGAGAACGCAAGGTCGGTTCAAGATTACATCACCAAAGAACTATGGCAAAATTTGAACGACTACTACCATTTGGTACGAAGTCCGCAAACGGAGAAGATCATTCGGCAGGATGACCCGGTAACAGCCATGGATCTGTTGATGCGCGAAGGAACATTGTTTTACGGAACCGTGGATATTACTATGTACCGGGGCGAGGGCTACGCCTTTTTGAATTTGGGCAAGTACGTAGAACGCGCCCTTCAAGTGCTGGATATAGTAGAGTTGCGTATTCGCAACATGGATGCTTCGGCCAATGAAGCAGTGCATTGGAAGTATTTGCTGTATTCGTTGTCGGGGTATGAGTTTCACACAAAAGAATATAAGAACTCACTTCAGACGCATGACGTAATGAGCCAGATTTTCTTTAATACCCGTTTTCCACACTCCATCATGTACTGCTTGCTTCAAACCGATCGGTACTTTGGCCGTCTTGCCTCGCTGTCGTTACCCGAGAACTTCAAAGAGATGACGTTTTTGCTCGGAAAGGCGATTCATGAACTGCGATATGCCACGGACGACATGGGTGGAACCAAGCAGATTCAGCGGGCGATTGACACCACGCGTGGCCGCGTGCTTGACGCCAGCGGAAAGTTAGCGACACGATATTTTGGTTATTCTTATTGATATCAGCTATGGCCTTCTTCTACATCCGGCACCTGACACGGTATATCTACACAGGAAGTGTCGTTGATTCGGCCAACCAGATCAAACTCTTCCCTGTGCGGGACGATCGGCAACGCGTGACAGAACATGCCATTGAGATATCGCAAAATCCGGAAGTGCACATCATTCATGATTACTTTGGTAACAAGACGGGCTTTTTTACATTGATCCATCCGCATAGCGAATTGCTCATCGAAAACCGCATGGCGGTGGAAATCGTGAACACGCCTCTGGCCCCGATGCAATCGGCTTCCGATGTGTGGCAACGTCTGCTGGAACCAGAGACACAGGTTTTGTATCATCCCTATTTAAAGGCCGAGGAGGCGGCCACGCAGCACGAAATTCACGAGGTGGTGCGCCAATGGGTGTCATTTGACGAGCACCCGCTGGAGTCTATCGTGCGACTGTCTGACTTCATCTATCAACATTTTACGTACAAAAAGGGTGTAACTACGATTGAGACCCGCGTGGACGAGCTGTGGAAACTGAGGGCCGGTGTGTGTCAGGACTTTGCCCACCTGCTTTTGTACATGCTCCGGCTGGTGAATATTCCGTGCCGATACATCAGCGGATATATTTGCCCCGGTAGCAGTGAATGGCGGGGCGAGGGTGCCACTCACGCCTGGGCGGAGGCATGGATGCCCGATACCGGATGGGTAGGCATTGATCCCACGAATAAATGCCTGGCGGGCGAGCGTCATGTGAGGCTGGCCAGTGGTCGGAATTTTAGCGACTGCACGCCTGTTAAGGGTACTTACAGGGGAGCGGTAGAGCACTTGTTGGAAGTGACTGTACAGTTTTCAACCGCGCCCTTTACCGAGCGGCAACGCACCACGCAGGTTCCTACGTTTGTCAACCGTGTCAACACGGAAGGTATGCCGCAGAATTCGTATACCACCTATTTACAGATGCAGCAGTAGGAAACGCATTAAAAATTTTGCGCTACGTAATTATTTCGTGTTTGGCTTTGCCAACCAAAAGAACCGATGTGAGTGCTTAGGCGAGACAGAATGATGTTTGGCGATCCAGATGCCTGTTGGTCGTTTGTTTGGTTTTTGCGCGTGCCGGGGCTTTGGCAAAGCAACAGCTTATCGTTTTCTTCGCGTAAATTTCTAAAAACACACACAAAACTATGAAAAGAGCTATCTACACATTTCTGGTAGGTTCCGTTTTGGTTTTTTCTGCTTGCCAAAATGAAAACAGCGTAAATCCGCGCCCGGATAGTGAAACTATTGGCAAGGTGATCATTTCCGGTCGTGTAAGGGCCGAGTTGAACACCACGAATGCTGTACTGGAGAATATTCCTGATGGATTTAAGGTGGTCGCTGAAGTTTGGACAAGGGAACTGGTTTTGAACCCTGCCTCGGGTATCGCCTATCCCAATAAATTTTACGAGGCCACCATTACCGGTGGTCAGTACTCGATTGAGGTAGAGGCAGGTCCGTACGGAACGGATGTAACACTGTATTTCCCTGAGTTCCGCGCAGACGTGCAAACGGCCACTACTCCGCAATCCACCGTGTTTAGCAGCCAAACCCGATTTATCACGGTGGTGAGAGGTGTGAATCAAATCATTGACGTAAACTATTGATCTTATCTTTGACAACTACCTTTAAGTAATTGTAATACGATGAAAAAATATACGATCATCCTAGGGCTTTTATTGGCTTCAGGGTCACTTTGGGCACAAGATTCTACCGTCTCCACCGAACGCCCGGTATTGAAGTCGAAGAAAGGTATCCTTATCTTACCCGAAGCGAAAGAATGGGCCTTGGGCGTTAGCGCCACTCCGTTTTTAAACTATGCCGGAAACGTATTGAACGGCAACACGTTCAACTCGGCACCGTCATTCCAATACACTCAAAATCCCAGCAACCTCATTGCGATTTTTGGTAAATACATGCTAAACGAAAAAACAGCCTACCGCGTGCGCTTTAATGCCTCGGTAAACACTACGGTGGACAAAGCGGTGGTGGCGCAGAACGAAATTACGCCCGACCTGTTTTTTCCGGCCTTTACAGAGGATTGGCGCAGAACAAATTCTCAAACCATCGTGATTGCCGCAGGGTACGAGAAGAGACGTGGGTCAAGTCGTGTGCAGGGCATTTATGGCGGTGAACTGGTCTTCGCACTTTCGGGATTGAAACAAGTGTATGAATATGGCAACGCTGTTTCGGCCGACTTTAATGCACCGATCACCAACAATTTTGGCGGGAATATTTTGCAGGGCAGTGCTGGTGCAGCGGTGCAGCGCAAAACCGAGGAAAAGTTTGGTACGATCTTCACTGGCGGAGTGAGGGGATTTATTGGCGTGGAGTATTTTGTGGGTCCTAAGATTTCCATTGGCGCTGAATTTGGTTATTCCTTTTTGTTCCGTACCGCCACCCGCGGCCTTATCACTTCGGAACGCTGGAACCCGGCAACATCTTCTGTGCTGGAAACCAAGACGGATGTCAACAACAACCAATATTTCACTTTTGTAGGAACTAACCTTGACAATTTGAACGGGACGATCAATCTCCTTTTCTATTTTTAAGGAATCAACCGATTCGGTTGCTAAAAAAAGACTGTCGCGTGCGACAGTCTTTTTTTTATATTAGGGTATGACGATGTACAAACGAGAAAGCACTTTCCTCCATCGCATTTTCTGTCTTTCCTGCCAGCGTGAAGCCCGTATGTCCCCCACGAGGCGGCATTTCCAGAAATAGCTGATCGTGCCGGTCGGCAACGTCAATCGGGTAACAGGCCTCCGGCAAAAAGGGATCGTTGCGCGCATTCACCAACAGCGTGGGTATCGCAATCCGATGCAGGTGTGGCATACACGAGGCCCGCTCATAAAAATCATCGGCATCGGCAAAGCCATGTAGCGGTGCCGTGTAGCGATTGTCAAACTCGCGGAAGCTTGTAATCGTTTCAAATCCGTTGGCGGAGATGGTCTCGGGAAACATGACTGCCTTGGCGCGGATTTTCCTGCCAAGTTTGTCAAGAAACCGTTTCAGATAAAACCGATTGGCCGGCTTGTCCAGTGCGGCAGCACTGGAACCCAGGTGGCAGGGGACCGAAAAAGCAGCGGCCACCCGGATGTGCGGTGAGAGCTGATCTGCCCTTTCGCCCAGGTATTTCAATGTCATGCTGCCGCCCATGCTTATTCCCACCAACGCCACATGGCGATAGCCTTTTGCCAAGGTATGGTCAACCACCGCGCTGAGGTCTTCCGTGGCTCCATGATGGTAGAATCGAGGCAGGCGGTTCATCTCCCCGCTGCAACTGCGGCAGTTCCACGCCAGGGCGTCCCAACCGCGTTTGAAAAAATATCTCGCCATGCCTTTGGCGTAGTGACGCTCGCTGCTGCCCTCCAGACCGTGGGATACAATCACCAAAGACGGAGAGTTTTGGCGCAGCCAATCGAGATCTAAAAAGTCACCATCGGGCAATTCGAGGCGCTCGCGCGTGTAGGTCACATCCGTGATTTTACGAAAAAGGCTGGGCACTACCGTTTCTAAGTGACCGTTAAACAGATAAAACGGTGCACAGTAAGAAGAGGTAAGCAGGGGCATATCAATTCAACACATCCGCCCAATCGGGGGTCTTGTCAAAAACCGAGCGGGCAAAGGGGCACAACGGCAATATCGTAAGGCCGGTTTTGCGGGCGTAGGCCACAGCCGCCTCCACCAGTTTTTTACCGGCACCTTGCCCTCGCAGCCGGTCAGAGACTTCGGTATGGTCGATGATGATGAGAGCAGTGCCGGCCTTCGAGTATGACATCTCGGCCAGTCGTTCACCGGCATCCGAAACAAAAAATGATCCTTTCGTGTCTGTTTCCTGTTGCTCTATGTTCATGGCGAAAAATCATTTGCGGTAGCGTGCGCTCAAGATCGTCATTAATCCAAACAAAACCAGCACCAGGCCAAAGGCCCAACGCAATGAAAAGGCATTGGCCAGCATGCCGATGATGGGAGGGCCAAACAAAAATCCGGCATAGCCCACCGTGGTCACCATAGCCAACCCAACCCCGGGTGGGAGGCCCGGGGCATTGCCGGCAATGCTATAGGCGATGGGAACAACGGAGGCAAGGCCGAGGCCCACAACCACAAAACCCAGGATGGCCAACGAGGGGTTGGGGGCACCCATCAGAAGCCCCATACCGACCAGCGATACGAGGCTGGAAAACACCATCAACCGATAGTCGCCCAGCCGCACACGCGCGCTGTCGCCCAACATTCGGCCGACCGTCATGGCCATAGCAAAGGCCGACAGTCCTAAGGGCGCGATGCTTTCCGAAGCTAAAAGGGTACGCTCCATAAAGTTGGTGCTCCAATCGGCCATCGCGCCCTCGCCCAGCATACAACAAAACGCAATGATGCCGATGCTGATCATGGCTGCGTTGGGCAAACGGAATGCGGGGCCTTCCTGCTTTTGCACGGGCCGATCGTACACGAGGTGCAATCGGATAATGACAGTAATGGCCGCGCTGGCCAACGAAATGGAGGCCAGGTGTGTGAGCAGCGATGCCCCGGACGAAGAAAAAGCTGAGCCGGCCAGCGCCCCGGCCATCATGCCTACGCTAAACAAGGCATGGAACGAGGTCATGATGGGCTTCTGCTGGCGCTGCTCTACCATAACGGCCTGTGCGTTCATGGCCACATCGAGCATCCCCGAAAAGACACCCAGTAAGAAGAAGACGATCACCAACAGAGGCAAGGAAGGCGCTATCGGGATGAGCGGCACGAGCAAGCAGTAAAGCAAAGCGCCCGTCAGCGTGACTCTGCGGCTGCCGTTGCGGATAATCAACCAGCCGGTGAACGGCATCGCCAACAACGCACCGATCGAAGAGGAAAGCAAAACTAAGCCGATGGTACCATCGTTGATGGAGAATTGGTCCTGGATGCGCGGCAGCCGTGAGTAATAGTTGGCATGCACAAAGCCGTTGAGGAAAAAGATGGCTTTAACGGCCACCCGTGACGCAGGAAAGTCAACGAATGGCTTCAAAGATAAAAAATTGCAAGTGCGGCACGGCAGCGCTGGCCTCTTTCTGGCGCAGGCGGAGCGAAAATGAATTCGTTAGATGCGCCTACGCTGGCTATATGTTCGCCTGGTCGGCACCGGAGGTATTGGCTGCTTTTGTGAAAGTTGGATGTGGTAGCAAAAATATCGCCCACCCAAAAACAATACTGATATGAGCGCTCAATTCGTTTCTTTTGAGCTTCTCCTGAAGTTACGTAAATAAGTATCGAAACCCCAAGGAACAGTATCCTGACCAGAGGAGCCGGCATTAATTTTTTGACTCCTTTAACTGATTGTAATACGCCACAACGTTCACCATGTCTTCTTCCGTCTTAATCTTTTTCTTCGGATTTAAGTACGCCTGTATTTCCGTGTTTCGATCTTGCAAGAGAGCTATGATATCCCGATCCGGCTTTTTCAGAGCGTGCAGGTTTTTGTCTTTGAATATAAAATAGTGGCGTGACGATTGAAATTTTTTATAGACGGTGGCAGAGTTGAAGAGTTTTTCTTCTGCCACCGTTTTCTTATCGACTCGAAGTAGACGGCACACACCATCAACCAAAATCTCAGCGATTAGTACATTCCCTATTTTATCGTAAAAAAACTCATACGTGCGTGTTGTTTTATTGATTGAGTCTTGGATTACGAGTCTTGAGATACGAGTTCTATCCAACACCAACTCGCGGCTACTTTTTTCGTTGGACAGATAGTGAACTTGCTGGGTGGCTGCATTGATTCGAACAGGCAAGTTGTTATACGTATGGCC
The DNA here is from genome assembly GCA_964524935.1 of uncultured Ohtaekwangia sp. Classification (GTDB taxonomy): domain Bacteria; phylum Bacteroidota; class Bacteroidia; order Cytophagales; family Cyclobacteriaceae; genus ELB16-189. The sequence goes on from CAZGFJ010000003.1 coordinate 264,934, forward strand.
CTGCACAAGAGTAATGGAGGCCAGTTTCCAACCTTCCTGTAGAAAGGGATGCCCTTCGACATCAGAGAACTTTCGCTCTGAGAAGGGTTCGCCCCGAACATCCGTCAAGACGGAATTTTCATTACCTCGGATAAAGTTAACCACTTGTGCGACACCGGGATAAGGGGCGACTGTTAGGAGCAAGGCAAAAACGGCAATTCTGTACATCAATCTGCGATTAAGTTTACTTTGCATACGCCACACTTCGCATCTCCCGGATCACCGTCACTTTGATTTGCCCGGGGTATTGCATGTCTTTCTCGATTTTTTGGGAGATGTCAAAACTCAGCTGGCCGGCCCGCTCATCGCTGGCTTTTTCAGCATCCACAATCACGCGCAGCTCGCGGCCCGCCTGGATGGCGTAACATTTCTCAACACCATCAAAACTTAGTCCTACTTGCTCCAATTCTTTGAGGCGCTTGATGTATTGTTCCATCACTTCGCGTCTGGCGCCCGGACGCGCCCCGCTGATGGCATCGCAGGCCTGCACAACGGGCGAGATGATGTTGGTCATCTCAATTTCATCATGGTGGGCACCAATGGCGTTGCATATGGCGGGGTGTTCCTTGTATTTCTGAGCCAATTCCATCCCCACAATAGCATGCGGCTTCTCCAGTTCTTCCGGCCATACTTTGCCGATGTCATGCAGGAGACCTGCCCGCTTGGCTTGTTTAACGTTCAACCCCAACTCTGCGGCCATGATGGCGCACAAGTTGGCTACTTCGCGTGAGTGCTGCAACAGATTTTGTCCGTACGAGGAACGGAAGCGCATGCGACCAACCATCTTTACCAACTCCGGGTGTAGGCCGTGAATGCCCAGGTCGATGACCGTTCGTTCGCCTATTTCAACAATTTCATCTTCAATATTCTTGCTCGTTTTGGCCACGATTTCCTCGATGCGCGCGGGGTGTATACGGCCGTCTTGCACCAGGCGGTGTAGCGACAAGCGAGCGATTTCCCTGCGCACGGGGTCAAAACCTGATATGATGATAGCTTCCGGAGTATCGTCCACGATTATTTCAACCCCCGTGGCGGCTTCCAGCGCGCGGATGTTTCGTCCTTCGCGACCGATGATCTTGCCTTTCACATCGTCACTTTCAATGTTGAAGATGGAAACACAATTTTCTACGGCATGTTCGGTAGCAGTGCGTTGAATAGTTTCTACTACAATTTTCTTCGCTTCTTTGGTGGCCGTGAGTTTGGCCTGTTCCATAATGTCTTTGATGAAGGAACTGGCGCGGGTCTGAGCCTCCTCTTTCAGTGATTCAATCAATTGATCCCGGGCCTGGTCAGCTGTGAGTTTTGAGATGTTTTCCAGCACCGCGACTTTTTGGGCGTTGAACTTGTCCAGTTCTTCTTTGCGTTTTTTGACCAGCTCGTGCTGCTGGGCCAAACTTTGCCGTTCTTCGTCCAATTCTCCTTCTTTTCGCCTCAGCGTTTCCAGCTCTTTGCTCAATTGGGCCTCGCGTTGTTTGATCTTCTGCTCGTTGGCGATGATCTGGTTTTTTTTGCGGTTGGCTTCTTCTTCAAACTCCTGTTTCATCTTCAGGAATTTCTCTTTGGCTTCAATGATGCGGTTATTTTTAAGCGTTTCGGCCTGGAGTTCGGCTTCTTTGATAATCAATTTGGCTTTTTCGCTGGCTTCTTTTTCTCGCTTTTTGAGTTTGCGTTTGTATAGCCATGTGCCGATAAGCGCGCTGAGCGTTAACGTGGTTACGGTGGCAACGGCAACGGTTATGAGAAGTGTGGGGGTCATGGTTAAAAAATTTAATGGCCATGCCCGGCTGACGCTTGACAGCGTTGAAAAGAACAGCAGAAAAACGAAGTGCGTTAAAGGGCTTGTGAAACCAGTTGGTTGATGCGGTTCACTTTTTCCACGACCGTTTGGTCAATGACTTGAAGGTTTTCTTCATCCTTCATTTTGTCTACCAAACAATCAAATGCTACCATGGCCAGCAGGTCCTGTTTGTCATCAATGCCGAACTGCTCGCGGTACTGCTTTATCTTGTCATTGATCAACTTGCCCGCGGCACGGATGCGTTCTTCATCCCTGCGTTTTACCTTCATGGGGTATTCGCGGTCGGCAATTTTGATTTTGATAGATAGGTCTTCCATGTACCGTTATCTGCTCAGGTAGGCTATGCACTTGTCGATTTCTCGAATATACTCGTCCACTTTTCGTTTCAACTCCGAATTACTTCCGTCTTCCGGGTTTATATGGTCTACAATCTTAGTGATTTTGACTTGATTTTTAAAATTGACCAGTTGTTCGTCACGCATCTTTAGGCCACTTTTCAGATCTGAGTTCTCCTGTTTTAGGCCTGTGAGTTCATTTTTGAGGGTTTTGTGTTCATTGAGTAACACCAAAACTTTCCGCTCCAAACCGTTTAGGCTGGATTTTAATAGCTCCTGGTCCATAGGGGGGTGGGTATTTCGTTATGTGCTGGCACGGTTGATTTATTTTCGAATGACCGCATTCATTTTCTGCTCAAAGGCTGTCATCAGGCGTGTCATCGTTTTGTCAATTTCGTCATCGGTCAGTGTTTTTTCTGTATCCGACAGCGTAAAACCCAACGCGTAGGCTTTTTTGCCCGCGGCAATCTTGTCGCCCTCGTAAACGTCAAAACACGTGATTTCTTTGATCAAATGGCGTTCGGTTTGCTTCACCAATGCTTCGATTTCGGCAAAAGTAACCTGTTTGTCCAGCACCAGCGAAAGGTCGCGCCTCACCTCCGGAAACTTCGATACTTCTGACACCTCGAACTTAGGGTTTGCCAAACGGAAAAGCAAATCCACTGAAAACTCTGCATAAAACACATCCTGCTTGATGCCCATCAGCCGGGCCAGGGACGGTTTCACTTTCCCCATTTTGCCCAGGTCTTTGTATTGAGCGAGCACTGCCATCCCGTACTCAAAAAGCGGGTCGTCCAGCTTCCGCAGCGTTGGCTGCGCCACACTGGATTTCTCCAACACGTGGGCTACCTGTTGAGCCAGATCGTAATACGAAACGTTTTTTGCGGGGCGTTGCCAGTTTTCGGCCTCCATGCGACCCGTCATGTACAACGCAAGCTTCGCCTCTTCCACGTACCGGCCGTTGGCTTTTCCGTACACCTTGCCAAACTCAAAAAACTTTAGGTCTTTTTGCTTCCGGTTGATGTTATGGGCGCACGCCTCCAGCCCGGTAAAGAGCATCGTCTGCCTCAAAATGCCCTGCTCTTCGCTCAGTTTGTTCAGCATTTCAACCGGAGCAAGCCCAAAGGTCAGGTTGGCTTTCTCCTGGTAGGCGACATTGGTGAGGGAGTTCGTTAAAATCTCATAGAAGCCGTTGGCCGTAAGTAATTCGCCTATGCGTCTGCGGTATTGATCGATGTCTTTTTCCGGAAAAGCGGAGACAAAATCGGTCCTCGCGCTCTCCGACAGGGGTACGTTGTTAAACCCGTAAATGCGCAAGATTTCCTCCACTACATCGGCTTCCTGTTTTACATCTACGCGATAGGGGGGTATGCTTACCGAAAAAGACTCATCGCCTTTGTCGGTGACCCGGATGTCCAGTCGTTCCAGGATGGAGAAAATGGTATCCCGCGAAAGCGCCTGGCCCATCAGCCGGTCCACGTTTTTGTATTTTACCGCCAGGGCATGGTTTGCTACCGGTTGGGGGTACACATCCACAATCGGTGATGCTACCCGGCCTCCGGCCATCTCCATGATCAAGAGGGCAGCGCGCTTCAATGCGTACACGGTAAGGTTGGGATCTGTACCGCGCTCAAACCGGAAGGAGGCGTCTGTTTTTAGCTGGTGGTGCATGCTTGTTTTGCGCACGAAGTCAGGAGCAAAGCAGGCGCTTTCTAAAAAGAGGGTCGTGGTGCCGGGCGTTACGCCTGAGTGCTGTCCTCCAAACACACCCGCGATGCATAGCGGCTGACTGGCCTCATCACAAATCATCAGGTCGGTGGAACGCAACGAGCGCTCTTTGCCATCCAGCGCGATAAATGAGGTCCCTTCGGAAAGCGTCTTTATGCGTACCCCGTGGCCACCAATTCGGGCGGCATCAAAGGCATGAAGGGGTTGGCCCGTTTCATGCAGCACAAAGTTAGTGACGTCCACCACGTTGTTGATGGGGGTAAGTCCGATGGACAGCAGCCGGTTCTTCAGCCAGGCAGGCGATTCGTTGACTTTGATGCCCGTGAGCGTAACGCCAGAGTAGCGCAGGCATGCGGTAGCGTTCTCAATCGTCACGGCAAACGGCAGGCCGTCTGATGGTTCTGCAAAGCGTTCTACCGATGGCCACTGCAGGGGGATGTTTTTGACTGCGCGCAGGTCGCGCGCCACCCCAATGTGCGAGGCCGCATCGGCCCGGTTGGGCGTGAGTCCGATCTCAAAAATCTGATCGGAATGTATCTGAAAATAGTCGGCCGCGGGCGCCCCGTTAGTTAGGGTAGTGTCCAGTACCATGATGCCTTGGTGGCTTTGCCCCAAGCCGATTTCGTCTTCGGCACAAATCATACCCTCACTCACCTCACCCCGGATTTTGGTGGCCCTGATGGTGAGGGGCTCGCCCTGGGCCGGGTACAAGGTGGCACCCGGCAGGGCCACCACTACTTTTTGACCCGCGGCCACATTGCTGGCACCACAGACGATGGGCAGAAGCTTTGTCCCACCAACGTCCACGGTGGTCACAGACAGCTTGTCGGCATTGGGATGCTTGGCACATGTTTTTACTTCACCAATCACTACGCCTCGCAGGCCGCCTTTCACGGTTTCAAAGGAATGAATACCTTCTACTTCCAGCCCGGTAGACGTGAGCAGTTGCGCTGCCTCTTCGGCCGTGTCGGAAATAGCCACGTATTCTTTGAGCCAGGCGTAGGAAATCTTCATGCGGGTAAAGCGGAAAAGGCTTCAAAAATAAGCATTCAGGTTGATTGACCTAGTATGCCTTTTCGCCCGCTAAAATCGCCACGGGCAGTACATTCTCTTTGGGTGGGAAGGGGCACGAAAAATTGTCGACATAGGCGCAGTACGGATTGTACGCCCGATTAAAGTCCAATTCGATTTGGGTGGCTCCGCGCACTTTTTTTATGGCCAGGTATCGGCCCGCGCCATAGGTTTCTTTCCCGCTGGTGGCATCGCTAAAGGCCAGAAACAAAGTGCCACGCTGGGGGCCCATTTGCATCACTTCCAGCAGAAGCAGTTGGCAGGCAACACCGTCAACGCTGAAATGAGCATACGCATAGGGCAGGTACGACTGGGTTAACCCATCGCTGGTGGTCAGCGTCATCACTTCCTTCTTATCAATGGACTCCAATTTGGCTTTCACCTTGTACCGTGCGTCAACCGGAAAATACGAGAGTCCCTTGAATTCTTTTTTCTCCAAAACAAAGGGAGAGTTGGGGTCTTCGCGCATAAAGGTTTGTTGATCGGCCCGCTCTTTTTCGATCGAAGCCACATAGGCGGTGGTGTCTTCTGTGTCATTCCCCGAAAGGGAAATAAAAGAGATGATGGCCACCCCAACAAGTGCGACCCAAATCCCATAAACGGCTATTTTTTTCATATCTCGTGAGCGAGGATCAAATGACGCCTTCATCGGCAAAACTGTAATACGATTGGCCTGCGATAATCAAGTGATCAAGCAATTGGATTTCCAAAAACTTACCCGCCTCTTTGATTTTTTTGGTGAGGTCGATATCACTTTGACTGGGGGTACGGTTGCCTGAGGGGTGGTTGTGTGCCACGATGACGCCCGTGGCCAACTCTTCCAGCGCAAACTTGAAGATGATCTTCGGGTCAGCCACGGTGCCCGTCACCCCACCTTCGCTGATGCGCCTGGTTTTGGTGACACGGTGCGCCCGGTTGACCAGCAACACCCAAAATTCTTCGTGGGGCAAGTCCATCAGCAGCGGCTGCAACAACCGGAAGGCATCGTGCGAACTGGCGATCTTGGGCTTTTCCTCGGGGTCTACCTCCTTTCTTCGTCTTCCCAACTCGATGGCCGCCACAATGGTGATGGCTTTCGCCTCGCCTATGCCTTTCATTTTCATCAGGTCTTTGACGGATAGCCGGGCGAGCTCGTTCAGATTATAGTGTACCTGGGCAAGCATTTTCTTGCCTACCTCCACCGCGCTCAGGTTAGCGGTACCCGATCCAATCAAAATGGCAATCAGTTCGGCATCCGACAGAGCCGCGGTGCCTTTTATCAAAAGTTTTTCCCGCGGCCGGTCTTCGGGCGACCACTGGGCGATTTTGAGGGGCTTCGATTCGTGTATGTCCATGACGGTTGACAGCAAGTTAGCGAATCAGGGCCGGTTAGAGAGCGCTGGGCCCTACCAACAAAAAACCCTCCCCCACGGCCTGCGCCACGAGGAAGGGAAAAATAAAGGGGTGCAGAAGTGCTTACGCCAGGGCGTTTACGCGCTTGGTCAATTTCGACTTCTGGTTGGCGGCTTTTTTCCAATGGATGATATTCTTTTTCGCCAATTTATCCAGCATCGCGGTCACTTCCTTCAACAAGGCCTGAGCCTCGTCTTTTTGCGTGGTGCCCAGCAATTTTTTCACCTGCGTGCGCGTGCTTTTATGTTGATAGCGGTTGCGCTCGCGTTTTACTTCGTTTGCCCGGATGCGTTTCTCCGCAGATTTATGATTTGCCATATCAATTTGTAAAAAGGACTGCAAAGGTAGGCAAAGAAATTAGAAATCTGAACCGTTGCCGCGGATTTTGTGAGGCTGTATGGGTGTTATCTTTAGCCCTATGCCAAAACAGCTTTTTTTTGTGTTTTTGATGCTTTTGGCCGCTTTTCTATGTGCGGGATGGGGCTTCTTTGGCCATAAGAAAATCAACCAACTGGCGGTGTTTACCCTACCACCCGAAATGATCGGCTTCTACAAAAGGAACATCGACTACCTTGCCGAGGCAGCCGTAAACCCCGACAGACGGAGGTATGCAGTGGTGGATGAGGCTCCGCGCCATTACATTGACTTAGACGATCATGGCGACAGTGCCGTGTACAAACTGCCGCGCTATTGGCACCAGGCTGTGGAGCAGTTTGGCGAGGACTCGTTAAAAGCCAAGGGCATCTTACCATGGCATATCTATCGCGTGTACGGCCAACTGAGGGATGCCTTTTTGACCAGAGACCCTGCGCGCATCCTGCGGTTGTCGGCCGAGTTGGGTCACTATGTGGCGGATGCCCAGGTGCCCCTTCACACTACCAAAAATTATAATGGACAACTTACCAATCAGGAAGGGATCCATGGATTTTGGGAGTCGCGCCTACCCGAGATGTACCTGGGGCAATACGACTTCCTGGTAGGCCGCGCTACACATTTATCAAACGTGCAACTGGCCGCGTGGCAGGCGGTGGCGCGATCCCATGCCCTCGTTGATTCGGTGTTGCGACTGGAGCGCGAGCTGTCACAACGGATGGGCGACCGCAAGTTCAACTTTGAAACCAAAGGCAAGCAAACGGTGAAGGTCTATTCTGAGAGCTATGCGCGCGAATATCATCGGCTTTTGGGCGGCATGGTGGAGCGCCAACTCCGCGCCAGCATCAAGATGACGGGCGACCTATGGTACACCGCCTGGGTAGATGGCGGCCAGCCCGACCTCAAGGCGCTGATGGACTACCGGCCTACGGAGGAGGAAATAAAAAAGCGCCAAGACGAATTAAAAGCCTGGCGCGAACGGACTTTTCGAGCCCGGGTCCATGAAATCGAAGATTGAAGGCGGAATGCTATCGGTCGGCTTCCGCTACCGCCTTCAAGTTTTTGAGCCCGTTTTCATATTGCGGACCGAGCATGCCGTCCATGAACAGACCAAAAAACTTACCCATGAGAGCTCCCTTTACACTGGCCTGGCTCACATCGCCATAGTAATGCCAGGTCACCTTGTTTCCGCCTTCAGCGGGTTCAATGTCCACCACGGCAAAATACGCGCCTTCAAAATCGCCAAACTGCATGCCGGATTTTACGCGCTTGTACGGTTCGCTTTCCACAATCCATTGGGCACCCGTGCCCACATCCGGATGCTTGCTCACCCAACTCATACGTGCGCCCACGCGCGCGGAGGGGCCATCGTACATGTACTGCGTAGCGGGGTCTAACCGGGCCCAGGGCGACCACGTATTGAATTTTTGGTAATTGTTCACATGCTCAAAAATAACCGAGTCGGGCGCCTGGATTACCACCGACCGTTCCAGGTGACTTTGGGGCGATTGAAAAGCGGTAAAAAGCACGGCCAGCAGCAAGATGCCTGCCAGCGCCATGCCTGCGTACTTTAAAATTTTCATGGCTGAGAGGTTTTGATGTTTGGGAGGGGAAAGATACCGGATTTTAGGCAACCGAAAACGTTTGTTTTTCGCTCAAAAATTTTGAACCTTCGCTCATCACAAACCCCAAAACCCATGAGCGTATTCACCAATCCTAACCGCATCCCCGAAAACTATGGTTTGAAAATCGCGGCCGGTCTCATCGGCTATTTTGTACTGATGAAGTTGGTGGGCCTTGGAAACCATGTGGAACTGCGTCTGCTTAACCTGTTAATATTGGTGGGCGGTATTTACCTGGCATTGAAAAAATTTAAAGAGACGCACGGGCAGCATATCAATTACTTCCGCGCGCTGGTGACGGGCGTGGCCACGGCTGCCGTAGCCTCGCTGGTGTTTTCGCTGTTTTTGTTCATCTACATGCTGGCCGACAAAAACATGATGCAGTGGATCATTGACAACGAGCCTATGGGCCGCTACCTGAACCCCTACATCGCTGCCTTTATCGTGTTGCTGGAGGGTGTTTTTTCGGGCCTTCTCGTCACATTTATCCTCATTAACTACGTGACCACGGATGAGGTAAGCCAATCGTAAACGGAAGATCGTTTTGGTGGTGCCGTTTGTTTGTACCTTGGCGGGATAATCATCTGTTCCGATGCGCTATCACGCTATTCCCTCTTCGCTTTTTCAAAACAACCGGAAGCGGCTGGCCCGGCTGTTGAAGCCCAACGCACTGGCCGTCTTCCACTCCAACGATGTGATGCCCACCAATGCCGATGGCACCATGGGTTTTCGGCAGAACAACAACCTACTCTACCTGAGCGGGGCCGATCAGGAAGAAAGCATCCTGGTGCTGGCCCCGGATTTTCCGGACAAGCGCTACCGCGAAGTTTTGTTTTTGCGCGAGACCAATGACCACATCGCCATTTGGGAAGGGCACAAGCTAACCAAGGAGGAAGCGCGGAAACTCAGCGGCATTGAAACGGTACTATGGCTGTCGGAGTTTCCAAAGCTATTCCACCACATGATGGCCATGGGTTATGTGGAGCATGTCTACCTCGACACCAACGAACACTACCGGGCCGAGATAGCGGTGGAGACCCGCAACGCACGGTTTATTGAATGGTGCCAGAAAAATTATCCATTGCATGAGTATGAGCGTGTGGCCCCCCTCATGGCATCCCTGCGTGCCATAAAACAACCCGAAGAAATCAAGTTGTTGCAAACCGCCTGCGACATCACCGAGCACGGATTCAGGCGCGTGCTACCCTTTGTCAAGCCGGGCGTCTATGAGTTTGAAATCGAAGCTGAGTTTCAACATGAGTTTATTCGAAACCGATCGCGCGGGTTTGCCTACACGCCCATCATTGCTTCCGGTGCCAATGCCTGCGTGCTCCACTACGTCACCAACAACCAACGCTGCGCGGCCGGTGAGGTGCTGCTGCTGGATGTCGGGGCCGAATACGCGAACTACAATGCCGACATGACCCGGGCCATTCCCGTCAGCGGGCGGTTCACCAAACGGCAGAAGGACGTGTACCAGGCGGTGTTGCGCGTGATGCGGTCGGCCACGAAGTTGCTGAAACCCGGTGTGCGCTATTTTGACTATCACAAGGAAGTACAAAAAATAATGGAAGCCGAATTGTTGAAGCTGAAACTGCTGGACAAAACGGATATCAAGAACCAAACCAAAGAAAAGCCGGCCGTTTCGAAATACTTTATGCATGGCACCGGGCATCACCTGGGGTTGGATGTGCACGATGTGGGTAACATGTACGATCAAATGAAAGAAGGCATGCTGTGGACGGTGGAACCAGGCATTTACATTCGCGAAGAGAAGTTGGGAATCCGATTGGAAAACAATGTGCTGATTCGAAAAAACGGTGTGGTCGATCTTATGAAAAAAATTCCGATTGAGGCCGAGGAGATCGAAGACCTAATGAACACAAAAGGATAGTATGAAGCGGGTGTTCTGTTTGGCCGTGGTGGTGATCGTGTCGGTAGCGGCCCGGGCTCATGAGTTCTGGCTGCAACCGCAAAAATATTTTTTCGCGGTGGGCGAAGCGGCCGTCATCGACTTTAAAGTGGGTGAAAATTTTACAGGCGAAGACTGGGACATGAAGCGTCACAAAGTAGAACAGATTTCCTTGTTCACCGGTGCCGCCCCGGTCGACTTGCAGCCTGCGGTAAAGCCCACGGCAGGCAAAAACCTGTCATACACATTTACCCAAGCAGGCACCCATCAATTCTTTTTGAAAAGCAATGCGGCTTTTATTGAGTTGGAGGGCGACAAGTTTACGGATTATCTGAAGGAAGACGGCATTGATGAAATCCTGGACCTACGGGCGCAGCGAAACGAAACACATACAAAGGCACGCGAGTTTTACACGCGGTATGCGAAGTTGCTGGTGCAGGCTGGCGAGGGTGCTACGGCCGTGGTGACAAAACCCGTAGGCGCCTTGCATGAAATCGTGCCACAGCAAAATCCCTATGCACTAAAAACAGGCGATTACCTGACCGTGAAAGTATTCTACGCAGGTAAGGTCAGGCCCCATGCGCTGGTGAAAGTATGGACCAAACGCAACCGCACTACTTTTTTACAGAATTTATACACCGAAAATGATGGGACACTTACGTTTCCGATCAACTCGCCCGGTGAGTGGATGGTCAGCACCGTGAAAATGACACCCTCGGCACGAACCGGTGCCGATTATGAAAGCGCGTGGGCCAGTTTGGTGTTTGCCATCAACGAATCTTCTAAATGAGCAATCAAGTTCACAACTCATCTCAGGCCCCGGAGCCCGTAGGACCGTATCCGCACGCGCGCAGGGTTGGCAATTTGCTTTTTCTTTCCGGTGTGGGCCCCCGCAAAAAAGGGTCGAAGGATATTCCGGGCGTAACGTTGGACGCCAACCGGAACATCACTGCCTACGATTTCGAAACGCAGTGCCGCTCCGTGTTTCAAAACGTGAAATGGATTTTGGAGGACAGCGGCTCGCGCTGGGAAAACCTGGTGGATGTGACGGTGTTTCTTATCGACATGAAGGCCGACTTTGCCACCATGAACCGTCTGTATGCCCAGTACTTTCCCGACAAGGCTACGCAACCTTGCCGTACTACGGTGGAAGTCAATGCGCTCCCCACACCGATCGCCATCGAACTGAAATGCATCGCGGTCATCGGTGCGCCCTGATGATGCCCAGCAGCCAAGCGCACGTTTGAACCGGATTTTGTAACTTGCCCTCATGGATAGCATCGTGTTAAAGGACCGCATCACCACCCGCATGACCGATGAGGAGTTTTTCTGGTTTTGTCAGGAAAACAAGGACTTGCGCATCGAACGAAACAGTAACCTGGAAATAGTAATTATGGCACCGGTAACCACGTTGTCCAGCTACAGCAGTGGGGCGGCTTTTGCCCAGCTTTATGCGTGGAGTCTGCAAAGTAAGAAAGGGTTGGCCTTTGATTCATCCACGGGGTTTACTCTGCCGGATCGTTCGGTCTATTCTCCGGATGCTGCATGGGTTTCGTTTTTGCGTTGGAACCATCTGTCGGAAGGGGAGAAGGATCGGTTCGCTTCCGTTTGTCCGGAGTTTGTAATCGAGGTGAAATCAAAACATGACGATCTGCGTGATTTGAAGGCCAAAATGCATACGTGGATCAAGAACGGGGCATTATTGGGTTGGTTGATCCATCCCCAAAACCAAACCGTATTCGTTTTTCGGGATGATGAAACCGTGGAAGAGATCCAGGGCTTTGATCGGACACTGATGGGGACGGGACCGGTCAGCGGGTTTGTGCTCGACTTATCGCTGTTGTGTATTTAGCCTACGGGCAGCCTGCCTTGACTTTCATTTTGGTGATCATCGCTTCCTTTACACCCTTTACGTGGTGAATCAGTTGTCCTTCGCGAAACAAAAAGGTTTGTGGTGAGATGTCATCTTTGTTAAACGACCAGTTAATCTCCTGGTTGGAGAAAACCGGATAGTCGCTGACCAACCGGGGATACGTTTTAAGAATAGTTTCGCGCGAATCCGTCAGTACCACCACCACGTCCCACTGCGTGCACGAGCCAAACTGGTGGATGTTTTCGATCAACACCCGCGTAAACCCGCAATTGACACCTCCGTACACGATGGCCTGAAACGGTTTGCCTTGTCTTGTATGTGCAGAAGAAGCGAATCGGGAAGCACGGGGGCGGTGGGCTGGCCCGATGCCAACGAAACACATGCCATCGCCACAACGGTCAACAGCGTCCGCATCATCGGTTGTGCTGTTGAAGCAAATAGACCTATACCGCGAAGCTTTCGCCACACCCGCATGTGCGCGAAGCATTGGGGTTTATGAACTGAAATCCCTTGCCGTTCAATCCATCGGAGAAATCCAGCGTGGTGCCCAACAGGTAGAGCAAACTTTTTTTGTCCACCAATATCTTCACCCCTTTGTCTTCAAATACCTGATCGGCCGGTTTGATCTCATCGTCAAACCCCAGGTCGTACATGAGGCCGGAGCACCCCCCGCCTTTTACCGACACCCGGATGTTGTGCTGGGCACCGTGGCCTTCCTCGGCACGCAGGGCCACAATCCGTTCTTTCGCTTTGTCCGTTACACTGATCATATGCTTTACGAAACAGGGTTTAATACTACGCTAAAAACAGTAATTACATTGCGGTCGCGCCCGTAGTACAGCTTTTCCAACGCCTCCAAAATATTGGACGCACGGAAATACGAAGTGTGCAGTTCGCGATCGCCCTTGGCCACCCATTGAATGGTGTAGGAGTTTTCTTTTTCCTTATAGTTCTGAACGTAGTGCCACATTTTGTTCAGCGCGTCCACCTTGTCGCTGCCCGTTTCGCTGTGAAAGAGAAACGATTGGTTGTGGCGCGGGTTGATGGTGATCAAATCCAACTTGGTTTTGCCATCCATCAGGCCAAACTCAAACACCAAATCACTCGTGCGCAAACCCAGGTAATCCTTGATTTGTTGCTGCATACGCGCGGCCTCTACGTGGGCATCGCTGGTGGTCTCAATGGTGATTTTTGGCATTTTGATGTGAAAACTTTCGTTCGGCCTAAAAAGTTTCTCAACTTTCCTGCAAAATTAGCAAAAAACGTATTGGCGGGGTATGGATAAACTGGAGCATATCGGCATTGCGGTGAAAAACCTGGAACAGGCCAATGCCCTGTTTGCCAGGTTGCTTGGCAAACCGCACTACAAAATCGAAGAAGTGGCGAGTGAGGGGGTGCGCACCTCGTTTTTTGATGTAGGAGGCGTTAAAATTGAGCTGCTGGAAGCCACCCGGCCGGATTCACCCATCGCCACATTTATTGAGAAGCGGGGCGAGGGGGTGCACCATCTGGCGTTTGGCGTAAGCAATGTGGCCGAACACGTAGCCCGGTTGGGGAAAGAGGGTTTTCAGGCGCTGAACACACAACTCAGAGAAGGGGCCGACCAAAAGCTGATTGCTTTTTTGCATCCCAAAACCACCGGCTCGGTGCTGGTGGAACTCTGTCAGGATAAACCTATTGAAAAACAATAGCGCGCAACATGGCCGATACACGATCAGAAATACAACAATTGGGCGAATTTGGGTTGATCGACCGGATTGCCGAAAAATTTTCGCGGGTACATGCCGCATCCATCAAAACCATTGGCGATGATGCGGCCGTCATTGCCGGCAGCGAAGAAGTGACCTTGGTCAGCACCGACATGCTGCTCGAGGGCATTCACTTCGACTTGTCGTATGTGCCGCTGCAACACCTGGGCTACAAAGCCGTGGCCGTAAATGTGAGCGACATTGCCGCCATGAACGGCACGCCCAAACAAATCGTGATGGGATTGGCCCTGAGTAACCGCTTCTCGGTGGAGGCCATCGATCTTTTTTATGAAGGCGTGCGTGCGGCTTGCATCAGCTATGGCGTGGACTTGGTGGGGGGCGACACGACTTCTTCGGCCAGTGGACTGGTCATCTCCGTTACCATCCTCGGCACGGCTCCGCGCGAGCAGGTCACCTACCGCAGTGGGGCGAAAGTGAATGACATTTTGTGCGTGACGGGCGACTTGGGGGCTGCTTACATGGGGTTGCAAGTGCTGGAACGTGAGAAGCAGGTATTTCTGACCAACCCCGACATGCAGCCGGAGTTGGAACGATATGAGTACATGGTGGGGAGGCAATTAAAACCGGAAGCGCGCATGGACATTGTGCATGAGCTGGCCGAGTTGAAAATTGTACCTACTTCGATGATCGATGTCTCGGATGGCTTGGCCTCCGAGCTGTTGCATATCGCTCGGCAATCGGAAGTGGGCGTGAAGATTTTTGAGGACAAAATCCCGATCGACAATACGGCCTATGAAACCGCCATCGAATTCAAGATCGATCCCATTACCGCTGCGCTCAACGGGGGCGAGGACTACGAACTGTTGTTCACCATCCAACCTGGCGACTATGAGAAATTGAAAAACCATGCCGATATTCATTTCATCGGCCATTTGCATGATAATGCCAATCAACACGTGATGATCAGCAAACAGGGGACCGTGGTGCCCCTAAAAGCCCAAGGGTGGGACCATTTTGGAAGGTGATGGGCTTGATTAGCGTCAAGTTTGACGATGAACGAAACCATGACTAAATTTAAGACGTCTCGAAAGGCTCCTTGCCGCCTTCTTTTTTAAAAAAGGGGCAATACCTGCCGGACAGGCAGGGTTGAGGTCTTGGAAGCATCGGTTTTTAGAGACGTCCTTTATTGAATTTACGACCTAAAAATATGTCAGCGACAGAACTTAAATTACAGATCATTAACAAAGTGTCATCAATAACAGATGAGCTAATTCTGGAAGAAATTTACCGACTCGTGAATATCGAATCTGAAATGGATTCGATTTCCATACTCACAGACGAAGAAAAAAAAGCAGTAGGAATGGGGCTGGACGACATTAAAGAAGGACGAGTGTATACTTCCGAACAAGCCGATACGATAATTAAAGAATGGCTAAAAAAGTAGTATGGACTCAGACGGCAATCCAAGACCGAGTCAAAATCTATCAATACTTGGCTAATAAAAACAAAAGCAACCTTTACAGCGAAAAGCTCGAAAGGCTATTTGACGAAGGGGCCAAATTATTGTCCGAGTTTCCGGAAATTGGTACACAGACCGACTTTCAAAACATCCGAGTGAAAGTAATAAGAACATACAAACTGTTCTATCTAAATCAACCGGACAGTATTCAAATTCTGCGAGTTTGGCACACCGGACAAGATCCCGATAAATTGGAGGTTGAACAGTAGTATCTGCTGCAGCGCAGTAGACCAGGCTCTGCCGGCATAGGCAGGGGCGAGCCGTTCGGTTTATTCACCTGTAAACAAATCCAAATCGTTGCCTGTCTTTCTTCCTACCTTTCGGGTAAATTGGATTAGACCTTGACACTGGAACTCAAACATCCCGAAGGTTGGAAAGACTATGCGTTGCTAGATTGTGGCGATTTCGAAAAGCTCGAGCGCTTTGGTGAAGTGACGCTCATCCGGCCGGAGCCACAAGCCATCTGGCCGCGTGTGCTCCCCTATGAAAAATGGCAACAGCAAGCACACGCACACTTCACCCGCGAGCAAAAAGAAAACTACCGTTTTGGCGATGACATCAAGGGCGGCTGGAAGAAACTGAAACCCATGCCCGACAGTTGGATAGTCCGCTACAATCACCAAACGATTCAAATCCAACTGCGCCTGGCCCTCACCAGCTTTGGTCATGTGGGCCTTTTTCCCGAACAGGGCGACAACTGGAATTTTGTGGATGAAACCATTCGTGCATGGACGATCGAAAGGCCGCGCGTGCTCAATTTGTTTGCTTACACCGGGGCTGCCTCGGTGGTGGCGCGGGCCGCAGGCGCTGACGTCACCCACGTGGACGCATCGCGACCCGGATTGAATTGGGCCAACCAAAACAGAGAGATCAACGGCCTCAAGGACATCCGCTGGGTGTATGAGGATGCACTCAAGTTTGTAAAACGCGAAGCAAAAAGGGGAAACCGGTACCACGGCATCATTATGGATCCGCCCCCGTACGGGCGTGGCCCCGAAGGTGAAAAGTGGACCTTGCAAGAGAAGCTGAATGAATTGGTGGCGCTGAGCAGTGAGTTGTTGGAAGCACAACACCATTTTTTCATTTTATCCATGTATGCGGTGGGGCTGTCCCCCGTGGTGGGGCTCAATGTGGTGCAAACGCACTTTCCAAAAGCGGCTGCACACGCGGGCGAGTTTTATCTGAAGTCAAGCGCGGGCCGGCACTTGCCGATGGGCACGTTTTTGCGGTTTCGCTCGTAAAACTATTTGGGGGTTGTTTCACATCTTGGTGACGTGCGTTTTCTCTGCCTTTTGATTTGGACAATGCCTGCACTGCTTGAGGCGCAACGGCCCTATCGCGGCATTGTGGCCGACTCCGCCCAGTTGTTCAGCTTGCCCGATGTGCACGTGTCCGTCAAAGGGACGGGCAAAGGCACCACCACCAATGCGCTGGGGAATTTTTTGATTTATGCCCAACCTACTGATACGCTCCTGTTCACGTATTTGGGGTATCTGTCCGTGGAGTTGCCCTTATTGTTTCAAGAAGATGCCGTGATGGTATTGCTGCGCGAAAATACGCGCATGCTGGCCGAGGTGACGGTGAAAGCCAAGCGGTTATATCCCAATAAAATAGAGGACCGCAGCAAAGCTGAGCCCAAGCGCATGGACGCATTGGACGGAGCCGCCTCACCCCTGGAGTATTTTTCGCGGTTGGAGCGGGAGAAGCGTAAACTGGCACGCGTGGTAGAAGAATTTAACAAAGTACAAACCTACATTCAGGTGATCACCGACCCGGATGTGATGGCTATCATGAAAGAAACCTATCAACTCACCGATCAGCAATACTATGCCTCCATCGAGGCCTTCAACCAAAAATACCTGGCCGTGCAATACGAGACCGACCCCGATGAGATCATGGAGGCCCTTCACCGTTTTTTTGAGGGGCAGAAATGATTTGCATCTTTACTTCAGATGATTACGCGTGACGATATCAAAAGAGAGGTGGATAATTTGCCAGATGATCGGCTGGTCGAGGTTTACCATATTCTTCAACAATGGTCAGACCAACGCGTGCCCCCCCGTACCTGGACCCATTGGTATGCTAATCTCGAAAATTTTACACCTGATTTATGGAACGAGAGAATTGATGTCATCCAGACAAGGGAATCAATGGACTAAACGATCCGACAGGTGACATATCTGCTGGACACAATTTCACAATCCCGTCACGGTCAAGTGCCCAAATAAGGTTATCTTTGCGCCCTAATTCAGGAAAACAGCCTTTTTGAGGGTATTTATGGAAGTATCAAAAATCAGAAACATCGCGATTATCGCCCACGTTGACCACGGAAAAACCACCTTGGTGGACAAACTGCTGCATGCCGGCCACCTGTTCAAGGACCACGAAAACCCGGGCGAGCTGATCATGGACAGCAATGACCTGGAGCGCGAACGCGGCATCACCATCTTGGCCAAAAACGTATCCGTTCGCTATAAGGACTATAAAATCAATGTCATCGATACGCCCGGCCACAGCGACTTTGGCGGAGAAGTGGAGCGCGTGCTGAACATGGCCGATGGCTGCTTGCTGTTGGTGGATGCTTTTGAGGGCCCCATGCCCCAAACACGCTTTGTGTTGCAAAAAGCCTTGCAAATGGGCCTCAAGCCGATCGTGGTGATCAACAAAGTAGACAAGAAAAACTGCACGCCCGATGAAGTGCACGAGCAGGTGTTTGACCTGATGTTTGCGCTGGATGCCAATGAAGATCAACTTGACTTTCCGGCCTTTTATGGGTCGGCCAAGCAAGGTTGGATGAGCACGGACTGGAAGAAGCCGACCACGGATATCAATGCGTTGATTGAGGGCATCATCCAATACATTCCCGCCCCGCGCGTGGATCAGGGCACCACGCAGTTGCTCATCACCTCGCTTGAGTATTCATCGTTTATCGGCCGGATCGCCATTGGGCGCGTGCAGCGGGGTGCGGTCAAAGCCGGACAGCAAGTAGCGTTGGTCAAGCGCGAAACAGGCGCCATTGTAAAAACACGTATTAAGGAAGTGTACGTGTTTGAAGGCTTTGAGAAAAAGAAAGTAGAAGAAGTAAAGGCAGGCGAGATTTGCGCATTGGTGGGATTGGAAGGGTTCGAAATCGGTGACACCGTGGCGGACATCGAGAAGCCCGAGGCACTCAAGTCCATCGCCATTGACGAGCCCACCATGAGCATGTTGTTCACCATCAACAACTCGCCTTTTTATGGTAAGGAGGGGAAGTTTGTCACCTCGCGCCATATCAAAGAGCGGTTGGACAAAGAGCTGGAAAAAAATCTGGCGTTGCGCGTGGGCGATACCGGCTCGGCCGATAGCTTTATGGTGTTTGGCCGGGGCGTATTGCACTTGTCAGTATTGATCGAAACCATGCGCAGGGAAGGATATGAACTGCAGATCGGTCAGCCTCAGGTGATTTTCAAAGAGATTGACGGAGTAAAATGTGAGCCCATCGAAGAACTGACCATCGATTTGCCCGAAACAGATGCCGGCAAAGCCATCGAAACGGTGTCGACCCGCAAGGGCGAAATGACCAACATGGAGCCCAAAGGCGACCGGATGATCTTGAAATTCAATATTCCTTCGCGCGGGATCATCGGGCTGCGAACCTATTTGATGAACGCTACCGCAGGCGAGGCCGTGGTGACGCATCGCTACAAAGAATATCAACCGTACAAAGGCGAAATACCGGGGCGCATCAACGGTTCGCTGATTGTGATGGAACAAGGCGAGGCCATTGCCTATAGCTTGCATAATTTACAAGACCGCGGTAAGTTTTTCATCGATGCGGGCGAGCCGGTGTACGAAGGGCAAGTGATTGGCGAACACAGCCGCAGTGGCGACTTGGTGATCAACGTCACCAAAACAAAGAAACTTACGAACATGCGCGCCAGCGGAGCAGATGAAAAGATGCGCATTGCGCCTCCAATCAAATTCTCGCTGGAAGAAGCGCTGGAATACATTCAGGCCGATGAGTACGTGGAGGTGACGCCCAAATCCATCCGCCTGCGGAAGATCTATTTGAATGAAAATGACCGCAAGCGCGAACGCAATCGGTCGTTGTCGAGCGTAGCCTGACGGGCAACGCTCCGAGCCCGGCACAGAGCCCTCGCAAGAGGGCTTTCGTTTTTTATGCACCCCTCATTTGTTGTATTTTTCCACTTTTATACTACGTATGACGTTTAGAACTGCGTTGTTAACAGCGGTGATGACCCTGGGTGCCGTGTCGGTTTGGGGTCAAAATGCCTTATGGAAAACCTGGGAAGCAAAGGGCGATACGCTGTATCGGGCCGAGCGATTTGAGGAGGCCGAGCCGTTCTACTCCCGCATCATCAACGATGCCATCAAGTCGAAAAGCGAGATGCCCTATGCGGTTTTGTATAAGCGAGGGGTCTGTTACTTCAGTACGGAGCAGTTTGAGAAAGCCGAAAAAGACGTCAACATCGTGGTGACGGCCGCACCGGCCAACTTTCAGGGGCGTATTTTACGCGGCCTGATCCGCCAGGCCCTGGGCGATGTAGAAGGACAATTGGAGGATGTGAATGCGGCCCTTGAGCTTCAAGGCGATAATCCCAACTTATTGCGTTGGCGAGGGTCGCTGTATTTGCAGCAGGAAAATCATGAGGCGGCCAGGCGAGATCTCCTGGTCGTCCGGCACGTGGCCGAGGATCCTGAAGTCGAAGTGAACCTGGCCGTGGCGTATTATCACACCGGGGCTGCGGACAGTGCCTTCATGGCCATCGATCGCGGTATTGAAATCAATGCCACTGTTATGCCGCTGTATTTATATGGGGCCTCGTATGCCCTGCAAGAGGAGCGATTCGAAAAGGCGTTGGCGTATCTGCGCCTGGGGCAACGCATCGATCCGGACAACGCCACACTGTTGTTTTACCAAGGTGTTGCGCTGCTGGAACTCAAGCGCGAGACGGAAGCGTGCCGTTGCCTGGCCAAAGCCTTTGCGGCAGGCGTAGACGATGCTGCGGGCTACCTAACCCAGCACTGTTGGAGTTTTGAAGAGTGAGTTTTTGGGTTCACGTAAATTGGGTATCTTTAAACACGAACAGAAACGCTAAGTCCTATCGTGGTATTTATGAAGTGGATGGCGAAAGGATTGTAATCACGCTGCCAAGTCATTTGCTTTCGCGGAGAAAAGTGTTGGTAACCATTGACGAGGTAGGGAAAAACCGTGACGAGAAACTGAATAAGATGAGCAAGGCAGCAACCGACCCACTTTTTCAGGAAGACATAAATTCGCTCTAGTTTGCATTCTTGAAATGGTTATACGAGCCTGTTTTGTTGCTTACATGGTGTCGGTCACATTGACCTTTGGTCAAGATGTAAAACAAGACACGACAAAAATCGGTTTTTATATCACGTCTATTCATGACCTCAACTATGTCGAAAATTCTTTTGAAATAGATCTTTGGTTTTGGCGCACAAATCCTACAAAAGACCTTAGCAACTACCATCTTTTCCAACCAAGGAATGCCAAGGAATCAAGTAAGCTATTTTCCTCAAAAGAATTTGAGGATCAAGACGAGAATGTTATCATCAGCGGTGTTGATACCACTTTTTGGGACTATGACCAATACAAGTGCAAAGTCAATCATTATTTTGATCTCAAAAGGTATCCGTTCGATCGTGAATATCTGAGTATCGAATTTGAGGAGCTGACAAATTACGGACAGCTCGTTTATTTAGAAATTGATAAAAAAGAATCGGGAATAGCCAAGTTTGAAATAAAGGGTTGGGATATAGGGCAAATGGAGATAGAGCCATTTCAATCTCGGTACGAGACAAACTACGGAAATCCATCTGATACAGTAAGATATTCTTATTCTGGAGTTAGAGTCGTTATTCCAATTAAGAGGCAAGGTCTCGGTTTATTTTTCAAGTTATTCACCGGCTTATTTGTTGCTTTTGTTATAGCCTTATTGTCATTAAAAATAAATATTTCTGAGGCGGATGCTAGATTTGGCGTTTGTGTTGGGGCGTTATTTGCTGCAATTGCAAACATGTACATTGTGACCTCAGACTTGCCTACTGCAGCACAGTTTACACTGTTGGATATTTGTCACATGATCACGGTTTTTTTGATATTAGCACTTTTTATTGTGTCTACTTTTAGCTTAACACTTTTCAGAAGAAAAAAGCAAAGAAGGAGCCAGGCAATAGATACGCGTGCCTTTTGGATTATTGGCGCCACATTCCTGTTGGCTAATATAGTTACCTTGTGGGTGATGTTAAACTGAGTTTCAATTGATTCTATTGAACTCTGCCGTCAACCCCTTATTTTTGCGCATGCCAGAGCAAATCCTCATTCTCGACTTCGGTTCGCAGTACACCCAACTCATCGCCCGCAGGGTACGCGAACTGAACGTCTACTGCGAAATTCACCCCTACAACCACCTCCCCGCGCTGACAGACCAGATCAAAGGAGTTGTTTTATCCGGCAGCCCCTGCAGCGTACGCGATGATGGCTCACCCGATATCGACTTGAGTCAATTTGGCACACGGCCGTTGTTGGGCGTTTGCTACGGGGCCCAACTCATCGCCCACAAAACCGGGGGCACGGTATTGCCTTCGCAGATACGCGAGTATGGACGCGCCCGGCTAACCACCGTGGATCACCACATCGACTTACTCAAGGAAATCTCGCTCGACTCACAGGTATGGATGTCGCATGCCGATACCATTGCCTCACTTTCTGATGAGTTTGATGTTATCGCCAGTACATCCTCCGTGAAGGTGGCGGCCTTCAAAAAGAAAAATGCGTCCGTGTACGGCATTCAGTTTCACCCCGAAGTGACGCACTCGCTGGAGGGCAAAAATCTGTTGCGCAACTTCGTGGTACACATCTGTGGCTGTGCGCAGGATTGGACACCCGATCAATTTGTAGAATCCACCGTGGTCTCCCTGCAAAAACAATTGGGCAACGACAAAGTAGTAATGGCCCTGTCGGGTGGGGTAGATTCGACCGTGGCTGCCACACTCATCCACAAGGCCATCGGCAAAAACCTGTATTGCATTTTTGTGGACAACGGGTTGCTGCGCAAAGACGAGTTTGAACAAGTGTTGGCATCGTACCGGCACATGGGGTTGAACATCCGGGGCGTGGACGCCAAAGCTCAGTTCTACACCGCCCTGGAGGGCCTTACCGAGCCGGAGGCAAAACGCAAGGCCATCGGTAAAACCTTTATCGATGTGTTTGACCAGGAGTCGCACCGCATTACGGACGTAAAGTGGTTGGGCCAGGGCACGATTTATCCGGATGTGATTGAGTCGGTGTCGGTCAAAGGCCCCTCTGCTACCATCAAGTCGCACCACAACGTAGGAGGACTTCCAGCCACGATGAAGCTCAAAGTTGTGGAGCCGTTGAACACGTTATTTAAAGACGAAGTACGGCTGGTGGGAAAAACCCTGGGCATTGATCCGCTCATTCTGGGGCGCCATCCGTTTCCGGGCCCCGGCCTGGGCATTCGCATTTTGGGCGAGATTACCGAAGAAAAGGTACGAATATTGCAGAACGTGGATCACGTGTTCATCGCAGCGTTGCGCAAACATGGACTGTATGAAAAAGTGTGGCAGGCCGGTGCCGTGCTGCTGCCCGTGTACACCGTGGGCGTGATGGGCGATGAACGCACCTATGAGCGTGTGGTGGCGCTGCGGGCGGTGGTGAGCGTGGATGGCATGACAGCCGACTGGGCACACCTGCCGCATGATTTTTTGAGCGAAGTATCATCTGACATCATTAACCAAATAAAGGGTGTGAACCGCGTGGTGTATGACATCAGCTCCAAGCCACCCGCCACCATCGAATGGGAGTAATCATGACAGGACGGAAAACGATCGTTGCGGGGTGGGTGCTCGTTTGGGCTGTCAGCCTGCCCTTGCAGGCGCAGGATTTTAAAGACGCCTTTGCCAAAGCCAAGCAACTCTTTGCAGCCGGCCAGTACAGCCAGGCCATGGATGCCTTCATGCCGTTGACCATCTATGACCGCAAAAATCCCTATCCCGAATACGCTTCCTTTTACTATGCCGTATCGGCCTACAAACTGGGATTTTTTTCCATCGCCCGCGATCAGTTTTTTCAGATCAAAAAGCTTTACCCCCGGTGGGAGCAGATACCGGAGGTGAATTACTGGCTGACGGTACTTTTTTTTGAACAGCGCGAATATTTTCAAGCCTTGGTGGCTGCCCAGGAAGTTTCGAAGAACTTTGCTGCCGATCTTCAAAACCTGAAACGGTTTTACCTGGCCAGGGTGAGCGATGCCGAAACCCTGCGCATGTTGCTGGAGGAAAACCCGTATGACCGGGACGTGGCAGACGCCTTCTTACGAGAGCTGATAAAAAATCCGTTTCATCGTGAGCAACACACGGTGGATTCCATCGTCAATCGCTTTGGGTTCATCTCAGAAGATTACGTGACTCCTTCTCCATCCACCAAAAAAGAAAAATACCAGGTGGCCGTGATCATGCCCTTTTTGGCCTCTACCCTGGATCCCTCGCCCAACAAAAAGAAAAATCAATATGTGTTGGATTTATACAGCGGCATGCGTGTGGCCGTGGACTCGCTTTCGGGCGAAGGGGTGGCCATCGACTTGCTGGCGTATGACAACGAAAAAAACGGGGATATCACCAAACGCCTTCTCGAGAGAGAGGAAATGAAGGGCATGGACCTCATCGTGGGACCGTTGTTTCCCGAAGAAGCCCGGTGGGTGAGCGCATTCGCCAAGGAACAAGAGATCGCGGTGGTCGTCAATCCGGTTTCCGGCAACCCGGATTTTGTGCGCGACAATCCTTCCGCTTTGTTGTTTCAACCCAGCTATGCCACTGTAGCCAGGCGCTCGGCCGAACTGGCTGCGGCCAAATCAAAGAACAAGTATTGCCTCGTATATTTTGGAAGCACCTCGCGCGATTCGCTGATGGCCAAGCATTTCCTCAGCCGAGCGGATAGCCTGGGCCTGAAGGTGGTATTTGCGCAGGGGCTTACACGCGAAAATTCGGGCACCATTTTATCAGTGCTGACAGCCGCCACCGAGTACGATGAATGGAAAAATCCCAAAGCGTTCAAGATGAAACGCGACAGCATCGGCACCATCTTCGCGGCCACCAACGATCCGCTCTATTATACCAAAATCATCAATGCCGTAGAGGCCCGGGGCGACTCCGTTTTGGTGATCGGAGACGAGAGCTGGCTGGAAGACACCTCGATGGACTACCGCAAATTTGAACGCGTGCGCATCGCGTTGGCCGCGCCCAACTTCACGCGCCCGCACGATCTTGCCCTGATGCAGTTTCGCAGACGCTACTGGAACAAGCATGGCATCATGCCAGGCGACTATGCCAAAATTGGGTACGAGTTTATGTTGGTGATGGGGCGCGCGTTACACCTGTATGGCGACCACTTCCAGCCCTTCATCCAAGGCCAGACGGTGAAAGGACATGTGACAGCCGGTTATCAGCTTCAGCCCAGCAGGGACAACGGCCTGGTGCCATTTGTCATATTCCGGCAGGGGCAGCCCGTATTTTGGGAGGTAAGCCAGCCGTTTAAGTGAATTTTGCCGAATATCTTACACCCTTCTGGGCGTGAATGCCGTTTTGACTATTTTCACCCATATTTTTGGTGGCTATGTTCCGAACGATTGCCTTTGGCTGGATTTTGATATCGCTTACATCCATGTTGGCCGGGGCGCAGGTCCATGAAGAAAACCCCGGCTACGAGGAACTATACGATGAGCCCTATTCGATCAACCGTTTGTTTGTCGGATTTCAGCCGCTGTATGGCGAACTATTTGCTACCAATGTAAACGCAGGCTTTGGATTCGATGTCAGCTACTTTCATACCAGTAAGTTTGATGTAAAGTTCCAGCTGCGAAAATCCTATGGCCGGCAGTTTTTTGACATGGCGCGTTCCGCAGCGGCAGCCAACAGCACCGTAGACAACGATACCGAGGTGTTCAACTATTTTGAGTTGGGCGGCACTTACCACATCATCGATAAGGAAATCAATGGCACCACCAAGATGGTCAAGTACAAGGCAGCCGATAAGAGTGCACGATGGGCGGCCAAGATTCCCGCGCAAGCAAGCGTGCCTGCCAAGGTGCGGCAGATCATTGGTGCGCGCACCGGGGTGATCTTCTGGAACAGCACCACCGACATTGGCCGCGCGCTGACGGCCCAAGGGTTGGTACCCAACGACCTGAAAAACATCAACGATGATTCGCAGGGTTTGCCGGCCACCTACCAAGATCAAGACAATATTACCCGTGCCATGAACATTTACAGCAACGTGTACAGCACCGCGTTATATTTGGGTGGCTCGCTTACGCGGATTCGCAACGTGGCGTATAGTTTTGATGGATTTGACAACGCAGCCGATGACGGCTTGGTCACTTATTTTTTGGATGTACTTTACGCTCCTTCGTACCGGATAGACGATGTTCGCTATGCAGGTGAAACGTTTTCTACCGATGCGCTGAGTGTGAAGAACGTGGGCTTTCGCGCGGGTGTGGACGGCAAGTTTAACCGCAAGTGGGGCTGGGGCTATGGGGCGGAATTGGGTTATCGGCCCGGGTTAACAGAACGCAACTTTTATACGATGGTGCGGGTGTCCGTACCGGTGTTCGGGAGCAAACTGCGCCAAAAGCCGGATTGATGGTTTTTGCTCGCTGCCAGTCGGCCTTCGTGCGCGTTGTTTTTGTTTCAAGCCTGACGGATGTCGTTTGACCGCGGCCTGCACGCCTGTTATCTTTGCGACATGTCGTGGAAACCCTGGATCACAGCCTTTCGATTGCGCACACTTCCCCTCGCGTTGTCATCAATCGGGATGGCGGGATTTTTGGCAGCCTCCACCCACGTGGTTTCTCTCCCCGTGTTGATCGGGTGTATGATCACCACCGTCTTCTTGCAGATACTCTCTAACCTGGCCAATGACTATGGTGACTCGGTGCATGGCGCTGATCATGCCGGGCGCCAGGGGCCGATGCGGGCCGTTCAGTCAGGTGCCATTTCGCGCGCGGTCATGAAGCGCGCGGTTTGGATCCTTGCTTTCCTGAGTTTCGCCTCCGGTATGCTGTTGCTGTACCTGGCGTTGGGATGGAAGATTCACACATTTCTGTTTTTCGTGGCCCTGGGTATTTTGAGCATCTTGGCCGCAGTGGGGTATACAGCCGGCAAAAGACCATACGGCTATGCCGGCTTAGGCGATTTGTCCGTGTTGATTTTCTTTGGCTTGGTGGGGGTGGGCGGCACGTACTATTTGCTCACCCAGCAGATCAACTACGCCATTGTATTACCGGCCATTAGTTGTGGGGTGTTTGCCGTGGGTGTGCTCAACATCAATAATGTGCGCGATATCGAGTCAGACAGGGCGGCCGGTAAGTTTTCCGTGCCTGTGCGCATCGGCAAGCGGTGGGCTTCGTATTACCAGGCTGGCTTACTGGTGGCAGGGCTCGGTTCTGCCTTGGCCTATACATTTTTGCACTGGCGCTCGCCCTGGCAGTTGCTGTTTTTGCTTACCGCGATTTGGCTGTGGCCCATCGCCCGGGCAGTCATGACAAAACCCTCTTCGCAGTTAGACCCCTATCTGAAACGCATGGCCCTGGCCACGTTGGCCTTTGTGCTCTTGTTTGGCGTAGGTCTGCTCGTTCGTTAATACCGCACGCTGCGTCTGATTTCGTCTGAGTGTTCGTCCAGGCGGGGAGGGGGCGAAAGCGGCATGCGTTCCAGCCCCGAGACCTCAGCCACAAAACTTCGAAGACCCGTCAGCGAATCCGACTTCACAAAAAGGGCTTGAGCCTCGCGCATCGCCAAGGCCTGTGGCACCGTCTGTAGGAGGCCAGCCGGAATTTTCTGCTGCTGAAGGCTCAGAATTAAAGCGTCAGCTGGTTGTTTTTTGATGGCCTCCGCCAGCCGGGTCGCCAGCATGGAACGGTTTTCCACACGTTTTTCATTCGTGGAAAACCATTCGCGCTCTTGGGTAGTCAATGTCAGGTCGAGTTGCTGTGTTAACAACGCAAACTGTTTATCGCTCCCCACCGCCAATAGCAAAAGGCGGTTGTCTCGCGTGGCAAATACGTCACCATAAGGGGCGATGTTGGGATGCAACGATCCTTGACGACCCGGCACACGGCCGCCCACCAGGTAATTGGTGGCTTGGTTGACCAGCGATGAAAGCGCGGTTTGAATCAACGACACGGTAACATAGGCGCCACGCCCGGTAGTCTCCCGTTGTAATAAGGCCAGCAAAATTCCCTCTTTCAACTGATGGGCCGCCAGCACATCTACCAGGGCCACCGGCATCTTGGTGGGCCCGCCCTCCGGTTCGCCATTCAAGTCCATAAAGCCGCTTTCGGCTTGTATCACGGCATCATAACCCACGCGGTCGGAGTCCTCTCCGTAGCCCGTCACGTTGGCATAGATAAGGGAGGGATGGAGGGCACGTAACGCATCATAGTCCATTTGAAGTTTTTGCGCATCGCCCGGTTTGTAGCTGGCGATAACGATATCCGCGGGGCGGATCAGCGCGTGGGCCAGTGCCCGGTCGTCCGGGTGGCGGAGGTCAAGCGCGATCGACTGCTTACCCCAGTTTACCGAACAGAAATAGGCCGAGCGGTCGTCTGTCGTTTCCCCTTTTGCTTTCCACGTGCGTGTGACATCCCCGCCTGTCGATTTGTTTTCGATTTTGATGACGCGTGCCCCCAGTTCGGCAAAAAACTGACCTACGCTTGGCCCCGCCAATACGGAAGCGAGTTCAACCACCGTAAACGAAGAAAAGATCATGAGTGGGAGGGAATTTGCGCGTTCTGCATTTATGCCGATAAAGTTGCATTTTTGTGCTCCCGATTGCAAGACATGTCACTCGACAAACAAACACTTCACAAACTGGCGCACTTGGCACGGCTGGAGGTAAAGCCGGAAGACGAGACCGGCATGTTGAAGGACTTGAGCCGAATGTTGTCATTTGTGGAAAAGCTACGCGAAGTAGACACCACGGGTGTCGAGCCGCTCACTTCGATGACCTCTGAGATCAACCAACTTCGAGAAGACGAAGTGGCCAACATGTTGCCGCGCGAAAAGGGCTTGCGCCATGCACCTCGCCACGATGACACGTATTTTCGGGTACCCAAAGTGATCGACTAGCCGCTGATGCACGCCTTCACATTTTGGAAGCTTTGGCCCCCGGTCCTCCAGCGATGGCTGGCTGTGATGACAGCACTTTTTGTCTTGGCCACGTTGTACGTGTGGTACGCCTACGTGCGCCAGCCCGCCCCGGTGATACAATCCGAACACTTGCAGCAGCGCGTTGTGCTTCCAGTCACTGCGGCCTGGTTATCCATCGGTGGGTTCTCGCTCGCTGAACCGGCCGAAAACTATCTGATTTACGAGACAGTTCAAGGCAGTTTTCTGCAGCCCAACGTGTACGCTGGTTATGTGTTTGTGGCGCTGATGATGACGTGTATGGTGGTGATCATCGCGGTGGTTTCCACCCTGCCTCGCTTTTGGTTTTTGATGGGCGTTGCACTGTGGGTGGTCTGGTGGGTAAGTCTGCGCTTACCTACGTTCGGGGTTTTTGGGTGGTTCAATCAACTACCGTTGGCCATTATTTTAGGTGTGTATGCTGTGGCCCTCATATATTTTCATTGGATGGGGCGCGCGGTATCATGGACGGTGCGGTTTGGGGTTTTTGGCCTCATCACGGCAGGCATCATGTTTATGCTGCATCAATTTGCGGCAGTGCCCAATCCGTTGGGTTTGCTGGCGGTGGGGTTGGTTCCGTGTGTGCTATTGATGGCACTCCTGCTTATTTTGTTGTCCGCACATGAAATCATGGCCGGATTTGTTTGGATCGTGGGGCAGGGAAGACCCCAAAAAAGTTTGCGCCATTTTTTGGTGGGGGCCGCGGTGTATTTGCTCAACGTGTTCCTTCTCTATGCCGACTCCATCTACCTGATTCGTTGGAATATTGATCCGCTGTTAGTGTATCTGTTGCTGACCGCTACGATGATCGTGGGCGTGTGGGGATTTCGCAGACAACACCCCACGTATGAGTCGATCTTTTCGCCTGATCCGGCTGCTACCTATTTCTACCTCGCATTGATCACGGCCGTCACCAGTGCACTCGGTTTTTTCATGGCCACGCATAACGATCCGCTGCTGGAATTGACCCGCCAAATCATCCTGTTTGGTCATTTCGGTTTTGGAATTATTTTCTTTTTGTACATGGCCATCAACTTTATACCCCTGTTGGGCGATAATGTGGCCGTTTACAAAGTGCTCTATAAACCCCGGGTGATGCCCTTTGTCACCTTTCGCATCGGTGCTACCATCGCCACCGTGGCTTTTTTTGTGTATGCGGTGTGGACCAGTTCGGTCTACCGCGCCACCTCAGGTTATCTGCTTGGGTTGGCAGATTGGAATCTGGCCAACGGAAACTGGGAAGCCGCCAGGGAAGATTTGGACAACGCTGCGCGGTATAAGAAGTACACGCACCACGGCAACTACCTGCTGGGCAACCTGTATTCAGTAAACCATCGATGGGCGGAGGCTATTGAAGCCTACGGCCATGCCGCCATGGCGGGCACCGATGGGTGGGCGTATATCCATCAAAGCAACCTGCAATGGCAGCAAGGCAAGCCCCTGGAAGCGTTGGAGACCCTCCATCGGGCAAAGAAGCGTTTTCCCATGGACGGAGCAGTGCTGCTGGCGTTGGGATATACCCATGCGCAAATCAACTCTACCGATTCGGCCTTTTATTACTTCGCACAGGCCAACACCACCCCTTATGCCTCGGCCGCGGAAACAAATTTTTTGGCGACAGCCGCGCGTGTGAATGTTCAGGTAGCAGCCGACTCCGTGCTGTTGGCTACACATACCGACAGTGAAGCTGCGTTGGCCAACGCGCTCGCCTTGGCCAACCGGCAGCAGCGCGAATGGGAATTACCCCTGCGGTTACCTGCCGACACTACGTTGTCGTTGAATACGAGCGTGCGGCTGGTGAATCAACTCATCAATCAACGTCAGCGCCTCGATACAGGCACCTTAAAAAATATTACAGCGCTGGCGCGAAGACCATCCAATCAGTTTTTTGAGCCATCGCTTCTGATGGCAGCCGCCCATGGCTACTATCGCCTGGGTCTGGCGCGCGATGCCATTTCGTTGATTCAGGAACTGAAATTTAAAACCAAAAGACCCGAGTATAGCTACTTGCTGGCCTTATGGAATGCGCACCTGGGAAATTGGGACGGCAGTCTGACGCTTGCTGCGGAGGCACCACGCGAGGGGATACTGCTGGCAGCCATCGGCCTGATGGAACAAGGGTACCAAGCGGAGGCACTCGCTGTGTGGGATAGCCTCGCCCAGTCAAGCGACCCTACGGTAGCCGGCCTGGCGCGTGACACGCGGGACGTGCTTCGGGCTACCCAAAGCGAGCCCGGCTGGAGCAGTCAGCAAAAGCAGCTTTTCGCAACCTACAAGGCCTGGCGCGAAGAAGATTTTCGGGCAGCCTTAGAAGCCATCCGAGAGCCGGAGATAAAAGCGGCCGTTACGCTGTACCGGGCCAAGCGCTTGTGGGCGGATGGGCAGGAAGAGGCATCGCGTCTTTGGATGACCAAACTCAACGATTGGACTCTTTCCGACCCTGCGCTCCGCGCGGAAATCATCTTGTTCAGTATCGTGCAGTTTGTCGGGGCACAACAGTGGGCGGCTGTGGCGCAACAAGTCAAAGCCGTAGCGCCCCCTTATCAGTTGCGACCGGAATATCAATACGGCTTGGCCGCGTTGGCCCGGCAGGAAGGAAGAGCTGCAGCACACCTTTACCGATTTATTGCGACACACGGACCCTTTCTCGAGGATGCCATCGTGAGCGGTGCCGAATTTTTTGCGGAGGCCGATGCCACCTCACTGGAACCGCTCTCCCTCCTCACCGAAGGACTGTTGGCCAAGCCGAAGTCCGTAAAGGTGTTGAAAGCCTATACGCTTCAGGCGGCCCGCTTGGGATATGCCGAAGAAGCACAACAAACGCTGAATACATTGGGGGCGCTGCTGCCCGCAGCCGAGCTGCGCAAGTTTGTGCAAGCCCATCCTACCGTGTTGGGCGAATAGTTCATTAAACAGAAAAAGCTATGGAAACAAAAAAAATCCCGCTCAACGACCTGCATGAAAAACTCGGTGGAAAAATGGTGCCGTTTGCCGGGTATTGGATGCCCGTGCGCTATTCGTCCGACATCGAAGAGCACATGACCGTGCGCAAGGCCGTGGGTGTTTTTGATGTTTCGCACATGGGTGAGTTCAAAATTGAAGGACCGGCTGCGTTGGACTTGATTCAGCGTGTCACCAGCAACGATGCTTCAAAATTGGTGAACGGCCAGGCCCAGTACAGTTGCTTACCCAATGACGCAGGCGGAATTGTCGATGACCTGATCGTTTATAAGATGCAAGAAGAGGATTATTTATTAGTGGTCAACGCATCGAACATTGAGAAGGACTGGAATTGGATTGCCCGGCACAACACGGGTGGTGCCGCCATGAAAAACATTTCAGATGAAACCTGTCTCTTTGCCGTGCAAGGCCCCCACGCGAAAGCGGTTGTCCAGAAACTGACCGCGGTTGATCTATCGGGAATCGCCTACTATCATTTTGCCGTAGGTACCGTAGGTGGCGTGCCCCGCGTGATCATCAGTAACACGGGATACACCGGGGCAGGGGGGTTCGAGTTGTATGTACACAAGAGTGACGCTGAGCATGTGTGGCATGCCCTGTTCGAAGCCGGAAAGGAAGACGGGATCAAACCGATTGGCCTGGGTGCGCGCGATACGCTGCGGCTGGAGATGGGTTTTTGCTTGTACGGCAATGATATTGATGATGCCACCTCACCGCTGGAAGCAGGATTGGGGTGGATCACAAAGTTTACGAAACCCTTTATCAACTCGGCTGGGTTGGCTGCCCAAAAAGAGTCGGGAATACACCGCAAATTGGTGGGCTTCAAAATGCTGGATAAGGGAATACCCCGCCACGACTACCCGATTGTGGATGCGACCGGAAACACCATCGGCAAGGTAACTTCGGGCACACAATCGCCCATGTTGGGCGTGGGCATTGGGTTGGGCTATGTTGCAACGCCCTTTAGCAAAGTCGGGTCAGAGATTTGTATTTCGGTGCGTGGGAAGGCGCTCAGGGCAGTCGTGACGAAGACACCGTTTATCTAATGTTTCCGACCGAGCCAACTGTGATTTCGATTTATGTTGAAAATGCGAATGGTCAATCATAAAACGTCATGAAAACCATTGATGTTTGCCTCAGCCCGGAATTGATGCATCTGTACGATGTGAAAGACCGAACGGTGGTAGTAGTGGATATTCTGCGCGCCACGTCCTGTATGGTCACGGCCTTTGCCCATGGAGTGCACAGCATCACACCTATTGCTGATTTGGAGCAATGCCGGGTCATGCATGAGAAAGGCTACATCACGTCCGGTGAGCGCAATGGCGAGAAAGTACCTGGCTTTGATAAAGGCAACAGCCCGTTTGAATACATGAACGATGAAATCAAAGGGCAACGGCTTGCGTTTACTACCACCAACGGGACACTCGCCCTCGAAAAATCAAAAGGTGCGCGCGAAGTGATCATCGGCTCCTTTCTCAACCTGTCTGCGGTGGTCAAGTATTTGTTGCTGGGCGAACACAGCGTTTTGGTGGTATGTGCCGGCTGGAAGGGGCGCGTGAATCTTGAAGATACCCTGTTTGCCGGGGCGGTGGTTGAAAAGCTCAAAGATTACCTGGGCCCGGACTGTGATGCACCGCTGGCAGCCCGGCATTTATACACGTTGGCCAAAGACAACCTGGCGGCTTTTCTGAGCGAGTCATCACATGTGAAGCGACTCAATCGGCTTAACATCTACCGCGATTTTGAATTTTGCTTAAAACACAATGAATATGCGGTGTTGCCCAAGCTGCGCCATGGCGTGCTGGTAGTCTAGCGCCCGTATGAGAGCCTCGTACTTAGAGTTTTGGATTTTGTTTGTGTCGCTCGCGGTCGCGGATTGTTTTCTTTTCGATGTTTTTCTGAAAAGCGTCCGTTAAGTTGATGCCCGTCTGGTTGGCCAGGCAAATCAACACCCAAAGCACATCGGCCATTTCATCGCCCAGGTCTTTGTCTCTGTCTGAGTCTTTTTCGGATTGCTCGCCATACCTGCGGGCGATGATGCGGGCCAATTCACCCACTTCTTCGGTGAGGATGGCCAGGTTGGTCAATTCATTAAAATAGCGGACACCATGATTTTTTATCCACGTGTCCACGTCTTGTTGGGCTTGTAGTAAAGTCATACACATCAATAGATCTAAATACGCGGTATTCGGTGTTGGCGGCAAAGGCTTCAAAAGGTATCCATTATCTTACTTTTTCCAGTTCTTCAAAACTGACATCCAACACATCATATTGGCGATAGCCCATAAAATCGAAATGCCACCACTCGGATGTGTTGACGCGAAACCCGTGTTTCTCCATTGCGCGGATCAGTGTATCGCGGTTCTTTCGGATGACGGGATCGGCTACGGGCGTACGTGGCCAGGCAGCCTTTTCAAAGGAATCAAAAGCCGTGGGCATCAGCAGTTCCTTGCCGGTGGATCGGTTAATCAATGTCAAATCCAACGCGCACCCGCGGTTGTGTCGTGATCCGCGGTAGGGCGATGCCACATAGGTCGTATCGCGATAGGACTCGTAAAATGCTACCGTCACAGAATAGGGACGGTAGGCGTCATAAATCTTAAGAGCAAGCCCTTGTGTGTGTAAGTCCGCCTGCACGCGGGCGAGTGCCTCCGCTACCGGTTTGCGCGCGTACGCTTTAGCCAGGCGGTACATGCGCTTTTTCATGAAGTTGTTTTCCGTGGCATAGCGGATATCCAGCACGAGGCCGGGAATGACTTTTTCAAGGTCGAGTAATTCAAGGTTTGGATGTTGGACGATGGAAGCCTGGTACTCCGTCCAGCGCGTGACGCGCAACCCATACGCAGAGATGGTTTGGCCTTCCAGGGAAGCGGTGGCAAGTACATACGCGATAAGCAGCAACGTGGATTTCATGCGCAAATCATTTCTCAAGGTAGTAATTCTTATCTTTCGTGCGTCAGTCAAAGGTAGAAGGTTAATATGAAAATTTTTAAACGACTTCTGTTCGGATTGCTTGCCCTCGTAGCGCTGGCGATCGCGGGCGTTTTTGTCTATCTGCATACGATAAAACCAACGTATGACGGAACCCTGACCGTGGAGGGATTGAAAGCCGTGGTGACCGTTCGCTACGATGAACATGGTGTGCCGCACATCGAGGCACAAACCGAGGAAGACGCCTATTTGGCGTTGGGCTACGTACATGCACAAGATCGGCTGTTTCAAATGGAAATGTTACGCAGGGCAGCCAGCGGCCGTCTTTCTGAAGTGCTGGGCCCCGCCACCGTGAAAGTGGATCAGTTGTTTCGCACCCTAGGCATCAACGAATTTGCCCGCCAACAAGCTCAAAAATTTTTATCTTCCTCTACAGATCCGTATCAACGGGCCGCCCTCGCGTATCAGCGGGGCATCAATGAATACATTCGCAGCGGAAAAACACCCATCGAATTTACAATTATAGGTATTCCCAAAACACCCTTCACGCCCGAAGATATCTATCATGCCATTGGCTTTATGTCGTTTGGTTTTGCCGAGGGACTGCGCACTGATCCGGTGCTGGAGAAAATCAAACGCGAGCTGGGCCCGGACTACCTCCGCGATGTGAGTATGGTGGGTGCCGCTGACATGGAGATGATCAAAAGTCATCCGGGTACGCCCCAGCGGCATACCGATTCACTGATTGGCTTTTTACACGAGGCGCTGACGCAATTGCCTGTTGCCATGTGGTCGGGCAGCAACGGATGGGCGATCCACGGTGATCGTACCGCCTCGGGGAAGCCCATCCTGGCCAACGATACTCACATTGGCTTTGCCCAACCGGCCGTTTGGTACGAGGCATACCTCGAATACCCGGGCTACAAGTTTTACGGGCATCACCTGGCGGGTATCCCGTTCGGATTGCTCGGGCAAAATGAATTTTGCGCATGGGGGCTTACTATGTTTGAGAATGACGATACGGATTTTTATTATGAGCACCCGGAAGCCGTAAGTGCCGCCCGCATCCGCGAAGAAGTGATTCGTATCAAAGGAAAGGCAGATACGGTGATCGCTGTGCGGCACACGCCCCGTGGCCCCTTGGTAAACGGCACGATTCAGCTTACCGACAACGCGGCCCAACAACCCGTTTCGTTATGGTGGTCACTCATGCACAACAACAACGAATCTTTGCAAGCAGCCTACTTTCTCAATCACGCCACCCACTTCCAACAGGTCGAAAAGGCGGCTTCACTCTTTTCTGCACCGGGTTTGAACTTAATGTATGCCGACCGCGATGGAAACATCGCCTGGTGGGCGGTAGCCAAATTACCAAAGCGGCCCGCGGGCCAAAACCCCAAATTATTTTTGGATGCTATAACCGATCAACAGCCCTCCGGCTATTTTTCGTTTTCGGAAAATCCGCACGCGGTCAATCCGCCCTGGGGGTTTGTGTATTCCGCCAACAACCAACCCGACACCGTCAACGGTCAGCTTTATCCGGGCTACTACTTCCCCAAGAGCCGTGCCGGCCGTATCGTTGAACTTCTTTCGGAGGAGAGAAGGTGGACGGTGGAAGAGGTAAAGAAAATGATGTTGGATGTGGTGTCAAATGAACACCGCGCGATCGCTCATGAAATGGCCCGCGCACTGACAACCAGTACGTTTGACGATGCCCATACGGTGGCCTCTATTTTGAAACAGTGGAATGGCGATCATCGGAAAGAGCAAATGGAACCATCGGTTTACTATCACATGCTCACCCACGCGCTTGCCTTCGCCATGGAGGACGAACTGGGCCGCGAAGCCTATGCCATTTTCCGTACTACCAGTGAAATCAAAAACATATTAAAGCCCTTTCTTCAAAACGACTCGTCCAGGTGGTGGGACGATGTGCGCACGCCTGTCGTTGAAACGCGCGCGAAGATTTTAGAGAAAGCCGCGCACCGTACGGTGGAACGTCTCAGAGAAACCAGCGGCCCCCAGCCGGGAGATTGGACCTGGGGAAAAATCCATACGCTTACGCATGCCCATCCGCTGTCGGCCGTGAAGCCGCTGGACAAATTTTTTAACGTGGGGCCTTTTGCTGTGGATGGCGGCAGCGAAGTGATCAATAATTTACAGTTTGCGCTGGACACTACCGGTTACTACCCGGTGACGGGTGGGCCCGCGCTGCGCAAGATTGTGGATTGGGCGGACCCTGCCCACGGAGTGACCGTATCGCCCACTGGCCAGTCGGGTAATGTCATGAGCCCTTTTTACGATGATCAGGCTGTACGGTTTGCGGAAGGCACATTTCGAACAATGTACTGGAACAAAGTCGACTTTGCGCAATCGTCAGCCGGGGTGCTGGTACTGCAACCAAAAGCCAATCAGCCGTGACGCGCTTTGCGTCAATTCAATCCCTTTAAAAACTCCAATAGTTTTCTTTCGTTTCGCAAAATGCGAACGAGAAAGATGGCAAAAAGGAGCAGGAAACTGTAGCCACTGATGACGCAATAGAGGTACATACCCGGTGATAAATTCACTTTTAATGTGGGGAGCAATGCGGTAAATCCCAGGACATAGAGCACATAAATTGGTGGAATAAACACGGTGTGAACTCGTTTCCGCCAGGCGTAGTAAGCTTGCATTTGGTGGCTGAACTCCGCCAGCGGGAGATCTGGCCGGATTCTTCTAAACCGGGTAGCGCTGATCCCTTCCAGCCACACACGTGCAGTCATCACACTAATCATGATCGTCAGTCCGATGGTCAACCCGTTCAATTGATAGGCCCTCATCGCCACAAAGTAGCCGATCAATACGATAATGAGAGCAGAAATGATGGCGATGGTGCTCCAGTGGCCGGCTCGTATTTTTTGCACGTGCGCTTCGCCTTTTTTCATCAGATCGGCAGCTGATGCCGGGTGGCTGACAGCGGGCTGTCTAT
This sequence comes from uncultured Ohtaekwangia sp., assembly GCA_964524935.1. Taxonomy (GTDB): domain Bacteria; phylum Bacteroidota; class Bacteroidia; order Cytophagales; family Cyclobacteriaceae; genus ELB16-189. The sequence goes on from CAZGFJ010000003.1 coordinate 302,394, forward strand.
TCCAAAGAGTTTGCAAGTCATCAAATGTTTCCATGGGATACACAGTGAGTTAAGTTTTTTTTGACGCGATGGATTCGCACGCGAAGGGTTTCTTCGGTTATGCCCACTACTTCCGAAATCTCCGGATAGCTAATCCCTTCCAACATCATGAGGATGATCAGCCGGTCTTTTTCCGAAAGCTTTTGGATACAAGCATACATGCGCTGCAATCGCTCCTCTTCCTCTGTGTCCTCAGCCTCCGCGGCTACGTTGGGGAGGGTCGTGGTGATTTTTTCTTTTTTTGTGGATTGCTTGCGCAGATAAAGCAAACAGGTATTTACCGCAATACGATAGATCCATGTGCGGATACTCGATTCCCCGCGAAAGGTGTCAAGCGACTCCCATACCTTGACAAAAACCTCCTGTGCCGAGTCGGAGGCGAGTGCCTCGTTTCCGTTGAAGTACCCTTTGCAAAGCTTGAAGATGCTTGCATAGTGTTTATAGTACAATTCGTTGAAGCGTATTTTTTTATCCACCGTGCGGCCGCGTTATCGGATGTATTCTTTGAGCTTTTGCAGCAGCCATTGAGGCTGGTCGTACATCACAAAGTGAGCGGAATTTTCCGCATAATGGAAAAGGGTCGTGGGCAATTGTTCATACTGGCCGCGGTAGGTTTTCTCCACCGTGTTGCGGTCCGGATTAGCCGCCCCCAGCACCACTACGGGGATGGTGATGTTGGCGATAGCCGCACGTAAATCCAGGTTGAGCATATCAATGTATCCGTGCACGTATGTTTTTCGGTCGGCCTGGTCCATCCACTGCAACAAGAGCTTTTGTTTTTCGGTGTTGCGGCACAGGAAGGGGATAGACTGGGCGTTCATGGAATGAAATGCAGCACGGTCCATTTGCATCATCATCCGGCTTTGCGGATTGTCATACGCAATGGGCTCGCCCCGGTAATTGGGGATCATCAGCGCGGCCGAACACGGGAGCGCATCTACCGCAATCACGCGGGCAAACAGGCCCGGCTCAGCGGAGGCAAGCCACAAACTCAGGGTGCCGCCCAGGCTATGCCCCAACAAGGTTGCCCTGGCCAGCCTATTTTCTTTTACATAGGTTAGTACACCGTCTTTTATTTTTTCCAGCCAGGGGCCCTCCATGGGAGGTACGTTTCCAAATCCCGCAAAGGTAAATACGTGGCATTGATGCGTTTTGGAGAATTCTGCTACAACCTCATCCCACACTTCGCCCGGGCAACCAAAGCCCGGAAATAACAGGATGGGTTGGCCTTTACCCGTCACGGCCACGTGAAAGGGCGATTGTGCCCGCGCCATCATGAGGGAACATAACAGGAGCAGAAAGAGGAGTGTTTTTGTTTTCATGGGATACCGATGCTTTGTTTCATCTTTGGATACACGATATCCGGGTTTGTTACATGTTTTTCGGTTTTTTGTCCCACTTTGTTCCACGCATTTTCGGGCGGGGTGTTAACAACCCGCCAAACCTTTGCTGAGTATGATTGTTGTTCTCCTAATTAAGTGAATGACTATGGAGCGATCGACTTTTCTGAAAATCATGGGCACGGGTGCCGTCCTTGCGTGTGCAGGCTGCGGTCTCATGGGCTGTTCAAGCGAAGATGAGCCTTCGCCCGGGGGAATGGCCGGGTCGGTGGACTTCACCCTTGATTTGACCCTTGCGCCCAATACGGTTCTTAATAATGTGGGCGGCTCGCTCACCACCAACGGCATTATCGTGGCTCGCCTGAGTACCAACGAAGTGGTGGCGTTGAGCCAAGCGTGTACGCACCAGGGCACGACTATCCAGTTTAGGCCTTCATCCGGTGATTTTCGATGCCCCAATCACGGCAGCCAATTTTCGGTCACCGGATCTGTTACCCAAGGGCCCGCCTCGCGCCCCCTGCGCAGGTTTAATACCGAGCTCAACGGCACTTCGTTGCGCGTGTTTTCATAGCCTTTAAACGTTTTTAAGGGATCAGTTAACCCCTATCTGGGGTCTTTTGCGACAAGCAGGCTGAGTTGCCTACTGGTCTGAATTGCTCTGTTCACATCGTCTTGTTAGCGGCCGAAGAGGCCCAGTGCATTTGCACGGCTCCAAAAAAGGTGTTGGTAAGGTCATTTTTTGAGCTCAAAACGACCTGAAATGGCATAAAATGTAAAAAAGTGGCATAAAGTGGTTGAAAGTGGGATAAATTTTCCTACGTTTGTTTTGGAGAACCTGCCTGATGGCAGGAAAGAAAGACAACCACTACGTCATGACTTTCTTCACCAGTCAATACGAATGTAAACTCGATGCCAAGGGGCGGATGGTGCTGCCTGCGCGGATCAAATCCCAACTTCCCGAAGGGGAAGGTCAGGAGCTGATTATCCGCAGAGGTTTTGAGCCGTGCCTGATCGTGTACCCGCTGGTGGAGTTTAAGAAGGTCTTCTCAAAAATTTCCGGGCTGAACGAATTCAACGAAGAGTACCGCACACTGCAACGCAATTTTTTGTCGGGTGTGGTAGCGGTGGAGTTGGACGCGAACGGTCGGTTCCTGATCCCGAAAAACATGCTCGCGTATGCGCAGATCGACAAAGACGCCACGCTGGTAGGCATGGGAAACAAAGTGGAGATATGGAACCCCACCACCTACGAGAAGCACCTCATTCAAGATCCTGGTGAGTTGTCAAAGTTGGCACAGAAGCATTTGGAGCAATGAGACGCCCGCTCACGCCAGTTGGGTTTCGTCACAACGTTCGACTTGCGTGGGTGCCAAAGGCTACCCGTTGCGAGATGCCGGATGTGGGGTGTATGAGATTGATGGGCGATGCAAGAGACCAATAGCGAGCACCCCGCAGCGGGCGGTTACCATAAACCCGTAATGCTTCGCGAATGTGTGGAAGCGTTGCGTATAGAAGAGAGTGGGATTTATGTGGATGCCACCTTTGGCGGAGGCGGCCACAGTTTGAAGTTACTGGAGCAGTTGAAGAGCGGGCGGCTGATCGCCTTTGATCAGGACGAGGACGCGCGCAAACAGGCTGCTCTGATACAGAGTCGTTCTTTTACATTTTGTCAGGCCAACTTTCGGTATCTGAAAAAGTACCTGAAGTTGAACGGGGTGATGCACGTGCACGGCATACTGGCCGACCTGGGTATCTCCTCGCATCAGATCGATTCGCCCGAGCGGGGTTTTTCTACCCGCTTTGACGGCCCGTTGGACATGCGCATGAGCGCGCAAAATCCGATCACGGCTGCGCACATCCTCAACACGTATGACGAACGCGAACTCCACAAAGTGTTGGGCATGTATGGCGAAATCAAAAACGCCAAAACGGTGGCACAAGCCCTGGTGCAGTACCGGGCCACACAGCCCTTTGCACGCAGCAGCGAATTGATCGATATGCTCAAAATCTATGCTCCTCGCGGCAAGGAGTACAAATATTTCGCCCAGGTGTTTCAGGCGTTGCGCATCGAAGTAAATCAAGAGATGCAGGCCCTTGAAGATTTTTTGCACCAATGTGGCGAAGTGTTGCGGCCGGGGGGCCGCCTGGTGGTGATGAGCTACCACTCGCTCGAAGACAGGATGGTGAAAAACTACATCAACACCGGAAAAGTGTTTGGCGAAGTGGAAAAAGATTTTTTCGGAAACCCGCTCAAACCGATGCAAGCGGTCAACCGGAAACCGATTGAGGCCTCGGCAGAAGAAATAGAACAAAACAACCGCGCGCGCAGCGCCAAACTGCGCATCGCGGAGCGAACCGGGGAAACCGTTTCCCCCTCACAAAAAAGAGAAAGAGACCATGGCAGACAATAAATTTAAAATAGAATCCGAGCGCGGCAACGAAGCACGCATCAAGCCCCCACTGGGAAACGGCACCAGCGCCTTTTCGCAATTGGAAAAACGACTGAAGCTGGAAAGCTATTTTGAAGAAGGATTTCCCGTGCAATATTTGCCCAAGATACTCTTCGTGTTGGTGCTGAGCCTTTTGTACATCAGCAACACGCACCATGCCGAGCGCACCACGCGTGCCATCAACCGCGCCCACAGCGAGGTGGAAGACCTGCGGGCCGACTATACCACCCTGAAGGCGGATGTGATGTTTGCCAGCAAACAGAGCGAAGTGGCCAGGCGTGTGAAAGACCTCGGCCTGAAAGAAAGCTTGCGGCCGCCCTATAAAATTGTTGTTGACGATTAACCACCCCCTGCCACTACGACCTAAACCTTGAACATCAAAAAATCCATACTGATCCGTGTACGCATTGCGTTTCTGGGCGTGGTGCTGTTCGCTGTCTGCGTGGCAGCCAAGATTGGCCATGTACAGGTGGTGGAGGGCGACAAGTGGGCCAAGATGGCCGAGGAAATCATGTTTGATTTCAAAACCGTGAGGGCTACGCGTGGCAATATCTATTCTGACAATGGAAGTTTACTGGCCACTTCACTGCCATTCTATAAAGTAGCCATGGACCCTACGCTGGCCAAAAAAGAAGTGTTTGAAAAGGGCGTTGATTCCCTCGCGCTTTTGCTTTCGCGATATTATAAGGACAAGTCAAAGCAAGACTACAAAGAGATGGTAATGGATGCCCGCGCCACTGGCAAGCAATACCTCATTCTCAACCGCAAACAGATCAACTACCAAACCAAGAAAGAAATGTCATCGTGGCCCGTCTTTCGCGAAGGGCGCTACAAAGGCGGGGTAATTTTTGAAAGGATGGATGTTCGCTACCGACCCTTCTCCAACCTGAGCCGCAGAACGGTGGGCTTTGTTAACGAAGATGAAAAGGGCGCAGGGCTGGAATATAGTTTTAACGAAGCGCTGGGAGGTCAGGATGGCGAAGCGCTGTTTCAAAAAATTGCTGGAGGAACGTGGAAACCCGTCTTTGATGCCAACAGCGTCAAAGCCGTGGATGGCATGGACATTCAAACCACCATCGATATCAACCTGCAAGACGTAGCGGAGACTTCGTTGCACCGCCACATGCAGCAGCACGATGCCGATGAAGGAACCGTGGTGGTGATGGAAGTAAAAACCGGTCATGTCAAAGCCATATCCAACCTGACCCGCGATGGCAAAGGAAGCTACAGCGAGAAGTTCAATCATGCTGTGGGCGGCTCTCTGGAACCCGGCTCTACGCTCAAGCTCGTCACCCTGATGGCACTGCTGGAGGACACCAATATTGAGTTGAGCGACAGTATCAAAACGGGCAACGGAGAATACACCTTTTACAACCGCAAAGTAAAAGACCACCACGAAGGCGGCTTCGGTACGGTAACGATACAGCAGTCTTTTGAGCTGTCGTCCAACGTGGCCATGGCGAAGTTGGTAGACAAGCACTTTGGCATCAAGCCGCAAAAATTTATCGACCACCTGGACCGGTTAAAGCTGACCAAGCCCTTGGGTTTACAAATCACAGGCGAGGTATTCCCCAAAATCCCGCGCCCGGGCGAGAAGTCGTGGAGCGGTATTTCACTTCCGTGGATGTCGTACGGGTATGGCTTGGAGATGTCGCCACTGCACACCCTTACGCTTTATAATGCCGTAGCGAACGGGGGCGAGATGATCAAACCCATTTTTGTTACGTCCATCATGAAGGCCGACAAACAAATTAAAACCTTTGAAACCGAAACGATCAACGGCAAAATATGCTCTTCCAAAACGCTCAATAAACTTCGCTTGTTGCTCGAAGGGGTGGTTGACAACGGCACTGCTAAAAACTTGAAAGATGCCCATTACCGCATTGCCGGCAAGACGGGCACTGCCCAGATATTGGAAGACGGGCGCTATACCAAGAAGTACATTACCTCATTTGTCGGTTACTTCCCTGCCCATGCACCCAAGTACAGTGCCATTGTGGTGGTGAAGAACCCGAAAGGCTGGCAGCAATACGGTAACAACGTGGCCGGACCGGTATTCAAAGAGATTGCCGATAACATTTATGCGCGCGATCTGCAATTGCACACCGCCATGGAGAAAAAGGCGGTATTGGAGTCGGGCGTTTTTCCAACCATTCGGGCCGGCAAGCAGGATGAACTGACCATGCTTACCAACGAGTTGGGGGTTTCCACCCATTCGACCACCGAAGAGGACTGGGTGCGGGCCGTGAAAACGGGCAACTCCGTTACCTGGCGGAAAAACGAGATCATCCGCGGGCTGGTGCCCGATGTAAGCGGCATGACCTTTCGCGATGCCTTGTACCTGTTGGAAAAGTCGGGCTTGCGGGTGGTGTACCAGGGTAAAGGCCGTGTGGCCGAGCAATCGCTGGCGCCCGGCACCCGGTTTTCAAGAGGAAGTACCATTTATGTGAAACTAAGCTGATGGCCGCACTGCGCGACATATTATATAAGGTACACATCACGGCCACATCGGGCGATATGGCCAGCCACGTGACGTCCGTTCAGTTCGACTCGCGCAAGGTGACAGCAGGTTCGCTGTTTGTGGCCATCAAGGGTATGCAAAGTGACGGGCATGATTTCATTTCCAAAGCGGTGGCACAAGGGGCCGCAGTCATCGTCTGCGAGAAAATGCCGGAAACGTTGGCCGAGAAAGCCACCTATGTAACCGTCAAGAACAGCGCTCACGCCTTGGGCATCATAGCAGGCAACTTTTATGGCAATCCATCGGCACGTTTGAAGTTAGTGGGCGTTACAGGGACCAACGGCAAAACGACCGTGGCCACGTTGCTCTTTAAACTTTACGCGGCTATGGGTTTCAAGTGCGGCATGTTATCCACCGTTGTGAATAAAATTGTGGATAAAGAAATCGCGGCCACGCATACCACCCCCGATCCGTTGCGAATCAACGAGCTGCTGGTGGAGATGCTGAATGCAGGGTGTACCCATTGCTTCATGGAAGTAAGTTCGCACGCGGTTGATCAGGGTCGCATCGAAGGATTGCATTTTACCGGGGCTTTGTTTACCAACATCACCCACGATCACCTGGACTATCACCGAACATTCGAAAGCTACATTCGGGCAAAGAAAGGATTTTTTGATGGCCTGTCGGCCGATGCTTTTGCGCTTGTGAATGTGGATGACAAGCGCGGCATGGTCATGCTTCAAAATACCAAAGCCACCAAATACACCTACGGGCTGAAGAAAGTTGCGGACTTTAAAGGCAAGATCATCACCAACTCAATGGAGGGTTTGGAGTTGGAGGTGGCCGACAAACCGGTGTGGTTCAAACTCATCGGTGATTTCAACGCCTATAACCTGTTGGCCGTGTATGGGGCCGCCTGTTTGTTGGGCGAGGATCCCGAGACCATCTTGTTGAAGTTGTCGTCACTGACGGGTGCTTCCGGCCGGTTTGAGTTGGTATCACCTGGCTCGCGGTTTACGGCTATCGTAGACTATGCTCATACGCCCGATGCGTTGAAGAACGTGTTGGAAACCATTGAGCACTTTCGCACGGGTAATGAACAAGTGATTTCCGTCATAGGCTGCGGGGGCAATCGCGACAAAACCAAACGGCCGTTGATGGCGGCCATTGCCTGCAAGTATTCCACCAAAGTCATTTTCACATCCGACAATCCGCGCGATGAAGATCCCGTGCAAATTATCAAAGAGATGCAAACCGGTGTGAGCCCGTCAGACGCGCGTAAAACCCTGGTGATGGTAGACCGCGAGGAGGCCATTAAAACGGCCTGCATGCTGGCCAAAGACAAAGACATCATACTGGTGGCAGGCAAGGGACACGAGACCTATCAGGAAATCAAAGGGACAAAGCATCCTTTTGATGACCACGAAGTGCTGGAGCGGATGATGAAAATGTTTGCAAACGGATGAGCTGATGCTGTATTATCTATTCGACTATATCGAGCAGAACTTTGATTTTCCCGGGGCGGGGTTGTTTCAGTACATCTCCTTCCGGGCGGGCATGGCCGCGCTGTTTTCGCTCATTATCACCATCACCCTTGGAAAGACCCTGATCAACTTTTTGCGCAAAAAACAAGTCGGTGAAGACATCCGAGACTTAGGGCTGGAGGGACAAATCCAAAAGAAGGGAACACCCACCATGGGCGGCCTGATCATCATGGCTGCCATTTTGGTTCCGACTTTGCTTTTTGCTCGACTCGATAATGTGTATGTGCTGTTGCTCACCGTTACGACCGTGTGGCTGGGGCTTGTCGGTTTTCTGGACGATTACATCAAAGTATTTCGCAAAAATAAAGAAGGACTGGCTGGGCGGTTTAAGATTGTGGGGCAGGTGACCATCGGATTGATTGTAGGGCTTACCCTCTCGTTCAACGACAATGTGGTCGTGCGGCAACCCAAAGCAATCGCTACTGATCAGGCCGTGGTGGCGGTAGCACAATATGAAGACGTTCACTCAACCAAGACAACGGTTCCTTTTTTCAAAAACAATGAGTTTGATTACAATGCCCTCTTGCCTTTTTTAGACCGGCACTACACATGGATCGTGTACACGCTGGTGGTGATCGTCATCATCACGGCCGTCTCCAACGGGGCCAATATCACCGATGGCATCGATGGGCTGGCGGCTGGCACGTCTGCCATCATCGGACTCACGCTGGCCATTTTTGCATACCTGTCGGGCCGCGTAGACTTTAGCGACTACCTCAACATCATGTACATCCCCAACCTGAGCGAGTTGGTGATCTTTTGCACCGCTTTTGTGGGGGCGTGCTTGGGCTTTTTGTGGTACAACGCCTATCCCGCCCAGGTATTCATGGGCGATACGGGCTCCTTGTCGTTGGGCGGTATTATTGCAGTATTGGCGCTGGCGGTACGCAAAGAGTTAATGATTCCTTTGTTGTGTGGCATTTTTTTGATCGAGAACCTTTCGGTGATCATGCAGGTGTCGTATTTCAAGTACACCAAGAAAAAGTATGGCGAGGGTCGGAGGATCTTTTTGATGTCACCGCTGCATCATCACTATCAAAAGAAAAATATTCACGAAGCAAAAATTGTCACCCGTTTCTGGATCGTGGGTATTCTTTTGGCTATTCTGAGTCTTGCAACCTTGAAGCTGCGATGAGTAACACCATTGCGATATTGGGTGCTGGCGAAAGCGGAACGGGGGCAGCCTTGCTGGCCAAGGTCAAAGGCCACCGCGTATTTGTGTCCGATCAGGGTGGCATCAAAGAAAAATACAAGGCCGAACTGATCCGGGCGTCCATTGCCTTTGAAGAAGGAGGTCATTCGCTGGACCGCATTTTACAATGCGAGTTGATCATTAAAAGCCCTGGTATTCCCGACAAAGCAGACGTCATCAAGATGGCAAAAGCCAAGGGAATTGAGATCATTGACGAATTGGAATTTGCGTTCCGTTTTATCACGGGGAAGGTGATCGCCATTACCGGCACCAACGGTAAAACGACCACCACGTTGCTGACGTACCATTTGCTGAAGTCGGCCGGCTACCGGGTAGCCCTGGCTGGCAATGTGGGCGAAAGCCTGGCACGGAAGGTGGCCACTGCGCCACACGATTGGTACGTGGTGGAGATCAGCAGCTTTCAGTTGGATGGGACGCAACGATTTCATCCATATATTGGGATTCTATTGAACATTACGCCCGATCATTTGGATCGCTACGAGTACAAGATGGAGAACTACATCGCCTCCAAGTTTCAGTTGATCCGAAATATGACCCCGGCTGATCACTTCATTTTTTATCAAGACGATCCGGTGGCCGGTGGCGAGGTAAAGAGACGGTCATTAACGGTTAGCCAAACCACTATTTCTTTATCCGATTCGCACGCCTCTGCCTATGCCCGCAACAACGTCATGTTTTTCAGATTATACGGGCAAACGTTTTCGATTGACCAGCGGGATACCACACTGAAGGGCCCCCATAACCTGATCAACACCATGTCGGCTGTCTCGGCTGCGTTGCACGCGGGCGTTTCGGCAGGGGATATACGGATTGCCTTGAAGACATTTAAAAACGCACCGCACCGACTCGAACCCGTGGGTACGGTGAATGGCGTAGAGTTTGTGAACGACAGTAAAGCGACCAACGTGGACTCCGTGGTGTACGCCCTGGGCAGTTATGGGCAGCCCCTGGTTTGGATTGCCGGAGGTATTGATAAGGGCAACGATTACTCATTGATTCAGGACGAGGTACGTAAAAAAGTCAAGGCGCTTATCTGCCTGGGTACCGACAACACCAAGTTGCGTCACTTTTTTAGCAACCTCGTACCTGTGGTACGTGAGACGCAGTCAGTCACGGAAGCTGTGCAGCTCGCCCTGCGAGAAGCACAAACCGGTGATGTGGTGTTGCTGTCACCCGCGTGCGCCAGTTTCGACCTGTTCAAGAACTATGAAGACCGCGGCACGCAGTTTCGCGAAGCCGTGCGTGCCCTCAAACAAGAAACGGAAAAGACAACGGTATGATCGCAAAAATCAAAACTTGGGCTGACAAGCATTTGCAGGGTGACCCCGTCATCTGGGCCGTTGTCTTCGCCCTTTCGATGATCAGCATTCTGGTCGTTTACAGCTCCATTGGCACGTTGGCCTTCAAGCGGACAACCACTCCGGAGTCGTATCTCTTTAAACATACGGGGATGATTTTTTTGGGTCTTGGCGCGATGTGGGTGGCGCATAAGATCGACTATCGATACTATTCAAAGCTGTCGCGGCTCGCCCTGTGGATCAGCGTACCGCTGCTGCTCTATACCTTCAAATTTGGCGACACCATCAACGATGCCTCCCGGTGGATCACGCTTCCCCTCATCAATACTTCGTTTCAGCCCTCCGACTTTGCCAGTCTGGCATTGATCATCAACCTGGCAAGCATGCTCTCCAAAAAGCAGCAAAACATTGATGATATTAAGGAATCATTGATACCTATGCTGATTTGGTGCGGAGTGATCTGCGCGTTGATCGGATTATCCAACGTATCCACTGCGGTATTGCTCTTTGCCACCTGCATGCTTATCATGTTTATTGGCCGCGTGCCGCTGAAGTACCTGGCGATGCTGGTGATGGTGGGGGCGCTGGCAGGCGCTGCAGCCGTTCATTTTGGCAATCGCTGGGAGACGGTGAAAAGTCGCTGGGAAGCATTTGTCAGTGGCAAGCACTCGTTTCAGGCACAACATGGGCTGATTGCCGTTTCCACCGGAGGTTTGTTTGGCAAAGGGCCGGGCAACAGCGAACAGCGAAACATCTTACCCCATCCATATTCGGATTTTATCTATGCGATCGTGATTGAAGAGTATGGTTTGGTAGGGGGCGTGGTGGTGTTGATTCTCTACTTGATTTTGTTGCATCGTGGCATGAAGGCCGCCTATAACAGCGAACGCGCCTTTGGCGGATTGCTCTCGGCCGGGCTCAGTTTTGATTTGGTCTGCCAAGCCATGGTGAACATGGGCGTGGTGGTAGGGCTGGGCCCTATCACGGGTCAACCCCTTCCGTTGATCAGCATGGGAGGCACCGCGATGGTGTTCACCGGACTATCCGTGGGGATCATCTTAAGTGTCAGTCGTGGGGAGCGCGACCAAGCCTGGGATCAGCAGGCCAGCGAATTGAAAGAACAAAAAACGGTAACGGCCAAAGCAGCGTGATTGCAACACAACCATATCGTTTGATCATCAGCGGAGGCGGCACGGGTGGACACATCTTTCCGGCCGTGGCGATTGCCAATGCGTTCAAAGAGCGTTACCCACAGGCGGAAATCCTTTTTGTGGGCGCCAAGGGCCGCATGGAGATGACGCGCGTGCCTGAAGCCGGCTATCGCATCATCGGTCTTTGGATCAGCGGCATTCAACGTAAGCTCACGTGGACGAATCTTTTGTTTCCTGTTAAGTTGGTAGCCAGTTACGTGGCGGCACGCAGAATCGTTCGGCAGTTCAAACCGCAGATCGTCATTGGTACGGGCGGATATGCCAGCGGGCCCATGATGCTGGCCGCCAGTGCGGCCGGGGTGCCCACGTTGGTACAAGAACAAAATTCCTATGCCGGGCTCACCAACAAACGGGTCGCAGAAAAGGCCTCACGCATTTGCGTAGCGTATCAAGGCATGGAAAAATATTTTCCTCCCGGCAAAATCGTGGTGACGGGTAATCCGGTGCGGAAAGACATTAACCACCTGTCCGAAAAACGGAGCCATGCCCTCATCCAGTTTGGCTTCTCGGAGGGAAAGCATACGCTGTTGGTATTGGGCGGAAGTTTGGGCGCCCGCACCATCAACGAAAGTTTGGCGCAGGGCATTGACAAACTCATTGACGCCAATGTTCAAGTCATCTGGCAAACGGGCAAGATGTATGTTGAAAGCGTGAAAGCGCAGGTAAAAGACAAAGATTTGCGACAGGTGAGAATCCACGATTTTTTGAAACAGATGGATTTGGCCTATGCTGCGGCCGATGTGGTAATCTCGCGAGCGGGGGCATTGTCGATCTCCGAGCTGTGCGTGGCGGCAAAGCCCGCCATTTTGGTGCCCTCGCCCAACGTGGCCGAGGATCACCAAACCAAAAATGCGATGGCCTTGGCCAACGAAAGCGCTGCGCGGGTTGTCACCGACAAAGAAGCCCGTGAGCGCTTGGTCAACGAAGCCCTCACGCTCCTGTATGATCGTGTGGCATGCCAACGGCTAAGCACCAACATCGGCAAGCTGGGCAAACCCCGCGCTACGGAAGCCATCGTGGACGAAATTGAAAAACTGATAAGCGTACGGTAAACGTGGACTTGAAGCAATACGATAGTATTTATTTTCTGGGCATTGGCGGCATCGGCATGAGTGCGCTGGCGCGTTGGTTTAAGCACAAGGGCTGGCGCGTGGCAGGCTACGACCGCACCGCCACTCCGCTTACGCACGAGCTCATCGAGGAGGGTATGGAAATCCACTTTGAAGACCGAGTAGAGTTGATACCCGGCTATGTGTCTAACGAAAAGACGTTAGTGGTATACACTCCGGCCATACCCAAAAATCATGTTGAACATGCCTATCTGAAAAGGAACGGATTCAACATTGTCAAACGCGCGGAGGTGCTGGGCATACTCACCAAAAACTACCGCACCGTTGCGGTGGCAGGTACACACGGCAAAACCACCACTTCGTCTTTGATTGCTCATGTGCTGAAGGAGGCGGGCACCAATATGGTTGCGTTCCTGGGAGGTATCACGACCAACTATGAAAGTAACCTGGTCATGCAGGGTGAAGTAACGGCCGATACCTGGGTAGTAGCGGAAGCGGATGAATTTGACCGCTCGTTTCTACGGCTGTTTCCTGAAGTGGCGGTGGTCACGTCCGCGGACGCAGATCATTTGGACATCTATGGCGATCATGCTGCCATGATCAGTTCGTTTCGTGAATTTGTAGGACAGATTCAAACGCAGGGTAAGTTGATCATACACGAGTCCGTAGCGGCTTTGGGAAAGGACCGCGCGGTAGCGCAGGAAACGTATGGTAAAGACCGGGGGCAATTTTTTGCCAGCAACATCACTGCCAAGGGCGGATTTTTTGAATTCGATCTGAAGGGCCCCGCCTGGACGATCGAGAAAATTCAGCTTGGTGTCCCCGGTTTTCACAATATGGAAAACGCTATGGCCGCCACCCTGGTGGCCAAGCACCTCGGCATCGCAGACGATACGATCAGGCGTGCGCTGCAGTCCTTCCGTGGCGTGAAGCGCAGATTCGAGTTTGTGGTGAAGTCGCCACGTGTTACGTACATCGATGACTACGCCCATCACCCGGCCGAGATCGAAGCGTTTCTCAAATCGCTGCGGTCGATGTATGCAGGTAAAAAAATTACGGTGGTGTTTCAACCTCACCTGTTCACACGCACGCGCGATTTTGCTGAAGGATTTTCAAAGAGCCTGAGCCTGGCCGATGAAGTGTTGTTGATGGACATTTATCCCGCCCGCGAAGAGCCGGTACCGGGGGTGTCGTCTGACATGCTTTTCCCAGCCATCACCAGCCCGGTTAAGATACGGTGTGGAAAAGCAAACGTGCTTCGCCACCTGGAAGACCTGGACCTGGACGTATTGGCCACCGTGGGCGCTGGCGATATCGACACGTTTGTCAATCCCATCAAAGAAATGATCATCAGACGTTACGTATGAAATGGAAGATAAACATACGGAGAGAAGTGAAAGTAGCAGGTGCACTGCTGGTCTTGTCATTTCTGATTGCGTTTAGCGAGCGCAAGCAAGGCGGAGTGGCATGTCAGGCGGTGGTGGTAGAACTGGATAATGTGCACGAGAATCATTTTTTGGATGAGGCCGACATTCTCCGGTTGGTAGACCATAGCGGGCAGGCCATCAAGGGCGTGAGCTTAAACCGGATTGACCTCAAAGCCCTCGAAGAAAAAATCATGTACGACAAACATATTTTGGATGCCGAACTGTATGGCGATCTGAAGGGTAACCTGATCGTAAACGTGGAGTTGAGACGGCCCATCGCCCGCATCATCCAGGAAGATGCGCCCGATGCCTATATCGCGGAGGACGGCACCGTGATGGGCGTTTCTGATAAATATACTTCGCGGGTGGTGCTTGTGAGCGGGCCGTTTGTGAAGCGGTTGCTACAGGCCGAAAATCTGACACGGCTGGAAGAGGGCCGGCACTTATTGCAGATGATTCGCTATATCAATGACGATCGGTTTTGGAAAGCGCAGGTGGCCCAGCTGGACATCGACAGTAAAGGCAAGGTAACGCTATACCCCCAAGTAACAGGACAGAAAGTAGAGTTTGGTAAGCCGGAAAACATTGAGCAGAAATTTGAGAAGCTCATGGTTTTTTACAAAGAGATACTGCCTCAGCGTGGCTGGACACGCTACGACAGGGTCAACCTCGAATACGAAGGACAAGTTATCGCTGAATAAATAAGAAACAACCACTAAAACACATACGAATCATGGAGAACGAAAAGATAGTAGTCGGGCTGGACATTGGCACTACGAAGATATGTGCCATTGTTGGCCGCAAAAACGAATTTGGCAAACTCGAAGTCCTGGGCATGGGCAAGGCGGAGTCGGAAGGCGTCATCAAAGGCATTGTCGTGAACATCGACAAGACGGTGCTGGCCATTGAAAAGGCCATCAAAGAAGCTAGCGACATGTCGGGCATTGACATCGGAGTCGTCAATGTGGGCATTGCCGGGCAGCACATCCGCAGCTCCATCCACCACAATAGCATGTTGCGCGACTCGAAGGAGGGAGAAATCACCATTGAAGACGTCAGCCGCCTCACAGACGACATGTACCGGATGGTCGTGCCTTCGGGAAGCGAGATCATCCACGTCATGCCGCAAGACTATACGGTTGACTATGAAGAGGGAATCAAAGACCCGGTAGGAATGAGTGGGGTGAAGCTCGAGGCGGATTTTCACGTGATCACCGCCCAAACCAGCGCCATCAACAACATCAACAAATGTGTGCGCAGGAGCAGCATTGAGATTGATGATTTGATTTTGGAGCCCCTGGCCTCCAGCCTGGCCGTGCTCAGCGAAGAAGAGAAAGAAGCGGGTGTGTGTCTAATCGACATTGGTGGAGGCACCACTGACATTGCCATTTTTTATGACAACATCATCCGCCACACGGCCGTCATCCCGTTTGGTGGTGAAATCCTGACCAAGGATATTCAAAACGGGTTGCAAGTGATGGGCAAGCAAGCCGAGCAGTTGAAGACACGCTTTGGCAAGGCTATTTCGGAAGAGGCAAGCCACAACGAAGTGGTGTCCATACCGGGCATCCGCAACCGCACCGCCAAGGAGATCTCCGTGAAAAATCTGGCTAACATCATTCAGGCGCGCATGGAAGAAATCATCGAGATGGCCCATACCGAGATCATCAGCTCGGGATTTGAGAATCGATTGGCGGGCGGCATCGTGATCACGGGTGGGGGTTCGCAACTCGCCAACCTGAAACAACTGGTGGAGTATATGACTGGCATGGACACGCGCATCGGCTACCCGAACGAACACCTGGGCAAAAGCAAACTTGAGGCTGTGAAAAGTCCCATGTATGCCACGGCCGTAGGGCTGGTGCTGGCGGGCTTCCGCTCGCTGGACGAACGCGAGGAACGCTACCGCGAAGCCAAAACGGTGGTCAAGCCGCAAGTCAAAACCAAAAAGGCAGCCTTGACGAGCGATTTCTTCACCAATATTTTGAATAAGACCAAGGGCCTTTTAATCGATGACCTGGATGGCAAAAACGAATACTAGAAAACATTGAACGAACACAACCACTAAAATACAATCGTCATGTTTGAAACAGGATCATACAAATTCGAGCTTCCCAAGCACCACAAGTCGATCATCAAAGTGATCGGTGTGGGGGGCGGTGGAAGCAACGCGGTCAACCACATGTATAAGCAAGGCATCAAGGATGTCGAGTTTGTGGTGGCCAACACCGACTTGCAGGCGCTCAACAGCAGTCCCGTGCCCAATAAGTTACAGTTGGGCGTGAACCTGACCGAGGGACTAGGCTGCGGAGCCAACCCTGAAGTAGGGCGTGCGGCTGCCATCGAAAGCAAAGAACAAGTGCGCGAGATGCTCATGGGCACCAAAATGGTGTTCGTTACGGCTGGTATGGGTGGTGGCACGGGCACGGGGGCCGCGCCCGTCATTGCCAAAATTGCCAAAGACATGGACATCCTCACGGTAGGTATTGTCACCGTTCCGTTTGCCTTCGAGGGGAAAAAGAAAACGGCACAGGCGCAAGTGGGCATTGAAGCCATGCGTGCTTCGTGCGATACGGTGTTGGTGATCCTGAACGACAAGCTGCGCGAGATCTACGGCAACCTGGGCGTAGGCCAGGCATGGGCCGAGGCCGACAACGTGTTGACCACCGCAGCCAAGGGCATCGCGGAGATCATCACCCAGGCGGGCTATGTGAACGTGGACTTTCAAGACGTGCGCACGGTCATGCTCAATGCGGGCGCGGCCGTCATGGGCTCGGCCGAAACGCGGGGCGAGAACCGCGCCTTGCTGGCCGCTCAAAATGCACTGGCCTCTCCGCTGCTCGACAATCACGACATCATGGGCGCCAAGAAAATTTTGCTGTCCATCATTTCGGGCGAAGAAGCAGAGTTGCAGATGGACGAGCTGAGCACGATCACGGAATACATCCAGCAGCAAGCAGGTGAGGAGGCTGAAGTGATTTTTGGCCATGGCGTGGATATTAACCTGGGCGACTGTATCCGGGTAACCGTCATTGCCACCGGCTTTCAAACCGAGACGCGCACCGCCAAAAAGGGCGAAGACAAAAAAGTACATGAACTGGACAAAACCCAGATTTCACTTTTTGACGCCCCCATCGACAACTCGGTCAATCAACGTACACACGACATTCACTTGAAAACGCCCGTGTTGCCTGACAACGACAAGCCCGTACTCAATACACCCGAGACGCCCCTTTCGGCTGACGAGAAACAAGTGCCCCCAGAAGAAAAAAAGACGGAGGAGCGCGCATATACCTTTGAATTGTTTAACAAAGCCGAAGTACGCGAAGACGAAGGAGAGGAAGGACTCTTTGCCGAGGAAGATGATGAGTTTGCCCTGGGCAAAGGCATCAGTGCCGATCAGATCATCAACGAAGATGGCATGATGGAATACCGCAAAACCAAAGAACGGCTGCAACAGCAGGCCAAAGAGAGACGCGAGAAACTGAAGGCCAAAGTAGCCAAACCCGAAATGACCAAAGATGAGTTCAATGAAAAGTGGACACTGCCGGCCTACCTGCGCAGGGGCGTGAAGATGGACAACGGAGTGCCGCATTCGTCCGAGTCATTTATTTCACGGTATAACCTGAACGATGATAACAGCCTGCTGGGCAATAATAAGTTCTTGCACGATAATGTAGATTGACAGAAATGCAAAATTCAAAATGTAAGATTCAAAATTCGTGATAGAAGTTTTAAATGTTGAATGTGAAACTTTGAATTTGGTAAAGCATGGCATTTCCGGTACGACTGGTTATTTACTCCATTCGTAGTGGTTGTTGGTGGTAAATATTTTTTGCCGGTACCGGAATGCCTTTTTTCTTTACACCCCGAAGCTCCGCCAGGAGCGTAGGGGTGTTTACATTTCGAAGCTCCGTCAGGAGCGTAGGGGTGTTTTTTTTAAGCTCCAGATCAAAACGTGTTCCCCTTCCTCTTGGGCGAAGCAGTGATTGACCAAAAGCTCCTTTTTGGAGCAGAAAGTCAAAGAAGCCGGGCGCGATCCTCGCCCGGTTTTTTTTGTACCCTCGCGGCCCCATTGCGCTGGCATAACTACCGGATGCCCCAGCAACCCTTTGGCGCGTTCGTTGCAACAGTTCCGGTAAATCTGTCGGAATATGAAAAAGATCGCACTCATCGGGTTGCTGGCCATACACCTGACGGCCTGCGACCTCATTTACCTGGAGGACAACCAAACGCATTGGCACGATCGCTACACCGGCTCGTACCGTGTGGAGGAATATAGCCACACCTATCAACACGAGTATCGGTATACCGTGTGGATAGATGCATCGTACGGAGACAACCGGATCTGGATCGATAACTTTTATGGCGAAGGCATTTGCGTAGAAGCCTTTTTGCGGGGAGATCAACTAACGTTGCCACGGCAAACCGTAAACGGTTTTGTCATCGAAGGCACCGGAAGGCTTTATTCCCACCAGCTTACACTTACTTTTTCCATCCGCGACACCTACGCCAGTTTTGCGCGCACCGACTTTTGTGAACTGACCGGCTGGCGCCATTAAGCGCTTTGCTGCTCCAAAGAGCGTTGTAGCGCAACCGTTGGCGGCAAACCGTTTTAAGGCCAACACATTTTTTCCGTTAATTAGGAGGATGTTGCCCAGTCTATTTTTTTAGTAGACAACTCCCGACTCCCGCAAACGTTTTTTTGTGGCAAAAATCAAGTTTACTTACAAGAGACGTCCTCGCCTTTGCCACGGCCGTACATTTGTATCGAAAACAAAAAGGAAAAAACTATGAAAACGAAAAAGGTAGTAACTATCGCTTTGGCGATGTTGGTAACGGTGGCCGTATGGGCCAAACCGGGCAAACCCCAAATGGTGGTCGTGAGCCAGAAGACAGGGGTTTTCAAAGTGATCTATGAGCGTGGCGTATCGGCCAAGGTAACGCTGCGCGTATTCAACGCGGCTGGCAAGGAAGTTTTTGCCGAAGACATCAACAGCAAAAACGGATTTAGCCGTCCGTTAAATTTTGCCGGGATGCCCGCAGGTACTTATAAAATTCAAATTGAAGACAACGCCAGCGTGCAGACGGAGTTTGTGAAAGTGACTTCGGAGAAAGTGGCGGCCAGCGCTAACCACGCGGTGAACATCCACGTGGCAAAAACCAACGACCGCACGAAATACCTGGTAGCCAAAGGAAACAGCGAAGCCGAAGAGTTGGCGGTGCGCATCTACGATGGCAACTTGCAGTTGGTGTTGGAAGACAGCCGTGTGTTTGCCCCCAACTCGGGCTTGGTATATAACCTCAGCAACGTACGTGGCACGCCCACCTTTGAGATCACCGATCCCAAAGGAAACGTGAAAACCGTGAAGTACTAAGTTCTCCGGAACACCTGTAAAATGAAAAATCCCGCATCCGCGGGATTTTTTGTTTCTTGCGTGCCGGTAAAATGCCGTTGCGTAGGTTATGACATACAGCTCGCTAGGGGAGTTTTTTATCAAACTGCACAGCTCGGCACTGCGCTATGCGCTGGCCTTGGTAGTGCTGTTGGGCGGGTCTTTTGCCTTGCCGCTGTTTCTGCCCTCCTATTTTTATTGGGTATCGCCCATCGGGGAAGTACATGCCGCGGCCGCTTGCGTTGCGCTCATTCTAACGGGTTTCGTACTTCACACCTGGTGGCTTCGGCATTCGTATCCCGTGTTTGACGCGAATACCTCGTTGGCCGACCGGCTTGAGTACTATCGGAAAACGGTGATCAGCCGCTTGAACCTGACCCTGTGGCTGGCGCTGCCCACTGTGCTGCTCAACTTGTTTTTTCTTTTCCAGTGGATAGCCATCACATTTCTATTGATCGTCTTTTTGCTGCTGGTCTATTGGCCCTCGCGCAGGGGGGCGGTGTCTTGGCTGCAACTAAAAGGGGCCGAACGGGAATGGGTGCTGAAAGGCTAGAGCCCTTCGAACAGATGCACGGTTTCTAAATAATTGGGCACAGTCGCGTGCCACCCAAGCTCCTGCTCGATGACTTTTTGAAATGCGTGCGCCACGTCTTCTTCCCCGTGGGTAATAAACACACGCTTGGGATGTTCCTGAAAGTTGTGAAGCCAGCGAAGCAGGTCTTCCTGGTCGCCATGGGCCGACAAGCCGTTGATTTGACGCACCTGACAGCGGACAGCCACTTCTTCTCCAAAAATGCGCACGGTGGGCTCTCCCTCTAAGATATCGCGGCCGCGCGTGCCCTCGCCTTGGTAACCCGCAAAGAGTACGGTGTCTTCTTCGCGACCCAGGCGATGGTAGAGGTGGTGTAAAATGCGTCCCCCGGTGGCCATGCCACTGGCCGAGATGATGATGGCCGGTTTGCGCATGCTGTTCAACGCCTGCGATTCGTGTTTTGTGTTGCAGAAATGGATGTTGCGCGAGTCGAACAGGCTCATCAGCTCGTTCCCCTCGGGCGTTACTTTTATTTTGTGATGGCTGCTGTGGCGCTCGTACAAATCCGTCACGTTGATGGCCATAGGACTGTCGATGTAGATGGGCAGCAGCGGAATCTTTTGCGCGTTCATCAACTTGATCAAATAGAAAATAAGCGTTTGCGTGCGTCCCACGGCAAATGCCGGGATGAGGATGGCGCCTTGTCGGTCATGCGCCTCGTTTACGATGTTGGCTAGGTTGCCTTCTACATCGCCCATCGGGTTGTTGCGGTCGCCATAGGTGGACTCGACAATCAACACATCGGCTTGCCGCAGGGCGTGTGGCTCGTACATGATCGGATCATCGTAGCGACCCAGGTCGCCCGAAAAGACAATCTTTTTTTTGTGTCGCTGGCCTGTCACTGTCACCTCCACCATGGCCGACCCCAGAATATGGCCGGAGTTGAAAAACTGAATGTCAACCGTGGGCGCCAACGCGATGCGTTTTTCCATGCCATAACTTTTCACCAGACTCATCACCTGGTCGGCATCTTCCTCGGTGAAGAGCGGCTCGGGCTTGCTGTGTTTGGAGTAACCCTGCTTTAGCGCAAACAACGCCTCTTCTTCCTGCAGCTTGGCCGCGTCTTTGAGCATGATCTTCATCAGGTCTTTGGTGGCATGGGTGCAGTGGATGGGGCCGTGGAAGCCATCGCGCACTAGTCGCGGCAAATAGCCGATGTGGTCGATGTGGGCGTGGGTGACGATGATCTGATCGATGGTTTCGGGGTCCACAGGCAGCTTCTGCCAGTTGCGCAGGCGCAGCTCTTTGCGGCCCTGAAACAAGCCCCCGTCAACGAGCAGTCGCTGCCGGTCGATTTCCAGCAGGTACTTGGAGCCGGTGACGCTTTTGGCGGCCCCGAGGAAGCGCAGAGAGACATTCATGTAGCAGTAGGTTGGGAGGGCAAGATAGAGATAAAACCGCGCGGATTGGTTGCACTTATAGGCCCGACCGCGTCAAGGGTATCGGGCGAACCACAAAACCCCGTTGCCGAAACTGCTCCAACAACCCACACGCGTACATGAGATGCAGAAGACCCACCGAAGCAGGGTAAAGATTTGAAATAGCAACCAGAAGCGAGTCATACTTTTGGAACTGGACGAATTTGTCATTGGTTATTTATCCAGCGGATTCCATCCAATGCCTATATATTCATAAAAAGGTAATATATGGTCGATTTCAAATTCTTGCAGGTCGTTTTCAGTGCCGACAATTATTACTTTTTTTCCTGCCTCTTGTGCCGTAAATTCATAATAATTTTCTCCGCCAATAAATGCTTTTTGAATTGTCTTTATCTCATTAAAACCCCTTCTATGCAATTTATCTATGACATTGGCTTCATTCGTCCCCTCCAATGACTTTTGATAAGACTCAGAGTTAATGGTATAAAATGCGATAAACCAGCCGGTATATCGTTCATAAAGCTGTTCGATAGACAACTTGTTAAATTCGATTCCTATGAAACACCAAGTTATCGGGCCCGTAAACCCTATATACTCTTCGTTGTCCACGGTAAACTTTATCAAAAAACAGAGTTCCTTTCGTTGGCTTGGCCAGAACAATTCTCGTTGATCAAATATCGTTGCTGAGGTGGGTCTTTTGTTAAACTCCATTGGATGTTCAATCCAATCCACCATTTTTTTGATTGCTGGATTATCTAAGTTAAGGTTGTCGTCTGAGCCTTTCCTCAGTTTGTCAAATAGTCCCATATTTCAAAAAATCTTTAAGTGGTCTCCTTGTCCGTCATAGATCAACTTTTTTGTAGACTCAATACTTTTTCTCAAATAAGGATTAGTTATCGATTCCTCAGTTAACAAGTCCACTTTTCTTTCGAAAAATACCTCTAAACGGTCCCAAAGTGAAAGAAGATTTTCGCCATACTCAATGGGGTCCTTAATGTCCAAATCCACAATCACGTCAATGTCACTTTTAGCTGGGTCGAAATGGTCGGTTATTGAAGATCCGAAAGCATAAATTTTGCTTACTCTATGCTGCCTGCACAGGTTAATGAAGTCATCATGCTTTGTTTTTATTACTGAATTTAAGTTCATGAGTCAAATGTAATGGAAATTGGCCTTATCTGGGGCTTGCTGGTAGCGTGTTCGGTTTGTTTAGTGGTGGTGTAAGCACCCCCACCAGCAAGCAAACCCAAAAATTCCCTAAACGGAATTTTCGCGCTGCTGGCTCTCGTTGTACCTTTTTGCATGAAATATGTTTTCATCTCGTTTGTTGGTGAACCCGCCCTCATTGCTCACCCGCAACACCAACAAAGACAGAGAGGCTCACTTGATCTTATAGTATTTTAGTGTTCTCAGTGTCAGAAAAATTGTTACCAGTCCGAAGGACATGTAGAGTGAACCAATCAAAATCTTGGCACTTGTTGAATTCTCTTTTAGACCGTCCTTAATCATTCCCGCGGCACCTAAAAGCAAAAGCAATCCGAAGATGATAGTCATAACCCCGATTGCGTAATTGAGTCTGTTCAATTTATTCTTTTGTCCTTTTAGTTGCTTTAGTGTTTCCCAGTTATACCAAATTGTCAACGTAAACCCAATTATCAACAAATAATCTAAGTACTGAGGGAATGATTTTAGATAGGTCCACAGCAAAACTGTGCCACAGATAAGATTAGAATAGTTTAGATATTTGATGTACTTCATTATTCCGGTGCATGATCACCGATGTTTGATTTCAATTAGTGGCTGGATTTTGTAGTGCCTCTTAGACCTATTAGACGTTATTTGAAAAATAAAACTCCAACCTTGCTGATGTTGCGTGCAGACTTTGTATGATGGCCCCACCACTAAGCAAACCTTACAGTATACGAACTGCATTTTGAGACTAAATTTGACTGCACCTCTGCAAATTGACAGTGTTGACGGCATTATTTGTCTACCCTAGTTTTCCAAAGATGGGATAAGTCGAAACTTCGTTTTATTGACTGGTAGTGGTAGTTTGCTCAAGTCGACCATTAATGATGTAAACATAAACTCCTTTCCGTCTTTCAATTTTAGCTTTAGGTATCCGTAATTTGTCCACGGAGCTGGCCAACGTCCTCGATTATCTAGTCGATTTCTATAGTAAATTCCAACGATCAGCTCAGTATACTCAATATCTTCGAATTTGTAACTGAGCTGCTCGTACTTAGTCGCAATTGTAAAACTGCTCTGTCTTTTGTCTACACACAGAATTGTACGCCAGTTGTCAATTAGATATGTGATGTGAAGATAGATTGCAGGAATGCAGAAAACGACACATACGGATATGAATAATGTAACCAGCGAAAGGAAGTTGTTTAAATTAAAGATTCCAAGTAAGCCCCCAATAATTATCCCAACAAACGCCACTGAAAATGTAATCAGCCCCTTTCCAAATGATTTGAGTTGGTGTCGTCCGTTGATTTGAAATTTGTCAGTCATAAGAAATTATTACCGTCAACGTTTGACTATGACCACCAACAATGGAAAAATAGAACTCATTGTGTTGTTAGAATGGCAAACCGTTAACTTCTTCATATTGGTCGGTTCGCAACCCGATGTCAATATTGAAAACATGTCCGATATCTTTGTTGTTTTCTGTTATGGGCTTGCTTATAAAATTTCTCGCAAAGCGCGAAATATCACGGACGTTTTCCGGGGCGAGTTTGAACCACTCCCTTTTGTATCTATTTAATCGAAGCTTTTGATGAAGCAGACTCTCTAATTTTCTACATTTTTCGGTTACAAAAAACCCCATTAGGTAAAACTCGTAAGGATTTGAGGTTTGTAATTGCGACAATCTCTTCTCGATATCCTTTGTTATTCCAATCTTGTAAAGGTCTGTGTCCCGAACCGCTATTAAATAAACGCCATTTTGTTTTCGGCCCCTTTCAATAATGATGTTTTGTATAATATTGCCCTGACAGTATTTTTCCCCCGCTTTCCAGAAAATTGTTGGCTGGCCCTCACTAATTATTTCAAATCTATTCTTTATCAACATTTCGTGTGTTGGAAAGTAGGCTTCTTTCTTTTCGTTTAATTTGTCCTCATAGTCTGCAGGGCAGATTTCTTTAGATGAAACCTCCTCCATATCATAGCCTTCCTGTTCAGCGAAAAATGATTCGGCCAGGTATTGGTCCACCGCCACCACAAACCAGTCCTCATGGCTGTCCGAAGCAGAAATCCAGAAAATTGTTTTTTTAGAGTCGTCCGCTGCCACCCGTAAGTTTTGAAATTTGCTTTGTCAGAATTGGTTGTGCACACAACATCTGGCTATGTCCAATCGCACACATTTCGAAAGTAGCATGCAGTCTTTGAAAATCCAAAGAAGACACCCAAAACGGGCAAATCCGGTTGTTTTTGACGGAATACCGCAGGAGGTTCAGGCATTCAGATATGGCTGCCCGGCCGGAATGTTTTGGATCACCCTGTGCGCGCCTCAGTAAGCCCGCACCAGTTTGCCGTCCATGTAGTTGATGTAGGCCTTGTGGGCCACGCGCGTGCCGCCACCGGTGGGGTAGTTGCCCGTAAAATACCAGTCGCCCACGTGGTGGGGGATGGCCTTGTGCAGATTCTCTACCGTCTGAAACACCACCTGTAATTCGGCCTTCATGTCCGCAGGGCGCACGATGTCGGAAATCTTGTCGGAGATCTCGTCATACGAAAACTGATCGTACAGTTTTTGCACGTGGTTGGCCGGCTGTTCTTCTTCGTTGGCCAGGCGGCAGCGCTCATACACTTCGCCTAGCAAATAATCTTTGCCGTGTTCTTTGATCAACTGGATCATGGCGCGGAACGCCACAAAGTCGCCCATGCGGCTCATGTCAATGCCATAGCAGTCGGGAAACCGTATCTGGGGTGCGGAGGAAACCACCACAATCTTTTTCGGCTGCAGGCGGTCCAGCATTTTCAGAATGCTCTTTTCTAAGGTGGTGCCCCGCACGATGGAGTCATCGATCACCACCAGCGTGTCTTTGCCCTTATTCACCACCTCGTACGTGGTGTCATACACCTGGGCCACCATCTCATCGCGGTGGTCGTCATCGGTAATGAAGGTACGCAGCTTCACGTCTTTGATCACGATCTTTTCAATGCGCGGGCGAAACGACAGGATGTCATCCAATGAATCCACCGAGGGCTTGCCGTCTACAATGATGTCTTTTTGTTTGCTGATGAGGTAGTTTTCGATGCCTTCCATCATGCCCAGAAAGGCCGTCTCGGCTGTGTTGGGGATGTAGGAGAAGATGGTGTTCTTCAGGTCGAAGTTGATGCTCTTGAGCACTTGGGGCACCAGCAGTTTGCCAAGCTTTTTGCGCTCCTGGTAAATCTCCGGGTCGGTGCCGCGCGAGAAGTAGATGCGCTCAAAGCTGCACGATTTTTTTTCCAACGCGGGCAGCACCATGTGCTGTTCCACATCACCGGCTTTGGTAATGATGAGGGCATGCCCGGGGGTGATCTCTTCGATCTGGTTGTAGTCGATGTTGAAGGCTGATTTGATGGCGGGTTTTTCAGAAGCCACCACCACCACTTCCTCGTCTGCATAGAAGTACGCAGGGCGGATGCCGGAGGGATCGCGCATGACAAAGGCTGACCCCGAGCCTGTGAGCCCGGCCATCGTGTAACCTCCGTCAAAGTCCTTGCACGCGCGCTTCAACACGCGTTGCAAGTCAATTTCATTTTCGATGATGTCGGAGATTTCCTTGTTGGAGTACTGGTCTTTGTACTTGTCAAATTGGCTTTGCACTTCTTCGTCCAGAAAGTGGCCGATCTTTTCCATAACGGTCACCGTGTCCACTTTCTCTTTCGGGTGCTGGCCCAGGTCCACCAGGATGTTGAACAGCTCATCCACGTTGGTCATGTTGAAGTTGCCGGCCATGACCAGGTTGCGGCTGCGCCAGTTGTTTTGGCGCAAGAAGGGATGCACATTTTCGATGCTGTTGAAGCCGTGGGTGCCGTAGCGCAAGTGGCCCAGCCACAGTTCGCCCGTAAAGGGCACGTGGGTCTTCAACCACGATTCATCTTTGAACTTTTCTTTACCTTCTTTTTGTGCCTTCTTGTATCGCTTGCCGATTTTGCGGAACAGGTGCGCCACGGGCTGTGTCTTCATGGAGCGGTAGCGGCTGATGTAGCGGTGGCCGGCCTCCTGGTTGATTTTGATGTTGGCGATGCCGGCCCCGTCCTGCCCCCGGTTGCTCTGCTTCTCCATCAAGATGTACATCTTCGTCATTCCGTACGAAGTGCCATACTTTTCGATGTAGTACGAAAGAGGCTTTCGCAATCGAATGAGGGCTATGCCACACTCGTGGTGGAGGGTATCGCTCATAATGGGAGGGCGGTGTCTACCATGCAAAGGTAACCCGATTAATCCAACCCGTCAAAGCATCAGGCCGTAGGAACACGGCCACCAGCAAGACGCTCAAAATCGTCAGCAAGAGAATGGGCCAGCGCGTGCCGCGGGTGGCGCTCATGCCCGGTGCGGTTTTGAAGAAAAGGTAATAGGGTATTTTCAGGTAAAAGAACAGCGACACCACGGTGTTGGCCAGGCCCACAAAAAACAGAAGCTGGTACAGCCACTCACCGTTGCCTTCAAACGTTCCCCACAGGGTGGTGAACAAAAAGAGTTTGGCCGTAAAGCCACCGGCCGGAGGCAAGCCGGTAAGCGACAACAGCCCCAGCGACAGCACCACGGCCAATGCCACGCGATGGCGGCCCAACCCCGCAAACGAGCTCACTTCGGTACAGCCGTGCTCCTTCTCAAACACATCCAGCGCGATAAACACCACCCAGTTGGCCGCTGCAAACACCACGGCATAGAACACCCACGCGCTCAGGCCCTCGGGCGTAAGGCAACTTAGCGCGGCCAGCATAAAGCCGCTTTGCGCGATGGAGGAATAGGCCAGCAGACGCTTGGGTGTGGTTTGGCCCAAGGCTGCCAGATTGCCCACCACCATGGAGGCGAGGGCGGCCACACCCAAAATGGTTGGCCATGGCACCAACGCTTCGCCCCCGGCATGCAATACCCACATCACGCGGGCCAATACCACCATAGCCGCTACTTTGGGTACCACTGCCAGAAAGGCCACCACCGGGGTGGGGCCCGCTTCATAGGCATCGGGCGCCCAAAAATGAAACGGCACGCTGGCGATCTTCATCAACAGGCCGGCCACCAGCAGCAACCCACCCACCCAAACCAGGGGCGTGGGTGCACGCAGCAATCCAGCGGCAAAGACGTCCGAGGAAAAATCCATGGAGCCGGTGGCACCGTATAGCAACGATGCGCCATAGATCATCAACGCGGTAAGGGCCGAGCCCAAGATGAAATACTTGAGGCTACCTTCCGCCCCGGTTTTGGTAAAGGCAAACCCTGCCAGCGCATAGCCGCACAATGACACGATTTCCAACGCCAGCACCATCACGAGCAGGTGGGTACTCATGGCGGCCAACTGACCACCCAGTACCGCTGCCAACAGCAATAGGAAATACTCATGCGACTGCCGCTGCCCGCGGGATGTAATGGCCACGGCAAACAGGGCCGAGGTACAGAAAATCAGTTTGGCCAAAGCACCAAAGGCATCGTGTTTGAGCAGGCCTCCAAAAAGTGTGAGGGTATCGGCAGGCCAGTCGCGCACGACCCACCAGGCGGTGGCTGCGAGCGTGAGCATCGTCAAGGTCCGCAGCGCGCCAGTGTTGGCAATGGTCGGCACCAACCCCGCAATGAGTACGATCACCCATCCGCTCAGCAACATCACCTCGGCCCCAAGATGCCCGATGCCATCGATGGTTGCCTGTAAGAAAATGACCGGTTCCATACGGCAAGGTTAGTGGGAGAGTGCGGGAAACGCAGACAGAAATTTTTGCACAAACGGGTTGATGTAGTGCAACAGCAACTGTGGAAATAAGCCCAGCACCACCGTGGCCACCGCCAATGGCAGCAGCAAGGCATACTCACGCGCGGTGAGCGGCAGCAGGTTATGCTCGCCTGCGCGCGAGTGGAACGGACCAAAGAACATGCGCTGGAGCGTCCACAGATAATAGGCGGCCCCGAGCAACAACCCAACCGTGGCGGCAAGGGCTACCCACACGCCAAACGCGCCAAGCTCCGCAGCCCGAAAGGCACCCAGGAACACCATCACTTCACCGATGAAACCCGAAAACCCGGGAATACCCATGGAGGCGAAAAAGGCGATCAGCACAAAGGCAGTAAACGGTTTCATGCGCTCGGCCAAACCGGAGTAGTGATTGATTTCGCGGTCATGCGTGCGATCGTACAACACGCCCACCAACAAAAACAACATGGCCGAGATGATGCCGTGGCTGATCATCTGATAAATGGCCCCGGCTGTGCCCTCGCTGGTGCCGCTGGCCAATCCCAACAAGACAAAACCCATGTGCGACACCGAAGAGTAAGCGACCAGCCGTTTCAGGTCTTTGGACGCCAATGCGTTCATGGCTCCGTAAATAATGGACAGCAGCCCGACTCCGGCCACCCACGGGCTGAAATGCAGTGCGGCATCGGGCAGCACCGGATACACAAACCGGATCAAGCCATAGCCTCCGATCTTTAAAAGCAATGCGGCCAGCACCACCGAGATCGCAGTGGGGGCCTCCACGTGGGCATCGGGCAACCACGTATGCAGCGGCACGGCCGGCAGTTTGATGGCGAAGCCGATGAAAAACAACCCAAACACCCATCCGCGGTAGCTGCCCAATGTGGCATCGGTAGAATAGAGTGGACTATCGATGAGCAATTGCAGCGGTTGGTAAATGTGCAGGATGTTAAAGGTGTGTGCCACTGCGGGCTGGGTCGGATCTTGGTACGACAAGTACACGAGGATGATACCGATCAGGATGAAGATCGATCCCGCCAGGGTATACAGAAAAAATTTGATGGAGGCATACTCGCGCCTCGGCCCACCCCAAATGCCAATGAGGAAATACATCGGGATGAGCATAAACTCAAAAAACACATAGAACAGAAGCAAGTCCAGCGCACAAAAAGAGCCGATGATGCTGCCGTTCAAAATCAACAACAGCGACCAGTATCCTTTGGCGTTTTCCAGTACATGCCATGATGAGATCACCGCGATGAGCAATACCAAAACGGACAAGCCCACCAGTCCGATACTAAGTCCATCCACAGCCACTATGTAGGTGGCTTGCATTTTTCCCCAAGTGCCCAGGTCAACCGAAAACCACGGTGCCTGCTCCAGCGCCTGCCACGGTTGCCCGCCATCAAAAGAGACCCACAAAAAAATAAGCAGGATGACCTGTGCCACACTCGCCACCAGTGCACCCCAGCGAAACACTCCGTTCAGCCGCACCGGCACAGCCAGCAGCAACAGCCCGATGATAACCGGAATAAAAATGAGCAGCGAGATCAACGGTGTGCCAATTGGTACAACATCCAAACCATAAAACTAAGCAACGCCACCATACCCCACGTTAGATACGATTGTATTTTTCCATTCACCAGGGCGCGAAAGAGTTTGCCCCCGCCTTGCGCAGCGTGGGTCACGGCCGACACCAACCCATCGACCAAAACCCGATCCACCCATCCGATCACAAACGAAAAAGTCACATAGCCATAAGACGCTGCATGAAGCATACCATCTAGCCAGCGCTTGTCGGCCCGCTCCGCAGCCTTGCTCAGCCGCAGCGCGGGCATCCGCACTGCGTAATTCTGTGCCGCTTGTAGCCACACGTGTGGAACCCATGACGTAGACATGGTTGGTTCGGGCCGATGGCGATACAACCACCATGCCAGGGTAGCGCCCAATACCAACATGCTCAGGGAAATGATCGCCACCCAAGGGACTGGCTCATCGGTGGCGAACACCGGCCACCACGATTGTATCGAAAGGGGAGAAGCCGACAGCGCCACAAAAAGGGAACCAACACTAAGGATCCATAGAGGGAATTGCATGATCAAGGGAACGCGATGCTCCCCCCTGGCCGAGGGCCGGGGTGAAAGCAGGTAGATGATCAGGCGCGCGCAGTACAGGGCCGTGACAAATGAAGAGGCTGCCAGCACGATGAAGGAAAGTGTATGATGACTTGCCTCCGATAACAGCCGTTCTTTGGAAAGAAAACCGCTGGTGAGCGGCATCCCCGCCAGCGAGGCCGCACAAAGAACAAAACAAATAACCACGGACCGCTGCGATGGCCACAGCCCGGCCATGTAGCGGATGTCTTGTTGGGGAGCGTGCCCCGGAAGATTTGTGGCATGGATGAGCGCCCCCGCAGCCAAAAACAACCCGGCTTTAAAAAAGGCATGGGTGATGAGATGTGTAAATCCTGCCTCGGGCGAGGCGAGCGCCACGCCTGTTACCATCAAACCCAATTGCGAAAGGGTGGAGTACGCCAATATTTTTTTCAGATCGGTTTGGATGAGCGCCCCCCATCCGCCCACGCACAGTGTCACCAGCCCCACCACGGCCGCCACCGCCAGTGCATCGGCCGAAAACAGAAAATGGAGTTGCACAAACAGGTAAACGCCCGCGGCCACCATGGTGGCCGCATGGATCAATGCCGACACAGGCGTGGGGCCCGCCATGGCATCGGGCAGCCAATGTAACAACGGAAATTGGGCCGACTTGCCGGCCACGGCCAACAGCAGGCACAACCCCACGGCCGTTTTCAGCTCCCCTGAGGCTGTCATCGAAATAAGTGCAGGTATATCCCACGTGCCGGCTTGCGACCACAAAAACATCAGCGCAACCAGGAAGCCCAGATCGCCCACCCGATTAACCAGAAAAGCCTGGGTGGCGGCCGCGCTGGCCGCGGGCCGTTCGCGCCAGTGGCCAATCAGTCGATACGAACTCAACCCCACCAATTCCCAACAGCAAAACGTGACCAACAGGTTTGAACTGACCACCAATCCGCCCATGGCAAACGTAAAAAAGCCGAGCCACGCAAAGTAGCGGGCGGTACCTGCCTCGCCCGCCATGTAACCGATGGAGTAGATGTGTACCAACAGTGAAACGGTGTACACCACCCACCACATCGCAACCGCCCGGGGGTTCAGCCACCAACCGATGTGGATGACATCCGTACCCATCGAAAACCAAGGCAAGGAAAAGTAACTGTTGGTGGATGCCTGGTGGAAGGCGACCACTGTCGTGCACACCCAGCCGGCCACCAACAGCACGGTGGCCAACAAGGGCACCACCCAGCCATAGCGATGGCCGATCCAGAAACTGACGGCAAACGAAACCAGCGGTAGCGCCAGCGCAAAAGGCACCCACACATTCCATTCGGTGGCAGCCACGGTCACGAGGGGTCTTTTAGTTGGTTGATTTGATCCGGCACCGCGGTGGCGTACTGCCGGTACACACGCAAAATAATGGCCACGCCCACGGCCGCTTCACACACCGCGATGACGATGACAAACACCGCCATCGTTTCCCCGTGCAAGGCATCGGCATATAATCGGTTGAAGGCGATCAGATTCAGGTTGGCGGCATTGAGGATCAGCTCCAGGCCCATCAGTACCACGATGGCGTTGCGCTTGGTGAGCAACACGAAAATGCCCACCGACAGCAGCAGCGCACTCAACACAAAGATGTGGTGTGTCGCAATCATGATGGACGTGAAGAAGCGATGACCGCGCCCGCGATCAGGGAGACCAACAACAACACACCGGCCAGCTCAAACGCCAGCGTGTATTCGGAAAACAGGGATACGCTGAGCGCACGCAACGAACCCGCGTGATCGGCCGCGGGCGTCTGCAAAAAAGCCGGACGAACAAAAACGATCAGCGTAATGAACAAAGTGGCTGCCACGGCCAAGCCAAGCCCTATCTGGCGCGATTCAATGTGCATGGGCCTGTGCGACAGCCGCCCTGTGAGCATGATGCCAAATAAGATCAAAACCAGCACGCCTCCGGCATACACCATCAACTGGATCACCGCCAGAAGCTCAGCCGATAGCAACGCATAGATACCTGCCAGCGCCACCAATATCGCCAACAGGCCCAAGGCTGCGTGAATCAGTTTTGAAGAGATTGCCAGTGTGGCCAACCCTGCTATGATGATCAGGCACCATCCATAGAAAAAAAAGGTGGCCATGCTCACTGTGGTTTGGCGGGGGGGATACGCGGTTTGAACACCGGCTTGGCAGTGGGTGTGCCCGCGGGGGAGGCTGGGGCCACGGTCGTCTTGGCCTTTTGATGTTCTTCCCATGCCTGTTTTTTGGCCGCGATGTCCGCCAGGGTCATGGTGCCAAAGGCAAAGTTGTGATCGGTGATATCAAATGTACTAAAGTCATATACTTTGGTCATCGTCAGGCACTCGGTAGGGCACACGGTGGTGCACAGGCCGCAAAAGCAGCACTTGGCCATGTCAATGTCAAATTTGGCGGCATAGATGCGCTTTGGGGTGCCATCCGCGGTTTTGCCAAATTCCTCCGGTGATTTGATCGGTTCGATGTCAATACAATCCACTGGGCAGATTTTGGCGCACTTGTCGCACACGATGCAGTCGTCAATCTCATTGTGGAGTTGGTAACGGCCCTGATCTGGCACGGGTATTTGTTCACGTGGATATTGCACCGTGGCGATGCCGCGCTGGCCCTCGAAGTAAGCTGCCTCGCGTATGTTTACGGACGTGCGTTGGTGCCGGGCAGCCGTGAAGTGTTTCCACGTCAGGCCCAAGCCACCGGCCAGCGTGCGGAAGGCCACGACCAGATTGCCCCAATAGCTTTGTGCGGTCATGCTCAAAGGTACATCCTTTGGCCGAAAAAACGGGCAGCGGGTGCAGGCCCGCGTGTCAAAAGGTTCAACAGCCTGAGGGCGGTGGCAGCGGCTATGCTTTACGCAAGGTGAAGTAGAAGGTGCTTCCCTTGCCCAGTTCGCTTTCGAGCCAAATTTTGCCCCCGTTTCGCTCGATAAACTCGCGACAAAGGATCAGTCCCAGGCCCGTGCCCTTTTCATTGGCGGTTCCTCGGGTGGTATAGCCGGCCGTCTTTTCAAACAACAGTTTTTGCACCTCAGGCGCAATGCCCACGCCATTGTCGGCCACGGCCATGCGGTAATAGTTGCCTTCATCCTGGCAGTCGATGGTGATCTTACCGCCTGCCTCGGTGAACTTGAGCCCGTTCATAATGAGGTTGCGGAACACCAGGTTGATCATGTTCAGATCACCCAATGCATAGGTTCCTTTGGCCACGCGGTTTTCGATCGTGATTTCTTTCGTTTGCATGGAGGCCAGCAGCGTGATGGTTTCGTCTACCATAGGCTTCAGGTCAATGCGTTGCATTTGTATTTTCAGGTTGTCCATCTGTAGCAGGGCCCAATCCAGCAGGTTATTGATCAGGGAGCGCGTGTGGTTGACGCGCATCTTCAATTCCTTCATGATGTTTTCCAGTTCCATGCCGCTCATCTGCTTGCGGTCGATCAGGTCAACGATGCTGTACAACGCATTAATGGGGGAGCGCAGATCGTGCGAGATGATGGAGAAAAACTTATCCTTCACCTTGTTCAGTTGTTCCAACTCAAAACTTCGTTTTTTGATTTCCTCCTGGTGTTCGAGCAGCAGCCGGTTGATCCGTTTTCTTCGCTGACCGCTTCGGTAGACGGTGAAGAGCAGGATGACGGTGAGGGCCACCACCACCACCAGGATGTTGCGCACAAACGACTGTTGCTGCACCAGTTCTTTTTGTTCGCTCAGTTCTTTTTCCCGCTGTATCTTGATTTTGTTCAGTTCCGCTATTTGCTCGTCTTTATTAGCCGTGGCATAACGCACCTGCTCGCGAAACAATTTTTCCATCATGCCGGAGTTGTAGATGCTGTCGCGCACACTATAATATAACTGCAGGTGCCGCAGCGCCTGGGGATAGTTTTTCTTTTTTTCTTCTGCCTCAGAGAGGGTTTTCAGGCAGTCGATGTAAAGTTTCATGG
The DNA here is from genome assembly GCA_964524935.1 of uncultured Ohtaekwangia sp. Lineage (GTDB taxonomy): Bacteria > Bacteroidota > Bacteroidia > Cytophagales > Cyclobacteriaceae > ELB16-189. The sequence continues at coordinate 336,784 of CAZGFJ010000003.1, forward strand.
CTTTGAGCGACTGGGCCGTGGCCATGCTGGTAGTGAGCAGTTGAATGGCCTCCTGATACTTGTTTTGAGCGATAAATATCTTGGCTTTTCCATACGCGATCTCCGCCAGACCCAATTCATTTTGCGTATTTTGTTGGAGAACCTGGGCTGAATCATAATAGGCGAGAGCTCGCGCAAACTGTTTTTGTTCGGAATACAGATCCCCGAGGCGGGTGAGCACACGGGGCTCAATCACGGTAAGTTTTCGCTCGCGGAGGGTGACCAGCGACCTTTCAAAGTTGAACTTGGCTTGTTCAAAATCGCTTTTTTGAGCGTACACCGCTCCGATGGATTCATAGGAATACGGGATCCCGTCCAGGTCGCCAATTTCTTCACTCATGCGCATGCTTCGCTCTAAGTAGTTTAACGCCACTTCAAATTGCTCTAAGTTTCGAAACACGTTACCCAGGTTGTGCAGCGCAATGGTCATGCGGATGGAATCATTAATCAACTGGCCTACGCGGTAGGATTGCGTGAAATAATAGTAGGCCTGGTCGTACTGCCCCAAATCGCTGTAGTCATTCCCCAGAAAGTTGAGTGATTCCGCGATGGCCAAACTGTCGTTTCGCTGCGTGGCCAATTCCAGGCCCATGTTGTCATACTTGATGGCGCGAATGTAATCGCCACCGATGGTGGACAAAAACCCAATGCGTTTATAGGTTTCCGCCAGGGCCCAGTCCCACTTGTTTCGTTCGGCAATGGCCAATGCTTCGGTGGTAAATGCTTCGGCCTTTTTGTATTGGGTGTATTGAAGTCCTTCCGCCAGTTGCGTCAAGGCGCGATGCCTTAGCGAATCATCGGTGAGGGTTGGCAACACGCGCTCCAGGCTATCCAACGAAGGTTGAGCATCGACCGTCAATGCCCACCATGAACACAAGAAAACCCCTACATATCGTATCATAACAATTTCCAGACTGCAACCAACAATAGACAAACCAATGAAAAAGGCGTGAGGTATTTCCAACACAACGATACCAACTGATCAATCCGCACGCGCGGAAAAGACCAGCGCACCCAGATCTGTAAGCATACCGTCAGCACCGTTTTGCCCATGAGCCAGAAAATCCCCCACACGGTGGCCGAGAAGTGTCCGATCGTGCCGCTGGTCCAATCTGCCAGCCGCACAGGCCCCACATTGGGTAGGGGGGTGTTCCAACTGCCAAAAAACAACACCACACCTACCATTGCCACCAACAGCATCATGGCGTACTCCGCCAACATGATCACGGCCCACCGAAAACCGGAATACTCGGTTTGGTAGCCGGCCACCAGTTCCGATTCGGCTTCGGGCAAATCAAAGGGGGCGCGGTTGCTTTCGGCCAAAGAGGCAATAAAAAAAACCAACCATGCCACCCACAGCACAGGCATGGTGAATACATTCCACATCAAAAAGCCACCGGCCTGCGTTACCTCCAGCCCGGGGATGCCGAGGAAGTTTTTGGGAGCCGCTGAGGCCGCCCCAACGCTCTGTTGCCACGAGATTTCCTGCAAGTTCAGGGTGCCGGCATACAAGCAAACGCAGGCCACGGCCAGGCCAAGGGGCACCTCGTACGAGATGATCTGCGCGGCCGACCGCACCGTGCCCATCATGCTGTATTTATTGTTACTCGCCCAGCCGGCCAGCACGATGCCGATCACATCCAACGAGATGATGGCCAACAGCAAGAAAACGCCCGAAGGAAGCGAAGAACCGGCCCATGCGGGCGCCAATGGGAGGAGCGAAAAACCAGCAAAAACTGCCAAAAAAATGACTATAGGCGCCACTTTAAACAGCCAGCGGTCGGCACCCTGCGGGGTCAAGTCTTCCTTTTGCAGCAGTTTCAGCAGGTCGGCAATGGTTTGGAGCAAGCCATAATACCCAACTTCCATGGGGCCGAGCCGGTCCTGCATAAAGGCCGACAGCTTACGCTCGGCATACACGACCAAAATCGTGTACAGTACCAAAAAGGGCAGTATGAACAACAGCGTAGAAGCTAACACGGGCACTTGATCCTGCTTAATTAGGCAAAAATGCTCATTCGATTGCTGCGGAAATGAAGAATTTCGATGAAAAACCTACATGTGTCCATGTATTCGGCTTGCAGCACGTTAAACAAAGGGTTAATCCCAAAGTGCATGCCGTTGCAAGGGCACTTCACGCTGAAAAAAGAGCCGCGTGGAGGCGGCAAACGCATCGGTATAATCCGACACAAAAAACTGCTCGGTAGCCGGCTCGCTTTGATGGAGTAACCCATTGACGGTCAGGTACTCTTTTAACGCCCGGGCGGCAATTTCAGCCGAATCCAGCAACGTCACGGCCCCGCCATAGTAGGCATCGATCTCTTTTTTGATAAGGGGATAGTGGGTGCAGGCCAGAATCAATTGTTGGATGCCCTCCAGGTGAGGATCGCCCAGGTACTGCGCGATGATGTCATGGCTGATTTGATTGTTGAAAAACCCCTCTTCGATCATAGGCGCCAGCAGCGGGGTGGCCAGCAAGCGGAGCGTTACCTCGGGCCGCAGCTTGCGCGCATAGACACCCGATTGTACGGTGCGCTTGGTGCCGATGAGCCCCACTACTTCGCCTCGGTTTTCCCGGTTAATGATCTCTACCATCGGGTCGATCACGTTGATGATGTGCGCTTTTTTGTTCACATACTCTTTCAGCAATTCATAGGCGGCCGAGCTGGCCGAATGGCAGGCAATGACAATGACCTTACAGCCATGGCGCAACAGAATATCGGCTATTTTAATGGAGTAGGCCTGTATGGCGGCCTCCGACTTATCGCCATATGGCAAGTGGGCGGTATCGCCAAAATAGAGGAGGTGTTCGTGGGGCAATTGCTGGCGGATGGCATGGGCCACCGTCAGCCCGCCAATGCCGCTGTCAAAAATGCCAATAGGCCGCGAAACGGTACTCATTATTAAAGCCGCAAACTACGACAGTTGCGGGCGAGATAAAAAGGAATCACGCCACGTGCGGGAATTGTCCTTCGGTTCTGCCCCGAAGGCAATTTGTCTGCCGCTCCTTCTGTGTGTAATATTGTACCCAACAAAACCCAAACACATCCGCATGGCCTATAACCTACTCAAAGGAAAACGCGGCATCATTTTCGGTGCGCTGGACGAAAACTCTATTGCCTGGAAAACCGCCCTGAAAGTAAAAGAAGAGGGGGGATCGTTTACGCTCACCAACGCACCCATTGCCATGCGCATGGGCAAAATCAATGAATTGGCCAAAACGTGCCAGGCAGAGGTCATCCCGGCCGATGCCACTTCGGAAGCAGATCTGACGCAATTGTTCTCCAAGTCGGTCGATGTGCTGGGCGGCAAACTCGACTTTGTATTGCACTCCATCGGCATGAGTCCCAACATTCGCAAAGGCAAGGAGTATGGCGATATGAATTACGAGTGGTTTTTAAAAACACTTGACATCTCCGCCTTGTCTTTTCACAAAGTGCTGCAAACATCGGAGAAGCTGGACGCCATGAATGAATGGGGTTCCATTGTGGCGCTCAGTTACATCGCAGCCCAGCGTGCGTATCCCGATTATACCGATATGGCCCAGGCCAAGGCCATGCTGGAATCCATCGCGCGAAGCTACGGCCAGCGCTATGGATCAAAAAAGAAGGTGCGTGTAAACACCATTTCGCAATCGCCTACCAAGACCACCGCAGGGGCGGGCATCTCGGGCTTTGATGTATTTTTTGACTTTGCCGATTTGATGTCGCCCTTGGGCAATGCCTCGGCCGAAGACTGCGCGAACTACATCACCGTCATGTTCTCCGACTATACGCGCATGGTCACCATGCAAAACCTCATGCACGATGGTGGCTTCTCAACCAGCGGCATCACCCAGCCATTGATCGAACGCTTAACCAGGTAGGAATTTTTGTTGCGGGATGATCGTCTTCCCTCCCTGTAAGATAAACCTGGGACTACATGTGCTTCGCAAGCGGCCCGATGGGTATCACGACTTAGACACGGTTTTCTATCCCGTTCCGTGGACAGATGTGTTGGAAATCATCCGGGCGGACCACCTTGCCTTCACGGCCAGTGGCGAAACCATACCCGGTGCCGACCATGACAACCTGTGTGTGCGTGCGTATCATTTAGTGAACGATGATTATGACCTGCCTCCCGTTCACATCCATTTGCACAAAATCATCCCTACGGGCGCAGGCTTGGGTGGGGGCTCGGCCGATGCCGCCTATACGCTCCGTCTGTTGAAAACACTGTTCGATCTTCCGCTTACGCACGAGCAAATGCAACGCTACGCAGCCACACTTGGCAGCGATTGTCCATTTTTTGTTTCCGATGTACCCATGCGCGGGCAGGGGCGGGGAGAAGTGCTGACGCCTACAAAGGCTTTTTTGAAAGGCAAGTATCTCGTGTTGGTGAAGCCTGACATTCACGTGTCTACCGCGGAGGCCTACCGCGGGGTGAAGCCCATGGATGCGCGGCCCTCGGTGGTGGAGGTACTGGCACAGCCGCTCGCTCGTTGGCGCGAAACGTTGGTCAATGATTTTGAACGCTCCGTTTTTGAAACACATCCTGCGATTGCCGCACTGAAACTGCGGATGTATGCCGCGGGAGCCGTGTATGCCGCCATGAGCGGCTCTGGCGCAAGTGTGTTTGGAGTGTTTGACCAAGTGCCGGTTATTCAACTTTCTTCCACCGACAAACATTGGATGGGACAGTTGTAGTGTGTACCGTTTGGCGAACGCAACACGCGCGCGATAACATCACCAACCGACAAAAACGGCCGATCACCGAAACCCGTGCTCGTACTGCCGTGTATTTTTTGATTGCCCTTGCTATCTTGGAAGGTTGAATCCGTTGTTGGGGCCCATGAAGACGTTTTTGGTTCTGTTAAGTTGGCTGTTGGCGGCATCGCTCTTCGCGCAAAAAGGACATGAACCGCTGGCACTGCACCGGGCACATACTTTTTTTGAACAAGCACAATTTGACAGTGCCCATACGTATGCGGTCCGGTATTTGACGAGCCACTCTTCGCTGAGCGATTCCGCGTATGCGGAGGCAGCCATGATAGCCGGACTCAGTTTGTCCGAGCTTCGTCAGCGCGATTCTGTCGGCTATCTATCGCTGGCCCCCAGCCATGCCCTGAGAAGCGGCCACATCGCCTTGTGGCTCAAAGCGGAGCTGAGCCTGGCCAAAGATCAATTTGCCAAATCGTTCTATGCCGAAGCGCTGCCGCATCTACTCACGGTGGATTCGGTGTCAAAAAAGCACGGCATCAAAAATCAAACGACCGTTCATGCGCTGATGCTGCGCTCCGAGATTTCGCGGCTCACGTTTACCCCGCAGGCCGTAAACACCGCGCATGACTTGATGATGCAGGCATGGGCCATGGCCACCGAAATTCAAGATGCCGAGCTGGTGCACGTGGCATATATCTACCTGGCCGACTTGAGCGGGCTGCGAGAAGACTATGATCAGGCAAAGCAATATGCAGATTTGGCCTTCGCCTACTTTGTCAAACAGGATGATGTGAAGCGAGTAGCGCGCATTTACTGGATCTACACTTCGTACTACGCCCAGCTCAAAGACCTGTCAACATGCGAGCGCATGCATCGCGAACGGATCAGCTACCTGCGTCCAAAAAAACAACCGGGCGAACTGGCCAGTGCACTCGTGGCATACGGAAATTTTCTCCGAACGTACCGCCAGGACTTTCGCGGGGCCCTGACCTCATTTGAGGAGGCAAAAACGATTTATGAAGCCACCGGGGAAAACAAATCGGATCGGTTTCTGCGTCTGCTGGTGGGCATGGCCTTGTCCTGCGCACAGGTAGGCGACTATCCACGCGCCTACCGGTTTTATGACGAGGCTTACGGGCTAAAAGTAGAGACGGTGCGAAATGCGCACCAAGAACTTACCCGCAACCTGGAGACCAAATACCAAACAAAAGAAAAGGAACAAGCCATCGCATGGCTGACGGCCAAAAACAACCTGGCCGAAAGGGAAAAAGTGTATGAACGCTACCTGTTCGGAGGATTATTGCTTTTGCTCCTGGGCGCTGGCGGACTGGCGTACTATGGCTATCGCAACAAACTTCAGACGGCCCTTAAGATCAAGGAGCTTGATGCGTTGAAGTCGCGGTTTTTTGCCAATATCTCGCACGAATTCCGCACGCCCCTTACCTTGATCAAAAGCCCGTTGCAGTCGCTGTTGGAGAACGAGACATCCGAGGAGCGAGCCCAAAAACTGCAATGGGTAAATCAACACGCCACCCGGATGGCCCAACTGGTGGATCAGTTGCTGGAGCTTTCCCGCCTGGATGCCGGCCATCTGAAGCCCATCTTGAAAAGTGATAACCTACAACGGTTTTTGGAAACGCTGGTGGCGCCTTTCGAATTTGAAGCATCCCGCCACGAGCGCGCGTTTGAAAAGCAAATCAATATCTCACCCCCATACCACTGGTATGACAGTGATATCTTTGAGAAAATTGTGGGCAACCTGCTGTCCAATGCAGTGAAGTACACACCCCAACATAAGCGTATACGGATCGAGGCCGTAGTCAAAAAAAATGAATTGTGTTTAACCGTCCGAAATTCCGGGGTGACGCTGACGCCAGCGGAAACACAAAAAATGTTCGAACGGTTCTATCAGAGAGACGATACCAGCATCGGAGCAGGCATTGGCTTGGCATTGGTGAAGGAACTGGTCGACCTCTACCAAGGCGCTATACACGTTGAAAGCCGGCAAGATGAGTTGGCGTTCTTTGTGACCTTACCGCTGGACCGAGAGCGGTTGAAAGCCGTGGCCATCATGGCGGAGCAAACCGATGAAGCGATCGGAGAGCCAGTGGTGGTAAACGGTTTGGCAGAGCAGCCGTTGATGTTGGTGGTGGATGACAACGCACCCGTGCGTGAGTTGGTGGCCGGATTGTTTTCCAACGCGTATCGCGTGGTCACGACCGCCCGTGCCAAAGACGCGATCCGGATCGCCAAAAAAGAAGTACCGGACGTGATCATCAGCGATGTGATGATGCCTGAAATGGACGGATTCGAGCTGGCGAATAGGTTGAAAAACGATGAAGTGACCTCTTTTATCCCCATCATTTTACTGACCGCCAAAACCGGTGACGAGGCCCATGTGCAAAGTTTGAAAAGTCGTGCCGATGTGTTTCTTACCAAGCCTTTTAACAACCGTGTGCTGCAGGCGCATGTTGAAAATTTGCTGGCCCAGCGGGCGCGCCTGCGCGAGCGTTTCAGCAGAGAGCTGGTATTGAAGCCCATGGAGGTCGTCCTGAACTCGGCTGACGAGAAGTTTATCAAAAAGCTGCAAACCGTCATCGATCACGACCTTAAAAATCCCGATTTCTCCGCTGAGGCCTTTGCGGCCACGGTGGGCATGAGCCGCATGCAGCTGCATCGGAAGTTGAAGTCGCTGCTGGGGCTATCCGCCTCCGAGTTTATCCGAAAAGAACGCCTAAAATTGTCGGCCCACTTGTTGAAACGCGATAGCCTCAACGTGTCTGAAGTGGCCTATGCCGTAGGTTTCAACGATGCCGACTATTTTACCAAATGTTTTAAGGAAGAATTTGGTATGACGCCCAGCCAGTACATGGTGGCATAGGCATTTTCTAATCTCCCCAACCCGCTTCCGGGCCCTCAAAAACGGATTTTTTTGACCCGTTACGTACGTACGGGTTGTTGTTACACCAAACGGGCCCGCTGCGCGAAGCCACCCCTACTTTTGACGGTGAAGGAACGCTGGTCATGTCAGGGAACCCAAAACAGTACACAGGCGAGATCGGGAGACTTCCTGGCGCCAGGATTTATCTCAACATAAAGCACCTTGAAAAAGGCGACTACGAACTCAATATCATGGATCAGCATAAGCCTATCAAAAAAGTAATGTTTAAAAAAAAGTGAATGATGAAAACAGTCGTAAAAATCTGCTTCCTGTTTGTTGCGCTGATCGTTTTGTCCTGCCAACGGGACGACAGTCCCCCAAAAACGAAAATTGTGTTGGTCACCCGAGTGGAAGTGGATTACCCCGGATCGTCATTGGCCGACTATTCAATCGAGATTCGTTACCACGATGACCAAACCATCCGTTCCGTCACGCGGACGCTGGCGGACAATTCGAAATTTCAATTTACCTGCGACTATGAGAACGGTCGGCTGGCCACACTGACAGAAGAAACTCCCGTGGGCAGCATGCGCACCGTAGTGTTTGGGTACACCCCTCAAGGCGTTTTAGCCCGCATTGAAGAACAAGTCGAGGGATCCACCACTACGTACCAAGTCAACTACAACGCTAACGAAAACACCTATTCTACGATTAACAAGAATTGGTTTTTTGACGAGGACAACAATTTTGAAGGGTATTATTTTATGAGTATTGGCATTCAGACGTTTCAATACAACAACGCCAAAGGGATTGACGGGATGGATCGTTACATCCCACTGTTGATTTATGAGACGCTGTCCGGTTTGGGCTTCGCCCAGGATATCAACAACCTGTCTCCCCGTCAACTGACGCGAAGCTCATTTGAAGAACTGGGGATCACCACCGGGGACATCGCTGAATACCGCTACGAAAACACCCTGGATGGTGAGGGCAACCTGGCGGCCACCAGCGTATATCTCAATGCCGAAACGCGGGTGCTTTTTACACGCACGTTCACCTACGAAACCAAATTTCAATAAGTCCATCTCTCAAACCCAATTGAAGTGCTATGAAACCGTCATTCTTCTTACTCGCGATGTTCTTACTCTTGTCTTCGGCAGCGCCAGCCCAAGTGCTGAAACGGGTCACCAAAAAAGCGGGCCAATCGGCTGAACGCACACTGGAGCGCAAGATTGAACAAAAGACTGCCCGGGAGACGGGCCGAGTCATTGACAGTGTTTTTGACGCTCCTAAAAAGGTCGTAAAAAAGGAAAGCAAAAGCGGTAGTAACGAGAACAAAGGGCAATCGGAAAACGGAACTTCCGGCCAGCCGGGCCAGCCAACATCGTCCGTCCCTCCATCATCCCGCCCCGCTTTGGCCACCGGTAGTACGTTCTTTCCGGACGGCAACTTGCTCTTTTCAGAGGATTTCAAAGCCGATGCCGCAGGTGATTTTCCGGCCCGATGGGAAACGAACGCAGGCGGTGAGATCATTGCCATCGGTGAACAAAAAGCCCTGCGCATGTACCCCAACGGCATGTACCTCTTTGACGCACCCGGCCTGCCGGACAACTATGCGTTGGACTTTGATTTAACAACCGATCAATTGGACTATCAAGGCCTTTCCGGCTCGGGTTTTTTTGTGGAATTGATAAACGAAAAGTCATTGGAGAAAACACCCGTGGCGGGGGCGCGGTTTGGATTTTCACTGTGGAAGCGTTCGGAAATAGCCAACCGTATTTCTGTCGAGAATTGGGGAAAGGGCGTGGCGAAAATTCAAAACACGATTGACTACCGAATGAGTGAGCATTTGAATGGCACCGTTCACCTGACGGTGGTGGTCAATGGCAAACGACTTCGCGTGTACATCAATCATGAAAAAGTCATTGACCTGCCATCGCTGCTGCAGGGGGGTGCCGGACGGCACCTGCGGTTTGCTCTACGCGGTACGAACAAGACGCTCAACCACGTAGTGTCGATACACAACGTGAAGGTCACTGAAGAAGGAGAAGACCTGCGGTCGTTGCTGCTAAAGGGCGGCTTCAGCACCACTAAAATACTGTTCAATAGCGGCTCAGATCAATTGAAGCCCGAGTCCTTTGCCTTTTTGCAAAAGCTGGGTAAAACCCTGGAGCAAGACCCCACGCTGCGGGTGCTCATCATCGGGCATACCGACAGCGATGGCGATGCGGTCAAAAACATGACGCTCTCCAAGGCGCGTGCGGTCTCGGTGGCCAATTACCTGATCGACACCCTGGGAATCGAGAAGAGTCGATTGGTTTCGCAAGGACGGGGCGAGAACGAACCCGTGGCCGACAATGCCACCGAGGAAGGAAAGGCACAGAACCGCAGAGTGGAGTTCAAGAAGTTATGATCCGTTGGCAAAGGAAGCGAACCAACATCGTTATCCCATGAAGTTCATCATAAAAGTATGGATAGGTGTGGCCAGTGCCGGGGCCGTGGGCGCGGCCGGTGTGGCCACGGGTGTCATTCCCAATCCGTTTGTCACCGAGCACGAAGCGGCCGCCCGCCATCGTACCCACGAAATGAAAGTGCGCTGGCACCACGATGGCAAACAGGAAACCATTCCGATCATTGAGCAAGGCATACCCTTTGATGACGCCAAGTATTTCGACTTAAAGTCGCCCATAACAGCCAACCCACTGGTGCCCGAAAGCGTATTTTTGTTCGACCACGAGATCGAACAGTTCGTCAAAGCTGACGGCCACGCGGGCACATTGCGGTACAAAGTGAACAGCAATGACAACTCCATGTACTGGCATGGCACGGACGTCATCGACAATCCGCTGTTTGCAACACTGAAAAACAACGCCCATCTCGCCAAGTATACGTTGGACTTCATCGTGCGCAACGCCCAGAATGACTGGTTGTTGTTTGTCTCCCATGCCACCGAGGGGCGGTGGGCCATTCAAGTGCCCTCGGGGTCTACTTTTTCGGATGTGTTTACCGATACCTACTTGAGTAATTTGGAGTTTTTGCAGTCTGTTAAATCCACTTCGACCACCCTCGTTACCGACAGCCCATTGGAACCCTACAGTGGCCAATTTACCGATGCGAACGGACGCAAAAAAAATTTGACCCTTTGGTTTGCCAAGGAGGAAGCACAGATAGCCACGGGTGTGCCCATCATGGGGTTGGGGGTGGGTATTTTCAAAAACACGTTGGAGAAAAGACAGCGCTACTTGGCCATTACCGAGTATGAGGGGTACGTGTTCAAGCTGGTGGATTTACAAACAATTGAGCCGTGGGGCATTAACACGCAAGGCTATCGCACCCTTACGTTTCACTGGCATCTGCCAAGCGGCCAAAACAGGGCAGCGGACATCACCGCTTGGTTGATGAGCAAACAGAACGAAATGGCGGAGTTGCGCGCGCAGATGAAGGCATGCCCCGCGCATCAGGCAGGCAAGCAGTGCCGTGAACAATACCGCAAGCAAATAAAGGCCATTCAAGACGAAATGGAGCAGAAAGCAAAAGAACTTAGTAACACTTGGTTGCCCCCGATGAAATGACGGAGCCTGCCCGCGGGGTGTCCGATCACTCGGGGTAGGGTTTTGCATACGCAGCCCGCCTCCGCTTCGCCATCGGATACACCGCCACGGCCGCCAGAATCACCAGCGTACCGGCATAAAAATTCCACCCCATTAGCTCTTGTTGTCCAAACACCAAAATCGCCATGAGGATGCCATAGACCGGCTCTAGATTCAGCGTGAGCTGTATAAAAAACACACTCATCTTTTTGGTCAGGTTGATGGCTACTGAATACGCATACACCGAACACGCCCAGGCCAGCACAGCAATGTAAAACCAATCCATGCCCACCGGCATCAACCGGAGTTGCCCATCGGTAGTGTAGTGGGTTTGATACAACGGCAGAAACAAACACACACTGACAAACGCCCCGGTCATTTCGTGAAAAGTGATGGTGTGTGCCGGCACGCGCACGGCCAGCCGCGCATTGATAACGGCAAACAGCGCGGCCGTGAGGCCGGATACAATGCCGAGGATCAGGCCGGTTTGGTATTGAAAGTCAAACGAAAAAATCAAGGCCAGGCCGAGGACCACCACAATTCCCAATCCCATTTCCAGCACATCGATTTTTTTGCGGTTGGCGAGTGGTTCAAACAAAGCCGCCCACAACGAGCACGTGGCAAAGCCCACCAGGCTCGTGGACGGGTTGGATACCTGACCCGACCGGAAAAACGTGAGCCAGTGAATGCCCACGATGAAGCCAGTAAAAAAAAGCTTGAGCCAATCACCCGTGCTCACCGCAAAGGGGCCGCGGTTGTAGAGAATCACCGCGCCCATGCCCATGGCCGCCAGCAGCGTGCGGTAGAAAACCATCTCCACGGCCGGTATGCTGATGAGCTTACCGCCAATGGCGGTAAAGCCCCACAACAAAACAATAAAATGAAGTTTGAGGTAGTCGGTGCGCGTGGCGGTGAGCGTCATCGGGGAACGTATTTATACATGACGGCTGCAATCACGGCAAAGGTTAACGTGGGCAACCAGGCCGCCAATACGGGAGGCATGTCGCCTGCTTCGCCAAAGGTGCGCGTCATGGTAAAAAACAAGATGAATACGAATGACAACAAAAAGCCGAGTGCGATTTGAAAGCCGGTGCCACCCCGGCTCTTGCGGGCTGATACGATCACGCCCATAAACATCAACACGAAGATCGTGAACGGGGCCGCATAGCGTATGTGTTCTTCGGTTTCAAACACCTGCACCCCGGTGCTGCCGCGGAATTTTAGTTTTTGAATGTGAACGCGCAGTTCGGGAATGGTCATGCCATCGTAGGAGCGGGCATTGTTCTCAAAATCTTTGGGGGTGATGGCCAGTGTGGTGTCTATCTCCGCACCCGTGTTAGGCAGTTGGGATGCCAGGCGCGAGGCATTTCGCAACGAGGGCTTGCGCGAAGCGCTGTCGCGCACGAGGCGCTTGCGGTTACCCGGTCGGGAAACGAGCGTGTCGGTGGCCAACTCAGGCTGCGATATCCCGGGCACGCGGTTTTCAACAGGCGCGGTAAACAACGTGTCGATTTTCTTGTACTTCCAGTATTTGAGCACCCACTTCTGTTTGGCGGTGTCCCACTGGATGTGATCAGCTGCCAGCTTTTCGATTAACCGGTTGTCTTCAAACCGCTCCAACGTAAACTGGTAGCCGGTGTTGGAAATGTTGTTGTAGTTCTGCAAAAACAAATACACGTTCGGCTGCACTTGCATGTGCACGTTTCGCTCTTCAAAAAACTTTTTGTTTTGAAAGTAGGTGAGCTCAAAATCCAGTCGTTCGCGATTGGACTTGGGAATCACCCATCCATTCATATAAAAACTCACCATGGCCACGATAAACGCGGCTACAACGTAGGGCAATAGCAATCTGCGGAAACTGACCCCGCTGCTCAGGATGGCGATGATTTCGGTGTGCCCGGCCAGGCGTGAGGTGACGTACACAATGGCGATAAAGAACATGATGGGGGTGATTAACCCGGCAATCCAGGGGATAAAATCGACATAGTAGCTAAGGATTTTGGCCGCGCCAAGGTTGTTACGCGCAAACTTGTCGATCTTCTCGGTCACGTCAATGATGGCGATGATGGCGACAAATAGCAACACCACAAACAAAAAGGTGGTGAGTACTTTTTTGATGATGTACTTATCTAAGATTTTCATAACCGCTGCGAAACCGTTTTAACCATCGCTGTTTTCCATCCCGCAAAGGTGCCCGCCAGGATTTGCATCCGCGCCTGCCGCACCAGCCAGAGATAAAACGTGAGGTTATGAATAGAAGCAATTTGTGCGCCCAAAATCTCTTTGTTGATGATCAGGTGGCGCAGGTAGGCTTTAGAGTAAAACGTGCTCACATGGCCGCCCAACGTCTCATCAATGGGGGCGAGGTCGTTTTTCCACTTTTCATTGCGGATGTTGATGATGCCCTGTGTGGTAAACAACATGCCGTTGCGGGCATTGCGCGTGGGCATCACGCAGTCAAACATATCGATACCCAATGCAATACACTCCAAAATGTTTTCAGGTGTGCCCACGCCCATCAGGTAGCGCGGCTTATCGCCAGGCAAAATGCCACACACGTGCTCCGTCATTTCATACATCAGTTCGTGGGGTTCGCCCACACTCAGCCCCCCGATGGCGTTTCCCGGTTGTTGGTGACTGGCAATGACCTCGGCCGACTGCTTCCGCAAATCTTTGTACACGCTGCCCTGCACGATGGGGAACAGCGCTTGCGCATATCCGTAACGCGGTTGTGTTTCGTTTACGCGGGTTACGCAGCGCTGCAGCCAGCGGTGGGTCAGCTCCATCGACTTTTTGGCGTATCCATAGTCGCAGGGATAGGGCGTGCACTCGTCAAACGCCATGATGATATCCGCGCCAATGCTCCGCTCAATATCCATCACGCCCTCGGGGCTGAAAAAATGGTTGGAGCCATCGATGTGCGATTTGAACGTGACACCCTCCTCTTTGATTTTCCGGTTGGCCGCCAGCGAATACACTTGATAACCGCCACTGTCCGTCAAGATGGGGCGGGCCCACCCATTAAACCGATGAAGACCGCCTGCCTGCTCAAGCAAGTCAATGCCCGGGCGCAGGTAGAGGTGATAGGTGTTGCCCAGAATGATTTTGGCATCGATATCGTTTTCCAACTCGCGCTGGTGCACCGCTTTGACCGAACCGGCCGTGCCCACCGGCATAAAGATAGGCGTGGGGATGGTGCCGTGGCCTGTGTGGAGCGAGCCAGCCCGGGCCTCGCTGGCCACATCCGTTGCGTGCAACTCAAATTTCATGCGGGCGCAAAGGTAACACTCTGAGGCATGATGCCCACTAAAACCCGATGACCGCCACTCCTGTAAGCGCGCACAGGCCGCCCCGGAAATTACCCGTACTTTCGAGTCTTTACAAAACCCAAACCTTAGCGAGAATGAGGAACTCAGCTTGTTGGACATGGCTCCTCTGGACCCTGTCCATGTCACTGTTTGCGCAAGACGACCTTCCGCCCGTCACACGCACATACGCTATCACCCAGGTAAACATCATCCAGGCGCCCGGTCGTAAAATTGACATGGGTACGGTGGTGATTAAAGACGGTGTCATCACGGCCGTGGGCAAAGGTGTGGCCATCCCACCCGAGGCCGTGGTTATCAAGGCAGACTCGATGTACGTGTATGCGGGCTTTATTGATGGGCTGTCGCGCACGGGCGTGGCGCGGCCCAAAGAAGAGACAAATCGCGAACGGCCCAAAGACCCCGGCAATCCCACACCCGAACGAGCGGGGATCACACCCCAGGTGGACGTCCGATACTCGCTTAACCCGGCCGACAAGTCCATCGAAGACCTGCGGCAGGCAGGTTTTGCTATTTCGCACGTAGTACCGTATGGAGGCATGCTGCCCGGCACCGGAGCGTTGATATTACTGAGCGGCAGATCAGCCGATCAGTTGGTGATCCAGGCCAGGTCGGCCGTGTATTCGGAGTTGACAGGCGCCAGCGGGGTGTATCCCAACACCGTCATTGGCGTGATGGCCAAGTGGCGCGACCTTTACCGCAATGCCGTACAAAGCAAGAACTATGAGTCTGTGTACGCGTCCAATCGCACGGGCTTGGAGCGGCCGCTGACCGATCGTTATCTCGAAGCATTTTATCCTGTTATCGACCAGAAAATTCCCGTGCTGTTCAAAGCCGAAAAACTGTTGGACGTGCAACGCGTGCTCACACTCAAAAATGAATTGAAGTTTCCGCTTACACTGGCCGAGGTAAAGGAAGGATGGCACGCCATCCCAAAAATTAAAGCCAGTGGTGCCAGCGTGTTTTTGTCGCTCGACCTGCCCGAGGAAATCAAAAAAGACGAGAGGAAGGAAGATAAGAAAAAGGATGAACGACCCCGCACCGCAGCGGAAACTGAAAAAGAACAATTAGAGAAACGCAGGGCCGAAGCCGTCAGTAACTACACGGCCCAGGCAGCCGCCTTTCAAAAAGCGGGTGTCCGGTTTGGCTTTTCGATGTTGAATGCCAAACCCAAAGACGTGCATGCCAACCTCCGCAGGATGATAGCCGCGGGGTTGAGCGAAGAGGCTGCTCTGGCCGCCCTCACTACTTCGCCCGCGCAACTGCTGGGCATCAGTGACCGGGCCGGTACCGTAGACCCCGGCAAGATGGCCAACCTGGTTGTTTTTGATAAGCCCTTCTTTTCAGAGAAAGCCAAAATCCGCTATGTGTTTGTCGATGGCGCCATGACCAAGCTCGAAATCAAGGAAGCCAAGAAGTCTGATCCCAACGCCAAAGTAGAAATTGAAGGAACCTGGAATACCACCACGCAAAGCCCGCAAGGCACCACCACGGGCAAGCTGGTATTTAAAAAAGACGGCAGTGGTTACACCGGCACGGCCTCGAGCAGCATGAGCCCCGAGCCTTTTCCGTTAAAAGACATTGTATTGGAAGGCAACGCGCTGTCGTTCAAATACACCATGTCGTTTGGCAGCCGCTCCATTGATGTCGAAATCAACGTGACCGTAGAGGGTGAGTCCTTTAAAGGCAATACCAGTGTGGGCTCGTTCGGCAGTTTTCCCGTGGAGGGTACTAAAAATCCAAAGTAACCTGACACAACGAGGGCTCTTCGCCAATTCAGGTGACCATCACGTGACCAATAAAATAGTCAACAACACATGAAAAAAATCATTCTCCTGTTTTGCCTGCTGGGCGCCATGCGCGGGCAGGCTCAAGATAAGGGTACCGTGCTGATCAAAGGCGGAACGGTACTCACCATCACCCAGGGCACGTTGGAAAACACCGATGTGTTCATCAAAGACGGAAAGATCAGTCAGATAGCCAAAGGCATTACGGTCCCCGCGGGCACACGCGTGATCGAGGCCACGGGACTGTTTGTGATGCCCGGTATTATCGATGCACACTCGCACATTGCGCTGGATGCCATCAACGAAGGTACCAACGCCATCACCCCTGAAGTGCACGTGGCCGATGCCATCAATCCCTTTGAAGTTGACATCTATCGGGCATTGGCCGGTGGATGTACCGTCTCACACGCCATGCACGGCTCTGCCAACTCCATCGGTGGGCAATGCCAAACGATCAAACATCGCTACGGTGTGTATGATGGTGAGCAACTGATCATGCAGGGCGCGGCCCGCACCATCAAGTTCGCTTTGGGCGAAAACCCCACCGGCCATGGACGCAGGGATGGCGTACAACCTCAAACGCGCATGGGTGTGGAGTTTGTTATTCGTCAGGCTTTTTCGGAAGGAAAAGAATACCTGGCAGCGTGGGATACGTACAACAAAGCCAAACTGACCAAAGGCTTCCGGGGAGCGCCTCCGGCCTATTCGCTGCGGTTGGAGACCATTGCCGATATTCTTAAAGGTAACATCATCATCCATTGCCACAGCTACCGGGCCGATGAAATCAACATGTTGATGAACGTGTGCCGCGACTTTGGCATCAAGCGGTTGGTCTTTCAACATACCAATGAAGGTTTCAAGGTGGCCCCCGAGCTGGCTAAGTTTGGCGCCATGGCTTCGGTATTTGCCGATTGGTGGGCCTACAAACTCGAGGTGTACTACTCCACCGCCTATAACGCGGCCATCCTCGCCAAGAATGGTGTCGTGACCTCCATCAATTCAGACTCGCCCGATTTGATCCGCCATTTGTATCACGAAGCGGGAAAAACCCAGAAGTATGGCAACTTGAGCGATGATGAAGCACTGGCCATGATCACCATCAACGCAGCCCGGCAACTGGGCATTGAAAACCGGGTGGGCTCGCTGGAGGTCGGCAAAGACGGTGACGTGGCCATCTTCAAAGGACATCCGTTGTCGATTTATGGTATTCCGCAAATCACCGTGGTGGATGGTATGGTTCGCTTTGACCGCGACAAAGACCCGGCCGACATGCGGCTGATGGTTGATCCGAAGGAAACGATTGACATCCCCACCATCCATAAGGCGACCACGCACAACCACGAAAACTGCATGCAAAACATGGAGTGGCTGCTGAATGTAAAAATGTTTGGACTAAACCGGTAACTACGAAAATCATGAAAAAGACATTGTTCATTCTGATGGCATTCCTGACCTCGGTGTCTATGGCCCAAAGTCCCAAAGCCAAGTCGGGCCTGTTTGCGCTCACCAATGCCACATTGGAAACCGTAACCCAAGGCACGATTGCCAACGGCACCCTCCTCATCAACAAAGGAAAAATTGAAGCGCTTGGAGCAAACGCAACCGTTCCTGCGGGCGCACAGGTGATCGATTGCAAGGGCTTGCGCGTCTATCCCGGCATGATTGACGGAGGCACCGGCATTGGCCTGCTCGAAATCGGGCAAATTCCACAAGCAACCGATCAGCGCGAGACGGGCGATGTTATTCCTCAAATGAAGGCGCTGACGGCCATTAATCCCAATTCAGTGGTGATACCCGTGACGCGGGTAAGCGGGGTGACCACGGTGATTACCCGACCCGAAGGAGGGCTGCTGCCCGGTCAGGCCGCGCTGGTCAACATGCACGGCTATACACCCGATCAGATGTTTGCCGGCTTTGAAGGCGTGGTGCTCAATTTTCCCAATACGGGCAAGCGGGGTTTTTTTGACAGACGTACGGAAGATGAAATCAAGCGCGACTCTGAGAAAGCCCTGAAGCAACTGAACGAAGTGTGGGATAAAGCCATCCAATACCACAAACTGGATTCAGCCACTAAGGGCAAGGGTGTATCATACTACCCTGAGCTGCAAGCCCTGCTGCCGGTAGTGCGCGGTGAGAAAACGTTGATGATCGAGGCCAATGCGGCCAAAGATATTCAAGCGGCTCTCAAATGGGTAGCCGAGCGCAAAATCAAAAAGGTGATTTTAACAGGTGCGGCCGAAGGATGGCGAGTGGCGGGTGAAATCGCCAAAACAAATATTCCGGTGGTGACCGGCCCCGTTATTGCGATCCCCACCCGTGATTATGACCGTTATGATCAGGCGTATGCCAATGCCGGGGCCTTGCGAAAGGCCGGTGTAAAAGTGGCGCTGCGCACCTTGCAGACGGAGAACGTGCGCAACTTGCCCTATCATGCCGGCTATGCTGCCGCTTACGGCATGGGCAAAGAGGAGGCCTTGAAGGCCGTTACAATTATTCCCGCTGAGATCTTTGGTGTAGCCAAGACGTTGGGTTCATTGGAGGTAGGTAAAAATGCGACCCTGTTTGTCTGCGATGGCGATCCGTTTGAAACCAAAACAAACGTGAAGCATGTATTTATCGAGGGTTGGCAGATACCAATGACAAGCCGGCAAACCGAGTTGTATGACGAGTTTTTGAATCGCGAACCGGGCGTAAGCAAAAATTAAGGGCAATTACTGGAAAAGGTTGTCACGCTTTATGCGCGGCAACCTTTTTTTGTTGTTAATACTGTGCCAGCATGTAACGAATGACATCGGTACTTGTCACAATACCCACAATGGCCTCTTTTTCCACCACGGGCAACGAGTGAAAGTCCTGCGTGGCGAAAATCTCCGCTACCTCTTTGATGGATACGTCCGGACCAATGACAGTCGGGTGGGCGGTCATCACCTGGTCAATCGTGAGCATGTCCAGTACGCCTTCATCGGCATTGGCCTGATTTTCAAACAGGGCTCCGAAACTCAGGCGGTTAATATCGTTTTTGCTGATGATGCCGATCAGCTTTCTCTTCTCCAGCACGGGGATGTGCCGGATTTTTTCCTTCCGGAACAAGTCTCTTACATCGCGCAAGTGATGCGTGTCTTTGTCAACCGTGATGACGGCCTGGGTCATGATGGTGGATACCGGTTCTCGTTTTTTCATAGAACAAAGGGTTATTTTGCCCCGGCAAGTCCGCAAAAAACACACAGATGCCAAATGACAAAAGTCATGTGTCCGTCTGGTTCTTGTCAGGAATGGCCCGGCTCTTGGCCGCACCTCTCAACGAAGACCAACTTTCAGAATCAATCCACGGCTGATCGTGGACTCTTTTAATTGCTGGTTGGCGTCATACCCTGACCAACAGCTATTCGCGACATAATACAGCGTGTCACCCACGATGGTGCCGTTGGTGGGTTCGTCAAAGGCTGGATGGGCCCAGTCCAGTACTTCGTACCGTACCAGCGTAGCGTGAGCCGTATCCAAAAAAAAGCGCATCACCCGAAAGGGATAAACACCATTTTGAATTGCAATCAAGCTACCCCGATAATACTCCAACCCATCGATGCCTTTTGCGCTGGCTTCGGTAGCATTCCGCAGCCACATGATACGCTTTGTGGCCAATTCTATTCGACAAAGGCCTTTAAGGTAATCCGCTACGAACAGGAAGCGGCCGGTATCATCCAGTGTGAGACCTTGAATATTTTGCCACTCGACAGCAGTTGAAAACGTGGCAATCGCTCCCTTGGATGTAACCGAAAGTAGCCGGTTGTTATGCGTATCGGATACGTACACGGTTCCTTCGCGGGATACGACCAAATCGCCCAGCAGACTCTTTTCGTCCACGTGTACCTGGCAGATGATTTTACGAAGCATGGGATCATAGGCCAAAACAAACGAATGGGCCAGTGAATCGTAGCCGCGTTGCTGTGGCAAGGGCGAGCCGCACGCCCAAAGCACCTTTCGCCTTGGATCCCATGCGAGCCCCAACACAGACGGCAACCCCGAAACTTCGTCTTTGGTTTTGCCACGATGCAGTCGCGTGATTTTCCCGTGTCGTACGCTTGCCCCCCAAAAGGCCTTCGTGTGAGAGTCGTGCGCCACCGCTTCGGGATGAAAGGTTGGGTCTTCCAAACGTGCGGCCGTGTCAGATTTAACCACGGTTGTTTGCAATCGTTGTTGAAGCGCCAGCACGTCATGGCCTGCGGGGGTGGCGAGAAATTGTTTCAAACCGGGATGTGACGCCAACGGCCATCGTGCATCCATCCAGAGAGCACGCGTCAGCGCTGTTTTCGCCAAGCGCAAACTGTCCACCAGAACACTGGCTACGCCCAAATGGTAGCAGACCGTGGGATGGTCGGGCCGAATGCGACTGGCCTGCTGCATGCGCTCAAAGTAGAGGTCGGGTCGGTTATTCGCATACGCCCGCTTGGCACTGTCGAGAAGAACCGACAGACTCTGTGCGGAGCTCTGGACGAAGGCCAGGCAGACGATGAAGGTGATAAGCCACGTGAAGCCACAGACGCGCGCGGGCACAAGGGGTGGAGCATAACTCGTTGGCGGTGGTGATATCAATGAATGACCGTTTTCGGACATACTCACAATTGATTTAGACAAACCTAGCCCCGGTAAGGTAATCGATAAAACTTTCGCGTATCTTTTTTCATCTCTTTTCGTAACCAAGAAGTATTGTACGAGTATTCTTCACGCACATCCCCTCCTACATGCTCAAAAACCTTATCCTCATCGCGCTGCGCAACATCCGCAAAGACAAAACCTACAGTTTGCTCAACGTAGCAGGTCTTACCATTGGCATCACGTGTAGCGTATTCCTGTTGTTGTACATCCTAGATGAACTGAGTTTTGACCGCTATCACACCCAAGCCAACAATATCTATCGCGTGGTCTCCAACATCAAGGAACCCGACAATGCCTTTACCTGGGCAGTGGCCCAGGTGCCGCTGGCCGAAGAGCTGCGTGCCAACTACCCCGATGTGAAGAATGCGGTGCGTTTCTTTGGCATGGGGCGGCAATTGATCGTGCAGGGCGAAAAAGAGTTTTACGAGGAGGACTTTATGCAGGTAGACTCCACCGTCTTTGATGTATTCACCTATTCCTTTTTGCATGGCGATCCGGCTACCGCGTTGGACAAACCCAATTCAATTGTTCTCACTGAAAAAATTGCGCAGAAATACTTTGGGACCTCCGATGCCACCGGGCAGTCGCTACAAACCAAGGAAGGCGAAACGTTTTTGGTGACCGCGGTCATCGAAGATGTGCCGCTCAACTCCCACTTTCGGTTTGAGGCCCTGGTGTCGCGGGTGGGACGACCCCCGGCCAACAATTGGGGCGGCTTTGGGGTATTTACCTATTTGCTGCTGCCGGACGGCTACGACCCCGCCAATATGCAAACACACTTTGCCAAGATACTGAAAGAAAAAGTGGAGCCCATTTTTGCTCAGTACGGCATTACCATCCAATATGAATTGCAGCCGATCACGGCCATTCACCTGCATTCCAAAATCCAGGACGAAGCCGAAGAAGGGGGCGACATCACGATCATTTACATCTTTGGCGCAATTGCCGCCTTTATGCTCATCATCGCCAGCATCAACTACATGAACCTGGCCACGGCCCGCTCAGCCAACCGGGCCAAAGAAGTGGGTATCCGCAAGGTGATGGGCTCACAACGAACGCAATTGATCGCACAGTTTATCACCGAATCAGTCGTGTTGGCACTCATGGCACTGGCCGTAAGCCTGGTGTTGATTTATGCATTCTTGCCGTTGTTCAATCAACTAGCCAGCAAAGAGCTGCCGTTCGGATATGTGTTGCAAGCGCCCGTTATCTTGTCGCTGCTGGGCATCGTGTTGTTTGTCGGAGTCATCGGAGGCAGCTACCCGGCCTTTTACCTGTCAGGCTTTAACCCTGTAAGTGTGCTCAAAGGCAAGCTGGCCACGCGCGGGGGAAGCGCACTGTTCCGCAAATCGCTCGTGGTGGTGCAGTTTGCCATTTCCATTTTTATGCTCATCAGCACGTTTATCGTATACAACCAATTACAGTTTATGCGCACCAAAGATTTAGGCTTTACCAAAGAACGACTGGTACGCATCGATCTATCCAATCAACAACTCATCCGCAAGTCGGGTACGCTGGCCCAGCGTATGAAACAGACCGAAGGCGTGGCCACAGCCGCCACCTCGTTTGCGGGACCGGGCGAAAACATCGGCAAGTTGCTGCTGCAAGTGGAGGATAACGAGGGCAAACTGTCGGAGAGGGGCGTTGACCTCTTCAATGCCGATCATGATTTTGTCAAGACGATGGGCATGACCATTGTGCAGGGCCGCGACTTCTCGCGCGATGTGGCCTCGGATACCACGTATGCGGCCTTAGTCAACGAAGCCATGGTGAAGCGAATGGGCTGGACCAACCCCCTCGGCAAGAAATTTATAGCACAGGGCCAGGGGCCTAACAATACGGATGTGGAAAAACGCGTGGTGGGTGTGGTGAAAGACTATCACCAAAACTCGCTGTACGATGCCATCGAGCCGTTGATGATCATCCTCAGTGAAAACAACGGCAGCTTGTTTGTACGTACGTCCGAGGGCGATGTGCGCAGCGCGCTGGCCGCCATGGAGCGCACCTGGAATGAGGTAAACCCCGGCTATCCGTTTATGTACACGTTCCTCGATCAGGATTTCAATTCGCAATACCAGGCCGATGAAAAGCGCAGTCAGGTGTTCACTGCGTTTTCTGCGCTCACGATTTTTATTGCATGTTTGGGTCTATTGGGTCTGTCGGCTTTTACCACGCAGCAGCGCACCAAAGAGATAGGCGTGCGCAAAATTATTGGCGCCTCGCAAAGAGGGTTGGTGTATCTGGTCTCCAGGGAGTTTTTCCTGCTGGTGGCCATCGGTACGGCTGTGGCGTTCCCGCTGGCATGGTATTTCACCAGTAACTGGTTGCAGGGCTTTGCCTACCGGATTGAGTTGGGAGGGCAGTGGCTCACATTTTTGCTGGCCGCCTTCACGGCTTTTGCGATCACATTGGTCACGGTTGGCTTCCATGTGCTACGCGCCACGTCCGCCAATCCGGTGAAAGCGCTGCGGGATGAGTAGGTGAAAGTTAAATCCGCGCGCGTGCTCCTTAACCCTTGGCTTCCCGGTAGGTCCGAAAATGTCAGTTCAAACTCTTTTTCAAACTATTCAACTGTCTTACGTTGTCCGTGAAGGAGGGTTCCGGTGGATACCGATCTAAAAAAAAGGAGTCACAGTTTGCAACTCCCTTTCGACTTTTAGTGGGCCCAGCTGGGCACGATCCAGCGACCCCCTGATTATGAGTCAGGTGCTCTAACCAGCTGAGCTATGGGCCCGAATGAAATCAAACATCAATGCTGACTGCCGAATGCAGACAGCGACCATTATTTCTGAGGTTCCGAGCGGATTCGAACCGCTGTAGGAGCTTTTGCAGAGCTCAGCCTAGCCACTCGGCCACGGAACCGGAAAGCACCAGGCGGTGGTGCACTCGGCAACAAAGCTACGTCTGTTTCCGCGATGCCCAATGCCTGGCGCCCGATTTGTATTACTCTGCGGACTTATTGCCGCTCATCTTCTCTTTCAACGCAGTCAACGCCTCCAGGTCGCCCAGGGTTGATTTCTCCGACTCCTGGTTGATCTTGTCAATCGTTTTGCCCTTGGGGGCGGCTTTCTTGTTGCCGGCCGCCTTCGCGGGCTTTTCTTCCTCTTCGGTGCTCCACGTAGCCTTGTGGCTCAGCACAATTCTACGATCGTCCTTCGAGAACTCGAGCACTTTGAAGTCGAGGCTTTCGCCTGCTTCAACTTTTCCATTGTCGGCTTTTGCCAGGTTCTTGGCGGAGCAAAATCCTTCAATACCGTAGGGCAGTTCCAACACAGCACCCTTGTCGTTTTTGCTGATGAGCGTACACTTGTGGATGGAACCGATGGTAAAGATCGTTTCAAACGTATCCCACGGGTTTTCTTCCAGGTGCTTGTGGCTGAGGGCCAGTCTGCGGTTGGTGGCATCCAGTTCCAGCACTTGCACTTCCAGGGTTTCGCCTACCTTGGTGAATTCCGAAGGGTGCTTCACTTTCTTGGTCCAACTTAAGTCCGACACGTGTACCAACCCATCGATGCCTTCTTCCAACTCGATAAATAACCCGAAGTTGGTGAGGTTGCGCACGATGCCTTTGTGGCGTGTACCCACCGCGTACTTGGCCAAAATCTCCTGACGTGTCCAGGGGTCTTCGGTCAGTTGCTTGATACCGAGCGACATTTTGCGCTCTTCGCGGTCGATGGTGAGCACCATCGCCTCCAGTTCATCGCTCACTTTCAAGAAATCTTGCGGGTTTCTCAAATGTTGGCTCCAGCTCATTTCACTTACGTGGATCAACCCCTCTACGCCCGGCTGCAGTTCGAGGAACGCTCCGTAGTCGGCCACATTGACAACCCTGCCTTTTACCTTCGAGCCCACGGTGATGTCGGCCGAGAGGGCATCCCAAGGATGAGGCGTCAGTTGCTTCATGCCTAACGAAATGCGCTTTTTGTCTTCGTCAAAATCCAACACCACAATTTTCACCACCTGGTCGAGCTTAAGCAGCTCTTCGGGGTGGCTGATGCGGCCCCATGAGATGTCGGTGATGTGCAACAGGCCATCTACCCCGCCCAAATCGATGAACACGCCAAAGTTGGTCATGTTTTTGATCACACCTTCCAGCACCTGGCCTTTCTCGAGGTTGGTGAGGATGGCAGCCTTTTGTTGTTCGAGGTCTTTTTCGATCAGCACCTTATGCGACACTACAACGTTATCATTGGTGTAGTTGATTTTCACCACCTTCACCTCAATATTTTTGTTCACGTAGATGTCAAAGTCGCGGATCGGCTTCACATCAATTTGCGAACCCGGCAAGAACGCTTCGATGCCAAACACATCCACGATCAAACCGCCTTTGGTTCTGCGTTTCACAAAGCCTTCGATCACTTCGTCTTTGTCCAATGCTTGCTGCACATATTCCCATCCTTTTACCAGTTTGGCCTTTCTGCGGCTCAAGATCAACTGGCCCATGGCGTTTTCGCGCTCTTCGATGAAGAGATCCACCACATCGCCAATTTTCAGGTTGGTCATGTCTTTGAATTCGGCCAGGGGCACCAGCCCGTCAGACTTAAAGCCAATGTTAAGAATCACATCGCGGTCGTTGATGCCTACCACGGTACCTTTCACCACTTCACTTTCATTCACGGTGGTGACAGTACCTGAATATTGCTTTAGCAAGGCTTCCCGCTCGTTGGAGGTATAGCCTTCGCCAAAGCCTTTGGTGTCATAGGTATCCCAGTTGAAGTTGTCCACCGAAACATTGGAAGCGGTAGCTGCTTTGCGCGCGGTCACGTCTTTGATCATGCGCGAGATGCCTTCTTCTTCCTCGGCTTTTTTTGCTGCCCGAAACTTGGCTAACTCATCGTTTTCGTCCAGTTCGGCTGCGCTTTTGGTGGTTTTTCCGGTGGCTTTGGGAGCTTTGGGTTCGGCCCCCTTGGTTACTTTTGCCATAAAAATGTAAAGATGCCCTGGTGATACATGCCGCAAACGGGCGTTTTTGCGACAAATTGGTTTGACATTCAGCTACTTAATCGGTAACTGCCCATTCACCCGAACGGGGCTGCAAAGGTAGGAGAATTTTTGAGAATATCGGGTTTTGGCCCGGCCCGATTTTGAAGGCAAGGTGCGGCTAGCGCCCTTGTAAAATGTCGTCCGTTTTCAATGTGCCCACAGCATAGTCGACCACGATCTTTTGGAACAGCAACCGGTACTCCGCCTGGGCTTTGTCTGTTTGGGCCTGCACAAATACGCGGTTGGCGTTGGTGTAGTCCACAAAGTTAGTGACGCCCAAATTGAAGCGCTCGGTTTCGAGTTCAAAGGCTTTTTGCGCGGCCGCCAGTTGATCCACGGTAACAACGTAGGCTTTTCGTGCGCCTTCATAGTTGCGTGCCGCCCGCAGCACGTCCGTCTTGATTTGATTTTCGGCATTCACCCTGTCCAGCCGGGCATTTTCATACTGTACGCGCTGGCGCACGTAGTTGGTGCGGTTTTGAAACCCGTTGAAAAGCGGAATGGACAATTGCACCCCGTATTGTTTGTAGACGTTATCAAACCGGAACTGGTCGTTGAACGATCGCTGTTCGGGGTTGGCTTGCGTCACACTAAACCGGTTTACGGCAATGGCATAGCCCGAGGGCTGCGTGGCGTCTTGCACCACCGAAAGGGAAGACGACTGAAGAGTGATCGAGTCTGGTTCGCCCCGTTGAAAGTTATAGGCCGAGCCGTAGTTGAAAAAAGCAATTAACGAGGGCGTCATGGAACCGCGAAAGGCACGCATGCCAAACTGGGCGGCTTCTTCACTCTTCAAAGCGCGCTGGTAGTCGCCCCGGTGTTCTTTGGCTTGGCTGGCCATGGCTTCGATATCCAACGACTGCGCGGCCACGCTGTTGATGTCCCAGTCGGGCGCTTGCACATCAAAGTCTTCAAAGGCATCCATGAGCAGCGTTTGCGAGAGCACCGCTTTGTCGTTTTGCAACGTGATCTCGGCCTGCACCATGCGCAGTTCGGCCCCTTTGGCCTGGGCATCCTGGTTGAATTCGTCCACAGGCGAACGCGCCCCTACGGCTACCTGTTCTTTGGTTTGCTCCAGTTGTTTGGCCAGAGCCTGGTAGTTTTCCCGGGCGATGCGCAACAGCTCCTGATCAAGCATCACCTGCAGGTACTGGGTTGATACATTGTTGATTACATCTTGGGTAGTGCGTTTGACAAACTCGGTTTGTGCTTCCAGTTGGGCCGATGCCTGCCGCAGCGAGTTGATGGAGTTAAAACCGTTGAATAGATTGAGCGTGGCGTTCAGGTTTCCGGAAATGTTATCGCGCACCCCGTTTACCACCACGCCTGCGTTTTGGTTGAACGAATTACCGTTGAACTGCGAAGCGCTCAACTGTCCGGAGATAGAAGGCGCCAGGGCGGCATAGCTGGCCGTTTTTTGAAGTTGATTGAGCGCAAGGGTATTGCGCTGCTGGTTAAGTTGTACAGAACTTTTTAAAGCAATGCGGAGGGCCTCCTCAAACGTGAGCACGCGCTTGGAGGGTTGTGCCATCACTCCGGCAGCCCACACACTCATAAAAAATGACAAAAAAATGGTTTTCATGCCTTCGTTCTGTTCGCTATTGATTTTTTACTGCTTCGTCCGACTGGATGGCACCGTCTACCACGCGCACGATGCGCTTGCCGCGCTGGGCGTTTTCTTCTGAGTGGGTGACCTGTATAATGGTGATGCCTTCTTCGTTTAGCTTTTGGAAGATGTCCATGATCTGTTTGCCCTGATCGGAATGCAAATTGCCCGTGGGCTCATCGGCCAATAACAACTTGGGTTGCCCCACAATGGCGCGCGCAATGCCCACCAGTTGCTGCTGCCCACCGCTCAGTTGCTCCGGGAACAAATCTTTTTTGGCCACCATGTTGAAGCGATCGAGCATTTCGGCTACCATGCTTTTGCGCTGGCTGCCGTTCACACCTTTGTACAACAAAGGCGTCTCGATGTTTTCATATACGGTCAACTCGTCAATGAGGTGGTAGGCCTGAAAGATGAAGCCGATGTAGTTTTTGTGCATGTCGCTTTTTTGCTTCTCCTTCATTTTATGCACGGGCTCATCAAAAAAGTAATATTCCCCGGCCGAGGGTTCGTCCAGCATGCCGATGATGTTCATGAGGGTGGATTTGCCCGCTCCGCTGGGGCCCATGAGTGTGACAAACTCCCCTTGCTGCACTTCCAGGTCGATGCCCTTTAAAATAAACGTGCGCTGAAAACGCGAGTCGATGTACTTGTCGATGTTTTGGAGTTTGATCATGCCGTGAAGAGGGATTACAAGGCCCCGGTCGGTTGCTGGATAGCCAACAATGGTGCCAACGGGCTTTTTCAGGTATTAGACGCAGAATTTACGCCCATGTTGCAAAAAAATGTCCGAAAGCGACAAAAGGTGTCCGAAAGCGGGCGGATTGCGGATTGAGGAGCTTGGTTTTCGAGACAGCGATCGGTTAAATGGAATTAGGGGCATGTGTGGGGCCACTCGATGTGGGGGTTTTGACGCTTAGCCTATATTTTGTTTTTAATGTTTTTAATGTGGGTTGGGAGACCGTTTAGTGGGTATCTTTCACAGGAGCGAACAACAACTCTTTCTATGAAAATAAGCAGGAGGGCACTGGTGATATGGCCGATGCTGTACATAGTCGGGTGGCTGTCACAAGCGTGCGATCCGTGCGAGGGTGGGCCGATCCGTTTCCGGCTGACCTCTACTACCGGTATGGCTTACCGCCTTGCCGGACTGGAGCAACCATCCCCACCCTCATATAGGGTTGAACTGTATGAGGTGGGCAAGGCCGTGCGGTACGACAGTGTGGGGTTGGAAGTCATGCACGAACTACAGGGCGTGACTGCACGGGGTTCCTTTTTTTCAAGCGCCTATGCCTGCGACCCGGCCGTTGATTTTCCATGTGTTTCTTCCATTCGGATCACTTCATCTCAAGATTACCAGGCCCTTTTTCCGGCCGGATCCGATTTGAGTGCTATCATAACTGCGCGTGAGGGGCGTGGCGTGCAGGGCTTGCCGTTTAATAATTTTCTTAGCCCCTTTGGCCCGAGCCTAGAGCGTGCGTGGTTTTTTACGTTCGATGTGCCGCCCTCGGGCGCGCGTGTGCATGACTTCACCATTGTATATGAAATGGCAGACGGCACCGAGGTGACCACGGAGATACGGCAGGTGACGATCTCACCCTAACCTAAAACACAACGGGGTGCAGCACTACATCCACCCTGCGGTTAAGCCGCATGCCGCGATACGACTGATTGGAGTACACCGGGTTTTCCAGCCCCCAGTCTTTCACGGAAATCAGCCGCTCGGGTATGTCTTTGGATAGCAGCAGGTCAAAAACGGCCTGACTGCGCATGCGCGAGAGCCACTGGTTAAACTCCTTCCCCCCGATGGGGTCGGTGTGGCTGATGAGTTGGATTTCGTATTTCTCCAACAGGTTGGGGATGGAGTCGAGCCAATCGGAAAGTTCTTGGGCCTGCCACTCGTCCACTTCATACCGGCCGCCCCCGAAATAGACACTTCGCTGCAGTTCGGTCTGGGCCATGACGGATACTGCCAGCATACTCATCACCCCCCAAAGCATCCACATTTTCATTTGGCCATCTCTTACTCATCACACGTGTTGCATGCTTCTACGCTCGCCCCGCGCTTCCGCCAACAGTCATCATACACCGAGCAAAAACAAACTTCCATTTCCACGCGATGACCGTTGAGCGCGGAGTCCAGTTTTTTGAGCGTACGCGGATCCGTGAATTTTAGAAAACTCACGGTCTCGCCCGGTTTTAACACCCGGTTGATGACGTTGGTATAATCGTAAGAAGCGTTTTCACCAATGAACGATGTAAGCAGCGAGTCAATCTTTACCCGATCATCGCGATGAGGAACACCATCCAAGATGACGTAGAACTGCCTGACCTTGGCAGGACCAATACCTTTGTTTTCCACGGAAAGTTCGACCCCTTGTTCTCCTTCTGAATAGTTGGTTTCGAGATATGGCCACACCGAGGCGTGCATCTGTTTGCTCATGATTCGTGCCTGGTAGATGTACACAAACATGGTGCATAGGCCGATAACCACGGCCAGCAGAGCAACCACAAAATCCGGACGGAAGAAACGCGATTTTGCCATAGATCAATATTCGGGTTGGGGCGGTCGGTTGTTTAAAATGGCTTCTATCTTTTCCATCACCTCGGGCGTCAATACCTCTATTGCATCCAGCGCATTGAAGTTCTCGCTGAGCTGCGCGCTTTTGGAGGCACCCAAAATGACCGTGCTCACATTCGGGCTTTTCAAACACCAGGCAATGGCCAACACCGGCAGCGACAGACCCAACTCCCTGGCGAAGGAAGTGAGGGCTTTGGCGCGTTGAATATTTTCTTCTTGCAAAGCCGATTCTTTCAGCCAGTCCATGCCCAAGATGCTCAGGCGCGTGTCTTCGACAAACCCCTCGTTGTATTTGCCTGTGAGCACGCCACTGGCCAAAGGCGACCAAATGGTGGTGCCCAGCCCCACGGTTTGATAAATCTGGGCATACTCCACCTCCACCTTGTGGCGCACCAGCATGTTGTACTGAGGCTGCTCCATGGTGGGTCCTATGAGGTGGTTGGTCCTGGCCACCATGTGCGCTTCCATGATTTCCTGCGCGCTCCATTCGCTGGTACCCCAGTACAAGATTTTTCCCTGTTGGATCAGGTTGTGCATCGTCCACACGGTTTCTTCGATGGGCACGGACTTATCGGGCCGGTGGCAGAAATACAAGTCTAAGTACTCGAGTTGCAGTCGCTTCAGGGCTTGTTCGCATGCCTCCACCACATGCTTGCGGCTCAATCCTTTTTGCGTGGGCTTGGCATCTTTGCCGAGGTAGCCAAAGAAGACTTTGCTGGAAACGATGTAACTGTCGCGGTCCCATTTCTTCTTTTTCAAAATATCGCCCATCACGGTTTCCGACCGACCCCGCGCATAGATTTCCGCATTGTCAAAAAAATTGACGCCCCGGTCATAGGCGATGGACATCAGCTCCTCGGCCACACCGTTATCAATTTGCTTTCCAAACGTAAGCCACGAGCCCAGCGACAGCGCGCTGACTTGCAATCCGGATTTTCCCAGGTTTCGGTACAACATCGTATTCGGTCAGATTATTTTTTGTTCTTACAGCCTCGGATCATCCACTGCGGCAAATGGCTCCGTTATTGCTTCATTTTATTTATCTATCTGATGCTGCGCAAAACCCGCAACCAACTCTGAGCGCCAGCGAAGAATCCCCTAAAACAAGAAGGAGATTCTTCCCTGCGTCAGAATGGTAAATCGATGTCAGGTTTTGCGTAACACCAACTGTGTATCGGCAAGGTACAAAAACACACAGGATGTTAAAAACTAAACGTCAGCGAGAGCTTGGCCGTCAGGTTGTCCCACGCCCTGGCGAATTGATACGGTCCGTAGCGATAGAAGAGTCCTCCGCCAAAGCCAATGTAAGCAACATCGGCATAGTTCATCCGCAGCACATTGTGGAGGCCGATACCGGACTCGAAATAGCCTTCGTCAAAACTCCGGCTCGTTTCGAGTTGGTGTGCGCTCCGCTGCTGAAAGCGCCCCACGGCCATGGCGTGTGAGAGTATTAACTCGGGTTTGCTCCACCGCGAGTCATAGAAAATGCTTCCCACGTTCTGCTGCCAGAAAACTGCGGCATATTGATCCACAATGAACTCGTTGATGCCCATGGTTTGGAAATAATGATCCACCCAATAACCCGTTTCGTTCGCTCCGCGGCCATAGTACAGCCGGTTAAAGGGCGCGACTCCATCAATCCACCCGCCATTGATCGTGAGTCGCGTGCGGCCGAGTCTTCGATGTTTCCATTGCAACATGGCCAACGCGTCCAGCCGGGTATAGGAAAAATTGTCTGCGCCCAATGTTCCGGGCAGGGCACGCTTGGCTTGAAGCGATACCACCGGATACTCAAAGCCCAGCAGTCCTTTGCGGCCACCCCAACTCACCTGGCGTTGGTTGCGCACGTAGGTCACCTCGCCTTGCCACTCGGTGAGTTGGAAGGTCTGCGCGGGCAATCCATCGCGCTGCAAGGCATAGGGGTAGAGGGGGCTGAGACGAATGTGGCTGACGCCCGTGGCAAGGTGTACATCTTTGCGTATCCGCACGCCCACCCTGGTGTACCAACGCTCGTATCCATCGAAGTTGATGCCCACCCAATCGCGAAAGGCACGGTTGCTCAATACGGGCGTCTCTTCAAAAAACCGTTGCACACCTGCTTCGGCCAGGGTGTTGTCATACCCCACACGCCAGAACAAGTCACGGGCCGGGGCCAGGTTCAGTTGTAAAAACCCTCCATACTTCCAGGCTTTGTCGCGAAAGCCATATCCCGCGTATCCGCCCAGCGTCAGCCACTTCGAAAACTTGGGGTTGGTTTGCAAACCCACCGACAAGCGCACGCTTTCCCAACGGTTGAAAAGCAATACTTGATTTAACTTCAAATCCACCGGCCCCAGGGGCAGCGCATTGCTGATAAATCCCTGTGACAGGTTGTCCATGGCGGCAAAAATCTTCATCCGTTGGCGCAGCGAGTCGTACATATCATAGGTATTTACCTCCAACGAATCTAACGGGACGGGCCGGAGTGATTCGAAGTTGGCTGCGCCCAACGAGGCATCTAAGTTGAGCGCCTCGCCTTTGAAGAGCTTCGCTTCGATGGGCTCAAAACGGATGTCGCGCAGGTAGCTTCGGGCTTGCAGGGCCAGGTTGCGTGTGCCAAGCTTCATCTCCAGAAAAACGATGTCGGTGTTCAATTGCGTGGGAAACCAGCGGCCGTCTGTGCGCTCATAGTTCTGCTGCACGGCAAAACTGATTTTCATGTTAGGGTCGGCCGCTTTGGCGATGATGTTTTTGATGGCATAGTCAGGGGTTGCCACGGTTACTTTGCCTTTGAGGCCGTGAAACGTGGTGCCGGGCAGCGGCTCAAACTCCACCACCAGTAAGGTATCCTGACCGCCATACAGCGTGTCGGTCAGGTGCAGGTCGTACTTGCGTTCGCTTCCGCGCGATAGCGGGTTCAGGTAGTCCTTGCCAAGTAGTGTGATGAGTTCGTTGTAAAAACCGAGGGGCTGATAGTCGTTGGGCAGCGAGGCAAACAGCGGAGAGGTAAATCCCGATACTTTGTGGGCGAGCAGTTTTTCGTGGTGCTTGCCGGGGCGCACAAAACTCTTCTCGGTAACTGCCTCCGACACAAAGATGCGGTTGCGTTGAAGAAAATCTTCCGTTTCCAGAAAAGAAGAGTCTTTCGCGGTGAGCGGTTTACCCTCGGCTGCGCGGGCCGCCACCAGCGAATCAACAGGAAAAGGTTTGCCCTCCGCAGTGGAAATCAATTTCGTATACGAGGTGTAGCGGAAGTGTGGTTGCTTGAGCGGATCGTAGTTATCGCGGTTGCGGACAACTCTGCGGATTACCTCCCAGGCAGGGTTTTCACCCGCCACGATCTCAACGGCCCGCAGTTGCGTAACCCGTGGAGCCAGCACAATGACGAGGGGCTGCTGATGCAGCAGCGCGGCCGGAAACTGTTTCGTTTGGTAGCCAATGTGCGAGACATACCACATCCCTTGATACGAGGCGGGCACCGGCAGCTCAAACTTTCCGTCAATATCAGAGGTCGTGCCAGTGCGCTGGTCTCCCAGGGTGATATGTGCAAAGGGTACGGGCTGTTGATTCACGCTGTCGCGAACCACGCCCCGCACCACCTGTGCCCGGCTTTGCAGGCACGCCAGCGTCATGAAAAAAAACAGCAGGCTATACACCAGCATCCGGTTGGGCGTCCAGTGAGCAGGAGTGCACGGGCACGCCCTCCACTGTCTTCCACTATAATCATTTGCCGTTCCTGAGGCGATTTTTTGCGGGGATGGATGCATTTTCTTGCTTATTTTTCGCGTGAGTAGTTTTGGTAACGAATAAATTACATGACCAGTCACCGATCCCTTTTAAAAGGCATAACTGCCATACTTTGTTTAGCTGCGTGCGCCTCCAACCCCGAGCGCTCTTTAACAGATCCGGGTGCTGAAATCCGCAGCGTGCTGGCCCGCCAGCAAGAGGCATGGAACGCGGGCAACATCGAAGCCTTTATGGAGGGATATTGGAAATCTGACTCGCTGCAGTTTATCGGTTCATCCATCCGGCACGGATGGCAGCAGACATTGGACGGTTATAAGAAGGGCTACCCTACGCGCGAGGCGATGGGCACCCTGCAGTTTGACATCTGGCAGGTGCGGCCACTGACGGGCGAAGCCTGGTTGGTATCCGGCCGGTATACGCTTGTTCGCACGGCCGATCAGCCTACGGGCCCCTTCACCCTCATCGTTCAGAAAAAACACGGGCAATGGGTGGTGGTGTACGACCACACGTGCTGATGGTCAGCGCGGTTCGATCAGAATAATCAACGCGGCCACTAAAATGAGCACCGCTGTGACACGCCTGATAACGTGGGCATCGAACCTGCGTGCGCCCATCCGGGCCCCCAGTTGGCCACCCACCAACACCCCCAGCAGCAACGGCCCTAAAAACCAAGGGTCAATGGCGGGCAGGCCGCGCTGCCACTGACCCAGCAGGCCCGCTGCGGAGTTGACAAAAATGTATACGCTGGCCAATGCCGCGATGTGTCGCGGTTCTGCCCACCGCAATAAGAGGAGAATGGGCGACAGAAAGATGCCACCCCCGATACCCACCAACCCCGACAGCAAACCAATGCCCGCGCCCAGGCTCATGTTCCATACCCTTGCATAACTACGCACACGCACGTGGCCCTGCGGCCGAACCCACAAGGCAGCCGCAGCCGCCAGCAGGGTAACCCCCAGCACCACAAAAAAAACACTGTCGCGCAAACGCCACATGCCGCCCACATACGCGGCCGGCACACTGAGGACAAGAAACGGCCAGAAGGCTTTCCAGTTGATCAGCCCCTCGCGGTGAAATACCCACATGCTGCCGCCCACCACCACCAGGTTGCAAAACAGGGCCGTGGGCCGTATCACATCCGGAGACAAGGCAAATAGGGGAAGGGCGAGAAGTGCCAGGTAGCTGCTGCCACCGCCAAAACCCACCGAGGCGTACACCCATGCAATCAGAAAAAAAGCGATCACGAGCACCCCGTAGCTGCCCATCATCGTGCCCGTTTGATTTCGATGCGATTCAGCGACTTGATGTGTCTGCGCCCGGTGCGCTGGTCGTCCGGCACCAACAGCAGCAAGCCGTCTTCGATGGCTTCGTGGCGTTTGCCGTCATACGCTGTCACCAAAAACACGCGCTGGCCGGCCGGGTGGTTAAAGAGTTCATTCCAGGAGAACACCACGCGGTAATCGTCTGTGGCAATAAAAACAAAGTAGTACTCACTGAGTACTCGCGGATTCTCCGCGGTGATGGTCACGGTGGCAAGCAAGTCAGTGAGCCGTACACCTTCCACTTGCCGAAGCTCTTTTTTCCGTTCGCCCAAATGGTTGGTAATAACGACCGGGCCGATTTGGACTGGTGGCAGCTTTTGAATGTCGGCCCAGGTAAAAACTACCGGGGAAGCTTCGGCACCGGTTACTGTAACTGACGTTGTTTTTTCCTGCGCCTGTGTTTTGGGCAGCCCGGTGCAGAGGGCGATACAAATTAAAGCAACGCGGTACATTCTCATGAGAATGGGATGTTTTATGAGGCTACCCGCCAATGGTCGACATGCTTTCGTGAACGGTTTCCGCGCGCTGGCGTTCGGCCTCAAAGCCGTCTTTGGGACGCTGCGTAAAAACGGCAAGCAGACGTGTCCGCAGCACGTCATCGGAGGCTCCCTCGCGCAGCAGGGTCTTGATGTTCAGCACGCCATCGTCATACAAACAGGTTTTGAGCACGCCCTGCGCGGTGATACGGATGCGGTTGCACGAACCACAAAACGAGCGCGTGTAGGCCGCAATGATGCCGATGGTACCCAGGTGTCCGGGCACGCGGTAATGAAAGGCTGTGGAGTGCGGCTCATCCTTTTCTTTTGCCAACCTCGGGAAGTGCTGACGTATGTGATCGAGTATTCGCTGGTGTGTCCACACCAGCGTTGATGCCTGGCCGGCTCCATTGAACGGCATTTCTTCGATAAACCGAACCGATACGGGCCACTGCTCCGTCAGGTGCACGAAAGGAATCAGGTCTTCGATGTTCTTGCCCTCCATCACCACGGCATTGATTTTCACGTCAAAGCCCTCATCCACCAGTTGGGTCAGTGTTTGCCAGGTGGCGTCAAACTCATCCCTTCGCGTCATCGCGCGAAAGCGCTGGCGATCGAGCGAATCCAAACTGAGGTTGATTGAGCGGATGCCCAATTGTTTCAGTTCGGGCAGGTGAGGTGATGTGAGAAGCCCATTGGTTGTGAGGTGAAGCGACTCGATACCCGCTGTCCCACGGATCATCCGCAACAGGTGCATCAGATCGGAGCGCACAAAAGGCTCGCCTCCGGTGATGCGCACTTTGGAGATCCCCATAGAAGCCAGCAAGGTCACCAGCCGCTGGATTTCTTCAAATGTGAGCAGTTCTTTTTTAGGCAGATAGTGGATGCCCTCTTCGGGCATGCAATAAAAACAGCGAAGGTTGCACCGATCCGTAACCGCCAGCCGCAGATAGGTGAGGGGGCGTCCGTGGTTATCAAAAAGCTGGGCTGCCATCCGTCAAAAGTACAAAGTGTGATGCAGATGTGTGGGAAACGGGTGCATTTCAAATTGCCGCGATTAACCTCACTGTGGTTTTTCGGTGCGTATCGTTACCCTCTCCACTGGAGAGGGGGGTGAAGACTATCCCTTTTGCAAGTGCTGAGCCGGGGTGAGGTAAGAACGTATCCGCGTCAATTTGAGACACGTCCCATTGACGGTTTCCACGGCTACACGTACCTTTACCTCATGCAGGTGAAGATCAAGACGTTTGGTGTGGCGCGCGACATTATGGGCAGCCGTGAGGTAAGTTGGTCTACGACATCGAAGACGGTGGGGGAGTTGAAAGACGAATTGCAAGCCCATCATCCGGCTTTGAAACACCTGAACTCGCTGTTTGTGGCCGTAAACCACACCTATGCCCCGGATGATCAGCCCTTGGCCGAGACCGATGAGGTTGCATTGATCCCGCCTGTGAGCGGAGGCTGACCGTTTTGTTTTGGAAGATGATACAGATTACTGCTCAACCGATTGACGCGTCCGCCCTGATCGCCCGGGCTACCCATGCGGAGGCGGGGGGGTTGGTGGTGTTTGTCGGAAATGTTCGCAATTATAACGCGCGGGTAGGGAAACAGGTATTGCGGCTGGAATATGAGGCGTATGACGCCATGGCCGTCAAAGAGATGGAGAAGATCATGGCTGAAGCCCACGCCCAATGGCCGATCAAGGCATGGGCGCTGAGTCATCGCACAGGCACGGTCCATCCGGGTGAGGCGGCTGTGGTGTTGGCGGTGACCACTCCCCATCGGCAAGAGTCGTTTGAGGCCTGCCAGTTTATTATGAATCAACTAAAGGGGCGCGTACCCATCTGGAAAAAAGAAGTGTTTGCCGATGGAGACGAGTGGGTCTCGGCACATCCATAACTGAAAGATGAAAGGCGCAACGAGCACAAGCCACCCTGAACCGTCCTTTCGCCCGCTCTTGTCTTCGTGCCGTTGTGGCGAAAGATCAAAACGGCAGATCGTCCGATGACGTACCGGCATTGAAAGGCTCGTCTCCTACGGGTGGCTGTTCCGCATAGCCCGAGGAACTGTTTCCTTCCTTCTGCACCTTCCACGCTCGGGCTTCAGTATACCACCGTCCGTTGCTTTCGCGGCTGGACAAGTCCACACTCACGGTCAGCGTTTGCCCCACAGCCACGCCAAACTGATCGATCTTATCGCCCCAAATGGAAAGACACACCTTTTTGGGATATTGGCCCGGAGTTTCCAAAATAAACTCCTGTTTGCGCCATTGGCCGTTTTTGCCCATGCCGGTTTGCGGGGCCAGTAATTGTACTACGCGTCCTTTTAGTTCCATGCTCATACTGCAATCTTAACGCTTTTCGCGGATACGTCTAAAAAATTCCAACAAAAGCCCGCGGCATTCGTCTTCGCGTACGCCCGTGGTTACCTCGGTGCGCGGGTGAAGCACGGGTGCTTTCACCAAGTGATAGCCCCGTTGGTCATCGGCTGCGCCATACACCAGCCGCTGCAATTGCACCCAGTGCAATCCCCCCGCACACATCACGCACGGCTCCAGGGTGACATACAGCGTACACGCGTCCAGATACTTTGAACCCAAGGCATGCGCGGCCGCGGTCATGGCCAGCATTTCGGCATGCGCGGTGGCGTCCGTCAGTTGTTCGGTTTGGTTGTGGGCGCGCGCGATGATTTTTTTGTTGGCCACCACCACGGCCCCAACGGGCACCTCATTGCGTTCCAGCGCCTTGGCCGCTTCTTTCAGCGCCTCGTTCATGTAGTAGTCGTCCGTGTAGAGGTCGAGCACGTCAGGCCTTGATCTTGATGCTCTTCATCACCTCATCGGCTACCTTTTGCCATTCGGGCCGCAGTTCGCGAGGGCAGGTAAACGTGAATACCAGGGTGCGTTCAGAACCTAGTAAATACTGGATGTACGTATACTTCAGGATGGGCGGTTGTTCGGCCCCGATGCCTTTGGTGCCATTCACGCGCGACTCAAACTTAAAATAGATGTATTTCTGGCCGTGTACTTCATGAATGCCTTCTTCGAGCATCTGTGTGCGATCAAACATGTGAAACACGCTGGCCTTAAAAAACTGGGCAGCCATTTCATGGTTCATGTCGGGCCATTGGGTGGCAGAAATGTTCACACTGAAATCCACCACGCGGTCCGGATTGGTAAACGCCCCCAGCGGAGCCCGCACGGACGGATAGCGCAAGGCGATATCTTCCGGAGTCATGGGTTTTAATTCGGCCGGCAAACTCACCGTGATGCTGTCATTTACTTTGACTTTAACGAGTTTATCGGGAGTGAACACACACACAAAAGTCAGCAGAAAAGAAACAAAAACGTTTGTCATAACTTGGTCAATCCGGTTTTACAACGATCGCGGAGCAGGTATTTGTACGCTCCCGTGCAATTTTCACTGTGGGTCAGCATTTTGCATGCCGGGTTTGCTAAATTCGCGGCTCAAATTTACGTTATTTTACCTATGCTACGAACACATACGTGTGGCGAACTCCGAAAAGAACAGGTAGGGCAAACCGTTACGTTAACCGGTTGGGTGCAACGCACGCGCGACAAAGGCAGCCTACTGTGGATTGACCTGCGCGACCGCTATGGCATCACCCAATTGTTTTTAGAGGAGGGCAAATCGGACGCAGCCCTGCTCGCCACGGCCCGCACCCTGGGCCGCGAGTATGTGCTGAGAGCGACCGGTGTGGTGGCCGAGCGGTTGTCTAAAAACGACAAAATCGCCACGGGTGAAATCGAAGTAAAAATCACAGAACTGGAAATCTTAAACCCCAGCGCACTGCCGCCCTTCACCATCGAGGACGAAACGGATGGAGGCGATGACCTGCGCATGAAGTACCGCTACCTGGACCTGCGCAGAAACCCTGTGCGCGAAAGTTTGCAACTGCGCCACAAGATGGCCCAGCAAACACGCCTGTATCTGGATGCGCAACAATTCATCGAAGTGGAAACACCCGTGTTGATCAAGAGCACGCCCGAAGGCGCCCGCGACTTTGTGGTGCCCTCGCGCATGCACCCCGGGGAGTTTTATGCGCTGCCGCAATCGCCCCAAACATTCAAGCAACTGCTCATGGTGTCGGGCTTCGACCGCTACTATCAAATTGTCAAATGCTTTCGCGATGAAGACCTGCGGGCCGATCGCCAACCCGAGTTCACACAGATCGACTGCGAGATGGCCTTCGTCACCCAGGAAGACATTCTCACCACCTTCGAAGGATTGATCCGCCATCTGTTCAGAACCGTGAAGGGCATTGATATCGGAGCCCTGCCGCGGATGAGCTATGCCGATGCGATGAAGTACTATGGCTCCGACAAACCCGATACGCGGTTTGAAATGAAATTTACCGACATCACCGACCTGGCAAAAGGGAAGGGCTTTGGCGTGTTTGACACGGCCGAGTTGGTGGTGGGCATTTGCGCGAAAGGCGCGGCCGGCTACACCCGCAAGCAATTGGATGAGCTGACTGAATTTGTGAAGCGTCCGCAGATCGGAGCCAAAGGCTTGGTGTATGCCCGTGTGGAAGCTGATGGTTCCGTCAAATCCAGCGTGGATAAATTTTATTCGGCCGATGAAATGGCGAAGTGGAAGGCCGCTTTTGCGGCTGCCCCGGGTGACTTGTTGTTGATCCTGGCGGGCGAGACGGATAAAACACGAAAAGCGTTGAGCGAACTGCGCCTGCACATGGGCCAGCAATTGGGCCTGCGCGACAAAAATACCTTCGCCTGTCTGTGGGTCCTCGATTTTCCATTGCTGGAGTGGAACGAAGAGACGCAACGCTACCATGCTATGCACCATCCATTTACTTCGCCCAAGCGCGAAGATTTGTCGCTGTTGCAAACCGATCCGGGCAAGGTGCGCGCCAACGCCTACGATATGGTGGTGAACGGTACCGAAGTGGGCGGAGGCTCTATCCGCATTCACGATCGGCCCACGCAACAGATGATGTTTACCCAACTGGGTTTTTCCGAGGCCGAAGCGAAAAAGCAGTTTGGCTTTTTGTTGGATGCCTTTGAGTTTGGCGCTCCTCCGCATGGAGGCATCGCCTTTGGCTTCGACCGGTTGTGTTCGCTCTTTGGTGGGGCCGATTCCATCCGCGACTTTATCGCCTTCCCGAAAAACAATGCCGGCCGCGATGTGATGATCGACACCCCTTCCACCATCTCGGCCGAGCAGTTGAAGGAGTTGCACATTGCCACGCGGTAGCCATCGCACCGGGCCATGACCAATCCCGCAGTAATCTTGCTGGGCAGCAACCTGGGCAAGCGCGAAACGTGGTTGGCCGAGGCCCGTGCAAAGCTTTCTGTTTTCGGTAATCTTACCCGGCAGTCGTCCATTTATGAAACGGCCGCCTGGGGCCTGCACGACCAACCTGCGTTTCTGAATCAAGTAGTGGTGATGGAGGCGACCCGCACGCCACCACAATGGCTCGAAGCATTGCTGGAGATCGAAAAAAAATTGGGACGCACGCGCGCCCAGCGGTGGGCGGCTCGCACCATTGATTTGGATCTCTTGTATGTGGGCGATCAAATCATACAAACGGAGCATCTCACCTTGCCCCATCCCCGGTTGCACGAGCGCAGGTTTACCCTGGCACCCCTGGCGGAAGTGCTACCCGATTTTATCCATCCTGTATTGCACCAAACAAGTGTGGCCTTGCTGCGGCAGTGTGCGGACCCGCTGCCGGTAACCAAAACTACGCTGCGCTGAGCGCCTCTGCCGCAGGTGAGATCTTTTTGACCAGCCCCTGTAATACTTTACCGGGGCCGCACTCAATGTACACCGTGGCGCCATCGGCTGTCATCCGTTGCACGCTTTGTGTCCAGCGCACGGGGGCCGTCAGTTGGGCAATCAGGTTTTGGCGAATGGTGGCAATGTTGGTGGCAGGTTGTGCATTTACATTTTGATACACCGGGCAATGCGGTGCTGAAAAGTGCGTTTGTTCGATGGCCTTGGCCAGCTCTTCGCGGGCCGGCTCCATCAGCGGAGAATGGAAGGCACCGCCTACTTGCAGTGGCAGGGCGCGCTTGGCCCCGGCAGCCTTGAGCTTTTCGCAGGCGATCTCCACGCCTTTGAGCGAGCCTGAAATCACCAATTGGCCGGGACAATTATAGTTGGCCGCCACCACCACCTCGTCAATGGAGGCACATATTTCTTCTACCACCGAGTCGTCCAGCCCGAGGATGGCAGCCATGGTGGAAGGGGTGAGGTCACAGGCTTTTTGCATGGCAGCTGCACGCTGGGCTACCAGGCGCAGGCCGTCTTCGAAGGTGAGGGCGCCATTGGCCACCAGGGCGGAAAACTCGCCCAGCGAGTGGCCGGCCACCATGGCGGGTTTGTCGGATTGGCTGAGCGCCACGGCCACACTGTGGATGAAGACGGCCGGTTGCGTGACGCGTGTTTGCTTCAGCTCTTCGGCCGAACCGCCAAACATGATGTGCGTGATGTCGAAACCGAGCAGTTGGTTGGCCTGATCAAAGAGTGTTTTGATGGCTTCGTCTTTTTCGTAGAGGTCTTTGCCCATGCCGGCAAATTGGGCGCCCTGCCCGGGGAAGATGTAGGCTTTCATGTGAAAAAATTAGCGAGGTAAACATACTAAATAATCTGCGGGGGTGGCCATGGTTGAGGAAGGCAAATGCCAACGGATCGGGAAGCGAGGAGGTGGTACGCCAGGGATGATCGGCTGTCATTTTGGTTCTTGCGCGTGGCGGCAGGAGAGCTGGAGTCATAAGATTTTGCGCGGAGGACGATTGTAAACAAAGGCCAAAGGCAATAAATTTTGATGCCGGGGGCACTACGGCAGTTGCACTGACGAAAGTTCCCGTTTCCGATTTTAGCTTGCTTGCTGGTGAGCTACCGCGCTAATGCTCACACGTCAC
Source organism: uncultured Ohtaekwangia sp. (assembly GCA_964524935.1). Lineage (GTDB taxonomy): Bacteria > Bacteroidota > Bacteroidia > Cytophagales > Cyclobacteriaceae > ELB16-189. The sequence continues at coordinate 379,361 of CAZGFJ010000003.1, forward strand.
ACCAGCAAAAGTAAAAGCTCGTTGGTGAAGAACACCAACGAGGGCAGAGAGATCATCGACTTGGGGCATAGAAAAAACGTATATGAGTGAAACCCTATTCACAAAAGTCAAAGCATTTTACTAATGCTTCTCCCGTTTTACCAGACACTTTTAATTTCTTATCTTCTATTGGCTGAAAACCCTCTGAAGAATTTAAGAATTTTGTTGGTGTAAAATTTATGTCTGTCAGATCACTTGAGTCTATAAGTACAACTTTAGCACCTTTATAGAAAGTTTTTTTTGACTTTATCCCTGAGATTTCCAGCATGGGATCAAATAAACCTGACCATGATGTCGGGTGAGGTATTCCTGTCTCCGAACCTTCAAGCACTTCATTAACGGCTTGTGAAAGCTTGTCAGTATCATTCAGAAAATCTACCTTTATAACTGGCTTGCTTAATACCCAAACTCCGTTTATTGTCTTTGACAAAGAATGCAAATAAATTATTCCATTGCGCAAGTATGCAGAAGCTGATCTTTCCATTTAAAACCAATTATGGATAAATAATTATATTGACTGTTACTCCTTTAGATGTGCCGTAATTCACTATCTGATTTAATATTCCTTGTTGAGCGGTTGAACCGTTAAATGGTATTGCTAAATCTAAAGCCCTCGTCTTTACGTCACTTGATTTAATTACGACTTCTGCCCAAGCCTGCCCGTTAAAACCTGCAACTTTATCAACATAATTCTTCAATCTGTATTCAAGCTTAGTTACGTCTTGATATGTCTTAGCGTTTAAATCAATACTCTTGATACTTGTAGCTAAACCATTTTCAAACTTATCAATGACTGGGAAATTACGAGGAAGATTATGCCCTAAAGCCTGTTCAATATCTTGACCGCGCTTAAATGGATTTTGCGACCATACACCAGATGAACTTGCTCCCAACTCATCAAGGAACTGTTCAATACCATTTTCATTATTCTTGGCAAGGTCAGCTACTTCATCAACATTCTTTCCAGATCGCTTCGCGTAGTCGTCAATGTTCTTGAGATAATCAGGATTCTTGCGGATTACATCATCTACACCAATGTTATCTAAAGCCTTCCACGCATCAACCAACTCCGGCCTCGCATCCATGGCGGACCGGAAAGCACTGCTGTTTTCAGCGAAATAGTCGGATGTAAACCATTGCCGGGTGGGCTCGTCAAAGCTCGCAATACGTGTCTTTACGTTTTCCGGAAGGTCTTTTACTACCGCCAGAACGGCCTTATTCCCGGGAGCCGGCTCCAGGCTGGCCACCGTTTCGCCCGCTTCGTTTTTTAGGTCGTTGCCGTTTTGGTCTTTTACGATCTGCTTGATGCGGTAGCGGATGTCGCTACGCAGTTGCTCGGTGGGGTCTGTAAACACCAGTTGGTTGGCAACCCGTCCATCGGGTGTCACCAATTGCACGGAGCGCACGAGGCTGAAGTCACCCCAGTTAATGTCGGCCAGGGCCGAAGCACCGGCACGTATGACCTGGAACGTGTACCGCGTGCCGTTATAGGTAGCCTCGATCAGCTTGGCGCCTTTCGAAGTGGTGAAGGTGGCGGGTGAGCAGCCGACAGTCGGGTGGATGCGGGATGGGGCGGCACCCACCAGCAGCACAGCTATGGCCAGCCACAAACCGGTATTTTTGCCACGGCTAAGCATTGTTGACAACCTTGCCATGAAAGTACCACTTTTTGACTTCTTGTCATTCATGCCTGCTTGGTGTCAGCTGTTTGTTTTTCGCAGAGTCCCTGCCTATCGCAGGCAGGCCCGAGGCGGTAGATTTCTGCGGAATGCTTGTTGGTGAGTCATGCGCACAATTGCTCACACTGTACTAACCCCCTATAAGTTGGACAGAATCGTTTTTTAAAATGTGTAGTACTTGCCCGTTTTCCTGTTCAACTTCAAAGCAAAAATAGGTGTCTGAATCAGCCGAGTCGAGGCTGGTACACAGCGAACGATTTTGTGTTTTATTTTTGATGGAATCGTTCGGCCTTGGACTTTGAAAAAATTGAAACGCGGGACAGACTAAAAAAAATATAGCCGACCCTTCGCATTTTTAAGAAGCGGCACATTTGCAAGCCGCTCAAAGCCCACACCGCAAGCCAAAGCCTGCAAAAGGGCCGCAAGTTTTATTTACATTGTTTAGATTTATATAAAAAGACTTTAAATGAAACCCTTACTAGAGGCCATCTCAAAAATCAATAGGTGAGCTCAGCCCAGAAGCTCCAGGAGCTCAAAAATCCATCGGCTAAGGCGTCTGACGGCTTCTTTACCGCGGCCATCAGCCGTCTGACGCCTCTGCCCCTATTTTTGAGATGGCTTCTAATCAAACTATCGGACATGCAATGGCGATCATCAGCATGCACGGGGGCAATCAACCGTTATTCGGAAAACTCCGAATCGCAAACGCTCGAACTCCGGGCAATGCTTCGTCAGATTAATCGATAGTTTTTATATTCACCGATCCGATAGCCGATCAGCTTGCTGATGAATCGCTTCAGGCGCTCTTTTTTTGAGAACCTGTTTCGCGAAAGGTCGTGATCAAATTGCCAGTTTTTTTGAGCGATCCTCCTGTGCATCACGGCCGGATGGCTTTCGGTGAAGCGCTGCAGCGAGTCCACGTTTGAATAGTCGAACTCATCAGCCCGGGGCATGTGGTTTTGCATCCAGGTGTCGTCAAAGTAATAGCGATGCCAGCCCTCGCGTTTGGCCTGCATGGTGCGCGGGTCCTTTACCCATCCGTAGTGGTACACAAAGGCGTCAATGAGCTTTACCTTCAGTTTTTGGTTCGGTTTTTTTCGAAAGCCCTGCGCGTCTTTATAGGAAAAGATGTCTTTGTTATTTCGCACCACTCGGATCTCTCTGCGATACCAACGCCACGATTCACCATAGTAGTCATACGATCCGTAAAAATGCCGGTAGTTAAACAGCAGGCCGTCTACCTGCAGGTCATGTTGATACTGCGTCATGGCCTCGCGGATCACCGGCAGATACTTTTCATGAATTATTTCATCGGCCTGGATGTAAAAGCACCATGTTGTGTCGTGATCGATGGCCTGAAAAGCCTTGTCGGTTTCCAACGCAAAGGTCCGGCCTCCTTTCCGGAGCGAGTCGTCCCAGACGGTTTGAATGATGCGTATTTTGGGGGAATCAATGCCTTGTATTACCTGAAGTGTTTGGTCATCGGAGTTGCCTACCGCCACGATGAATTCGTCACAGACCGGCAGCACAGACGTAATGGCCTCCGCGATGGGGTAATCGTACTTGACAACATTGCGCGCAATCGTAAAGCCGGTAACTTTCATACACCGTGAGGTAGGAGGCACAAAAATGGCAAAAAAGGTGGTTCGCAGGGCAGCGAAATGAGTTGACCGATGATACACCGCATCCTCCCCCGGGGCTGACTTACGGAAAACGCACCCGTCAAAAAGAATAGGTGACGCGGAAATCCGTAAAATCAGCCACGTGCCGATGGGCCTTTAAGTTGACGCCCGCCATCCAATGGGGTGTAAACCGATAGGTGATACCCCAGCGGTGGTAAACGGCATCAAAATACCCGCCCGCCTGATAGAGATAAACACCCAGTTGCTGGCTGAACAGAAAGCGTCCGAGAATAAATTCGTGCCCCGCTGCCGCGGCCACGCGCCAAGGATCACGCGGAGATTGATCTCTGCGAAGGCGACTGCCGTGGGCATCGTCCCACACTACCTCCAGGCCGCCCGTTACGTTGCTGATGCGGCCCACCTGCCTGGCGGCCTGTACGTTGGCACCCGCTACCAGGTAGCGCAGGCCGCGGCCGTCCGCCTGGCCGCCTACACGCTTGGCAATGCCAAACAACGACACGTCCCAACGGATGCCTTGCGTGAACACCGCAGCCGACCGCGCAAACGAAGTAGTGATGCGCGGAGCTACGCTGTAGTTGAGCGTGAGCCCAGCCGTGGGCCAGTTGATGCCTTTGTTGGGTTGCCGTAAACCACCATTGGAAACATGCTGATACAACACATGTGTGCCTGCCTGCCAGTGGTGGTTGATCTTCCACCAGTAGCCGAGTCCCAACGCCAGGTAGGCGCTGACGGGCAGGCTGTAGGATTGATTGGTGGGATTGGTTGCTGCATCGAACGGATTGGTGAGGTAGGCCAGCCCCGCCACCGCGCGTAGCGAAAGCGAACTGCGTGGGCTTAGGCGAAAGATAGGCTCCAGCAGGTAGGAGGCCGACACCCCTTGGCCAAGGATGTCGCTGTCATAGTTGTGGTACGAGACGGAGAGTGCTTGTAGGGTGGTGCAGCGGCAGGCGTTCCACAGCAGTGAGTCGTTGCGCCACTGACCCCACGCCAGCTCATAACTTTGTGGCCGCGCCCCGGCTGTGTTTTGCACGTCCGTGGAATGTGCGAAGATAAAGCCGGTGTGAAACCCCGCCTGGTACACGGGTATTTTTGATTTTTCGCTTCGCGTAAATTGGGCCATGATAGGAAGCACTCCCGCGGAAGAGAGAATGACGAAAACGCACGCAACCGTATGAAACAAAAAGCCACGCATCATCGATCAAACGTGCCAAAGTTCGTTTCGGTTTAGTTCGATCCTTCCGTTTTTTCCATGCTGACTGAAGATAGATATGGTTTGTGAACAGGGGAGTTCCCTTTTTTTTGCATAACATCTGGCATACCAATTTCAGGTGATAGCGGATTTTCGTCACGTTAAACTACATCTAGCCAATGTCGTAGCCTTTGATGTAGGAGTTGTACGGGAAGAATCCATTCGCGTAACAAAAAATTAACTTGGAGTTCATGAGTTTGGTCATTAAATTTGGTATAACACTTATAAAAATTCACGATGAAGAAACTTTTGATTGCCGCATTTTTTGCCGTTAATTTCTTTCTCTGCTTTGGGTAATACAAAACCAACAAGCTAATAGTAATCAAATAGAAAGTGAAAGCAATTTTGCCCCTACTAACAATACCCAGCTTGCATTTGCCTCCGGTGATTGCCCAATCAAAGGCCTCGATTGAAGGAGGTAAAATTGGTACGGGTTCTACTAAATTTGTTTCGTTGACAGGAATAGAAGTGCGAAGTGCAATAGCTAATGAGGAGGTGAAGTTTACCAAACTTAACTGGTTTTCCGACACTTTGACCAATCGATACTACGATGAATATGTGAGACTAAAAAAGGCTATAAAGCTGAAGACTAATCTGGAAGTGATCAATAGATTTTCGGAAGAGGGTTGGGAGCTCGTAACGATTCTTCAACAATCAAATGTTAATCTAATTTTCCACACATACTATTTTAAGAAGCGGTATTCTCAAGCTGATTAAGGAACTGGGTGTTGAGGTGTTCTCACATTTGATTTTGAATGCCAAATGATATCTGCAAGGCACGCAGAGCCTACCATTTTTGGATATATCGAGAATGCCAAGCACCTCAATCCTCCGGATACGGAATGAACACAAACCGCATAAATTCCCGATCCACCACAAACAGGCAGGCAAACTCATCGGGGTCTTTGTAGGTTTCGATAAAGCGATCTTTGTTTTCGGGGGCCACCAGTTCGCGCTGCACAAACTCCTCCAAAAAACTGGCGAAGTAGTTCCAGTCGGTCTGCACGTGCACACGGTCCAGCAGCAACTGGCCCACGGGTATGGCCTCTTTGGCAATGGCAAAGATGGGGTACGCAAAGCCCGCTTTGCGGATTTGATAGGAGGCTTCCTTGAGGGTGTCTGATACTTTGACAAAGTCGCGCGAAATCGTGCCCAGATATTTGCCGTTCAGTTCGGGGTCGTTGGCCGTATCCATCATCCCGCAAAGGTAATCAACCGTCCTTCGTGCGGGTCGTTGCAATCCCGCAAATTATTGCCTTCCTTCCCGCATTAAACACTAAACTTGAAAGCCATGCGTCACGGTCTGCTCTGCGTGTCCTGTTTTTTGATTTCCATCGCGGCCTTTGCCCAGCCCACGGGCACGGCCGAGTGGCAGGCCTCGTTTGCTGCGCGCAAGCAACTGGCGTCACAGTCTGTTTTAACTGACTACCCCGTGCGGCATATTGGCCCCACCGTGCAGGGTGGCCGCATCGTGGACATTGAAGTAAACCTGGCCGACCCTGCGGAGTATTATGTGGGCTTTGCTTCGGGCGGCATTTTCAAAACCGCCAATAGCGGCATCACGTTTGTCCCCGTCTTTGATCACCAAGACGCGCTGGGCGTTGGCGACTTCGCGCTGTCGCAAAAAAACAAAAACGTGCTGTACGTGGGCACGGGCGAAAAACACAGCAGCCGCAGCAGCTATGCGGGCTCCGGGGTGTATAAAACCACCGATGGGGGCAAAACATGGCAAGCGCTTGGGCTGGCGGGTACCCAGCACATCAGCCGCGTCATCATCCACCCCAATGATGACAACACCGTGTGGGTGGCTTCGCTCGGGGCACTGTACACGCCCAATGCCGACCGTGGAGTTTTCAAAACCACCGATGGAGGCAAAACCTGGAGCAAAAAACTGTACGTCAACGACAGCACCGGCATCTCGGACCTCGTCATCCATCCTCAAAACCCAAACATTTTGTGGGCGGCCGCCTGGGAGCGCTCGCGCAAAGCGTGGGATTTCAAAGGCAACGGTGTGGGCTCTGCTATCTACCAATCGCAAGACGGGGGCGAAACATGGAAAAAGACCGTGAACGGATTTCCACAAAGCAAAACCACGGGCCGCATCGGGCTGGATATTTGCCTGGCAGACCCTTCCGTACTGTATGCCGTGTTGGACAACCAAGAGGAAATCAAGGAAGAGAAAAAAGAAAAGCCTGCCGATGGGAAATGGAAACCGGCTGATTTCAAAACCATGACGGTTGAAAACTTTTTGAAGCTCGATGATAAAAAACTGGACGAGTTTCTGAAAGACAACCGATTGCCGACCAAGTACACCGCTGCGCGGGTAAAGGCGGATGTGAAAGCCGGACACTACCTGCCGCCCGCCCTGCATGACTACTTTGGCACCGATGCCAATGCCGATTTGTTCAATATCAAGATAAAAGGCTTGGAAGTGTACCGCTCGGACGATGGCGGGGCCAACTGGAAACGGACACACGACAAAAATATTGATGGCGTTTATTTTTCGTATGGCTATTATTTTGGCGAGATGCGCGTATCGCCAGTGAATGGCAACGATGTGTATGTGTACGGAGTGCCGATGTTGCGCTCGGCCGATGGCGGCAAAACCTGGCGCGAGATTGACAGCGTGGGCACCATGCATAGCGACCATCACGCCCTGTGGATACACCCCCGAAACGGCAAACACATGCTCATGGGCAACGATGGCGGCTTGTACGAAAGCTATGACCAGGGCGAAACGTGGCGGCACATCAACAACTTGCCCGTGGGGCAATTCTATACGGTGAACGTAGACATGGAAACACCCTACAATGTGTATGGCGGTTTGCAAGACAATGGCGTGCTGCGCGGTTCGTCCAAGTCAGTTATCAACCAAGGCAAACATTGGGAACCCATTTTTGGAGGCGATGGCATGTATGTGGCCCCCGACCCGCGCAACAGCAAGCTCGTGTACACCGGCTTTCAGTTTGGAAACTATTTTAAGCTGGAACTGGACAAACAAAAGACCACGCGCATCACCCCCGCACACGACCTGGGCGAGGCCCCGCTGCGTTGGAACTGGCGCACCCCCCTGATCTTGAGCAAGCACAATCCAGACATTGTGTACATCGCAGCCCAACGTGTGTACCGCAGTGTAAACAAAGCAGAAAGCTGGGAGCCCATCAGCGGTGATCTCACGTTGAATAAACCGCAAGGTAATGTCCCGTTCAGCACCATCAGCACCCTGGCTGAGTCGCCCCTCAAATTTGGCTTGCTCTATGCCGGCACGGACGATGGCCAACTATGGGTGACGAAAAATGGCGGAGGCACCTGGGAGCGCATCCAGCAAGGCCTGCCTTCCGGCCGGTGGGTGAGCAGCGTGTTTGCCTCGCCCCATGAAGAGGGAACCGTGTTCATCTCATTGAATGGCTACCGCGAAGACGAATTCAAAACCTACGTGTTTATGAGCAGCGACTATGGCAAGACCTGGAAAAGCGTCAAGGGTAACCTGCCTGAGTCGGTGGCGAACGTCATCATCCAAGACCCCGTCAACGCCTCGCTGCTGTACTGCGGGCTGGACAATGGCACGTATGTTTCGTGGGACAGCGGTACCACCTGGCAATTGTTTTCGCCCTTGCTCAACGTGGCTGGCTATGACATGCTGGTACACCCGCGCGAAAATGAATTGGTGGTGGCCACGCACGGGCGCAGCGTGATCGTGGCGGACGCAAAACCGTTGCAAGCGTTAAAAGATCCCAACAAAAGCATCATGGCCTTTGCGGCTGATGGCATACGGCACAGCGAGCGCTGGGGGCAGCAGCAGTATACATGGTCGCCCGTCAACACACCGTCCGTAAAGATTTTGTATTACGTGGGCAAACCGGTGGCCGCGGTGAAGGTGGAGGTGTATGACGAAAAGAACAACCTGGTGCGTTCGCTGACGACTACGGGCAATCGCGGGTTTCAAACGTGGGCATGGGACGTGAAGATCAACGAAGCAAAGAAAACACCACCGAAAAAAGGCGTGTCCGAAACACCGCAAATGGTCTTCGCCCCCAAGGGCAAGTACAAGGTGAAGTTTGTGAACGGTACAGAAAGCAGCGAAACTACCGTGGAAGTGAAATAGCCGGTTGAAAAGTCCGAAAGTCCGAAAGTCGGGAAGTCCGGAAGTCAGAACCGGTCTTCCGGACTTTCCGACTTTACTGACTTTGCTAACTTCCCGACTTTACCGACTTTCCGACTTTACCGACTTCCCGCCTTCCCAATCCACTCCTCACAAAAAGCCTTCAACTCAGGGAAAAATTGATAAAACTCCGACTCAAATGCGGTGTAGTGCTCTTGCAGGTCGGCCGTGGCATGTTGCATGTGCGAGACAAAACTCGTTCTGCGCGACATCCCCGTAAGGGCGCGGTTGATGCCCTCTACGTGTTGATAGTTTAGCAACCAGTTGCCCTTCATCATGTACGGGAGCATGTGTTTCACGTCTTCGGGCAGAATGGACTCATGGGCCAGTAGTTCGCGGTAAGCTTGTTGGGCAAAGTGGTCGAGTGGGAGGTCGGAGAAATGCGACCAGTGGCGTGCCAGAAAATGGTCATAGAAGACGTCCACAATCACCCCGGAGTAGTGGCGGTAGGTGGGTTGCAGTCTTTTTTTGCTTTGCTTCACCGTAGCGTGCGTGTCCGTAAAATGGTCGATGGCGCGATGAAGCCCGATGCCCGCTGCGATGCCCGGTTCAAAACGGCCGGTCAGGTCGCGCCCCTTCACAAAGTCGCCAATGAAGTTGCCCACTTTGCGTGCGGGGTCATCGCCCGAGAGATACAGGTGAGCCAGGAAATTCACGGCAGGTAAGGTAATTCATTGACACGACATTTTTTCTTGGTTGCAGAATTGGCCACCTTTGAACATCCAACCCAACCTTGAACCTTGAACTTTGAACCTTGAACTTAAAATTTTGAATCTCGAATTTTGAATCCTGAATCCTGAATTGCTCCCCCCATGCCCGCCCTCCAGCAACTTAAACTTTTGATCAGCCTGGCCAAACTCGATGGCGAAATAGGCGAACAGGAACGCAAGTACATTTTGAACATTGGCACAGCCAACGGCTTTTTGGTGGCCGAAATTTTGCCGATGTTTATTCAGGAGCACCGCCTGACGATCCCCGATGACCTGACGGCCGATGAGAAATTTGAGTACCTCTACTCGCTGGTACAGTTGATGAAGGTGGATGAGAAGCTATATGCCGAAGAGATCAAGTTTTGTGGCACCGTAGCAACCAAGTTGGGCTATAAGCCCGAGCTGATGTTTGAGCTGATGCTAAGGGTGAAGGGCTCTTTGGCAGCCGAAAATAAAGAAGAGCTGCGGGCGCTGGCCCAATCATTTTTGAGCGAATGACGGGAGAAGCGTGTCCAACAGCGATTCCCGTGCCCTTCCCCCGGCAGACGAGCTTCGGCAGGAATTTAAGAAGTCCAACCAAGCTTAGCGCAGGCTTGGGCACGGGCCTATGGATTTGCGATCAGCTGAGCACCCAGCAGGGACACACCCTGGAACTGGCCAATCCGCCCGGTTTGTTCAAGGCCACGCTGTACCTGCCCAAATGATCTTCGCCAAGATGTAAAACCCCATTTTCTTCGCCCTTTTTTGGCTACTTTTGCCACTTATTTGACGCTGTAGCAAACACGGGAATGGAAAATATTCGGAATTTCTGCATCATCGCACACATCGACCACGGAAAAAGCACCCTGGCAGACCGCCTGTTGGAGTTCACGGGTACCCTTTCGGAACGCGAAATGGAGGCCCAGGTGCTCGACAACATGGATTTGGAGAAAGAAAAAGGCATCACGATCAAAGCCCATGCCATCCAAATGGACTATAAGCTGGACGGCCAGCAATACACCCTGAATCTGATCGACACGCCCGGGCACGTGGACTTCTCCTATGAAGTGTCGCGCGCCATTGCTTCCTGCGAAGGGGCGTTGCTCATTGTGGATGCCAGCCAGGGCATCGAGGCACAGACCATCTCCAATCTGTATCTGGCGTTGGAGCACGATTTGGAGATCATCCCCGTGATGAACAAAATAGACCTGCCGCACGCCAACCCCGAAGTGGTGGCCGATGAAATCATCGACCTGATCGGGTGCAAGCGCGAAGACATCTTGTCGGCCAGTGCCAAGGAAGGCATCGGCATCGAAGATATCCTGAAGGCCATCGTCAAGCGTATTCCCGCGCCCAAAGGCAATCCAAAAGCGCCTTTGCAGGCAATGATTTTCGATTCCGTGTTCAACTCATTCCGCGGCATCGAAATCTACTTCCGCGTTTTCAATGGCACCATCAAGACGGGCGATAAGGTAAAGTTTATCAGCACCGGCCAGGAATACAATGCCGATGAGATTGGTGTGCTGAAATTAAGCAAGCACCCGCGCAAGGAGATCAGCGCGGGCAACGTGGGGTATCTGATCAGCGGCATCAAAGTGGCCAGCGAAGTGCACGTGGGCGATACCATCACCACATCTGCGAACCCGGGCGAGTCGGTGAAAGGGTTCGAGAAAGTAAAGCCCATGGTTTTTGCCGGTATTTACCCGGTGGATACCACGGAGTTTGAAGAGTTGCGTGCGTCCATGGAGAAATTGCAACTCAACGATGCCTCGCTGGTGTGGGAGTTGGAGACTTCGGCCGCATTGGGTTTTGGTTTCCGATGTGGTTTTTTGGGCATGCTGCACATGGAGATCATCCAGGAACGGCTGGAGCGCGAGTTCAACATGACGGTGATCACCACAGTGCCCTCCGTGCAGTTCAAAGCGCGCCTCACCAATGGCGAAGAGGTGTTTATCAACGCGCCTTCCGAGATGCCCGATCCAACACGCATGGAAAGCATTGAGGAGCCCTATATCAAAGCACAAATCATCAGCAAATCAGAATACATTGGGGCCATCATCAACCTGTGCATCGACAAGCGAGGGCAGATCATGAACCAGAACTACCTGACGCAAGACCGTGTGGAGATGACCTTTGAAATGCCGCTGTCGGAGATCGTGTTTGATTTTTTTGATAAACTGAAGTCGATTTCGCGCGGCTATGCCTCACTGGACTACCATTTGATTGGCATGCGCGAGTCGGACATGGTGAAGCTGGACGTGATGTTGAATGGCGAAAAGGTAGATGCCTTGAGCGCTATTGTGCACCGGGCCAAGTCGCAGGAATGGGGACGGAAACTGTGCGAGAAGTTAAAGGAATTGATCCCCCGCCAGATGTTCGAGATCGCCATCCAGGCGGCCATCGGCCAGAAGATTGTGGCGCGCGAAAACATCAGTGCCATCCGTAAAAACGTATTGGCTAAATGCTACGGTGGCGATATTTCGCGGAAACGCAAGCTGTTGGAGAAACAAAAGAAAGGCAAAAAGCGCATGCGGCAGGTGGGCAGCGTGGAGATTCCGCAGGAGGCGTTTATGGCGGTGTTGAAGATTGATTGACAATGTCCCCAAAAGATCGTCAAAAGTTGATTGCATTTTGGGTAGCGTCATCGGACAGGGACTTTCGGACGATGAACAATCTCTTCAAGTCGAAGGACTATGTGTGGTGTTTGTTTGTAGGGCATTTGGTCATCGAGAAGCTATTAAAGGCCGTTGTCGTTGACCAAACGGGAGAGCATCCTCCGATGATTCACGACTTGTTACGGCTGGCACAGCGCGCGGGACTGAAGATAACCAAGGAACGCGAAGATGCTCTGGATGTGATTACAAAGTTCAATATTCGCGGACGCTATGATGACTATGCGGAGCAGTTCCGAAAAACATGTACGCCACGCTATACCCGGCATTGGGTACAGACCATTAAAGAAATACGAGTATGGTTGAAAAAGAAACAGTAGAAATAGTAAAACGATACCTGCGGGCAATTCCTAAGCGATACAAAGTTAAAAAGGCATTCTTGTTTGGGTCGTTTGCAAAAAACCAACAGCACCGCGATAGCGACATCGATGTGGCGATCGTTTTGCGCTCATCAAAACTAACGGACAAAGCGGATTTGGATCTGATGATTGCCAGACGAGGGGTTGATATGAGGATAGAGCCTCACCCGATATTGGCCAAAGATTTCAACAAGAATAGTCCGTTGGTGCAAGAGGTAGTCAAATATGGAATTCCAATCGCAATAAGATAGATGACCAGCACCGCCAACACGCTCATCGATGGCCGCAAGGTTTCGGCCGATATCAAGCGCGAAATCTCCGAGAAAGTGATCTTGCGCAAGCAAGCCGGAAAAAAAGTACCCCACCTCGCCATCATTTTGGTGGGCGATGACGGAGCCAGCCAAACCTATGTGGACCATAAGGTCAAAGCCTGCAAAGAAGTTGGCTTCCATTATACCATGATGCGCTTTGCCGATACCATCAGCGAAGATAAGCTGATGAAGCACATTGACCAGGTAAACCGCGACAACGATGTGGATGGCTTTATTGTGCAGTTGCCCTTGCCCGAGCACATCTCGGTAGAGCGCATCACCGAAAAAATCCGCCCTGATAAAGACGTGGACGGATTCACGAACCGGAATTTTGGCAGTATCGTATCCAAAAATCCGTTGTTGTTGCCCGCCACACCATTTGGTGTGATGGAGCTGTTGAAGCGCTACCACGTACCTACCGAGGGCCAAAACTGTGTGGTGGTTGGTGCAAGCCGCCTTGTGGGCGCCCCCTTGGCCATGATGCTGGTGGAAGAAGGTCGCGCCACGGTTACCGTCTGCCATAAGTACACCAAAGACCTGGCTTCATTTACCCGCCAGGCGGATATTTTGATCGTGGCCGTGGGTAAACCCGGCATTGTCACGGCCGACATGGTGAAAGAAGGAGCGGTAGTCATTGACGTGGGCACTACCCGCGTGGAGGGCCCCCAGTACAAAAATGGGTATGCGCTAAAAGGCGATGTGGACTTTAAGGACGTGGCCGCCAAAGCTTCTCTGATCACACCCGTGCCCGGTGGGGTAGGGCCAATGACCATTGCCTCGCTGTTGTTGAATACGCTTCGTGCCACCGAGTTGAGAAATCCCTAGGCGTGAAGGCGGAAGGCGTTATCGATTGAACCGAGTCTGTCCGTGGGGAGTACCGAAGCGTCAAAAACCCGAACCTTCAACCTCGAACTTTGAACGTTTAGTCTGAAAATTTTGAGCCCCGAGAAAGAAGCTTCCAACGGTCATTCAATGAATAGGAACACCACCAGCCTGCCGCTCATGGAGTCGTTCTACACGATTCAGGGAGAGGGAGCCCATCAAGGGCGAGCGGCTTACTTCATTCGGTTGGCGGGGTGCCATGTCAAATGTGTGTGGTGTGATGTGAAGGAATCGTGGGACGAGCACGCGCACCCCGTGGTGCCCGTTGAGACCATCGCTCAAAACGCCCGCGAAAGTGGTGGTCAAATAGCCGTGGTCACCGGAGGTGAACCGACCATGCACAATTTGGAACCACTCACGACTGCCCTCCAACACGCAGGTATTCGTACGCATATCGAAACATCAGGCGCGTACGAACTAACCGGTACGTGGGATTGGGTGTGTTTTTCACCCAAGAAATTTATGACACCCGTGGAAGGTTTCGCCCGACATGCCCATGAGTTGAAAGTGGTTGTTTTTCACAAGAGCGACTTTGAATGGGCCGAGAAGTATGCCGCGCAGGTCAGCAGCCAATGTCAATTATTTTTGCAACCGGAATGGTCCAGGGAGAAAGAAGTGCTGCCCCTGATCATTGAGTACGTGAAGCAACATCCGCGCTGGCAGATTTCGGTGCAGGTACACAAGTATATGAACATTCCGTGACAGTGAGCCTAGAAGAGTTCGTATCCCATGCCAACAAATGGGGGCAGCAGCGGATCCCCTTCTTGTTTCTCATCGACTTCGAAAGGCGAAAACCGTGGATAACACCCTTAGCCGAGGTTGATGACCGGCAGGTATTGTACGATTTTCCCCGCGCACGCAATGCCCCGCGCACGCCTGGCCGGCCCATTGTTTTACGGCCGCTGCCGGAGGGCGTTATGGCATATCAAGCCAAGTTTGATAGGGTCAGCGCGCACTTACTGCGGGGTGATTCCTTTTTAACCAATCTCACCATCAAAACCCGCGTACACACCGGGTATACACTTCGCGAAGTTTTTCATGCTGGCACTGCACCCTACAAAATGTGCTTTCGCGATGAGTTTGTTTTCTTTTCACCAGAGCCTTTCGTGACGATAGCCGATGGGAAAATCAGGTCATTCCCCATGAAAGGTACTAGCGAAGTAGCACACGACCCCGATGGGCAACGGATTCTAAACGACCCCAAAGAAATGGCCGAGCACGTGACCATCGTGGACTTGATTCGCAACGATTTAAGCTTGGTGGCCCACGCTGTTCATGCCGCCCGGTTTCGCTACCTGAATAAGATTGTGACACCTCACCACGCGTTGTGGCAGGTATCTTCGGAGATTGTGGGCAATGTATCGGATTATTTTTCCCGTCATCTCGGAGACTTGCTGGTGGCCCTATTGCCGGCCGGGTCGGTATCGGGGGCCCCCAAACAAAAAACCATAGACATTATTGCGGAAGCCGAGGGTGAAAGCCGTGGCTACTATACCGGGGTGGCGGGCCTGTTTGATGGTCATGCGTTGGACAGTGCCGTGGTGATTCGCTATCTTGAACAACAAAACGGCCAGTTCTTTTACCGCAGTGGCGGGGGCATCACCACCCGCAGCGCATGCGAGCGCGAATATGCGGAAGCCCTGGCAAAAATCTATGTGCCGCTATATTGAAAGCATTCGGTTAGCCGATGGCATCGTTCACTTAAAAGAGCTGCACCAACAGCGCATGGACAACGCCATGGGCACTCACCTGTGGAACCTGAATACAATTCTGGCATCCGCAGCGCTGCCCTCGCAGGGGCTACATAAAATCCGTTTGGTCTACTCCCGGCACTCGTATGACATGGTATGCACGCCCTATGTGGTCAAGCACGTTTCAACGCTAACGTTGGTAAAGGCTCAAATAGACTATGACCACAAGTTTGAAGACCGCGCTGCGCTGGATGCACTCTTTGCCAACCGTGGCACGGCTGATGATGTGATTATTGTAAAAGGAGATCGGCTGACGGATGCCACTTACGCGAACCTGGCGTTTTGGGATGGAACGCGCTGGTTTACCCCCGCCTCGTGTTTATTAAATGGCGTAATGAGGCAATATTTGCTGCAATTGGGCGTACTTTCGCTGGCGGATATCACGGTGGCAAATTTTCGGAAGTATCAAAAAGTAAAACTGATCAATGCCTTGTTGGCGATGAACGGTCCTGAAGTACGTGTGGAAGCTATTGATTGAATCTCATGCGCCTCTTATGTTTTGTTTTGATCATGACCGCCCTGGGGGCTCACGCACAACCCCTTTCCTCGCGCAACAAAAAGGCCTTGGCCGCCTACCACCAAGGTGAACTGGCCTTTAGACGGATTCAGTTTGGGCAGGCCGTAACATTGGCCGAAGAGGCTATACGGGCCGATAAGAAATTTGAAGAGGCGTACTTTCTCAAGGCCGTGTCGCTAAAAAAAATGGAGCGGTTGGAAGAAGCAACACAGGCACTAAAGCAGGCGCTTCCGCTGTCAACCTCCCCGGCAAACCAACAGAAGTATCTTTACGAGCTGGCTGATAGCTACCTGAAAATGGGCAACTATGCCGCCTCGGAAGAAATGGGCCTCCGGTTTCAGCAGCGAGACTCCACCAACGCCTTCATTAACTTATGGCTCCGCCAATGTCGCTTTGCGCAAACCAACGTTCGTCACAGAAGAGCCGTCTCCATCATGGAACTGCCAGCTCCGTTGAACCTGATGCCCATGCAGTATTTTCCGGTCTTATCGGCCGATGAATCGCATCTCATCTATACGGTGCGGGCCGGGCAAAACACCAATTTGGAGGATGAGGATTTATATGAGTCCTTTCGCGACAGTGCGGGCGTTTGGTCAAGGCCTGTACGCTTGTCAGAGGCCGTTAACTCCCGCATGCGCGAAGGCACCGCCACCCTGTCGGCCGATGGCCGTACCATGGTGGTGGCACGTTGTGGCCAGCGCGGCTGTGACCTGTTCGAAAGCAAAAAGACAGGAGATGAGTGGAGTGAGTTGATTCCCCTGCAGAATGTCAACAGTCCCTCGTGGGATTCTCAACCTTCGCTGTCGGCCGATGGGCGAACTCTTTTCTTTGCTTCGGCAAGACCTGGCGGACAGGGCAAAGCGGATATCTGGTTTGCCACACGCCAAACGGACGGAGCATGGTCCGTTCCCGTCAATGCCGGCCCCGTGGTCAACACTCCGTTTGACGAAGCCTCGCCTTTCCTGCACCCCAACGGGGTGGACCTTTTCTTCGCTTCGGCAGGCCGCGAGGGGTTTGGCGGTATGGATTTGTACCGTTGCCATTGGGCGAAAAATACTGCCTTGCAGCCTGTCAACCTAGGGTACCCCATCAATGACTATCAGGATCAGTACGCCTTGTTTGTGTCGGCACACGGTCGCGGGGGCTATTTTACCCAATTTGCTGGTAGGCGGCAGGGCAAGTTGATGAAAGTGGATTGGGACACCACACTCATCACCGAAAAACCTACCGTAGTGCGCGGGGTGGTGAGCCATGCAAAAGACGGGCAGCCTTTGAGCGCCCAAGTGCAGGTGTTTGATTTGCTGACAGGCGAGTCGGTCTTTCGGGGCGAGTCAGACTCCCTGCGTGGCACCTATGTAGCCATTTTGCCCTCGCGGTCGCAGTTTAGCGTGCGGGCAACCAAAACGGGGTTTTTATTTTATAGCGGGTCTTTTGATGCAAGCACCGATGCGAACGAAGGAGTGGTGAGGTTTGACATTCGGCTTACGCCCGCAGCGTTGGGGGCCTCGGTCGTGCTCAACAATCTGTTTTTTGATTTTGATAGCGACCATCTGGACGATCGTTCAAAGACTGAGCTGCTGCAGGTGGTGGAGTTCCTGCGGCAACATACATCAATGCGCATCGAAATCAGCGGCCACACCGATGATGTGGGCGCGGGGTCGTACAACCATGAACTTTCGCAAAAACGCGCCATGCGTGTGGTGGAGTTTCTTACGCGCCAAGGTGTGCCGTCCGCGCGATTGCGGGCGGTGGGCTATGGTGCCAGCCGGCCGTTGGTACCCAATACGACAGCGGTCCAACGCGCTCAAAACCGCAGGATCGAAATGCGGATTTTGCCCTGATTTCCCTCTAATCCTATTCTAATCTGCCGTTGCCCTACCGCGGGTTTGGTAATTTTTACTGATCGGTGAAAATCGTGGATGGGCGGCAATCCGCTGGTTTCAATTGTTGATGTTAACAGCAGATGATTTCAATTTGACGAATTTTGTTTTACATTTGAGACTGTTTTTGAAATAATTAACCAAAAAACAACCTACGAGTATGAGGAAAATTCTACGATTAAAGGTTTTGCTCTTCGTTATGCTGTTCGGCAGCGTAGCGTGGGGGCAAGAGAGAACGGTGACGGGGAAGGTGACATCAGCCGATGATGGATCCCCGCTGCCTGGAGTGAATGTACTATTGAAAGGCACAAGCACTGGAACGGTAGCTGATTCCAACGGACAATATGCCATTTCAGTGCCTGCAAGTGGCGGTACTCTCATCTTCAGTTTTATCGGTTTTGAGAACCAAGAGGTGGAAATTGGAAGCAGAGCATCGATTGATGTTCGCATGGCCACAGATGTTACTCAGCTCAATGAAGTTGTAGTTACTGGGTACAATACAGTTTCCAAAAGAGATTTGACAGGTTCGATTACCTCCGTTAAAGGAGAAGTGATAGAAAATTTACCATTTCAAACCTTTGATCGCGCAATCCAGGGGCGTCTTTCAGGTGTTCAAGTCGCTGCCTCAAGCGGTCAACCGGGAGGTGCCATTAATGTTAGAATCCGAGGCACAGGTTCTATCAATGCAAGTAACCGGCCCCTGTACATTGTTGACGGGGTTCAAATGAATCAGGGAAACGTTAGCACCCAAGCATCTTCCAATGCATTGGGAGGTGTAAATCCTAATGATATTGAGTCCATTGAAGTACTAAAAGATGCTTCAGCAACCGCCATTTATGGGGCTCAGGGTGCCAATGGCGTGGTAATCATCACCACAAAGAAAGGTAAAGCGGGTAAGCCCGTAGTATCAATAAATGCCCAGGAAGGTGTTGTCCAGCCATTGAATCTGTATGAAATGATGAATTCGAGGCAATTGGCAGAACTAAGAATTGAAGCTTTCGAAAACAACCCTAATTCAGGTGGTGCGGCTGCGGCTATTGCGCTCCACGGAGATCCGAACGATCCGAACCTAACGAATTTTGATTGGATTGATAACATGTTTAGAACATCTCGATTGCGCCAATACGACTTGAGTGTTTCAGGAGGAGATGAACGCACAAAATATTTTGTTTCGGCTGCATACAATTTCCAAGAGGGGCAAATTATAAAATCTGACTGGGAGCGCATGACGGCAAGATTGAATATTACATCGAAATTGTCGGATAAATTCACGTTGTCAGCAAACTTGTCACTTAGTTCGCAGACATCTTTTGGCACAATAGCTGATGGGAACTTTGTAAACGGACCTTTTGTGGCCGCGTTTCTCGCGCTTCCCAACGTGTCCGCCTACAAGGAAAATGGAGAGTTCGAAGACTATGGTGCGCTAACTGGTAATCATTTGTTTGGATATAACATTCTTCAAGGTGTTAATCTTGAAAGAAGGGAGGCGAAGACACTCACAACAGTGAGCAACATGTCCCTTTCTTACACTGTTACGCCTCAATTAAGAGTTACGGCCTATGGAGGTATCAATATTGATTTGACCCGAGATTACAATAACCGCCCCGGGTCAATCCCAGCATTTGCGTCAACGAATGGCTCTGCTCTCGTTGCAGACAGAAGGTTTATAAACTACAATACCAATCTTTTGGCTGAGTATTCAAAGGAATTTGGTGGTAAACACAAGATTGGAGGTCTGTTAGGCTACGAATTCAAGGCAGAAACCAGAGATCAAATATCGGCAAGCGCCAATCAGTTTGGCGACCCTTCGTTTCTCTTGCTCAGTAGTGGTACTCCGTCGGGCGCTACAGGTACATTTACGGAGTACAAACGAAATGGTGTTTTTGGCCAGGTTAAATATGATTATAATGATCGTTACGCTGTAGATTTCACTATTCGAAGAGATGGAAGCTCCAGATTTACTCCTGGAAACAGGTATGGTACTTTTTATGCGGGATCTTTGGGATGGAGAATTAGCTCTGAGTCCTTTATGTCGGGAACTTCTAACTGGTTGGACAATCTTAAACTGCGCTTAAGTTATGGGGTTACTGGCAATTCAGAGATTGCTGATTTTGGATGGAATCAGACAGTGGGTGCCTCGACCGTTGCCGGACGTTATTTAAACTTAGCAACGGTTCGCTTGAACAGACCTCTTGGAGTTCCTTTGGGATGGGAGACTTCAACCCAAACGAATATTGGGTTGGATTTTGGTTTTCTTAGTGGTCGGGTATCAGGTTCAGTGGATTTTTGGAACAAACAGAACACGGATCTATTGTTCAATCAACCGCTCGACTTTACGACCGGATTTGGCGCAGTTTTGGCCAACGTGGGCGAAGTGAGAAATAAAGGGGTTGATATCGAAATCGGTGTTATACCGGTCAAAGCCGGTAGTTTTTTGTGGCGAGTAGCTTACAACCAAACATTCCAAGACAACGAAATAGTAAAACTTCCGGATAATGCGGCTCGACTTGACGATTTGACCGTTGGCGAGTCGATAAACGTATTCTATGGCGCACGATACGCAGGTGTTAATCCGGCGAACGGTAGACCAATGTATTATGATATCGACAATGAGCTGACTTATACTCAAACAAACGCTGACAGGGTAATCATTGGAGATGGATTCATCCGCACCTTTGGTGGTGTTTCGAACACGTTTGAATATAAAGGAATTTCGTTGGAAGTATTTTTTCAATTCCAAGGTGGCAATGATGTATTCAATTCCGATTTATTCAATATTGAGAACTCCGGTCAAAGTACCGACAATCAAAGAGTTAATCAGTTGAATCGTTGGCAAAATCCAGGGGATATTACAAGTGTACCTCGGGCAATCCAGGGGGGCGAACCTTTAGGTTCTGGGATTGGAATTTTTTCCACCAAACAGGTTTCAGACGGTGGCTATACTAGATTGAAGCAAGTGACTCTTTCCTACCAATTTCCGTCATCTTTTTTGAGCAGAACTGGAATTTCTGGGCTAAGGGTTTTTGCGCAGGGTCTAAATCTTGCGACATTCACCAAGTTTAATGGTATAGACCCCGAGGTGATTAATGAGGCAGCTAGTGCTTTTGGTACGTATCCCAACGGTCGGCAATTAACCGCTGGCCTGACATTAACCTTCTAAACACACATTGATCATGAGAAAGAATATTTATAGGTTTTTGATACTCCTTGCGGTGATTGGATTATTTACTCGGTGCGAGGAGCAGATTGAGACCACCCAACCAGACAATAATCCCCCAGATCTGGCTTTCACTAAACTAAGTAATTTCAGCCAGCTGATCAATTCTCCATATGACCGAATGCAGAGTTTTGCGTATTTGAGTCAATATCACATGCTGGCGGGAGACGCATTGGCTGATAATGCCCAGCTAGTTAACAATACTGGCCGGTATACGGGAGAATTGATTAATCAAAACGGGTCGCATTACAACTATTGGGCATTGTATTCATCCATTAATGATTGCAATATAATACTTGATAGAATTGATACGCTCTACAAAATACCGGCGCAAAACACACCAGCCAATAGAGTGACGATTAGGACTATTGTTGCTCAAGCTTACTTTTTGAGAGCTATGGCTTATTTTGATATGTTGAGAGTATATGGGTATGAGCCAAATAGAATAGTAAACGGCTGGGACAAAGGCGTTGTGCTACGTGATAGGCCTACTTTTGATGTTTCTGCGATTGATAAAAGGGCACGTGCGACAGTTGAAGAGGGATATCAATTTGTTGAACGTGATCTACTCAGAGCAATAGATTCTCTTTCAGTTGCTGGAACGACAATACCCAATGCTCCTTTTCGGCCGGGGCGTGCGGCTGCACACGCTTTGCTTGCAAGAGTTTACTTGCATTGGGGGAGAAATACTGAAGCTATCGCGCAAGCTAATTTGGCAATCTCCACCAAGCCAGCAGCAATCAGACTTGCAACGGCTGCCGAATACCCCGGTATGTGGAATACAGCGATCACAGCTGGCCGTATTGAGTCATTGTTTGAGTTAAGAATCTTTCCGGGGTCGAGTGGGTCGAATGGTGACTGGAGCACAGTTGATGGAGTAAACAATTCACTTCATTCGCTGACGACTGTGGGTATTTCAACGGCCTCCCAATTTGTTCTAGCGGCTTCTAATAGTTTATTTAATGCGCATGAGGCGAATGACGTGAGACGGAGTCTATGGACACCTGTAAATGTAAGAGGACAGGAATTTCAAATGTGCCTGAAGTGGAGCGGAAGCGGTACGGGCGCAGGGAGTCCGGGATTTTGGGCAGATAATATTCCGGTGATAAGACTGCCTGAAGTTTATCTCATTTTGGCGGAGGCGAATTTTAGGCTCGGAAATGAACCCGCAGCTCGAACAGCCCTGAACACCCTACGAGCAAATAGAGGCCTGCCAGCACTTACTGCGGCTACTTCCGGGACAGATTTGTTCAATAGAATATTGAATGAGAGACGGGTGGAATTCGCTTTTGAAGGGCAACGTTGGTTTGATTTGAAGAGAAATGGGCTTGAAGTACCCAAGGAGAATGCCGACCCGGTTGCGGCCACTGATTTCCGGATTTTAGCTCCTATCCCGGTAAATCAAATAATTCTGAACCCTATCATAGAACAGAATCCTGGTTATTAACTATTATTAAATTTATCTATGAAAGCAACTATAAATTTTTTTTTCATCATTTCAGTTACCGTATTGATGGTGGCTTGTTATGACGATCCCGGATCAGACACTCTCTTTTCAGATGAGCCCACGCTGGAGTTTGTTGGTAGTGAAGTAGGCACCCAAGGTTTATATACCCGTGTCAATGACGGGAATGGCGTTACAGATGAGTTTGTTGTAAATTTGATTGCACCATTTCAAACTCAGCCTGTTACCTTCACTTTTGAAGTCAATTCTTTGAGCACTGCCATAGAGGGTATTCATTTTGACTT
This sequence comes from uncultured Ohtaekwangia sp., assembly GCA_964524935.1. Classification (GTDB taxonomy): domain Bacteria; phylum Bacteroidota; class Bacteroidia; order Cytophagales; family Cyclobacteriaceae; genus ELB16-189. Next base: position 402,160 of record CAZGFJ010000003.1, read on the forward strand.
TCCAGAAGGGAAAACATTCAGTATTCCTTCGGGCAGTCTCTCAGTTGCGGTTCCTTTCATTGTATATGATGACGAGATACAGCCTGATGATAAACTTCAGATTGTTGTGAGTTTGATTTCCAGTTCTGCAAAGATCAGTCCAAACTATAAGGACTTGGTTCATCAAATCAGAGTAGTTTGCCCTTCTGATATCGCTGGCTCATACAATAGCGTCACGAGCGGATCCACGCCTCAAGGTGGTCCATACAGCAATGTGCGAAAGGTTATTACTCTTACCGCCTCAGGGACAGGTAAATATCTGTTGAACGACATGTCTTTTGGCGTGTACGCTCAAATATACGGTGACGCAAGTCCTCCCGGTGCTATTTTTGACATATGCGATGTGATATCGGGAGATCCTACCAATAAAGATCAGTACAACGACCCGTTTACGATGAATGGTTCGGTTAATCCCGCAACAGGTGTACTTACCATTACATGGTCAAATACGTTTGGTGATACGGGAACATCAATTTTGACGCCCCAATAGAAGATTGAATAGTGCGTTAAAAAGTGCGGATATTGTATCCGCACTTTTTTAGTTTACCGAGGGTTATGTGAGAATTTTAAAGTCAAATTGTCAAAATATGAAAAAAGTTGCAGTGATAGTGATTTCATTGATGACATTGGTCATTTCGTCATATGCCCAGATTGCTAATCTCCCAGACGGTGTTGGGACTCCGCTAAAGTCGAAGAAAGGGGAGACAGTTGATGGGAAAATATATTTACATGAAGAGTGGAATAAAGCAACGATTGAATGGAAGCAAGGTCAAATCACCCAAGATGCATTTGTTAAATACAACACGTTATCGGGCAATTTAGAAATCCAGAACGATAATGGCGTATGGGAATACAGTCCAAAAGCTATAAACAGTTTTGAATACGGAGTAAATTTGTTTCCTGAAATTGTAAAAATGAAATTTGAGCCGGCTGAGAAATACTTTGCTGGGGCCAAAGGCTTTGTCAGAATACTATTTGACGACAAGATACTGGTTTTGCAAAGGATTGATATTGAAGTCGTGTCCAGCACCTCAAGCTATGGGGCGGCAGGTTCGACAAAAAGAGTTGTACAAAGCCCAAAGCATTTTATGTTACTGCCTGATTCCGATGGACTGACACAGTTTAAGAGGACAAATGGAAGTTTGGCAAATGTGGCGGGCAAGGCAGAGGTTAAGGAGTATATCAAATCGAAAAGACTGAATCTTTCGAATGACAGGGATCTGACTTTAGTTGCAGAGTATTTGAAGACATTTTACTAATTTACAGGTATTAGCAGTATACAGATGTTTAACAGATTTATCCGCGTCAACGTGATAAAAGGAGTATTCTATCTGTTTTTGGTTCTTTTAGGATATGTTGCTTTTGGTCAAAATACAGAGCAGTATTTGGAAAACTTGGGCAGGCTCAAAATGGAAAGTGCCGATAGGCATGCCCAACGGGCGTTTAGAATTCAAAAGTATTCGGAGGAGAATTCAGTTCCGATTAGTTTCAGAGATACTAAGGGTAATTGGGTTTTGATGTTTGATGTGACTCCTTGGGGAGATCCAGTATACGTTAGTACAGATAATGTCGGGGCATCGTTTACTATAGGTGCTAACCAACTCCAGCAAGGAGGTTCATTGGGCATTGATATCACGGGAGAGAATATTACAGTAGGAGTATGGGATGGAGGTATAGTAGCTTCTCATATTGAGTTTGAAGACCGGTTAATTTCATCAGAGGGGTCAGCATTGGATGATCATGCGACTCACGTTACGGGAACTATTGCTTCTGGCGGGATAAATAATCCAAACTCACGTGGAATGGCGCCAAAGGCTAAGATAGTTGCTTGGGATTTCAATAATGATGAATCAGAAGTCCTTACTCTTGTCAGACCAGATCAGGCAACACTGCTTCTGTCAAATCATTCATATGGATTAATCACGGGTTGGAGATTTAATAACGGATGGCAATGGTTTGGGAATTCGTCTATTAGCACCTTGGAAGATCACCGATTTGGATTTTATAGTGGACGATCGCGAACCTGGGATGAGATAATGTTCAATGCTCCGTTCTATACAATGGTTAAGTCTGCAGGTAACGACCGGTCAGATACTGGGAATGGTACAATACCGGCAGATTGTAACGGGGGTGCGGGGTTTGATTGTTTGGGTGATTTAGCCGTTTGCAAGAACAACATTGTTGTTGGGGCGGTCGCAAAACAGTCAAACTACAGTGGGCCAGCGAGTGTCGTCATGAGTAGCTTCAGTTCATGGGGACCGTCAGACGATGGTAGAATAAAGCCTGATTTAGTGGCAGCTGGCGTGAGTATTTCGTCTACTTTAGCTACAGGGTTAAATAGCTATGGGGTACTCAGTGGCACGTCTATGTCAACACCGAGTGTAACCGGTGGATTAGCTTTGCTGCAGGACTTGCATAAGAAACTAACAGGGAACTACATGCGATCAGCCACCCTAAAGGCGCTGGCTATTCATACTATTAGGGAAGCTGGGCCAACGCCTGGTCCTGATTATATGTTTGGATGGGGATTGTTGGATGTCGAGAGAGCCGCAGAAGTAGTTTTAGCGAGAGATGATAAAAACATAATAATAAATGAGACTGTTTTGGCCAATGGACATATTTATGAAATACCCTTAACACCGGTACAAAATGAAAAGATAACTGTTACAATTGCTTGGACAGATCCTGCTGGTAATCCGGTTGCTGCATCATTGGATCCAACAAATCCCATGTTGATTAATGATTTAGATGTGAGAATAGTAGATGATAGCGGTGACGCTCAGATGCCCTGGAGATTAAGTCCGCAAGACGTTACTAAGGAAGCAATTAAAGGTGACAATGTGCTCGACAACGTGGAAAAAATTGAGTTTGATAGCCCACAAGCCAGAAATTATAAGATTGTGGTTTCGCACAAAGGGCAGCTGTTAAATGGACAGCAGGCATTTTCGATCATTGTTACATATAAGTCATTGAGTAATTTAGGGCAAACATATTACTGGGTTGGTGGTTCTGGACAATGGATGGATCAAAGTCACTGGTCATTATCAAGTGGTGGTACTTCTACAGGGCAGATACCCACTTTGAATGACCGGGTTTTTTTTGATGAGAATTCATTTCCTGAGAACTCAAATACTATTTCTGTGTCAACAGATATTCAGGTCGGTTCTATAGCATGGTTTTCAAATAATCCAGCAAAGATTGATTTGAATGGGAGTAAAATGACCTTGGCCGGTGGAATAGTTGTTTCAAATTCACATCTATCAATTGAAGATGGAAATTTACTCATGATTGGGTCATTTAATCCGGATAACTATCTCTCGTTTTTAGATAATGTATTTGAGGACGTTACCGTTGTTTTTGATGGATCAAGCCAATGGAAAGTTAGGGGTAAAGTGACTATACAGCGAATTGAATTTGGTAGTGGTAATGTTGATTTTGAGAATCAAAATATACATGTTTCTGAGTTCTTTGTTGAACCCGATTTCGAAGGTCGAATCGATATTCGGGGGGCAAAAATTGAGGGTTTAGAGGATGTCAGAATTCCAGTTGGGGTAGCTGTTTTAACGTCTGATGGCACCATTTTCGAGATGAGCAAAAATGGGATATTCGAATCAAGTGGAATGTCGATGCTTGGGGAGTTGCGAACTTTGCGAGGTAGCGAAGTGGCGCTTTTGGGTGGTTCCGTACTAGAGAGACTCACTCTGTCTGGTCGCTTGACGGTGCTTGACAATCATTCGATTTCTAATCTCAAAATGTCTGCCGGATCTACCCTGATACTTGCGCCTGGAACTACTCAGGTATTAGCTGATCTTACTATTCTGTCAACAGAGACCGAGCGTGCCGCGATCAAATCTACCAATACGTCTACTGCGTTTTTGAGATTTCCAAATTACGATAAAGTCTGCTTTGACTTTCTTGATGTTGAGAGTGTGAGCGTTACGGGAGAAGCATTAGTTAATGCCGGAGTAAATAGCATTGTGAGCAATTCTGAAGGCTGGTTGACGCAGTCTTGCGAAGATATACTGTTTCCAAATTTCTCGCCAAGAGCATTATGTGCTGGAGCACTTACTGTATTTGAGGATCTGAGCCAAGGCGTCATCAGTAGTTGGAAATGGGATTTTGGTAATTCGACAAACCCTTTCACGGTTACGGATGAGCCAGAAGGTAGACATACTTTTTCCAGTCCTGGAGTCTATCAAGTTACGCTAACTGTTTCCAATGCATCTAAGAGCAGCTCATATACAAAAGCTGTCAATATTACCGCTAATCCATTAGAGAGTAATTCGATCATATTCTCTAATGGACGCTTATCTAGTGTTAAGCCTGCTGAGACGTACCAATGGTTTAGAGACGGAATTGAAATCCCCGGTGAGGTCGGTAGAAGTTTTGAGTATTCTGGAGTACCCGGAGTCTACTTTGTAGTAACTCAATCAGAGGTCTGCAATCGAATTTCCGCACCGTTTGTTGTTCTATCGACTCGAGAGGGGGAGCTGAGAGGCGAGTCGATATCTATATCTATATTTCCGAATCCAGTTAAAGATCAACTAGTAATCCATGCGGATCTGTTGCTGCAGATTCCTCTTAGGGTTCGTCTTATTGACTTGATGGGTAGAAGCGTTTTGGTAGAGTTAGTTCGCTCCAGAGAACTAGTACTTGACACTTCCTTACTTTCAGAAGGTATGTATTTGGTCGAGGTAGCGTCAGAGGTGGAAGTAGTACACCAGCAGAGAGTGTTGGTCAAAAAATAGTAAGTTTGATCATTACCAAAAAGTCCCAGCTATCAGCAGCTTGATCGCTCACTAGGAGAAACACTCAGCACGGAAGACAGGCTGACTCAGGTAGCGGTGAAAGTATCGATCACCGTCCGCACACAGTACGCGCTCAACTTACTCAATTAGTCCAAAGAATGTCGGCTAATACCCACTTTTTAAACCACGGGAACTGACTTCCAGCTGCTCCGAAGACTTCGCCCATGTGAATGAGATTATAGGATTGCATTTGAAAAGGCTACCTACCATTAAATGTCATCAGGTATTGCATGACTCCCTGCTCCAGGGGCGTAAGTTTTCCTTCGAACCCCGCACCCCCCACCTTCCCCATCTTCGCCTCGGTAAAATATTGATACTTGTCTCGTATGTCTATGGGCGTATCGATGTATTCGATATCCACAGGTTTGTTGAGTGCATGAAAAACGGCTTTTGCTAGATCATTGAACGTCCGTGCCTTGCCTGAACCCAAGTTGTAAATGCCGGAATTTTTCCGGTGGTGCATAAAAAACAGGCACACCTCCACCACGTCTTTCACAAAAACAAAGTCGCGCATCTGTTCCCCATCTTTGAAGTCGGGGTGGTGCGACTTGAACAGCTTTATTTTGCCGGTGCGCTGTATTTGATTGTAGGCGTGCCAGATCACCGAGGCCATCCGGCCCTTGTGCGCCTCGCCCGGCCCATAGACGTTGAAGAACTTTAGCCCAGCCCAGAAGAACGGTTTTTCGGGCTGCTGCAATGCCCAAACATCAAAATCTTGTTTGGATTGACCATACGGGTTCAACGGCTTGAGCAGCGGAATCTTGTGTTCGTCATCGTCATATCCCTGCTCGCCCAGCCCATAGGTGGCGGCTGACGAAGCATAGACCAGCGGAAGTTGATACTTCACACACCTGCGCCAAATGTCTTTGGTATAGGCCGTATTCAACCGGTTCAGCAGTTCCACATCAAATTCAGCGGTGTCCGTACGGGCGCCAATGTGAAATACAAACTCTACCAAGGTATGGTTGTGATCCAGCCAGTCAATAAACCGATCTCGATGAACATACTCTTGAACGGACGCACCCGCCAGATTGCCGCTTTTTGCAGGGTGAGAGAAATCGTCAACTGCGATGATGGCCTTGAAATGATCGGCATTGAGCCGATGAACCAAGTTGCTGCCGATAAAGCCTGCCGCGCCCGTAACTACAATCATGCGTCTTATTTTGTAGGGCAAAAGTACCAAAAAACGCGTCCCACCCGGACATTGGCAGAGTCGTATATTTGCATGCAATTACTACCCTATGGTACACGTGAGCCGCAAAGAGCATTTTAATGCTGCCCATAAGCTGTATAACCCCTCGTGGAGCCAGGAGAAAAACGAGGCTGTGTTTGGGCCCTGCGCCAACGAAAACTGGCACGGCCACAATTTTGAGTTAATTGTAACCGTCAAAGGCATGCCCGACCCTGATACCGGGTTTGTAGTCGACTTGAAAAAGCTAAGCACGCTAATCCGTCAGGAAATCTGCGAGAAAGTTGATCACAAGAACCTTAATTTAGACGTGCCGTTTATGGCCGGCAAAATGGCCAGCACCGAGAACCTGGCCATTGAATGTTGGAACATTTTACAGGCCAAGCTGCCATCGATCACCCAAGTGGGAAAGCTTCATTCGATCAAACTATACGAAACGCCCCGCAACTTTGTCGAGTATTTTGGCCCTCAACCTCAATGAAGTATTATATCATAGCGGGAGAGCGTTCGGGTGATTTGCATGCTAGCAATCTCGTGCGGGCATTGCTCCGGCTGCGGCCCGCCACTCGCTTCCGCGGTTTTGGTGGCGATGCGATGAAAGAGGCAGGCGTGGAGGTGGTCATTCATTACGACCGTCTTGCTTTTATGGGTTTCGAGGCCGTACTCAATTTCTACAAAATAGCGCGGTATATGGCCGCGTGCAGGCGCGATATCATTTCATACAACCCCGATGCCTTGATTTTGGTGGACTATGGCGGCTTTAATCGGCAGATGGCTGCTTTTGGTAAAAAGAATAGTATTCCTGTTTTCTATTACATTCCACCTAAGGTATGGGCATGGCGACAGAGTAGAGCCTGGCAGTTGAAACGCACCGTTTCACGGATGTTTGTGATCCTGCCCTTCGAGAAAGCTTTTTTTGAAAAGTATGGGATGCATGCGGAATACGTAGGCAATCCGGTGTTGGATGCGATCAGGGGATTTCAGCCCGATCCTTCCTTTTGTGAGAAAGCCGGTATTTCTCCGAGTCGCCCCTTGGTAGCCCTGCTGCCCGGCAGTCGCAGGATGGAATTGGAACGCATCGTCCCGCTTATGGCGCAAGTAGCTAGTAGCCGCCCCGATGTCCAATTTGTAGTGGCTGCCGTACAAAATCTTCCGCAATCGCTGTACGGTCCGCTTCACAGGCAATCAAACGTGACGTTTGTCTTTGATGCTACGTACGATCTCTTGACCCATGCCAGTGCGGCCATTGTCACCTCGGGTACTGCCACCCTGGAGACTGCACTTTTTAGAGTGCCCCAGGTAGTTGTCTATAAAGCCGGCTCGATTGAATACGCAATCGCCAGGCGCGTGGTGAAGGTTCCGTTTATTTCGCTGGTGAACTTGATCGCGAACAAGCCCGTAGTGCGTGAGCTCATCCAAAATGATGCGACTCCCCAGGCAGTTCAACATGAGTTGACACAACTTTTGGCCGCGGGCCCATACCGGGATAGGATGGCCCTTGCCTATGATCAACTCTACCAGATGCTCAACGTAGGTTCCGCTTCTGAAAATACATCCCGGCTCATCGAAGCCTATTGGACTGGCTCAGCAAGCCCTACGCAACCTTAAGTTTGCTGTAATGAGACTTGTTGAACTTTTCTTCTGCGTAGGCGCGGTTGATGACCAGCCGGTCGGTGGTTTTTTCTGATGGCAATTCAAACATGGCATCGTTGATGATGGCCTCACAAATGGAACGCAGCCCACGCGCTCCCAGCTTAAATTCCACCGCCTTCTCAACAATAAAGTCTAAGGCACCGTCTTTGAACTCCAGCTCTATACTCTCCATTTCAAAGAGCTTCTTGTATTGTTTCACCAGCGCGTTTTTGGGTTCTGTCAAAATTTTGCGCAAGGCCACACCATCCAACGGGTTGAGATACGACACCACCGGCAAACGGCCGATGAGCTCAGGAATAAGACCAAACGTTTTTAAGTCATGAGCCGAAATAAACTGGAGTAAATTGTCTTTGTCAAAGTCTCCCTCTGCGCGATCGTGAGCAGCTGCAAAACCCAGTGGGCGCGTATTCAGTCTTCGGCCAATGATGCGCGCCATACCTTCAAAAGCCCCTCCGCAGATGAAAAGAATGTTCTCCGTATTCACCGTAATCATTTTTTGATCGGGATGTTTACGGCCCCCCTGCGGGGGAACATTGACGGCCGTGCCTTCCAACAGCTTCAACAAGGCCTGTTGAACACCTTCTCCGCTGACATCCCGCGTGATGGAAGGATTATCTGACTTCCGTGCGATCTTATCAATTTCATCGATGTATACGATACCCCGCTCGGCCGCTTCTACGTTGTAATCGGCAGCCTGCAGTAAGCGGGTAAGGATGCTCTCTACATCTTCACCCACATACCCGGCCTCGGTCAGTACCGTGGCATCGGCAATGCAAAACGGCACCTGTAAAATCTTCGCCATGGTGCGCGCCAGATACGTCTTACCGGTTCCGGTTTCACCCACCATAATGATGTTGGATTTTTCAATGGTCACGTCACTGTCGGCCTTTTTTTGCATGAGCCGCTTGTAGTGATTGTACACCGCCACCGACATCACCTTTTTGGCTTCGTCTTGGCCGATCACATATTCGTCCAGGAATTTCTTGATTTCGCGCGGTTTGATCAGCTTGAAATTCGGCAAAGCGCCCGCTTCTACTTTTGTTTTCTTTTCTTCCAGCAGGATCTGGCTTGCCTGCGTTACGCATTTGTCGCAAATGTGGGCGTGAATACCTGAAATCATCAGGTCCACATCCTTTTTGGATCGGCCACAAAACGAACAGGTTACTTCAGCCATGCCTGAGGGTGTTTGAGTTACGAATTCGGACACCGAAAGTAAGAAAAAGGACGCAATTTCCTACGCCCAATCTATTCCGATGCCCCAATACGGGTAGGGTACTTATTTTTTGCGCTCCATGACCTCGTCAATGAGTCCGTAGTCGCGGGCTTCCGCAGCACGCATCCAGTAATCGCGGTCCGAGTCTTTTTCTATTTTTTCGTAGGCCTGCCCGCTGTGCTTGGACAAGATATTGTAGAGGTCGCGCTTCAACTCCAGCGTTTGGCGCATGGAAATTTCCATGTCGGAAGAAGTCCCTTGCATACCCGCAGAAGGTTGATGGATCATGATGCGTGCATGGGGCAACGCAGAGCGTTTTTTGGCCTCGCCTGCGGCCAGCAACACCGCTCCCATAGAAGCAGCCAAGCCGGTACAAATGGTTACCACGTCCGGGTTTACATACTGCATGGTGTCATAAATGCCCAGGCCCGCATACACCGAACCACCCGGACTGTTGATGTACATGATGATGTCTTTTTTTGCATCGGCCGACTCCAAAAAGAGGAGCTGGGCTGTGATGACGTTCGCTATGTAATCGTCTACGGGTGTGCCAAGAAAAACAATGCGGTCGGCCATTAACCGCGAGAACACATCGATCACCGTGGCCCGCATCTGCCGCTCTTCCACCACGTTAGGGGTCATGTTGGTGATGGCCGGTTGCATCCATTGAGCATAGCGGTCCAGGTTGCTGCTGCTCATGCCCAAGTGGTGCACGGCAAATTTTTTGAATTCATTGTTCATATGTAGTGATCTGATTTACAAATAATTAACTTACTGAAGTGTGCCCTGACTGCCTCAATGATAGCAAGAAAAAGGCAAACTGAGGGTCGCGTTTTTGCGCCTCACCCCACGAAAAAAGCCCCCTGTTTCCGAAGGCTTTTCTTCTAACGACTTTGGTCATGCAAAGGTTCACGCTCAATGACGATGGGCGGAGGCCACTTTTCTGAACTCCTCCAGCGTTACCGGTTTCTCGGCAATCGTTACGTTCTCCTTGATAGCGGCTATGATTTTCTCGGTGCGCAGTTGATTGTAGATACGCATAAAGTTTTGACCTTTTCCATCTTGCCCGGAAAGATAATTGTCAGCGATGGCATCCAGCTTGTCGCCCAACTGGGCAGCAATGGCGGCTCCTCCAAATTGCTCCGCGATCATTTGCTTGGCTTTTTCACGCACGTCACCGCCCTCTACCTGAATGGAGAAGTCTTCGGCAATTTTATTCTTGATCAAATCCCACTTCAACGAATCCGTGTAAGCGTTGAATTCCTTCTCCAGCACCTGGTCGGTTACTTCGCCCTGGCTGGATGACTTGAGCCATTGCTTAAGAAACGCTTCGGGCATGGCCAATGCGGTGCGATCAACCAGGTGGTGCTGGATCTCATGGTCGAGCAAGTGTTCCGATTCGCGGGCGTAGTTTTCACTCACGGTGTCTTTCACGCGCTGCATAAACTCCGTTTCGGTGGTCACAGCGTCTTTACCAAAAACTTTGTCAAACAGTTCTTGGTTAACCACAGCCGGGGTTACCCGTGTAATGTTGCTTACCTTAAACATTACTTTTCCTTTCTGCTGCCGGGCATCTTCGGCCGAAAGACCCAACACTTGCGCCAACACCACCTCATCGTCAAACACCTTTGAAGGGTCGAACGAAATCACATCATCTTTTTTCAACCCGGTGAACTGGCTTTGTTCTTTGGCGGCAATTTTTTGAAAAGGAATGTAGGTGTTTTGCGTGGTACCATCGGCACGGGTGAGCTCGCCCGACAGGTTGTCGCCCGCCTCACTCACCTCAGGATAAGAAACGGTGCCAAATCGCTGTTGTATATCGTCCAGCGTCTCGCGGACCACTTGGTCATCAACCTTGATCACGTATTTGGTCAGTTTTACTTTTGACGACACATCTACCGTAAAGTCGCTGACCATGCCGAGTTGAAACTCAAACTCGAAGTCCTTTTGAGTATCCCAGTCGATCGTGCGGGCCTTTTCTTCATTGGGCATGGGATCGCCCAACACGCGTAACTTATGATCGCGAATGTAGTTGGAAACGGCTTGTGAGATCAGTTGGTTTACCTCTTCCACCAGGATGGATTTGCCAAACATTTTGCGGATCACACCCGAAGGCACCTTGCCCGACCGGAACCCTTTGATGGTCGCTTTTCGCGCGTAGTCTTTCACCTTTTCATCCACCTTGGGTTGATAGTCGCTTTCGGTCAGCGTCACATTCAACAAGGCATCGGTGGTGGTTTGTTGGGAGAGCGTAATGTTCATAAGTAATAATAAAAACGTGTGCGGGTTTGCCCGGCTGTCAAAAACGCAATAGGCAATTAACAGTGCGGCTAGGTTTCTGTCAACTGCCTATTTGCTCGTTACTTTTTTCTGTGCGCATGGAGGGACTCGAACCCCCACGCCTTTCGGCACCAGATCCTAAGTCTGGCACGGCTACCAATTACGCCACATGCGCTTTTTCCTTGCATGCCAAAACCTTTTTCTGGTTTTGTACACCCTTCATTCATAGGCTCGGCTACCCCCGATAGTTATCGGGGAACGCCACATGCGCTTTTTTGATAAAAAAGCCAAATTCTTGATCAAAAGGCTTGTTTTTCAAAAAACGGAGTGCAAATTTAGAGATTATTCATTACGAATAAAGTTGGGCCTAAAAAAAAGCCCCTTCTCGCCCCATAGCCATGGTCATTGACGAAGTAGAAGAAAAAAAGGAAATTATCAGCCGCTACAGACGTCTGTTGCGCAAGGCAAAACCATCCCTTAAGGAAGGCGATGCCAAGCTCGTCAAACGGGCCTTTACGATTGCCCTGGAGGCGCACAAAAACATGCGTAGAAAATCGGGCGAACCCTTCATTTTCCACCCCCTGACAGTAGCTGAAATTTGCGTGGAAGAAATCGGCCTGGGTACTACCTCCATTGTGGCGGCACTTATGCACGATGTAGTCGAAGATACAGACATTGAGCTGGCCGACATTGAGCGGATGTTCGGTAAAAAAATCGCCTCTATTGTTGACGGCCTGACGAAAATACGGGGAGTGTTTGAATATGGCACGTCTGCCCAGGCTGAGAATTTCCGCAAAATGCTATTCACCCTGTCGGACGATGTGCGCGTGATCTTGATCAAACTGGCCGACCGACTTCACAACATGCGCACGCTCGACAGCATGCCGCGCCATAAACAACTCAAGGTCGCCTCCGAAACGATTTATCTCTACGCTCCGCTGGCCCACCGGCTTGGGCTGAACGCCATCAAGACCGAACTGGAGGACTTGTATTTGCGTTTTACTGACTATGAAGTTTACCGCGAGATAGCCGACAAGATTGATGAGACAAAAGCCTCGCGAAACAAGTTCATCAAACAATTTGTCCAACCTATACACGATGAGTTAGGAAGGCTGAAGATCAATTACGAGATAAAAAGCCGCCCCAAGTCCATTTACTCCATCTACAACAAAATGCGCAAGCAGGGTATACCCTTTGAAGAAGTGTATGACCTGTTTGCCGTTCGGCTTATTTTGGATGCCCCGTTGGAGCAGGAAAAAAGCTATTGTTGGCAAGCCTACTCCATCGTCACCGACTACTATACCCCCAACCCCGATCGTCTGCGCGATTGGATCAGTACACCCAAGGCAAATGGATATGAGTCGCTGCACACCACCGTCATGGCCAAGAATGGACAATGGGTAGAGGTGCAGATTCGCACCAGGCGCATGGACGAAATTGCCGAAAAGGGGTATGCCGCCCATTGGAAGTACAAAGACTCCGCCTCGTCAGGCGAATCAAATCTGGAAAAATGGCTGGTACGCGTGCGCGAACTGCTGGAACGTCAAGATCTTACAGCCCTTGAGTTTGTAGACGACTTCCGGGGTAATCTCTTCAGCGAAGAGGTGTTCGTCTTCACCCCCAAAGGAGAATTGAAGACGTTGCCCAATGGGGCTACCGCACTGGACTTCGCATTTGATATTCACACCGATATTGGCGCCAAGTGTATCGGTGCCAAAGTGAATCAAAAGCTGGTTCCCATTAACCACGTGCTCAAAAATGGCGATCAGATCGAGATCCTTACATCGGCCAAGCAGAAACCCAACGAAGACTGGCTTCGGTTTGTGGTGAGCCCCAAAGCGAAATCAAAAATCAAGGAGGCGCTGAAGGAAGACAAAAAGAGCATTGCGGAGGATGGCAAGGAAATATTGATGCGCAAACTCAACGCCCTGAAGTTGGAGCCCACCAGCCAAACATACGAGCAAATGCTGGCGTATTTCAACGTAAACTCCAAGTTCGATCTGCACTTCCGCATCGGCAAAGGCATCATCACCATCAATGACCTAAAGCGATTTAGGGAGTACAAGCCCTCATCACCTATCAAGGCCAAATCCCACACCGCGGTGTCCGATGCCAAGTCGTTCGAGCAGGAGATCAGTAGAGTCAAAGGCTCGTCTAATGATATCCTGTTGATCGGGGAGGACATGGATGTCGTAGAGTATAAATTGGCCAAGTGCTGTACCCCCATCCCGGGCGATGATGTCTTTGGCTTTGTAACCGTCAATGAAGGCATCAAAATACACCGGGCGAACTGCCCCAATGCACCTGAATTGCTCGCCAACCATGGCAACCGCGTCATTAAAGCCAAGTGGACTTCACAGCACGAGGTGGCCTTTCTGACCGGGCTCAAAGTAGTGGGCACCGACCGGGTTGGCCTGATAAACGATGTATCCAAAGTGATCTCTGAGGAGTTGAAGGTAAACATGAGTTCCTTATCGTTTAAAACGGACCATGGGATATTCAATGGTGAAATCATGCTGTATGTGCACGACACCCGTCACTTGGAGGTGCTCATTGAAAAGCTCGAAACGGTGGAGGGAGTAGTGCAGGTTTCGCGGTTCGATTCGCGCGGGGAAGGACAGACCGTAAGCCGATAACAATAAATATCATCGTCTCGCTTATCTTTGGCCGGATTTTATGGCGCTCAACCCCAAAGTGTACGAAGAGGTGAAAAAAATTTTCACCGCCTATTTAGAGAACAAGGAACTTCGGAAGACCCCGGAGCGCTATGCTATTTTGGAGGAAATTTATTCACTAACCGGCCATTTTGATGTCGAATCTTTGTACATCAATATGAAAAACAAGAACTACCGCGTGAGCCGTGCTACCGTTTACAATACCCTAGACCTGCTGGTGGAGTGCGACTTGGTGAGTAAGCACCAGTTTGGGAAAAATTTGGCCCAGTACGAAAAGTCATACGGCTATCGCCAGCACGATCATTTGATTTGCACCGAGTGTCATAAGGTAGTGGAGTTTTGCGATCCTCGTATCCAGAATATTCAAAATACCGTGGAGGAGTTGCTGCAGTTCAATGTATTGCATCACTCGCTGATTTTATATGCCACGTGTACAAAAGAGAAATGTGAAAACAAGAAGTTATGAATTTTGCACAAGAAATCAGATCAAACACACTCATCCTACGCATTGCTGGTGACCTGATTGGCGAAGATTCCGGGGGACGGTTGATTGAGGCAGTCACAGAAGCTGTCAGCCACCAGGTGCCTACTTGCATCATCGACATTTCGGATCTGCGGTATATCAATAGCAGCGGCATCGGGGTGCTCATCACCATTCTTACCAAGTTTCGAAACAAAGGGGGCGAAGTGTACTTGATGAAACCCTCGGATAGTGTCAAGAAACTGCTGGTGATCACCAAGCTGAACGCCATTTTTCATGTGATTCAAAGCGAAGACGAGGTAATTAAGTAACGGGTTCTACGAATACAAGAAAGGAACGCTGCCCCGGGGCAGCGAAAAAATAGATATGGCAAAAGTAGATGTATTGTTGGGGTTGCAGTGGGGCGATGAAGGAAAAGGAAAAATTGTTGATGTACTGGCGCCCACGTATGATGTGGTAGCCCGTTTTCAGGGCGGGCCTAACGCAGGTCATACGTTGGAGTTTGACGGCATCAAGCACGTGTTGCATCAAATCCCCTCAGGCATCTTTCGCGACAAGACAAAAAATATCATCGGCAATGGTGTAGTGTTGGACCCCATCGTGTTTAAAACCGAAATTGAAAAGCTGCAAAAGTTCAACCTGAACGTCAAACAGAATCTCTTCATCTCAAAAAAGGCCACGCTCATCATCCCCACCCACCGGCTGCTCGACCAAGCCTACGAGAAAGCCAAAGGAGATCACAAAATTGGATCCACCTTGAAGGGCATTGGCCCATCGTATCAGGATAAGATTGCCCGACAGGGACTGCGCGTGGGCGATATTCTGTCGGATAATTTCAAGAACAAGTTGGACAAACTCGTGGCCGTACACAACGAAATTTTAGAGAAACATCAAATCATATTCGATTGGTCAGAACTGGAGGCACAATTGATGGAAGCGGTGGATTTTCTGAAGCAATTTCAATTGATCGACAGCGAGTACGTTATCAATCAAGAGCTCAAAAAGGGCGCTTCCGTGTTGGCGGAGGGGGCCCAGGGGTCGTTGTTGGACATTGACTTTGGCAGCTATCCCTTTGTTACCAGCTCCAACACCGTGACGGCCGGTGCGTGCACAGGCTTGGGTGTGGCGCCCGCGCACATTGGCGAAGTGTACGGCATCTTCAAAGCGTATAGCACCCGTGTGGGCAGCGGGCCTTTTCCCACCGAGCTGGTGGACGAAGAGGGAGAGAAGATGCGCAAACACGGCAATGAATTTGGATCGACCACCGGTCGGCCGCGCAGGTGCGGTTGGATCGATTTGCCTGCGCTGAAATATTCCATCATGATTAACGGGGTCACCCAGTTATTGATGATGAAAGCTGATGTGCTCAGCATTTTCCCCGTCATTAAAGTTTGTACGCATTATAAACTGAAAAACGGAGAGGTAACCGAAATCATCCCGTACGAAATTGTCAATGAGCAGATCACACCCGTTTATGTTGAACTGCCGGGATGGCAATCGACTTTAACGAACGTTACAAAAGACGCTATGCCACAGGCACTTCTGAACTACATTTCTTTTTTGGAAAAGGAACTGTCAGTGCCGATTACACTTATTTCCACAGGTCCGGACCGCACCCAAACCATTCAGCGCGGTCACGCGCGCAAATAATTTTTTCGGGTAGGACTTGCACAAAGTCGGGCCGTCATATACCTTTGCAGTCCCTTTTGAAGAAAAACGCCTTCTGCGTGGTCTTTTGAGAGGATTGGTTGAAACGACAACCACGGTGAACAAGAGATGTAAAAGATCGAATGTTCAAACGTTCATTGAGCGAATGAGGTTGATAGCGGACGCGCGGTTTCTTCGATAGAGGGGAGACTGCGAGTCGATTCTTTAGAGGAATGATACATT
>CAZGFJ010000004.1:0-2766 GCA_964524935.1 uncultured Ohtaekwangia sp.
GGTACTCTGTACGCAATCTATCAAAGAACACAATCTGAAAGCAAATCACAACAGGCTATGGTTACACAGCTCTCTGCAGCCGTCTGTACGCAATCTATCAAAGAACACAATCTGAAAGCAAATCACAACCATACTCCTGTTCAACACAACATTGAACGATCTGTACGCAATCTATCAAAGAACACAATCTGAAAGCAAATCACAACAGGTTGACGCGATACTCCTCCGCCTTTAGGGTCTGTACGCAATCTATCAAAGAACACAATCTGAAAGCAAATCACAACGGAGTAGTGGATGTTGTTTTGTCCAGCACCTCTGTACGCAATCTATCAAAGAACACAATCTGAAAGCAAATCACAACAGGTTGAATGGATGAAGAACGGTGACGTTTCTGTACGCAATCTATCAAAGAACACAATCTGAAAGCAAATCACAACAACCCGTTTCGGGGACTGACACGCCTTTCCTCTGTACGCAATCTATCAAAGAACACAATCTGAAAGCAAATCACAACCGAGGTGGAATAAGGTTATAGTATGAACTGTCTGTACGCAATCTATCAAAGAACACAATCTGAAAGCAAATCACAACATTGCTACGTGTGATAATCGGATCTTTTACTCTGTACGCAATCTATCAAAGAACACAATCTGAAAGCAAATCACAACGTTGGCCGTGGCTTCTTTTTCATCTACCAATCTGTACGCAATCTATCAAAGAACACAATCTGAAAGCAAATCACAACAATAGATGGTAGTATCATCCTTCACGAAAGTCTGTACGCAATCTATCAAAGAACACAATCTGAAAGCAAATCACAACTACGTGAAACACCATCCGACGCACGCGCGATCTGTACGCAATCTATCAAAGAACACAATCTGAAAGCAAATCACAACACAATCGCTGCCGCGTTGTTCGTTCGCTGTCTGTACGCAATCTATCAAAGAACACAATCTGAAAGCAAATCACAACTGCAAGCGCAGGAGAATCTTGTTAAGGCAATCTGTACGCAATCTATCAAAGAACACAATCTGAAAGCAAATCACAACAGCCTGAACAGAAGACAAACAGGGTGAAGCTCTGTACGCAATCTATCAAAGAACACAATCTGAAAGCAAATCACAACATTGACCAGCTGTATCAAATTTTGGTCGATTCTGTACGCAATCTATCAAAGAACACAATCTGAAAGCAAATCACAACGGTTTGCGTGTAGAAGTTGACGGTAAAAGTTCTGTACGCAATCTATCAAAGAACACAATCTGAAAGCAAATCACAACGAAACGGTCATGCTAGGAAAGGCTAAGTAGTCTGTACGCAATCTATCAAAGAACACAATCTGAAAGCAAATCACAACATTGTAGCAACCAGCTAACGTAGGGAAACTCTGTACGCAATCTATCAAAGAACACAATCTGAAAGCAAATCACAACGGCGGATCATACGACAATGGCACACATGATTCTGTACGCAATCTATCAAAGAACACAATCTGAAAGCAAATCACAACGAAAGAGATCAGGTTTATCAACACCATGCATCTGTAC
This sequence comes from uncultured Ohtaekwangia sp., assembly GCA_964524935.1. Classification (GTDB taxonomy): domain Bacteria; phylum Bacteroidota; class Bacteroidia; order Cytophagales; family Cyclobacteriaceae; genus ELB16-189. The sequence continues at coordinate 1,551 of CAZGFJ010000004.1, forward strand.
GCAATCTATCAAAGAACACAATCTGAAAGCAAATCACAACAGAGTCAAGGCTCACCATGAGTTTCTTCTGTCTGTACGCAATCTATCAAAGAACACAATCTGAAAGCAAATCACAACACAGGTGGCCGGTTGGGTGAAGCTGTAGAGTCTGTACGCAATCTATCAAAGAACACAATCTGAAAGCAAATCACAACACCAAACTGCCATCGAATTTGAAGGCCACTCTGTACGCAATCTATCAAAGAACACAATCTGAAAGCAAATCACAACGAAGTGGTTGGACTGCCGTGCGGCGTCACATCTGTACGCAATCTATCAAAGAACACAATCTGAAAGCAAATCACAACAATCGGGTAGTTCGCTGTCAGTACCTCCACTCTGTACGCAATCTATCAAAGAACACAATCTGAAAGCAAATCACAACCAGCGTCACACTGTCAAATTCACAGCGTCATCTGTACGCAATCTATCAAAGAACACAATCTGAAAGCAAATCACAACCGCCAATGGAGCAGTTCGGTGAACTATTGATCTGTACGCAATCTATCAAAGAACACAATCTGAAAGCAAATCACAACACTAACTCCTGTAATACCATCGAAGTATGCTCTGTACGCAATCTATCAAAGAACACAATCTGAAAGCAAATCACAACTTTTGACATTACGGTAATCTGCGAATGGGTTCTGTACGCAATCTATCAAAGAACACAATCTGAAAGCAAATCACAACCAGCCGGTTGATGATGTAACCGGTCCATACTCTGTACGCAATCTATCAAAGAACACAATCTGAAAGCAAATCACAACAAGTGCACGTGCAGGGCTTTGTGGCTTTTGTCTGTACGCAATCTATCAAAGAACACAATCTGAAAGCAAATCACAACAAGCGCGATGGCGTGGTCGTAAAGCGCGTTTCTGTACGCAATCTATCAAAGAACACAATCTGAAAGCAAATCACAACAGTACTCTTCGCTGCCGGATCAATACAGCTTCTGTACGCAATCTATCAAAGAACACAATCTGAAAGCAAATCACAACACGGTGCTGTAAATAAGTCCAGCTGTAAATAAGTCCAGCAGTTTGGTCTGTACGCAATCTATCAAAGAACACAATCTGAAAGCAAATCACAACGCAAATCGCCAACGATGGGCACAATGCCATCTGTACGCAATCTATCAAAGAACACAATCTGAAAGCAAATCACAACACCCTTA
>CAZGFJ010000004.1:2866-240520 GCA_964524935.1 uncultured Ohtaekwangia sp.
ATACGAATCTGTACGCAATCTATCAAAGAACACAATCTGAAAGCAAATCACAACATCATTTGGACAAGGTATTGAGGCAATTTGTCTGTACGCAATCTATCAAAGAACACAATCTGAAAGCAAATCACAACAGGGCTATCCTTTTAAACTTATATGCCGGATCTGTACGCAATCTATCAAAGAACACAATCTGAAAGCAAATCACAACTTCGCATGCGTTGACAGCTGTCGCGCAAAATCTGTACGCAATCTATCAAAGAACACAATCTGAAAGCAAATCACAACACCCTTAAACCGTAAACGATGGCATACGAATCTGTACGCAATCTATCAAAGAACACAATCTGAAAGCAAATCACAACACAGGTACAGATCAGTCATGGTGTAGATGTTCTGTACGCAATCTATCAAAGAACACAATCTGAAAGCAAATCACAACTAAGTACCGAATGTAATTACCCTATCTACATCTGTACGCAATCTATCAAAGAACACAATCTGAAAGCAAATCACAACATATACTCCACTACTTGAATGAAATCCCGCTCTGTACGCAATCTATCAAAGAACACAATCTGAAAGCAAATCACAACGATCTGATGCCGTAACCGCTGGCTGTTTGTCTGTACGCAATCTATCAAAGAACACAATCTGAAAGCAAATCACAACAAGAATACACCCACATCAAAAGCCTGTGAATCTGTACGCAATCTATCAAAGAACACAATCTGAAAGCAAATCACAACAACTCAGTAAACGTTTTAAAGTTCAGCTCCTCTGTACGCAATCTATCAAAGAACACAATCTGAAAGCAAATCACAACGTACTGATAAAATTCCTTTCCGCTTGCCTTTCTGTACGCAATCTATCAAAGAACACAATCTGAAAGCAAATCACAACACAGCTTCATGCCGGCATACGATATGGCAGTCTGTACGCAATCTATCAAAGAACACAATCTGAAAGCAAATCACAACGTTAGTGGCTGTTATTATTCGAGAACCTATTCTGTACGCAATCTATCAAAGAACACAATCTAAACCTGCCTGTCGGCAGACAGGAGCAAATCACAACTTTTTATCGATGAGCATACGTGCTCAGCCTCTGTACGCAATCAACTGCGCTCGTTAGGCTAATTCTTGCTCTAAGGTACCGCTTTTCGCGCCACCACTTTAAAAAACGTATAGCAAAAAGTTCCACCCCCTTCTGTCGTGCGATAAAGGTCTTTAATGCCTTTGTCAAAATCATCTTTGCTAATGAAGTTTTTGGAAATGACTTCTTCAGCCACCCCTTTGATCATAGCCGTGAATGTGTTTCGGGTGAAGAGATTTGCCATAGCGGGTTTGGAGTCATCCACGTAGACAATTCGGGGGTTGGTGTGAACATCGGTGAAGCCGGCAGCAGTGAGTAAAGGGTAGAGTTCGCGACCGATGTTGGCGTTACCCCCATTGTGTTTCTGGAGAGAGACCTGTGCCTGGATTGCCTTTCGAGCGTACTGACTGTCCGGATGGAAATAGGTTGAGCCGTGGTCGCCCTCAATCACGGTGATGGTGCCCCCGGGTTTGAGGACGCGTTTTAACTCGAGCAATGCGTTGCCGGGGTCAGAGAGATGTTCCAGCAAAAAGCAAACAAATACATGATCAAAATGACTATCTGCAAAAGGAATCTCAAAAACATCGGCAAGTTTAAGCTCAACATTCGTAAGACCAAGTTCATTCACCATTTGCCTTGCCTTCGACAATGACTTTTCTGAGAGATCAATACTTACAAACTTTACATCTGGGTTTTGGGGGCTGATGATACCGGTCTGTGCGCCAACACCACACCCGGCTTCGAGCACAACTGCCCCCTTTGGCCAAAACGAATCCCAATGAAGAAGTTCAGAAATAGAGGTAGCTTGATCATTGAGGCGTTTTGTTTCTTCCTCCGAATAGCCATGAATATAATTCTTGAGCTGATCCATGCGGAGTTGTTGCAGCCTTGTTTCAAGTACTATCATTTGTTGGAGGATGTCTTTTCCCGCTTCGAGAAACTCCTTGCCCACAGGCGTAAAGTGAAGCTGGTTGTTGACCCGGTGAAAAATTTCAACACCGAGATAGCTTTCCAATTCTTTCAGTTGATGGCTGAGCGCAGATTGTGTCAGAAATAACTCCTCCGCAGCCTTTGTAAGGGAACCAACTTTTGAGACCGTGTCTACAAGTTTTAGATGTTTGATTTCAATCATGGAGTAAAAGTAGTGTAGCCGAATGGTGAGGAGGCTACGACCGCAAGATGAAAGTTACTAATTGTGGGTATGAAAAAGATTAATGGCTTCTTTGCTTTTGTCTCGTTTGTGAAGTTTTGTTTCCGGAGCACACTAATTTCCACGGGGTTTAGCGTTCATTGAGTTCGTTCATCAGAGAGCCCAGGTAAACGCCAAAGACTACTCCCCGTGAATGAGGAGAGAACCAAAATTTGAACGTAACTCATCAGCAAACGTGTGGCGCACTAGGCCTTAGTGAGCTCTCCCGCCATTGGCTATTCCATCCGATGTTCGGTTGTGTGTTTTTTCAGAATCCGCTCGGCTTCGCTCCGCACCCGCGCATCCTTTTTGTGGCGGTACAATTCGGCAGACGCCTGCCGATAAGTCTTCTGAATGTCTACGATGGGCCGCGGATAGTCCGTCCCCAGCACACAACCGTACAGTTGCTGATCCATCTCGGTCATTAGCCACGGCTCGTGCAGCAAAGAGGTAGGGAGCGCACGAAGTTCAGGCACCCATTGGCGTATAAAATCACCTTCCGCATCGTTGTCTTTTGATTGTTTCACCGGGTTGTAGATGCGGATGGTATTGATGCCCGTGACGCCCGCCTGCATTTGAACCTGCGGATAGTGAATGCCCGGCTCAAAATCCAAAAACTGTTTGGCAAGAAATACAGCCCCGCGCTTCCAGTGCAGCCACAAGTGGTGCGTGAGAAACGATACCACCATCGATCGCATGCGAAAGTTGAGATAGCCGGTTGCTTTCACGCAGCGCATGCACGCATCCACCAGCGGGTAGCCGGTGCGGCCCTGTTCCCACGCGAGGTAATGTGCTTCGTTCCACTCGGTACGGATCGCGTCAAAGCCTCGGTTCACGTTCTCAAATTCCATGCGCTCTTCGTTCTCAAACTTCTGGATGAAGTGGCAATGCCATCGCAGCCGCGAGGCGAAACTTTTCAACTGAAACGCATACGGCACTTCGCGCAGGGCGGCCATGGTAGCCTGATACACCTGACGGACGGAGACGTTGCCCCAGGCCAGGTAAGGCGATAGCCTGCTGCAACCGGTGCGGCTGGCCAGCGGTTTGGAAATGGATGCGTTGTAGTGCGCGGCACGCGAGGTAAGGAAACTCTGCAAATAGTGGTGGGCTTTCGTTTCGCCACCGGGCTGAAAAGAGGCGTGGGGCAGTACCACTTCCCGCGGAAGTGCTGCCGGAGGGAGTATACCCGGAAGGTCAGGCGGCAATGATGCAAACTGCGCACGTGACCAATCCGGTTGCGATAGCGGGGCTCCCATCACCGCATGCCACCGCTTGTTCCAGTGTTGGCGATTGCGGATGCCGCGCTTTACCCCTGCATAATCGCTTTCATGCCAGGTTGTTCCGTGCTCCTGAAAGAAAACACCCATCTGCTTGTCACGTGCATACGTAACCGCCAGGCCCGTCTCCGCATGACTGAACACCGTGTGTACAGTTACGTGGTTGAGCAGCGCGCGAAACACCTCGCAGACTTCCGCCTGGCACACAAGTACGCGCGTGCCGTAGGCCGCCAGCCGACCGTTCATGTCTTCGAGGCTTTGGTGCACAAACCGCCAGTGGCGCGTGTCACTTTCGGGTGCGGCCATCAGCGAAGGTTCAAAAATGTACAACAGTAAAAGCGGCTTGTCAGCACGCGTGGCCAACGTCAGCGGCTCATGATCCGCCAGGCGCAGGTCGCGCTTGAACCAAACGATGTTGATGTCAGGCTTGCCCATGTGCCTGATAAAACACAAGGGCGCGGGAATGGTTGTATTACTGCTCCTTCAACGAATTCACGGGGTTTGTGGTAGCCGCTTTGAGCGAATGATAGCTTACCGTGGCAAACGCCACCAGTGCCCCTGCCAGCGCGGCATAGAGGAATACCGTCCACGTAAAACCCACATTGTAGGCAAAGCCACTCAACCATCGGTCCATGGCGTAATAGGCAACCGGTGCCGCAAGGGCCAACCCGATCAACACCAGCTTCAAAAAATCGCGCGACATCATCAGCACCAGATTGGACACCGAGGCGCCCAACACCTTGCGCACTGCCACGGACTTGCGCGTTTGCTCCATGGTAAACGAAGCCAAGCCAAACAGCCCCAGGCAGGAGACAAAAATGGCCAACCCCGAAAAAATACCAAAGAGCTGTCCGAGCCTCCGCTCCTGGTCAAACAACGCATCAAACGACTCGTCCAGAAACTGATATTCAAAATCATACTGCGGCACCGTGGCTTTCCAAACGTTCTCAATTTGTCCCACCATGCGTTGCATGTTGTCTGTTTTTACTTTCAGCGCCATAAATGTTCCTTCATAAAAGGGCTCCAAAAACATCACCAGCGGATCGATTTTGTCGTGCAGGTGCTTAAAGTGAAAGTCTTCGATCACCCCGATCACCTTGCCCGGGTCTTCGCCCCGCGGCCCGATGCTGATGAGTTTGCCCACGGCTTCGTCTAGTTTCCAGCCAAAGTGCTTGACGGCCGTCTCGTTGATGACAAACTCTTTGTGAAACTGCTTGGTATCTTCATGGAAGTAGCGGCCGGTTTTCATCGTCATGCCCATCGTTTCGAGCAGGTCGGCATCGCCACTGAAAAAATAGAGGTTTTCCGGGGCGTTGTCCTTTACTCCCTCGTACCAAAAGCCCGTGGTGCGAACCATCTTGCCGGGTACTTCCAAAAAGCGGGTGACGTTTTGTACACCTGCCACGGTAAGCATCTCATTTTTCAACGTCAGGTCGCCAATGCTGTCTTGCGGCAGGCGTAGCACCAGCGTTTGTTCGCGGTCGAAGCCCATGTTTTTGTTGAGCATAAAATCCAGTTGCGCGTAGATAACATAAGTGCCTACCATGATCACAAAGGCGATGGCAAACTGAAAAATCACGAGCCCTTTGCGGAGCCATTGCCCCTTGGCGTTGCTGACGAAATTGCCCTTCAACACCAGCGTGGGCTTAAAACTCGACAAAAAGAAAGCCGGGTACGTGCCCGCCAGCACCCCCACAAAAAAGGTGATGGCGGCAAACAAGATCAGCACAAAACCATTTTCGAGGGGATTGACCACCAAGGCTTTGCCCGATACGTCATTGAACGCAGGGATGACCAACACCAGAATGACCACGGCCAACAACAAGGCCACAAAGCTGATCACCACCGACTCGCTCAAGAACTGGAACACCAACTGCGCCTTACGGCTGCCCACCACCTTGCGGATGCCTACTTCACGCGCGCGCTTGAGCGACTGTGCGGTAGTCAGGTTCATGAAGTTGATGCAGGCGATGATCAAAATAAAAAACGCCACGGCCGACATGATGTATACCGTGTTCATATTTCCGTTGGCCTCTACCTCTAGCCCACGGTTGGAGTGTAAGTGGATGGACGTGAGCGGTTGTAGTACCAGATCGTTTTTGGGCATATCGGCCGTTCGCTGCTCGAATTTATCCATGAACTCGGAAATCTTTTTTCCAAAAGCGACAGGGTCGATGTTTTTTGGAAGCACGAGGTAGGTGTAATGGTTGGTGAGATAGTTCCACCCTTGGGGCGAACCGGGCCGCATGGGTTCAAAATTGTCGGACGACACCATGATGTCCATGTGCACATGCGAGGCGGCCGGCAGGGGCTTGAACACACCGGTGATTTTGTATTCCGTGCCGTTGTTCAACAGTGTCAACGTTTTACCCAGCGGATCTGCTTCACCAAAATACGCTTTGGCTTTGTCGGGCGTGAGTACCATGGAATTCACTTCGGCCAGCGCGGTGGCCGGATCTCCTTTGAGCAGTTGGATGTCAAGCACATCAAACACGGATGAATCGGCAAACACTACTTTCTCCTTGTGTTTGATGTCAGCTTCGGCATTTCGAACAGCTATTTCGCTGGGTTTGATGCGCGTAAATTTCTCCACTTCAGCAAAGTTGTCTTGCAGCAGTTGGCCGATGGGGAAAGCAGAAATGGCCCAGTTGTTGGCCTCCAGGTTGATCGCCAGGCGGTGAATCCGTTCAGCCTCTTTGTTGTGCCGGTCGTAGCTGAGTTCAAACTGCACAAAAAGGGTGATCAGAATGCAGCACGCCATGCCGATGGCCAGGCCGATAATGTTAATGGAGGCGTGAAGTTTGTTTCTGCGCAGGCTGCGCACGGCAATCAGGAGGTAACTTTTGAGCATGGCGTAAGGTATAAACAGTTGGCTAGTCCAAAAGCGATGCCAACGAAAAACCGTAGAAATGGCACAAAAAACGGGACTGACTTTTTCCGCGTACGCGATAATGGACACGAATGACCGGGGGCGGACGCATCCCCCAAATGAGGGGATGGTTGCGGCTGCCTGCATGTCGGTCGCAACGAAGCAATGAGATGTGCGACAAGGCACATCGTTTCACTTGCCATCCTACGGGATTACGCTTGTACCGATACCCAGCTTCTGGCGGAGCCATAAGAAAATTCGGTCCGGCATGGGGTAGCCCGTGGGCACGACATACTCCGACATCAGCCGATAACCTTTAAACTTAGGTCCAGGCTTTTCACCGAATGCGTGAGCGCCCCTACGGAAATGTAATTCACACCACACTCGGCCACGGCCCGCAGCGTTTGTTCGGTGATGCCGCCACTGGCTTCCGTTTTGCAGGTACCGCCAATCAGTGCTACTGCTTCTTTCATCTCGTCCACGCTCATGTTGTCCAACATGATCACGTCCACATTCCGCGCCAGCGCTTCCTTTACCTCGTGCAGGTTTCGCGTCTCTACCTCTATTTTCAGCGGCCGGTTGATCTGTTTGAGATATGCACGCGTGCGCTCCACGGCCGCGGTGATGCCTCCGGCCATATCGTTGTGGTTGTCTTTGAGCATGACCATATCGTACAAAGCAAACCGATGATTGCGTGCTCCGCCAATGGCCACAGCCCATTTCTCCATCAACCGGAAGTTAGGGGTGGTTTTACGTGTGTCCATCAACTGTGCGCCCATACCTTCGATGAGTTGCACCAGCTTGCGTGTGTACGTGGCGATGCCGCTCATGCGCTGCATGCAGTTGAGCACCAACCGCTCGGTAGACAAGATCGACCGCGCTGGGCCGCTCACGACAAAAGCCACATCGCCTTTTTTGATCGGTTGCCCATCGTGTATGAAAACCTCCACCGACAAGCGAGGGTCAAAACGCTGAAAAATTCTTTGTGCCATCGCCACGCCCGCCAGCAGACCATCGTCTTTCACCAGCAATCGCGCTTTGCTTTCCGTGTGCTCGGGCACCGCACCCAGGGAAGAGTGATCGCCCTCCCCGATGTCTTCGGCCAATGCCTGATCGATAAAGGTGTGAATGGCCTGGTCGGTGAGGAAGGGAAGGTTCATCCCCAAAAATACTTTTTATAGACCAAGTTTTCACTGGCGGATGGCGCAGGGCCTGATGTCCAACCCCGATTTGGTCAAACAAGAAATGGAAATCCGCCACCGCGGGATTACACCCGGTTACTTTTCCTCTTTGGTGAACGAGATTTCGTGCACAAGGAAACTGCCCTGCTGTTCGCGGGCGCGGATGATGACATTGTATTTTTGCGTGCCACTGACGTAACGGCCCAAGGCAAACTGCAACCCTCCTTTTGAGGAGCCGGTGTGCACCACGGCAAACTCTGCCACGGGGTTTTGTTCAAAAAATTTCTGAAACACCATTTTGGCCTGCGCCCGGCTATAGGTGGTGACCGGCCCGTCCAGCGTTACATCAATAGACGAATTGAACTGACGGCTGAGCGCATCGGCATTGGCCAACTTGATGGCTTCTTTTACAGGGGCGAACGCATCCGATTGCGCCATGCCAAAAAACGCAACTAACAACCCGCCAACCGTCAAAAACACTTTTACCGACTTCATAACCCTCAACGTGCACCAAAAGTATGCCATACTGGTCATTGTGTGAAATTATTGCAAAAAAATGAAGGCGGCTGCGGGCGTTTCAACCGCTTGCTGCTGAAAGGCCTTTATACCTGCCTATATTTGCTGCTCCCTTACGTATGCAAAAGAAAGTACTGTTAATGATTTTGGATGGCTGGGGCATCGCCACCAACCCGAAGGTGTCGGCCGTGGATGCCGCCCATACGCCCTATATCCGATCGTTGTATCAAACGTATCCGCACAGCACGCTGGAAGCCTCCGGTTTGGCCGTGGGGCTGCCTGCAGGGCAAATGGGCAATTCCGAAGTAGGCCACATGAACATCGGGGCCGGACGCGTGGTGTATCAGGACCTGGTGCGTGTAAACAAAGCCATAGAAGAAAAAGAACTGGATACAAACCCCGTCTTGGTAAACGCCTATGATTATGCCCGGAAAAACGGAAAAGCCGTGCATCTGATCGGGCTCTTGTCGGATGGCGGTGTGCACTCGCACATCAATCATCTGAAAGGGCTGGTCACCATTGCTCACGCGCAGGGCGTCCACAAGTTATTTGTACATGCCTTTACGGATGGCCGCGATACCGACCCGAAAGGTGGGTATGCTTACCTGACTGAGCTGCAGCAACACCTGACCCAAACCACGGGTAAACTGGCCACCGTGATCGGCCGCTACTATGCCATGGATCGCGACAAGCGGTGGGAGCGCGTGAAGCTGGCGTATGATGCCCTGGTGAAGGGGACGGGCGAGCAGAGCACCGACATCCTGGCCTCGGTGCAAAAATCATATGATGCCAACGTTACAGACGAGTTTATCCTGCCCATCATCGCTACCGAGCAGGACAAGCCCGTGGCCGTTATTCGCGAAGGTGATGTAGTAATCTGTTTCAACTTCCGTACCGACCGCGGTCGCCAGATTACACAAGCCCTCACCCAACAAGACTTTCCCGAGCAGCAGATGACAAAACTGGCGCTGCATTATGTCACGCTCACCAATTATGACGATTCGTTTAAGGGTGTGCACGTGATCTTCGACAAAGACAACTTGGAAAACACCCTGGGCGAAACGGTAGCCAAGGCGGGCAAAAAACAAATTCGCATTGCGGAGACGGAAAAATACCCCCATGTCACCTTCTTTTTCTCCGGTGGCCGAGAAGAAGCTTTCGCGGGCGAATCGCGAATTCTTTGCCCTTCGCCCAAAGTGGCAACCTACGACTTGCAGCCCGAGATGAGTGCGGGCGACATCCGCGATAAGATTATCCCCGAGCTGGAAAAAAAATCGGCTGACTTCATCTGTCTTAACTTTGCCAACCCCGACATGGTGGGCCACACAGGTGTGTTTGCCGCGGCCGTAAAAGCCTGCGAGACGGTGGATCAATGCAATGAGGCCGTGACCGAGGTTGCCCGAAAAAACGGATATTCCGTCATCATCATTGCCGACCACGGCAATGCCGATGTAATGATCAATGACGATGGCACGCCCAACACCGCCCACAGCACCAACCGGGTGCCATGCATTTTGGTGGACGATGACTATAAAGGCGGTTTGAAAAATGGGAAACTGGGTGACCTGGCCCCCACTATCCTCACGCTCATGGGGCTGGCCATCCCCCGCGAAATGACCGGCACGGTCCTGATCGATGCGTAAGCTTCTGCCGTTGATTGGCGTGGCCGCGCTGGCCTGGGCTTGTGGCAGGCAACCCAGCAGCACCCGCCCTCTTTATTTTGACAGCCTTCTGCAGGCGCAAGTAAACGCCTATCGGGTCAGCCCATCGGGCATCGAAAAATATGCGCAGGTGGACGAAAAGACAGACACCACCCGGCTGGCATTTGACCAGCAGACGCTGAAGCGCGAGTGGGATATGTTCCGTCCGCTCGATGCCTTTCAAAAGCCTGCCTTTGCCGATGCCTATACCCTCACCGTGGAGAAAGATCCCCACAGCAACCTGACGGTGAAGCGTTACCGGGCACGGAAAGACGTGCCGGTGCCCGAATTGGCGTTTTATTACCTGAACACCCCCGACCAGCTCAAGGCCATCAAAGCCACCTTTGAGGAACTCAATGTTTTTTACGCTACGCAACGGCATTTGCAACTCACCTTTGCCGAGCGCGATGGCCTGCCTGTCATCACCCATTATTCGGTGGCCGGCTATCAAAAAATGGTTTTGGCGGATTCCGTCACGTTTTCCATTGCCGGAAGAATCGTGTGGCAATAAAGGCGAGGCTACCTTTGCACTAAATTTAATGACACTGCGTCTGTAAGGATCTATGGCGAAACGAGGCGGCCGGTTTGCAGCAACCGGGGAGAACGACAAGAAGAAGATCACCAAAGAGGGCCTTCAGCGGTTGCTGGGCATCTATCGGTTTGTGCAGCCCTACCGGGGCACGTTTATTTTGGGGCTCGTGTCGTTGGCGTTGTCCAGCGGTACGTTACTGGCATTCCCGTTTTTTGCCGGCAAGCTCCTGGACGTGGCGCAGGGGAAATCCGACTTTTTTCTCACCTCCATCAACCAAATTGCGCTGGTGCTGATGGGCATTTTGTTGGTGCAGAGTCTGTTTTCGTTCACGCGCGTCACCACGTTTTCGTTCGTCAGCGAAAAAAGCCTGGCCGACTTGCGGCAGGCGCTGTACGAAAAGCTCGTTTGGTTGCCGCAGTCGTTCTACGACCAACGCAGGGTGGGTGAGTTGATGAGCCGCATCACTTCGGACGTGGGCACCCTGCACGACACGTTTACCATCACGCTGGCCGAACTGCTGCGCCAGGCACTGGTGTTAGTACTGGGCACGGCCGTCATATTTGTCATCACTCCCAAGCTCACGGGTTTTATGATGCTCACGTTTCCCTTGCTGATTTTGGCGGCCTTGTTTTTCGGAAAGTTCATTCGCAGTATGTCGCGCAAAACGCAAGACCAGTTGGCCAGCGCCAACGTAATCGTGGAGGAGACGCTCCAATCCATAGCCGTAGTGAAGTCGTTTACCAACGAGGTCTTTGAGGCCCTGCGCTACCGTCAGTCGCTGGGGCAGGTGGTAGCCACCGCCTTGCGCACGGCCAAATACCGCGCAGCGTTTATTTCATTTTCCATCGTGGCGCTGTTTGGGGGCATTGTGGCAGTGGGCTGGTTTGGCGCCTACCTGGTACAAAGCAAAAGTTTAGAGGTGGGCGAGTTGTTCTCTTTTGTACTCTACACCGCCTTCATTGGCGGCTCCATTGCCGGGCTCAGCGACATTTATAGTCAGTTGCAGCGTTCCATTGGAGCGTCCGAGCGTGTTATGGAAATACTGAACGAACCTGATGAGCGAACAGCCAACCCGGCATCCGCGCCTGCGGCCTTGTTGCTAAAAGGCCACATCATTTTTAATGAGGTGTCGTTCTCCTACCCTACGCGGGCCGATGTGGAGGTACTCAAGGCGATACGGCTGGATGTGCGACCGGGCGAAAAAATAGCGCTGGTGGGCCCGAGCGGCTCGGGCAAATCTACGATCATTAATCTGCTCATGCGTTTTTATGCCCCGCACCGCGGCACCATTTCGGTGGATGGCGTGAACATTGAGCAGTATCCGCTTACTGCCTACCGGCAAAACGTGGGCATCGTACCCCAGGAGGTCTTGTTGTTTGGGGGCACCATCCGCGAGAACATCGCCTATGGCAAGCCCGGGGCCACCGAGGAAGAAATCATCCTGGCCGCCAAAAAAGCCAATGCCTGGGAGTTTATCGAACGCTTTCCTGAAGGGCTGAATACATTGGTGGGCGATCGGGGCGTAAAGCTGTCGGGCGGGCAACGGCAGCGGGTGGCCATTGCGCGCGCCATCCTCAAAAACCCCGCGATCCTGATTTTGGATGAAGCCACCAGTTCATTGGATGCCAAGTCCGAGCGGTTGGTACAACAGGCGCTCGAAAACCTGATGGAAAACCGCACCACGCTGGTCATTGCCCACCGCCTGAGCACCATCCGCGAAGTGGACCGCATCTTTGTGATCAAAGACGGGCGCATTGCCGAGTCAGGCTCGCATGCTCAACTCAACCAACTCGAAAACGGTATTTATCGTAACTTGCTGGCCATGCAGGCCGAAGCCTTCATGTAAGGTTTTATGAAATCAGAAGAAACGCTTCTTCGGGACAATAAGCTGCGTTCCACCCACAGCCGCGAGGCGATACTAAAGTTATTCACAAAGTATCCACACGCGCTTTCGTATTCCGATATCGAGCAGGAGGTGGCCAACGATTTTGACCGGGTTACCGTGTACCGCACGTTAAAAACCTTTTTGGACAAGGGTATGATTCACAAGGTGCTGGACGATGGGGGAAGCCTGAAATATGCCCTTTGCAGCGATCAGTGCCACGATCATGACCATCACCACGAACATGTCCATTTCAAATGCACTCGCTGTGGCCAAACGAGTTGCCTGGACGAGGTGGAGGTGCCGCGGGTGAGGCTTCCCAAGGGATACCAAGCCCACGAACTGAACTTGCTGGTACAAGGCATTTGTGGCAAATGCCAATAAAACGGGGGTTTTGAGGTTTCCTTTACCCGATCCCCCGGATAAACTACACACGTACCATTTGCGAATAAAATATATTTGTATTTTTACTTTGAATTGGAGGTGATTACCAGCCGCTTGAGCCGATAATCACCTCTTTTTTAACCCGAAATCCCCACCGAAAACATACATGCTGCTTTTGAAGATTTTTAGCCACGAGGTAACCCGGCAGGAAATCCTCTACCTCGTTTTCGGTTTGGTGATTCTGACGTTCATGATCATTGACTTGGGGTTCTTTAATAAAAAGGCCCACAAGATCACCACCAAATCGGCCTTGTATCAGTCCATTTTCTGGGTAGTGATCAGTACGTTGTACGGGGTGTTTGTATTCTATGATGGTCCGTACTCGCGCGAGCGCGATGGCCTGGTGGAGACCATCAGCGGCCAGGACGCCATGATCTTTTATTTCACGGCTTACCTGACGGAGTATGCCCTGTCGGTAGACAATATTTTTGTCATTTTGCTCATCTTAAAGTACTTCCAGGTGAAAGAGGAGTACTTCCACAAGATTTTGTTCTGGGGCATTCTGGGGGCGGTATTTTTCCGAGGCATCTTCATCTTTGTAGGAGCGTATTTGATCCATCACTTCCATTGGTTGCTATACGTATTTGGCGTGTTCCTGATCTATTCGGGTATCAAGATCTATTTCGAAGAAAGTGACGAAAAGATCGACCCCGAAAAGAATCCTATTTTACGCTTCTGCCGCAAGTACCTGCCCATTACCAAAGATGATATGGGCGGAAGTTTCATTGTCAGGATCAACGGCAAGATCATGTTTACCTCTCTGTTTCTGGTGATCGTATTGATCGAAACCACCGATTTGATTTTTGCGGTGGATTCCATCCCCGCGGCCTTTGCCATCACCGACTGGGAGTTTATCATCTACACCTCCAACATTTTTGCCGTGATGGGGCTTCGGGCCATGTTTTTCTTGCTTTCGGGCATCATCGACAAGTTTTACCTGCTGCAAAAGGGATTGTCCATTATCTTGTTTTTTATCGGTGCGAAAATGCTCATGGAAATGGGCGAGGGCTATTTGCCCGATATTTTAGTGCACATTCCGCCTACCCTGTCATTTTCCATCATCATTGCCACCCTCACGCTTTCGATCATTTTCTCCATCTTGATCCCGCAAAAGGAAAAAGCCACCGAGTCGAACGAGTTATCGGATTAGCAAAACGAATGTTGGAGCGTGGGCGCCAAAAAAAAAAGAGCGCGCCTGTAAGATGGCCCGGTAAACGGACAGCCGGGTCTTATACCTCGCTAAAAAAATTCTTGGGCAGGATTTTCATGAGCATCGGCAGCGTGAGAAACCGCTGTGGCAGGGAGATGATCACAAACGTGGGAATCGTCTTCAGCATCTGAATCAATTGTTGCTGCATTTCTTTTTTCTCCTGCTCATCCAATTCCTGCGACTTGGCCTTTTCCAGCAGCTGCATGAGGGCGTGACTCTCTTTGGCCTCCTTTAGCAACCGGTTTTTGTTGTTGTCGGCAATGCGGGCCATGCGTTTGATAAACTGCTCGCTTACTTCCTGATAGTCCTTTTTATTCTGTAGGTGGTTCAGTTGCTCCCAGTGCTCCAGCACAAACCCTTCTATGGCCATCAAACTGTTTTCCAGATCATCGCTGCTAAAGCCCAGGTACTCGGCCAGTCGCTTGAGAAAACTCATTTCATTCTCTTCCACCCGCTTGTCGGCCCAAATGGTCAGGATGGCCATCTCAAGAAAATACTTTTTCAGTATCCAGGAATTATTGGTGGGCAGGTTGATGCCCTCGATAGCGATGCCCGTCTCAAATATTTTTTGGGCTTCTTTTTTCCGGTCGGCTGATAGCCCGGCTGTTTGTAAAAAGTAGTCCAACAACTTGCGCTCTTCAAACTCGATGGTATGGTTGGCGTGGGCGGCAGCCGCGATTACTTTGACTACTGAAAAGCGTAGTTCTTCGCGCTCGTAGCGGAAAAAGTCCGACACGATACGGTCGGCATTGGTGTGAATCCACTGGCCAAAAATAAAGATGTCCAAAAACAACAAGCTGTTGTGGAAAAACTGCGTCCAGAAATTCTTGTTGTGCTCGGCTGTATGCTCAATGCGTTTATCCAGAATTTTCTCGGCCAGTTCCAGAGGACTCTTTTTGCGCCCAAAAAGTGTTTTCGCAGGGGTGGCCAGCTCCGGAAAAATCTTGTTGTAGAAATTCCCGATGTTCTCCATCGTTTTCACAATCACTTGCGAAAGCTCATCCGGATTTTTGATCGGCTTGTCATAAAACAGGAGCGAGCTGCTGATCAAGCTTTCGGCCAGCAGAATTTTCATTCGGTCTTTTTCGTCCCAATCCTGTGAATTGGGATGATCGAGCGCCCCGGCCGATTGGCCGTACATCAGGCCCGTGGGTTGGATAACGCGATACAGCGAGTGCTCCGGGTGTGAAGCCGCACGGCTTTCATTGGTCAGGTCTTTGAGCAACTCCTGCCTGAACTCAAGGTATTCTTTGAGCCAACCTTTCTGATCCGGTTTCATGTTGTCAGATACATTAGCAATCCGTTGCCCATCAGTGCACTGATTTCCAACCTCTTTTTTCAATCTGCTGTACGGACTTTAACACTTTTTTCTCCAACGATTTTTTAAAGGCATCCAGCTTTTTGGCCAACGGCCGATGATCACTACCCAGAATTTGGGCCGCCAAGATACCTGCATTACGTGCCCCGTTCAAGGCCACCGTGGCCACGGGCACACCCGCGGGCATCTGTAAGATGGACAACACAGAATCCCATCCATCGATGGAGTTAGACGACTTGACAGGCACACCTATCACGGGCAGCGAAGTGAGCGATGCCACCATACCCGGCAAGTGGGCAGCCCCTCCTGCCCCGGCAATGATTACTTTCAACCCGCGCCTGCGCGCCTGCGTGGCAAAGTTTACCATACGCCTGGGCGTGCGGTGTGCCGATACGATCGTCAGCTCATAGCCGATTCTCATCTCCTCCAAAAAGGCAGCCGCTTCGCCCATGACTGCCAAGTCTGACTGACTACCCATAATGATGCCCACCACCGCTTTGTTCATGCTGTTACCCGCAGGTTATCTTTGACAAATTTGGCTTTCTTTTTTAAACTTTCCATATCGGGGTCGGTGATGGTCACGTGGCCCATCTTACGAAAAGGTTTTGTTTTGTGTTTGCCATAGAGGTGTACATGTACGCCCGAAACGGCCATCACTGCCTCCCATCCCTCATACTTAGCTACGCCTTCGTGCCCTTCAGCCCCCAGCAGGTTGACCATGGCACTTGGAACCATGACTTGGGTATCGCCCAGGGGCAGGTCTAAGATAGCCCGCAGGTGTTGCTCATACTGAGAAGTGATGTTGGCTTCGATGGTTTGGTGTCCGCTGTTATGCGGCCGCGGGGCCACCTCATTTACCAACACCGTACCTTCGCGTGTCACAAACATCTCCACCGCCAGCAAACCCACCATCGCCAGTTTTTCAATGACCAATTTGGCGATACGCAGCGCCTCTGCCTCCACCGCGCGCGAAAGCTGCGCAGGCGAAAATAGGTATTCCACCAAGTTGGCCTCAGGATGAAAGACCATCTCCACGGGGCGATACAATGCCACCTCGCCTGCCGCGTTGCGTGCTACAATCACCGCTATCTCTTTTTCAAAAGGGATCAACTTCTCCAACAGCCCGGGCGCATCGAATGCCTTGGTCAAGTCGGCTTCGGTGCGGAGCAGTTGCACGCCCCGCCCATCATATCCTTCCCTGCCCAACTTGTTTACCGCGGGTAAAAAGTCTCTTTGCCGAATCACATCCTGTTTGCCATCAACCAATAGAAAATCAGCGGTGGGGATGTTGTGTTTTTTGTAAAACTCTTTCTGTGTGCGCTTGTCCTGGATCAGCTCAATCACCTCAGGTTGCGGAAAAATTTTCTTCCCTTGTTGTTGCAGGGCCCGAAGGGCCTGGGTATTGATGTTTTCGATCTCGATGGTAATCACATCGCAGCCCTGGCCAAACGCCAGCACGGTATCATAGTCGGTGAGCTTGCCCTGGGTAAACGGGGCCATATGCGCGCACGGAGCCTGTGCATCGGGGTCGAGCACGCGAAAGGACAGGTTCCAATCCGAGCCCGCCTGCAAGAGCATACGCCCGAGTTGGCCACCGCCAAGGATGCCGATTGTCACGGAGGGGTCAAATACCGCCATAGCGCGCAAAATAAGAAATTGTTAGCGGCTGGCATGGCTTTTACACGCACAGCCCCCTCGGCCGCAGGGCTTATTGCTACCTTTGCAGGATGCTGACCCCCGATCTGGAAGAACAGGACGATGAGTTGTTTGAACATCACCGCATTGTGGCTGACCCTGGCCAGAGTTTGGTGCGCATCGACAAGTTCTTAATGGACCGTCTGCCCAACGTGACGCGCACCAAGTTGCAAGACGGTATCCGCGATGGTTTCGTGCGCGTACACGACAAAGCCATAAAACCCAACTACAAAGTTCACCCAAATGATGTTATCACGGTGTCGCTGCCGGAGCCCCCGCGCGACACGGACGTCAAACCCGAAAACATACCCCTTAACATCGTGTTTGAAGATGCCCACCTGCTGGTGGTGAACAAGCCTGCGGGTATGGTCGTGCACCCTGCATACCAAAACTGGAGCGGTACGTTGGTGAACGCGCTCACCTACCATTTTCAAAACCTGCCCCACATGCCGGGCAACGATGGGCGTCCCGGGCTGGTGCACCGCATCGACAAAGACACCAGCGGCTTGCTGGTCATCGCGAAAAGCGAAACCGCCATGACGGCCCTGGCCAAACAATTTTTTGACCATACCATTGAGCGCACCTACCAAGCCATTGTGTGGGGCATTCCCACGCCTGCGGAGGGGACCATCAACGTGCACGTAGGCCGGAGTTTAAAAGACAGGCGCATCACTGCGGCTTTCCCCGAGGGCGATTTTGGCCGCCATGCCATCACACACTACCGGCTGCTACAAGACTATCGCTATGTGTCGCTGGTGGAATGCCGGCTCGAAACGGGACGCACGCATCAGATACGGGCGCACATGAAGTACCTGGGCCACCCGCTGTTTAATGACGAGATGTATGGCGGTAGTGATCTTGTAAAGGGCACCGTATTTTCAAAGTACAAACAGTTCGTGGAGAACTGCTTTAAGATGCTTCCGCGCCAGGCCCTGCATGCCAAAACACTAGGCTTCGTTCATCCGGCCACGGGCGCCTTCCTGAAATTTGACTCGGAATTACCGGAGGACATGAAACACGTATTGGATAAGTGGGAACACTACGTGAAGTATAATTGAGCATCTTCTTCACATTTTCGTTACATACTGTGTTTTTTGAGGGAGCACAACCCTGCCAAGTGCGGTTTGTGCACTTGCTGTTACCTGCGTGTAACGGCTATGTTACGCAGTGAGCACCAGCCCCTGTTTGTTCTTGCGCAGGGCCTGACGTATTTCTTTCAGCGCTTCGCGCTTGAACGACTGATAGTCCTCGGTGCGCTCGGGTTGGTTCAGCAGTCCCT
The DNA here is from genome assembly GCA_964524935.1 of uncultured Ohtaekwangia sp. Classification (GTDB taxonomy): domain Bacteria; phylum Bacteroidota; class Bacteroidia; order Cytophagales; family Cyclobacteriaceae; genus ELB16-189. The sequence continues at coordinate 21,051 of CAZGFJ010000004.1, forward strand.
TGATGTACTGCAGCACCTCTTCCATTTGCACCTGGTCCATCGCATCCAGGCTTTGGAGGATCGCCAGTTTGGGTGAATGTTTCATGTTCGTAGTGGTTACCCAAATATAACGTTTATCCCACAAAAAAGTTAGGTGTAACAAGTTGATAACCAAAACTAAACAGGTGCTTAACGGCCAGTAAGTCAGAGTGTGTTTCTAGCGTCTTTTTACGCTTTTTGTCTCGCGGCTATCGAAGACTATAAACGAAACGATCTGCGAGCAGCGGACTATTCCCGATTGCGGTCAGCGACCTTTTTTCGCTGTATGTAGAGCTGCCCGGTTTTTACTTTGTGGAGCATTTCAAACGATCGTTTGATGCGGCTGTCCACGTTTTTTACCGACTTGACATAGTAACTCAGGCTTCGCTGCAGCCCGGGCGTCAGCTTGCGCCACGCAGCCATCGCCTCGTCATCTTGTGCCAGCACGGCTTGCAACTCCTTGGGCACGTCAATCTTGTCGGGGTTGGTCAGTTGAAATGTAACGGTCACCCAGTCACCAATGGCCACCTTCGCCTGGCGCGCCAACACTTTGCTTACCATCAAAAAGCGCGGCCCGTTTTTTACGTTTTGGATAGCCAGGTCAATGGGCGCGCTGTTCAAAAATCCCTTCACGCGCAAACGGCCCTCCGGCAATTGCTTCAGAATAGTTGCGGGCACGGTCACAGCCGCGTGAGCAAACTGGCGGTCGAGCTTGGTAAGCGGGGCTGAAAATGTAAACGTGTCTTTTGGTAATTTTTTACGCATTTCCTCTCCATTTGCGGGCCCACCGACTGGCCATTTGGCGGGTACGAAGTTGGCCGCTTTCCAATGCCCGTTTTAACCGTTCGTTCATAGGCCCGCGCGAAGTAAAATGAAAGTCGCCACATTCTTCACACGCATAAATGGCGATGGGCCCTTGTCCCGGCGGATAGGCATATTCGGCATGCACCTCCATGAGCGCATCCTCCGCCAACGTGGCGGTGGCATACCTGCGCTTGCCGGAGGGACATGTTTTCATGGAGGAAAGGTAGGCAATACGCAGAGAATGGGCAGCAGCAGAAAATTGAAAATCGATGCCCGAAGAAAAGCTGCTTTTACGTTCTTTGCATCCGCAAACAGAAAAAAATGAAACACGCGATCCTTTGTGTAGTCCTGTTGACGGGGACTGTTTGGGCGCAGGCGCAGTCAAAAAAAGAGTTGCAGACCGAACTCGTGCGACTAAAAGCCGAACTGGACGAACTCAAAAAGCCAACACCCGTGAACGTGAGCACCGACTTTGACAAAACCAGCTATGGGTTTGGCGTATTGATGGCCACTTCGCTGAAAAGCCAGGGTGCCGACTCAATTGATCAACACCTCTTTATGGCGGGGCTGCGCGATGTGTTTGCCAACAAACCCCTGCTTGTGCAGCGCCAGGAAGCCATGGCTGTCTGCCAAAACTATGTAACCCAAGTAATGGAAATGAAAAATACCAAACGAAAAGAGGAAAGCCAGGCTTTTCTCGCAGCCAATGGAAAAAAGGCAGGCATCACCACTACGGCCAGTGGATTGCAATACCAAGTGATGACCGCGGGCAGCGGGCGCAAGCCTGGGCCTACCGACCGGGTGACGGTGCACTATACCGGCCGGTTAATTGACGGCACGATGTTCGACAGTTCGGTCGAACGTGGCCAACCCGCCACGTTTGGCGTCAACCAAGTGATCAGCGGTTGGACAGAAGCGTTGCAACTGATGACGGAGGGATCCAAATGGGTACTGTATATCCCCGCGGAGTTGGGCTATGGGGAGCGTGGAGCAGGAGCCGATATTCCGCCCCACTCGGCATTGATTTTTGACGTAGAGTTGATCAAGATAAACTGATACGCGCAAACCAAGACCTCCAATTTTAGTCTCAGGGTAACTTCGTCTTTTTTTGTCGTAAATAGTTGTTACACAAAGCTTCACGAAGAAACACGAAGGTGCACAAAGTGTATTCAAAAGGCTGTGTCATCGCCCGAAGTCATCGGGCACATCAAGGGTTGAACGTACGTAGTTGTGTTAGTCTCTGTGCACCTCCGTGCTTCGTTGTGTCCTCTGTGTAGTACCAACTCACAAAGTTTCACAACGAAGCACAGAGGTGCACAAAGCCATTCAAAACCGAATGGAACTGTTTGTTTCTATTTCGGATCCAATGCCTGATTGATACGGTTGAGGACATCTTGCAAGTGGATGCGACTCATGCGGTCGCCCGTGCCTGGCAGCGCTGCGGTGATCTCACCACGCAAGTCCACCAGATGAGCACGCGCCAGTGAAATCACGTCACTCTTTTTCGGGTCGGCCACCGGTGAGGCCGGAGAGGCTGGGAAGAACGGACTGGAGAACCCAAATCCCGCGGGCGGAGGCGTTGATGAAGGATTGAGCAACGAAATCAATTTCTCGGCATGTACCTTTTGCAAATTTCTGCGGAAGTTGTCGATGCTCTTGCGCGTACGCAATTCCGACCAAATGCCTTTGCGCACATCGGTAAACATCTCATCCAAACTGTAGGCGTTTGGATTGACTGCACTGCTTTCGATCAGGCGCTGCATGCGTGCATAGTCGTGCAAGCTGTTGAGCGTTGCCTCCTGCACCTGCCGCAATTGTTCTACGCCCGAGCCTGGCCGTGTGAGGCTCAGCACGGTGGGGTCGAGCATCCACGAGGGTGTCTCAAACAACTGCTTGTGCAAAAATGCCACCGCGTCTTTTTGCAAATTCCTGGGCGTGGGTTCATACACTACGCCCGCCTGCTCATAGGTTTTGGGTGTTTCATAGATGCCGCCTACATATTTGGTCACATGGCCCATGTACCTGCGGTATTGCCCCACCAACTGGCCGTACATTTCATTGAGTTTATCATAGTCTTCCGCTTCTTCGCGATACCATGCGTTTAGATTGGGCAAAATACGCTTGAGGTTTTTGATTCCGTAGTCGCTGGCCAGCATGGCATTGTCGCCAATGTCTTCGCTTTGTGAACGTGGATCGTAAGGGTTGATTTCAGTACCGAACCAGTACACCGGATCACCGGCTTTTGCCAGCACCCACTTGTTCAAAATCTTCTTGTCTTCGTCTGCACTCTTGGTGTCAAAAATGGGTTTGTATGCCCATTCAATCGCCCAGCGGTCGTACGCCCCTACGCCCGGGAATAAATTGGTGACGCTATCTTCCGGTTGGGCCACATAGTTAAAGCGTGCATAGTCCATGATGGAAGGCGTATGACCAAATTTGGCCTGGTATTCTTTGTCGCGGAGTTTTTCCACCGGGGTGGCATGGCTTGAGCCGAAGTTGTGGCGCAGACCCAGTGTGTGGCCTACTTCGTGGGCCGATACAAACCGGATCAACTGGCCCATCAACTCTTCGTCAAACTTGCGTCTGCGCGCGCGGGGGTCTACGGCCGCGGTTTGGATGGTGTACCAACTGTTAAGCAGGCTCATCACGTTGTGATACCAGCCGATGTGGCTTTCAATGATCTCGCCCGAGCGCGGATCATGCACATTGGGGCCGTAGGCATTTTGGATGTCCGAGGCGAAATAGCGGATGAAGGAGTAGCGAGCGTCCTCCGTGCTGATGCTGCTGTCGCCAGGCGCAATTTCCTTGGCCAGGATGGCATTCTTAAAGCCGGCCTGTTCAAACGCCTTTTGCCAATCTTCCACCCCCAGTTTCAGGTAGTTGCGCCATTGCACGGGCGTGGCCGGATCAATATAAAACACGATAGGTTTTTGAGGCTCTACCAATTCCCCTCGTTTCATCTTCTCAATGTCTGCCGGTTTGGGTTCCAGCCGCCACCGCACAGCAAATACTTCCGTCTCGGATTTCTGCGACTCTTCGCCATACGTGGTATAGCCGTTGGCAAAGTATCCCACGCGTGGATCGAACAGGCGTTTGCGATAGGGGGTTTTGGGCAACAAGATCATCGAAGCGTTCAACTCTACCGTAACTACTCCGGTACTTCCACCGGCCGGCAACACTACGGTTTGTTGGGGCGCGGAAGGGTTTGACGGGGGAGGCAACACGGAGGTAAAGGTTTTCACCATGCGCACTTCGGTGTTGATTGGGAACGACTTGATGCGCTGGATGTAGGAGCGGTCGTTTTGGAGGTTGGTGAGGTTAAATCTTCGTTTCGTTTGCGGATCAAGCGAGATGAGTTGATTGTCGCTTTTGAAAAACTCGGTTACGTTGATGATGACGGATGTGTCTTTGCGGATGGATTTAATGTCGAAAGCTGCCGCGATAGGATCCAGGTTGGAGTTGCGCACAGCTTGCAGGATGGGTTTGGTGCTGTCGCCACTGGCGCTCAGGAAAAGCGAGGCGCGCAAAAACAGTTTATTGTTGGGACCGCGCTCCCAGCGCATGACTTGTCGGTTCTCTTCTTCGCCCCCATACCCTGCACCGGCAGGGGTTTTGGCAAAACGCGTCACCGTCATGAACTCACGGCCGAGCAGCGAGTCAGCAATTTCAAAGTAGTAGTCGTCATTTACTTTATGAACGGTAAAGAGGCCCTTCTGCGTTTTGGCCTTGCCAGTCAATTGCCGATAAGGTTGCAGCCCTCCGGCCGGTGCTTTGCGTTTGGCAGTATCCGCTTTTACCGCAGTAGCCGGGCTCTTGCCCTTGGCATTTTTCTTTGATTTTTGCGCGCTGACGGTGCCGGCTGTCAAGACGAACAGCAGTGTCAGGCCCAGGAGATATCGAAACATAAACAAACGGGTTGGTTAAAAATGTGATCAAAGCTAACAGTCGTTACGCAGGCGGCCAACGCTGGTTGGGTGGATGGGATGAGCGGTATGGACAAATTGCGGTATCTTTCAACCAACTTGTAATCCATAGGTTTTGGCTGACGGGCGCACGACACGGTTGGAACAACTTTTTCGCGAGTGGTTTGCCCCCCTTTGCCGGTTTGCCTTTCGGTTTGTACCCGATGCCGATGACGCCAAGGGTATTGTACACGATGTGTTTGTGTCGCTTTGGGAAAAGATGGAGCAACTGCCGGCCGATACCCATTTCCGAAGCTACCTGTACACGGCCGTGCGTAACCGATGCCTCAACCACCTGCGCGACCAGCGAAAGGTAGTGCCGCTGGAAGCAGCCGAGGCCCAGGCCGCCCAAACTGAAGTGCCGATAGAAACACAGGAGTTGGAGCGCGAAATCGAGTTTGCCATACAGACATTGCCCGACAAGTGCCGTGAGATATTTGAGCTAAACCGAAAAGAGGGACTGAAGTATAGCCAAATTGCCGAGCAACTGGGTATTTCAGTAAAGACCGTGGAGGCACAGATGAGCAAGGCGCTGGCCATCATGCGCATTCATTTGAAAAACTATTTGACCTTACTATTTTTCTTATGGCTATAAGGGTAACGACCCGGTTTTGTGTTATGAAACTACCGTGAACGAGTACGAAAACGATATTGACGAACGGATTGCCCGCAGCCTGAGTGGCGAAACCACGGAGGCGGAAGAACTGGCGCTGTTGAACTGGCGCGCACGCCATGCCGATAATGAACGCCATTATCAAGAACTGGCACGGTTGTTTGAACTGAGCACGGCTCACTACCGAAATCGCGCCACCTCGCTGGCAACTACCAATATGGATGTGGATGCCGAATGGAATAAACTGCGGCAAACGCTTCAAGCCAAACCTGTTAGCCGAGTGGCGCACTGGCCGCTGGCACGGAAACTGGCCGCGGCCGTTCTGGTCATTATCGCTGGCGCTGCGTTGATGTATCTTCTACTGCCGCCCGCGATGATGCAGGTAGAAACGCAAGCCGATGCCCGCGAGATCCGGCTGCCCGATGGCAGCACGGTAGTCCTGAACCGATTTTCGACCTTGCGCTATGCCCGTGATTTTGGGGAACATGAGCGTGCGGTGACACTCACGGGCGAGGCTTTTTTTGAGGTTGAGCCCGATGCCCAAAAACCTTTTCATGTAGCTGCTGGCCCTGGACACGTGGAGGTACTGGGCACTTCTTTTTCGGTGACAGCGGGACGCGAAGCCCTTCAAGTCATTGTGGCCACAGGATTGGTGGCCGTGGCGGTGGAGAAGCAACAGGTGCGCCTGAAGGCGGGCGAGCGAGCTGACTACCGCGCGGGCAGCGGGCTGACGCCTTCGACCAACCAAGACCTCAACTACCTGGCCTGGCGAACGCGCGCGTTGGTCTTTGAAGCCGCAGACTTGGCTATGGTTTTGCAAACGCTGGAACGCACCTATGGTATTTCGTTCTCGCTGGCAGTGGATGCGCCACCTACCTGTATCTTTTCAGGTTCTTTTCAACAGCAGTCGCTGGATTCGGTCCTGCGCGTGATCAGCAGCACACTAGGGCTTACCATCCAACAACAGGGCAATCAGTACACCATCACCCAAACCGGTTGTTAACCATATGGGGGCAGGTTGTATTCGTACACGATGCCTTCGGTGGGTGGGTATTCTCTTTTGCGGCCTTCTTTCGCTTCCTGCATGGACACAAAGCCCACTCAGCCGCACCATTACCTACAACGCTTCCAACCGGCCGCTGCTGCAGGTACTGGTTGACTTGGAGAAGCTGACCGCGATCACTTTTTCGTACAACCCCTCACGGCTTCCGCTCAATGCACCCATTACGCTGAACGCAAACCAAGAGACGGTAGAGCGGGTCATCGAACGCCTTTGCCAGCAGACGAATCTTCGCTATGAGTGGGTTGAGAAGCAAGTGGTGTTGCTTCCACGGCCTGCGCCCGACAACCCTCCGGAAAAAGTGACGGTGAGTGGATTTGTAAAAGATCGCGCCACCGGTGAAGCATTGATCGGTACTACGGTGTGGGTACCCGCCTTGCAACGAGGTGCCGCCACCAACGGTTTTGGTTTTTACTCGCTTTCACTGCCGCGCGGCAGTTATGATGTGGTGTACTCCTTCCTGGGCTATGAGAGTCAGAACATACGCATCGAGTTTGACCAGGCACGCCAGGTTTCGGTGTTTCTGGCAGAGGCAGCCCCGCTGCTGCAGAATGTGACCGTTGAGGCACCGGTCACGGCAATGCAGGTAATGCAAACCGGCTCGTTGGAGGTGCGGCCTGCGGCCGTTCGGGAAAGACCGGCCTTGCTGGGTGAAATGGATGTGGTAAAATCCCTGGAATCCGTACCGGGTGTCAAGCCCCATTCGGACGGCTCCACCTTTTACTACGTGCGCGGGGGCCAACGCGATCAGAACCTGATTTTGGTAGACGATGCGCCCGTCTACAACCCTTCGCACTTGTTGGGCTTCTTTTCGGCCATCATTCCCGATGCCATCAATGACATGACGCTGTACAAAGGCGACATGCCCGCAGCCCTCGGGGGCCGCCTTTCTTCCGTACTGGATATACGTACCAAAAAAGGAAACGATCAACACGTGCAATGGTGGGGTAGCGTAGGGCTGGTGTCCAACAAAATCGGGGTGGAAGGCCCCTTCAAGAAAGACAAAAGTTCCTTTCTGGTCTCCACTCGTTTTAGCCGGCTCCGGTGGCTGGCACAATTGGCCAACCCCGATGTGGAGCAATTCCAGTTTGCCGACTTCACCGGTAAACTGAATTTTGAAATCACCCCACGCAACAAACTGTTCTTTACTTTTTACAACGGCAGCGATAACTACTTTGCTGACAATGGAGGAATTCAATGGGCCAATAGCGCAGCCACCCTGCGGTGGAACCGGGTATTTTCTGATCGTATTTTTGCCAACACCACCGTATCGGGCAGTAACTATCAGTATTCGTTATACACCGATCGCGCCAACAACACACGATGGAACTCGCAAATTGGCAACCTTCACCTGAAGATGGATGTCAGTTACTTTGCCAACCCTGACAGTGAGTTGTCGGTGGGCGTGGGTTTAGGTGGCTACTTTTTTGATCCCGGTAATTTGCGCAGTAATGCAAACACAGCAGACGCGCCTCAACTGTCCACGCGCCAGTCGGTGGAGACTGTCTTGTACGGAAGCCATCAGGTGAAGATTAATTCACACTGGGCGCTTACATATGGTCTGCGACTAACACGCTGGAGCAACGTGGGCGAGGCGTTCGAATTTGTGTTTGACCCCAACCGCCAGCCGGTGGATACGCTTCGATACGCCAGGGGAGAGCGCTATAGCGGCTTTCTGACGGCCGAACCGCGATTTACGGCCACTTATTCCCTCAGCGAGCAATCATCCATCAAAGCCAGTTATACCCATACCGTGCAAAACATGCATTTGATCTCTAACACGATCAGTCCATTTACTGCCCTGGAGGTATGGTTGCCCAGCAGCCTCAACCTACAACCCCAGCGCGCCCATCAGGTGGCCCTGGGTTACTATCGCCAGCGCACGCAACCCGAAGTAGCTTTTTCGGGGGAGGTGTTTTACAAGCGCATGACCCACCAGCTTGAATATGAAAATCATGCCGAAACATTGCTGAACCCGTTGGTAGAAGGAGAGCTGCGGTTTGGTGAGGGCATAGCTTATGGGGTGGAACTGATGGCCAAAAAAGAAACGGGGCGCTGGCGCGGATGGGTGGGCTACACCTGGTCGCGTGCATTCAGGCAGTTCACCGAAATCAATCAAGGCGAGCGCTTCCCTGCGTTCTTTGATCGCCCCCATCAAGTTAACGCAATGGTTTCGTACGATGTTTCCAGCCGCTGGAATGTTGGTGCCAACTGGCTGTTTTTGTCGGGGGCACCGTTTACTTCACCGATCGGGTTTTACCGGTTCAACGGCCTGGAAGTTCCCCTATACGGTCCGCGCAACAACGACCGCCTGCCTGATTATCACCGGATGGACGTCTCGGCTACGTTCAAACTCAATCGGCAGCGTGAAAGAAAATTCCAGCACAGCCTGAGTTTCTCTATTTTCAACTTTTACGCGCGTAAAAATCCGTTGTTTATCAACTTCAACAAATCGGTGGCGGATGATGGGACACTTAAGATATCCTCTGATCTGCTCAACGCCCAACGCATTACTTCGCAGTTGTACTTGTTTCAGTTTACTCCTTCCCTCACCTATCAATTCAGATGGCGATGAAACGGATCTTGATTCTCATGATCATGGCGTTCGCTTCCTGCCAGGAGGTAATCGAACGCCCATTTGGTGAGGAGGATCTCAATATCCTCGCGGTGGAAGCGGTGCTGACTAACGAAAACATCAACCAACGAGTGAAGCTCACACATCCCTATCGCCAGCAAAATGGGGTTGCCTTGCCTGCGTCCGGAGCACAACTGGTGTTAACCGATGGACGGGCCGTTTATCCGATGGTGGAGTTTCCAAGTGGCTCGGGCGAATATTATTCAGAGCCGTTCATTGCGGTGGCTGGCCGTGCGTATGGACTGCAGATAAGCTATCGAGGGCGCGTGTATACCGCCATCGATCAATCGCAAGGGGTTGAGCCGTTGGAAGAGATCGCCTACACGGCTGTTCCCGAATCGGGCTATCAACTGACACTTCGCGAGACGGGCAGTCTGCCCCACTACATTACCCACCAAATTGCCTGGCGCCACACCCCTTTTTGCACTACCACCGCGTGCGAGGGGGTGGTAATACAATATGACCTCAAAACCGTTGACGCTCACGAAGCCTTTAAACCCGAAAAGATCCCCTTTATATTCCCGGCCGGCTCGATTATCGTACGGAGAAAACACTCCGTCAGCGAGGGTTATCGTGCTTACCTGCGGGCCATGCTTTCGGAAACGGAGTGGCGCGGAGGAGCTTTTGATGTAGAGCCCGCCAATGCCCCCACCAATCTGAGCCCGGGAGCGGTGGGTTATTTTGCCGTAACTTCTGTTGTAGCGGATACGACCGTAGTGCAATAAAAAAGGGCTGTTTCGAAAATCGAAACAGCCCCACACTCTCAACTCACTACCTGCTTTTCTGTTATTCTTGAACTGTCACCACAAAGGTGCGGTTGCCAATGGTGACCGTGATCTGGTTGTCGCATGCGCCATCTCCATAGTCAACGGTGCGCTTACGGCTGACGAAACCCCGCAGTCTCTCCACTTCCACCACACCTGCCACGCGGGCAAAGTTACCGGCTGCCCTGCACGACCAATCCGAAATGATAGGCTCTACAATCCGGTGCGTGAATGTGCGCCCGTTGGTCGCCACACCTTCGATTGAACCGGTGATCTCAAACACATTGTTGGTGGGATCGCCATCGCGCACACCTTCCAACCACTTGCGCGTGCGGCTGCCGTTGTACACAATGGACTGGCCATTAGGGAACGTAACGGTTAAATTGGTTAGTCGCTTGGTAGACTGAACTGTGCCATCGTTGTTGGTGGAAATGTCGCGCAATTCAATGGTACCCGAGATGCCGCGGTTGTTCACAAAATAGTTCTCAAACGTGATGATTCGGTTGGATATTCCATCGTTAACAGTCCCGCTGTAGGCGATGAACACTTTGCCCTTGCGCTGACGGCCATAAGGACCCACGCAACCATCGCCAAAGTCGATCGTAATAATCTTGGTTTGTTGATTGTTGGTTACCGTAGCACAGGGATAATTCCAGCCGGCCGAGCGGCCGCCCGAACTGGGATTCAGCGATGTCTCCACTTCATCCAGCATCTCCAATGCGTCATCGGTTTCGTTTTCTCCCAATGAGGCTTCTTCCGCAAGTTGTGCCTCTTCGGTTTCGTTGCTTCGCAAATCCAACTCATTGTCGCACGATACCAGGGCAAAAAGGGCCACCAAACACAGGGCCAGGGTTGTTTTCAAAAAAGAAAGTTTCATACATCATTATTGTTTAAAGGTTTACGATTGATTTTTCCAGTGCACTGTCTCCCGTTTTTTTCGCGAAAGACGTGTCTTAGAGCGAATCGGGCCGGGCGGGTTTAAAAGGACACCAAAAAATTTTATGCCCGGCATAAGGGTGCGGGCGGGTTGACGGGTTTTAGCACCAAACAGGTCAAAAAAACCAACTTGAATCAACCAAATCACATTTGTATGAAAACAACCCATTTTCTTGTCGCAGGTATCCTGGCAGCGGGGCTTCTGCTCTTTACCGCGTGCGAAACTAACGAGCCCCTTCCCGCTCGCGAGAGCATCCTGCCCGAACGTTTTGGCGTGTCCATTCCTTCCTCGCTGACAGCCACCGCCACATCCACCGGCCGTGCAGCCAACCGCAGTAAAACCGACACGCTGAAGGGCAACGATATCTATCTGAACTTACAAACCTTCATTTGGGTGGGTGAGAGCGCCGGTAAGTTTGTAAACGAATTCATCGGTGGCATCCGGCAGTTTGACATCGACCGTGTGCTTTCGTTTACGTTTATCAGCGAAGACGATGGCCGTGTCAAAAATCTGACGGTAGAGACCGCGGTGGCCTTTGAGGGCGCCACGTGGGACTATCTGTTGACGATTGCCGATGTCGCCTCGGCCAACGAAGCTGACCGCGGTATTGCCTTGCAACTGTTCTGGAACAAGGGCACGCCTATCCGTGGTATTGCTATCTGTAAATTATACCATGCTGACCGCGTGGAGCATGCCAATGCCCCGGAGGCCGTATTCCGCATCAACTACCAGGAAGGCAGCGCCCGCGGATACGATGCCGAAATGGAGGTACTGATCTCCGGGCTCCCGCTGGCCAATCCCCTGGAAGACCCGTATTCAATCCGCACCCTTCGCATGTTTGCGGGCAAAAAAGGTGACGTAGTAGATGTACATGGCAACAGTCACCATCCCAACGCCATCTTCTTTACAGGCACCAAGGCTTTCAACTGGGCTTTTGTGGCCAGCGGAAATGAAGCAACCGACATCGGTGTAGCGGAAGTAGGTCTGCCCTTGAGTTCCCTCAACAGCAGCGACCGTGCGATACTGCTGAAGACCCACTCGATCCGAAATGTGTTTCAGCGGGAAATCACAACTGCCTGGCCGGGCATCGATCAAGCGTTGTTATCCGCTTACCTCGCCAATACCGCGGCCCCTGGTTTCTTTAATGAACAAGGTTTCATCCAGGGCGGTGAGTCGCCCGGCATTGGCTGGACTACGCTGGCTGCGCGCCTTGAAAACTTAACGCCTTACAACCCGGCCGAAGTGAGTACCCTGAACGTCTCATTCAAGTAATTGCCTGTTAGGTTAGTTGAGTTCACACAAAACAGGCAAGCCCCCGCGCCTTTTTGGCCGGGGGTTATTTTTGTTGGGGGCGCGTAAATTTGAGGCCCGCGTAGTACTGACGGCCGGGGGCAACGTTGAAATACCGATCGCCTGCAGCATTGATATCATCGCCCAAACTGTACGTCCGATCCAGGGCGTTATCGATACCCGCAACGATTTCCATCGTGGCGCGGTGAATAGAAAAGCGATAGGAAGAGCGGATGTGAAAAACCCAAAAGGCCCGTGCCCGCAGTGTGTTGGCGTTGTTTAGCGGAATGCTGGCGTTATGCTGCGCGGTGAATTGAAGCTGCCATCGCCCGTCCAGCGTACCATCCAACAGGAAAAGGGCGGTTTGCTCGGGCACACCCGTCAGGGCATTGCCACTGACGTCCACCCCATCAGCCACGTAGGAGCGAAACCGATAAGGCTGATAGGCATAAACGCTTTTGGCGGAAACATGAGCGCGTCTTTCCTGCCGAACACCCAACGGCTGCCATTGGATGGATGCCTCCAGGCCCGGTTGATTGGTTTTGCCGGCATTGACAAAGAACTCTGCTCCGTTTTCATCGCGTTGCGTAACGATGGCATCGCGCAGGCGCAGTTGATAACCGGTAACCTCGCCTTGCCACGTTTGGTTTTGGGACCGCAGTTTGGTTCCCACCTCCCATTGCAGGCCCCGCTCAGGCGCAAGCGTGCTGTTGTATTGGCTGGTGGAGGGCCGCACCTCTGCCAGCGTGGGAGTGGAGAAGCCATCGCTGATATTGGCAAAGACAAAAATGCCGGGTGTTATTTTTTTACCAAGGCTGATGCGTGGTGAAATAACGGGGTCGAAGACGCGCGTGTGTTGGATGCGCTCCGGCTGGAGGCGTTCAAAACCATACCGCTGTCCCTGCACGCTCGCCCCGGCCGTCAGGGAAATATCGGCAGGCAGTTGCCACTCCACCTGTGAAAAGAGCAACAGGGCGCGCGATGCCAGGCGGTCTTCAAAGGCCAGCATGCCTTTGGTGCCCAGGTTGTTTTCGAATTGGTTGAGGTCGGTATTAAATAGCTGCGCCTCCGCCCCGCTTACCCAGCGGTGCCGGCCGGCCTTTCCAAATGAGTAGGTGTTTTCGATGCGCACGGCCGCATTTTTCTCATCGCGATCTTCTACGTTGAGGATGGCATAGTTTACAAAATCGGTCCATGCCCCCATCAGGCCGATGCGTGTGTTCAAGCGGTCGGTCCAATCGCGCACGTACGTGATGCCGAGATAGGAAGTATTATTGGCCACCCGTGCATTTTGCGCTTCGGCACCGGGCCGGGTGGGCGTGCCGGGGCGCGCTTGCCGCGGATTACTTTCGTATTGCGCAGGCGTGAGACCCCCGGGCGTTTCATAGAAAAGGCGGGAATGAAAGACGACAAACGAAAGATCCGATTGGCTGTCTACCGCAGTGGTGCCACGCGCTTGCAGCATTAACCGATCGAAGGCCGTGTGATCGCGGTAGCCATCGCTGTGTTGCTGCGAGAGGGTTATGGCCGATGACATATTGCCCACCGTCACGGGGACCTCTGCGCGCCATCGCCAAAATCCATAGCTGCCGGCCGTTGCACCCAACTGATAGGCCGAGGCGCGCATCGGTTGATCCAGCAGCAACACGCCCCCGGTTCCGGCTCCATAGAGACTTGCCCCCGGGCCTTTGATGACCTGGGCTTGTTGTACCGTCTCCACATCCAACAGGTTTAAATACGTATTGCCGCCACCGTCTGTGAGGGGCAAGCCATGGAAGTAAACTTTTACGTTGCGCACCCCGAAGGGCGAACGCAGGGCGCTGCCGCGGATTGCCAGGCGGTAGCTGCCGGGGCTACGCTCCTCCATGCGCACGCCTGCCTGGGTGTTAATGCCCGTGAGTAATGACGTGGGTGACGCTCGCAGCAAATCGGCAGACGCGACCCATCCTACCGCTGCGGGTATCTCAAAGAGCGGTCGGTCAGACGCCAACGCGCGGATCGTGACTTCGTTCAGTTGACGCACCGTATCTGGTTGCGCCCAACCGGAGAGACTTCCTACGAAGAAAAGTACACCGCACAGTGACTTTAGGCGGACAGAATACGACTGAAAGAAGAAATATCTGTCCATGTTTTAATGCAAAAATAGTGCGCTGTATGGCATTTGTGCCAGTTTCAAACAAACTTGTTTGAATTCGTTTACAACCTGTAGACCATCAAGATAAACAACATGAAAAAACTTATTTGCTTATTCGTTATTTCCATGCCCTTCATCGCCTCTGCGCAATTTGAAAAAGGCACGCGTTATGTGGGCGGTTCAGCATTCCTTTGGATATTTGATGACGAACGGAATGGGGATAGCCAAAAGACTACCGCATTTGACGCAGGCCCCCTCGTATGCGCACATGATCCGCGAAAACCTGGCCATTGGCACCCAATTGGGATTTCGCCAAGTGACCACAACATCCGGTAATGACTTTTCGTCCTCTGAAAATAGGAGTCAGAGTTGGGGGGTGTCACTATTTGCCGAACGATTCTTTCCGATATCCAGCAGTTTCACTTTTGGATTTAATGGTAATACCGAGTTTTCACGAGGTTTTGATGAACAGACGTTTGGTGGAACTGCCAATCGAACAAAATATAATGCCGTTCGCATAGGTGCCCATCCTTTTTTGGCTTATCTGCCGTCTGAGAAATGGATGGTTCGATTAAGTTTGGCTCATATATCATTTCAGTACCGCAGGGGTTTATCCAACGAGGATGAAAGAAGCACGCTGGATCTCGGTGCCGGCAATATTGGATTGGGCATCAATTACTTTTTTCGACCGAAATAACGTTGTTACCGGGCTGTTGACCATAAAAAAGCGTCAGCCTCAATATTGAGACTGACGCTGCCAACACCTGTTTCGGAGGGTTAGTCCTCCGCTTCGTTATCTACCTCCACCGCTTTTTCCTTCTTCTCGCGGTTGCCGAGGTCTATTTCTTCTCCGTCTTTGTTGAGAAAATGAAATTCGGTGATGCCGAGCGAGCTGTCTTTCACCAGGTTTACCCAGCGCTTGTATTTGAAAAACAGCTTCACGCGTTTGCTGATGATGCCCTTGGTGTAGTAGGCAAACAAAAACGGGTGCAGCGCAAGGACCAACTCTTTTTCATTCTGCTTGATGAACAAATGCTCAATGTGCTGCTCAATCTGGTCGGTTACCAAAATGGAAGCCGTGATCTTGCCCGTGCCATTGCAGGCGGGGCACACTTCGCTGGTGGCGATGTTCATCTGCGGCCGCACGCGCTCGCGGGTAATCTGCATCAACCCGAACTTTGACAGGGGCAGCACGGTATGCTTGGCCCGGTCAGACTCCATCTCATCTTTCATGGTTTTGTAGATGAGCTTCTTGTTGTCCTGGCTGCGCATGTCAATAAAGTCCACCACGATGATGCCGCCCATGTCGCGCAGGCGCAACTGGCGGGCGATTTCCTTAGCGGCCTCCACGTTGACCGACAGGGCAGTAGTTTCCTGGTTTTCCTCGCGGGTGGATTTGTTGCCGCTGTTTACGTCAATCACGTGCAGGGCTTCGGTGTGTTCGATGATCAGGTAGCCGCCTCCGCGAATGCTGACGGTTTGGCCAAAGGCCGATTTGATCTGCTTTTCAATACCGAAGTGTTCAAATATCTTGGCTTTGCCGGTGAAGAGCTTCAGTATCTTCTCTTTGTCGGGCGCGATTTGCTGAATGTATATCTTCAGCTCATCAAAGGCTTTTTTGTCGTCCACATAAATACTGTCGAACGACTCGTTAAGCATGTCACGCAGGAGCGAGGAAGTTTTGCTCAATTCGCCAATGACTTTATCGCGGGCGTTGCCGTTGGCCAGGCGGGCGGCCCCGTCTTGCCAGGTGGTCACCAGGTTGCGCAGGTCGCGGTCCAATTCGGCCACTTCTTTGCCCTCGGCCACCGTGCGGATGATCACGCCAAAGCCCTGGGGTTTGATGGACTGAATCAGCCGCTGAAGACGCTTGCGCTCTTCGCTGCTGGAAATTTTTTTAGAGACGCTTACCGCGTCTGAAAAGGGCACGAGCACTAAGTAGCGCCCTGCCAATGACAGCTCTGACGAAAGTCGGGGCCCCTTGGTAGAGATGGGCTCCTTTACCACTTGCACCGGAATCAACTGACCTTTGGTAAGCTGTGAGGCGATTTTGCCGTGCTTATCAATGTCTTTCTCCGGCTGAAATTTGTCCAGCTTGCCTCCGGTGATCTTACCGGCTTTGACAAGCTTGGTATATTTCTGTAACGAGGCAAACTGCGGCCCAAGATCAAGGTAATGCAGAAAGGCGTCTTTCTCATACCCGATGTCGATAAAGGCTGCATTCAAACCGGGCACCACTTTTTTGACGAGGCCCAGATAGATGTCTCCTACTACAAATTTGTTGCCTTCCTGCTCGTGATGAAACTCAATGAGTTGTTTGTCGCGCAGCAGGGCAATCCGACTTCCGTTCTGAGCTGAACTGATAATTAGTTCGTTGCTCAAAACTTTATTGTTTTAGATGTTAAAAAAATAGAAGCAGCCCCGCGGCCGGCAGGGCTTAAAATCACTTCTTCTTATGTCTGTTTTTCCTCAGGCGCTTCTTGCGCTTGTGAGTGGCCATTTTGTGTTTCTTTCTTTTTTTACCGCTTGGCATACACTGGTTTGGTTAAAACACCGGCCTTTTTGTTCAAGGCGGTGTGGTTGTACATGTAGTTTATTGTAAGTCTTTCAGGTACGAATCGGCCGTAGCCTGTACGGCCGGGTCGTTGTCTAGTTTTTTTACTTTTTCGAACTGCTGACGCGCTTTCGCCTTTTGATCGGTGTTGGCATAGGCGACACCCAATAACAACTGTCCTTGCACGTGGCGGGGGTTTACCGAGGTCAACTTCTCGAGGCGCGCCACGGCCAGGCCATACTGGCCCGACTGGATGGACAACATGCCCAGGTTGTAGAGCGCCAATTCATGGTCGGGATCTTCATCCAAAATCTCGCGCAATTTTGCAATGGCCTGCATGGGCGGAGCCGTGGCCAGCAAGGTCATAGCCATCTTGGTTTTTACATCCAGATTATCGGGCTGCTCGTCCAATACTTTTTGATAATACATTTGCGCTTTGCTCGCCATCGCTTTTTGCTTGCCCGGGTCGATGGCAAAGAGGTAGGCATCGTAATAATGGTCGGCCGTTGTCAAAAAACTTTTTGCATTGCCAAAGAACGTTGCTGCTTCTTCGGCAAACCAGGCGGCACTGTCGAATTTGCCCGCACTTTTGTACAAGCTCGCCAAAGAATCGGCAAAGATAGCACTTTTCCCGGTTGACTGATTGCTTAAGTAGCGGGCCCTCAACTCATTAATGGCTGCTGCCTTTTCCTGGCTGGTGGCCCCGTGCGCCCCGCCCGGACGGCTGAGCGAATCCACCGATACGGCACCGGTACCCAATTGACTCTCGTCTTCCACGACCACCTTGGGAAGCAGATAAATCAAAAACACCACCAACGCGGTGATGGCGATCAGAATAACGCGGGTTGTGCGCATGAAATGTCAGCAGCGGTTTATTCCACCGGCTTCTCAGCCATTTGCTTTACCTTATCGCTGTTTTTGATTTTGTTGATAAAAATCTTGGCGGGTTTAAAGCTGGGGATGTAGTGCTCATCGATGACGATGGCTGTGTTGCGCGAAATGTTTCGCGCGATTTTTTTCTTTCGTTTCTTGTTGATAAAACTGCCAAAGCCGCGCACGTAAATGTTGTGGCCATTGGCCATGTTCGATTTGACGATGTTGAAAAATGCTTCCACCGATGCCGAAACGTCAGCCTTGTCGATTCCGGTTTTTTCAGCGATTTGGTTGATTACGTCTGCTTTGGTCACGGGATAAGTAGTTAAATGGTAGCTGCTCTGAAAATCAGGGTGGCAAATTTAAGCGTGAAACGCTCACCCGCAAAATGAATTTGTTGATAATCACGTAGATGGCCAAACCGCGCTGTGAACGAAGTTTATTTGCTCACCATTGTTCAATTTTGGCAGCCCAATACCCAGGGTACCTGAATGAGCGCATCGTCTTTCGCCCCCCTTTTGATTGACTGGTATCGGCAATACCAGCGGCCACTGCCGTGGCGCCACACCCGCGATCCGTACCGCATTTGGCTGTCGGAAATCATCCTGCAGCAGACCCGGGTGGCACAGGGGTTGCCTTACTACCTGGCCTTTGTGGAGGCCTTTCCGGATGTGTTTGCGCTGGCTGCGGCCGAAGAACGCGCGGTGTTGCGGCTCTGGCAAGGCCTCGGCTACTATTCGCGTGCGCGTAACTTGCACAAATGTGCCCGCCAGGTAGTACGCGAACGGCAGGGGCAATTTCCCGACACCTATGCTCAACTGCTGACGCTGCCCGGGGTGGGGCCCTACACGGCTGCCGCCATTGCCTCGTTTGCTTTTGGGGAGCCGGTACCCGTGGTAGACGGTAACGTGTTTCGCGTGTTGGCACGCGTGTTTGGCATGGATACCGACATTGCCAGCAGCGAAGCCAGGAAATTGTTTTTTGACCAGGCCCAGCGCGTGATGGACCCCACACAGCCGGCCGACTTCAACCAGGCGCTGATGGAGTTGGGCGCGGTCTGCTGCACACCCTCCGCGCCCACGTGTGACGTGTGCCCGCTGCGCAACATGTGTTTCGCCCGCAAGCACGAGGCCCAGCGTCTGTTGCCGGTAAAGCGAAAGAAGGCGAAGGTTCGCAAGCGTTACCTCCATTACTTTGTCATCCGGCAAAAAGACAAAACGCTTTTGCGCGAGCGTACCGGAAAGGACATTTGGCGCGGGCTTTACGATTTCTATTGCGTGGAGACGAGCCGCCCCGCGCGGTTGGAGAAGTTGTTGGCCGGAGATCCTTTTCTTTCGCGTGTGCGGATAACGCTGATCAGCCAACCCGTTAAGCACATGTTGTCGCACCAGCAGTTGCGGGCCGTGTTTTACGAGGGTGTCTTCAGGCGCGCCAAAACGCCTTTGCCGCAGGGCTTGAAATGGTATGGCGCCAAACAGGTGGCCGCCCTGCCCAAGCCAGTGTTGATTGATGGGTATTTGCAAGGACGGGCTTGATCGGAATTGTTCACTTCAACTGCACAAGCCGAGCTCTAAAGTCTTCGAGAAGGTAGACTCTGTTAAATGATGTGTTTAGCTCAATATCAAATCCCGCCCTCAATTCAAATGAGCTATCGTTGAGTCCACCGATGACAAGAAGTAACCACTGAGTTGCCACACTATTTTGAATGTACTTTTGGATTTTAGCCTCTTTCTTTGCGATAGCTGACAATATCACCTCAATGGTGACTTGTTTCTGCCACCATGCGCCAAAATTTGGACTGATGTTTTTCTGAGAATGAGGCATAGCACTTATTCGATCAATCAATGAATTCTGAACGAGTATACCATTTAAAACAAATTGCTTTACTACAGTCTTTACTTCCTGAATGAGGTCTGGCTTATCTGCCAAGCGAAAAGTTGAGTTATTATTCAAGTGACAATTTGCCAAGAAATTTGGGAGTTCTGAATCACTCTGAAGTTCTGATTCCGCAGCTAAAAAGATATTTTCAAAAAATCCTTCACGCTCTTTGGCATCTTCTCGATCAAAATCTGATGCTCTAATCCAACGATTTCACTATTCACTTGGATGATGAAGTCCGGCTTTTCAGAAAGACGTTCAATTTTGCTTTCGTTCTCCAAAAGCATTAAGAATTTGCCGACATGGCACACTTCAATAATCTTCTTACGATTCCTAATAGGATCGATGTTTAGCTCATTGATGAATCCCCCGATGATTGTGTCGAGAGTGACGCGATTTTCGGAAATCGACTTTTGATTCTGTATCTCTTTCATAGATTGACAATCATTTGTGGTCACTAGAATCACGTAAACAATGAATAACTAGTTGCAAGTCTAGTTGGCCAAGCCGCGATACATGAATGAAAATTTAACAATCTTAGCCACACTATTAGCCACACCAAAACGAAAAAAGCTCTGAATATCAGAGCTTTAATTAGTATTTTAGTACCCGGGACGGGAATTGAACCCGTACAGCTATTACTAGCCACAGGATTTTAAGTCCTGCGTGTCTACCAGTTCCACCACCCGGGCGGGCCAAAAAAATAAAAGCACCTCATTACGGTGCTTTTATTCCTGAGCGGGAAACGAGACTCGAACTCGCGACCCCGACCTTGGCAAGGTCGTGCTCTACCAACTGAGCTACTCCCGCTTGACCGACATTCAACCATCAAAATCGAAAATTGCACGATTTTAAATGTTGAACCCTCTGCTTCTAAAAGGGACTGCAAATTTAGCGCTGCCTTCATAATTTCCAAACACATCCCGGCAAATTCACTCACCACCCAATGGGCCCTCTCATGGCGCATTTTCGCCTGAGCCTCCGGCTTCGGCACGACATTTGACCAATGGCCCCTAAACCCAACCTTACATGAAAAAACGATTTGCCCCTGCCATTGCCTGCGCGCTTGGCTTGTTGCTGTTTTCCTGCCAAACGGAGGACAGTGCCTCTGTTAACCAGGACCGGATTTTTACCACCTATGAACTCTATTATGACGCCAACACGGACAAAACCACGGCCCGTGCCACCTTTCGCTTTGGCAGTGCCGTGGGTACCAACCTGGAACTCAGCTCCCCGGCCGAGGCCCGTTTTGACAATGACGTCTTGAGCTTTAATTCCATCATTGGCGCCTATGAAAAGGAGTATCCAGGCTTCAAAACCCAGGGCACCTTCCGCTACACAAACAACGACAACGAGGTCTATACCAATCAGGTGGGTGTACTGAAAACCATTGCCTTCCCCGCTAATTTTCCCACGTCCATCTCAAGGGCCAACGCCTTTACGATTACGTGGGTGGGCGATGCCTTGGCCGCGGGCGAGCGGGTGGATGTGGTACTTACCCGAGCAGGATCTTCACCGTTGGTCAGGGTGTTTACACAGGCACAACCGGCTGCCACCGCCATCGTGCTGGGAGCCGATCAACTTAGCCAATTCACTGCAGGCTCATTCGTTAGCGTAGCCATGTATCGCTACCGCGTCACCGATTTGGTTCAAAAGCCGGAAGCCGGTGGGTTCTTCTCAGGCCGCCATCAGCCTGCTGATAAGGGTCTGCTGCTCGACTAAAACGGATTGTTGAGTGATCTAAAAAGCCGCTGCACCATGGGGTCAGCGGCTTTTTTTTATGCTGCACTTTCAAGTTCCATCTTTTTTCGCAGCTCCTTGGCCTCGTCCTTGTTTTTTGAATACTTAATGTGTTTGGGTACTTCTTTAAGGTCCCAGATCAGTCCCACGGCCTGAAATCCGCGTAACACATAATAGGTGATGTCGATCTCCCACCAG
Organism: uncultured Ohtaekwangia sp.; assembly: GCA_964524935.1. Lineage (GTDB taxonomy): Bacteria > Bacteroidota > Bacteroidia > Cytophagales > Cyclobacteriaceae > ELB16-189. The sequence continues at coordinate 42,511 of CAZGFJ010000004.1, forward strand.
AAAAAACCTTGCCGTCCGGCTGTTTCATAGTAGTGATGGTTATTGTGCCACCCTTCGCCCAAGGTGAGCAATGCAAGCCATAAGCTATTCCTGCTTTCATCGTGCGACTCATAGCGCTGCGTGCCAAACTTGTGCATGATGCTGTTGATGGAGAACGTGCCATGATACAGCAACACCGTACTTAGAAAGAACCCGATGAATAGCGAGGAGAGGCCTGCCGATGTAAACATGTCGGCAATGCCATTGCCATTGACAATGGCGCCCAGCATCATCACACCCAATGCAAGCACAGTGGGCGGTACCAGATAGTGTTTATTCAACCACACCAACTCAGGATATTTGGCGTAATCGCCAATGGTTTTATAATCTGTTTCTTTGAAATCGGGGCCTACAATCCAGCCGATGTGGGAATACCAAAACCCATATATTTTCATCGAATGCGGATCGGCCGGGGTATCGCTATGGCGATGATGATGGCGGTGGTGAGCCGCCCACCACAGCGCCCCTTTTTGGGCGGACGTCTGTGCCATAAAGGCAATCACAAACTGAAACCAGCGCGAGGTCTTGTACGACTTGTGGGCAAAGTAACGGTGATAGCCGCCCGTGACCCAGAACATACGAATTACGTACAGGGCCACGCAAACCAGCCAGTCAAACAGGGTGGCGCCCGTCCAAAGGGCAGCCAGCGGGATCAAATGCACGATCAAAAAGGCAATTTCCTGCCGCAGGATCGGCTTGCGCCTGGCTTCGGGTGTAAGCGATGCTTCCATAAGTGAGAGGATACCGCGGGCAAAGGTCGGGGTTAAATCTTAAACCACCGCGATCTGTATGTTATTTTGCCACCTGTGCAAACAGTTGTTAGTACCGCGCAAGATATTTTCAACAAATTCCAAGTTTTCCCCGAACTTTGAAGCGTTTTCTGTCTTTGACCATGACACGCGCTCAGACCATCACGCTTTACCAGCCCATGTTGCACACCATCGCCTACAACCTGGTGCGCTGCAAGCATGATGCCGAGGATATCGTCCAGGAGACGTTTGCCAAATGGTTGACGATCGATCAAGAAAAGATCGACAACACAAAGGCTTATTTAATAAAGGCTGTGACCAACAACTGCCTCACTCACTTACAGTCGCTGCGCAAAAAGAAAGAGCAGTACTTTGATTCGATCAACATGGGGCAGCTGTTTGCCAAATTCAAAGAAACCAACCTGGCGCCTTTGGATTTGGACGTAAACCTGCAGGCGGCTTTTAGACTGCTGCATACCAAACTGGAGCCATTGGAGCGGGCCGTGTACGTGCTGAAGGAGGGCTTTGATTTTGACTATGAAGAGTTGCAACAGACGCTCAACAAGAAAAAAGACCACTGCCGCCAGTTGCTTTCGCGGGCTCGCAAAAAGATGAACGAGGAAACCCGCAAGTTGCATTTCGATATGCCCGATGCTTCTCACATGCTGAAATCCTTCCGGCAAGCCTGTGATTTTGGCCACGCGGCCGACTACATCCAGGCTGTGAAAAAGGACATTCAGGCCGCGCTGAAGAAGAACTTTTAAACTTTTTCCTGTTTTCTGTCACAAAAAAGACCCTTACCAGTCTTGCAGGGTGAGGGAGGGAGTTTTCCGTTTCGGTGCATCCATTCGGAACTGCCGGCCCGAGTTTCAACTTTTAACTTTTGTAACAGCTATGTGGGTTATCCTTGGCTTTTTTGTGGCGCATTGGTATCTGTCGCTATTCTTTCAAACGTTTTTCCTTCACCGGTATGCCTCGCACAAGGCATTTACCATGAACAAAACCACCGAAAAAATCTTTTTTGTGCTGACGTGGATTTTTCAGGGCTCCAATTACCTGAGTCCGTACGGCTATGGGGTGATGCATCGCATGCACCACGCGTTTGCGGACACGGAAAATGATCCGCATTCACCCACCTACGATGAGACCATCTGGAACATGATGTGGAAAACGAAAACGATTTATTCCGACATCGCCAGCAAGCGCGTGATTCCTGACACACGGTTTACCGAAGGTGTGCCTCAATGGGAGGCTTTTGATAAAATCGCACGCTCATGGCCATCCCGGCTTTTCTGGGGTGCTTTGTATGTATTAGTATACTGGCAGTTTGCCACGGTGTGGTGGCTGTGGCTGTTGTTGCCCCTTCAATTTTTGATGAGCCCGATCCACGGAGCCATTATCAACTGGTTCGCTCATAAGTATGGCTACCGCAACTTTGAGGTGCGCGATACTTCCAAAAACTTCCTGCCGGTCGATTTTTTGATGATGGGCGAGAGCTATCACAATAATCATCACAAACATGGCTCGCGGGCCAACTTTGGCGGCATCCGCTGGCATGAAATCGATCCCACGTATCAGGTCATTCGCCTGTTAAACAAACTGGGAGTCATCACCCTGGCCAAGCAACGCGAAGTACATATGGAAGAAGTGAAAAAAGCTGCCTGATCATTTGTCTGACACTGATAAAAAGCCATCGTAACGGATGGCTTTTTTATTGGTCCAAACTCAACCGCTGCAGATGCGCCATGCCCAACCGGGTGGCAATGTCGCCCGACTGATTCGAAAGAATAAAAACACCTGCTTGTGCGCCCTCGATCCAACCCAAAAAGGCGTTGAAGCCACCCGTTTGCCCGTTGTGCCAATGTGCCTTTTTGCCTCCCAGGGACTCCGCAACCCAAAACGTGCCGAGTTCCTGTTGCTTTTTCCATTGCGTGGCGGTTGAGGCTGTCACGGCCTTTCCCAACAAGGAATGGTCTGGTGAGATAATAAACCCGAGGAGTCTCTTCATGGCCTGGGGGGACGCATCAAGCCCACCGGCACCCACCAAGGCATCGGTAAATTCCCAATTGGCTTGCGTTTGGTCAAACTGATTGTGGCCCGTGGCCCACGCCTCGCTGGGCGGAAACACACCCAACCCGGTAGTCCCTAAGGGCGATACGATGTAGTGCTGCACCAATTGCGCATAGCTTTTGCCGGAAGCGCGCGTAAGCACAAAGCCCAACAACCCCGCGCCCAGATTCGAATAGACCCCTTCTTCGCCCAACTCGCAATCCAGCGCAACGGTGGGCAAATAGCGCAGCAGGTTTTCGGGCGCATAGTAGCGGTAGGGATTATCAAACCCCTTCATGGTGGAAGCCAGATCGACAGGGAGTCGCGGCAAACAGGATGTGTGGGTAACCAGATGGCGAAGGGTGATGGGCTGGCCGCGCACCGCGGGCAGTTGCGCATCGGGTGGCAAAAACAGGTTTACCGGATCGGACAACGTGAGCTTGCCCTCTGCGATCATCGCCTGCAGGATCAGCCCTGTTAACGGTTTGCTGATGGACCCCAGCTCAAAAATCGTATTCTCCCGTGGTGTCACCGTCTTTCCTTTTTCAATCGTGCCGAGATACTCGACCTGATACACCCCCTGGCGATAGACACCCACCACCAATCCTTTGCTGCGGACATCGCCCCTCCACTGCTCCATGATTTTGGAAATGCGCCCGTCCGCTTCGGCCGTATTCTCAGGGGGCACGGTTTCGGGTCGGATAAAAAGCGTGCTTGCCCGGCCCTGGTCGTCCAGGGTTACCGTAAGGACGTGCGACTGTCGCTCGCCCACCAGATAGTATGTCTTTTGCTCTCCTTTTTCCTGTGCAAGGCGATGTTGTGTGAACCGTCCACTGGTTTGTTGTACCGAACGAAAGATTGACACAAAAGCATCGCGCGTCACCTTCTGTTGAAATGCGGGAGCGGTTTGGGCATATATGTGCTCAAACTGGCTTTCGTTGTAGTAGGCTACCAATCGGCTCACAAAAACATTGTATGGATCGGGTTGTGCCCACGCATACGCACTCAGACAGATCATAACCCCTATGAGACCTTGTTGCTTCATAGCCTAAATATAGCCGATCAACCCCACATCAAAGTTTTGTATCTTTGCACGTAGTTATCATTTTAACACGCGCTTTTTTTGACCTTCGCTGACTTTCACTTTGAATCCAGGCTCCAAGATGGACTGGATTCGATGGGCTTTACTAAGCCAACCCCCATTCAACAACAGGCTATCCCCGTCATTTTGGAGGGAAACGATTTGATTGCGTGCGCGCAAACGGGTACGGGCAAAACGGCTGCCTATCTGCTACCCATCATGCATCGCATCATGCACACCGATCACCGCCACTTGAACACGCTGGTGATCGTGCCCACCCGCGAATTAGCCCAGCAGATTGACCAACAAATCGAAGGCTTCGGCTATTTCACGGGCGTGAGTTCCATCCCTGTGTATGGCGGGGGCGATGGCGCCACGTGGGACCAACAGCGCAAGGCGTTGGAACAAGGGGCCGACATTGTCATCGCCACACCCGGGCGGTTGATTGCTTTGCTGGCGGGCGACACAGTTAACCTTCGCCACTTAAAACATCTGGTGCTGGACGAGGCCGACCGCATGCTGGACATGGGCTTCTTTGATGACATCGTGCGCATCATCAGCTACCTGCCCAAAGAGCGGCAAACATTGTTGTTCTCGGCCACCATGCCGCCCAAGATCCGTCAGTTGGCCAATAAGATCCTGAGCAACCCGGCCGAAATCAACATCGCGATAGCTAAGCCGGCAGCGGGCATACGTCAGGAAGCATTTGTGGTGTATGACTCGCAAAAAGAAGCGTTGCTAAAACACATTTTGGTCAACTACCCGTGGAAGAGCGCCATTCTTTTTGCCTCCCGAAAGGAAACGGTAAAAAAACTGGACGTCTTGTTCCGCAAAAGTAACATTGAAGCGAAAGCCTTTCATTCAGATTTGGAACAGCCCGAGCGCGAGGAGATCATGCGCGCTTTCAAAAACAAACAACTGCGGTTGCTGATCGGTACGGATGTGCTTTCGCGCGGCATTGACGTAGAGGGCATCAGCATGGTCATCAACTGGGATGTACCACCCGATCCGGAAGACTACGTGCACCGCATCGGCCGTACGGCCCGGGCCGAAACCACGGGCACGGCCATCACCTTTATTAATGAGGCCGACCAGCGCAAATTTTTTTCCATCGAGAGTTTGATTGGCGACACGCTGCCCAAGCTACCGCTGCCCGATGCATTGGGCGCGGGCCCCGACTATACGCCCGAGGCGAGGCGCAAAGACAACACCCGTTTCAATGGCAAGCGCAGCTTTTCCAAAGGCAAGCGGCCGGCCAGCAGGCGATAACGCTATGGGTGGCAGCGTGTTTCTTTCACGCGTCTAACATGAAAATCGTGCCGGTGGCCTTAACCCGTATTTCCGGTTTCAATCGGTGAAGGCATTTTGCGTTCTTGGCTCTGATACGAGCCAGTGGCCAGCGGCAGCTTAGTTTTTTCATCTTTTCTTAACCCAGATCAAGCGGGGGTATCGGTTTTCTTGATTGCCATCAAGGGCGGCAGTGCCGTGTGCACCAGACCTTTGAGCCATCAAAATTTTCACCACCGATCATGAAAACAACAAACACTTACCGGGCCGGCATGCTTTTTATCCTGCTGAGCCTCGCCTTGGCGGCAAAGGCACAAACCACGCAAACACTGCGCGGACAAATTGTAGATGATGTAACTAAAACGCCTTTGATTGGCGTAAATGTGTCCGTGTTGGGCACCGACCCCATCCTGGGGAGCGCCTCAGATGCCGAGGGTAACTTTCGCATTGACAACGTGCCCCTGGGCCGGCAAACGATCAAAATCTCGTACATCGGCTATGAAGAGCAGACCATTCCTAACGTGGTGGTGACGGCCGGTAAGGAAGTAATCCTCAACCTGGCGCTCACCGAAAGCGTCAGCCAGCTCAACGAAATTGTCATTACCGCTAACACACGCGATGACAAAACCGCCACCAACAATGACCTGGCGATCGTCAGTGCCCGTTCGTTCAATGTAGATGACACCAAACGCTATGCCGGTGCGCTGGGCGATCCCTCGCGCATGGCCGCCAACTTTGCCGGTGTGATCGGTGGCGATGATTCGCGTAACGACATTGTCGTGCGTGGAAATTCGCCCACCGGCATGCTGTGGCAACTGGAGGGGCTCAACATCCCCAACCCAAACCACTTTGGCGCACTCACCAGCACGGGGGGCCCGGTGAGCATGCTCAACAACAACAACTTAGACAAATCGGACTTTATGACGAGCGCATTCCCCGCCCAATATGGCAATGCGGTGGCCGGTGTGTTTGACATTCGCCTGCGCGATGGCAATAACCAGAAATCGGAGTACCTCGCACAAATCGGGTTCAACGGATTTGAATTGGGCGCTGAGGGGGCACTTTCGAAAAAATCAAAAGCCTCTTACATCGTCAACTACCGCTATTCCACGTTGGGTGTGTTCAATGCGTTGGGCATCGAGTTTGGCACGGGGGCCAATGTGCCGTTGTATCAAGATGTGAACTTCAAAGTGACCCTGCCCACCAAAGGCAACGGCAAGTGGTCGTTCTTTGGCCTTGGCGGGATTAGCGAAATTGACCTGTTGGGCAGTGAAGCGGACTTGGGCGCCAATTCGGATCTGTATGGAAGCGAAAACGAGGACGCCTTTCCGCGGTATCGCACGGGCATTTTTGGCACTTCGTACGAAAAAAATATTTCTCCCAAATCGTTCATGCGGTTAACGGCCGGAGTGAGCACCACGCGCGAACGGTTTACGTCCGACTCGTTGGTGCGCAACACCTCCGAAGATGTGGTGGGCCGCTTTCAACGGGCGGAAGCAGAGTTTGAAACCACCAAATATTCGCTGGTGGGTTCGTTCCGCACCAAGTTCAACGCCAGAAACAGTTTGGCCTATGGCTTTTATGCCGATGCCAGCGACATTGCACTATTCAACCGCGACATCTATGCCGGCCTGGGCCGCGACTCCGTGCGGGTAAACGTAACCGACAACACACTCTTGCTGCAAGGCTATGCCATGTGGAAGCATCGCCTCAACGAACGGTTGACGCTCCAAGCCGGGATGCACGCCCAATACTACGATCTCAACCAACAGACGGTAGTAGAGCCACGGGCCAGCGTGCGTTACCTGATCAATGGCAATCAATCGCTCAGCGTGGGCTATGGCCTTCATAACCAGATACAGAGCATCTATACCAGTTTTGTGCAAACCAAACAACCGGATGGCACCTATGCCCTTACGAACACCGACCTGGATTTTACGACCAGTCAGCACACGGTACTTACCTATGATTGGAACATCTCTGATCATCTGCGGGTGAAAGCCGAAGCCTACTACCAGGGGCTGCGCAATGTGCCGGTGGAGCAAAGAGCCTCGTTTTATTCCGCCATCAACACGGGGGCCAGCTTTGCCCCGGCCGATGCCGACAGCCTGGTGAACAATGGCAGGGGTACCAATTATGGTCTTGAATTGACGTTGGAGCGCTTTTTTCACCGCGGCTTCTATTTCCTTATCACAACTTCGCTGTTCGATTCGCGGTACGAGGGCAGTGATGGCATTGAGCGAAACACGGCCTACAACACACGTTATGTGGCCAACGCGCTCTTTGGCAAAGAGTGGCGGGTGGGCAAAAACAAAAACTTTTTCTCGGCCAATATCAAACTCACCACGATTGGCGGAAAGTACCTGACACCTATTGACCTGATTGCCTCACAGCAGGCAGGCCGGGCCATCTTCCGCGAATCAGAAGCCTTTACCGAACAGCAGACACCCTACTTCCGCACCGACATCAAATTGGCCTATCGCAAAGAGTACAGGCGCAGCTCGCTGGAGATCGCCCTTGATTTGCAAAACGTAACGGCCAATCAGAACATTTTTGCGCAAAATTATAACCCTCGCACCAATCAGATCGTGACGCAATATCAGCAAGGGTTTTTCCCGGTGCCGTTTGTGCGCTACACCTTTTAGCCGAAGGGGCCGGACACTCCGGGACAAATCATGCTCGCCATGAACAAATGGCTGGCGCAATGGACAAGACCTTCCCGCATGGGAAGGTTTTTGTATTTTTCGCGGATGGATGAGTTTACGCTGATTCGCGAGTACATTTCGCGGTTTGTCAATTTTACAGAGGAGGAGTGGCAGGCCCACCAAGCGATGCTGGTTCGAAGGTTTCTGAAAAAAGGTGAGTTCGTATTGCGGGCCGGTGAAGTCTGCAACCACGTCACTTTTCTAAACAAGGGATTTGTGCGCATTTACAACATCGTGCAGGAAGAAGAGGTGACCGTCAACTTCGGCTTCAACGGCAACTACGTGACCGACTATACGAGTTTCTTAACGCGACAGCCATCCCTGGACTACATCGTAGCGATGGAAGATCTTGAAGTGTTGCAAATGAGCTATTCGAATATGCAAAAGGGGTATGAAACCTGTGCGGTCTGGCAGAAATTCGGTAGATTGATTGCCGAGTACATTCTTATTTTTGCCACTGAACGAAGCCGCAGCCTCCTCTTTCTTAGTCCGGAACAACGCTATCTGAAGTTGATGAAAGACCGGCCCAAAGTCATTGCCCAGATTCCGCTCAAGTATATTGCCTCATATCTCGGCATTACGCCCGAAGCCCTCAGCCGCATACGCAAACGCATGAGCGACCGCCCGGAATAACACGCGTCATCCGAAGACCATCCACCCCAGCAAAACAAATACCGCAGTAACGTGCACCAGTAGCCATATCTTCTGATAACGGGGCCGCTGCTCCCATGCCAAAGGAACAAACGGATCGAAAATCAGGGCAAGACCCAGGTTGCTCATCGCCTCGGCAACCTGGTGTTGGATGGCCAACAGATAGATCGCCACGAGCACGAACGCGGTATACAAAATGCGATTAAAAATTTTTGTCCGGTCGGTGTTGCCGATGGGTTTGCTTTCCGTTGTCATGGTTTTAAAACTCCAGTTTTCACCGGGTTAGTAGTCGGGAGCAGCAAAAAATTACGGGACATGAGATTTTTTATCACCATGGCCGCAGATCGTCTACGGCCGCGCCGCGCGACCGACCACGCGTGCGAGTGAAGGCATTTAAAGCATGTTGATCTCTTCCCTCAAAAACGGCTGCTGGTAGTAGCGCTTGCCGGTGGCTTTGTAGAGGGCGTTGGCCAAGGCCCCGATGACGGGCGGAAAGGGCGGCTCACCCAAGCCGGTGGGATCAACGGTGCTGGGCACAAAGCTCACATCGATGGCGCGGGGTGCTTCGCGCTGGCGGATGAGCCGGTATTTGTTGAAGTTGGTTTGGTCGGGTGCACCATTGGTAAACGTGAGGCCGCTGTACAGCGCATGGCCGATGCCATCTACCGTGCCGCCTTCCACCAGGTTGGTGGCCGCAACCGGATTGACAACAATGCCGCAGTCCACCGCGCAATAGACCTTTTCCACGCGGGGCTTACCGTTCTCCATCACGATATCGACCACATTGGCCACGTAACTGTCGTGGCAGAAGTAAGCCGATACCCCGCGGTGCACGTCCGCCTGACGCTGTGCCCAGTTCGATTTTTCTCTAACCAATTCAAGTACTCCGGCCAGTCGTCTGGCTTCATACTGGTTTTTCTCGCCCACGGGATTGTTGGCTGCGCGATCCAACAGATCGAGACGAAACTGGATGGGGTCCTTTCCGGCTGCTTCGGCCACTTCATCCAAAAAGGCTTGCTCCGCGCCCGCAATAAAGTTGGAACTCGGTGCACGAAACGCTCCGATACTGATATTGGATGGAGCCGACCACTCTTCAGCCAAATAATTTTCCACCGCACCGGCCGGGAAGCGGTTGGCAAACAGGGGGCTCTCCGGAATGCCTCCGGCCTTCACATGAAAACCAATCAGGTTGTTGTCCGCATCCAACGCAGCCCGGTACAACGCGTGATAGGCGGGGCGGTATATGCCGAACGTCATGTCATCTTCGCGGGTGTACACCAGCTTGATGGGTGCCTTTACTTTTTGTGAAATCAACGCAGCCTCCACCAGGAAGTGTCCATACAACCGCCTGCCAAAGCCACCGCCCTGGCGCGTCATCTGGATATCGATTTTCTCCAAGGGCAAACCCAACCGTGCCGCCACACTCTTTTCCATGTACTCCGGTGTTTGAATCGGCCCTACCAGTTCGGCCTTTTCATCGGTAACGTGGGCGAAAAAGTTCATCGGCTCCATGGTGTTGTGCGCGAGAAACGGAGCGGTATAGGTACGCTCGATTACTTTCGCGGCTTTTTTGAAGGCCGCCTGCGGGTTGCCGTCTTTGCGCACCATCGTGCCCGGTTTTGCCGAGAGTTCGGCCATCACTTGATTATGTTGTGCCGAACTCTCTAATCCGCCCGGCACTTTTATGGTTTCCTTGGTGCCCCAAAACGTGGTGGAGGCAATGTTGTAGTCGCTGAAGTTTTCCCACTCTAACTTCAATGCCTTGCGGGCGTTCATCACCTCCCACGTGGAGTTACCCACTACTACCACCAAATCCGGGAAGGAAGTGACGTCACTCCACTGCTGGGCATACTCTGCGGGAAACGTCTGGATGGTGAAGATATCTTTGATGCCGGGCATGCTGCGCGCCTGCAAGTCATCCACACGTTTCAGTTTCATGCCAAAGGCAGGCGGGTGCGCGATCATGGCAATCAGCATTCCTTCTTTGCGGTAGTCCAATCCGAACAGCGGCTGGCCCGTTACGATCTTTTTGCCATCTACATTTTTGCGCGAGGTGCCGATGATTGTAAAGTCGCTGTTGTTTTTCAGCTCCACTTCTTTGGGCACTTCTATTTTGGCTGCGGCCGATGCCATCTCGCCATAGCCTGCTGACTTGCCGCTGGGTTTGTGATGCAGCACGCTGGCCTCGGTGGTAATCTCGCCCACGGGCACGTTCCAGGTTTTGGCCGCGGCTTCGCGCAGCATGGTGCGTGCGGTGGCGCCCGCCATGCGCAAACTCTTCCACCCTTGCCGTATGGATTGGCTGCCGCCCGCCAACTGGCGCGTGAACACCGCGGTGTTCAGGGGCGCTTGCTCCACGATCACATTTTTCCAATCCACATCCAGTTCTTCGGCCACCAGCATGGGCATGGATGTTTTCACGTTCTGTCCAATTTCCGGGTTGGGCGACATGATCGTGACCACACCGTTGTCGCCAATTTTCAAATAGCCGTTCAACTCAAACCATTCGTTGGGCATGGCCAGCGTGTCTTCCGGCTTGGCCACACAACCTGCCAGCCAACTGAAGCTCAGCATCAAGCCTCCGCCCGCCAGTGCCGAAGATTTTAAAAATTCCCTTCTGCCGATGGATGTTTTTATCGTTGCCATAATGCTATTCGTTTATCAGTTGGGCTGCTGTTTTTACCGCGGCTTTAATGCGCACATAGGTGCCACACCGGCAAATGTTGCCGTTCATGGCCGCTTCAATCTGCTCATCAGTCGGGTTTGGATTTTCCTTGAGCAAGGCAGCCGCGCTCATGATCTGGCCCGCCTGGCAGTAGCCGCACTGCGGCACATCGTGCTCGAGCCACGCCTTTTGCACGGGGTGGTCTCCGTGGTCGGAGAGCCCCTCAATGGTGGTGATTTCCATTTCGCCCACGGCCGACACCGGCAGCGAGCATGATCGTGTAGCCGTGCCATCCAGGTGAATGGTGCAGGCCCCGCACTGGGCCATGCCGCAGCCGAATTTGGTGCCCACCAGGTTTAGGTGGTCGCGCAGCACCCACAGCACGGGCGTTTGCGCATCTACATTTACTTCCTGCTTTTTGCCGTTTACGGTGAGGGTGTACGTTGCCATATCTCAGGGGGATTGGGAGTAACAGACGTTAAAGATATACAGAATTTGGGCCACCCGGGTTGCAAAAATCGATCAAGCGCAACGAAGGTGTTGGCGGAGGCGCTGGGCATACATGGGCGGCTGTCCCTGCCTACCGCAGGCAGGCCCGAGGCGGGAGACTCTGCGAGGACTTAAAAAAACAATACACGTTATTGCAAAAGGGCTGTCTTCAAAACTGATTCTTTCAAGAAATAAATTTCTCAAAGAGTTTACCGACCAACTAATAGTAAACTATTTCCATTCCTTTAATTGATCCTAATACACCAGGTCCATAATCTGGAGTAATGATTTGATCATTTTTTGTTAAAATGCTATAATATGGATATGACTCTCCACGTTGATTGTTCAATACATAGATAGCGTCATCAGTTACTTCTATTGCACCCACATATCTATTTGGTGAACTTGGTTGCATTATTTTCCCCACATCACCGTTAACCCAATACTTTGCATCTGTAGTACCCATTTGCAGCCCGTAGGCAAAACCAGAAATGTAAACATCAGAATTATGAATCGAGATATCATAGGCATATCCTCCAGCAGCTTGAGTGAAATTCATCACAGTATTATTTTTCCAATATCGAATTCTATTATAGAAACCTGAACCTTCAACGCCCACAATATGTACATCAGAATCATTGATTAGAATCTTTTCCGCTGCACAAACTCCTGTCCCCTCCAAGCGTATGGGAACTCCATTTTTCCAAAGCATCGCATCGGGATACTCATAGCCAACCATATAAACATCCGATCCGATAACAGCAATATCGTTAGGTGCAGCGGTAATGAAGTCATAAACCTGAGTTGAAAAAATTAGGGTACCGTTTTTCCAATATTTTGCTATCTTATATATTGGGTAGGGGCCTCTTTGATATCCACAAATATATACATCATCGTTTGATACCGTTATAGCGGTAAGTTCAGTCTGCGGATTCATATTGTCCAGTGGAATAGGCTGACCGTTTTTCCAATATCTAGGTATATTGATTATCGCGGGTGAAGTCTCAAACCCCACCGCGTGCACATCTTCACCAGATACAATCAAGTCATTTACATTTCCGAGGTTACCTAAGGTTGTTTGAACTCCATCCTTCCAAAAACAAGGTGAGTTGTTACTTCTTCCAAAAGTGTACAAGTGATAATATTTAAACTCCGAACCGACTACTTTGTTGTCCCTAACATTTACCTCTATTACCCCACTTTTAGAATCTGGTGCGATAACCTCTAATAGAGTATCATTAGCTTGAGTAACCATTGCAGGTATTCCGGTAAATGTTACAATATTTTCTGACGCATTTTTGTTAAAATTTTTGCCTCGGATTTTGACCAACGTTCCGGGTTGACCAGCTAAAGGTGTGATATTGGATAAGATTACTGGTCCAGCTAAGCTTTCTTCAGAATTGTCACAACTGACATATAAAGCTATATTTATAGCCAATGCAAGGAGCAAATAAATTTTATTTTTCATAACTAGATTTTGAAATTTGAAATTAATCAATTTGTTTATTTTGAGGAGATAATAGCTCACAAAAAAGTAAGATTTAACATATGAAGATTTATTGTATGTATTATCCAAACTTTTTTCTAAACCCCACTTTCAGATATCATTGAAAACTAATTTATCTCTACTTTGTCAGATATGCGAAAGTAGTGAAATCATTTCTGTAAGTTGCTGATAATTTGTTTCTTACACAAGAAATGAAAATGTCTTTAGGACGAGAAAGACCAAGGGCGTTTCAAAAAAACGAAACTTAAAAAAGGATGAAAAAACTACTGCCTTAGGCCAATCGACCGAAAGGCTGATGGCTTTTTGTCATCCTTCCGAAAGTTGTTCGAAGGTAATAAAAAGTCTCTTTTCCTTCTCCGCAGATTCCGTTTCGGGACTCTGCGCCTTTGCCTGCCCACTCGTTCCGCAGAGTCCCTGCTTACCGCCAGCAGGCCCTAGGCGGGAGGCTCTCCAGGGAAGTAATGGCTTTATATTCAAACAAGTTGTTTAACAAACTGCCGAACGTGCACGTGTTTAATGCCCGCTACATTGCCGCTTGCATTTTCATCCATCGACACCACGAATTTTGGATGATTATCATACGCTAACTCCAGGTTGCCAAATTCCCGCTTACGCGTGGCATCATCAGCAATTACGTACGCTACCTGCACATACATTTTCTCATCGCCCCGGGTACAGACAAAATCAATTTCTTTGTTTTGAAATTTGCCCACGCTTACGTGGTAGCCCGCGATCACTAAATGCAGGTAAACGATGTTCTCCAATATCTTTCCAATGTCTGCCGTACGGTATCCCAAGAGTGAATGACGAAGGCCGAGATCCTCGAAGTAATATTTGTGCCCGATTTCAAAAATTTTTTTTCCACGCAGCTCCTGCCGGTTTACTTTCAAAACAAAAAAGGCCTGCTCTAAAAAACGCAGGTAGCTGAGAATCACATTGGGCGTTACTTTTACTTTTTGTGATTTTAAAAAATCGCTGATGCTTTTAGCCGAAAGGAAATTGCCCACGTTATCGGCCACATAGCTCACCAAATTTTCGAGAAGCGATACATTGCGAATGTTGTGCCGCGCTACAATGTCTTTGAAGAGAATGGCCGCGTAAATGTTACGCAGGTAGTCAAACACCAATTCATCCGTGAGTTTAATGTTGATGAGATAAGGCAATCCGCCATAGCGCAAATAGGCAAGAAAGGTTTCTTGTGAATCGGGCAACTGATGGAACGTAAGAAATTCAGGGTAGGTAAGTCCAAAAATCTTGAACTCCATGTAGCGGCCGCTGAGATACGTTGCTAATTCTCCGGAAAGCAAAAAGGCGTTGCTGCCCGTGATGTAGATATCGTGGTCGCCCTTGGCCTGCAGGCTGCGGATGGCTTTCTCGAAATTTTCAATTTCCTGTATCTCATCAATGAAAAGATAGTTCTTCTTACCACTAACGGTTAGCGTGTTCACACTTTTCATTAAGTCTTTATAGTCGCGCAAGTTGTCATGTTCGAAAAGTTCTTTGTTGATGTAGATGATATTGCCGTTTGGATCTTGCTTACGGATGATGTCCATCAGTTGGAGAAGCAAGAAGCTTTTGCCCACTCTTCGCTGGCCTACAAGCACTTTAATGAGGTTTTTGCCGATAAATGGTTTTATCCGGTCCAGATAAATGGGCCTTAACATATATGTTTTTGGCGTTTTCATATAAGTTTTGATTATGATTAAAACTTGAAGTCAAATGTATAAACTATTTAATTATGATTAAAATAAAAAAGCGTGGGGTCTCTTGCTGAGCAAAGAGGGTATAACTACGTGTTAAAAGTGGCCAAGCCAGAGCAGGTTATTGACGGCACACCACTCCCCGCCCTCACCCTAGAAGATATTTTTCGCGTTCATGCAACTTTTCGCGTTGTGTGGAGTATCTCTGTAACACTCCACCCTCACGCCCATGCTCCGCAGTTACTTCAAAATCGCGCTTCGCAACCTGATCAAAAACAAAGGGTACACCTTTATTAACATTGCCGGGCTGGCGGCCGGCATGGCCGTGGCATTGCTGATCGGCCTGTGGATTTGGGACGAACTCACGTACAACACGTATCACAAAAACTATGACCGCCTGGCACAGGTGTGGCAGCACAATTTATACAATGGGGTAAAGGGCTCGCAGGTTTCCAATCCATACCTGATGGCCGAAGAGATCCGAAACAATTTCGGCAGCGATTTCAAGTATGTGTTGCAATCCACCTGGAACTTTGGGCGCATCCTGACCGTAGGCGAAAAAAAATTTAACAAAAGCGGCATGTATTGGGAGCCGCAGGTGATCGACATGCTTTCGATCCGGTTGCTTCAAGGCGATCCGGACAAAGCACTCAGTGACCCGTACTCCATCATTTTGTCACAGTCAGTAGCCAACGCCTATTTTGAGGATGGCAACGCGGTCGGTCAAACCATGCGCGTGAACAACAAAACCGATGTAAAAATAACCGGGGTGTATGAGGACCTGCCGCACAATTCGCGCTTCCGCGAGATGGGTTGGATTATGCCGTGGCAGCTCTACCTTACCGAGAGTGAGTGGATCAAAAATATGGACGACCCCTGGGGCAGCAACTTCACCCAAACATGGGCGCAAATTGCCGAGAATGCCGATATGGAGGAGGTGAGCGCCAAGATTGTGAACGTGAAATACAACAAGCTGCGCACCGACAGCGACCGCCAGTACAAACCGGAAGTCTTTCTGCACCCCATGTACAAGTGGCGTTTGTATTCGGACTTCCGCGAAGGCAAAAATGTGGGCGGCCGCATCGAGTTTGTGTGGATGTTTGGCGTCATCGGGGTATTTGTGCTGCTGCTGGCCTGCATCAATTTTATGAACCTGAGCACGGCCCGCTCGGAAAAGCGCGCGAAAGAAGTAGGCATTCGCAAGTCCATCGGCTCCATGCGGTCGCAACTGATTAATCAATTCTTTTGCGAGTCGGTGGTGGTGGCCGTGCTGGCGTTTACCGTTTCGCTGGGGTTGGTTTACCTTGCCCTGCCGGCTTTTAACGAGGTGGCCGACAAAAAACTTACCGTGCTGTGGAGCAGTCCCAACTTCTGGCTAATCGGGGTTGGGTTTAGTCTGTTCACGGGCATCCTCGCGGGGAGCTACCCGGCCTTGTACCTATCCTCGTTTCAGCCGGTAAAGGTTTTGAAAGGAACGTTTCGGGTGGGCAGGCTGGCATCGCTGCCACGGCAGGTGCTCGTGGTCGTACAGTTTACCGTTTCGGTCGTTCTCATCATCGGCACGCTGGTCGTTTTCCGGCAGATTCAGTTTGCCAAAGACCGGCCCATTGGCTACGAACGAAATGGGTTGATCAATGTGTACCTCCAAACCCCCGACATCCACAATCACTTCGAAGCCGTGCGCAACGAGTTGAAAAGTCAGGGCGCCATTGCCGAGATGACGGAGGCGGGCAGCCCCACTACGCAGGTGTGGAACTCGAATGGCGGCTTTACGTGGAATGGCAAAGATCCTGCCCTGGCCGTTGATTTTCCGAACAACGGTGTTAGCCACGAGTTTGGAAAAACCGTGGGCTGGAAGTTTAAAGCCGGTCGCGACTTTTCGCGCGAGTTTGTCAGCGACTCCAACGCTTTTGTCATCAATGAAGCGGCCGCCAAATTTCTGGGCTTTGAAAACCCCGTGGGCGAAACCCTTACCTGGAACGAAAGGCCGTACACCATCATTGGAGTGATTGAAGACATGATTATCGAATCGCCTTACGAGCCGGTGCGGGCTTCGCTGTGGCATATTGACCGCTACGACAACGCCAACCTGGTTATCCTGAAACTGAACCCCGACATGAGCGCACATGAAGCACTTGACAAAATCAAAACGGTGTTTGTCAAACACGATCCGCAGTCGCCTTTCAGCTATGAGTTTGTGGACGATGAGTATGCGCGTAAATTCAGCGATGAAGAACGGGTGGGCAAGCTGGCCAGTTTTTTTGCCATCCTCGCCATCTTCATCAGTTGCCTCGGCATTTTTGGATTGGCCAGTTTTGTGGCCGAACAGCGCACCAAGGAAATTGGGGTGCGCAAAGTCATGGGCGCCAGCGTAGCCAACCTGTGGGCCATGCTGTCGAAAGACTTTCTTGTATTGGTGGGCATTTCGCTGGTGGTGGCGATGCCATTTGCGTGGTACTTGATGAGCAACTGGCTGCAAAAGTATCAATACCGCAGCGGCATGGCCTGGTGGATTTTTGTTGCAGCCGGCATGGGCGCCTTGCTCATCACGCTGCTGACCGTGAGTTACCAATCCATTAAAGCCGCGATGGCCAATCCGGTAAACAGTTTGCGGAGTGAGTGACGCGGGGAACTCATTTTCAAACGGCAGGTCATCGACTCGCGGGAAATAAAATCCCCGTATGCTTTGGAGTGGTTACGCCTAATGCCTTGAAGCCATCTCAAAGATAGGGGCAGAGGCGTCAGGACGGCAGGTGGCCGTGGTAAAGAAGCCGTCAGAGGCCTTAGTAGATGGATTCTTGAACTCTTGAAGCTTTTGGACTGAGTTCATCTATTTATTTTTGAGATGGCCTCTAAATAATGCTGCCCGCCCAAAGTGTATCCAAAAATTCCCGCCAGGGCATAACCGTCATACCAGCTTCCAGATTCCGGCTAAACGGATCGCGACTCACAATAATCTTCTTCTTCACGTTGTATTCTTCGGCAAAGGCTTTTAAGCCCTTGGTGTGCCGCGCATTTACGTTATCGGTGGCTTTTACTTCCACCGCCACTTCGTGATCGCCTAAAATAAAATCCACTTCGAATTGCGATGACGTGCGCCAATACGAAATGGGATAGTGTTTGCCTGAGTAACTGCTGTATGTTTTAAGTTCGTGGTAAATGAAATGCTCGAAGGCAAAACCAAAATTGACACTGCCCAATTCAATCGATTTACGCTTGAGCAATGAATTGACAATGCCCACGTCAAAAAAGAAAAACTTGGGACTACCCACTACTCTGCGCTTTGGCTTTTTCTGAAACGAAGGCAGGAAATGACCAATCATCGTCTCGCTTAGAATATGAAAGTATTCTTTGATCGTTGGACTACTTACCCCACACTCGGCTGCAATGTTGGTATAGTTTACAATCTCTCCATTCGAAAATGCAGCCTTATCTAAGAAACGAGAAAACGTTTCTGCATTTCTGATTTTTGTTTCGGCAATAATTTCATCTTCCAGATAACTGCCGATGTAAGCGGCAATCAGCGAGTCAGCATTGTGGGCATCGTAGTGCCGCGGCAACAGCCCCTGGTTAAGTGCCCGCATCAAGTCAAAGTCAGGTATCTCGCTATACGAGAGCGGCAACAGTTCATAGCGCAGCGCCCTGCCGCCCAACAGATTTACACCCTGCTTGATGATTTTACGGGGCGTGGAGCCCGATAAAATGAATTGATACTTTTTGTTTTCAATCAGCCAATGAACTTCGTCCAACAATTGCGGTAGTTTTTGTATCTCGTCAACTACCACGGGCGTAGCCGGATGGGAAGCGAGAACGGCCTCTCGGAATTGCTCCGGGTAATTGAGGAACCTTCGGTGCACATTGCCCAACAATAAATCAAAGAGCAGAGCATTCGGGTAACGCTCTTTTAACAAGGTGCTTTTGCCCGACTGCCGGACGCCCCATAGAAAAAAGCTGTTTCTGCCCGATTCTGAGAAATTCTGAGCCCTTTTGTACATATTTCCTTAAAAATACATGCAAATTTAAAGTTTAACTTTAAAAATACATGCAAATTTAAAGGAAAAGCCCAGGCATGAGTGGCCATTGGAGCCGTGGGGCAACCTTTCGCGACTAATAAGGTGAGGTCACTTTATCTTCATGGTCGGCACCAGGGGCACGGTGTCGATCAGCTCGAGCGACTGCACCCTGTTCCGCACCTTTGGGATCTGACCGAATACCTCCCGGCATGTTTAGTGGTAGAAATTCGCGTTGCCACTAGAAAATCTATTGACTCCAAACAAGACAGGGCTAATTTTTATATCCCATCGACAGATTGGTGTCCCCACCCACGTCCAGTTTTACCCGGGCTTGCCGGTTAGCATTGTTTTCCACGATCAGCGCGGTGTTTTTGTCTGCATACACGTGGAGCGTCTCATTTGGTTTAAGAATGGTGACTGAATGAACACTGTCGGTTAGAGTCTTTTGGTAGAGCTTCAGCGGGTGCCCTGAAATATTTTTGACGGTAGCACGAAAATAACCATGAGGGTTATTGCCCAGCACAAAACTGTTGTGCGCGCTGATGTTGGTGACGGACGTAAGTGAACTGCAACTCGACAAAAAAAAGATCAGGGCCGTGGAAAGGAGGAGTGTTGTTTTCATGAATTCGCGTTTGTTTGCCCTTAGCAACGCCTGTGCTCACGCAGGGTTTGTCACGGATTGTAATAAATGGTCATGGCCATTACGGTTAGTCGAAAGCATATAGCTTTTTACTTAGTGCCCGCATAAATTTCGGGGAGAATTGCCAATATTCTACAAAAACACTTGTCACCATGCTATCACTCTAGTTGAAAATCTGTAGATAATCGTCAATCACGAACACGCGGTTTCGCTGGCCGCAAACGTAGTTTTCCTTCGTGGGTTGATAGGGTACCCATTTCTCAAAAAAAAATGTGGGTGAGCCACCATTTAAACGCGGGATCAACGAGCATGACGTCTTCCCGATGGGTATCGATCACATCTTTTTGCAAAAGTGCCTGAATAGAACGTTGAACAGTGGCCGAGCTACCCAACGAAAACGTCTTAATCGACTCTTTCGAGTGAATACTTTTTACACCCGAACAAATGGCCTTCAGGTAATTAAGCTGGTAGGTGGTAAGCCCTTCCACTAATTTCTGAAATTGCAATTCGTTGTGTTGAGCAAGGCGCACCAAGGCTTTTTCAACGTCCGTTGCCGATACCTTTTTGCCCGAAGTATACCAGAGAATTTGAAAGATCTGCTGCACGTAGTAGGGGTGCATCTCCATTGCCTCACAGAGCACTGCCACGTGGTTCTCGCTTATTGATTTGCCCGTTTTTGCAAACTTTCCTATCACGAAGGGAATCCATTCATGAAGTTCGATCTTCTTCAGGTAGTAGGTCGCGCCAAAGCGATAAAAAGGAAGGTCCGAGGTCTCGAATAACTGGGTCATTAAGTGCCGCTTACTGCCGTACAAACAATAATGAACCAGCGGCTGTCTTTGCCAATAGCTCCGCAGCTTCTGTTGAAATTCAACCGGGTGTGAAAAATGCTGAATGTTCTGAAACTCATCCACACAAATCACCAACCGGATGTTTTTTTTCCGGGCGATTAACTGAGGAAGGTTTAGTATTTCCTCCTCGCTGATGGCACTGCTGGCGGTAAATTTGACTGAAAATTCATGTTGAGCATCTGGCTGAAAGGATAGCTGCGGAACCAGATTCTTAAGCCATTTGGTCGCGAACTGAACGGCCTCTTGCAATCTGGAGTTGGTCGCTTTGAAGCAGGCATCAACATACGCTTCATAAAATTCCTCCTGCGTGCGGCATCTGAATAAGTCGATAAAAAGGAAGTGAACATGCTTCTGTCTAAACCTGCGAGCCGCTTCCTCAACCAGTGACGATTTGCCCCACCGCCTGGGTGAGATGAGAATCGTGTTCGTGTTCGTGGCAAATTGATGGTGCAGGAAGGCGATCTCTTCTTTCCGGTTACAGAAATCAGATTCGTTCACCGTTTTGCCAAAAACAAATGGGTTTTCCGCCATGCCTATCAAAAAGTAGCATAAATGTAAGTTACAAAGTTGTAAGTTACAAAAATGTAACTTGAGAAGTCGATTTTGGGCCAGTTTGGCCGTTTTTACTTCTTTAGTACGCTCAATACCTCGTTCAGCTTTAACAACGCCTCCACCGGACTGATGGTATTGATGTCGATGTTGCTTAACAAATCGTGCACGGCCTTCATCTTTGGGTCGGCCTCGAAGAGGCTCATCTGAAACTGGGGCTTGGGCAACTCTTCCAGACTTTTCTTGCGCTTGTCATGCCGCTTTTCTTTTTCCAGAAAATGCAAAATGTCATTGGCGCGCAGCACCACCGGGTTGGGCATGCCGGCCAGTTGCGCCACGTGAATACCAAAGCTGTGTTCGCTGCCGCCCTCCTTCAGCTTGCGCATGAAAATGATTTTATCGCCCACTTCTTTCACGCTCACATTGAAGTTTTTGACACGCGGCAGGTCTTCCGACAGTTGATTCAACTCGTGGTAGTGCGTGGCGAATAACGTTTTGGGGCGGACGTCTTTGTGATTATGCAAGTACTCCACAATCGCCCAGGCGATGGAAACGCCATCATAGGTCGAGGTGCCGCGCCCGATTTCATCCATCAAAATCAAACTGCGATTGCTCAGGTTGTTGAGGATGCTGGCCGTCTCGGTCATCTCCACCATAAAGGTGGACTCACCCCGCGAGAGGTTATCGCTCGCGCCCACGCGCGTGAATACCTTATCCACCAGTCCAATCACTGCACTTTCGGCCGGCACAAAGCTGCCCATTTGCGCCATCAGTACAATCAGTGCCGTTTGCCGCAGCAAGGCCGACTTACCCGCCATGTTGGGGCCGGTGATCACCAAAATTTGTTGCGTTTCCGTATCCAGAAAAACATCGTTGGGCACGTAGCTTTCGCCCACGGGCAGTTGTTTTTCGATGACCGGGTGCCGACCTGCCTTGATGGCCAACCGCGTGGAGTCGCTGATTTCAGGTTTGGCATACCGGTTGGTACGTGCCGTTAGCGCAAATGACAACAAGCAATCCAACACGGCTACGGTGCGGGCATTCTGCTGAATTTGCGCCACAAACTCGCTGGCGTGGCGCACCAGCTCCGCAAAGAGCCGTTGTTCAATGACGCTTAGTTTCTCCTCTGCGTGGAGAATCTTCTCCTCGTATACTTTTAGCTCTTCGGTGATGTAGCGCTCGGCATTTACCAGCGTCTGCTTTCGAATCCAGTCCGTAGGTACCTTGTCTTTGTTGGCGTTGCTCACTTCCAGGTAGTAGCCAAACACTTTGTTGTACGAGATCTTGAGTGAGTTGATTCCCGTTCGTTCGATCTCGCGCTTCTGCACCTGCAGCAGGTAGTCTTTTCCGGAAAAGGCGAGTTGACGAAGTTCATCCAGTTCGGCATGTATGCCATCTTTAATTACCCCACCCTGATGCAGCAACATGGGCGCATCGTCCTTCAACTCTTTCTCGATTTTTTCCAATAGGAACTCGCAACGATGAAGTTGATCGCCTAGCTTTTTCAACCCCACCGAAGACTGCGCGGCCAACAAATCCTTTACCGGCACGATGGCCTGCAGCGATCGCTTGAGTTGTAACAACTCGCGAGGATTGACGCGGCCGACTGCCACTTTCGAAATCAGGCGCTCCAGATCGGCCACCTGCTTTAACTGATGTATAATGGTTTCCGTTAGTTCCGGATGTTGATACAGATGGTCCACGATCTCCAACCGCTCGTCAATGGCTTCTTTTTCTTTCAGCGGCAGCACCATCCAGCGCCTGAGCTGTCGCGAGCCCATGGGCGTGACTGTTTGATCCAGAATTTGCAACAGCGGCACCCCCCCTTCGTGTTGGGCATTGACTAATTCCAGGTTTCGGATGGTGAATTTATCGAGCCACACATAGTGATCTTCGTCCATACGGCCGATGGAGGCAATGTGATGCGTGTCTTTATGCTCGGTCGCTTCGAGGTAATGGAGAATGGCACCCGCTGCGATGATGGCATCGTCCATTCCATCAATGCCAAACCCTTTGAGCGTAGAGGTTTTGAATTGCTGAATCAGCCGATCGTATGCATAGTCAAACGCATAGACCCAGTCGTCCAGCGCGAAGGTGGCATAATCATCGCCCAGGTGTTGTTCCCACTTGTCACGATGCGCTTTGCTGAAGATGATTTCTGCAGGGCCGAGGCTTTGGATCAGCTTCAGCGCGTAACTCTCGTTTCCCTGCGCACAGTAAAACTCACCGGTGCTGATATCGAGAAAAGCGACCCCGAATTGCTTGCCGGCATAAAGTGAACACAAAAAATTATTTCGCTTGCGTTCCAGTACATTGTCGTTGAACGACACACCCGGTGTGACCAATTCAGTCACTCCACGCTTCACGATGCCTTTTACAAAGCGCGGATCTTCCAGTTGGTCGCAGATGGCCACGCGATGCCCTGCCCGCACGAGCTTAGGGAGGTACGAATCCAAGGCATGGTGCGGAAACCCTGCCAGTTCGATTTCGGAGGCGGAACCATTGCCGCGCTTAGTCAGCGTGATGTCAAGCACCTGGCTGGCAGTGATGGCATCCTGCCCGAAGGTTTCGTAAAAATCGCCCACGCGAAAGAGCAACAGTGCGCCCGGGTACTTCGCCTTGATGGCGTTGTACTGCTTCATGAGGGGTGTGTCCATTGCGCCTGCGGCAGCCATGCGTATGTGGTAAGGGCGCAAAGATAATTGTTGCGGGCTCAGCGCCATAGGGAGTCGGCATGTTGGCGGGGCACGGGCTGGAGCCGCGAACCAAAGCCCAAAAGTGCTGTTTTAACAGGCATGAAAGACGCACATGCGGGCGCTTTGACGGCCGCCATTCGCCAACTGGTATCGATGAGCGATTCGGAAAAACAGGAGTTCTTGTCGCGCTGCGTGAGCAAGACGTTCCCGGCCAAGTCTTTTCTGGCAGAGCAGGGAGCCGTAGCAAATGACATTTTCTTTATCGTGTCGGGCATTACCCGTAGCGTGATTGTGGATCACACCGGGGAGGAGCACACCATTCACTTCTCTCCGGAAAACCAGTTCATCTGCGACTACTCCAGCTTTATGTTGCGCATACCCGCCACCAACGGCATTCAGGCGGTTGAGCAAACGGAGGTAGTGGTGCTACCCCGACCCGCCATCGAGTGGGGTTATGCCAGTTTGCGCGAGGGCGATAAACTGGGCCGACTGATTGCCGAATACTACTTCATCTATTTTGACAACCGGTTGAAGAACCAATATCTGTACAGTCCGGCCCAACGGTATGAGAACATTACTTCTGTATTCCCCAACATTCATAACCGGGTACCCCAGCACATGATCGCGTCATACCTGGGCGTGAGTCCGGTGCATTTGAGCCGGTTAAAAAAAATATTGTCGGCAAGCGATCTCTAAACAAATGTTAACGTTGCCAATGCGTAACGGGTGAAACCTTTGCTGTCACAAATAGCAAAGCACGTGAACCCTATCATAGCACTTCTGACCCTGGCCTTGGCGCTGCCCGCGTCAGCACAAACGGGCAGCATCCTTTTTCAAGTGGAGGGTATTGACCTCCAAAAAGGCGGAGCGCTGTCGGCCGGAGTTTTTAACGAAGCGAACTTCCCCAAAATCGGCAAACAAGAACGCGGCATGAACGTGCCGGTAACCGCTGCGCGCATGGAATTCCGACTCAGCCATGTGCCGCCCGGTACGTACGGAGCAGCCGTTTTTCAGGATGTTGACAACAACAAAGACTTAAAAACCAATTTCCTCGGCATGCCACAGGAACCCATCGGCTTCTCCAACGATGCGCGCATTCGGCTGGGCCCTCCCTCCTATTCCGATGCGCAATTTCAAGTGAATGTCAATCAGGAAACCATCGTAAAAATCATCCTGCGATAGCCATGAATGAACTTATTTTACTCACGGGGGCATCTTCCGGCATCGGCTACGAAATGGCCCGTCTTTTATCAGCCCGCAAATTCAACTTGATTTTGGTAGCGCGCAATGCCACTAAACTGGAAGCTCTCAAGACCGAACTTCAGGCCCGCGATGGCATTCAAGTGCATGTGTTCCGGTGCGATCTCAGCAAGCGGCAAGCGGCCCACACCCTGTATGACGATGTGAAACAACGCGGCCTGGATGTAACGATGCTGATCAACAATGCAGGCGTGGGCGTGTACGGATCGTTTAGCGATACGGACCTGGACGCAGAACTTCGCATGATTGACCTGAATGTGTCGGCTGTGGTGGCCTTGTCCAAACTTTTCGTGCAAGATATGCTGGTCAGAAAGCGCGGGCGGATCATGAATGTTGCCTCGTTGCTGTCGTTTCTTCCGTTCCCGTATTATTCGGTGTACTCGGCCACCAAATCGTTTGTGCTGGCTTTTTCCGAAACCCTTGCCGCTGAGTTGGAAGGAACCGGAGTGGTGGTTACTACACTATGCCCCGGCCCGGTGGACACCGCTTTCAATACGGACGCTATGTGGAAGACCAATGCCTACAAAGCCAACCAGCCTGTCAGCCCCGTGGCCGTGGCCGAACAGGGCGTGCGGCTGTTGCTTGCCGGCAGAGGCAAAAAAATAGTAGGCTTCAACAATTGGTTCATTTCACAGTTACCCCGTATTACCCCCAGCGTCATCCTGATGAAGATCAAAAAGAATCTGGCGAGCCAACAAATTGCCCCGAAATCATGAGTCTTTTTCTTGTCGAACTGAAATTGCGCAACGAGCCGTTATACTTCTTTGGGGTAGCGTGTTTGCTGGCGGCCATTGTTTGTGTATTGTTGCTTTGGGTCAAGCCGATGCTGGTGCTGGGGGTGAACGGGTGGTTTAAACCCTTCAAGTTTTTTCTGTCGACCACGATTTTTGTCTGGTCTATGGCATGGTTTACCCACTATTTGCCAAACGAAGCCCAGGTGCGGTACTATTCCTGGTGTCTCATAGCTCTTTTTACAGCCGAGAATCTCTACATCGTGATTCAGGCAGCGCGCGGCACCACCTCACATTTCAACGTCAGCGCGCCCTTGGCGAGCAGTCTGTGGACGTTGATGGCCTTCGCGGCCGTGGGTATCTCCTTCGCGACCGCGGTGATCGGCTGGCGATTTTTTGTCAACGGATTTCCGGAATTGCCCCCGGCTTATCTCTGGGGTATCCGTTTGGGGCTCATCGTGTTTGTCATTTTTTCGTTGGAAGGGCTGGCCATGGGGGCACGCATGGCACACACGGTAGGCGCCCCGGACGGTGGGCCCGGCTTGCCGCTGGTGAACTGGAGCACCCGCCACGGAGATTTGAGGGTGGCTCATTTTTTTGGCATGCATGCGTTGCAAGTGCTGCCGTTGCTTGGATTTTATGTGATCAAAGACGTACGTTTGATGATCGCCCTTGGTATTGGGTATGCCGTTGTGGTAGTGGTGTTGTTTACACAGGCTCTGGCCGGCAAGCCTTTCTTGATGCGCTAACTCAACACCTGGATGTAATCATTGGCGACACGATGCAACCTGGTGGCTGTATAACATTCGCGTATGAACAAGCTGTTGTTAGGTATCCTGTTTTTTCTGGCCTTCCTGTGTCAGTCGTGCCTGGTAGGGCGGTTTGCCTGGTATAACTTTTCGGGCATCGAAGACCACAAAATTTTTCCGGCCCGCCCGCTTCCTGCTTCACCCGAACCCTTTCGATTTACAGAAGCTCTTTCATCCGGGCGCGTGGGCCGGGCGCGCGTGTCGAAAATTGACAGTGTGGTGGGCCGTAGTCGGTCGGTAGCCTTTCTCATCATCCGCAATGATTCGCTGCTTTTTGAACGGTATTACCAAAACTATGAGGCCAATACTCCGGTAGCGTCCTTCTCTATGGCCAAGTCATATACTTCGGCCTTGGTGGGCGTGGCCATCGCAGAGGGTCATATCCGAGGAGTAGACGAACCGATTACCACGTATTTGCCCGAGCTGAAGAAAAAGGGATTTGAAAAAATTCGAATCAAACACCTACTGCAAATGACCAGCGGCATTAAATCCAGCGAAAGCTATTACAACCCCCTGGGGCAGGCCGCCAAATTATATTACGGCAGAAACCTGCGCGGATACTTGAAAAAGTTGAAAATTGATTACCCGCCCGGCACCCGTTTCGCCTATCGCAGCGTGAATACTCAGTTGCTCGGTTTAATCATCGAGCGCGCCACGCAACGATCGGTTACAGAGTATATGAATGAAAAAATCTGGTCGCACCTGGGAACAGAGTTTGACGCCTCGTGGAGCATTGACAAAAAGAAAAACGGACTGGAGAAAACGTTCTGCTGCATCAACGCCCGGGCGCGCGACTTTGCCAAGTTTGGCCGTCTTTACCTCAACAAAGGTTTGTGGGAGGGCAGGCCCGTGGTACCGGCTGAATGGGTGCGCGCCTCTACTACGTCCGACAAGAGAGAAGGCGCAGCTGGCTTTTATGCGTATCAGTGGTGGCTGACGGACCGCGGGTACTATGCAGCCGGCTTTCACGGAGAATATATTTACGTACACCCGCGCAAAAACGTGATCATGGTGCGGCTTGGCAAAAGCGAGGGCGATGTTCCGTGGCCAACTTTCTTCGAGCAGTTGGCGGATTATCTCTGACCCACGTCAGCGCACTGCTGAAACCTAGTCATCAAGAAAGCTCATGCCCGGCCGTTATGAATCCAAGGCGATGTGAACGCGCTTTTGCAACTCAGGCAGCAGTTTCCGATGAAACCATGCATTTTTGCTCAGCCACGGGCGGTTGCGCGGTGAGGGATGAGGCAAGGGAAAGTAAACAGGTAAGTATATCGCAAACGATTGCACTGTTTCCGTCAACGAACTTTTGGCACGTTCGCGCAGGTAATAGGCTTGGGCATAGCTGCCGATCAATAATGTAAGCTGGATACGCTTCAAGTTGGTTAGCAATTTTGGATGCCAATGGGGAGCACACTCGGGGCGTGGGGGCAAGTCGCCCGATTTACCTTTGCCCGGATAGCAAAACCCCATGGGGACGAGCGAGAACAGGCGCTCATCGTAAAACTGCTCATCGTCTACTGCCAGCCATCGTCTTAACTCCTGACCGCTGGCATCTTGCCACGGTATGCCACTGGCATGCACCCTGGCACCGGGTGCCTGGCCGATGACAACGATACGCGCACGCGGGTGGGCACGCACAACGGGCCGAGGACCCAGCGGAAGGTGCCTGGAACAGAGGGTACAGGCGCTGATATCGTGCAACAAGTCCTTCACACCGCAGGTGGGGGTGGCAAGAACGAATTTCGGACGCACACTACGCCCACCCGTTTTGTCTGCTGTATGACAATCCCTTTTGATTTTACAGAACTGGCCGGAGCGTTTGTTTCGCCCGTGCGCAACGGGCTGTATCTTTCTCTTTCTATGGATCTTTTTGACTTCGTTGGCTCCGCGCGCGGAACATGGCACGTCACCCGCCAATCGGCTGTAGTGGGTGCTTCCATCGCATTATTTCCGGCTTTGACGATCGCAGAGGGTACGCTCACCTCGCAGCCACCGGCCAACTGGCTGATCAAAGGCGTGCGCAGCAACATGCGCTACACCCATCAAGCGGAAGCAAAAGCGCTGGTCAGCCAACAAGCGCCTTTGGGGCGCGCAGCGGCCACGTGTGCAGCCCTCATTCCCATCAAAAAAAGCGATGCGTGGTGGGCGCTGGCGCAAGACGAACGGAGAAGCCTGTTTGAAGAACAATCGCGCCATATTGCCATCGGCATGGACTACCTGCCCGCCATCGCCCGCAGACTCTACCATAGCAGAGACCTGGGCCAGGAGTTTGATTTCTTAACCTGGTTTGAGTTTGCCCCCGAGCACACACAACGTTTTGACAATTTGCTGGTTGCATTGCGCAACACCGCGGAGTGGACGCATGTCGTGCGTGAAGTAGACATACGCCTGGTGAAGAGTCAGCCTCAGTCGTAGCCGTTGCATGAGCGAGCAGGCCCAGCCGGTTATCAACTACTTCAAAAGAATCATCCCTGTAGATGATGTTGATCGCGTTATGATCGGAAACGCGTTTAAGCTGGTGCACGTAAAAAAGCGACAGTTTCTTGTGCAACCCAACTTTGTTGCCACCCACCGCAATTTTGTGGTGAGGGGGGCCTTTCGTTCATACATCGTAGCGGAAGGAGGGCACGAACATACGATCGCTTTTGCGATTGACGACTGGTGGATAACCGATTACAACAGCTATATCTTTCAACGGCCGTCCACTATGTTTGTGGTAGCCCTGGAAGACAGCATCGTTTTGCAAATTGATTTTGAAAAGGAAAACATGCTGAAAGCTGCCCACCATAAATACGAGACGTTCTTTCGAACGATTGCCGAACGGGGCCTGGCGTTTTATCTGCGAAGGCTTATCTCCAACTTGTCGCACTCGGCAGAAGAACGCTACCGCGAATTTGAAAAGAACTATCCAAAAGTTGTTCAACGCGTACCACAATATGCCCTGGCCTCCTACCTGGGCATGACAACCGAATACTTATCCAAACTGCGGAACCAGCGTATGAAAAAACCGGACCGCTAGCGTGCATGGCTGATCTGGCGGAACCTTGTTACCGGGCTGCTGCGGTGCATTTCTAACAAAGTTGAACTAGTTCAACCTCCTTTCCTAACCTGGTTGATTTTTTGCGGGCGAGAGCCACCGCACTTTTGGGTCATCAATCATACACACAACTCAAAAAAACAACCCACATGAAAAATCTTTTGATTAACACGTTGCTGGCGGCCATGCTATGGGCCACCACTCTTCTCGCACAGCCGGTGGAAACCATTGACCTTCAGGGAAATCAGCTCTTTCCAGAGGGCATCATCACATTACCCACCAACGATTTGTTAGTAGGGGGATTTGGCGATGGCTCCATCCAACGCATTGACAAAAACAACAAGGTCTCGTATTTTAGTCAGCCCGGTCAAAATGGAATGGTGATTGCGGTGGGCATGGCCCTTGACACCCAAAACAAGCGCCTGTGGGTGGCTAACTTTAATTTTCAAACCGACAGCGGCAAGCCGGGCAGCAACCTAAAAGTATTTGATTACACATCAGGGCAATTGCTCAAAACCATTCCCGAAACGTTTGTCGAAGGTGCCTTTTTTAACGAAGTCGTGCTGGATAAAAAAGGAAACGCCTACGTATCCGATACGTTTGGCCCCCACCTTTGGACGGCCCGATTCGAATCGGCTACGCCAGGTATCTTTGTAACCGATGCTACCCTGCTTAAAAATCCCTCGCCTGATCAGCCCTTTGGACTAAATGGTCTTACCCTCACCCCCGACCATCGGTTCTTGATTGCTTCCGTCATGAACCGAACCGTTCAGGGGGGAGGCACGCTGGTGCGCATTGGGCTTGCCAATAAAGAGGTTAGGAACGTGGCGTTAAAGTCGGATGAAGCCTCCAAAAGGTTTTCCGGCTCGGATGGCATGTTCTTTTACAAAGGCCAGTTGTTTATGGTAAACGTGTACTCGCAGGCAGGCGCCATTTTTACCGCACAATTTACAGCCGACTATAGCCAGGCCACGCTCATGGTTCGCAACCGGTTTCAATCGGTGTACGATCGCCCCACGGCTTCCGCCATACGCAGTGGCAAGTTATACACGGTGAACAGTCAACTCAATCACATTATTGACGACAAAGACGGTCAGCTCAATACACCTCCCGTTCTTCCCTTCAAGGTGGTGGCTGTTCCGTTGGCAGAGCTTTTGAAATAACATCCCTGCAGCGCGTGCTCACCCCAACGGGCATGCGCTGTTATTTTCTTTTCGTACGAAAGCCGCTCGTTGTTCTTCTCGATGAGGATGGGTGTTGGTCAGTAGCCAGGCCGCTTTGTGACGATGCCCATGGCAATGCCTACCGTCAAAAACCAGTTCCCTTTATAAAAACGGGGCATGTCGATACGCTGACCGGCAAAGCGGTTTCCGTCTATGTCCACTTCGGTTTCACCATAGTTCCACACCCCATGCGTCATGACGGGCTGCACACCGGCATTTACAAAAACCACCGGCTGAACGTTGGCCAGCTTTCGCTTTTCGTTGGCAAACAGGTTGCCCGAGGCGAGGAGTTCGAAGCGACTGATGAAGGTGGAAGCACGGGCAAACGGATCGGAGTAATTGGCTGAAATCGCCTGTAGCGAGGTGGGTGTTTCGTTTTCGAAGCGCACCAGCGCATAGCCCGCCCCAATACCGGCCAGCGATCGCACCTGAAAACGGCCCGAGTTCATCCACAGGTAGCCGGCTCGCAGGGCAAAGGTAAAAAAGTAGGGTTCGGTTTGTCCAAACGTGCGCAACTCAAAATCGGAGCTGAACCCGTAGCTCATGCGCCCGCGGTGGTGCAAAATGTCAAAACCAATGACCGTGTTGCGCGAGAACTGACTCACGTTTGATACCCCTTCCGAAGCACACCATCGTTGAAAATCGGACACATTGCTTTGGGCCGTGCCCATCTTATAAGCGAGCCACCAAGATCGGTGTTGGGTGGAATCTCCGCGGGCTGTGGCCACCGTTCCGCTCAATAGAAACAAGCACAGCGCCAACGGGGCTTTCCAACGGTGCACCTTTTTGTCATTTTCCATGGGTGGGTGGCTAGTGACGCGGGGACTGGCAACGTTTCGTCTTCTTTGCCTCCGTCAGGACTAAAAAAATCGAAATCGAAGTGGTGACGATGGCCACCACGGTGAGGGCTTCAAAGCGCCCCCAGCCGTCTTTCAAGGTTGCCAAGAGGGCCAGCAAGAAGACAAATCCGGCTGCTATGCCAATAACAACCGAATAGCGGCCTGCGGAAGACTGTTTTTGTTCGCTCATGTGAGAATCGTTTCCATATAAGTCGGGCACGATTGCCAATTTTTACATCATGCTGCAACTTTATTTTCAAAAACAACGCCAAAACGGGCTGGCCTTGCCGGCCCTCAGTCGGGCAACTTCCCAAACACCTCGGCCCTCACCTTCAGGTTTTTGTTCATTGCCTCAAAACCCGCCACGGTGTGAATATCCAGCATTTTCTTAAACATCGGTACCAGCAGCCCACGAAACCGTTCGCGTTGTACAAACGTGGTGGTCCCATCGGTGTTTTCGTACAATTCAAAGATGTGCTCGCCATCGAACAGGCCGGGCATCACCAGGTGCCCCAGCCAGCGGAGTTCCTGGTTGGTGCGCACGGTGAGCAGCCGCGGTTTGAACGTCATACCCGAAGCCCCGGGCGGCTCAATACGGGCCGTGATTCGTTCGCCCTGCACGGCACGGCCTTTAATCCACTTGATGAACGGGTTCCATTGCGGGTAGCGCTCAAAGTCGATCAACAGGGCCCACACCCGACCCGGTGAGGCTTGAATAACGATTTCGGTACGGATTTCCTTTGGCTTTGTCATGGCAGTGTTGTTTTATATGACAAAGAACGGCCGGCTACCGCCTCGTGCGCTTGACAAAAATCAAGAATCCCGCTCCCACTGCTTTTTTCGCAAGCGACTCAAGGTTTCAGGTGTCATCCCCAGCATGGAAGCGAGGTAGTGAAGCGGCACCGCATTAAACAACTCGGGCTGGGTTTGCATCAGATGGTGAAAACGTTCTTCTGTATCCATGTGCAAATGGTTGAAGATGCGGTCTTCGAGCATGGTGAAGCACTTGGCCACAAACAGGTTATACACGTTTCGCCAGGCAGGCAGGGTCTCGCACAGGGCCTCGTGCTGCGGTTTGGTTATCACCCGCAGGGCACAATCGGTCAGCGCCTGAATGTTCCATCGTCCATCGGTTTGAAAAATGAAGCTTGAAAGGTCGGTAACGAAGTATCCGGGCGATGAAATCCACTGGGTCACCTCGCGGTCATGGACTTCGATGAATACGCGCAGATAGCCGGATTCGACAAACGCCAGTTTGTCGCAATAGCGTTTCTGGCGGGCAAAGTACTGGCCTTTAGCGAGGGGTATATTGTTGAAGTACTCACGTATCGCCCGAATGTCATCAGGTGAGAATCCGCCCAAGCGGCCAAGGTGTTCTTCGATATTCATCGCTGCGGGTTGTGCGCGTCCTGGATGCAAGAAACACCAAACGTGCGCCAATTACAATGACGCCTGTCGGTGATGGCCGCTGGCCAGGCTTCATCCCGGAAGGGCAGCTTCACCCATGGCGATTCGGTTGCAGTTTAGCAAAACTTCTTGCAAGTCTGCCCCCGGAGCACGCAGTGGGTCTATCGACTTTACCAGGTTAGCACGCAATTGATACAACTCTTCGCGGTTGTATTTTTTGGAGTGATGCACCAGGTCCAGTTTCATCAGTGCTTCCTGCTGATTCTGCTTGGGGTTAAACCAGCCATTAAGTTCGGAGCACTGATGGCAAATGCCTTTTTTGTTGACCAGCGCACAGCGGTGATCAAAGATATCCGTCATCGTTTTGCGCCCATCCTGCAAAAGGTATTTTACCACCCCTTCGGTTTTGCCGAGGATCAGACAAATTTCACTCACCGAAAAATCGTACACGTCCTTCAGCATCAAGGCGAGTTGATTTTCGATGGGCAGGTTTTTAGAGATGCAAGTAAAGCATGTGTCGATGTGCTCTTTCATATCGTACCGCGCATCGGGCGAGGTTTCATGAACGCGGCTGATCGTGTTTCGCAGCCTTTCATTTTCCAGCACCAGTCGCTTGGCCTGCTCGCTTACATCGGGCGTCCAGCGCTTTTTTCGCTGCAGGTAGTTGTACGCCAAGTGGGTGGCAATCTGAAACACCCATGTTTTCAGTGATGACTCGCCTTTAAAGGTCGACAGTTTGTCGAAAGCCTTAATAAACGTATCGTGTGTCATGTCTTCGGCATCGCTGCGACTGGCGAGCAGGCGATAGAGATACGACTTTAGTGAGCTTTGAAAAACGGCAAACAGCTCTTGAAAGGCATTGATATCGCCCGCCAGGGCATTCTTCAGGGTTTGTTGTTCGTTCATGTCAATCTTCTGTTAGCCATTTCATCGCTTCTTCGGCCGAGGCAAAGTTTCGCGTCTCGAATGTACCATCCGCAGCGGGAATGTCTTTCATATGCGGCAAAAATTCCGGCTGGGTGAGATAGGCAAATTTCTTCACGCCCAAATGATGATAGCGCGGATTGAGTTGCTCCTCACGCCATTGTTCGAACGCTGCAGGCAACGAGAAATAAAATTGGCGCGTATCGACCAGCAGATGCCTGACTTGATATTGCCAGGCGAAGCCGGCATAGGTGTTGCAAGCAATCTGAAAATCTTCATAGCTCATTTCTCTGGTTTTATCCGTCCACTCAAAGAGCAGGATAGCCTGTTCCTCGCTCAGCAGGGAGAATTTTAACAGTGAATTTTGGAAGAGGGTTTTCATAGAAGTTGGTTAGGTGACCTCACCCCATCACAATGGGTGCGGCTTCCTGGCTTGTAAGCCCCTCTCCACAGGAGAGGGGAACTTCGTATTATAGTCGCAGCGGCAGGCAATTGTTGAAGGGAGTGGGCTTTTGTGGACGTTGGTTAAGGGCATCGCTAAAAACTCAATGTACCCTTCTCTTTTGGAGAAGGGTGACGGGTTGAGGTCATCAAAGGCAAGGTTTTAGAGATGCCCTTGTGTGACCTCACCCCATCACAGTGCGTGCGGCTTCCTGGCTTGTAAGCCCCTCTCCACAGGAGAGGGGAACTTAGTATTATGGTAGTCGCAGCTAAGCGTGACTGGTTCAATTTATTTTACCTTCGTAACCGGAGGCGTCAGTTTAGTAGGGCGTTTTTCCGGGCTGCACATATCGTTCTCGGCCGGGCGTTCGCCAAAATAAAGCCTCCCGTCATCCTCCAGCGATAGCAAGTCGTAGTCACCGGGGCAAGCCTTCACCGACTTCCAGGCCGAGCATCCGCTTTCGGAGATGTCCTTTTCCACATGGGGTGTCAGCTGGCAGGGGGTAAAACCGAAGGCGTTTATCAGGTTCTGATCGGTGGTTTTGACGGTGACAAACTTTTTGTCCTCGTAAAAAACTGCGTTGTAGGTGTTGGCCACTACAGCAGATTTCTCCTGAAGTTTGTACGTGCCCACGGTGCGAAACTCGAATACTTTCATTTTTAATTCCGGGTCAAGCGCGAGTGTAAATACCAGCGTCCACTTGCCTTTATTAAATGTAAATACCCGTTGCCCCCAGGCTTGCCCGTAGGCATAAGGTTGGGCATCGGCATAGGTGCCGGAGAGGGATTCGAGTTTAGTCTTGAGCGAATCGGCCGGTTTGAAGGCGCTGGTCGCCACTGCGGCTACCGCGATGGCGAAAAAAAGGATAACGATTTTCATGATGATTTTTTGGTTATACAGTTAATACAATTTTCCCGGTGGTCTGCCGCGCCTCCAACTGGCGGTGCGCGTTGGCTGCATCTTGCAGCGCAAAGGTTTGGTTGGTGGCGATTTTCAGTTGCCCTTGCGCCACCAGACCTATTACCGTGCCCAACGCATGTTGCCATGCCGGCATTTGAGTGGTGATGAAATGCGCAAGATTGAAACCCGATTGCGTCAGGTTCTCATCCACAAAATATTCGGGATGTATGTTTCCCTGCACACCGCTGGCACATCCATAGATGATGAGGTGGCCTCCCGGGGTCAGGGTCCTCACGGCCTCGTTGTAGATGTCTCCGCCTACCGTTTCAAAGGCGATGTCCACACCCCGGCCGTTGTTGGCCTCCCGAATTTTTTTGCCCCATCCCTTCTGGGAATAGTTAATGAGCACATCGGCCCCATAGGCTTTGGCGGTTTGGAGTTTGTCCGTTGAGCTGCTCGCGGCAAATACCGTAGCTCCGTTCAATTTGGCCAATTGTACCAACAACGACCCCACCCCACCGGCCGCGGCCGTTATGAGCACCGACTTGCCTTTCAACTCTTTTGCTACTTGCGAGATCATCAGTTGAGCGGTTGACCCCTGCACAAAAATGCCTGTAGCTTCCGGTGACGAGATGTTGGGTGGAAGCGGCACGCAATACTGCGCGATGGCGGTGACATACTGCGAATAGCCGCCCCCGGCCGGCAGGATAGCCAATACGCGGGTTCCTTTGACATACGGGGGCTCCACGCCTTCGCCCACATGCACGATTTCGCCCACCGCTTCTGACCCCAGCACATAGGGCAGCGGAGTGGGCTGAAAGTATTGATTTCGCCTGCGCAGGGTGTCGGAGTAATTCACTCCGATGGCCTGTGTCTGAATGATCACCTCGCCCGCTTGCGGTCGGGGCAACTGCGTTTCTACCCACTGCAGCACGTCAGGCGGGCCGTATTGGGACAAAATGACTTGTTTGGTTGGAATTGCCATGTGTATAAAAGTTGATTTATACAGTTCTGACAATTGAGACGGGGAAAACGGATGAGAAAAATAAGATTTCCTTGCGATTGTTTTGTCTGAGCGTCTCACCGATCGGCCATTTTTGCCTTGTTCACCGAGCCCAGTAGATCTCATTGAACCGTCTGCCCCATTAGCAAAAGCGAAATGCTTAAACAAAGTATGGTTTTTACCTGTGTTGTCCTCCTTTACATCCGCTCGTTCTGCACAACCTATGGCTACGTTGATGCCTTTCAACCATCCCTGCCTTGTTTTCCCGTTTGAAACTTCGGTTGATCTGCATGATTCTGTTAAACCGGGTCGGCTGAACTACGCGATGTATCAAAACAATCACTTGGTCGAGGGGTTGTTCCGTAAACTAATTTAATAACCAACATGAAAAATTTTTTGATTGTAGCCGCCTTTGCGGCAACCCTCACTTCGTTTGCACAACCCAAAGACGTGGTCGACATCGCCATCGGATCGGCTGACCACACCACGCTGGTTGCCGCGGTAAAGGCAGCCGACCTGGTCGCCACGCTGAAAGGCAAAGGACCCTTTACTGTTTTTGCGCCTACCAATGCCGCCTTCGACAAACTGCCCGCAGGCACCGTCACCAATTTGCTAAAGCCTGAGAGCAAAAGCCAACTCGCAAAAATTCTCACCTACCACGTAGTGGCCGGCAATTTGGATGCCGCGGCTGTTATCAAGGCCATCAAAGGGGCCAACGGGAAAGCGGTATTAACCACCGTAAGCGGAGGAAAGTTAACAGCAAGTCTGGAGGGTGACAAAGTAAAGCTCACCGATGAAGCGGGCAATGCCGGTTATGTGATCGCTGCCGACCTAAAGGGTAGCAATGGCGTGGTGCACGTCATCGATGCGGTTGTTCTTCCAAAGTAGTACAAGTAGTACCACCGTAATTTTTTATAGAGAGCCCCGTGGCCGGGGCTCTCTCATTTACTGCCAACCGCATTGCCTACCCCACCACGCGACTGTCTTTGGCGGCATATCGCGCGTATACCAACAATGCCCCAATGATCATCACGTTACGAAAAATATTGAGCATGTCGTTTTCGCTGGTGGCGGCACGCGGAAGGTGAACCAAAAAAATCATCAGCAAGACGTACAGTGCCATCAGCACCGTGGCAAGTTTGTCCCACTTTCCGATCAGACAACTCACCATGAAAAGCAAGATAAGACTGCCCGTCAGGTAGTTCCAAAAATAGGAGAACGGTAGCCACGAAGGCACAAACGATGCTCCTACATCGGGCTGGCCAAAGTGCAGGCCCACATACAACAAAAATGACAGCGGAAATAAATAGCGACCTGAATTAAGTATTGTTTTCATGTGTATTTCTTTTTTGTGGTGTTACGTAAATCGATTGAGCGGTTCATGGAAGTCTTCCCAACAAACATCGCCTCGTGTCGGGCGCGGGCTATGGCCGAGCGGTAAGGCAGCCTTCAAGCACACAGGTTTTGTGTTTCTGAGATGACGTTTAACCATGTTACGTGTAATAAGGATACCCCGCACGCTGGCTCCATACGGGGCATCAATCGTCAATTGCCCGAATGCAGCCCCACTACGTTCCCTTCGGAATCGACCAAAAAAGCCATGTGGCCGGCCGGCCCAATGTGCGTTTTCGGCAGCAGAATGCGCCCTCCGGCCTTCTCCACCCGGCCGAGTACCACCGCCAGATCGGGGTTGGCATTGAGGTATACTTTGCTGCCATCAATGCTGGGCTTGTTGAACGGCCCCTGTGCCAGAGCACCGCTTACCTTGCCGCTGCCCGCCTCAAAGGGAAAGAATGCCATGTGACTGCCCGCTGCATCACCTTCGGTTAACGTGATGTCGAAGATCGTTTCGTAAAACTTTTTGGCCCGCGGCATTTCCGCTACCGAAATCTCAAACCAGTTCAGGTTGTTGTCTGTGCTTTTCATAATTTTTTGTTTTTGATGATGCAAAGGTGTGCTGGCGAAAGCTGATACCGGGTTGGCAAATCAGACGAAAGCAAGGGGTATTTTTGCCATGTGGCAGATTTGCCGCTGTCCTTTGGCCAATTACCACTGGCAGGTATCCCTTCGGAACCCGTAGATTTGCCATATATCCCCTGTCAAATGATCGTGGTAATCCCTGTTTTTGAAGGCTGTGTATCGGCCTCGGTGGTGGGCATGATGGATGTACTTATGCTCACCCGCAACTTTTATCGGCAATTGCCCAGGCACAAAGACGATTGGTTTGATGTCAAACTCGTGTCGTTGGAGAAGTCCAAAACCGTGAACAACCACGGATTTTCGCTGGTGTGCGACCGGCTGTTATCCGAATGCAAAACGGCTGACCTGATCATTGTGCCGGCCATTGTGGGCGATCTGCCCGCGCTGCTGGCCAAACATCAACCGTTTGTACGCTGGATGCAAAGCCAATACAAAAAAGGAGCCTTGCTGAGCAGCACGTGTAATGGGGCCTTCTTTGTGGCCGCCACGGGCTACCTGGACAAAAAAGAAGCCACCACTTCATGGTTTGCGGCCGGGCAGTTCAAAGCCTTGTTTCCCGCGGTGAAACTTCTGGACGAGCGGATTTTGGTGGACAATGGAAAAATCATCACGGGCGGTGCCACGCTGTCGTTTCAAAACCTGTGCGTATACCTGATCGAAAAATTTTATGGAAAAGAAATCGGCAACTATGCCGCCAAGTACTTTCTGGTGGAGAAAGGAAAGCACTCGCAGTTGAGTTACTCCATCTTCAGCACGCAGAAAAGCCACAGCGATGAAGACATTATTGAAGTGCAGCACTACATCGAAAAAAATGCAGCCGAAAAATTAGTGGTATCGAAGCTCGCAGAACAATCAGCCATGGCCGAGCGCACGTTTATTCGCAGGTTTAAAAGTGCTACGGGCAACACGCCTTCGGAATACATTCAGCGTGTGAAAATTGAGCTGGCAAAAAAGTTATTAGAGCAGGACAACGTCACCATCAAAAACATTTGTTATGAAACCGGCTACGAAGACCAAGGCTATTTCCGCCACGTGTTTAAGAAATACACCGGCCTGACACCGCTGGATTATAAGAGGACGTTTTCCTTTGCCGTATGAACCAATGAATGATAAGACTGGCCCCTGATTTTTCTGCCGATCAGCTTACTTATCGGTATTTCGCTCCAACTCCACCGAGCTTTGCCGGATCACATGATCCAGTTCCCGGGCCGACTCCTCGAGGTGTTGCTTGATTTTCCTGGCTTCTTCCGGGTCTTCGGATTTGTACATCAGGTTAAGCAACCCGAGAATCCGACTCAGGGGTGCACGCAAAATGTGGGCATTTGTGTAGGCATAAGCCTGCAGGCGCTGGTTGCGTTCCTGCAATTGCTGTGTGCGTTCGTGTACGGTGTTCTCAAGGTTTTTGTTGAGGTCTTGAATTTCGTTGTTTTTGCTTTGGATTTCCCGATTCGCTTTCCAAAGGACTCGGTAGAAATAGATCAAAACCAGATTGACAAAAATGGTAGCGGTAATAAAGATGATAATCAACCGATTTAAATCAAACGGCAGTCGCGCGTATTCATTTTTGGCGTCAAATGCCATGAGAAACTGAGGTGAAGCACATATCAAGCCCATACAGGTACCCAGGACTCCAACAAACAACCAGCGATTGGCATGAAACGAAAAGAGCAAATGCACCATGACGCTTGATATCAGACAGAATAAGGGGTGCACCACATAGGAGCCCGCGCTTACCCCAATAAAAATGGGAGGACTTACGTTCGTGAGGAATATCCACGTTGCCAAAAAAATAATTCGGGCCACGCCCCACCAGCGTGTTTTGTTTGCCCGAATACAAAAAAGACAAATCAGTAGAACAGAAAGCGGCACATAATTGCCCGGGGAAGCCCAGTTCGCCAATGGATCTGGACGAAAGAACAAACTCAAAACATAAAAAAATAACACAACGCTGGCCGTCACCCAATAAACTATTGCCGACAGTATTTTTCGCTGTGAAAACTCATCCCGGAAGTCCATAACTCCGACAAAACACGTAGAAGTAGAGCACATTGCCAAGCCAGTGTAAGAACGGTGTTGGTTTTTTGATGAAATAGCCCAAAAGATGAAATACCAATCCACTTGCTTTGCACCTGAATTAAAAACCGAAAAAAGAATGGAAAATTCCACGTTGAGTCATGGAAAAGTTGAACTAGCCATTACCGAACTGGCGAAATTGCCGACACCGCAGCGAGAAGCGATCATCAAGGGATTGAAAGAGATGTTGAGGGTCCGCCAGGTAAATTCGTCCGATCCCGAGGACAAGAAGATTACTGATTGGTGGATATTCTGATGAATTGATACCCTGTCGCTTGGATATTTTCAACCCTTCCGTGTTGGCTCTTAGCCAACGGAGCTTCCCCGCGCACAATGCCTACTGGCGGGGCCGAAAAGAGTATATCCCGGACTATCCGGGATATTTCTTTATGCCGCTTTTTTACGACCTGCTGATCCGCCAGGGGGTGCCAACCGAGGCCCTGTTGGCCGAAACACACCTAACGGCCGCAGAAGAAATACTCGACAGCGTGGCACGCCATGAGTTTGGCGAGCGATCGTTTGCCCAACACGTGCGCACATGCCGGCAAACGCTTGCCGTCCGTGGGGTTTCACCCACGCGGATCGCGGAAGTGGAGCAGCAATTGGTGAGGCGCCCGTTCAGCAAGGTGCCGGTTGCATTTACTGCCCTGGCGCGCGGCAACACGTTTTTATATGCCACCGCCCTGGCCTGCGATGACTTTGACTTGATCCACCGCACCTGGGAGATGATCATGCCGCTGCTGCTCTTTCTGGATGATGTGACCGATCTGGCCGAAGATGAAGCGAGGGGCGAAGAAAACTGTTTGCTGCAAGGCGGCACACCGACCGAAAGTTTTTTCTGTTTGCACCCGGTACTGGCACAGCTCGTCCACGACATCGAGCCGATTCATCCCGAAGTCCATCAGCGGCTGAACACACTCCGGTTACATGCGCTCCAAACGGGGTTATGGAAGATTATGATGGCGGCCTGAACTATCGCGAAAACAACTCGGCCCCGGTTTCGTCCCACTCCTTGCGAATGTAGGGCTTGGCGTTTTTGGCAAACGATTCTTTAGGATAGGAGATGATGCGCTTGCGCTTCCCGGAGGGATAGTTTTCAATCCAGTCGTTGACGCGTTCATTCCAGCGGTATTCGCCCATCACGGCTATCTGACCGTTTTCGTGAAACAGATAGTAGAAGCCCTCTTTCTCACCATACTCGATGGGGGTGATCTCTTTGATCTTCTTTTTCTCCACGGGATCGTAATACGTCACGATGGATTCTTTGGGCCACCCCTTATAGTATTTCTCCTTGTCTTCGAGCAGGTCTTGGCGGTTGTGCCGTACCCACCGCGCGTGTTTGGTTCCCTTGAAGTAGACGCCTTCCTCCAGCGTCACCTCGCCCTGCATTTTTTTGTAGGGGCCATGCAAAAGCACCCCGCGATCCGTGCGAAAGCCCGCGAGGGTTGTTTTGCGGATTTTTCGTGTTTTGAATTCGTACCAGTAAATATCGCGGGCAAAGGTATTGGGTGCCTCCGGCTTTTTCAGGACATAGAAAAGCTCCAGCACGGCATTGTCGTCATAGCCTACGCGCGAAAATCGTTTCCGTGTCTTGATGCCGTAGAAAATCTTCTTGCGTGGTTTCTTCTTTTTGGTAACGATGGGCTCTTCGGTATCCTGGTAGAGTTCCAGCACGGTAAACGGTTTGTCGGTATCAAACGTAAACTGGCCCTCCTGCACCTTGGGCTCGTTACCCTCTTGGGCCGCGGCTGCCCCCGCTGCCAACATGCCTGCCATTGCAAAAAGTACCGCTCGCATACCGCGAAGATAACGAAAGCGGCACGATGAACCGTATGTTTTAATACACGGAAATGTGGATTACCTGCTGGCCCTTGCGAAAGGCCTGGCCGCGCTGGTCAATAAAATCAGCCTGGCGCGATACGTCCAGCAGGTTGGCGATGTACTCGTCCATCACCGGTTGGCGGATGGACACCGGTGCTCCGTACGTCACGGCCTCGTCTATGTACGAGTAGATCAGCTTTTGAAACTCCTGCTGAAACAACCCGCTGTTGATGAAGAGGTCGGCCCCCTCTACCCGGTTGCCGGTTACGGCCATCACGCCTATCACGGTTGGATCGTTGGCAAACACGTTCAGAAAAAAATCAACGTATTCCTGCTCCAGCCTGCGAAAGACGCGGTTGTTGGCGTGGTCCGTATAGGCATCGGTGCTGCTGCTCAC
Organism: uncultured Ohtaekwangia sp.; assembly: GCA_964524935.1. Classification (GTDB taxonomy): domain Bacteria; phylum Bacteroidota; class Bacteroidia; order Cytophagales; family Cyclobacteriaceae; genus ELB16-189. The sequence goes on from CAZGFJ010000004.1 coordinate 85,028, forward strand.
GCCATCGCGCTTGTTGCTCTTGGATACTTCGTCCCACACTTGCGACTGGCCCTGGCGGTGGTCGATGATGTCGCGCAGGTGCTCATTGGCCATGCCGTAGTACTCCGTAAACTTCTGGTCGTTGGCCTGGCCTTTATACTTCCAGCGGCCCTGTTCCACGCAGAACACGGGTATGCGCACGCGCCCTTCGCCCGGGGGTATCAGCATGTCGCGCGCAATGACGCGGTCTTGCTTGCCGCCTTGCAAAATTTCGCCCGACATCAAAAACAGCGTATCGCTTGACAGATTTCGCCCGATCAAGGTGTTCACCGTGCCCCCGGTGCTGGCCTCCGTGATGGCAATTTGATTGTTGAGCATCGCCTGATGCAGCGACACGTAGTACCCCATGTTTCCCACTGCTTCTTTGAAGCCTTCTTTCATGCGCAGCGGCACCAACCGCAAGTTCTTGTAGGAGTATCGATTGGCATTTTCGAAATCAGCATACACCAATCCGGAAAAGAACGGGAAGTAATCGCCCGTGGGCTGCATGCGCGATCCGGATTGTGCCACCTCCACCGCGATCTTTACAGAAGGTACACGCAGGCTGCGAATAAGGTAATCATAGAATCGCTCTTCGGAACTGGCACGGGCAAAGCTTTTCAAGTCCAGCATTACTTCGGCTTCGCGGGTGTTGGCGCTCCACACGTTGGGGGTGAACAAGGCCATCACTTCGCCTTTCTCATCGCTGCTGTAAGTGGTAGGAGCCGTGCGCTGGGGAGCAGATGTCAACAGCACCGGAATTTTGGCCAGCGGGCGCGCGGTGTTGGCGATGGTGAATACCATGCGCCCGTTGGTGTTTCCGGCCAGCCGGATAAACGAGGCAGCAGGCCGTATGTTGATTTGATCCAACAACTGCTGCAGGCGTGCATAGCTTTCGACCGCCAAAAAAATCGGCTTGCCCTGGTAGGTGGTTTCAATATTTTCACCCCAATGGTCTTTGAGTGTTAGCAACGATCTAAAATAAAAGTCGATGGCTGTGGCGATGGCATTGTTTTGCTCGGCTGCTACGGCCTTGTCAAAAAACTGGAGCGCCATGCTTTTGGCATCGGCCAGCCGCTGTTGCTTTTGTGCCTGGTACTTTGCTTTGCTCAGGCGGTAGTACGCCCAATAGGTCTCGTCATCCTCATACGTGGCCACGCGTTCAAAGTCTTCGATTTCATCGGCCGCCATGGTTTTGATGTTCAACTCATACTCTTCTTTGAACTGATAGTTCTTATCGATTTGGTGGAGGATGGATGTGCTGCTGATGGCGATGCGGATATCACTGACCAAATCTTGCAACGCATCTTTCTTGGCAGCGCCCACATAGTCGTTCAGTTTTTTGCTGCTCTGGCCAATGCCGGTGTAGTACCCTTCTTCAAGCGGTTTGGATGAAACCCATGCGGGGCGGCCGGCAACCTGCGCTAATCCGGGCAGCGAAAACAACAAGAACAAGGAGGTCAGGTACGTTTTCATCGCGGAGGCATTTACGTCTGTTCAACGGGGATTTTGGCGCGATCGTTAAGCCTCGCGGGCCATTCCGTCCCTTTTTGTTTAAGCGATAGGGCTGCTGAAGGCTGCAAGAAGTCATTTTGGATATTCTACTTGAACACGCACCCAGCACATGGCACAACTACCAAAAACGTCAAGGCCCGCGGAAACCGCGGGCCTTGACTGATATCTCGAAATGCCGGTATGGTTACGACACCAACTCCACACTTCGCTTGATAAAGCTCGTCAGGTCAGCTCCGGTGAGCATATTTTGCGAGAGCAACCCGAGGTCATAGGCTTGTTTGGCCAGTTTCAGTTGTTGCTCTTCCGTTTCTGCCTTTAGTACTTTCTGAATGATGCTGTGGTTCGCATTGACGGCCACGTTGTAGCTGTCGGGCATGGTGCCCATGAACCCGTACCCACCACCTCCGGTGCGCGCCATGTCTTTCATCCTGCGCATCCACTCGCTCATGGTGATGGCCACCGGCAGCTCTTCGGGCGAGAGCGACTCCACGGTGACCGTCATCGCTTTGTTGTTGATGGCTTTTTCAAACAGCGTTTTCACTTTCTCCTCTTCTTCTTTGCTCAGCACGCTGGCCATGGCCTCGTCTTTGGCAATCAGCTTGTCCACCGTGTCGCTGTCCACGCGCTTGAGTTGCGTTTTCTCCAGCTTTTGCTCCAGGTTGCTGATGAAGTGGCTGTCGAGCACGCCATCCATCACCAGCACATCGTATCCCTTCCCTTTGGCCGATTGTACAAACGCGTCTTGCTTGCCGGCATCGGTGGTGTACAAATACACCGTTTGTTTGTCTTTGTCGGTTTGGATGTCTTTTACTTTCTCTTTGTATTCCTCCAGCGTAAAGTACTTGCCTTCCGTGTTTTTCAGCAGCGCAAAGTCTTTTGCTTTTTCGTTGAATTTCTCATCGCTGATAAACCCGTATTTCACAAACACCCCGATGTCGTCCCACTTCCTCTCGTAGGCGGCACGGTCTTTTTTGAACATGTCGCTCAGCTTATCAGCCACTTTCTTGGTGATGTGCTGACTGATCTTTTTCACGTTGGCATCGCTTTGCAGATAGCTGCGCGATACGTTGAGCGGAATATCGGGCGAATCGAGCACGCCATGCAGCAACATCAGAAAATCGGGCACCACGTCTTTTACCTCATCGGTGATAAACACCTGACGGCTGTAGAGCTGGATTTTGTTGCGCTGCAATTCAAAATCGTTCTTCACTTTGGGGAAATACAAGATACCCGTCAGGTTAAACGGATAATCGACATTTAAGTGAATCCAAAAGAGTGGGTCTTCGCTAAACGGATACAACTCCTTATAAAAGGCGAGGTACTCTTCGTCCTTTAAATCGTTGGGCGACTTCGCCCACAGCGGGTGAGTGTTGTTGATAATGCGGTCTTTGGTGACCGTTTTATAGTTGGGTTTTCCGTCTTTGTCGGTGCCGTCTTCGATGCTCTCTTCCTTGGTGCCGAACTTAATTTCGACCGGCAGAAATTTGCAGTACTTTTCCAGGATCCCTTTGAGGCGCCATTCGTCCAAAAATTCTTCGGAGTCTTTGTTGATGTGCAAAATCACATCGGTGCCGCGCGATTCTTTTTGGGTGATCTCCAGTTCAAATTCGGTCGATCCATCGCATTCCCATCGGGCGGCCTCGTGGGCCTCCACTTTGTACGAGCGAGAGATCACTTCTACTTTGTCGGCCACCATAAAGGCCGAATAGAACCCCAGGCCAAACTTGCCAATGATGTCTTTGGCATCGGCCTTGTCTTTGAATTTCTCCACAAATTCGGTGGCTCCCGAGAATGCGATCTGGTTGATGTATTTTTTGATTTCATCGGCCGTCATGCCGATGCCCCGGTCGCTGACGGTGATGGTCTTTTTCTTCTTGTCAAAGGATACCTCGATGCGTGTTTCGCCCACCTCGCCTGCAAACTCGCCCAAGGCGGCCAGTTTTTTCAATTTCTGGGTGGCATCCACGGCATTGCTCACCAGTTCGCGCAAAAAAATCTCGTGGTCAGAATACAGGAATTTTTTGATGATGGGGAAAATGTTCTCCGTGTGGATGGAAATGGTGCCTTTTTCGGTCGTTGCTGCCATAATGGTATCTGTTCGGTTAAAGGAAGGCTGAATTATTGCCAACCGGCTTCGGCTCAAAAGGTGTTCCAACGGCCGACAAATGACAGGATGACAGCCTTTTGGGGTATCGGCAGCGAAAAGAAACCGGCCGCGCGGTATTCTACGAAAGGATTCTATTTTTGCACCGCTTTTACAGATAACCTATGTTAGTCCGCACCAAAAATTACCGCCTTGAGAAAAACGTGTACCGGAGTATTGCCCTCAAAAGCGTACTGCGCCAACAGTGGTGGGTGGCGTTGATTGTGGTGGGGCTCTGTTTGCCTGCCATTTGGCTGCCCAGCATCTGGTGGTTTGTTGGCGCACTGCTGGGGGCGGGGCTGTACCTGCTTTTTTGGTGGATACAGTTTTATGGCGTGACGCAACTGGAGCAAGGTAAAATGCTGTTTGAGCGGTATTCATATGAAATCACCAGCCAACAGATTGTGATGAAAGTGAGCGCGCGCGAGGGCATGCCCATCAAGTGGGACCAGATTAAACGCGCCACGGCTGGCAAGGACTTTTACGTGTTGTTTCTGAGCAAAGCGCAACTGATACACCTTCCCTTTCGCATCTTCAACACCGACAACGAGCGCAAGTTTGTGGGGAATATTTTGAAGGCAAAGGGGTTGATCAAGTAACGTTATCTTATCTTTCTTGTCGTTTGGATGGCAATCCTCGACCGACATGACTGAAGATAGCAAACCTCGTAGACGCCTGCCACCCACCGAAGCGTGGGCTAAAATTCAACACTACTGTGCCTATCAGGAGCGCAGCCACCGCGAGGTAAAGGAAAAACTGTATTCCTACGGCCTGTTCAAAAACGAAGTGGAAGAACTGCTCACCCGCTGCATAACCGAGGGTTTTTTGAACGAGGAGCGGTTTGCCAAAGCCTTTGCGGGCGGCAAGTTCCGGATGAAAAAATGGGGACGGCTGAAAATTGAACGTGAACTGCAACACCGCGGCCTGTCGCCTACCTGCATCGGGCGCGGCCTGAAGGAGCTGGACCCGCGCGATTATGCGCAAACACTGCGCACCCTGCTCACCAAAAAGCTCCAATCCACACCCGCGCCCAACCCACTTGTCCGTAAAAACAAAGTGGCGCGCTATGCGATTGGCAAAGGCTATGAGCCCGAGTTGGTGTGGACCCTTTTGCACGAACTGCTCGAAGGCTGACGTTTGTTGGCTACCCGACATTTTGCCGGGCAGCGCCAATTCTACCTTTGGCCGCGCATCAACAACCGCTGCTACCCTTTTTCAATCCGTAAAGGGGCCGCTTTCGTATATGCGTTTTTAGTACTTTTGGCTTGGCTTAGTGACAATTATGCAACTCATCTACGCATGTGATACCATTTTGCTACAGTTGGCGCGTGTAGTAAATCAAATTTCAGATGAAGACTTTATCAAGCCGGCCCGTTCGCTCGGCTCCTCTTCCATCGGCCAGCATTTGCGCCATACGCTGGAGTTCTTCACCTGCCTGGAGCAGGGGCTGGCCGGGGGTGTGGTTAATTACGACAAACGCGGCCACGACCGTGTGATCGAACAAGACCGCGTGTTGGCGGCTGAAGTGATCGATCGTATCCGCGCCTTCGTGACGACCGACCGGCTCGACCAGCCGCTGTTACTGGAGGTAGCCTATCAGACGGACAGCGAAACACCCGTCTCCATTGCGACCAACTACCTGCGGGAGCTTACCTACAATATCGAGCATGCCGTCCACCATATGGCCATTATGAAGATTGGCCTGCGCGAGGTGGCCCCCTACATCACGGTGCCTGTTGATTTTGGTGTGGCTGTGTCCACCCTGCGGCACCAACAGCGCGTGGCTTCTTAACACACACGCTTGGCGCCCACCTGGTTTCATCGCCTCCGCATCAAAGTGTGGCATTGGGAGTACTGGCCCTTTGGCATTTTGCAGGCGCCCTTGTTTCTGCTGTGGCTCGTAAATGCCGTGCGCAGCGGCTCGCTGTTTTATTTCTCGGCATCTAACCCGTCCATTCCCACGGGCGGCATGATGGGCGAATCAAAATTTGATGTGCTCGAAAAAATCCCGGACGAAGTAAAACCCCAAACCGTGCGCATCGCTTTTCCCGCTTCCGCGGAAGCGGTAGTCGAACGCATTCGGCACCACGGACTCACGTTTCCCGTCATCTTCAAACCTGATTTGGGTGAGCGGGGCTGGATGGTCAGGCGCATCCACAACCCTACCGAAGTAGAAGACTACCTCCGCGACATCCGCCTTGACTTTATCATCCAGGAATGTGTGACCCTGCCGCTTGAGTTTGGCGTTTTCTATGTGCGCTACCCCAGCGAAAAAAACGGCCGCGTTGTCTCGATTACGGGTAAAACGTTTTTGTCGGTTGTAGGCGATGGCAAGCATACACTGGCCCAGTTGGTTCGTCAAAACGACAGGGCCGTGTTGCAATGGGAGATATTGAAAAAAAAATACACCCGGGACTGGGACGAGGTTCTGCCCGCAGGTCACCAGAAAGAGTTGGTTTCCATCGGCAACCATTGCCTGGGCACCACCTTCCTGGACGCAAACCATTTGATCACCGAGTCGCTCCACCAGGCGTTTGATGCCATCGCCAAAAAAATCGATGGGTTTTATTTCGGCCGCTTTGATCTGCGTTGTGGCTCAGTCGATGATCTTCAGGCCGGCCGGGTCAAGATCGTAGAGCTAAACGGCTGTGGCGCGGAGCCGTCCCATATCTACCAACCCGGATTTTCGCTGGTGAAGGCTGTGGGTGTGCTGCTTCGCCATTGGCAGACCATGTACAGGGTGAGCGTAGAAAACCATGCACGGGGCGTGCCTTACCTGTCGTTTCAAGAGGGGCGCAGAATCTATGCGCGATTCAAAGAGGCCCAGCGCGACCGCTGACCCAGAGCCGGGGCGGCCAAACATTTTTTGCCGTGCCGCCCGGTAGGCGTATTTTTGACGTCAACCTGAACCCATGCAAATCCTCAACTCCATCCTTACCTGGGTCATGAAAAAGCGAATCCATCAGATTGAGCTCTTCATGAAATACCCGCTGGATGTGCAAGACGAACTTCTGAAAAAGCTCATCGCCACGGCCCGCTACACCGAGTTTGGTCAACGCTATTCGTTTGACGACCTTGTTAACTACGAGGATTTCAGGCGAAGAATACCCATCCACACCTACGAACAACTCTTTCCCTACATCGACCGGCAGATGCGGGGCGAGCAGAATGTGCTGTGGCCCAGCGAAGTGCGGTGGTTCGCCAAATCGTCCGGCACGACCAACGCGCGGAGCAAATTTATTCCTGTGTCCCCGGAGGCTTTGGAGGATTGTCACTTCAAGGGGGGCAAAGACCTTTACTCGATCTACATCACCAACTACCCCGACACGCAACTCTTTACCGGCAAAGGATTGGGTATTGGCGGCAGCTATCAAGTCAATGAATACGACCCCACGTCTTCTTCGCGCTATGGCGATGTCTCGGCCGTGATCATGCAGAACCTGCCCCCATGGGCGGAGTTCATACGTACCCCCAGCCTGGAGACGGCACTCATGGACAACTGGGAGGAAAAGATCGAACAAATTGCGCGCGAAACCACGGATGTGAACGTGACCCACATTGCCGGGGTGCCCACCTGGACGGTGCTGTTGTTGCAGCGCATCATGGAGGCTAAAGGCAAAAGCAGCATCCTGGAAATCTGGCCCAATCTGGAAGTCTTCTTCCATGGCGCAGTTGCATTTAAGCCGTATCGCAACTTGTTCAAAAGTATCATTCCCAGCGATCACATGCGCTATTGGGAAACCTATAATGCCAGCGAAGGCTTTTTCGGCATTCAAGACCAGAAAGACTCCGAAGACCTGCTGCTCATGTTGGACTATGGCGTGTTTTATGAGTTTATCGCGGTAGAAGATGCCGACAAAGAGTATCCTGAAACAGTACCCCTGGGCGAGGTGGAGATTGGAAAAAACTATGCGATGGTTATTACCACCAATGCCGGCTTGTGGCGATACAATATTGGCGACACGGTGAAGTTTACCAGCAAATCGCCTTACCGCATCCGCATTTCAGGCCGCACCAAACATTTTATCAATGCCTTTGGCGAAGAGATCATCATTGAAAATGCGGAGACGGCCATCGCGCACGCATGCGAGATGACGGGTGCCGTCATCGATAACTTTACGGCTGCCCCGCGGTATTTGGAGCGCAGCCAGCGCGGGGGTCATGAGTGGGTGATTGAATTCAAAGTAAAGCCGAGCAACATGGCGCAGTTCACCGCCATTCTGGACGATACGCTGCGCAAGGTAAACTCTGACTATGATGCCAAGCGGCAGCACGATGTGGCCTTGATAGCCCCCACCATTCACAGCGTTGGCCAGGGCACCTTTTACAATTGGATGAAAAAACGTGGTAAACTGGGCGGGCAGAACAAGGTGCCTCGGTTGAGCAATTCGCGCGAGTATGTGGAGGAAATACTGAGCATGTAACGGATTGCGGGTACCCCATAAAAAAACCGGCTGGCCAAGTTTTGGCCAGCCGGTTTGGTATCGGAGCAACGGTTATCGTTTGATTATGCGGGCTTCCACTTGATGGTACAACCCACCGCCTTGGTTTTGGGTGTGGGCACTTCCGTGCCGGCCAACAGCGCATCTACGGCTTCTTCCACGTACTTTTTGGTCACATTGCCCGCATCGCGGCTATTGTCGATGGAGCCGATGTAGGCCACGGTGAGGTCTTTGGTGAGCACAAAGACATGCGGAGTATTCGTGGCTCCAAACGCTTTGGCCACGTTTTGAGTTTCGTCCACCAGGTAAGGGAAGTCATACCCTTTCTTTTTGGCATAGTCCACCATTTTCTCAAACGAATCGCCCGCAGACACGCTGGGGTCGTTTGGGTTGATGGCGATGACCGGGAACCCTTGCGAGGCGTATTTCTTGTTCAATGCCAGGATGCGCTCGTTGTAGGCCTTGCTCACCGGGCACGTGTTGCAATCAAACATCACGATGAACCCTTTGGCTGTTTTGAAATCGGCCAGCGATACCATCTTGCCATCCACGTTTTTCAGTTTGAAGTCAGCTACTTTGTCGCCTACCTCGTAGCCATCTTTTGCAGGTGCGGCCGCCACCAACAGCGCAGCCACCGCCAACAGGGAGAGTACTTTTTTCATGGTTCTTATTTTTTCTGTTTGGTTTATCTTACTCGATCGATCAGTTTTTCGAGGTCGCCCTCGTGCAGTTCTTTGTCCACAAAGGTGCGCTTGCCGGTTTTGGTGTTAACGATCAGCGTGGCGGGGATGGCGCCCTGCCAGCTTTTTTCGATCACGTCAATCCATACGTTGGGATCTTTTTCGTCCAGGATGTACACGGTGGATGTTAGTTTTTTCCGCTCCACAAATTTATGCACTTTGGCCGGGTTCCGATCCAGGTCTAAGTCCACGCTCACCAAGGTAACGGCCACATCGGGCCGGGATTGTCCCAGTTTTTCAAACAAGGGCATTTCTTTGATGCACGGGGCGCACCAGGTAGCCCAAAAGTTGATAACCTGGATTTGGTCGGACGGTTTTTCGATCAATTGTTTGAGTTGGTCGACCTTAACGAGTTGGGCTGTTTGGGCACGCAGGGCAAAAACAGAAAACGTCAGGACAAAGGCAAGCAGGTACTTCATGTGTGAAAGGGGATACGAAGATGGAGGCGTGAAGTTGGACCATTCTAACGCTTTTATATAAACGGAGAAGGGCATGTACCTTTCGGTGTATAAAATCGTCTTTTTCAAGTGGTTAGAAAATGGCACAAATCGGGCCAAAATAGAATTCCACAAAACCAGGGGGTTGTCCACATTACCGCTTTGTTACCCATCAAAGTACTGATAATCAATTTTTTAAAGGGAATTTCGACATAGCCTTTTTTGTGGACAACTTTCCCCGGCAAAAATTTGAACCTTTTTGTAAGGGTCAGATTTTCAGCCCCATAGAAGCATTACTTTTAACCAATTTCGCGTAAGGTTTATGGGAAACAGGATCACGGAGTTATTCAACATCAGGTACCCCATTGTGCAGGCGGGGATGGTATGGTGCAGTGGCTGGCGGCTGGCCTCGGCCGTGAGCAATGCGGGCGGCCTGGGCCTGATCGGTGCCGGCTCGATGCACCCACCCGTGCTGCGCGAACACATTCAGAAATGCAAGGCTGCCACCGCCAAGCCGTTTGGAGTAAATGTGCCGTTGCTGTATCCTCAAATCGATGCGATCATGCAAATCATCGTGGAGGAGGGGGTCTCCATCGTGTTCACGTCTGCGGGCAACCCGGCCACCTGGACCGGCTTTCTGAAAAACAACGGGATTGTGGTCGTGCATGTGGTGAGCAGTGCCCGGTTTGCCAGGAAAAGCGAACAGGCGGGCGTAGACGCGGTGGTGGCCGAGGGCTTTGAGGCGGGCGGCCACAACGGCCGCGAAGAGACCACCACGCTGTGCCTGGTGCCGTTGGTGTGCGAAGCGGTGCGCATCCCTGTTATCGCTGCGGGGGGCATTGCTTCGGGCAAAGCCATGCTGGCCATGGAAGCATTGGGTGCGGAGGGCGTGCAGATCGGTTCGAGGTTTGCCGTCAGTCGGGAGTCATCCGCCCACGAGCGCTTCAAACAGCGCGTGGTCGAAGCAGCCGAAGGCGACACCGTACTGACGCTCAAAAAACACACACCCGTGCGGTTGCTGAAAAACAAGTTTTACGAGACCATCGCGCAGGCCGAAGCGCAACATGCTTCGCTGGAAGAACTGAAGACCCTGCTGGGCAAAGGCCGGGCAAAAAGGGGCATCTTTGAGGGCGACCTGGACGAAGGGGAATTGGAGATCGGCCAGGTGTCGGCCGCGATCCGGGACATTCAACCCGCGGCCGACATTGTGCACGCAATCTGGACGGAGTACCTGGAAACCAAAAAACGCATCACCGACTCATGAATGTACGGCAGATCAAAGAAACCTGCATTTACATGCGCGATTTAGAGCTGGCACGCAGCTTCTACCACGACCGGCTGGGGTTGCCGGTGATCAGCCACGTCAAGGACAAACATATCTTTTTCCGGGTGGGCACGTCTGTCTTGCTGTGTTTTAACCCGGATGACTCGCGGCTGAAGACGAGCCCTCCGGGTCATTTCAGCGAGGGCAAATATCATTTCGCCTTTGAAATTCCGGCCCGCGAATACGAAGACCACAAACGCCACCTGAGCGAGCGCGGCATCAACATCATGGATGAAGTTACGTGGGCCAATGGCTTGAAATCTTTCTACTTCGAAGACCCCGCGGGCAATGTGCTGGAGTTGGTACCGGAGGGTGTGTGGGAGTAAGGCTATGTTTTTTGTAGTGGTGCACCCCAAAAATCCACCTCGATCAGCTTCTTGGATTTTTCAAGTCGGCATGCTATTTTCGAAATAGGTGCAGTTGTAGGTGGCTAGTGTTGGTGGCTTTGGGTCTGGGCAGTTTAGAAATCCAAACAGAAAATTGAGATGAATAAACAAGATTTTAAATTCAATGGTGACTGGGAGTACGAAATTGACTTGCCAATGCTTTCTGGTTTTCAACAAAGGAAGGATCCTTATAATTCAGTTTCCGGTAACGCACCCAATAAAGGTATGTTTAGACTAGAATTCGAAGACGACTTGACAGAAAATCCAGACCCTTATCCTGAGCAGTTAAATACCTTAAACTTTATTTTCGATAATCAAGATAAAATAGCGAAATCAATTATTGACAGGACATTAGCAGAGCTAAATCAAATCAAAATTAGTTATGGCTTAGAGCGGGAAGAACACTATCAAAACCTAAATGAGCAAAAAATCCAATCCTTAATTGGTTTCAGTTCACTGTATATTTACGTCATTTCAAAAGATGGTTTTTCATATTTTGATTTTTTAGGCGGCTGTAGTTGGGACGAAGAACATGGACTAAGTATACTTTTTCATAAAGACAGGGTTATTTCATTTAGTGGAATTGACGGCAATTCCATCTTTGAAGCAAAAAGAGATGGTGGCTCATTCGGTAACAATCGGGATAACATCGTTCCTGAAAAGGAAAAGCCGATAAAATTCTTTCCTCATCCCAAGCACAACAAACTAAAACCTTCACATAAAACAGCAAATGAGGCGTACGAACTAACTTTAATTTCGCAAGGACATAATGAAGATTTTATCAAAGGTGTTGAGAATGGAGAAATTGAGATAAATGGAAAGTGTAAAGGTGATGGGAAAACCTATCTAGAGGCAGCTTGCTGGCATAACAACAACTTTTTGGTTGGATATCTTTTGAGTAAAAAAGCAAACCTAAGATATGCACTACATCAATGTATTGGACATAGCAATAATCCGGAAGCCTTGAAACTGTTACTTGGTAATGGAGCTGATATCAATGCCCAATATGAGAATGGCAATACTGTTCTATTTGAAGTCGTAACAAACTTGGAGAGTTTTTATAGATCAACAAATTATTACAAACGAATAAAAAGACCTGATTTAATCACTAGAGATATTCTTGAAAGATTCGAAGCTGATAGAGTGAAAGTCAAAGAACTGATTAAACTTGGTGCTGATCCATTTATTAAGAACACCTATGGGCATAGTTGTTTTGACATAATGAGGAATGAAGACGAAGGATCAAAAAACGAGTTAAATAGGTTTCTAGAACAATGCCTGAATGAGAGGTAAAACTGTTACTAACTCTGCATATACATCGTTGTATATAACGTGCTGATTTACTAACTTATATTTCGAATACGGTTTGTGCACGGGGTAGTGACTGGTGCCATACTGTGGCAACCTTGCACATACAAAGCGTTAACGCTTACGCCACCGCAAACGAAAAAGTGTTTGAAAAGCCTTACCTTTGGACTATGAACTGGCAGGATTACATAGTATCGGACAACGAGGTTTTACTAGGCAAACCGACTGTTAAAGGGACAAGGATTTCCGTTGAGCATATTGTAGGACTTTTAGCACAGGGCTGGACGGAAAATGAAATCCTTGAAAATTTTCCACGACTGACAAAACAGTCACTTCAAGCTGTATTTGCATATCTCCAAGACTGTATGCATGACGGTCTTTTATTTACCCCGATAAGAAAGACAGCCGGATTGACTTCATGAAATTGTTAGCCAACGAAAATTTCCCACTGAAGAGTATTTTGTATTTGAGAAGCAAAGGTTTTGACATTCGTTCTATCGGGACAGACAATCCAAGCATTCAAGACAATATTGTGATGAATATTGCAATTGATGAGGCACGAACTATTTTGACTTTTGACAGAGACTATGGTGAATTGATTTTCAAACACAACTACAGGCCAAAAAAGGGAGTAATTTATCTGAGACTTGACGAATACACGGCAGACGAGCCAGGTAGAATAATTGAAGACTTAATCCATAAGAAAGAATTCAACTTTGATAACGCGCTCACGGTAGTAGATATAAAAGGCGTAAGGCAAAGAAAATACTGATGTTACGGTCACAACTCTCAATTGCGTAACCTACCTTGTCAGTTGTACTTGGCGAAGTGAGGTGATGCAGCCTAACGCTTGCCTCACACTACTGCATCTGCCATTTCCACTGCCGAACGGGCTCGGGAGGGCTGGCAACCACTTGCTGCTGGCGCCACGCCTGGTAGTCTTTGAATTGCACACAATCATTGAGCAACTCGTTGTCCTGAAGGATACGGATGATCTTGTCGCGCTCAAAGGTTTTCCAAAAAAGTTCTTGCTCGCCCTTGGCCATGGCCGATATGCGTACGTATTCGATCCCCTTGTATACCTCTGGCTGCGGCTTCATATCTTTGTTGCTTTGTTTACTTTTATGCGAGGCCTCGTGGGCTTTGTAACCTCGTTTCACCTTTTATTTGTGCACACCATGGCAAAAACTGTGCTGCTTTTGGGAATCGCGCTTTGGCTAGGGGCCGGCTGCCAACCCTCCCATCCTCAACAACCTACGAGCCGCATGCTCCAACCGGATTTCAAAGACTATTGGTACTCGGGCCTGGCCGAAATCAGCAGCTATGACCTGGATCAATCGCGCTATGGCGAGCCGCGAAACGGCTCGGCCGTGCTCATTTTTGTGACGGAAGATTTTTCCAAAACAAAGCACGTGAAGCTGGATGACCCCTCCCAAGCGGGGGCCGATAAAGAAAGTGTGCTCAAACTGAATTTTACTAAAAATTTCGTCACCGGCATTTATCCCTATTCGTTGATGTTGTCCTCGTTCATGCCCTTGACATCCGGGGGGCATGCTTTTAAACTCTCCATGACCGGCCAGGAATGGTGCGGCCAGGTGTACACGCAGGTGAACCAGCAGCCAAAGGGTTTTCGCGTCTTGTCGCGATCCTATTTTGAAAAAGAAGGAGACGAAGAAGAGGTACTGCCCTTGGTTTGGCTGGAAGATGAGGTATGGTCACTGCTGCGCATCGATCCGGCAAAACTACCCGTGGGTAACGTTGACATGGTCCCCGGCCTGTTCTTTTCGCGACTACTTCATGAACCCCTTCGTCCGGTGGCGGTGAGCGCGAAACTGGAGACACACGGGCAGGAATCGACCTACACCATCACCATGCCGTCTTTTGAACGCTCGCTCGCCATTTCCTTCCAGTCCACGTTTCCCTACGCCATCACGGGCTGGGAAGAGGCGTTTCAGGAGCGCGGCCAACGCGTGAGCACTACCGCCCGCTTGAAAAAAACGATTCGCACCGACTACTGGGCAAAAAACAGCAACGCGTTTCTGCCGCTGCGCGATTCGCTCGCCCTGCCACGCTAACGTTTCTGCCATGCCTCTTGCCAACCAACGAACGAAGTTCACCCTGGCGCGCGATCACACGTTTCTGAACTGCGCCTATATGTCGCCCTTGCTCAAAAGCGTGGAGCAGGCCGGCATGGAAGGCATCCGGTTCAAACGCAATCCCGGTTACATGAAAGCCAGCGATTTCTTTGACGGCACGGAGAAGGTGCGCGCTGCTTTTGCCAGACTGATCCATGCGCCCGCGCAGCAGATCGCCATGATCCCTTCCGTTTCCTATGGCATGGCCGTGGTGATGAAAAATCTGTCCATCCGAAATGATCAGCACATCATCGTAGCCGATGGTCAGTTCCCCAGCAACGTGTACCCGTGGCTACGGGTGCAGGCCGATACGGGTGCCCGCGTACGGATCATCGATCCGCCCCCCACACGTGAGCACCGGGGCCGGCAGTGGAACGCACGCATCCTGGAATCCATCAACCACCAAACGCGGCTGGTTGCCTTGGGCAATATTCATTGGGCCGATGGCACGTTGTTTGACTTACAAGCGATCCGCCAGCGCACGCGCGAAGTGGCCGCCTGGTTAGTGATCGATGGCACGCAGTCGGTGGGCGCTTTGCCCTTTGATGTGCGTGCGGTGCAGCCCGAAGCGTTGGTGTGTGCGGGGTACAAGTGGCTGCTGGGCCCCTACGCCATGGGCATGGCCTACTATGCCCCCGAGCTGAACGGAGGCATCCCGGTGGAGGAGAACTGGATCAGCCGGGTGAACAGCGAGGACTTTACCGGATTGGTGAATTACCAACCCGAATACCAGCCCGGTGCCTTGCGCTATGACGTGGGCGAGCGGAGTAATTTTGTTTTGACCCCGATGATGCTCGCGGCATTAAAACAAGTGCTGGCATGGAAGCCCTCCGCTATTCAACGGTATTGCCAACACATCACGCAGCAGGAAGTAATGCGTTTGCGCCAGCATGGCTTTTGGGTGGAAGAAGAGGCGTGGCGCGCCCATCACTTGTTTGGCATTCGCCTGCCGGCAGACATTCCGCTGGAAAAGGCCCGGAAAAAACTCGCGCGCGCAAAGATTTCGGTCTCGTTTCGGGGCGATGCCATCCGGGTATCGCCACACCTGTACAATACAACGCGAGATATTAAAACCTTAAGTGACGCCTTACTGGAACTAATCCCATAGAATCATGAAGATGTTGGTGTTTCTTTTTATCGCCCTGGCGTGGAGTTTCGGCCGCGTCTTCGCCCAGCCCTACACGCTGGTGTTTCTGCACAAAAAAGCCCAGCCGCAGGAGCTGCCCAAAGAAAAAATTGATGAACTGATGCGTGGCCACATGGCCAACATGGATCGACTCGCCAGCGAAGGGAAACTGAAAGCAGCCGGCCCCTTTGACGGTGGAGGCGGTATTTTTATCTTCAATTCGGGCTCGGTCGATGACGTGCGCGCCTGGGTAGCCACTGACCCGGGGGTGCAGGCCAACCGTTGGGATCTTGAGATCGTGCCCTACCAACCGCAGCTAGGCAATGTGTGCGTGGCTCCCGAGCCTTATCAAATGGTGTCTTATTCCTTCATCCGCTTCCAAGCCAACGTCTCCAAAGAAAATGTACAGCAGGCCGAAGCCTGGATGAATGCCCACCGCCAATACATAAAATCAAGGCTGCAAAATCAGCTCATCACCCATGTGTATCTGGGTGATGAAAATGACACGCTCGTTCTCACTTTGGGCGACTGGACTGCGGCCCAATGGACGGGGGATGAAGCCGTGAACCAGGGGCTTTTGGTGCCCGTGTTCAAAAAGTTATGGATTGCCAAAGGCAGTTTCTGCGAAAACTAGCGCGTGCCGAAGTTACTGCCGGAACCCGTGGCAAATCAATTTCGGGCTTGCATAACCTCAGCTGCTGATGGAGGGCAGCTCATATCTTTTTTTCTTTCGTTGTAATTATCACCCCCTGCCAGCGACCTATGGGGTGCGTGTAGGCGATACCAGACCAGCATGAGCGCAGTGCCAGACCAGAAATTTACCGAGCTGATCGATCAGTCGCGGGGCATCATTTACAAAGTCATCCGGTTGTATGTGCGCAACCCCGAAGACGAGAAGGATCTTTTTCAGGAGATCCTGTTCCAGGCGTGGAAGTCGTACCCCCGCTTTGATGGCCGCTCTAAGTTTTCCACCTGGCTGTACCGCGTGGGACTAAACACCGTGCTCACGTTTCAACGAAGGCCCGACCTGGTGCGTGCCACGGATAACCTGGAGCCCGTGGGGGGCAGCGATCACTCGCACGAGCGAAACGAAAGCGTGGATGCCCTCTACCAGGCCATCCGCGAACTCAACGATATCGATCGGATGATCGTCACGCTGCACCTGGACGGCTACGAGAACGAGGAGATCAGCGAGATCGCTGGTATTACCAAAAACCACGTGGCCGTAAAACTGCACCGTATTAAAGAAACACTGACCCGAAAACTGAAAGACCGATAATATCATGGACTTGCAACAGGCTTGGAATAAACTGCGCGATGAGCGGCTGAGCAAACCGACTGCGGAGGCGCTGAACATCGGCAAAAAGTCAAAACACCCGATTCAGAAGCTGAAGAATGCCTACCTGACCACCACCGTATTTGCCGTGGTATTCCTGTTCGTTTTCGTAGCGCTGTTTTTCATGTTTTCCGAAGGTCTGATCCGTGCCTTTCTTTTGTTGATGATTGTTTCATACATCGCTGGGGTGGTTGTAAACTACCGCATGTACCGAAGGCTGGAGCCGGTGATCCCACCCGATCAGGACCTGAAATCCGTCCTGATCAATACCCATGCGCTGATCACCAAAAACATCCGGAAGCAAGAGTATGCGGCCTTGTTTGTTTACCCTTTTGCCGGAGCCACCGGCTTTTTCATGGGGGGTGCCACCGCCAGTGGCGACATCATGGGGATGCTGGCTAAAAAAGACGTGATCATCGCGCTGATCGTTATGGTGATCGTATTGACACCCGCGTGCTTTTACCTGTCGCGCTGGATGTACCGCGTGTCGTATGGCAAATGCCTGAACGAATTGCAAGAGCGCATCAACGCCCTGGACGATCCGGCCTGAATCTCGCCCCGGCCCCGTAGGGGCAACGTATCGGCAACCGAAACAATACCACCGCGCGGTTTTGTAGTTTTGGCCCATGAAAAAAATGGCATTGGACGACCTTGGGCGTTTGTCGGTCGATCAATTCAAATCGGCAGAAAAAGTACCCCTCTGCCTGGTGCTCGACAACGTGCGCAGCCTCCACAACGTAGGCTCCGCCTTCCGCACAGCCGATGCCTTCCGCGTGCAAAAAATTTTCCTCACGGGCATCACGGGTACACCGCCCCACCGCGAAATAGAAAAAACGGCCCTGGGCGCCACCGCCTCCGTAGACTGGCACTATGCCCCCGACACGGCTGCCCTGCTTCACGAACTAAAAACACAGGGGTGGACCATCGTGGCGGTGGAGCAAACCACCGAAAGCATACCGCTGCAAAAATTTACCCCAGACGCCCACACCAAGCTCTGCCTCGTCTTCGGCAATGAAGTAAACGGAGTGAGCGAGGCCGCCATCGCCCTGGCCGACCATGCAGTGGAGATACCGCAGGCCGGCACCAAACACTCGCTCAATATTTCCGTGTGCCTGGGCATTGTGGTATGGGAAGTGTTTAAAAAACAGTCCCTTTCCGGATAGGGAATCGTATCTTTGGGCGATTTCCTCCATGCCTTGAACACCGATCGCTATACCCAACGCGGGGTTTCCGCCAGCAAAGAAGATGTACACCGGGCCATCGAAAAATTGGACAAAGGATTGTACCCAAAGGCCTTCTGTAAAATCGTGCCCGACTTCCTGGCTGACGACCCCCACTATTGCACGGTGATGCATGCCGATGGTGCCGGCACGAAATCATCACTGGCCTACTTGTATTGGAAAGAAACGGGCGATCTGTCGGTGTGGAAGGGCATCGCGCAAGACGCCATCATCATGAACATCGATGACCTGTTGTGCGTGGGCGCTACGGGGCCCATCTTGCTGTCATCGACCATCGGGCGAAACAAGCAGGTGATCTCTGGAGACGTGATCGCCACCATCATCGAAGGAACGGAAGACGTTTTGGCGATGCTGCGGAAACACGGCATGGAAATACACAGCACCGGTGGCGAAACGGCAGACGTAGGTGACCTGGTGCGCACGATCATTGTCGACAGCACGGTGACGGCACGCATGAAGCGCAGCGAAGTCATTGACAATGCCAACATCCAGGCAGGCGATGTCATCGTGGGGCTGGCCTCGTTTGGTCAAGCCTCGTACGAACAAGACTACAACGGAGGCATGGGAAGTAATGGGCTCACGTCCGCACGACACGATGTGTTTCATCACTCCTACACCGCAAAATACCCCGAGACATTTGATCCGGCCGTGGACGAAAAGTTGGTGTACACAGGCCCACATAGGGTGACTGATCACCTTGCAGATGTGCCTGTAAATGTGGGCAAGTTGGTGCTGTCGCCCACGCGAACGTATGCCCCGGTGGTGATGGAGATTTTGCGAACCCACCGCGCGGCCATTCACGGCATGGTGCATTGCAGCGGTGGCGCCCAAACAAAAGTCCTCCACTTTATCGACAAACTGCATGTCATCAAAGACAACCTGTTTGAAACCCCTCCGCTGTTCCGGTTGATTCAGCAATGCTCGGGTACCGATTGGAAAGAGATGTATAAAGTCTTCAACATGGGGCACCGGCTGGAGATCTACACGGATGCCACTACGGCCCGTCATATCATCGCCATCGCCTCCCAATTTCACATCGAGGCAAAAGTGATTGGTCACGTGCAAAGTGCCCCCGCGAAGCAAGTGACGCTGAAAACTCCCTCGGGCGAACACCGGTACTTTTAGGACGCTGACCGCAAGGGCAGGCGCTTTCGCAACGGCTTGCCATTGATGTAATTTTTATCGCGGGCGCAGCGTGTTTGTCTACTTTCGTGATCAAATCCCCTTTTGGCATGAAAATGTATTTGACGGTTGCCGCCCTGGCAGTCATCTCCTCGGCAGTGGCACAAAAAAAAGCTGCTCCATCAATCGCGAAAAAACCCCTCACCCACGCGGTGTATGACGGTTGGAAAGAAATCCCGTACAAGCAGCTCACGCCCAATGGCGAAGTGGCGGCCGTCACGATCAATCCGCAGGAGGGTGATGGTAAAATTGTTTTCTACCATTTGAAAACGAATGCCCAGGATTCCATAAAACGGGCGGCCGAGATAGCCCTGACCCACGACAGCCGTCACGCCATTTTTAAGATCAAGCCCCCGCTAAAAGTCGTCAAAGACCTGCGCAGGCAGAAAAAGAAAAAAGAAGACCTGCCCAAAGACTCGCTTGGTATTTACGCCATTGGCACGCGCAAAACGGAAAAGATACCCAACGTAAAGTCGTACAAAGTGGCGGAGAAGTCCGGTCAATGGCTGGCCTATCAACTGGAACCCAAAAAAGAGGCCGCCAAACCCAAGGACGATAAGGCCAACCCCGGGGAAACAAAAAAGCCAGCCAAAAAAGTAAAACCCAACAATGACGACAATGGCTACACCCTCGTGTTGCGAAATCTCACCAATCGTCAGGAACAGGTGTTTGGCTATGTGCGCGATTATGTGCTGGCCAAAGAAGGGCAAGGAGTGTTGTTCTCTACCGCGGGCAACGACAGCACGCTAAAGCCGGGCGTGTATTGGTACGATGGGGCCACGCTGCAAACGCTCTACGAAGGGAAAAGCAAATTCAAATACAAGGGCCTGTCCGTTTACGAAAAGGGAACAAAAGCCGCCTTTCTGGTGGATAGGGATACCACCAAAGCCCTTGTTCGTCACTTCAAACTTTTTTTGTGGAATGCGGGGACTGCGCCAGCCAGTGAGCTGCCGGTGGAAGAGCAGTTGGGCATTCCCATCAACTGGGTCGTGAGCGAACACTACACTCCCAACTTTTCCAAAGACGGCAACAAACTCTTTTTTGGTGCGGCCCCCAAGCCCGTGGTGGCCGATACCACGTTACTACCCGAAGAGATCGTGAATGTAGAAGTGTGGACGGGCGATGACGACTACATCTATCCTCAACAAAACCGGCAACTGGATAACGAAAAGAAACGCTCCTACCTGATGGCGGTGGACTTGAACCAAGCAGGGAAAACCGTGTGGCAAGCGGGCAGCCCCGAAACGCCCAACATCGTGTGGGGCGATGAGGGCAACGCTTCGGTGGCATTGGCCGAAACCGATGTGAACTACCGGAAGATGATCACCTGGGATACGCAGAACTTCTCGGACGTATATCTGTACGACTTTGCCCGGGGCTTGAAAAAGAAAATCGCCACAAAGCTCAAAGGGAACGTCTCACTTTCGCCCAAAGCCAACTTTGTTTACTGGTACAGCCTTGCCGACACGGCCTGGTTCAGCTACTCCATCGCACAGGACAAAATCGTTTCGCTTACTGCGTCTCTTCCCGTGGCTTTCGCAGACGAAGAAGACGACCACCCCGACTACCCGGGCCCGTACGGCAGTGCCGGATGGACAAAGAATGATGAAGCGATTATCGTCTACGATCGCTACGACCTGTGGAAACTGAACCCTCACGGTACCCAGCCCGCGGTGAACCTGACAAAAATTGGACGCACCGAAAGAATCCGCTTCCGCTACCTACGGCTGGATGCCGAAGAGCGTTTTATCAATCCTGACAAGGAACTTTTGCTCAGCGCCTTTCACGAAACCACCAAACAGGCGGGCTACTACAAACTCAATTTGAAAGACGGCAAGCTGACGAAGTTGCTGATGAGCGACCACCGCTATTCGTTTACGGCCAAGGCCAAACAAGCCAATCAGCTTTTGTTCACCCGCGAAAGCTTCCGCGAATACCCGGACGTATGGACCACCGACCTCTCGTTTGTGGCACCCAGGAAACTTACCGAGGCCAACCCCCAGATGAAAAACTACCTCTGGGGAAGTGTAGAGCGCGTGCGGTGGACATCTTTAGACAACATCCCGCTGGAAGGATTGCTGTACAAGCCGGAAGGCTTTGACCCCAAAAAGAAGTATCCGATGATGGTGTATTTCTACGAAAAGTATGCGGATGATGTACACCAACACCATGCCCCCGCCCCCATCCGTTCGTTTATCAACTTTTCGCTGTATGCCAGCAACGGGTATGTGGTGTTTGTGCCGGATATCGTTTATAAAATCGGCTTCCCGGGCGAAAGTGCGCACAACTGCATCTTGCCCGGGGTCACCTCGCTGATCGAAAAGGGGTTTGTGGACGAAAAGCGCATCGGCATACAAGGGCATAGCTGGGGCGGCTACCAGACTGCCTATTTGGTTACGCGCACCAACCTGTTTGCCGCGGCCGAAGCGGGCGCACCCGTAGTAAACATGATCAGCGCCTATGGGGGCGTGCGGTGGGAGAGCGGCCTGAGCCGGATGTTTCAATACGAAAAGAGCCAGAGCCGGCTGGGCGGCACGCTGTGGGAAAAGCCCCTGCTGTACATTGAAAACTCCCCCATCTTTTTTGCCGACAAAGTGCAGACCCCGTTGCTCATGATGCACAACGATGCCGATGGGGCGGTGCCGTGGTACCAGGGCATCGAGTACTACATGGCCCTGCGCAGGCTGAACAAGCCTGTGTGGATGCTAAACTACAATGGCCAGGGCCACGGGCTTACGCAGCGGCAAGACCGCACCGACTTTGCCATACGGATGATGCAGTTTTTCGACCATTACCTCAAGGGCGCCCCCCTGCCGGCCTGGATGAAAGAGGGCGTGCCCGCCATTGAAAAGGGGATCACCAAGGGGTATTAAGCCGCGTAACAAGCAAGCAAATTCCACATAAGGCCGTGGCCCTGCCGGTTCCACGGCATTCTTACCTGGATAGCCGTTGTGCGGATATCTGCGTACATTCGCTGGATATACGAACGTAGTTCGTATATATGGGAGTTAGCGGCAACCGCGCAGGACAACAATGACAACAATGATAAAACGACATTTGACAATATTGACATTGTTAATTTGTACATCTGTAACGGGACAAACAATAGTTGGGGTCTGGACTGCAACTTCTGTAAGACTTGACGGTTCAGCAGACTCAAGACAGCTCCAAACAAAGGAAGATAAAGTTCGATTTACCTTTGACAAAGACGGTTCCTATGTAAAGTCCTTTTATGTACCAAAAGACATGGATTCCAGACCTTTATATGCCGACTTTGAAATTAGGGATGGCCGCATCGAAAAAAGAGAATTTCTTGACAAAAACGGTTATAAACAGAAAATGATTGTTGTTTCAGAGAAAGTTGAAAAGGGAGAATATCATATTAACGTAACAAACGACACTATCACATTTAAGTCAGTTCAATCACATGTTAAGAGCGGACTTAGTCTTGAGACATCAAGTATGTTAATCATTGAGACCGTTGACAATAGACCAATTTATATTACTCTGCTGCCTGACAAGAAGAAAATAGGAAAGCGCGGCAGCCGCTAACACCGGGTTTGTTTAATGGCGGGCGACACAGTCGCCCGTAGTGTCAGCAAGTTTATTTATATTCGTGTAGGCGGACAAATCCTCCGGATTTATCCGCCACTAAACAAACCCAAAACGTTGGCGGCAATGCTTCAGGACGGTTTGGACACACTTGACATAAACAACTATAGATATGGCAAAAGAACTTCCTCCTTACGTAAACTCGACCGGACTACTTCAGGAACTCTTTAAAAAGATTCAAGAAGCCCCACCACCAAGTAGGTTTAGCGGTGACTTTTTATTTACCAATTTGAAGTTTAAGAAATCTGGGAGTACGATTCCGTTTATTCCTTTTTTAAAACGGATTGGTTTCTTATCCACGGACGGTTCACCGACAGAGATATATAAAAAATTTAGAAACCCGGACACGAAGGTTTCCGGACAAGCAATGGCCCAAGCATTTAGGGTGGCTTATGCGGACTTATACAGTAGGAACGAATATTGGCATTCTAAATCCACTGAGGACTTAAAGAATTTTCTTGTTGAAGTTTTAGAAGTAGAAAAGAGTAATCCCACTTTGACAGTCTTAATTAGAACTATCGAGACTTTAAAGAAGCTAGCAAATTTTGAAGCCTCGGTGGACACAGAGGAAGAAGAGGAAGAAGAACCTGAAACTGAAAAACAAAATAATTCGAATAACAGCGACCAAGCCAAACCAAAACATTCTGACTTGGCTGGAATTAATTTGTCTTATACAATTAATCTTAATTTACCCGAAACTTCAGACGGCAAAGTATTCGATGCTATATTCAAGAGTTTAAAAGAAAATCTCCTTAAGAAATGAATTTTTCAAATAACGAAAATGTCGTCAAGCTTTTTGGTATAACAAACCAATTTGCTGAGTTCGATTTGGACAGGGTTGAGAAACAATATCAAATTGACTTGGGACGTAAAAAAAATAAAGTCGAGAAGGATAATATTTATTACCCTCAGTTTGAATTGGAAGTTCGAAAGGAGGCCAAAAATATGGCCAAACACTATGAGATATTTTATTGCCTCGAGAAATCCATACGCGATTTAATCTCTACGACTTTAGAAGCGACTGGCGAAGATTGGTGGGACAATAAAGCACCACAAGTTGTTAAAGATGAAGTTAGGAAAAGAATTCAGAGAGAAAGGGATTCTGGTGTAACCGTTCGGTCAGACGAGCCAATTGACTTTACGACATTTGGAGAACTAGGAGAGATAATTAAATCCAATTGGACAATTTTTCAAACAATATTCAATAGCATTAAAGCAGTTGAGAATGTTATGAATCAATTGAATACTCTTAGAGGACCAATTGCTCACTGCTCAAAATTAGCAGAGGACGAAGAATTAAGATTGCAGATAACAGTTCGCGCTTGGTTTAGACTCATGGAATAAGACCGGTGAAGAAGCACAGCCGCCAACAAAATGTTTATGCAATGCGGGCGTTCGGTGTTAAATTAAAGTTTATGTTTCATAATGTAGTTCGGTAACGGGGGACAGTTTGGAGCAGGTCGGGCTTAACACCTGCCTGCCGGCAAAGGCAGGTTCCGCTGCGCTTCATTTTTAAGCCCTCCTATTCCCCGCACTGCATAAACACAGACGTTAACGTTTATGCCTGCGGACTCCCAAAATAATTTGGAGTATATCTAAAAAGTATATACCTTTGGACAACGGTAATAGTATGAAAAATCTATCATTAAAGCTGGAAGACGATATTTTTCAGGAGACTGAAAGAATCGTGACAAAGGTTAAAAAAAGCCGCAATAGATATATAAACGAGGCTATTGAATTCTATAACAGACTTCATAAGCGGAGACTTCTTTCAAAGCAGTTGAGTAAGGAATCAAAAATGGTTTCCAAAGACTCATTGGAAATATTGGCAGAGTTTGAAAAACTGCACGATGAGGATTAAGCAATTTGAGATTTGGATTGCTGACTTAAATCCAAGAATCGGAACAGAGACAGGAAAAATAAGACCTGTTATTGTTATTCAGACTGACTTACTAAATAAGGAACACCCATCGACTATTGTTTGCCCAATAACGACAAACGTAAAACCTAACTCGGAGATATTGAGAGTTCATCTTAAAAAACGAAAATTTGGACTCAAGGAGGACTGTGACATAATGATTGATCAAATCAGAGCAATTGACAACAAACGACTTGTTAAAAAAGTCGGAGTTGTTGATAGCGACACAGCTGAAAAGATTGGAGAGAACTTAAAAATAGTTTTGGGCCTGGACTAATCGGCACAAACGCCAACAGCGGTAGCTGTTGCACAACTATTGGTTTGAAAAAAAACGGAAAATTGGCGCCTGATTGCGCATACCTCTGTTGATAACTCAGCGAGTGGAAGGATCTTCTGATTTTTTCGTCAATTCCAAACATAAAGGGTCACCCCAAACCAGCTTGCGGCTTGCTAATGCGCTTTTAGGATTCGCATATAAGGGACTTATACCCCTCGGACAATCAAACTAAATTCCCGACTGGAAAGTAGTTGTGCCATACTGGGCACGCACAAAGTGTTTATCCCAGCTGCGGGGGAAGTGCAAGTATGAAGTTTAGTTTTTATATTTCGTTTCGGCACGTGGGACAAGACGCGGCTTCGAAATCCGCAGCCGTCATAAATACGGGTCATTATGCACAATGCCGAGGGACAGCGCAGTGGCAACCCGCATGGCCACGTGCATTGGCACATTTGCTTGCCGCTCAAATCCACCGTGAACCCAAAGCTACGGCAAGAGCCAAGTCTTTCCCGCTTCAAAACAAGCTTTTAAACGACTGCTCATTCTGAATAGTAATCATCATTTCTTCCACCGTTTTAACTACATGCTGATGAACAAAATTACCGCTGCTAATACGCTTCACGCCTAATTTTTGCAGTTCTCCAAACGCGGGTAACTGCGGCATGCACATCACATTGATGGGCAATTTAGTAGAGATCACTACCGCTTTGATGTCTTCCGGGTTAACAACGCAGGGCACAAAAATGCCATGTACTCCGGTGGTCTGATATTCTTGTATTCGTTGAATCGTTTCGGATAGTGCATTCGGTAAGCCTTGTATAAATCCATCGGTTCGCACATTGATGAATAGCTTGATGTTCTTTCTTTGCAAGTGGCCAGCGATTTCTTCCAATGCCTTTCGGAAACTATCCAGTTCTTGAAGTGCACGCGGGTTTCCCGGCAACGAGTCTTCAATGTTGATGCCTACCACACCCACATCATGCAATCGCTCAATATTCTGGCAAATGCCTTCAACGGTTCGACTAAATCCGCCTTCAATATCCACAGACAGTGGCAGATGGGTTACTTGATTAACACGTTTCGCAAGTTGAATCAGCAACTCAAATGGAAGCTGCTCACCATCCTCATACCCAAACGAATTAGCTACAGCCGCGCTGGAAGTAGCAATGGCCCTGTAACCGGCTCTCTCTACCAACTGGGCACTTTTCACATCCCAAATATTCCCGATTAACAAGGGTTGTGATTGTTGATGCAGATTAAGGAAGTCTTCAAATGATTTCATGGTTTTTATCTGTTACATCAGTTTCTTAATAAAGACACCCAGGCTTCGGTAGTTAATTTCAAAATCTCTTTTCCCAGACGAAATCTCAGCTAACACACCGGCTTGCCAACGGTTGCGTAAGTTAACCCCAAACTTAAAAGCGTTCAAGCGTAAAGTCATTTTGCGACCCATACATCGTGACGTTTACTTCATTCTGAAGTAGTAAGCGAATCCCTTTCGAAATTGCCGGTTGCCAAGCCACAAAAACGAAGTGGTCGTGAAAGTTGTTCCTACTGATTTCTTTTGTGAGGTAGATATAAATAAACCAATCGCGGCTACCACAAATGTACTGAAACCCCAATGCGCTGTAAAGCCGCTGCGAGGTATAAACACTATTTGATGTTATACCTATACCGCTTTTAAAAGCGTACGCAACGCTATTGAACGAATATAAAGCGGTGGTTTTATCATAAAAACCCGAAGCGAGGTTTCGCGAAAGCACCGGCCAACGCTTGAGTGAGTCCAGCGAAGTGCTGTGTATCACATCAATGCCTGTTCGCGCTGAACCTGCATTGACCTCGTATGTGGTTTGAGCAACGCAACATAAGCTCATAAAAAGAAAAAATACTGTGTTCCCAGAGTGTGACATGACTATTTTCAGGCAAATAAAAAGCAATATCTTTGATGCCAGAAATACCATCTTTGACCACTTTTGATAACTATTGAGTATCAATTATGGAACTACGACATTTGCGCTACTTCAAACTCTTGGCTGAAGAACTTCATTTTCGGAAAGCCTCCGATAAACTTCATATCGCGCAACCTGCTTTGAGCCGACAGGTGAAAGAACTGGAGAAAGAACTCGGAGTAACGCTATTTGAACGAAACAGACGAAAGGTTGCACTATCGCCAATGGGCAAGCATCTGTACAACAAAACAATTGTCATCTTTAGATTAGTTGAGGAGACAAGGAAAGAGCTGAAGGAATTGGAGACGATGGAAGTGGGGAAATTGCGTGTTGGCTACGTTGCCTCGGCTTTGTACTCGGCTCTGCCCAGGTTCCTGGCTAGTCTGAAAAAAAATAAACCACGTCTGCAAGTATCTATTTGTGAAATGTCAACATCTGACCAAATTGAAAGTCTTCGAAATGGTTCGCTGGAGGTGGGCTTCGTACGCGGCCCTGTCAACAGCAAAGACCTCACGCAGACAATTGTTTACAAAGAAGACTTTGCCTTATTCCTTCCGGCCAATCATCCATTAGCGAAGAAGCGCCTTACCGACTTGCGCGTTTTACGAGATGAACCGTTTGTTTTCTTCCCTCGCCATTACAATCCGAGCTACTTCGATAAAACCATAAGTCTTTGCGAGCATGCAGGATTTTCGCCAAACATTCAGTATGAAGGCTTGGGCAGTAACACTCTGTTGCAAATGGTTGGCAGTGGACTCGGTGTTACGATTCTTCCTCACAGCCTGAAAAGTTCAATTAGCAAGGAAGTGAAATCATTTCCGCTGACATGGATTAGAGAAAAAGCTGAACTGGTAATGGTTACACAAGCAACCTTTGCTGAAAATAAAATATTTGACTTCAACGTATAGTTGGTTTCATGTGACCGCACACACATTGGCAGGCCTCACATCCGACCCGCATCCAAAGCCAACCAAAGAATGTGCTCAGTATAGTGTAGATAGAGAAAGTTGTCAGTGAACAATGCCACACCACAAGACTGACTAAAAAAGAGTTGTATAAATTAACGGGTGACAGGAATGCAGGCCACAAATGACGTGTGGACTTGGGCCCCACAGCTACCATCAGCATGTTTCTGCAATGATGCCGTGAAGAGTTGGTATAACGTTTTATCTTCGTTCCACGTTTTGTTTCGTAGGACAGGACGCGGCCTCGGAATGGCACTGCAGAAACACAAACGTCAGCGGTAATACCACAAGCGACTTTCCAACTATCAACAGTCAGACAGAAAATGAACGACACCGACACAAAACGACTTTCACGACTAATTGCAATTTTAACACAACTGCAAACAAAACGACTTTTGACGGCTCCGGATTTAGCGAACAAGTTTTCGGTTAGCACCCGAACCATTTACCGAGACATCAAAGCATTGGAACAAGCAGGCGTCCCCATTCTGACAGAAGACGGAAAAGGTTATACTTTAATGGATGGTTACAGAATGCCGCCAGTAATGTTTTCCGAAAGTGAGGCTAATGCTTTGATTACAGCCGAAAAATTGATTTTAAAAAACAAAGACGCATCTCTTGTAAAGGACTACACCGAAGCCATCACTAAAATCAAATCTGTATTACGAAGCCACACAAAAGACAAGGCCAATTTGCTTTCTAATCGCATTAGATCAGGACAAAACACCGGCAGTACTCGTACAAGCAACAATTTATCGACCCTTCAATTAGCTTTGACAAATTTTAAGGTTGTCAAAATAAAATATTATTCGCCAGAAAATAACCAAGCCACAGAAAGAACCGTAGAACCATTTGCCATTTACACTTCACAGGAAAATTGGTTGCTCATTGCGCTTTGCAGATTGAGAAATGACTACAGGGCATTTCGTTTAGATAGAATTGAAAGCTTGTTGGTGCAAAACCACACATTTGAACCTCATAAAATGACATTTGAGGAGTATTTTGACATTTGCAGAAAAAAATGTACACCACCCTTGACATAGGGCTGTCACAAGAGCATTCCAGTTTTGCAACCTAATCAACATTAACTGATAATGAACAACAACTTTCACAACTTAATTCTTCTTGCATTAATACTACCCTCATTCACAGCTCAATCTCAAATACAAAAAAATACATATAAGACATTGAACACTCAAACTATTCAAAAATTCCACGTGATCGGAATTTCAACAAGAACAACGAATGAAAATGGACAATCTGTCAAAGACATCGAAGCATTGTGGGGTACGTTTTGGGGCGAAGAAATTCAAAAACAAATTCCCAATAAAGTGAGTGATGAAATTTATGCAGTTTATACAAATTATGAAGCCGATTTCACAAAGTCTTACACCACGATTTTAGGGTTACCAGTACGTTCGTTAGAAAATATTCCTAAGGGATTTGTTGGCATAACAATTGAAACTTCCACGTACCAAAAATTTGTCTCCAAGGGTAAAATGCCAGACGCTGTTTTCAATACTTGGTTAGAAATATGGGGAAATAACGAACTAAACTTAAAACGAGCCTACAAAGCAGACTTTACTATTCACGGACAAAAGTATTATGATGGAGACAAAGCAGAAGTAGAAACTTTTATATCCGTAAAAGAATAAATTGATTGAAAAGCACATACGCCTAACAGTTTTGCAAAACCAGCCTGCCGCAGGCTCGCCAAGCCGAAAACCGTTAGCGGTCATTGTAAAACCATCCTACAACATCGAAAGACGATAGACAGAAACAAAAACAATTTGAAAATGAAAGTATTTATAATTGACGCATTTACAAACGAGGCATTTAAAGGCAATCCAGCAGGTGTTTGTTTATTGGAAAATGAAATTAGCGTTGAGACAATGCAAGCGATTGCCACTGAAATCAACCTGTCTGAAACTGCATTTTTAAAACAGAATAATAACTCCGATACCGACTATTCAGTTAGGTATTTCACGCCAACTGTTGAAATAGATTTTTGCGGACACGCCACATTGGCATCTGCAAAACTAATTCTGCATCATTTGCAAAAGTCATCTGTGAATTTTACCACTTTCCGTAATTTGAAGTTAAGTGCTACAAGCCAAGGTGAAGATATCAAAATGAAATTTCCAATTTATGAAACTATAAACTTTACGCCTACGAAAGAACTATATGAAGTATTTGATATTAAAAGCCCCGTTGCAACAAAATTTGCAAAGGACTTAGAAATGTTAGTTGTTGAAGTTCAGGATAAAGAAACATTGTTAAACATAAAGCCAGATTTTGTAAAAGCAATTCAAACTTCTGATAAAATAAAAGAATTAGTCGTTACTGCAAAGTCGAAAGACAAAGAATATGACTTTTATTCACGTTGCTTTTGTCCTTGGATAGGAATAAACGAAGACCCGGTGACAGGTGCATCACATTCTGTTTTAGCTAAATATTGGAGTGAAATTTTAGGAAAGTCCGAAATGATTGCTTTTCAATCCTCGAAACGTGGTGGATTTATGAAATTGCAAATTCTTAGTGATACCGAACTTGTAGTTACAAGTAATGCTAAAATTATATTTGAAGGAAAAATGAATATCGAATAAGCCAACGAACCGCTGACATGGTATTGCCAAAAGAGGTTCCTACAGTGCAACCTCGCTAACGAATTAAATTTTCCTGTTCGCAAAAGGCGATGATGTTTTGCTTCAGGCAGTTCAAGCCAAACAAAAATTAGTACATTGAAATTGGATAAACAGCAAAAGAAAGTGAGATTTATGACAATTTGTTAGAATTAATTTGCCAACTGGTAATGTATGGTCCAGAAAATGACACAACGAGCCAATTTTGCTCTTCAATTCCTCAGAGGCCTCTTGACAATTTTGATACTCTTCTCACTAAATGTCGCATTTTGTCAAGCAACTTCCCGAAAGCTACCAGAACCATCACAAGATCAAATCAAAAAAAAGTCATCAGAAAAAGGATTAGCCTATCTGGAAGGAAATTTTAAGAAAGAGGGAATTCGAGTAAATCTAAAAGAATCAATCGATTGCGTGGATGCAAACAAAAGCAACAACTGTGTCTGTGCGTGGCAGCAACATTTTGAAGGCGGAATTGAATATAGCTACAATGAATGTCGTGGTTCTGTAATCGAAACGACCATCACCTTCACGGATTATGACTCGAAAGAGATTACTAAATTTGTAGACATTTTATTCAAGGCAGGCAGCAACGTCTGGAATCGTGAGAAAACCGAGTATAAACTAAAAACTGACTACGTACCTAAAGAGGGAGACCTTACCTGCAACTATCAAATCAAACAACAAAATGGCAAAGTTGTACTAATCTGCATTTGCGCATGGTGGTGACGTACTTGAGTTTCTTTAGCAATCAATCATTACTGAGCGACAAGAATTCCTGAACGCGTAGAGAGTCGGCAGCTGTAAATCAGTATGCGTGTTGAAAGCTAGATACCTGGAGACACGATGATCAGAAATTCAGCGTTTCAAGGTTTAAAGTCTATCTTCGTCCAACGTTTGGTGTCAGACTAACCAAACACTTCCATCCCGCCTACTCATTCTTCAAATGCTGTACAGGGTTGACGAACATCGCCCGCAGTGTCTGCGAGGCGATGGTCACTCCGCCAAAGGCCAGCAGCACAGCCATGCTCGTGAGCACGATGGACACGCTGAAAGAAGCGCGATAGGCAATCAGTTGCAACCACAGGTTATTGACGAAATACGCCAGCGGCACACCCAGCGCCACCGACATCGCCAACAACCCGACAAACCCCTTCGACAGGAGCACAACGAGCGAGCCGTTGGACGAGCCCAGCACTTTGCGGATGGAAATTTCTTTGATGCGGGTTTCGGTGGTATATGTGGCCATGCCCAACAGCCCCAAACACGAAATGAATATCGCCAAAAAAGAGATGACTGCCAGCACCCGGGCAATGTCGCCAAAAATGATCTCATAAAACTGCTTCACTTCCGAATCCACCGGTTCAACGTCCGCCTTCAGGCCCGGATTCACCGCGGCCCACGCACCCTCGATTACGCGCGCCACTTCTGCATAGGTGCCGGTATAGGAAACTTGCAACAGGTTAAACTGGGCGCTGTCGTACACCAGCGCCATGGGCGAAATGGGCTGCGTCAGGTCGCGGTGGTTGTAGTCGGCCACCACGCCCAAAATGGTTCGCTCGCTGGAGTCGCGTTCGATCAGCAGCGTCTGCCCCACGGCCTCCTGAGCGGATGCAAACCGAAAGTGGGTGACAGCCGTTTGGTTGATGACGACATAGTTTTGGGTGACGGCCGTTGCGCGGTCGGAGAAAAAACGCCCGGCCACCAGGGGCACGCCCATGTTCGTGAGGTAGTCTTCGTCAACCAAAAAGTATCCCATGTTGCTCCACTCCGGATCGTCCAGTGCCCGCTTATACCCTTCGCCATACGAAGTGCCGGAGGCCGGCAGATGCGAAGCGGCCGCCACGTGTAACACATTCGCGTGCTTGAGCAGTTCTGTTTTCAGTACATCGGCCGGGGTGTCGTTCAACCGTATGGCTACGTTGTGCGTCATGTTGAATCCGTGGTCCTGCCGCAGAAAGATGTTGATCTGCCGGTGGAGCACCAATACCGAAAGGATGAAAAACAACGACAGTGTAAACTGCGACACCAGAAGCGCCTTGCGCAAGCCCAGGCGCGAGAACAGTTTTACGTTGTTCAGATTCTTCAACACCTTGATGGGCTGAAATCCCGACAGCACGGCTGCGGGAAACAAGCCTGCCAGCAGGCCCACGAGCACGGCAAAGGTGACAAACACCGCCAGCACGGTGGTGTTCATGGCCAGATCCCACCGGAAGATGCGCGCAAAGTTCAATTGCAAAATCATCGGCTTCACCAACAGCAAAAGCACCATCGCAAAAAGCAGGGCCACAAATGCCAGCAACACCGATTCGCTCAAAAACTGACTTACCAGTTGCCAGCGTGCCGCACCTGTCACTTTGCGGATGCCGATCTCCCGCGCCCGCGTGAGCGAGCGGGCAATGGACAGGTTGGTAAAGTTGAAACACGAGGTGAGCAAGATAACCAATGCCAGGCCACCCAGGAAGTACACAAAAAACCACGGCAGTACAGGGCCGATGGGGTTGTTGGTGAGCGGCCCGGGGGTGATCTCCATCAACGGTTGCAATCCAAACTTCATTTTATGTACCCCGGGGTTGTCAATGCTTGCGATGTGCCGCTCGAAAATCTGGTCGAGGTGGCGTTGGAGTTGATCGCGGGTTTGTTCAGGTTGGGTCAACACATAGGTCCACCCGTTCCAGTAGTTGGTCCATTGGCTGAGCACATCTTTGTTCGGTAAGCTGTTTACCGTGCTCATGCTGGCCAAGGCTTCAAACACCAGGTGCGACTTGTGATCGGTTTCTTTGACGATACCCGTCACCGTGTACGTGCCCAGGTCGCCCACTTTGATGGTTTGTCCAAGTGCATTTCCGTTGGCAAAGTTTGTGTGCGGCCTGATGGGTGAGTACAACCGTGAAGGGTTGGATCAAGGCCGTGGCGGCATCGCCCGCCTCCAACTCATAGCCGAACACTTCCAGGACTTCCGGGTCGGCAAAAAAACCGGCCAGCGGAATGTTTACGTTTTGGTTTTCGAATTCCAGCCAGCCATTACCAAAACCGCGCATCAACCTCACCACGCGCTGCTGGCCGGTATAGGCTTCGAGCAATTCCTGGCGCAGGGTCAGGGGCGAGGTAGCGCTCGTTTGCCCAGTTGTCATTTGCCCGGTGCCATCCACATCGTGTGTGGTGATGCGATAAATACGGTGGCGGAGCGGATTGTGGCGATCGTAGGTGAGTTGGTCGGCCACCAGCATGATGATGCCCATGCAAATGGACATCGCTACAGACAAGCCCAGGATGTTGATCGCTGAGAAAAATCGGTGGCGGAATAAGCTGCGATAAGCAGTTCGGAGGTAGTTTTTAAGCAACGTCATGAACGGTGAAGTTTCGGTTTTGTGGACAAGCCTGCCGGGTGAGCAAAAAACAAGCCCGTGTGCTAATCGTGGGTTTGGACGCCAATAACCGACAACAGGTTTCAGGGAGTGTTGAAAAATGAACACCACGTACACACCAGGCGAACAATGCGGGCAAGCCCGGTTGAAAATGATTTTTGCAAATTCTGGGCGTCTGGCTACCTTTGCCGTCCCAAACGGTGAATGTAGCTCAGTTGGTTAGAGCACCAGATTGTGATTCTGGGGGTCGCGGGTTCAAGTCCCGTCTTTCACCCTAAAAAAACCCTGCCTGGCGCGGGGTTTTTTGTTTAAAGGGCCAATCTTCACAAAGCTCTTTAGTCATCGGCAAAAAAAGCGTACCTAGTCTGCGATTAACCTCTACCTGTATGGATCAGCAAATCATCAACCTGTTTGACGAATATACCCACGCTCCGCTTTCGCGCGATGAGTTCATCAAACGCTTGGCGAAGCTTACCGGCAGTACGGCAGCCGCCCTGGCGCTGTTACCGCTGCTCGAAGTAAATTATGCCCACGCGGCCACCGTTCAGGACGACCGACTTTTGACCGAGCGCATTTCCTACCCGGGAGACGGGTGCACGATGAATGCTTATGTTGCGCGGCCCAAGGAGAATAAAAAATACGGTGCCGTGATCGTCATTCATGAAAACCGCGGCCTGAACCCCCACATTGAAGACGTTACCAGACGCGCGGCTTTGGAAGGCTTTTTGGCCATCGCGCCCGATGCTCTTTCCGTAAAAGGCGGAACGCCCTCAGATGCCGACACTGCGCGCGGCATGTTTCAGCAACTGGATGCCGCACAGAACCTGGCAAATTTTGTGAAGGCGCTTGACTACCTCAGTGCGCGGGCAGACTACAAAGGCAAAGCCGGATGCATCGGGTTTTGCTGGGGCGGTGGCATGGCCAATGACCTGGCGGTGAATGCGCCTTCGCTCAAGGCAGCCATTGCGTTTTATGGACGGCAGCCCAAAACGGAAGATGTAGCCAAGATCAAGGCCAGAGTTCAGTTGCATTATGCCGAAATGGACGAGCGCATCAACGCGGGCATAGGGGCCTACGAAGAGGCGCTGAAGGCCGCCAAGGTCAGCTATCAGTTGTTTCACTATGCGGGGGCGCAGCATGCCTTTCACAACGATACGGCACCCACGCGCTACAACGAAGCAGCAGCCAAACTGGCGTGGAGCCGCAGTATGGAGTTATTCCGGAAGGAGTTGAGCTAGCGAGAGGCGGCCGGCCACTCGATCGCTGCCAGCAGAAACAGCACCCCTGCCTCCAGCACAAAGTAGGTCGCTCCCCAAGCGGTGGTGGTAGCGCGGAAATGGTAAACGACAATCAGAGCCGTCAAGCCGTACGTAACATTGGCCACCGCTATCCACCGAAGCCGTGATTGCCACGCGGGGCGAAAATGATAATGCCAAAACGAGAACAAGGCCATGCTTACCGCTACAACGCTCATCGCTTGCAGCAACCATCGCGGCAAACCGATCGCCTCTGCGAAAGGCACCAATATCCCACCGGTTACCAGTGCGGTGACGAGGGCACCCAGGCCATCGCATAGAAAAAGCAGTCGGGGGGTTAGTTTGATGGAATAGCTGTTCGTGGCATCAAGGTACAACGCCAGTTGCAAATGCCCGTGGCTTGCTCGTACCTTTCCGCAATGAAAGTCGTACGTGCCACGCCCGAGCAAATCGCACAAGCGCGCAAAGCCCATTTCGAGTCGCTTTCAGGAGAACAACGCCTGCAGATTCTACGCACGTGGATGCAACGGCTGGAGAAACCGGGGTACGTCTACGAATTCAAGGGATTGAAAGTCAGAAGGAAATCAGCCCCATGAGTTTATTTGGTCCGTTTCATCACAAGTTGGTGGTAACCTTGCTAAAACAGAAGGTGGAATTCATCGTGATTGGTGGTTTTGCGGCTATTTATTATGGCGTAAGCCGAGGCACTGGCGACTTAGATTTGCTTATTGAACCCTCCGCTCAAAACGGTACTCGACTCATAAACGCCTTACGGGAAATCCAGTTGGACACCGGAGACCTGAAACCAGAAGAATTTGAAGAGCCCCTGTTTTTGGCGTTTGGGTTTGAACCCAATGCGGTTGATGTACTTACGTTTACCCCAGCTATCGACTATCCACAAGCTCGCGAAACCTCTAGGTTTGTCATCCTGGAAGGATATCAAATTCCCATCCTGAGTATTGATTTATTGATTCAGAATAAAAAGAATCTCAATAGGTCAGGCGCCAAGGCATTACTGGATGAGTATGACGTGCAGGAGCTCATGCGAATACGAAACCAAATGAGGACAGACGACTAGCGATGGGTCAAGGGGATAAGCATGGACACTCGGCAGTGGTTTCTCATGGAAGCGGGTGTATTGTTGTCAGCGATTTTGATCGCCATCGCTACTTGCCAAGGCGGGGGCAATCCCGTATTTTTCCGGTATGATTTCGTGGGATGACTTGAAGGGCAGGCCGCTGCAACAAAAAATATCGATGCTGTATCAGCACGGCACCTTTGTGATGTCCATCCGCTACTATCGCTACAAAATCAATTTATACCTCTTGGGCTCTACATACGTGGAGGTGTTTGTCAACCACAAATACGCCAGCATCGACAAGATCAGCCCGCTGGACGATCGGCACAGCCGCATGAAGTTCTATTCGGATCAGATCAAGTTGCCGATGTGGTAATTCTTACAATCCTAAAAACGATGTGACATTTACGAGTTCACGAGAGTTGGATCTGGTTTAACCGCAGAAATTGTTAGATTGATAGTTAATGCTCATCATAGTTCAAATAATAATTTTTTGAACGTAATGTGGGGCGCAATGTGTGTCACATTCGGAAGCTTGACGCCAAGCTCAGCTATAGCGTCACAGAATTTTAATTCAGCTTGGAATCTCACTATGGATGAAGCCCAAGATTGGTTGAGTTCTCACGATGAAGTTGTTACCGAGGTTGAGCTTGCGTCTTTCATTTTACAAGAACTTAGAACAAATTTACAGATTTTTAGCAACGGATATGTACGCCTTTCCACAGGACCATGCCAGGGGGGCATTGCGTCAACAACCGCAAGATACTGTTGATATCTATATTATGGAAAGACTATATGGACTCAAAGAGACGGCCAAGTCCATCTATAAAACGCCCGAAAGATTGGATTATGTAAAAACAATAGTTTCAGATAAAATCAAGTCTTTACAAGGCGAAGAAAATCCTCAAAATGAAAAGCTGAGAAAGTGGGGGGAGGTAATCGATGCGCTTAAAAGAAAAAGCGTTAACGTTGATGACATTAGCTATAATCAGTTCCCCAACCTGCAGGCCAATGTTACTGAGGTCTTAGAGGCAAATCACGTTCTAATCAAAAAAGGGTTTGTGGTCACGCTCTCTCTACTCGACTACTACTATACTTACTTTGCATTCATTGATGTCCGAATACCTATTGAATCCGGTCTATTGCCCGTGGGTCAACTTGCTTTTCTGCAGACCCCAAAACTGAAGTCCTTACTTCCCTCTTTTTCATTGGATTTTCCGAAAATTGTAGAAAAATACTTCACAGAGTATCGATATATAGATCACTACACATTGCTCACCCATAATGCCAACCTTGGGATACCTTTCAATTACCAAGGTAACGATTCTTTCACGACTTATCCCCTCTATTTCTACCTTTTTGATAATCAGCCCGTAGGCACAACGTTTCGTTAGATTCTACCCCAAACTCAACGCGCCCTTCTCTTTTGACTCCAATAGCGATACGCCCATCAGGTACTCATCCACCGCTCGGGCCGCTTCGCGGCCCTCGCTGATCGCCCACACCACCAGGCTCTGCCCCCTGCGCATATCGCCCGCAGCAAACACGCCCTCCACCGAGGTATGATATTGCGCGCATTTCACGTTGCCGCGCTCGTCAATCCCCACATTCAGTTGCTCCAACAGGCCTTCCCACTGCGGGTGCATAAAGCCCATTGCCAGCAAGGCCAGTTGACAGGGAATCATTCTCTCCGTGCCCGCTACTTCTGTAAATGCCGGAGACTTACCCGGTTGTTGCCTGACCTCCACTTCGCATATCTTCAAAGCGGTCAGGTTGCCCTGCGCATCGCCTACAAATTCTTTTGTCACAATGGACCATTGCCGCTCACATCCTTCTTCGTGCGAAGTAGAGGTGCGCAAAATCATCGGCCAACTCGGCCAGGGCATCTGCTCGGTTCGGTTCTTCGGGGGCTTGGATAGAATTTCGATTTGCGTGACCGACTTGGCCCCGTGGCGGTTGGCAGTGCCCACGCAGTCGGAGCCCGTGTCGCCACCACCAATCACCACCACCTCTTTGCCGGTGGCCCAAAGCTCTTCGCCTTTAACCTTGCGGCCGCCTACACGGCTGTTTTGTTGAGTTAAAAAGTCCATCGCGAAGTACACACCCTTCAGGCTGCGGCCCGGAATGGGTAAATCGCGCGGTACGGTGCTCCCTCCGCACAGCAACAGCGCATCAAACTCCTCGCGCAGTTGCACGACCGACACATTTTGCCCCACGTTGGCATGGGTATGAAATACGATGCCTTCGTCCTTCATGACCGCGAGCCGCCTGTCTAACACTTGTTTGTCCAGCTTGAAATCAGGAATACCATAGCGCAGCAACCCGCCAATTTCGTCTGCGCGTTCAAACACGGTGACGCTGTGCCCGGCCTGGTTGAGTTGGGCAGCAGCCGCGAGGCCCGCGGGTCCCGATCCGATGACGGCTACTTTTTTGCCGGTGCGTTGCGCGGGTACTCTGGGTGTCACCCACCCTTCAGTAAAGGCTCGCTCAATAATTGACTTCTCGATGTACTCGATGGCTACCGCTGGTTTGTTGATTCCCAGCACACACGAGGCTTCGCACGGGGCGGGGCAAATACGCCCGGTGAACTCCGGAAAATTATTGGTAGCAATCAGCAGCTCGTACGCCAGCTTCCAGTTGCCTTGGTACACGGCATCGTTGAATTCGGGGATGATATTGCCCAGGGGGCAGCCGTGATGGCAAAAGGGTATGCCACAATCCATGCAGCGGCCGGCTTGCGTTTGGGTGAGCGAGAAGTCTACCCGTGGATCTACCTCGTTGTAGTCGCGGATGCGCTCGTGCGGGTCTCGCTTGGGGGGCAGTTCTCGCGGGTCGTTCAAAAATCCGGTTGGGTTTGCCATGTTCGTTTTATGCTTCTGGTGACTGGCGGCTGGTTATTGGCATGCATCATGCAAATTGCCGCGCTGCTTTCTGTTTTTCAATCGCTGCTTTGTAATCAATAGGCATCACCTTGATAAAATTTTTGAGCGTGGTGCTCCAGTAGCTGATGATGTGCGAGGCCACTTCGCTGCCCGTCAGTTGCTGGTGCTTTAATATCTGTTCCCGCACATAGCGTTCATCGTCTGGTTCCAGGGTATCCAACAATACCATTTCCATGTTGCAGTTCTTCACGAAGTGCTTGTTCACATCCCACACATAGGCAATCCCTCCGCTCATGCCTGCGGCAAAGTTGCGCCCGGTATCGCCCAACACAATCACGCGGCCGCCCGTCATGTATTCGCATCCGTGGTCGCCCACGCCTTCTACTACCACTTCCGCCCCGGAGTTGCGCACCGCAAAGCGCTCGCCCGCCATGCCGCGCACATATGCTTGGCCCGAGGTAGCCCCAAAAAAGGCCACGTTGCCGATGATACTGTTCTTGGCCGGATTGAACGAACTGGTGCGGGGCGGGTAAATGACCAACTGCCCACCCGACAGTCCCTTGCCCACGTAGTCGTTCGCATCGCCTTCCAACTCAAAGCCAATGCCGCGCGCCAGAAAAGCTCCAAAACTCTGGCCGGCCGTGCCGGTAAACTTCACGCGGATCGTGCCTTCGGGCAGTCCTTCGCCCTTATATCTCTTCGAGACTTCGTTGGCGAGCATCGCGCCCACGGCACGATCCTGATTGCTTATGACAACGGACGTCTCTACAGATTCTCCCCGTTCCAGCGCGGCCGCAGCTTCACGAATCAACGCCCGATCCAAAACTGATTCGATACCGTGGTCTTGTTCCTCTTGTTTGAATTGGGCCGTGTCCAAACTGATGGGCTCTTTAAACAAGATGGCGGCAAGATTCAGGTTCTGATATTTCCAGTGATCGTCCAACTCGCGCACCGTCAGGTAGTCGCTTTGGCCGATCATTTCATTCACGGTGCGGAAGCCCAGTTCTGCCATGATCTCGCGAAGTTCTTGCGCCAGAAAGGTGAACAGGTTTACCACATGCTCGGGCTTGCCCGTAAATAGCGCTCGCAATTCTTTGTTTTGCGTAGCCACGCCCACCGGGCAGGTGTTGAGGTGGCACTTGCGCATCATAATGCAGCCCGTAGTGACCAAGGCCGCAGTGGCCACCCCCCATTCTTCAGCCCCGAGCAACGCGGCTATGGCCAAATCGCGACCCGTCCGTATCTGTCCATCCGTTTGCAACACCACACGGCCGCGCAACTTGTTGCGCACCAAGGTCTGATGTGCCTCCGCCAACCCCAACTCCCACGGCAAGCCCGCGTGACGTATCGAACTCAGCGGTGACGCACCCGTACCGCCATCATGTCCCGAAATCAAAATCACATCGGCATGTGCCTTAGCCACACCGGATGCAATAGTACCCACGCCCGCTTCTGACACCAGCTTCACGCTGATGCGCGCTGCGCGATTGGCATTTTTTAAATCAAAGATCAACTGGGCCAAGTCTTCGATTGAGTAAATGTCATGATGGGGTGGTGGCGAGATCAACCCCACACCCGGAGTGGAGTGGCGCACACGGCCGATCCATTCATCCACTTTGTGGCCCGGCAACTGCCCTCCTTCGCCCGGCTTGGCTCCCTGCGCCATTTTGATCTGCAACTCTTGCGCATTGGTGAGGTAATAGCTCGTAACGCCAAAGCGGCCGCTGGCTACTTGTTTGATGGCGGAATTCTCCCAATCGCCATTGGGCTTGCGTTCAAAGCGCATCTCGTCCTCACCCCCTTCGCCCGAGTTGCTTTTGGCCCCGATGCGGTTCATGGCAATGGCCAAGGTGCTGTGGGCTTCATACGAAATCGATCCAAACGACATAGCGCCCGTGGCAAAGCGCTTGAAGATATTTTCCACGGGCTCTACTTCTTCCAGCGAAATGTTTTTGCGTTTCTTAAACTTGAGCAAACTCCGCAGCGTGATGGCTTTTTCGCTTTGGTCGTCCATCAGCTTGGCGTATTTCTTGTACAGGCCGTAGTCGTTGGTTTTGGTGCTGTGTTGCAGTAAATGGATGGTTTGCGGATTGAAGAGGTGCGCCTCTCCGCGCTGCTTCCATTGGTAAACCCCGCCCACCTCCAGGCGTGGTTGCATATTGGCCGACACCGGAAAAGCCAATTGGTGTTTGACTAAGGCTTCACGGGCGATGTCGTCCAGGGTGAGGCCGCCAATGCGCGACACCGTGCCGGTAAAGTAGGTGTCAACTACATCCTGACTGATGCCCAACGCCTCAAATATCTGAGCCCCGTGGTACGATTGCAGCGTGCTGATGCCCATCTTGCTCATGATCTTGAGAAACTCGCCACACACCGCTTTTTTATAGTGATAGATGGCCTGCTCTTCCGTAAGGTTTTCGGGCAGCAGGTTTTTCTTTTTCATGTCGTGTATGGTCTGGTACACGAGGTAGGGGTTAACGGCCGAGGCACCATAGCCTACCAGGGTGGCATAGTGGTGAGTCTCCCACACATCGCCTGCCTCTACAAGCAAACCCACTTTTCCGCGCAGTCCTTTGCGAATGAGGTCATGGTGCACGGCTGCCACTGCCAGCAGCGAAGGAATCTGCGCATGGCCGCTGTCAAAACTTCTGTCCGACAAAATGATGATCGTAAAGCCATCTTCAATCGCATCGGTCACATACTGGCACACGCGCGTCAACCCTTTTTCGAGTGAACCGGGTTTCCCGTCTGCACGGAAGTACGTGTAGATGGTTTTGGTTTGCAGATGGCGGTGATCGATGTATCGGATTTTCTCCAACTCATTGTTGGAGAGCACAGGGGTGGGCAACTCAAGCGTGATGCAATGCTGTGGTGACTCCTCCAGCAGATTAAGCGACCCGCCCACATGCGTGAGCAGCGACATGATGGTGCGCTCGCGAATGGGGTCGATGGGTGGATTGGTGACCTGGGCAAAAAGCTGTTTGAAGTAACTTGAAAGATGTTGCGCTTGTTGGGATAACACCGCGAGTGGGATGTCGCTGCCCATCGAGCCCAACGCCTCCTTGCCCGTGGTACACATCTGCGCGAGGATGGTGCGGATGTCTTCGCTGGTGTAGCCAAACGACACTTGCCGTTTCAAAAAGGTGACAGGATCGTATTTATGAAAACTTCCGCCCGGCTCGGGCAAATCCTGCAGACGCACTTTGTTTTCGCGCACCCATTG
Source organism: uncultured Ohtaekwangia sp. (assembly GCA_964524935.1). GTDB lineage: Bacteria > Bacteroidota > Bacteroidia > Cytophagales > Cyclobacteriaceae > ELB16-189. The sequence continues at coordinate 127,528 of CAZGFJ010000004.1, forward strand.
TCCATAGGGCTGCTGGTTACAGATGGTCTTCTTCAGCTCGTCATCACTGATGATGCGCCCCTGTTCCAAATCCACCACAAACATTTTGCCCGGCTGTAGTCGCCCTTTGGTAATCACCTTGGCAGGATCGACATCCAACACTCCCACTTCGGAGGCCATAATCACCAGGTCATCGTCTGTGACCACAAAGCGCGAGGGGCGAAGGCCGTTGCGGTCCAGTGTGGCCCCGACTATTTTGCCATCGGTAAACGTAATGGACGCAGGGCCATCCCACGGTTCCATCAGGTTGGCGTGGTATTCGTAAAAGGCGCGTTTCTCTTCGCTCATGTGCTCGTTGCCGTCCCACGCTTCGGGTATCAGCATCATCATCACATGTGGCAGCGAGCGGCCTGCATGCACGAGCAACTCAATGGCGTTGTCGAGGTTGGATGAATCCGACTGCACGGGATTGCAGATAGGCAGGATCATATCCAACTCTTCGCGTGTGAAATGTTTCGAGGAAAAAAAAGCTTCTTTTGATTTGAGCCAGTTGATGTTGCCGCGCACGGTGTTGATTTCTCCGTTGTGTGCAATAAAGCGAAACGGTTGTGCCAGCCTCCACGAGGGAAACGTGTTGGTGGAAAAGCGCGAGTGGATGACCGCCAGGGCAGACACCACTTCTTCGTTTTCAAGGTCGGCAAAGTAAGGTCGCAACTGGCCCGAGGTAACCATGCCCTTGTAGGCAATGGTTTTGTACGAGAGCGATGAAAAATAAAACTGTTGAGCTACGCCCTTTACCGACTCGGTGATGATGCGCGTACTGTATTTTCGAAGGATAAAGAGTTTGCGTTCAAAATCATCGGGGCTGACGATGCCATCCGGTCGCTTGATAAAGACTTGCTCCATCACGGGCTCCGCCAGCAAGGCCGTCTCGCCCAGTTGACCGTTGTGCGTGGGCAAGGCGCGATAGCCCAGCAACGTCATCTTCATTTTTTTGATCTGCCGGTTGAGCACGGTGCGGCACTCTTCACGCACCTTCGCATCGCGCGGGAAAAAGACCAGGCCCACACCATAGCTGCCAAATGTGGGAAGTTTGAATCCCAACTTATGACATTCACTGCTAAAAAATTCGTGTGGAACTTGGATAAGGATGCCCGCGCCATCGCCCGTGTTGGGTTCGCAACCGCAGGCCCCGCGGTGCTCCATGCGCTCGAGCATGGTAAGTGCATCGGTGACGATCTGGTGTGACTTACGCCCTTTGATGTTGGCAATAAATCCTACGCCACAACTGTCTTTTTCAAAGGCGGGATGATAAAGTCCTGACGGTACGAGTTCGTTCACGGCTGGGAGTAAAAAAGTGAACGAGAAATGTACGGGGCAGATGCGGGAAATGCTACGCCAAGCGGATAGAATGTGATGAGATTTTCAAAATCAACCTAACGATTGGTAGTGAAAACGGTTGAAATGACGGATCTAAAAGATAAGTTGGATTTGGAGAACTTCCGACTCGATGATGCCCGGTTCGCTGGGGAGTTGATAAAATTTGTTCTCGGTGAGACGAAAGTACCAGGTGCCTTTCGTCAGAGGGTCAACTACCCAATACTCTTTTACGCCAAATCGCTCGTACAAATCTCTTTTTTTATCAAGATCGTACTCTTTGCTGGCAGGCGACCAGCACATCGGGCACGCCATGGATGTGCCCTTCAGGATTTATGATATGGGCTGAGCTTTTGAGCACGACCACGATATCCGGTTGAACCGCGTTGCTGTGCTCATCCAGGTATACATCGAGGGGCGCTAAAAAAACCTCTCCCATCGCAGTGTCTTCAATTTGTTCGCTCAGTCTTCGAAAAATTTTTTGCGCTATTTTCTGATGTCTGGTTGCGGGCGAAGGCGACCTATAAACAACATTATCGATGAGCTCGGCAAGAGTGCCCTCAGGAAGCGATTGGAAAGCCTCCATTCCCATAAGATCAGTATGAGCAACACTGCGTTTCACAAATCAAAAATAGCAGTTTTTCCGGTAAGGCCACGCAGTGACATGGATGGGTACATCTCAAATTGACGCGATTAACCTCACCCCATGCAAGCAGAGTAGTTTTTCGGTGCGTATTGTTCCCCTCTCCAATGGAGAGGGGGGTAGAGACTATCACTTTTGCAAGTGTTGGGCCGGGGTGAGGTACCGGAGCTGCGTCAATTTGAGATGCACCCCATATATCTCCCGCCTCACTGTCTTCACTTAGCGCTCCCAAAAGACCTCGCCATACTGGCCAGCACGGGGTGTATAACCTCGTTGGTGAGTGCCCGGTTATACAACACTTTGCCACCCGATGGGTTTACAATTTTTTCCATCCGATCAGCCAGCGTTTCAAACTCCTCGATCAACAACGTAAATCCTTCACCACGGTAATCTTGAAAAAATGGATGATCTACCAGACGATATACGTTTTGCAGCACCGTGTCTGCCAGCTTATCGCGCTCAAGGCCCAGTTGAAAAACCTTGTCTTGAAAAACATCATAGCCTATAAACACGAACGCAGGGCCTTCTTGGGTTCTTAGCTGCACTGTAAAAAAGGCGATGTATTGAAATGGCCGGGTGGGCTTTATCCCCATAGCGACATGCTTACTTCCTACTATAATTCGGTGCCTCGCGCGTGATCGTCACATCGTGTGGGTGGCTTTCCGTTACGCCTGCCGAGGTAATTTTCACAAAGCGGGCGGTTTTTAGTTTAGTGATATTCTTCGCTCCGCAGTAGCCCATCCCTGCACGAAGGCCACCGACCAGTTGGTACAACACCTCCGCTACCGACCCTTTGAACGGCACCCGACCGGAAATCCCTTCGGGCACCAGTTTCTTGATGTCATCCTCCACGTCTTGAAAGTACCGGTCTTTCGAGCCGTCATCCATCGCTTCCAGCGAGCCCATGCCGCGGTAGGATTTGAACTTGCGCCCTTCGTAGATGATCACTTCTCCCGGGGCTTCTTCCGTGCCGGCCAGCAGCGAGCCGATCATGATGCTGTCCGCCCCGGCAGCCACGGCCTTCACGATATCACCGGAAAAACGGATGCCCCCATCGGCAATCACTTTCACGTTGCTGCCTTTCAATGCTTGCGCGGCCTCGTACACCGCACTCAATTGCGGCAAGCCCACACCGGCCACCACGCGCGTGGTGCAGATGCTTCCGGGCCCTACGCCTACCTTCACCGTGTCGGCACCGGCTTTGGCCAGCGCTTTGGCGGCTTCGCCCGTGGCAATGTTGCCCACGATCAAGTCCAGTTCAGGATATTTTTTCTTTACGCGCTTCGCAGCGTTGATCACCCCTTTGCTATGGCCGTGGGCCGTGTCGATGCTGATCACATCCACACCTGCTTGTTTCAACGCCTCGATGCGTTCCAGGATATCAGGCGTAACACCCACGGCTGCGCCTGCCCGCAGGCGGCCAAATTTGTCCTGGCAGGCATTGGGTTTATTTTTTTTCTTTTGGATGTCGCGGTAGGTAATCAGGCCGATGAGTTTTCCTTTCTTGTTGACGATCGGCAGTTTTTCAATTTTGTATTTCTGCAAGATGCCTTCGGCCTTTTCGAGCGTGATGCCTTCCGGGGCTGTCACCAGGTTGTCACGTGTCATGATGGTTTCCACGGCCACGTTCATATCTTTTTGAAAACGCAGGTCGCGGTTCGTGATGATGCCCAACAGTTTTCCGTTGCCATCCACCACGGGGATGCCGCCTATGCGGTATTCGCGCATGATTTGCTCGGCATCGCGCACGGTGCCGTGGATGCTGAGTGTTACGGGATCCAGAATCAGCCCACTTTGAGACCGCTTCACTTTGCGCACCTGTGCGGCTTGGGCCTCGATGGACATGTTTTTGTGGATGAAGCCGAGACCACCCTCTAATGCCATACCGATGGCCAGGTCTGCCTCGGTTACCGTGTCCATAGCCGCAGAAATGAGCGGAATATTCAGTTTGATATTCTCGGTCAGGTACGTGGTTGTATCCGTCTCGCGGGGAAGTACTTCGCTGTAGGCCGGAACGAGGAGCACATCATCATAGGTGAGTGCTTCAAAGAGAAACTTCGAGGAATTGAGCGGCATGGCAAATAAGGAGTTAGGAACCGTTATTTGCCGGGCAAAAGTAAGGCCTTTTCGCGAAAGCACGAAATGAAATTGACGATTGCCTCTGATTGCCTATCTTTGACATCATCATTTTTTAACCTATGAAACATCTGTTTTTTGCCTCGATGGCGATGTTTTTTGGCGCCACGTTGTCAGCCCAAACCCAAACGGGGAAAGCCTCCTTCTACGCGGACAAGTTTGAAGGCAGCCCCACGGCTTCCGGAGAAAAGTATCGTCATAACAAACTCACGGCCGCACACAAAACGCTGCCTTTCGGCACGAAGGTGCGCGTGACCAACTTGAGCAATAGCCAAACGGTGGACGTGGTGGTAAATGACCGCGGCCCCTACGTGGACGGTCGTGTGATCGATCTGTCCAAATCGGCAGCCGAAAAACTGGGCTTCGTAAACCAAGGCCTTACCGATGTGAAAATTGAGGTCATCGATGCAGGCGATGGCACCGCTAAAAGCGAGATCAAACCCATCGACAACGTAGTGGTGGAGGAAAAAGAGTTTTACGATTTTGAGGTGGCGCGGCTCAACCCCAAAGGATTTGGCGTTCAAATAGGCACCTACCAGGAACTGGTCAACCTGATGCGCCTGTCCGATAACCTGAAGACCTCATATAAGAAGAAAGTGATCGTGCAAGTGAAAGTGGTAAACGGTATCAAGTATTACAGCCTCATCCTGGGGCCGTTTCCCACGCGCGCCAGAGCCGATGCGTTTTTGCCCGAGGTAAACAAAAAATTCCCAGGCTCCTTTGTCGCCACGCTGTAGCCTCCCCAGGGCGCAATCTACCTTGCCCATAGATATGGAACCGATGCGATTGAAGTAGTTTCGCGGTTGATGTCTGTTCTGTTTTTGGCCGGTTATGTGTGCGCCCTTTTTGTAGGCGTGGTGCTGGGGCTGTTGGGCGGTGGCGGCTCTATTCTCTCTATCCCCATTTTGGTCTATCTGTTTGGACTAGATCCGGTCATCGCTTCGGCTTACTCGCTCTTTATTGTAGGAGTCACCAGTTTGGTGGGTGCGGTCCCCAAGTATCGCGAACACCTGGTCAACGTAAAAACCGCTGTTCTCTTTGGCATCCCTTCGATCGTAGCCATCTTCAGCACGCGTAAGTGGATCATCTCGGCTCTGCCAGACGTATTCTTTGCCGAACCCTTCATGCTGACCAAGCGGCTGGTCTTATTAGGTTTGTTTGCCGTGTTAATGGTGTTGGCCGCAGTAGCCATGATCCGCAAACGCAAAGAAGATACCGAGCCCCACCGCTATCGCACATTTTTGGTCATGGTGGAAGGGCTGTTGATTGGCCTGTTGACCGGCTTGGTAGGAGCCGGTGGCGGGTTCTTAATCATCCCCGCGCTGGTATTGCTCACGGGCCTTCCGTTCAAGACGGCCGTGGGCACTTCGCTATTCATCATCGCCATCAACTCGCTGCTCGGCTTTGCGGGCGATGTATTGAACTATGCGATTGACTGGCCCTTTCTTCTGAGCGTGACGGCCGTAGCCGTGGCGGGCATTTTCGTGGGCTCATCCCTTAGCGGCCGCTTTCGCGGCACCAGCCTGCGCAAGGCTTTTGGGTGGCTCACCTTCATTATGGGGATATTTATCCTGCTGCGCGAAACCGTCTTTTCCTAGCCATTTGGGCCTGTAGGCCGCAAACCAAAAGATTTGTTGGAACTACACGCAACAAACTATAGCTCCTTTACGATTAAGGATAGTATTACTATCAAATTGGCCTAGACTACTAACAAAATGGCGACCCTAACTTTCAGGCTAAACCAAAACCTATACCTGCGCGATCCGCAGCATACGGATTTGGGCCAAAAAATCATCCGCAAAAGCGTGGACATGATCGACAAGCTGGGTTTTGAACAATTCACGTTCAAAAAACTGGCCGATGAAATTGAATCTACCTAGGCATCGGTCTACCGGTATTTCGAAAACAAGCATCGGTTGCTGCTCTACCTGATATCGTGGTATTGGAGTTGGCTGGATTATCGGATCGATCTGTTTACAAGTACCTCTCCCGATGCTGAAGCCAAACTACGCGCCTGCCTGCGGGTATTGTGCGAAGAAAAAAAGTATGACCCCACATTTGAGTTTATCAACGAGGAGGCATTGCACCGCATTGTGGTGGCCGAGTTGGACAAAACCTATCTGACCAAATCGGTGGACCACGACAATCAGGAGGGTCTTTTTGTCGGGTTCAAATCGTTGTGTAAAAAAATTGCGGGATGGGTAGCCCAGGTGAACCCCTCTTATCCCTACCCCAATGCGTTGATCAGCATGATTTTATTGTCGGCCAAGCAGCAAGTTTTTTTTGCCGAGCACTTGCCTTCGCTTACCAATTTGCCGCGCTCGTCCGATCAACACCAAAAACTAAACCTATTTTTGGAAGACGTATTGTTCCGCACCATTCAAAAACACTGACGCTCCATGCTCTCCAATCAACATATACTTCAGTCGCTGCGCGAGTTGGCCGTATTGCTCAAACACGAGTACAATGTGGACGACCTGCGGCATTTGGAAATCAACCGACATTACGAAAACAATGAACTCAATGAGTTCAAGCGCGACCTGGTAGAGGCGGGCAACAAAGTTCGTTTGCTGCTGTTGGAAAATAAATTGAGGAAAGAGGATTTTATCCAGTTCTTCAACGAGCAGCAGGCTACGGTGTTGCTCATCCATGAAACGCGCTCAGAATTTTTCCCCACCATCTTACACTACGACAAAAAAGCCAAGGCGCAGGCGTTTGATATCAAAGGCGATCACATCATCACGCACAACGAATCCATCCATGACGTGCTCGATGATTTCACCGATGAGCATGGCGAGATTACGTTTTATGCCATTTTTGCCTATGCGAGCCCGTTGAGCATCCCCGAAGAAGGACATTCAGCCGGCCCTGTGCGCAGGCTGTTTCGCCTGCTCAACACCGAGCGCAAAGAAATTTTCTACATCCTCTTCTATGCCATCATCGTGGGGTTGGTGGGGTTAGTGCTGCCGCTCGGCATTCAAAATACGGTACAGTTAATCTCCGGGGGTGTCGTCTTCAGCTCCATTTACCTGCTGATCGGGGTGGTCATCCTGGGCGTGTTGCTCACGGGAGCCTTGCAAATAGTACAAATCAGCCTGGTGGAATTCTTACAGCGAAGGATATTTACCAAAGCCTCGCTTGAGTTTGCCTTCCGCATCCCGCGCCTCAAACTGGAGTCCATCACCAAAAGCTATGCGCCCGAACTCATCAACCGGTTTTTTGATGTGATCAACATCCAAAAAGGATTACCGAAGCTGTTGATCGACCTGTCCTCCAGCGTGGTGCAGATCTTCTTCGGTTTATTGCTCATCTCACTCTACCACCCCTTCTTTGTTTTCTTTGGATTGGTATTGCTTGGTACACTGGTTCTCATTTTCTATTTCACCGGCAGGCGGGGGATGGAATCTTCCATCATGGAATCGAAGTACAAGTATAAGGTTGTGCAGTGGCTGGAGGAACTGGGCCGCGCGTTGCAGTCGTTTAAAATTGCGGGCAGCACCGATTTGCCCATCCGCAAAACCGACTACAACGTAAACAACTACCTGAAACATCGCAAAGTACACTTCTCCACCCTCATCACACAGTACTCCTTTATCATTGTGTTCAAGGCGGCCATCACGGGCGGGTTGCTGATCATGGGCACTACGTTGGTCATCAATCGCGAAATCACGCTCGGCCAGTTTGTTGCCTCTGAAATTGTGATCATTTTGATTCTGAATGCGGTGGAGAAGATCATCATGTACATGGATGTGGTGTATGATCTGCTCACAGCTGTAGACAAAGTAGGAACGGTGACTGATCTTCCCATCGAAAAAGTGGGCGGCCTGGATTTCCCAAAAGTGCATGCGCAGGGATTTAGCGTGCGAACCAAAGCGCTTAAGTACCGCTATGCCGGGGCGGAGAAGGACTCCCTGCGTGGCGTTGACCTGGAAATCCACCCAGGAGAAACGGTCTGCTTGGCCGGGCCCGGCAGCTCGGGCAAAACGACCCTCACCAATATCCTCACCGGGCTGTACACCAACTACGATGGGGTGGTCACGGTGAACAACCTTTCGCTGCGCGATCTGGACCTTACGCACATGCGCGACCAGGTAGCCAAAAACATTTCGCCCGAAGATCTTTTTGACGGAACCATCCTGGAAAACATCACGTTGGGCAAACCCACGGTAAACATCAACCATGCCGTGGAAGCCCTAGAGATGGTGGGGTTAAGCGATACTATCAACGGCCTGAAAGAAGGGCTGAATACTCCCGTGGTCAGCGGTGGCAAGGGGTTATCCAACTCGATGGCGCAGCGCCTTATTTTGGCGCGCTGCCTGGCCAAAAGGCCAAAACTCATTGTGCTAAATGACTACTTCAACACGCTTTCAAAAGTAGATAAGATGGAATTGATTTCGGTGTTGATCAAACCCAACCATCCCTGGACGATGATCGTAGTATCCAACGACCCCGTGGTGATGGGCGCGTGCGACCGTGTGGTAGTGATGCAAGAGGGGGTCATCACCGATCAGGGCACCTTCCAGGCACTGATGCAACAGGGCCGCTTGAACGACTTTATCCTATAACCTGAAACGCGATATGTTACGACTTTCAAAAAAATCAGTGGGCAAGTTGATGCCGCAGGAAAAGATGTACTCCCTGCGTTCGTTGGATGCGCCCCGGGCAGGCAAGCTGCTGGCGCGATGGATTATGGGAATCGCACTGATCTTCTTTGTCATCCTCTTCTTCCCCTGGCAGCAGAACATCCGGGGCAAGGGAAAGGTAACGGCTCTCTCACCCAGCAACCGACCCCAAACGGTCGAAACGGTCATTGCGGGGCGGATACAAGAATGGAGGATACGCGAGGGGCAGCATGTCGAAAAAGGCGATACCATCGCGGTGATCAGCGAGGTGAAAGAGAAATTCTTTGACCCAAAGCTGCTGCAGCGCTTGCGCGAACAGATCCGCGCCAAGGAAGGAAGTTTGTCGTCCAAAGAGCTAAAGTCTGAATCGCTGCGAAGACAAATCAACGCACTGCAAGCAGGCTTGCGCACCAAAACCGACCAGGCCAAGGCAAAATTGGAGGCCGAGCGTGTGCGTTTTATCAACTTGAAAAGTCAGTTTGAGCGAAACAAAACACTGTTCGAAGCGGGTAACATTCCACTGACCAAATACCAGGATATCGAATACAAATACCAGGCGGCTGAGGCCGACTTCATCAATGCCGAAATCGAGATTGCCCAGGTGCAGGCCGACTACCTTGATAAGATCAACAAGGCCGAATCGGACTTGAACAACACATTGGCCGAGCTTTTTGACACGCAGGCCGATTTGGCCAAGCTGCGCAACGAGTACGCCAACATGGAAATACGCAGCAACCAGTATTTTATCCTTGCTCCTCAAAGCGGCTACGTGGTGAAAGCGACCCAGGCAGGGATTGGCGAAACCATCACCGAAGGAGGGGCAGTCTGCACGATCATGCCCGAGTCCAACGATGTGGCCGTGGAAATGTACGTGCGTGCCATGGATGTGCCTTTGATCAGCAAAGGACGGGTGGTACGCATCGAGTTTGATGGGTTTCCGGCCCTGCAATTTAGCGGCTGGCCCAGTGTATCGGTTGGTACGTTTGGCGGTCGGGTGGAAGTGATCGACCTGGTGAACACGCGCCCGGGCGAATTCCGCATCTTGGTCACTCCTGACCCCAACGATGAAAAATGGCCCCCTCAGTTGCGCGTAGGGTCAGGCACCCAGGGCTGGATCATGTTGGATGATGTACCGGTATGGTACGAAATATGGCGGCAGTTGAACGGATTCCCTCCGAGCCTGTACGAAGAAGTATCACCCGAACAAATGGGCAAAGAGAAAACGGAAAAAGAGCCCAAGAAAAAAGAAGAAAGTGAGTAGCCTTATGAAAAAAACGTGGCTTGTCCTCGGCTTTTGCTTCGGGTGCGGGTGGGCAAACGCCCAAACTGCGTTTGACTCGTTGTTCATTTTGCCCGATTCGGTAAAGGCGTTCAGCCTGGAGAATTTCTATGCTGCTATTCTGGAGTTTCACCCCATTGTGCGGCAGACCAACTTGTTGCCCGAAACCGCGCGACAGGAGATTCGCATGGCGCGCGGGGCCTTCGACCCTAAAATCGAGACGCGCCTCGAAAACAAGGATTTTGATGGCAAGAACTACTACAACAAATTATACGGAGCCTTCAGTGTTCCCACGTGGTTTCCGGTTGATCCCAAAATCGGCTTCGAACGAAACACCGGTTCCTTTTTGAGCGATGAGTCGGAGTTGCCTGATGCCGACAACAACCGCCAGCTTTTTGCCGGAGTGTCGTTGCCCCTGGGCCGGGGTCTGTTTACTGACGAGCGAAGGGCTGCCCTTCAACAAGCGAAACTCTTCGCCCAAATGGCTGAAGCCGAGCAAATCAAACTGATCAACAAAATACTGCTCGAAGCCGCCAAAGAATACTGGCAATGGTACTACGCCTATTACAACTATCGCCTCCTGAATCGCAATGCGGCCATCGCGCGCGAAATATTCAGGCTGGTAAAGCTGGATGCCGACCTGGGCGAAGCCTCTGTGATAGATACCGTGCAGGCTAAGATCACCATGCAGGAGCGACTGGTGCAGCAACAGGAAGCGTTTATTCAGTTTTTGAATACCGGCATTCGGATCTCTAATTACCTGTGGGATACGCAGGGTAATCCGCTGGATCTGCAACCTAACGTAGCCCCCGTGTTGGTCTCCGATGATGGCGTATTGCTGGGAGTACAAACCCTGGAAAACCTGACGGAAATGGCCCGACAGAACCACCCCGAACTGCGCAAGCTGTCCGTAAAGCTTGATCAATTGGAGGTCGATAGACGCCTGGCGGTGGAATTTCTGAAGCCGCGCCTGGATTTGAATTATAACTTCCTCAATCAGCCGTTCAGTCCGCAAGGCGATGCGCAGCCGTTCCGCATAGGAGAAAATTATAAGTTCGGGTTGGATTTCTCCATTCCGATCTTTTTACGAAAAGAACGTGCCAAGCTGACCCAGACGAAGATCAAGATACTCAGTACCACCTATGAGCGTAACCAGGCTGAGCGCGACATTGTCAACCAGATCAATGCTACCTTCAATGAGATTGTCAACACCAACCAGATCATTACACAGCAGACCGACATGGCCAATAACTACGACCGCATCTTACGGGCGGAGTTGGTCAATCTGGAAAATGGCGAAAGTGATCTGTTCAAAATCAATATCCAGCAGGAAAAACTGATTCAGTCCCAATCAAAGTTACTCAAACTACAAGCCGAGTATGAAAAAATGAAGGCTACGATTTACTGGGCGGCCGGGGTGCGCAACCTCAACTTCCTGCGGTAGGCAACTACAGTGGATTGAGAATTGATTCGACCACTTCCTCCACTACGCGCTCGGCCGAAGCCAATGCCCCGTTGATCGTTCCGGCATTGCCGGTGATGTCTGTAGCCTCGCCCGCAAAAAAAACTTTTCCCTGAACGGGTGTGGCCAGGGCGGCACGGCTCTCCAAACTGCCATTGACCAGGGGATAGGAAACACCCCCTTTGATGTAGCGGTCCTGCGTCCAATTAAAGATGTATGAGATGATTTGTGGGGGCGGATCGATGGTTCGTCTTACAAACTCCGTGGCTTGTCCATTGTAGATTTCGTCCAACTCTGCCAATAGCAGCGGTGTAACATTGGCGATACCCAGCGCGATGATCTGCTCTGCCTTCGCCCCGGTGACGGTGGCAGTCAGCGTTTGATACAGTTCACTGCGGGTCACACCTGCATTGAAATACTGCGGCACCAGATTGCCACCCTGGATCATTCCCGTATTTTCTCCCCAAAAATTCTTTTTGAATTCCAGGATAATCCGCACACACGCATCCATGCCCAACTGAGAAAACGCACCCGTATTGACACCGGGCAGCGCGGGCGTAAAGGCAATGTCGCCTGCTTTGAGCACCGCCAATGGCACAGTAACAATCACTTTGTCCACTTCGATTTGGTTACCGCTGCCCTCCGTCAGTACAATTCGCGCGCCTGCATAGTTGATGGAAACAATGGGCGTGTTGAACTTGGCCTGTCTGGCGATGGATGCGAACCGAGATACCAACACATCCTGCATCGGATTTTTGGTGATCAGGATCGCTTTCTGATCATGTGTAATCGCTCTCAGATTTTCGGCCAGGCCTTTGGCACCGATGCGCGATGCCGTAGAGCCAAAACGGTTGGCCGCCTGCGCATTGAGTAAGTTGGCAGCCCGCGGGGCAACCCCCGCAGCCGCTTGCACCGACACAGCCGGGCCGGTGTAATCGGCCAGGCCCGCCACAAAGTTTCGAACGGCCACAAAGTCGGCATCGCCTGCCCAATCTTCGGCTGTCTTAATCTGATTATCCAACCGGAACAAGTCTGTGGCTGCGGCATCGAGGTCCGCTTCGGCCACGTTCAGGTTGCGAACGATTTGGTTCCAGGTACTATCGCTGCCATAGATGATTTCAGCGCCCACCTCCACGGGAAAGTCGGCAATGGAGGTGATGGGCAACCCTTGTTCATCGCGCTGATTGCGCAGCGAACGTATGCGGCCACCCAACTGCCCCGAAGCTTCAAACAACAACACCTTGACGCCCTTGGCCGAAAGGATGTCAGCCGCATAGAGACCTGCCGCGCCTGCGCCAATGACGGCCACCGTACCATCGTACTGAATTTCCGGCCCGGGGTCATCCTTCGCGCACGACAGCATCATGGAGGGCAGCACCATGCCGGCCGTCAAGCCAAAACCGAGTTGTTTAAGCAGTTCTCTTCGATTCATATCCCCGAAAGATAAATGATCCTATGGATTTACGGAAAGATGAAAGGGTAACCAGTCCGGTCAGCCGCGTGGCATTTCAATACATTGATGTATTTTGTGGCAAAATGGCTTCATGATATCCAGCGTTTCCCGCATGGCTTCCCTTAAAAAGGTGTGCATCACCGGACCGGAGTGTACGGGCAAATCAGACCTGGCCGCGTTTTTGGCCACCCACTATCAAACCGCCTGGGTAGCCGAGTATGCTCGAGCCTATCTCGATAAACTCCACCACCCGTATCAGCAGGCCGACCTTACCAAAATTGCGCACGGCCAACTGCGGTTGGAAGAAGAGTGGGCCCAGGAGGCCAATCGTATTCTCATTTGTGACACCAACTTGCTTACGATCAAAATCTGGAGCGACTACAAATACGGAGTCTGTGATGATGATATCATTCAGTCGCTCCAAAGCCGTGTCTATGATCTGTACTTGCTTTGTTTTATTGATGTGCCCTGGGAAAACGATCCGCAGCGCGAACATCCCGATAAGCGTCAGCATTTTTGGGACGTGTACCGCCAAGAGGTAATCAAAACAGGCGTCCCTTTCGTAGAGATCAGCGGCTCCCGGGAGACGCGCAGGAAAAGAGCCATTGATGCCATCGACCATCTGTTGAATAGTTCATTCACCTCCTGACCTATATTTTTTTGCCCTTTCCATCTCCATCATGAATGATGCCTATGCGGCTTTGCGGCTGCCCGAATTCCGGTTGTTTTTGAGTGCGCGTGTCTGTGTTACCGTGGCCATCCAAATACAGGCCGTGGTGGTGGGCTGGCAGGTCTACGAAATCACCCGAGATGAATTAGCCCTGGGGCTAATTGGCTTGGCCGAGGCTATTCCGTACATCATCGTGTCATTGTATGCCGGCCATGTGGCCGATGTGGTGGAACGCAAAAAAATCATGGTGGCCACCCTTGCGTTGTTGGCGGTGTGTTCCATCGCCCTTTTCTCGTTCACACTCGTGCCCGGTTTTTTTCTTTCCTGGCGAGCCATGCCTATCTATGCTGTAATCTTTCTGAGCGGCATCGCCCGTGGGTTTTTATCGCCTGCATTGTTTGCCCTGATGCCCCAGTTGGTACCGGCCGACAAGTTTAAAAATGCCATCACGTGGAACAGTACATTTTGGGAAGCATCCGCCATATTGGGGCCGGCCCTGGGCGGATTGCTGTACACGTTGTTTGATGTGACGGTTGCCTATGCCGTAGACATGACACTACTACTGACCGGTGTGGTGTTAGCGCTGCTGATCAGGAGTCGCCCGCTGCCTCCGGCTACTGAAGAAACGGGGATGTTTGAAAAGATACAGGCGGGACTAAATTTTGTCTTTGGCAGCAAGCTGATTTTAAGCGCTATTAGTTTGGACTTATTTGCGGTACTCTTTGGCGGAGCGGTGGCCTTGCTGCCTGTTTTTGCCGAAGAGATTTTACGTGTGGGCCCCTGGGGCCTGGGGCTGTTGCGGTGCGCCCCCTCGGTCGGGGCGGTGGTGATGGCTTTCTACATCGCACACCATCCTATCAAACGTCATATGGGGAAAATACTGCTGTGGGCCGTGGCCGGTTTCGGGCTAAGCATGATCGCCTTTGCCTTGTCACAGGACTTCTACCTCTCGCTTGCGTTGCTGATGATAAGCGGGGGCTTTGATTGCGTGAGTGTGATTGTCCGAAGCACATTGCTGCAAACCCTTACGCCCGAAAATATGAAAGGGCGCGTATCGGCCGTCAATAACATCTTTATCGGCTCGTCCAACGAGATCGGTATGTTTGAGTCGGGCGTGGCCGCGAAATTATTAGGCGTGGTACCTTCCGTTATTTTTGGCGGTTGTATGACCCTGGGTGTGGTGGGTGCTACTGCCTGGCTGTCGAAGTCGCTTCGGAAACTCCAGAATTTGGGATAACCAATTTCTTACGAATTCAGCCATTGTTTCACGGACGTATGGCGCAGGCTTTTCAACAGGAGCAGCGCCATCCCGGCCATTTTTGCGATCATCCCCGCCAGCAAAAAACCATTAGCGCCCGTAGCGTGCATAATTTTAAGTGACGCCCCCACGGCCACCAGCGTCATACCTATCAGGATAAGCCAAATCCCATGTTTGTTTTTGATGCGCACGTATGTTGATTGATACCGTAAAAATAAAAAAACCTCATTCCTGACGCCATCCGACTATTTTCGGCCAAACTCAATGCCCATGTCTTGGAAATTCTGGATGCTCTCGGTAGTTGTCTTCATCCCATGGAAGGCGTCCGCGCAAATCGCAGTCGCGGGTCTTAGTCAACCGGTAGAAGTCATTCGTGACCGGTACGGAATCAACCACATCTACGCACAGAACGAACACGATCTGTTTTTTGCGCAGGGGTATTGTGCTGCGCGCGATCGGCTTTTCCAGTTCGAAATGTGGAGACGGCAGGCCAGCGGTACAGTAGCCGAGATACTCGGCCCTAAAGAACTGCAGCGCGATATCGGAACGCGCTTGTTCCGCTTTCGGGGCGATCTGAAACAAGAGTTGAATCACTATCATCCGCGTGGCGAACAAATCATAAACGCATTTACCGATGGCATCAACGCCTATGTAAGCGAGGCGCGCCTCAACAAAAACAACCTACCGCTGGAATTCAAATTGCTGGGCATCGAACCCGGGCTGTGGACACCCGAGGTGGTGATCTCTCGCCATCAGGGTTTGTTGGGCAATATTGGTGAAGAATTACAAACCGCACGGCAGGTGGCCACGCTGGGCACTGAAAAAGTAAAAGAGCTGGATGTGTTTGAACCGGGCGACCCTGACCTGACCATCGACCCCGCCATAGACCCCGCGCGCTTGTTCGACCCCGTTATCGAAGTGTACGATGCCTTTCGCAAACCGCTCGTATTTACACCGGCCGACCTGGTGGCTTCGGCCAATGGCAACCAACAAGAATTCGAGCGTTTGGCTGCGGCCGATGCAAAAGCCCTCGAAGAAGTTACCAGCGAGGCGCGCCAGGTAATCGGCAGCAACAACTGGATGGTGAGTGGCGATCTTTCCCAAAGCGGGTTCCCCCTGCTTGCCAATGATCCA
This sequence comes from uncultured Ohtaekwangia sp., assembly GCA_964524935.1. Classification (GTDB taxonomy): domain Bacteria; phylum Bacteroidota; class Bacteroidia; order Cytophagales; family Cyclobacteriaceae; genus ELB16-189. The sequence goes on from CAZGFJ010000004.1 coordinate 143,541, forward strand.
CACCGGGCCATTGCTGCTCCTTCGCTGCGCTACATGGTGCACCTCAACGCACCGGGTTGGAATGTGGTAGGTGGTGGCGAGCCTACCATTCCGGGTGTATCCATCGGGCATAACGATCATGGCGCATGGGGCTTAACCATTTTTTCGATAGACAGCGAAGATCTTTATGTGTACCGAATCAATCCGGCCAATGCCAACCAATACTGGTACCAAAACCATTGGGAAAACTTTGTGATGATAGCGGACACCATCCGCGTGAAGGGTGTGCCTGACGTCATCGTTGCCCACAAATACACGCGCCACGGACCTGTCACTTACGTGGATGAAGCCCATCACCTCGCCTATGCCATGCGTTGCGGTTGGATGGAAGTGGGTGGCGCGCCCTACCTGGCAAGTTTACGCATCGACCAGGCTACCAACTGGGAGGAGTTTCGCGAGGCATGTGCCTTTAGTCACATTCCGGGCGAGAATATGATTTGGGCCGACCGTGCGGGCAATATTGGTTGGCAGGTGGTGGGCATTGCGCCCATTCGCAAGAACTGGAGCGGCCTGGTGCCCGTACCGGGCGATGGGCGCTACGAGTGGTCGGGCTATCTGCCTATTGGCGAGTTGCCGCACGTATACAATCCATCGAAAGGATTTTGGTCTACCGCCAACGAAAACCTGGTGCCGCAGCGCTATACGCATCGCAACGCGGTAGGCTGGGGTTGGGCCGACAGCTACCGGGCCGACCGCATCAATGAGGTGCTGGGCTCGGGGCGCAAACATTCGTTGGCCGACATGATGCGCCTGCAGTTCGACTATATGTCGATTCCGGCACGAACGCTCGTGCCACTGCTGAAGGAGTTGAAGAGCACCAACCCGCAGGTGGAAACAGCCAGGCAACTGCTGCTTGGCTGGAACGGAGAGCTCGACAAAACCTCCGTGGCAGCGGGCATCTACATGGCTTGGGAAAGAGCCATCAGCGAAAGCGCTCTTCCGCTCTTTGTTCCTGAAAAAGGAAAGGCATTGTACCGATATATTCCCATCAGTAGAATCGTAGAGTGGCTGATTACGCTGCGGCCGGAGTTTGGCAAAAATCCGCAGGAAAGCCGCGATGCCTTTTTGATGAAATCGCTGGAGCAAGCCGTGGCGCAACTCACCAAAAAATTAGGTCTCGATGTAAAGCGGTGGCAGTACGGGCAACCTGCCTACCACCATGTATTAATTAAGCATCCGCTGAGCAATGCCGTGGACGCTACTACAAGAAAAAAGCTGGAAGCGGGGCCGTTGCCGCGCGGTGGAAATGGTTCTACGCCCGGCATGACGGGTAACAGCGACAACCAAACGCACGGTGCTACCTTCCGCATGGTGGTAGACACCAAAGATTGGAACTTGTCGATGTTTACCAATGCACCCGGGCAAAGCGGCAACCCCGATAGTCCTTTCTACAAAAATCTGTTCGAGACCTGGGCTACCGATCGACACTTTCCGGTTTACTTCACGCGCGAACGCATCGAACAAGTGGCAGCCGAGAAGCTGGTATTGAAACCCCGGTAATGACGCGGGGTGCACCAATCCTACTCAGACACCCCGCTGTCATTAAAGGGAATCAGGCCTTCCTGTTTTTAGCCGGTTTCTTGCCTGACGCCATTGCCTTTTGCCTGCTCACTTCGCGCAGCTTTTTTGCCAACAGCCTGCGGTCGCGTTTGTTGTTCACATCAAGACGTCTTCCTTCCATCACCTCCATGTACACCAGCTTGTTTTGTTCATCATAAAATCTGATCTGCGTACGCAGTTCGTGAGGATTTGTTTCAATCACCCAGTAATCCTGTGCAGCCACGGAAGAGCAGTAGCCGATGCTCAACAGGGCGAGTACAATCCATTTTGCTTTCATAATTAACAATGTTGATTTACGGACGTCAACGCATCCTAACCCGGATGTTTTCAGGGTTTCGGCAGACTGCTGGAGAAAGACGACTAAGGTTGTGGTTTTAATGTCTCGAATAATTTTGTCGACATTTCTATGGTTTTAGTCGATTGGGCGCAACCCAAACCCCTCTCAATCAGTACAATCTTCTGATGCAATCGCGCTGGGAGCACTTTGTTTTTTCGAATAGCTGGAGTTGGCGGTTGGCCCGCCACTGTTCCTTCTGGCTGGCCTGGCTCTTTTTTCATGGCATCATTTACGGCAGTTATTGGCGGGGTGGTGGCGAGTATACCATGCACCGCAGTTTTGGCGAGGCCATGTTTCGTGCGTTCTATGTCTCGTTTACCGAAGCGCTCATCTTCATGCCGGTGCATATGTTTCTCGGTTATGCCATTATCTATTTTTTGATTCCGCGCTACTTATTCACCAAGCGATACTTCAAGATGGTACTGGGCTTCATGGCCTTGCTCATTGTTACTGCGCTGCTATCGCACCTCACGGCCATCACAGCCATCACCGCGTTTCGCCAATCTGTTGGCATGGCGGGCACTACCAACTCACTTCTGTTTGGCCTGATGGCCGGCCTGCGCGGATCGAACACCGTGGCTGGCTTCGCAGTTACCATCAAATTAATTAAATACTGGTACCTGAAAAACGAAGACAACCAGCGGCTGGCGCAAGAAAAACTACAGGCCGAGTTGCAGGCTTTACGCGGCCAACTGCAACCGCACTTCTTGTTCAACACCTTGAATAGCCTGTATTCGCTCACACTTCACCAATCGCCTCAGGCCCCACACATGGTAGAGCGACTTTCTGAATTGCTGCGTTACATACTAACCGAATGCAACAAGCCGCTGGTGCCGCTGCAAGCAGAATTGTCGCTGCTGAAGAGTTACATCGAATTGGAGAAAATTCGCTTTGGCGACCGGTTGAACATCGCCATCGATCAGCGCGGTGATGTGGAAGGCTATGCCATTGCTCCGTTAATGCTGCTACCCTTTTTGGAAAACTGTTTTAAACATGGCGTGCGCAACCAATTGGAACCGGTGTGGATCACCGTGCACCAGGAGGTACGGCAAGGCAAACTTTTTTTTAAGCTGGTAAATGGAAAACAAATTGGCAACGTCAGCTCCGAAACGTCAACAGGCATTGGGTTGAGCAACCTGCGCAAACGGCTCGAACTACTTTATCCGGGCAAGCACCAACTGCGAATTACCGATGCAGAAGATACCTTCATTGTAAGTCTGATGGTGCCCTTGGAACAGCTCGTTAACGAAGACAAGTACATACGAAAGGCGGTATGAGGTGGCGCTGTTTAGTGATTGATGACGAGCCGCAGGCCCGGGCCATTTTGAAGACCCACATTGCCAACACCCCTTCGTTGGAGTTGGTAGGCGAACATGCGCACGCCCTTTCGGCTTTCGAATATTTGCAACACCACGTAGTAGACTTGCTTTTTCTCGACATTGAGATGCCGAAGTTATCGGGCATCGAGTTGATCAAGACGTTGAATGCCCATCCGAAGGTAATATTCACTACCGCGCACAAAGACTATGCTTGGGATGGTTTTGAAGTGGGTGCTGTAGACTTTTTGCTCAAACCGATTTCGTTCGAGCGGTTTTTAAGGGCCGTTCAGAAAATGATGCAGGTGAGTGCCCCTCTGCCTGCGCCAACAGAAGTTGCCAACGATCGGTTTTTGTTTTTCCGTGCCGAACGAAAAATGGTGAAGGTTCCGGTTGATGACATTTTATATATCGAAAGTCTGAAGGACTACGTCAAGATTGTGTTAACCACCCGCCAGATCATCACCAAACAAACCATCTCAACCGTGGAGGAGATGCTGCCTCTTCACGAATTCGTACGCGTGCATCGCTCGTTCATCGTCAACCGAAAAAAGCTCGATTCATTTCATTCGCACGCGGTGTTTATCGGCAAAGAGGAAATTCCCATTGGCCCTTTGTTTCGGCTGGAAGTAGCCAGGCGTCTGGTTCAACCCTAGCGGGGAGCGAGCCTGATGGTTAGCCGTTGAACCAGTTTGGAAAGTTCCACACCATCCAGCCATACAATGCGAACCGGATGACGCGGCTAATGCAAATCAGCAAAAACGTTTTGAAGTCCATGTGGGCGGATCCGGCCAGCATACAAGTAGCTGAAAACGGTACCGGGGTGACAGCCCCTACAAACACCAAATAGGCGCCATACTTTTTCAACTGCTTCTCGTATTGTTTCAGATACTTTTCGCGCACCCGGGTTTGGTAAAAGGTGGTCTTGGAGAAGGTACGGCCTATGTAATATCCTAAGATACCCGCCCCATACGAAATCACCGTCAGAATGGAGAGATTGATCGCAAAGCCGGCCACATCAATATCGTCCAGTACCCAAATCATCATAAACAGCTCGGGAGGCAAAATGCCAAAGACGATTTCGGACAACGTGTAGATGCCGTACAAGATGCCCGGATTGGCCCGGATATCATTGATATGACTTTTGAAATTCTCCTGAATGTAGCCTTCCAGCAGGATAAATGCCGTGATGATGACGGCAAACCAAATCAGGCCGCGCACCAGATTCTTGATCAAAAAACTTGACCGTGTCTCTTCTTCCATAAAAAATCAATGCAAAATGGGCATTCGGGTAAAGGGCCGCGATTCGTCAAAAAGCTTGCGATACGTGGCGTGTTTTTTAACTACCCGCGCGTTGATTTGTTCGGCCACGCGAATCATTTTCGGATTGAAGTCACCAATCCAGTTCATCTCGTACTCGGTATATTGGAATCCGCGGTCGTGGGCCAGTTTGCGAAAGCTCTCGATGATGGCGCCATCCACACCCTTTCCCTGGTGTTCGGGCACAATGCCGAACAAAATGCCAAACGCCTTACGATTTGTTTTACGCCACGTATGCCAGACAAAGGTGAGCTTGCCCAACCAGTTCATCTGCCCGTTTACATGTTTAAAGACCTGGTTCACTTCGGGCAACGACAGAAAAAACGCTACCGGCTCCCCATCGTAATAGGCAAACCAGAGAAGTTTTTCATCCATGATGGGCTTCATCTGCTTGACCAAATGTTTTGCTTGCGCCAGGGTTAGTTCGGGTATTTCGCCACGCTTGGCCCAGGCTCGGTTGTACACCGTTTGAATTCGCTCGGGCAACACATCCCACTGCCTGCGGGGCAAATAGGAAAAGGTATAGCGCGGATTCTTTGCCACAATATCAGCTTTTTCATACAAGCGGTCGTCCAACGGCCCCGCAATGGGGCGGCCAAAGGTGAATTGATAGAAGTATACCTGAAATCCGTACGCCTCAAAAAATCTTTGATAGTACGGAAAGTTATAGTTGCATTGGTAGTTGGGTTCGCGATCAAAGCCCTCGAGGAGCAGGCCCCACCAGCGATCGCGGTTACCAAAATTTATCGGACCATCCATGGCCTCGATACCCTGTTGTTGCAGCCAGTCTTTGCTGGCGTCAAACAGCCGAAAGGCCACGGACTGATCATCAATACAATCAAAAAACCCCAGGCCCCCGGTGGGCTGCTCGTTGCCTTTGTTCACTGTTTTGTCATTGACAAACGCGGCTACCCGGCCTACCGTTTGGCCCTGGTCGTTCACGGCAATCCAACGTATGCATTTGCCATGCTGAAACGTTTTGTTCTTTTGCGGGTCAAACACCGCCTCAATGTCAGCATCCAACGGGCGTATCCACCGGGGTTCGTGCCGGTAAAGCGCCCGGGGCAGTTCCAAAAAGGCGCGTTTGTCGGCAGCCGAAACAACTTCGCGTAGGGTCATAGGCGATAAAAATAGCAGAAGTTATTGGGATTGTACGCGGTTTGGAAGGGTAACTTTAAAGGTCGTTCCCTGATTCACCACGCTGGTCACTTCGATGGTGCCACCCAATTTATCGATGGCATTTTTTACAATGTATAAACCAATGCCGCTTCCATCTGATTGTGCGCTGGCCCGATAGAACATCTCAAAGATACGGGTAAGGGCGGCCGGCTCAATGCCAATGCCATTGTCGGAAAAGCGGATAACGGCCTGTTGGGGATCAATGCGGATGTGGATGCGGATGAATGAATCGTCAATATCCAGCCTCCGGTATTTGATGGCGTTTGAAATCAGGTTTCGCATCACTTCGCCCAGCCGCCACGGATCGTTGAAAAACGGGTGCGGGTCTATTTGTATCTCGGTGCGAATGCCCTTGGCTCCGCTGAGGTAATCCAAATCCACAAAGATCTGATGGATCATGGCGCGGAAGTCGATGGGGGCTACCGTTACCTCCAGTTTAAGATTTTTGGAGTGGATGAGGATGTCGCTGATAAAATGGTCCAGTTGTTCGGCCTTCTGCCCGATCAGTTTGAGGTATGCTGCAGGGTTATCCGTGTTGCCGGGCATCTCGGCCAACTTGATCAACCCTCGAATGGACGAGAGCGGGGCCCGCAAATCATGCGATACTTTATACACAAAATTGTCCAATTCGGTGTTTCGGATCTTCAGCTCCTCCTCCACTTTTTTCCGTTCGGTGATGTCCACATACAATCCAAAAATACCGATCGACTCATTTTCCATTTGCACGGGCACGCCATAGATGATGACGTTCACGCTGCTGCGATCCTTTCGAAGACGAAACGTTTCAAAGCGCACCACGTGTTTGCTTGAAATCAGCGTGTTCAGGTCATTGCCCTCGTTGGTCAAATGCTCGGGCACGATAAACTCATTCAGGCTGCGGTTCATCAACTCTTCACGGCTATATCCAAACAGGTTCTCAAATGCCTCATTCACCTTAGCCACATTGCCGCGGTTGTCCAGCAGCGTAATGGCAATGGGCGAAGCGGTGAAGAGTTGCGTAAAAAGAATCTCCTGCAGCCGAATCTCCCGCTGAGCTCTTTTTTCGTCCGAGATGTTTCGGATGATGCTTTGCGTGGCCGGCTCGCCCCGGTAGATAATAGGAATGGATGAAATCAGGACCGTCACCGCTTTCCCGTCCAACCGAACGAGCTTTTGCTCAACAGGGGGCAGCGGCTCGCCCCGGTTGGCTCGTTCAGCACGCTCATGTACGGTGGTGCGATAATCCGAATGGACAAACTCCATCAAGGCCTTGCCCTCCAATTGACTCCTCTCCGTTGCGCCCAACAAGTCACACACAAAAGGATTGGCAAACAACAAAATGCCCTGGTGGTGGACCGTTACCCCCAGCGGCAGTTGATTTAATAGCGTTTCATACCGTTGCTCGCTCTCGATGCGGGTTTGTTCACTCTGCTTTCGGTCGGTCACGTCCAACATCAACCCGTGCCACACCTGTTTCTCCTCATCATGGGCGGACAGGTTGGCGGTTACTTGCAACCAGATCACATGGTTGCCGGCCCACACACGGCCTTCCCAGCCGAAGGTTTTCTCCTGGCGTGTGCTTTCTTCAAATGTCTTCTTAAAAGAAGGCAGATCTTCCGGCAAGATGAACGATTCCATCGGCTCGTCTCCGGCCAGCAGCTTCTCACGGCTGATGCCCAGAATGTCATCTGCCCGTGGACTTAGGTACGTAAAATCACGGCTACCATCGTGGCGAACATGGTACTCAAAGAGGACGCCCGGCATTTTGTCCAGGAGGGAAAAAGCCGGGGAGTCGCTTTTGTGAGAAGGGCTTTTTTTCATGCCACCGAAAATGTTAAAAATAGCCGTTTGCCCCAATATTGCGCAACGGGGCGTAAGAACGATGTATGATTAGTTGGGCTATCGTGCCGTGCGGTAGTTTTTCACTGAGTTCAAATCCCAGTCGATCACCAACCCTTGGCTTATTTTAACGGCCGCTTCGCGCCCGTACAGCAATTCCACCAGGTATAAGGCAGCTTCGTACGACCTGGCGCCACCCGCGGAGGTAATCATGTGCCGGTCGTGTACAAAACTCACTTCGCGGTGAACAGAGAGCGAGGGAAAGCGCTGTTCCAGGGCGTCCGTGTCAGCCGGAAACGTGGTACACGCCATGCCTTGCAAGAGGCCTGCCTGAGCCAATACAAAGGCGCCATCGCACAGCGACAAGGTGTATAGTGCCTGACGCGAGTGCTCGCGGACAAAGGAGATCAACTCCTGGTTGTTCAGGTCGTCACCCATGCTGTTTTTAGCGCTGGGTACCACCAGTATGTCGATGGGTGCCAGCGAATCCGCAAACGAAAAATCGGGGATCAACCGTAAGCCTTCAAAAGTGGTAATCGTATCACGCGTGGGTGCAACCAATGAAACGGTAATGCCTTCTGCGGTATGAAAAACGGTGTGCTGAAACACGTCCAGCGGGGCGATGAGTTCGGTATTGTACACGCCATCCACAACCACGAACGCGGCATGCAGTTTCCGATCCGGCAAAATGGGCGGTCCCACTTCTCCGCGGTACTGGTTTTTATCCGGGCCACATGAAATGGCCCAGGCGACTACCAACCATGAAAAAAATTTCATTCGCCTGTTTTATGACGCAAAGGGATTTACGATAGTCAACTTCTCCTCCACCACAAGACCATTTTGCAGATCCTCTGAGTACAAGGTGATACATCCTGCTAGGAGGGCAGAAGATACAATCAAAGAGTCCAGAAAGGAAAAGGAGTATCGCTGCCGAACCTGAGAGGCTACCCCAAAAGCAGTCGCATCCAACGCGACCACAACCCCAAGATCACAGAGGAAGAGAATATTATCTTGGCACACCGCAGGTGCGAGCTTTAGCTTTTTGAGGCAGGCCAGATACGTTTCAATCAGTACCTGAGAGCTAATCACGGGAACTTGTCCTAACAGTTTTTGGGCAATGACTTGCTTCGCAGGCGTGCCCGAATCGAATGCATACACAGATATATTGGAGTCCAGAAAAAAGCTAGTCATAGAGTTCTTCTCGGGTCCAGCGTTTCAAGGCACTCCCGTCCACCGCATGCTTTTTCCAAAATAACTGCGCATCTTGAAATGTCCGCTTGTGCGTTTTCACGCCTGTGGACAACACAATCACCTCTACCTCGGTATTCAAAAAACTCTCGGGTAAACGAATCAGCAAATCATCGGGTGTCTGCGGGTGAATAACCTCGCGGTGCAGTTTCATACGTGGACTTTTGCCAATAAAGGTACTTAATATCCCCAACTATCGACACGTTCCAAAGGACTTCCGGGAGCCCGGAAGTTCAACCAACAACTGCCTTAAGCCGACTTCAATGCCTCGGCACCGGCTACGATCTCCAGAATTTCTTTGGTGATGGCGGCTTGGCGCGTGCGGTTGTAGGTCAACTTCAATTCTTTCAGCAGCTCGCCCGCGTTCTCGGTGGCCTTATCCATGGCCGTCATGCGGGCACCATTTTCCGAGGCATTGCTGTCCAGCACGGACTTATACAACTGTACGCGCAGCGATTTGGGGATGAGCCCCGTCAAAATCTCTTCCTGGTTGGGTTGATAGAGGTAATCGACATTAGCCTTTACCTCTTGCTGCTTTGGCACCACAGGCAAAAACGGTTCTACACGCAGGATTTGCGTAGCCACGTTCTTGAATTCATTATACACAATCTCGATTTTGTCGTACTCGCCTGCCTTGAACTTGTCCATCAGGAAATCGGCAATAGCCGCGGTACGCTCGAACGACAGGGTGCCAAACAAATTCCAGTACTCATTGATCATTGGATTGTTGCGCTTGCCAAAAAACTCAAACGCTTTCTTTCCGATGGGCAAAAGGGTCACGTTCCCCTTGCGCTGCTGCTCGGCAAATTTCTCCACCAACAACCGGGTAGTAGCTTTGAAAATGTTGCTGTTAAACGACCCGCACAGGCCGCGATCGGAACTCACCACCACGATCAATACCTTCTTCTCCTCCCCCGTGCGGCTATACCAGGTTTGCCCATCCATCTCTGCCCCCGACAAGTTAGCCAGCAGATCGGAGAGCTTCTGTGAAAACGGCCGCATTTGCATGATCCTGTCTTGCGACTTACGCAGCTTGGCAGCCGCCACCATTTTCATGGCTTTGGTGATCTGCTGCGTGGACATCACCGAGGTGATGCGGCTTTTGACTTCTTTTAAACTGGGCATACGCTAATTTGACAATTAATTGATTTGAGGATTTATCGATGAGGTCATCCCTGGCATCACTGACCAAGCCATGACACAATCTTCAGAACGACAAATCGGTCCACCTTCAAATCGATTTAATACCTGGAAGCTAATTCCGTGGCTACTTTTTTTACGGTTGCCACATCGGCATCTTCAAACTTACCTGCGCGGAAGTTATCAAGCACGGCCTGGTATTGTGCGCGCAATAGTCCGAGGAATTCCTTCTCAAATTCCTTGACCTTATTCACCGGCACACTGTCGATGTACCCTTTGGTTGACGCCAGAATGACGGCCACCTGCTCTTCCACGGGCACGGGTGCGTACTGCGGCTGCTTCAATACTTCCAGGTTTCTGCGGCCACGCTCAATGGTGAGTTTGGTAGCGGCATCTAAGTCCGATCCAAACTTGGAGAAGGCCTCCAGTTCGCGGAATTGCGCCTGATCCAACTTAAGCGTACCGGCCACCTTTTTCATGGATTTGATCTGAGCAGCACCCCCCACCCGCGATACCGAGATACCTACGTTAATGGCCGGGCGGATACCCGAGTTGAACAAGTTGGTCTCCAAAAATATCTGACCATCAGTGATGGAGATTACATTGGTAGGGATGTAAGCCGACACATCATTGGCTTGTGTCTCAATGATGGGAAGGGCTGTGAGTGAACCACCGCCTTTTACCAAGTGCTTGATGGAAGGCGGAAGGTCGTTCATGGTACGCGCAATGGCGTCATTGTTAATCACCTTAGCGGCCCGCTCCAATAAGCGCGAGTGGAGATAGAATACATCACCTGGATATGCTTCGCGGCCGGGCGGTCTGCGCAGCAGCAGCGACACCTCGCGGTAGGCTACGGCCTGCTTCGACAAGTCGTCATAAATCACCAGGGCCGGGCGGCCGGTATCGCGGAAAAACTCGCCAATGGCCGCTCCCGTAAACGGAGCAAAGAATTGCATGGGGGCGGGATCAGAAGCAGAGGCCGAAACGATGACCGTATACGGCATCGCACCGGCTTTCTCAAGCGTTGCCGCCACCGATGCAACCGTAGATGCCTTCTGCCCGATGGCCACATAAATGCAATACACGGGCTGGCCTTTCTCGTAGAATTCCTTTTGGTTGATGATGGTATCAATCGCCACGGCCGTTTTTCCGGTTTGACGGTCACCAATAATCAACTCGCGCTGTCCGCGACCGATGGGAATCATGGCGTCAATGGCCTTGATACCGGTTTGCAGCGGCTCGTTCACCGGCTGGCGGAAGATAACACCGGGGGCTTTGCGCTCCAGCGGCATTTCATACAATTCGCCACTCAGCGGCCCTTTGCCATCGATGGGGGCTGCCAGCGTGTTCACCACGCGGCCCAGCACGCCATCGCCCACTTTTACCGAGGCAATCTGCCCGGTGCGCTTTACGGTGGCGCCTTCTTTGATGTCTTTGGCATCGCCCAACAACACCGCGCCTACGTTGTCTTCTTCCAGGTTCAATACCAGGGCGCGCAAGCCGTTTTCGAACTGGATGAGTTCACCGGCTTGTGCTTGCGTGAGGCCGTAAATGCGGGCCACCCCATCGCCAATGGTGAGCACGGTGCCCACTTCTTCCAATTCGGCCTTGGTGCGCGACTGCGACAACTGCTCGCGCAGGATTGCGGATATTTCTTCGGGTCTGATCTCTGCCATAAGCGTTAATTCAAAATTTCTGATTCAAAATGGTGGGTAGCCCAAGGGGCGACTATCTAAAATGCTTTTACGTACGGGTTTTCTTTAAATTTCAATTTCAAAGCCTTCAACTGACTGGCAATGGACGAGTCGATCTGCTTGTCGTTCACTTGAAGCAAAAATCCACCAATCAATTCGCTGTCTACTTTCTCTTTCAACTCCACTTGCTTTTTGGTGCTGATTCTTTTCACCAGGGCTTCTACCTCGGCACGCAGGGTGGCATCCAACGGTACGGCCGTAGTGATAGTGGCTTTGCCAATGCCTTTGTGCTCGTTATAGGCATTATGAAATTCGTGGGCAATGGCGGGCAAAATCGACTCGCGGTTTTTGCGTGTAAGGATGTCGATGATGGCCATGGTGAGGGGGTGCACCTTACTTTTAAATACCCGTTCGAGGATATCGCGCTTGACATCATGTTTGATCACAGGGCTGCGCAACATGACCAGGAACTCGCGATGGTTGTCGCACGTTTTGTCGATCAACAGCATGTCGTTGTGCACGGCATCCAGTGCATTTTGGCTCTCGGCCAACCCCAACAGGGATTTCACATAGCGCCAGGCAACGCGGGTATCGGCCATGTTAGTTGAGCTTGGTTTCTTTGATGAATGTATCAACTAACGCCTTTTGCGCTTTGTCGTCCGCCAGGTTTTTGCGCACCAGCTTTTCGGCAATCTCTAAGGAGAAGATGGCCACCTGTTCTTTCACATCGCGGATGGCCGCGGCCTTTTCAGTGTTGATTACCGCCTTGGCATCTTCAATCATTTTGTCGGCCGTGCGTTTGGCTTCGGTTTGGGCCTGGTCTTGCAGGCGGCTGGCCGCTTCGCGGGCTGCGCGCAAAATTTTGTCGCGCTCTTCACGGGCTTCTTTCAAAAGCTTTTCATTATCGGCCTTCAACGAAGCCATCTCAATCTTTGCCTTCTCGGCCGAATCCAATGCGCTTTGGATAGACTGCTCGCGTTCCTTCAACGAAGCCACGATGGGTTTCCAGGCTAATCGCGAAAGCAGTAAAACCAGCAGCAAAAAAATGATGGCTTGCCAAATAATAAGGCCAGTGCCGGGGGTAAGAAGCTCCATACTATGTTAGTTCATTTTTCTCGATTACCGTAAGCATACACGCAAATGGCCCCGGCCAAGTGCCGGGGCGCATTCAGGTTTGGTTTTTAGCCTTTGAACGAAATCAACAGGCAAATAACGAGCGCAAAGAGCGCGGCTACTTCGATAAGGGCCGCGATGATCAACATGGCTCCCTGGATTTTGCCCGAAGCCTCCGGTTGACGCGCCATACCTTCCATAGCCGAACCACCGATGCGGCCGATGCCGATACCAGCGCCAATTGCAGCCAGACCTGCACCAATGCCCGCGCCCATGATCGCGTAGCTGATGTCCAATAAAAGTGCTAACATAAATTGTAATAAGTTAAGTGAAACAAACCCTGACCCGATCACTCGGGTCAGGGGTATCTTTAATGGTGGTCGTGTTCTTCTGTGGCCATGCCGATGTACAGCGCGGTAAACAAGGTAAACACATAGGCCTGAATACCGGCCACCAACAATTCAATCAAATTAATGAACAACACAATCAAACTCGACACCGCCCCCACCGCAATGCTTTGGAAGATGAATGCCAAACTGATCAAACTCAGCAATACAATGTGCCCGGCCGTGATGGCCACAAACAAACGCACCGTGAGTGAAATGGGCTTGGTAAAGATGCCCACTACTTCCACCAGCATGATAATCGGTCTCAACGGCAGCGGCACTCCGGGTGTCCAGAAGATGTGGCCCCAATAGGCAGCATTGCCGCTGAAGTTCGTGATCAAGAAAGTAAAGATGGCCAATACGGCCGTCACCGCGATGTTGCCCGTAAGGTTCCCAGCGCCCGGCAACAGGCCCAATAGGTTCCCAAACAGGATAAAGAAAAACAGGGTGAGAAGATACGGCAGGTATTTCTCGTAGTGATGACCGATGTTGGGCTTTACTACCTCATCGCGCACAAACAAAATAATGGGTTCAAAAAACGACTGAAGGCCAGATGGTGCTTTGCCTGCATTTTTCTTGTACGCCCTTGCCACAGACACGAGCACGACCAGCAGCAAAGTGGCGTTAATCAACAACATGGCCACATTTTTGGTAATGGACAGGTCCAACACCGCCTCACCGGAATCGGCCAGGTAAATGTGATTGTGCTCCAATTTGTAGCCGTTATATTCCACGGGATGGTGGTGCTCATCGTAAAACCGGTGCGATGAAAAGATGTCCAACCCACGCTCGGCCGAATACACGATCACCGGCAGGTACAGCGTGCCGTAGTGGCCGTCCCAGAAGTGCCACACATGATCGTCCAACACGTGGTGGATAATGACCTCGTTGGCGTCAAACGGTTTCGTTCCTGTACTGTCGGAGTCAGCCGCAAAAGTAGGTGTCGATAAGGTGAAAAAGGCCACCGCGCAGAGGGCATAAATCGCGGTTTTTGCGCTCAAAAAAGGCTTTTTCATCACGGAAAGGCAGGGGTCTTTTAAATCGAGTGCAAAAGTACCGATTCTTGGTTCCCAAAAAAATGTTTTGGGAAAAAAAGCCCCCTCCAACGATGGACAAACGGTTCAGCGCGTGCCCTTGCGCCAATGCCAGGCCCTGCCCAGGTTCAGTTGGAAAAACCAGTAGTTGAACCGATCCATTGGCGCACTGCTAACCCCGGTAAACCGAGATTCCCATGGATGCGAACCGTCTGGTGAAATTCGATAGCCGATCTTCAACGATTCAAAGATTGAGTTGGGCGTGTCTGGGCGCGCCAGATCGACACCCACCCCGACCACAATGCCCGCGGAGAAATGGCTTAGCTGAGCGGTGTTTCCAGGGTTGGCCAACAGGCCGGCAACAGAAGCCGGGGCGGTGGGCTTCGACAGATAGACCGAGGCATCGGTGCCCGATAGCCCCACATAGGGATAGACGGCAAACCACGACTTTCGGTACACATAAAATCCGGTGTAGAGGTTAGTGGTCAATGCAAGGCGCGTCAGTTGCGAGCCGGTGTCTTCGCGCTGCCGGGTTTGGTACGATGCCATCAGGTCTACGCCCAGGATAAATCGATTCCATCGGTATTGCCCGCCCAAGCCCCAGTTTACGTTGCCCCTGGGAATTCGCGGATAGCCATTTTGGAGTAGCGTGCCGTTGAGGGCACTGGAGGCCCCGGTGGCAAAGGTCGGGACGATGGCGTACAGCGCGAAGGTGCGGTTGTGGGGCGCGGCAGGTTCCGGGTCAGTTTGCGCGGACAATTCACTAGCCCCCCATCCAATCGACAGGCAGAGTAAAAAGCAAAATTTCATGACGTGTCTGTGATCGATAATAAGCCGTTGCCTAAAATACTCACGCTTACCGCGCATGACCGATGGAAGCCGTGTGCATTCAGAAGAGGGACAAGCAGGGTTATGATTTGCTTTTCCGCAGCAACACCCACACCTCCACGGCAGTGGCCAGCGCATAGGCCACCAAAAACACCACGGCATACATCACCGCTTTTTCGGGATTGCGCACCAGCACCACCACCAACAGCCCCAGCGAGAGCATCAGTTTGAGCGCAATGGCACCCAGGTAGGCATGGACAAACAAGTCCGGCCGGTTTTTGCGCACCCGCAGCAGCAGGCGCACCATCAGCCCGGTAAGGAGGGCCAGCGGCAACACGATCAAAAGCCCGTCACCCGTCATCGCATCAACTGGCGGTAAAGCTGATACATCGAGCCACCCAATCCCGCAAAGGTTAACACAAGTAAAAAAAGGGGAAATTTGAATTCCAATCGCACATCTAGCCAGTGGCCAAGCCAGGCGCACAGGCCGATGGTCACCAGCAATTGCAGGCCAAGCCCACTGTATTTGAGATACTGATTAGACGGCTTTGGCTCCTTCGGCCCGGTAGGTGCTGCCATTTTCGCCCAGCTTTATGTCCTTCACGGCCGCGCCCATTTTACACGTACCGTTGAAGACGGCCCCCGGCTCCACGACCAACTTGCCCGTCAAAATATCTCCGTTAATCACGGCTGTGGACTTGAGCACCAGCAGTTCGCTGATTTCCAGGCGCCCGCGCACCTGCCCTTCGATGTCGGCATTTTGGGCTATGATGTTGCCTTCAATGTGAGAACTGTTGCCCAGCGCAATTTTGGATTTGGACTTGATGTTGCCGATGATTTTGCCCTCGATGCGGATGTTGCCGTACGTTTCGATGTTGCCTTCCAGCACGGTGCCTTTGCCAATGACGTTGCTGGAGGTACTGATTTCCTCGGCTGCGCGCTTTTGTTCTTTCGTGGTGAGCATGAGTAGTTGATGTTGGGGGGTTAAAACGTTACAAACTCTTCGGGATTGAGCGAACTTCCATTGTACCACAACTCAAAATGCAAGTGCGGGCCATTGGTCATCTCGCCACTGTTGCCAACTATAGCGAGTATATCTCCTGCGTTTACAAAATTACCAACTTTTTTGAGCAGTCCGGCATTGTGCTTGTACACCGAAATAAGATTGCCCCGGTGTTGTACAGCTATGACATGGCCCGCGTCCTGGGTCCACGAGGCCATGATCACGGTGCCATCGGCAATGCTTTTCACGGGCTCATTGGTCTTGGCCACAATGTCCACACCATAGTGCCCTTTTTTTACATCGTATTTATCCGACACCAGGCCCGTCAAGGGGGGAAAGAAAACGGTACCCTGTAACTCGCGGTATTTGCCGCTGGTAAAGTTAACCATGGCCGCCCCTCCCGATTTCTCAAATTCCTGACGGAACAACGAATCGGTGGCACCGACTTTCAAACTGCCCACCTGCCGGATGGTGCGATCGCTCACGAGCACGTTGGCAGGATCTTGAAACTGCGTGCCCGTATCGCCACGCAAAATGCGCTTCACGTTTTGGATGTACAACTCCTTCCGGTGTACTTCGCCCGCCAGCGAATCCACCCGCAGGGCAAGTTCAAATAACTTGCGGTCTTGCTCCATCTGGGCATGCTTGGGATCAAACCACTTGGCCAGAAGGGTTTTGGACAGGAATAAGCTAAACCCAAACAACGTCATAAACACCACCACCGACACCACCAGCAGTTTGGCATACGTAAAGCCCACGGTGGTCTTCTCTGCCAGGTTTTCCTCGTTGCGGATCACCAACTGGTAGCGCGTGGTCAATCGGTCCGATAGTGTCTTCTTGGGTCTCAATTTTTCACAAAACGAGGGTCAAAATTAGATATTTAGCCGGACTATAATATTGAATTTCTGTTTTTTACGTTTGTGGTAGTAAATAAACGCGTTACGTTGCCCCGGCATTGTCTTTTTCTGGTGTTGATGGTAGGGGGGCTGGGCTGGGCCCTGCTGTCGCTGCAGGGTTGCTCCTCAGAGCAAACGACTGTGGCAGGCACGCTCTTTCACAACACAGCAGCACACTACAACGGCTATTTTTATGCGCGCGAAAAAAACCGCGAAATCCAAAAGCTGATCTGGAAAAACTGGGACGATGACCCGAGCCAAATTCTGCGTCTCTTCCCAAAACTGGATACGGTCAGCGCCAAGGCCTACGCCAAAGACACCGAAGAGGCCATCAAAATGGCTTCCATCTCCATCCAACGCCACCCCAACAGCCAATGGGTGGATGATAACTATGTGCAAGTGGGTATTGCGCGGCTCCATGCGTGTGATTACACCAACGCGATCCAAACATTTAAGTACGTAAACACCAAAGGCACGAATGCCGACATACGCCACGAAGCATTGCTTTACCTGCTGCGCACCTTTACCGAACAAGGCGATGCCCCGCGGGCCGAAGAAACCTTTCGCTTTTTGGAAAAAGAAAAACTGAGCCGCGATCATGCCAAGCGGTTGCTGATTGAAAAAGCATACTTCTACCAGTGGCAAAACGATTACGACAACATGGTTCGAAACCTGTCGGCAGCCGACTCGCTGCTGACGCGAAGGGATGATCGCGCGCGGATCTACTTTATCATCGGGCAAGTATATCAACAGCTCGGCTTTAATGCGGAAGCGTACAACTTCTACCAGAAATGCCTGGGCGCCCGCCCCGACTACGAGATCGATTTTTACGCCCGCCTAAACCTGGCGCAGGTGACCAGCCTGGCCAGCCCGAAAGCCGTGCGCACCGCACGCAAACAGTTTGATAAACTCCTGCACGATTCCAAAAACAACGAGTTCCGCGACAAGATTTACTACGAGCTGGGCGAGTTTGAGCGCAAGCAGGGCAACCTGGCCCAAGCCATGGAGGACTATCAACTGGCAGCGCATGCCGGCACCAACAAACGCGTACAGGGGCTGTCTTTTTTGCGCCTGGGGCAAATTCACTTTGACTCCCTTAAGCGATACCAATTGGCCAAGTTGTACTACGACAGCGCGGTGAGCGCCCTTCCCAAGGAAACGGAGGGCTATGCGGCCATCAAAAAACGGCAGGAAATCCTCGGTGAGTTTGCCACGTACACCGAAACCATCGAAATGAGCGACAGCCTGCTGCGCCTGTCCACCCTTGACTCGGCCACCATCCGCCAGCGGTTGGATTCCGTCCTTGCCAAAAACACGCCCCTGCCTGGCAAAACCAAAAAGAAACGCAGGATCGCTGCCGCCACCACCGGAGCCAACGTAACCACCAACCCCTTCGCTACCAACAACGAAACCGGAGGCACAGCCGAATGGTATTTTGGCAACGCCTCCGCCATGGCCTTGGGGCAATCCGAATTTCAGCGCACATGGGGCAGCCGCCCGTTGGCCGATGACTGGCGAAGATCGACCAAAACGGTCATCACCACCGAAGTAAATGTACCGACACAAACGGTGGTGGAGAACCAATCTGGAGGAGATGCGAAAGCCGCGGCCGCAGTGGACCGCGTGGGACAACTGATTGCGCAGGTGCCACGTACCGAAAGCCAGCGCCAGGAACTGCTCGCCAAAATTGAAGAGTCTTATTTCAAGTTAGGCGATTTGCAATACTTTCAACTCAATGAAAAAGAAAACGCTGCCATTTCATACAATGCATTGTTGGAGCGGTTCCCCGGGTCAGAGTATGAACCCGAAGTGTTGTACAAACTGTATCTGATTTACCGCGACACGAATGCCGAAAAGGCTGCCCACTATGCTTCGATGTTGACGGAGCGACATGCCACCTCCACCTTTGCGCGGGTACTCATCAACCCCAACTACCTCAAAGAAGCCAGCGAGGCGGCCGAAAAACAAAAGCTCATCTACAAAGAAGCGTATGCGGCCTTCCAGGCCAATAACCTTCGGGTGGCCCATGACAAGCTGGCAGCAGCTTACCAAGTGGGTGAAACGGCCTTTACCCCCCAACTCGACCTGCTCAAAATTTTGATCCTCGGCAAAACAGAGGATGCCACACGCTACCAATTTGAACTGGGCGAATACATAAAGAAATATCCCGATCACGAACTTCGCCCCTATGCCGACAAGTTGCTGGTCGCTTCGCGTGATTTGCTGCAGCGGCTGGAAAAAGCCCGCGGCATTCAGTTTATCGCCTCGTTTAACGAGCCGCACTACTTTGTCACCGTTTATGACTCGAAAGACAAGCTTACCAATGCGGTGGTGAATGCGCTGGAGGCGTATCATGCACGCAACTTCCCAAACCTCAAGCTCACGACCAGCAACTTGGTGATCAATGAAGAAAAGACGCTTACGATGGTGATCGAATTCAAAAACCGCGAGGCGGCCCTCGATTATTTCGACAAGTTCATCGCGGCCAGCGGCCAATGGCGCCCCTTTGGGAGCTACAAATTCTATAACTTTGTCATCACCAAAGACAATTTCCAAATCTTTTATCGAAACCGGGCGCTTGATGAGTACCTCACCTTCTTTGATCGAAACTATCAAAAACAAAGTCAATAGGTTTTTAGGGATACGCAAGGCGTGGATACCCAAAGCCATCAAGTATATCTGGATTGTTTTTCTGGCCCTGTTGATCGGAGTGCCGCTGTATGTGATCACCGTCAGTGCCGATTTGTTTGGACTGTACGGGGGCATGCCCAGCCTGATTGAAATCGAAAACCCCGAGAATGACCTCTCCTCCGAGCTGATTTCGGCCGATGGTGCCTCGCTGGGCCGGTATTTCCGGTACAACCGCAGCCAGGTGCACTACGAAGAGCTATCGCCTGAGTTGGTAAACACATTGCTCATCTCGGAAGATCATCGCTTCTACAACCATTCGGGTCTTGATTTCCCCGCTTTTCTGCGGGTGATCTATGGGGTGCTTACGTTGAATCCACAGGGCGGGGGGAGCACCATTACCCAGCAGCTGGCAAAAAACTTGTTCACGATGAATCAAGACCGCGACTTTGACGGGCCTCTTGCAAAACTGGGCAGTCTGCCGCGCAGGGTGGTGCAAAAAACGAAAGAGTGGATCATCTCTGTACACCTCGAAGAAAACTTCACCAAAGAAGAGATCATCGCCTTGTATCTGAACACATGCGACTTCAGCAGCAATGCCTTTGGCATCAAGGTGGCAGCCGAAACGTACTTCAATAAAACACAGGACAGCCTGAACCTGCAGGAGTCGGCCGTGCTGGTAGGCATGTTGCAAGCCCCCTCCGCCTTCAATCCGAAACGCAATCCGGAAAATGCCTTGCGCAAGCGCAACGAAGTATTGGCCAAAGTATATCGCCACGGTTATCAGATCAAAACACGCGAACAGTTTGACTCGGTGCGCGCGCTGCCCATCGAGCTCGACTTCAACGTACAAAACCAAAACCAGGGCCTGGCCCCGTACTTCCGCACGGTGATCGGCAACTACCTGCGCGAGTATTGTAATGCGCGGGGCATTGACTTATACAATTCGGGTCTCAAGATATACACCACCATTGATAGCCGCCTGCAAACCTATGCCGAGCAAGCCATGGATGAACACATGCGGGTGTTACAAAAGCAGTTTTTTGAAGAATGGAAAAAACGCGGACGCAACCCCTGGTCGGACGAGAACGGGGCGGAGATGAAAGACTTTTTGCGCAAGCGCATCCGCCAAACCGATGCATACAAAGTCTATGCCGCGCGTCATGGCGAGGATTCCGACTCGCTCAAAATCATGCTCAACTTGAAAAAGCCCATGACCGTGTTTACCTGGGATGGCGAGCGCGACACGCTATTTAGTTCGATGGATTCGCTGGCCTACTACAAGAAGTTTTTACAGGCGGGTTTTATGGCCATGGACCCGCTGACGGGCCACGTCAAGGCGTGGGTGGGCGGCACCAATCACAAATATTTCAAGTTCGATCACGTGAAGCAATCCAAGCGGCAGCCGGGCTCCACATTCAAGCCCTTTGTCTACGGGCTGGCGATCGAAGAGGGCTACTCCCCATGCCAGACCTTCCGCGACATCGCCCCCCAGTTTGACCTGCCCAACCAACCTCCATGGTATCCGCTCAATTCGGATGGCACCCGCGGCAAGGGCGGCACCATGACGATACGGCAGGCCATGGCCCAGTCGGTCAACTCCATTACCGCCCAAATCATGCAGCGCCTGGGTGCGGACAATGTAGCCGAGTTTGCGCACCGCATGGGCATTGAAAGCCGCATTGACCCCGTGCCTTCGCTCTGTTTGGGCACCAGCGAAATGTCGTTGTACGAAATGGTGGGTGCCTATTGCACGTTTGTGAACAACGGCATCTTCACCGAGCCGATCTTCATCACCCGCATTGAAGATAAAAACGGCAACATCATCGAAAATTTTGTCCCCAAAACCAAGCAAGCTATCAATGAGCAAACGGCCTACAAGATGATTTACATGTTGCGCGGGGGCACCGAAGAACAGGGCGGCTCCGCCCTGGGCTTGCCACGCGAAGTGCGGATCGAAAACGAAATGGGCGGCAAAACCGGCACGACCAACGATGCCTCGGATGGTTGGTTTATTGGCGTGACGCACAACCTGGTGGGCGGTGCATGGGTAGGTGGCGATGAACGGGCGGTGCGTTTTCCCTCATGGCCATTTGGGCAGGGCAGCCGCTCGGCACTGCCTATCTTTGGCAAGTTTATGGCCAAGGTCTATGCCGATCCGAAAACAGGCATCGCCAAGGGGCAGTTCCGCAGACCGGCCTCGGGGGTGGATATTTCCTTCGACTGCGGCCGTGTGGACAACCTGCCCGACTCGGTAAATCTCCAAAATGAAGATACGTGGGAGATTGATCATTGAAATGAGCACACACGATTTCGTACCTACGGTACTCGACATTGGGCGTATAAATATTCTACCTATATTCCATGCCTGACGGCATGAGCTTAGCGGCAAACGAATAGAGCATCGGTTGCCAATAGTCTTATGAAGGCAGAACGGTTGCCTCTAGTCCATCAAATGATTTTTAATCCCGTAGGGATGGAATATGGAATGCCGCACCACCGTGAAAGGAGCGCTGATGGCATTCGTCATGCAACAGAAGTTACCGTAACTTTGATGCGTGACCGAAACGCTCAAAGAACAAGTCAGCACGCTGCCTGATCAGCCCGGGGTGTATCGCTTTTATGACCGCGAGGACGTACTCATCTACGTGGGCAAGGCCAAGAGCCTCAAAAAGCGCGTCAGCAGCTACTTCAACAAACAAAGCCAATACAACCGCAAAACGGAAAAGTTGGTGTCTGAAATCAGGAAGCTGGAGTTCACACTCACCAACTCCGAGTTTGACTCGCTGTTGCTCGAAAACAACCTGATCAAGCAAAACCAACCCAAGTACAACATCTTACTAAAAGACGATAAAACGTTTCCCTATCTCTGCATCCTGAAAGAACGGTTCCCGCGCATCATTTATACGCGCAAATACATCCCCCAACAAGGCGAGTACTTTGGCCCCTACACCAGCGTGGTGTCGATGAAGAGCGTGCTGGAACTGGTACGTCAGTTATACTCCATCCGCACGTGCAGCCTTGTGCTCTCGGAAGAAAACATCGAACAGAAAAAATTCAAGGTCTGCCTTGAATACCACATCGGCAATTGTCGGGGCCCGTGCGAGGGACTGCAAGACGAAGCGAGTTATCTCGAGGACATCGCCCAGGCACGCAACGTACTCAAGGGCGACTTGAGTGTGGTAGAGGAAACATTCCACCAGCGTATGCAGGCCGCGGCCGACAAATTGGAATTTGAGAAGGCCGCCCGCTTCAAACACAAACTCGAGCTGCTCGAAAAATTCCAGACCAAATCGCTGGTGGTCAACCGCAGGCTCACCGACATTGACGTGATCACCATCGCCAGCACCGAAACAGACGCGTTTTTGAACTACCTGATGGTGAAAGAAGGCGCCATCATCTTTTCAAAAAACGTGGAGTTGAAGAAAAAACTGGACGAAACGGATGAGGAACTGGCCAGCCTGGTACTCGTGAGCCTCCGCGCGGAATACAACAGTACCAACGCCATCATTTACAGCAACGTGCCGCTGGCCCTGGAAACCGAAGGACTGGAGCTGGTAGTACCCCAGATTGGCGACAAACGAAAACTGGTAGCCTTGTCATTGAAAAACGCGTTATTCGCCAGGCAGAAGAGCGAGACGGAAAAGGCCGAGAAACAATCTAAAAAAAGCGAGGTGCTGCATATTTTACAGAAAGACCTGCGCCTCACCACCTTCCCCAAAATCATCGAGTGTTTTGACAACTCCAACTTTCAAGGCACGTCCCCGGTGGCTTCCATGGTCCGCTTTGTGGATGGCAAGCCGAATAAGGCCGGCTACCGTCACTTTAACATCAAAACGGTGGAGGGCCCTAACGACTTTGCGTCCATGAAAGAGATTGTGACGCGCAGGTATAAGCGCATCATGGAAGAGCAAGGCGAGTTCCCGAACCTCATCATTGTGGATGGGGGCAAGGGGCAACTAAGCAGTGCGGTGGAAGCCCTGCAGGAATTGGGCATCTATGGAAAGATCCCGATCATCGGTATTGCCAAAAAA
Organism: uncultured Ohtaekwangia sp.; assembly: GCA_964524935.1. Taxonomy (GTDB): domain Bacteria; phylum Bacteroidota; class Bacteroidia; order Cytophagales; family Cyclobacteriaceae; genus ELB16-189. Next base: position 167,114 of record CAZGFJ010000004.1, read on the forward strand.
CTGGAAGAGATTTACTATCCGGATGATCCGTTGCCGCTGCATATCCACAAAAAATCGCCCGGGCTGTTGCTCATTCAGCGAATCCGCGATGAGGCCCATCGCTTTGCCATCACGTTTCATCGGCTCAAGCGCAGCAACAGCACGTTTGTCACCGAAATCGAATCGATTCCCGGCATCGGGAAAAAGACAGCCGACAAACTCCTGGCCCACTTCAAGTCGGTGAAAAAGATAAAAGAGGCCACGCTGGAAGAACTAACAGCGCTGGTGGGACCCACCGTAGCGTCCAAAATCAAAACGTGAAGATGAAAGACAGCAAACGCAGGTTGACGATGAAACTACAACGCTGGTTGTTTGCAGGGGTTTTGTTTTGTTCCTGCCACTCCAAGGGCCATTCGCTGTCGGGCCAGGAATTTGAGCATCTGATGAAAACGCTGGCCCACAGTTGGAGTGCGCAAGATACCGAGGCGGCCGTGGCCTGTTTCACAAGCGATGCCACCTACATGCAGCCGCCTGCTGAACAGCTTTACCAAGGTCACGCACAACTGCGCCCCTATTTCGGGGCGCTCAACCCAGGCACGACTATGGTATTTCACCACCTGTGGTTTGATGAAGCCACACAGACGGGTGCCGGAGAGTTCACCTTTGGCAACACCCAAACAAAAACCGGGGTAACGGGCGTGGCCATTATTCAACTGCACGAGGGAAAAATCAAGTCGTGGCGCGAGTATTTCATCGAAGGTCCGCTGGATTTTGATGCCTTTGTGAGCTCCGAAGGAAAATCCTGGAAATGGCACATTGGCAACTACCCTTAGTGCAGCGAAGCGGCCACCACCTGACGGGTCGTGAGCAGGTCCAACTCCTGCTGAAGACGATCTTGGACCATGGGCGTGAGTTCGCTTTCGCGGATCGCCAGGCTGAGTAAGTCCGCCAGCTCGCTCACGCGCAGCGAAGCATACACGGCATTGGCTTGAAGCAAATGAGAGACGCTGGCTTCCCAGTCGGTGCGGTTGAAGGCTACCACAGCCCGGTTATACCAAAGTAATCCGCTCAGGTTGCGCGGTTCCACTACGCGGTACAAATCAAATGAAAAACGGTAACGCCCCGGCCGCTGCGAGGCAGAGGGTGTCACATTCGCGTTCTTGTACGTTGCAATGCGTTCGCGTACATGGTCAGGGTTAGTCACAAAACCGTGGTAGGGGTCAGTCGTTTCCAACAGTACCTTGCCCCGGGTAGTCTTCACCAGCAAAAAGATATGGTAGTTGGTCTCAACGATCTCGTATCGGAAATCCAGCTCGTGCAAAATCAAGCTGAATAATGCCGTGGCGGTCAGGCAGTCATAGGTGCCGTTGTCAAAAAGCCGTGCAAAATCGGTGTGGGCCTGGTACCTTTTCAAAAACCGCTGCTGCGTTTTTTGAAACACCACTTGCAGCCACTCGCAGTCATCATCGGCTTTGCTCAGTCGTGTCTTCAAATCGGTTACATGACTCTGAATTTTCTGTTTGGCAGCGTCCGTATGCGCAAAGCCGGGGGTGGTTTGCAGAAAATCGGACAGCAAGGGGAACTGGGCACAGAGCTTCCCTGCCATCAAAATCAGCCCAAAAACAATGATTTTCCCCTTCACGTTACCGCTGTGTTATCAATGTTAACCTAAAGGTAACAATTCGGTAACATTGAGCAAGGGATTGGTCAAAAATTTCATGTGCCTCTCTGCCGCCCGCCCGCTCTTGATTTTCGCTACCTTTCTCATCGAAAACACGCCACCCTTTCCGCCCGCCTTGTATGACAGCCGTTGCCTCCGCTCCAACCACCCAGACTCTTTTCGAACAGCAGCAGGCGTACGCGCTGCCGTGGCGTCAGTCGTCTCTTCGCGATCGGAAAACGCAACTTCACAGGTTTCGCGAGGCCATCCTGGCGCAGCGGGAAACCATTCGCCAGGCGGTGATGGCCGACCTGGGCAAGCCCGCGGCCGAAGCCGACCTGTCCGAAGTATACCCGGTGGTATCCGAGATCAATCACGTGATCTCCCACCTGGACGAGTGGGCCCGACCGTTGAAAGTAGATGCACCCCTGACAATGCTCGGCACGCGGGCGGAGGTGCGGTATGAAGCCAAAGGCGTCTGTCTCATCATCGGGCCATGGAACTATCCCTTCATGCTCACCATGGGGCCGCTGGTGTCATGCCTGGCTGCGGGCAACACGGCCATCCTCAAACCCTCAGAGTACACGCCCAGAACTTCGGCCGTCATCGCGGAGCTGGTGCGTTCATGCTTCCCCCGGGAGTTAGTGACCGTGGTCGAGGGAGGCATCGAAGAATCCACTGCGCTGCTGCGGTTGCCCTTTGATCATATTTTTTTTACCGGCAGCCCGGCAGTAGGCAAAGTGGTCATGCGCGCAGCCGCGGAAAACCTCGCATCTGTCACGCTGGAGTTGGGCGGCAAATCGCCCACCATCATTGACGAAACCGCCCGGCTCGATGATGCCGTCAAGCGGATCAGCTATGGCAAGTGGTTGAACAATGGCCAATCTTGTATCGCCCCGGACTATGTGTGGGTACACGAAAAGGTCAAAGATGACTTTGTTGAAAAACTGCAACGGGCAGTGACCAATCAATTTGGCCAGCGTCACGCCATCACCGCTCAGTCGCCCGACTATGCGCGTGTGATCAACGACAAAAATTTTCAACGGCTGGACCAACTATTGGAAGATGCTGTTGGGCACGGAGCTAAGGTAGAGTGGAGTGGACCGCGAGAAGCCCGCCAACGATTTTTTCATCCCGTCATTCTCTCAGGCGTATCGCTGGAGGCCCGCATCATGCAGGAAGAAATCTTTGGCCCCATTTTGCCCATCCTCACCTACACGGACGAAGAGGAGGTAATCCGCCACATCAACGCACAACCCAAGGCGTTGGCGTTGTACGTATTCACTACGCGGAAGTCTTTTTTTGAAAAAGTGATGGCCCAAACCAGCTCGGGCACGGCCTGTTTGAATGATTGCGTGCTCCAATTTGTGCACCCGAATTTGCCGTTTGGGGGCGTGAACAACAGTGGCATTGGCAAAGCCCATGGCGAGGCAGGTTTTCGCGCTTTCTCCAATGAAAAGTCCATCGTTAAACAGAAGAACGGGTTTGCCTCGCCCTATGCGTTGTACCCACCCTACAACCAGCGCGTGCGGAAGGTGCTGGATATGTTGATTAAGTGGTTTTGAACTCGGGGCTGCTCTACTCCGCCACTCCCACGCCCACAGTCGCGTTTGAAAACTCGTCAATCACAATAAAGGACCCGTTGGCTGGGTTCTCCGCATAGCGGTCGGCCGGCAGGGGTTTGGCCGTTTTCAACTGCACGCGGGCAATGCCATTCATTTTTAACTCGGGTAAGGATTTCTTCTCCAGCGTGGTGGGCTCTTGCACAAAATCCAGTGACGTCACCTTGGCCTTGGTCAGCAACGTGCCCCACTGCAGCCAATACGTTTTGCCGGGAGTGAGCGGATGCGGGTGCAACCAACAAACCATGGCTGCCAACTGCGTGGCCAGCGCGGGTTGTTCTTCGGCCTTCACCAACATGTCCCCTCGACTGATGTCCACGTCATCTTCCAGCGTGACGGTCACCGACTGGCGGGCATGGGCCTCGGTCAGCGCGGCCGTGTACTGGTGTATGTTTTTTACTTTGGAGGAGCGGCCCGAGGGCAGCGTGACGATGGTGTCGCCCACGCGCAATGTGCCGCTGGCGATGCGGCCGGCATAGCCGCGGAAGTCGTGATGCTGTTCGTTGCGCGGCCGGATCACGTACTGTACGGGCATTCGGAAGGGTTTGTGTTGCGCGGTGCGCTGCACTTCTACCTCCTCCAGTTGGGCCAATAGCGGCTTGCCGGTGTACCATCGCATGTGGGCCGAGGAGGTGGTAATGTTGTCGCCATGCAGGGAACTGACGGGAATGAAAATGAGCTGCTGTTGCTGGTTGGGCAACTGTGCCGCCAACTGCTCGAATCGTTGCCTGATCGCCTCAAACACGTGGCTGTCATACCCCACCAAATCCATCTTGTTCACACACACCACCACGTACGGTATGCGCAGCAAGTTGGCGATGAAGTAGTGCCGATGGGTTTGTTCCACAATGCCCTTGCGCGCATCCACCAAAATGACCGACACTTCGGCCCGCGAAGCGCCTGTTACCATGTTGCGGGTGTACTCTTCATGACCGGGTGAATCGGCAATGATAAACTTGCGCCTGGGCGTGTTGAAATAAATGTGCGCCACATCGATGGTGATGCCTTGTTCGCGTTCAGCTATCAGCCCATCGGTAAGAAGCGACAAATCCAAAAAACCAATGCCCTTGCGCGCGCTGGCTTGCTGAATGGCCTCCAGCCGATCGGTGGTGATGGAGTTGGTTTCGTACAACAACCTCCCGATAAGCGTGCTCTTGCCATCGTCTACACTGCCTGCCGTGGCTATCTGCAATACATCCATCTGTTCTCTTTTAATTCATGTCGACAAGGGATCATTTCCTATCCCTAACACCTGACGCCTAACGCCTTTTTTTCGTTCAGAGTACCTAATGCCTCGGGCCTAATACCTACTTCTTCTCAAAAATACCCACCGGCCTTTCGCAATTCCATGGCGGCTTCACTTCGTTTATCGTCCATGCGCGTGCCGCGCTCCGATACGGTGGTTCCGATGATTTCTTCGATAATCTGTTCCAGCGTGGCGGCCGAAGAAGGCAGCGCAGCCGTGCAACTCATGTCGCCCACCGTGCGGAAGCGCACGAGCTTCATCTTGATCACCTCGTCTGGTTCTACATAGATAAAATCGGAATAAGGCCACAGTACACCCTCGCGTTCCACTACTTCGCGTGTATGAGAAAAATAGATGGACGGGATCGACAGGTTTTCTTCTTTAATGTAGTTCCACACATCCAGCTCCGTCCAGTTGCTGATGGGAAATACGCGCACATTTTCACCGGGTAGGATGCGACCGTTGAGGTAGTCAAACAATTCGGGTCGTTGGTTTTTCGCGTCCCACTGGCCGAAGTCATCGCGCACGGAGAAGATACGTTCCTTTGCCCTGGCCTTTTCTTCATCCCGCCTGGCGCCTCCCAAACAGGCGTCCAGCTTGTGCTCTTCAATCGTGCGCAGCAATGTCACTGTTTGCAACGTGTTTCGGCTCGCAAATTTCCCCGTCTCTTCAGTGGCGCGCCCTGCATCAATGTCGTCTTGCACATAGCCCACGATCAGTTCGAGGCCAACCTCCGCTACGAGCCGGTCGCGGAACTCAATGGTCTCCACAAAATTGTGCCCCGTGTCGATGTGCACTAACGGAAAAGGCACCTTGCCGGGATAAAATGCTTTTTGCGCCAGCCGCACCAAGGTGATCGAATCCTTACCGCCCGAAAACAAAATGGCCGGTCGCTGAAATTGCGCAGCCGCTTCGCGGATGATGTAAATGGCCTCGTCTTCCAAGGCTCGCGGAAATTCTTTCAGATACGCTCGCATACTGTAATGACTGATTTTACCGGGCTGCTTTCGCGGATGCTTTGGTCTCGTGAAGCCCGCATTCTTTGGCTGATGACTCCCACCACCAGCGACCGGCCCGCGGGTCTTCGCCAGGAACAATCGCGCGCGTACAGGGGGCGCAGCCAATACTGGCAAAGCCCTTTTTGTGGAGGGTATTAACAGGTATGGCATGCTCTCGCAGATACGTGCGTAAGTCGTCATCGCTCCAATCCAACAGGGGATTGTATTTGATCATCTTTAACGCATCATCCCACTCCACTTTTTTCATTTGCTGCCGGTTGGTCGATTGTGCCGCGCGTACCCCCGTCACCCATACATCGGCACCGCGTAAGGCCCTCGTTAACGGCTCCACTTTGCGCAGGTGGCAGCATGCTTTGCGGTTTTCTACCGAATTGTAAAAGCCATTGATCCCCTTTTCGTTCACATAGGCTTCCACCCGTGCGCGTTCGGGAAAAAATGTTTGAATGCCGAGTTTATATTTGGCCTGAGTAAGCGCCAGTAAATCATATGTTTCCGGGAACAGGCGACCGGTGTCGAGCGTAAAAATCCGGATGCTCAACCCCTGTGTGGCGATCAGGTGCGTGATGGCCTGATCTTCTTCGCCCAAGGCCGTGGAAAACGCCACGCTGAGTGGTTGACAAGCCACCCACGACAGGCCTTCCTCCGCGGAAAGCCCCTCCAGTTTCCCTTGTATCGCGTCCAGCCCGGCCATCTCAAAAAAACAGCCGCAAATATACAATATTATATTTCTATGGATTTTATAGACTAAACGGTGCATTTTAAATTGACACGCTCAACCCACCCCATTCAAGCACGTGTTGGAAATACGCCCGGAATCGCCACACGAAACAACCCGTGGGCGCGTTCATTGGACGAATGGCAGGGGCCCTCACTCCTTTGCTGCAAGCCGTTTTGCTATTTTTGCCTAACGAAAAAAATGGATTATGAAGATTGTAAAGAAAGTGCTGATCGGCCTGGGTATTGTGCTGGTGTTGCTGGTGGGTGCGGCCATCGTGCTGCCTATTGTATTCAAAGACGACATCAAAGCGGCCATCGACAAAGAATTGGCTAAAAGTATCCATGCCGATGTGGTGTTTGATGCCGACAATTTCAGCCTTTCCTTTTTTCGAAATTTTCCAAGCGTGACTGTCCAAATGAAGGAACTGGGTGTTTTCAACCGCGCCCCGTTTGAGGGGGTGCCCTTGTTTGTCATCCAATCGCTCGAGGTCGAAGTGAACCTGAAAGACGTCCTCTTTGGCGATCAACTGCGCGTGAGGGGCATACGGCTGGTGGAGCCGCAAATCCTGATCAAAGTACTGCCCGATGGCAAAGCCAACTACGACATCGCTATACCGTCAACCGATACGGTGGCCGTAGTCGCTGCGGAAGAGCCCACGGCTTTTTCATTTGGCATCGATCATTGGGAAATCGTGAACGGTGAAGTAACCTATGACGACCAAAGCCTGAAATTTTTTACCAACCTGAGCGGACTCAACCACTCAGGCAGCGGCAATTTTAATGAACAAGCCTTCGATCTGATCACCGCCACCACGATTGATACACTTAACCTCTCGTTTGACGGCACTGAATACATCCGTCAAAAACGCATTGAAGTAAATGCTACCCTGGGCATAGAGGAAGAATACACCAGGTACACATTTAAAGAAAACACCGCCAAGATCAATGACTTTGCCATGCAGTTTGACGGTTGGTTTAAAATGAACCCCAACGACTTTGGCATGGACATCGCGTTTAGCAGCCCGGAGAATTCGTTTAAGAGCATCCTCTCGCTGGTGCCGGGTGTTTACACAAAGGATTTTGGTTCCATCGAAACCAAAGGCGACCTGGCCTTTAACGGCTTTGTGAAAGGCACCTACAGCGACACGCAGATGCCGGCTTTCAACCTGGGACTGTTGGTGAAGGACGCCATGTTCAAGTATCCTGACTTGCCCTCCGCTATTGAAAATATTCAGGTGAACTTATTGATCGATAATGCAACGGGTGTGATTGAAAACACGCTGGTGGATTTGAAGGCGATGCACCTGGATTTTGGCAAAAACCCCGTGGACGCGCGCCTGCGAATCGAAAACCTGAAAGACTATCGCATGGATGGTAACGTTGCGGCTACCCTTAACCTGGGCGAATTGAACAAGATGTTCCCCATTGACGGCCTGGAGATGCGCGGCACCTTCGCGTTCAATGCCACGGCCAAGGGCATTTATGACAGCCTTAAAAAAATCATCCCCGCGGTCAACGCCTCGATGTCGCTGACCAACGGCCACGTCCGGTCGAAAGAATTCCCCTTGCCCCTCGAAAACCTGCAACTGAGCGCCAACGTGGTTAACCGGTCGGGTAAAATGTCAGAGACCATGATCACCGTTCCCGCTTTTTCGATGATGCTGGATGGTGAAACGCTGGAAGCCAGTGCCACCGTGCAGAACTTAGACGACTACACGTGGGATCTCAAAGCCAAGGGTGGGGTAGACCTGGAAAAGATCACCAAGATTTTTCCGCTGGAGGGCATGACCCTGGCAGGTAAGGTAAAAGCCGATTTGCAAACCAAAGGGAAAATGTCTGACGTGGATGCCGGGCGTTATGACAAACTGCCCACCAGCGGGTCAGCCAGCCTCCGGGGTTTTGCCTTCAGCTCCAAAGACCTGCCGTATGCCGTGTCCTTGAGCGAAGCCGATGCTATTTTTGACCCAAAGAAAATTGAATTGAAAAAACTGGAGGGCACCGTAGGCAAGACCGACTTTTCCGTGACCGGTGCCGTGAGCAACTACATTGCCTATGTGCTGCACAACGAAACCATCAAAGGCAACGTCAACGTTACCTCCAAATTGGTGGACCTGAACGAGTTCATGACCGAAACGGAAGAGGAAGCCCCCGCCTCCACCGATAGCAGCACGCTCAGTGTGATCCCCATCCCGAAAAACATTGACTTTGTGCTAAAGTCATCGATGGCCACGGTGAAAATGATGGACTACACCATGACCAACGCCACGGGCGATGTGATCCTGAAAGACGGTATTGCCAACCTGAGCAACCTGAAATTTAATTTGCTGGGCGGTGCGTTTGTTGTTAATGGTTCGTACAATGCCAATGATCTGCAACACCCCAAGTATGATTTTGGATTGAAGATCGATGGCATGCAGATCCAAGAAGCCGCCAGCAATTTTTCGGTCGTCAAAACCTATGCACCCATTGCCGGGTTGGTTAACGGAGCGTTTGGCACCGACTTTAAAATCAGTGGTGAATTAAAACAAGACATGATGCCTGATTTGGCCACGGTAAATGGCGCTGGGTTGATTAAAATTGCGCAGGCTGCGTTAACGAAATCCAGCCTTGTGTCAAGCGTCACTTCCCTGACGAAGCTGGAAAACACCGATCAGGTCACCTTGAAAGATGTATTGATGTCGGCCTCTATCAGCAATGGCAAACTCAGTGTTAAACCTTTTGATGTTAGGTTTGGCAACTATGTGACGAATATCTCGGGAAGCACAGGCCTGGATGGCTCTATCGATTACCGATTGAAAATGAATGTGCCGGCAGGCAAGCTGGGAAGTCAGTTTCAAGGATTTTTGGCGCAATACGGTGGCAGCAGCAATCCCAACAATGAGATTCCCCTTACCATTGGGCTGGGCGGCACGTATGCCAACCCCAAAACCACGCTGCTAATGAGCGAGCAGAAGGAACAGGTAAAACAAGCGGTGACCCAAGCGGCCGAAGAAAAAAGCAAAGAAGCCGTGGACAAGATCATCTCCGGGGAGAAACCCAAAGATGTGCTGAACAATTTGCTGAAGGGTGGGGCCAAAACGGACAGCACCAAAGCCAAAGACAGCACGGCCACCAAGACGGACCCCGCCAAGCAACTGCAAAACAAGTTGAATAGTTTACTGAAAAAGAAGAAGAACTAGAAGCCATCTCAAAAATAGGGGTAGAGGCGTCAGGACGGCTGGTGGCCGCGGTAAAGAAGCCGTCAGACGCCTTAGTAGATGGATTTTTTAACTCATTGAAGCTTTTGGACTGAGTTCATCTATTTATTTTTGAGATGACCTCTGGGGTGAAGATTCAGGTCGGCTCAGTGGCCGTTTGTACGCAGACGCAGGGCGAAGGCTTGAGCTGGGTTTTTGATCAACACCAAATCCAATTCATCTTGTGTAAATCCCTCCTGTCGTAAGCGGGGCAGAAGCGAATCAAACAGCGCAAGATAGCCCCGGTAATAGCCTCCACCCGATTCCCCAACGTGATACCACCCGGCATCGTGCGAGAGCAGCGTGCGGTGCAACAGGTTTTGCTGCTTCATAAAAGTGAGAAATCCCACGTATTGCTCAATACTTTCCGGGTTGACCGAGTCAAACTCAACCCATGCGCCTGCCGAGGCCATCTCCTGGTGAACGCTTAAACTCTTTTCATTTTGGGCATGGACCCACACAAAGGCTTCCGGAGCTACGCCTTGCGACCGGAGGATGGAAAGCACTTCTTGCGCGGCACGGCCATCGCCCAAATGAACGGCCACGGTCATACCGGTTTGCTTGTGAGCCAGCGCACCCGCCATCATGATCTTTCGTTGGGCCTCGGTAAGCGGGCCCGTGTCGGCCCCGAGCTTCATAAAGCCCGGTTTTATGCCGGTGTTGTCGATCCCGTTTTCAAACTCCGCCACCCAACGGGCGGCCAATTGCTCGGCTGTTTCGGTAAACACATGAGCCGGCAAAAAACGCTGACCCGCAGCCCCGTAGTAGCCGGTGTTGGTCATAATGTGCAGGCCTGAGCGTTCTGACAACTCGCGCAGCAAGAGCGGATCGCGCCCGAGATAAGCGGGTGTGCATTCAAAAAGACTTCGGCATCCCTTTTTACGCAATGCCAACAAATGGGGAAGCGCTTTCTTGATCACGCTATCGCGATGATAGCGCCCCGGGCGAATGCTGTCGGCCCCAATAAAATCGACTAAGATATGTTCGTGCACGAGCGTTACCCCCAGCGCATCAGCCGCCATCGGCCCTTGCACGCCCATGAGACGCTCGCCCGGTTGCTGGGTACAGGCCAGCAACGAGATCGACACCCAAAAGTGTGAACGCCTGTTCATACGCTACGAATGAAGCACGCCTTCTCTATCCAGCTCTTTGATAAAGCGGAGATTTTCCTCTTTGATGGAGTCGGGCACAAAAACAAAGCGCTTATCATAAATCTGGCGGCCGATGTAGTAACTGACCCAATATTCGTTGTTGAGGTGAAATACCCCTGCATCGATGGGCTCGATTAAAATACTGCCGTGGGCCGGCACCGTTTGAAGAAAATGGCGGAGGGTAGACGTGCGCTGTTCCTCTCCGTCTTTTTCGCCATAGCCTTTGCTGGCTACCAATGTGTTTTCAATGGCAACGTCATTGTTGTTGAGCAAATATACTTTCCATTCGTCCTGCATCACATTATTTTTCTCGCGCACCACCGCCAGCGTGACGTTTTGCACGGGCGGGATATCAATGTCCTTCATCATAATCTAAACCATTTTCGCAAAACGGCCTCTGCTTTTTTCTGCTGCGGTGTAAAGTCAACCGCATGAAGCCGATGTCCGGGTTGCGGATACCATTTCCAAAAGTAAACACCGGCCAACCATTTTTTAGTCCACACCTGCTGAAAAAAGGCTTCGTAGCAAGCGGCCTGAGCGTCCTCTGATATTCGTTCGCGATCACTTGCTTGCGGCCAACGCCACGGCTCGCGTGCGGCATCGGCCGTGCTGCGGTAGCCGATCTCGGTGAAGAGCACCGGTTTTTTAAACCGATGGTGCACGGCCTCGATGGCCGCCATTGGTTTTTTCCAGCCTTGTTGTAATTCGGCCAGCGTGGGCCCTTCTTTGACACAAAGACTAAAATAGGCTTGTATGCCGATGTAGTCGAGGGCATCCCAAAAGCGGATGTGCTCAAATTCTTCGTCAAAATTGGCTGCATAGGTGAGCTTACCCGAGTACACCTTCCTGATTTTGACTATAATGGCGCGCCATTCGGCCTCATGAACCGTGGTCTTTTGCAACTCGGTGCCGATGCAAAAAATCGGAACGCGGCCGCGCTCGGCCAACGCGGCATAACGCAAAATGAATGCCTCGTAGGAAGCGAACCACCATTTCCAGTCGGCTTCACTTTTCATAGCGATGTCACCGGGCCACCCTTGACGCAGCCAAAGGTGAGGCTTGAGCAGGGTTTGGATGCCGTTGTCATGGGCCAGCTGTGTGGTGGCCAGCAACCCTTCGTCTGACTCGCCCCACCACACGCGCGTGCCGGTGTTGGACTTGACCACTGGGCTATCGGCCGAGTCTTGCCAGCCAAACGGTGTTTGCGACAGCCAGGTAATGCCCGCCTCACGAGCGGCTTGTACTTGCGTGGTGGTGACTACCTCGCGCCCGCCTACCCAGCAAACACCTTTGTGCTTGGGTTGCGCAGATGCCGCCAACGCCCAACAGCCCATCACTATCCAAAGCAGTCTCATGACGTCATGCCAAAGAGATGAAACAACTGCGCGCGCAGCACTTTGTTTACTTCCTCCATAGGCACGGGGTGTTGCAGCTCGCGTTGCATGGAAGTTACGGCCTTGTCATCAATACCACAGGGTACGATGTGATCAAAATAGGAAAGATCGGTGTTTACGTTCAGCGCCAGGCCGTGCATGGTCACCCACCGACTGGTTTTTACGCCCATAGCACAGATTTTACGATCGGGATTTTGGAGCCACACCCCCGTAAGACCGGGCACGCGGGTGCCATCCACACCAAAGTGACGCAGGGTTTGGATCACCGCCTCTTCAAGGGTGCGCATGTAGCGGTGGATATCGGTAAAAAAGTTTTCAAGATCCATGACGGGGTAGGCTACCAACTGCCCCGGCCCGTGGTAGGTGATATCGCCCCCGCGGTTGATGCGGTGGTACGTGGCCCCGAGGGTATGGAGTTGTTCCCATGGCACCAATAAGTTTTCTTCCTTGCCGCTTTTTCCGAGTGTATACACATGCGGATGCTCACAAAAAATCACATAGTTGGGCGTGGGTTGTGGCGCTCCATCGGCTTTGTCGCGATTGGATTTTTTGATCTCGAGTATCTGGTCAAACAAACGCGTTTGGTGAGCCCAGGCCTCGTGATAGTGCATGAGTCCCCAGTCGATAAAAAGAGTTTGTTTGTTTGGGGGCGAGGTCATCAGTCAAATTTGCGCTGCCGGATAAATTTGTCATCTACCACCACGATGGATTTTTCAAATGGGTAGCGCTTGGATCGGAGTAGTTCCAACAGGATTTCGGCTGGCCTTGTGGGAGTAAAATGGGTCAACCGCAAATAAATGACCCCAAACTCCGGGTAGAGACGTTTTCTGAAAATCAATTCTCCAAAATCGCGATCAAACGTAACGAGTATTCTCTGCTCCTTGTTGCAAATTGTAACAATTGCCTCGTCAGACAGGCCCCGGTGGCTACTGTGTATGTCCAATATATCAATCCCTTGGGCCAGCAACAAACGAACACTTGCGCGAGGCACATTTTCGTCCAGCGCAAGCCGTTTCATTGTGTAACTTCAAAGAAGAGGCCTTCTTTTAGGGAGTCTTGCGCATACGAAAACACCGCCTGGATGCTTTCTTGATTCAGGGACGGATAATTCTCTAAAATAGTCTGTTCTTTCCACCCCATGGCAAACAGCCCCAAAATGAACTCAACCGACAATCTTGTTCCTTTAAGTATTGGCTTGCCACCCAACACTTCTGCCTCTGAGACGATGTAATCACGCCAGTTCATATGCGAAAATAGCGATAATCATTTCATTTTCTCAAGTTCTGTTTTCAGATAGATAATTGGCTCAATCGGTTCCGGCTCCACGCCATTTTCTTTCGCGAGGTAGTACGAAATCCAGTCAGTGAGGTGAATGAGATAATAGTACTGCTCCAGCAGTGAGGCCCCTTCGCCAATGATATCAATAACGGGGTTCGACTTTTTTTCAAACATCGCGCGGCAGATCTCCATGCGTTTTTCCACGCGCTCATGGTCGTGGTCGCTGTACATGTACACCACTTGCAACATTGGCATCAGCAGCTCCGGAAAGCTCCAACCGACCAGTTCGTTGTGGTTCATCTCCGGAAAGGTATTGACGTGGGCCATATGTTTGCTATTTTCATTCAACTGCTGTTGAAAGCGCAAGGCCATCGCATATAACCGGTTGTCGCAATAGATCACCGGCAGGCGGCCTTTCAATCTGCGCGCAATCAGTTCCGCTTCGGCCTGTATGCCCTTCTCGCCACGGTTTAAAAACTCAATGGCATTTTCTGTTTCTTTGATGTAGGCAGCGCCAATGTGGTTGGTGTGGTATAACACCGCCATCAACGCCAGCATGTTGAAGGCCAGCATGGCGCGGGGGCTGTCTGAACCGGGGGGCAACTGGATGTAAAGCAAGTTGTATTCTTTGGCAATATCCAGCAACCGCCCGCCCGAGGCGATGCAGATCACATGCGCGCGCTTCAGCAATGCCTTGTTGACGGCTGCGATCGTCTCTTCGGTGTTGCCGCTGTAGGAGCAGGCAATAAACAGCGTGTGCGGGCTGACATATTGCGGGATATTGTACGTTTTGCACACCGAAATGGGAATAGGTATGCGCCCGAACGTAAGCGACTCCACCAGGTTGGCGCCAATGCCCGAGCCGCCCATGCCCGCGATGACAATGTTGCGTATATCGCTGCCGGGCCGCACCAAATCCAAACTCTGCCCCAGCTTTAGCCCCTCAGCCAGCTGCTGCGTAAACGATTCGATGTATTTTTTGGTGGAAGACATATTTGATAAATTCGGCATCAAAGGTAACACAAACCCATGAGCGATAAAACGAGCAAGGGCAAAGAGGGCGAAGCGCGCGCGGCCGCGTTTTTGGAAGCCAAGGGTTACACCGTGCTGGAACGAAATTATCGGTACAGGCGATCCGAAATTGACCTGATCGTGAAAAAAGACAATTGGATCGTCTTTGTGGAAGTAAAACTCCGAACCTCCGATGCCTTTGGTTATCCGGAGGAGTTTGTCAACCGGAAAAAGGTGATGAAGATACTAGAAGGGGCCGACTACTACACCCATGTCAACGGCTGGGAAGGGCCCGTGCGGTACGACATTGTCTCGATCCGCCAATTGCCCAACGCAGCCGAAGAGATACGGCACATCGAAGATGCCTTTTACTAAGCCTTGCGCTTGCCTCCGCCTCCGCAAACCCACTTTGTCCGTTCCAATGGGCTGTTTTCAATTATTTTACCGTAAACTTGCAGGTCTGTAGATGCAAAAAATGACGGGTTCAGGCCTCAAACGGTGGTGGATAGTTGGCGGTATCTTCGTGGCCGTTGCCTTGGCGGGAGGTGCCTATGTGTGCTTGAAAAGCACCCGCGCAACGGAGGAGGTGGCAGTCGTACCGCCCGAGCCCTTTGTGCCACCCGTGCCCACCTTTGTGCATGGGGTATTGGCCAACGGACTGACGGTGATCGAGAACACCATCCAGCGCAACCAACGTTTTGCAGATCTTTTTCAGGGATATGCCTTAAGCCCGCGTACGATACAGCAGTTAAATGTCCTGCCGCGAAGTGTCTACGACTTCCGCAAAATCGCAGCCAGTAAAAAATATACGTTGCTGGTCGAAAATGACTCGGCTCGCACCGCACGTGCCCTTATTTACGAACCCAATGCCATCGACTACGTCATTTTTCATCTGAAAGATTCCCTGCTGGTGGAGACGTGTCAGCGCGAAGTAAAACGCATCGAGAAAAATGTGGCGGGCGTGGTATACTCCAATCTGTCTGAAACGGTGGAGGCCATGGGTATCTCACATGAACTGACCAATCGGTTTGTGGACATTTTCGGATGGCAGGTGGACTTCCAACGGCTTCAACGAGGCGACCGGTTCAAATTGATTTATGACGAATTGCAGGTCGAAGGCAACGCCATCGGTGTCGGAGGCATCAAAGGAATCTACTTTGAACACATGGGTAATGGCATGTATGCTTTTCCGTTTGATCAAGGTGACGGCACCGACTATTTCGATGAAGAAGGTAAGAGCTTGCGCAAAGCACTGCTCAAGTACCCTATTGAGTTTACCCGCATCAGCTCGCGGTATTCCATGAATCGATTTCACCCGGTTGCAAAGGTGTTTCGCCCTCACCTGGGTACTGACTTTGCCGCCCCTACCGGCACACCCATCCGCAGCGTGGGCGATGGTCTCGTAGAAGAAGCCCAGTTTAAAACGAATAATGGCAACTATGTAAAAGTACGGCATAACGCCACCTATACCACGGCCTACCTGCACATGTCAAAGATCGGCAGCGGCATTTCGCCCGGTGTACGGGTTCGGCAAGGCCAGGTCATCGGCTATGTGGGCAGCACGGGGCTGGCTACGGGTCCGCATCTATGCTACCGGTTTTTCAGAAATGGTGTACAGGTAGATGCGCTCAAGGTTGAATTGCCTCCGTCTCAACCGGTGAAAAAAGAATTCGCGGAGGCGTATGAATTGGTCAAAGCGTACCTGACCACACAGCTTCAGCAAATCGCCTTCCCCGAGACACAGGCCGAGGGAGTTGTCATTGCGGGCAACTAATCCACTGCCTTCGTCAGGTATCCGATGGGCCTGACCGGTATAATACCTCGCTCTTTTTTGAGCACTTGTTCAATTAATCTTACATCAAAAGCACGTGCACCTTGGGTGCTATCGGGTCAGTGCCTATCTTCACTAACCCATTAACAAACCGGGTTTGTACAGCGTGAACATACGCCTTCTGCTTTATTCGTTTCGCACCCCTTACACGTGGATCAATGTGACGGGCTTGATCGCGAGCCTAACGGTGTTCCTGCTTACGTTCCTGTGGGTGCAGGATGAGCAAAGCTATGATCGCTTTCACCCGGGCTACCGCGATCTGTACCGGGTGGTGCAAGATCAGTATACGGACTCGCTTACCGTGTACCCCATGGCGCTCACACCGGCACCGTTGGCACCTTATTTGGTCAGCACGTTTCCTGAAATTCTCACGACAGCCCGCGTGGCGTTTGACGAATTTTTCATGCTGCATGAAGACCGCGGCTTCTACAATAAAGGCGTCACAACCGACAGTACCTTTTTCTCGATGTTTGGGTTTGAAATAGCACAGGGGCGGCCCTTTGGCAGCAACTGGCAGGAAATCGTACTGAGCCCCGCCATGGCCAAGCGATACTTTGGCGAGGAAAACCCCGTGGGCAAATCGCTTAAGATCGGCCCGTTTTTTATTGAAGTCGTGGGGTTGCTGAAGGAGCCGCGAGGCAAATCGCACTTCGCGCCTGATTTCATCTTGCCGTTCGAATTGCGAAGGCAGGCCGGGTTTGACGATTTCACGAATTGGCATTGGAGCAATTACCACACGTATGCCCGAATTTCCCCGCGGGCAGACACAGCCCTGCTGTTTGCCAAGACAAGCGATGCGTTGATTAAAAACCGGGGCAACGATGCCAAAGACAAAGTGCGTTGGCAGCCGCTGGCCGACATCCACTTGAAATCCGGACACCTCAACAATGACATCCTCACCCATGGCAGCAGTACGTTAGTACGGGTGCTTTGGTTGACGGCCCTGTTGGTGCTGGCGATCGCCTGTATTAATTACACAAATCTGTCCACCGCGCAATCGCTCAGGCGATCCAAAGAAGTGGGGGTGCGCAAGGTAATGGGCGCTTCGCGTGTACACCTGGCGTTGCGTGCCATGGCCGAGGTGGGCGTACAATGCGTGCTGGCCACGCTGGTGGCATTGTTCTTTACCTGGCTGTGCCTTCCCTCTTTCAACTCTTTTAGTGGCAAACCACTCACGATCGATGTGTCATCGGCACCGTTTTGGTGGGCGCTTGTCACATTGGTTGCCACGATCACGTTTGTGGGCGGAGCGTATCCGGCCTGGCTGCTGTCGTCTTATCACCCGGTGGCAGCCCTCAAAGGCAAGTTTGTGTCAGGGCGTCTGGCTACGTGGCTCAGGCGTGGCCTGGTAATGATTCAGTTCGTCATTGCTATGGCCCTGATAGCGGCCACGTGGGTGGTACACACACAATTGCACTACCTGGCCACACGCCATCCGGGCATCGAACGGGAAAATGTACTTGTGTCTTTCATGCACAATGCCGTTCGCAAACACTGGGCCGATTACAAAGCCGAGCTTCAAAAACTGCCGGGCGTACTGCACGTAACGGCCACACAGGAGAAAGTGTCTTTTACCGATGCCACTACCACTTACATGGACTGGGAAGGGAAAAAGGAGAATCAGGAAATCAGTTTTCACTATTTCATGACCGATTATGACTTCGTGCCCACGTTTGGCGTGACCTTGCTGGAGGGGCGTGGTTTTGACCCTACCATCGCCTCCGACTCCAACGCGGTACTGCTAAATGAGGCGGCCGTACGTCAAATGGGCATCACCGATCCCGTCAATAAGCCGTTCACCATCCGCAAAACGCGAAAGGGCCGCATCATTGGCATCGTTAAAGATTTTAACTTCAAGTCGGCTCACCGCCATGTTGAGCCCATGGTCATTTACTTAGACCCTCCGAACCTAAACTACGTGGCCATTCGTTTTACGGGCAGCCCCTCCGAAATCGTGGAGCGGACCCGGGCCGTATTCAGAAAGTTCTCGACCGAGCGCCCCTATGACTATTCTTTTCTGAGCGATGACATGACCAAGCTGCACGAAACGGAGCAGAAGCTTGGACGCCTGCTGCTGGTATTGGGCGGGCTCGCTATTTTTGTTTCATGCCTGGGGCTGTTGGGCATGATCCTCTTCGCCACCAGCCAGCGCATGCGCGAAGTCGCCATCCGTAAAGCGATGGGTGCGTCCGTGCCGCAACTCACCTGGATGCTTTCGGCCGAATTTGTAGGGCTGATTTTAGTGGCCTTTGTGATCATGGCTGTACCTGTGTACCACGTGACGCAACAATGGTTGAGTACGTTTGCCTATCGGACCGACCAAACCGTGCCCGCACTCTTACTGGCCGGAGGACTAAGCCTGGCGGTGGGGTGGCTTACCGTCTTGTTCAAGGCGGTACAAGTTGCCATGACCGATCCGGTGAAGGTGTTGAAGAGTGAGTGAGGGTTGGGAGGAGATTTATCGAGCGAGTGGCCTGCTTGCCCGGATCAATGCTTCAAAATCAGTCATTTTTCACTTTTCTCCCACAACCCGTCACGAATACAACGAATATCATCAGCCCCGACAGGCAAACCCCTTTGGTGTAGTGAGCCGTTCCGTTTCTCATCGCGAAATTTTTAAGCCTGAACTATATTTCTCTCTTCCACCAGCGGCAGGCTTTTCATGCGCAGGTATAATTGGGCCACGGCCACTACATCGCCCGTGCAGTACGAAGCGATCTTGGCCAGGTTTTTCTCCTGGTAGAATACGTGATTTACACGGCTGCCGTCCATCTCGCCCTTGCTGGTAGGAATGTTGAAAATGGCGGCCAAAAGATCCAGCGAAGTGTAGTGCTTATAGTCGCCAAATTTCCAAAGTTCCAGCGTGTCAAGGTGCGGCACCTCCCACGGCCGCTTGCCAGCCAGGTTGAGCACAGCCGGCAACTCCAGGCCGTTGACCAGCATCCTGCGGCTCAAATAGGGAAAATCAAACTCCTTTCCATTGTGGGCACAAAGCCGAGTGCCGGGTTCGAGTTTGTCAAGTAATGACTTGAACTCCGTCAACAGGCGGGCTTCATCGGCATCTGCAAAAGCCTTGGTCTTAAGCCCCAGTGTATGCTCGTCCACATCAAACAACTTGCCCACCACCACGCATACTACCTTGCCAAACTCGGCATAGATGCCGGCCCGCTCGTAAAACAAGTCTTCGTCTGTTTGTCCTTCTTCGCGTTTTAGAAATGCAGCTTTGCGTGCCCACTGTATCTTCAGGCGTTCGTCCAACTGGGAGTAGCGTTCCACTGACCCGATGGTTTCGATGTCCAAAAACACAATATCGCGCAGATCGGGGGCCATCGGCTGCTAGCGGCTTTTCTCCTTTTCCAATACTTCCGTAGTAAAGAAACCTTCGTTGATCAACGTCATCAACTGCTGGGGTGTAGGGTTAATTTGGTAGAAGGTGTCATCCTGGCGTTTGATTTCTTTGATCGTAAGGTGCTTGCCCAGTCGTTTCAATACTTGTTTGCGTTTCTCATCGCTTTGTATGTCGATGTACATAAACTCCAGATCGCCCGAAGGACTCCTGCGGAGAAGTCGCAATACCCATTGCTGGTCAGCCTTAAAGTTGACAAAGTAGATGTTTTCATAAAACTTGAGCACGAGCGAGTCGCTCAGTACCCCACGGCCGAGCCAGTCTTTATGATTTTTGTCGGCAAACCGATAGCCCCAGGACTCGATGATGAGCGTGTCGCCTCGTTCGCGCGTAGCCTTGTCAACGGTGTGGTATTGGCCAAGCAATTCGGCCGGCACCTCCTTGAGGGCGCTTAAACCAGCCGGTTGTGTTTGCGGAAAGGAAACTTCCTTGCAGGAGTACAATGCCAAACACCAAAAAAGTAGTAGCCCGATCGCCTTCATGCGAACCCTGTTCATCTCATTTTGTTTTTCTTACAACGCACCGCTATTGAATCCTTGCGTGGCTTTTACCAAAAAAACAGGCACATGCTTTGCAATGCAAGCCTCAAGCCACTCAAAGTTAACCTTTATGAAGTACTTTTTGTCCGTTTTTTTGACCTTCTCCATGCTGGCCGCACAGTCTCAATCTCATCGTTGGTACACCACCTCAGGGGGCGAGTGGATATTCTCCGTCTCCAACGTCAGCCTCAACGGCACCGAGGCCAGCGGGGCGGTGCGTTTCTCGCCCGTTTTCAATTTCCAGAACCTGGTTAACTATGATGCCAACCGGCACGTAGGCTTTTTTTCAGGCCTTAATATCCGCAACGTGGGCTTTATTTATGACGTACCCGACAGCGACATCCGCAAAAAAGTGCGCACGTACAACGCGGGCATTCCCCTTGGCATCAAATTGGGCAACCTGGACGGATTGTTTGTATATGCCGGCTACGAGTTGGAACTTCCCTTTAACTACAAAGAAAAAACGTTTGTGAACGAGCGTAAGGAAGACCGCTTCAATGTATGGTTTAGCAACCGCACGCCTGTGCAGCATGCGCTGATGGCGGGGGTGCAGTTTCCCTATGGCGCCAACATCAAATTCAAATACTACCTCACCGAATTTTTTGACCGCCAGTACACCGAGACAAAAAACGGGGTGCAAACAAGACCGTACGAGCGTTTTGACGGCAACATCTTCTATGTGTCGCTCAATTTCAGCCTGTTCCGCAACACCGAATTTTACTACGATAAGAAATCAGCGGAATAAGATTTTCGTACCTTCGTTCCATCGTTTCTCCTCCAAACCTTCCAGTGACTATGAAAAATCAACGATCGGTGATCTGCGCCTTGGCGGTGGCCGTTTTGACGTTCGCCTCGGCCGAGGCACAGGTGCTCAACCGCCTCAAACAGCGCGTGGGCAATAATGCTGAAAACAAAGCCGGGCAAAAAATTGACGAGTTGTTTAGCGGCAAAGACAAAAACACGCCTCCCGGAGGGCAAAACGGCCAGGGCACCGGCAATGGAGGGATGAACGGTGGCATGGGGGGAAACAACCCGGCCAATACCAGCGGAGGCGGTTTGATTTCCACCCCGCCTGATGTCCCTCAGAATTTGAGTGATGCCGAGGCTGCCTACAAGCGCAGCAGCTATGGTGAGGCGCGCTACTCCGTACAGCAGGCGATGCTGGGCGTGGAGTTGGAAATCGGTAATAAGATCTTAAAGTCGCTTCCCGAATCGATCAGCGGCCTGCCGAAAGAAGCAGCGCGCGATCAGGTGGCCAGCAGTGGCTGGGGATGGGCCGGCCTCATCATCAAACGCGAGTACCAGAAAGGCAATAAGCAACTCACCGTCAACGTGGCCAACAACTCGGCCTGGATGGCGGGCGTCAATGCCTACCTCGCCTCCGGTGGTTATGCACAACAAACGGGTGGCCAGCAAAACTGGAAGCAAACGAAGGTAAAAGGATATCGGGCGGTGATCGAGTACAACGAAGGCAGCGGCTACAAACTCAGCGTGCCCTTGGGGCAATCGTCATTGGTGGTGTACGATGGAATCAATTTTGCCTCGGAGCAGGAGATGATGACGGCCGCCAATGCCCTGGATCTGGACGGTATCAAGAAAATGTTGGGCGAACAATAAGACCAAGAAATACACCCTATGAAACTACGATTGATTGTTCTGGTGGCCCTGCTGTCGCCATGGGCGTTGTGGAGCCAGGAATTTGACAAAAACCTCGCTACCGCGCGCACTTCGTACAGTGCGGGCAACTTAGAAAACACCCGCTTTGCGTTGGAGCAGATGCTTCGCGATTTGGACATGGCCATCGGCCGCGAGGTGTTGAAGTTGTTGCCTGCCAAGGCCGGCTCCCTGTCCATGGTGGAAAAAGAAGACAATGTTACCGGCACAGGCGGTGGCATGGGTCTGTACGTGCAGCGCTACTATGGCGCAGCGCCCAAGCGCGCGTCTATTGAGATCATCAATAACTCTCCGCTGATCAATACGCTGCAAGCCTTTCTGACGATGCCCTTGGTGGGCGGCATGATGCGCGATGAAAACCAAAAAGTGATAAAAGTACAGGGCTACAAAGCCCAACTGAATAAGACGTTGAACAGCGAAACCAACAAGACGGATTATGAGTTGCTCATCCCCATCAACAACACGCTGGTGACGGTGCGCATGGATGAAAGTACCGAGGCGGAAGTTACGGCCTTTGCCAACACCATACCGCTGCAAAAGATTGGGCAGATAGCGCAGTAGCGAAAAAAGTACGTTACTGATGAGGAGGACTTGGTCGTCCATCAATCAAATCTATGTAATACGGGTCTTAGCCGTCATAATCTTTTTGGGAGTCACGGGGTACTCATGTACCTCCACACGGGTGGCAGCCTATCCCAGTTTCGTGGGACATGTGAACCATGAAGTGCTGCTGGTGAGCGATGTGACCAATGAGCAGACGACCCTTAACCGCACCGATCTCATCGCCTGGGCCAATCAAACCATTACCCAAAAATTGCCTTCGCTGAAAACGTGTGACTACATGGAGGCGATATTCCGCGCCCGGCAGCTGGGTGTGCACCTGGAGCGATTGGCACCCACCGACACCGCTGCTTTGCAAACGCTTCACCGGCATCTGAACGTGACCTATGTCCTGTTCCCACGCTTGGTTTTGCAGCGCGAAAATGACTCGCATGATCCAAACAGCTCGTCATACGATGTGCGCGAAGCTGTGCTTCAATTGGTGCTGGTAGATTTGCGCAGCCAGCGCGTGCTTTGGACATGTGTGGCCCGCTCGCGTGTGTCACCGCTGGTGCACGAGGGTCGTACCTTCAACTATTCATTTAATCCGATGAGTTCCAACCGGGCTTTTACCTTGGCGTATCGCAAAAGCATCAAAACGCTGATTGGGGCTTTGGATTTTTATTATCCTAAACCTGACAGCAGTTTGTTCCGCCATGCGCACAACATGGGGCCAAAATAAAGCCTGTGCGTGGTCTTCTCTACACATCACAGATCATCACGGCTTTGCGCAAGGCCCCCAGCTTGTCCGGCTCGGTAGGGATAAACTCTTGCCCCACAAACCCCCTGAAGCCCGTGGCCACAATGGCCCGCATAATGGCGGGGTAATTCAGTTCTTGCGTATCGTCTATCTCATGCCTACCCGGTACCCCGGCTGTGTGATAATGCCCGATGTAGCGGGCGTTGGCTTTGATGGTGGCAATCACATCGCCCTCCATGATTTGCATGTGGTAGATGTCGTACAGCAACTTGAAATTCTCCAACCCCAACTTCTCACACAGCTTTACACCCCACGCGGTGTGATCGCACTGATAGTCTTTGTGATCCACCTTGCTGTTGAGCAATTCCATGCAAATGGTGATGTTATGCCGGGCCGCCAACTTTACCACCGGCTCCAGTCCTCGCGCACAGTTCTCCAGCCCCTGCTCGGCACTCAATCCATTGGCATTACCGCTGAAGCAGATCAGATTCTTCAATCCGTCATGGGCTGCCTTGGGTATTGAGGCGGAATAATCTTTCAGATATTTCTCATGCAGCGAAGGGTTATTGAAGCCCTGGCTGAGGCCCAAATCGGTGCCATAGCCCATGGCGCAGGTAAGGCCGTGCTTGAGCGCTAAGGGCCATTGCTTTTCGTTGAGCAGTTCCACGGACTTCAACCCCATGTCTTTGCAGGCCAGCACCAGTTCTTCCAGGGGCATAAAGCCGTAGCACCATTGGCTTACCGAGTGGTTGATGTTGCCTTTTAAGGCAGGGCGCGGAGGGTGCGCGACCACGGTGGTGGGAAGCATCAAGGCCCCCGCGGCTGCGGTCGCGAGTGTTTTGAGGGCTTGTTGGCGTTTCATTTTGCTTTGAGTTAGCGGAGGCGTTTGATTCGAAAGGTAGAAAATAGCGTACCGGCAAAAAACACTTTCTCCATGTACTGCGCATGGGGGAAGTCCCCAAAAACCGATACCTTTGCACCGCAAAAAAAGATCAACCCTATGTTTACGGTATTAGCGCAAGCGCAATCAGCCTCGGGCGCAGCAGCCCTTTTTCAATATTTACCCCTGATCGGCATCGTGGTGGTGATGTATTTCTTTATGATCCGCCCGCAGCAAAAAAAGGCCAAAGACCAGAAGAAGTTTATCGAAGAGATAAAGGTGGGCGACCGGGTAGTAACCATAGGCGGTGCCCATGGTCGCATAGCCGAGATGGAAGACGATACGTTTGTGTTGGAGGTAGAGCGCGGGGGCCGCATCCGCTTTAACAAGAGTTCGATCTCGCTGGAAGCATCGAAAGCATTGAATGCAAAAAAATAGTTAAGTCATGCACAATAAAGCCGCGAGAGTACCCGCGGCTTTTTTTATGCCTTTTCCCCGCGTGGCCAGTCTACTTCCTTACTTCTATCGCCCCACACCGTTTTTCGCATTGGGCCAAGGCCTGTTCGGCATGCAGTAGTCGTTGTTTGGCTTCCTGTTGATTTTGAACAGAAAGCTCGGCCAATGTCTCGGCCAACATGCGTTGCTCTCTTGCTTCCGTCCGTTGAATGACCGCATACACCATTGAAAGCAGCGTAACGAACAAAGCGGCACCAAGAAGGAGGCCAGTCCACTATGCCTGCCTGCGTTTGTCCGGCTCCATGCCACTTTGCTTTTACCGATCTTTCAATCGCTTCTCGCGCTTGTGCGAGCGCGCGTTGGGACTCCACCAGTTGGTGTATGGCCAATTGCTCCTGCTGTTCGGCTTCTTCCCTCGCCCGCAGGGCCCGTTCCATGGCTGTCACCAATTTCTGCTCTTGGGCACGGGCATACCGATGTTGAGTATAGCCGTACGTAAGGCTGGCCACCGTTAACATGGCCATGGCGAGCATCGCAATTTTGTTTTTCATAGGTTGAAAAGAACTGTTTACATCTCGAAGGTACGAAAAGACCCGTTCACCAACTGCCGCTTGAGCCGCCTCCGCCAAAACTTCCACCCCCGCCCGAAAAACCTCCACCTCCTCCCCAACTGGAGCCGCCACCCGACCAACCGCCTCCATACCAGCCTCCTCCGCGCATACCCCCGCCACCGGTTCTGCGGTGGCGATTGGCCTCCTCAAAACGCTTCACGCGTTGCTTTCCCCAGGCAGTATGGTGTAGTAAAAGACGCCAGATGGGCATACCTATCGCGTAGGCTCCCAAGCTCCACTTGGCCACCGAGGCCGGCAATACCAGCGGAGGAAAAATCCAGACAAAGGGCATGAGAAAGAGATAGCCCACCCAACCAAAAAAACCGCGCGTGTAGCCAATGGTGTAGGCAAAGGATCCAATCACAAATAATACGATCAGCGATACAAACCAATCGCCTCCCCCTTCGTTGCCACCCACCGCGGGGTCGGTCACTTTGTACTCGCCTCCGATGGCGCGAATGATGGCAGTGACTCCGTTCCGCACCCCTTGGTCGTAGTTGCCTTGCCGAAACGCGGGGGCCATTTCATTTCGGATGATACGACCGCTTTGAGCATCGGTGAGTGCGCCCTCCAACCCTTTACCCACTTCAATTCGCATTTTCCGATCTTGAACGGCAATCAGCAACAGCACCCCGTTGTCCTTGTCGGGGGTACCCAACTTCCACTCGGAAGCTACGCGATACGCATATTCTTCAATAGCCTCGCTGCCCAGTGTCGATACGATGAGGATGGCAATTTGGTTGGAGGTGGTGTCTTGGTAATGCTGGAGGGACTGCGACAGGAATTGCACGGTAGCCGCGGAAAGAATGCCCGCCTGGTCGTGGATGCGCTGGTTGTTGAGGGGCGGCACCAGTTGCCGCTGCGCCTGGCTACTGATCGCACATAAAACAAAAATCCATACGCCAAAAAAAAGCACTCTCATCACTCTTCCACACGCAAGTCATCGCGCAACTCATTCGTGTCGTCCGCGGTTTGATGAAATCCTTTTTCCAGCAGCAGTTCACCGGCCCGCTTGACGGCCACCAAAATGCCGTCTACCGTTTTGCCACCGCGGATTTTTTCAATGATTTGTGACACCATCTTGTCCCACTCCTTTTGCTCCACCACTTTGCTGATGCCTTTGTCCGCCATGACAATGACTTCGTGCTCGAACAACGAGATGAAAATCAAAATGCCGGTGCGATGCCGGGTATGGAAGACCTCTTCTTCCAAAAAAGCGGCTTCCGCTCGCTTGCGCGTGGCCTGGTCGATGTGTTCTTGCGATAACAGCAGCCGTTTGATGGCCGGAACATAGTGTGCGGCCACTGCACCCAAAATGCCGCCCGCCACGGTGAGTAAAAAAATCAACAGCGGATCCATCACTGCCCATTCAATGGAGTAGCGGTCGATGACGACAATCGTCATAAAGGTGAGCGCGGCTAACCCCAACGCTCCGCGGTAATTAGCAATAGTGTAAAAGCCGCTGCGCTGCACCACTACGGGCACGATTTCGCCCGAAATGCCACGCTCGGCTTCGCGCACCGCGTGCTTCACGCGCTCAAGATCCTCCGGAGTAAACTGCTTGGCCATAAAAAGAGGCTCCCTGTGGGGAAGCCTTCAAAGATAACGTATTGTTATCACTTCTGGCGGGCAGCGATTTCCCGGGCAAACGCCACGAGTTTTTTGGCTTTGCGGGGCGAAGAAAGCAAGTTAAGGGCAGCAAAGCCTTTATCAAAGTAGCGTTGGATTTTTCGTTCGGTGGCCTGCCGTATGTTCAGCTTTTCATACAGGTCTGTGATGGCGGCCACTTTCTTCTGTTTATTAAAGGTCTTCGCACTTAGCCAGCGTTTGAGTTCGGCTTTGTCTTTTCCTTTTGCTTTTTCCAGCGCCTTGATCAGCAAAAACGTTTTCTTATTGGCGATGATGTCGCCACCCACTTGTTTACCAAATTTGTGTTGATCAGCAAACACATCCAAAAGATCATCTTTTAATTGAAACCCGATACCGATGTTGACTCCAAAATCGTATAAGGCTTTTCGGTCGGCCAGCGGGGCGCGTGCCAGTATGGCCCCAAACTCAAGACTGAACCCCAGCAGCACGGCCGTCTTCAGCCGGATCATGCTGATGTACTGCGCCTCGGTTACCCGGGGGCGTGTTTCAAACTCCATATCCCACTGCTGGCCTTCGCATACCTCTGCGGCCGTCCGGTTAAAATGCGTGAGTGCCTCTTTAAGTTGATCGGCCGGCAACTCCAATAGCATGTCATACACTTTCACCAACATCACATCGCCCGACAGGATGGCCGTGTTCACGTTCCACTTCTCGTGAACCGTAGGCTTGCCCCTGCGCAGGGGAGCGTTGTCCATGATGTCGTCATGCAACAGCGTAAAGTTGTGAAAGGCCTCCACGGCTACAGCAAACGGAACGATCCGTTGCACATCTTTTTTGTAGAGTGTATATGCCAGGCAGGTAAGCAGGGGGCGCATGCGTTTGCCTCCCAATGCCATGATATAGCGAATAGGCTCGTAGAGCGATGGGGGCTGTGAGCCAAAGGGTTGACGCCTAATGTAATCCTCAATCGCAGCTGATTCATTCATATTTATTTTTTTCGATTCATGGACGCTACTGTACCTCCCACAAAGGCTCATTTTCCCAGCCTGCAACAAGGCCCAGTGCAGCGGGGTCTACGTTCGGATATCTTCTCAAAAGATTTGAAAAATTAAGTGAGAATTGATTTCCGGGTTGAATAGTGTTTAGCAAATAACGCATGCAACAAACGTGGATATATAGCATTTGAAAGTGTCCGTCACCAGGCACTTTAGTAATCCAGGGGTAAGGCGGATTTTTCAAAAGTTTAGGCCTGCCAGGCAAATTCCTGTTCCAAAGTCTGCTATGATGCGCACAGTAGTTTCGAATTTGAGAAATGGATTGTAACCAACTAGGTAAGAAGGTGTGGTTAACGGTTCCAAACTCCGCTGCTATTTTGTCTTTTGATAAAATTGTATTTTTCAAATCACCGTACAGCTTTGATAAATTACCGAAACTTGTCAACTCAAGCGTTTTCCAAGCGGGAGGGAAGCGCAGGTCATCTTTATGTTTTTTCTTATGCTCTTGAATGAATGCATCTTTTGATCGATTTACCTCATCCCCAATGGTAGAGAGTGTTTGAATTAGACTCCCGATATCGTTGAAGAGTTCCGTTTTTTGAAACCACCACGGGTCAAACTCGTGTGAAAGATGATAGATTAACTTCGTGCGTAGACTAATCTCAATCTTTTCAATTGCATCAAAAATAAGAAGGCGCAATTCGTGGTCAAGGTTGTATAGTGCTAAGGCATCTGCAAACCGACTATTCGGCTTGAAGATGTGATTTATTTTGTCTGATTGCATAGGCCACCAGTATCCTGCCAACCTATAGTAACTTATCTGTGTTAGAGTAAAATCAGCATTATCGCCCGATTCAATTATCATGCCCCGACTCTTCAGTAACTCTACTTGTTGAGAAATAGTAAGCGGCTGTTTACTGAACATGACGTTTGTCCGGACACGTAAAGGGTTGCTATAAAAAGCAAAAGACTCGCCCTGGTACGCTGTTCTTACGGGAAGCGTGGCGAGTACTGTTGATGCAAATATAGTATTTGTCGCCACACAACGCAAGTGCAGGTTCGAAGCGTCAAAACTTGACTTGGCCTTGTTGTGAATTTACATCATCTCCGATGATAATCGGACGAAACAGCGTATCAAAAGGCTCTTCTCTGGTCGGTGTGGCGTTCTGGCCGAAAAGCAGACAACAATTATCTGGCTATAATCTCAATCACTTCCATTCTTCAAAAATATCAAAACGCTCAGCCATCGACAAGTCAATCAACCGCCTGTCCACATCGGTTTTCTTCACCCGCACATCAACGGTATCGCCCAGGCGATAGGTTTTCTTTCTTCTCCGCCCAATCACTCGGTAGTTGCGTTCATCAAACTCGTAGAAGTCATCTTTCATATCGGCCAGGCGCACCATCCCTTCACACTTGGTTTCCACAATCTCCACAAAAATGCCAAAGTCGGTGACGCCTGAAATGATACCTGCGTAGATTTTGTCTTCCGCCATGCTCATGAACTCCACCTGTTTGTATTTGATGGAGGCCCGCTCTGCGTCAGCCGCGCGCTTCTCGCGTTCAGAAGAATGGATACACTTCTCTTCGTACTCCTTTTTATTGACTGATTTTCCTCCATCAAGATAATGTTGCAGCAGCCGATGGACCATCATGTCCGGATACCTTCGGATGGGAGATGTAAAATGCGTGTAATGATCGAATGCCAGCCCAAAGTGTCCTTTGGCTTCGGTGGTATATTTAGCTTTGGCCATGGTGCGTACAGCCAGCGACTGCAACACATTCTGTTCCGGCTTCCCCTCAATAGCGTCCATGAGCTTGTTGAGCGATCGGGAGATCGCTTTGTCGTCTACATTCAGTTTGTGACCAAACTGGGTGGCGAACTTCGCAAAATCCAATACTTTTTCCGGGTCGGGCAAGTCATGGGTGCGGTACACAAAGGTGTTTTTGTCCGCTCCCTTTTTCATGTCGTAAATAAACGTGGCCACACCCCGGTTGGCCAACAGCATAAACTCTTCGATCAGCTTATGGGCGTCCTTGCGCACCTTGGGCACCACTGCCAGCGGCTTGCCTTTTTCGTCCAGCTTAAATTTTACTTCCGTGGTTTCAAAATTTACTGCGCCTTTCCGGAAGCGCTGCTTGCGCAGTTGGTGATGAATGTCATTCAAAATTCTGAGTTCTTCCGCAAACGTGCCTTGCCCGGTCTCGATCACTTCCTGCGCTTGCTCATACGTAAATCGATGGTCTGAGTGGATGATGGTGCGGCCATA
The DNA here is from genome assembly GCA_964524935.1 of uncultured Ohtaekwangia sp. Lineage (GTDB taxonomy): Bacteria > Bacteroidota > Bacteroidia > Cytophagales > Cyclobacteriaceae > ELB16-189. Next base: position 196,979 of record CAZGFJ010000004.1, read on the forward strand.
CCATTCTTTGTACACTTTCCCTTTGGCGTCCATCTCAAACACGGCTGCAAACGTGAGCTTGTCCTCGTGCGGGCGCAGCGAACATAGCCCGTTCGAAAGCCGCTCGGGCAACATGGGTACAGTTCGATCAACCAAGTACACAGATGTGGCGCGGTCAAACGCGTCTTCTTCCAGCGCGGTGCCGGGCTTTACATAGTATGTCACATCGGCAATGTGCACGCCCACTTCGTAGCGTCCACTCGGCAGTATGCGGAATGAGATTGCATCGTCAAAGTCTTTGGCATCTTCCGGATCGATCGTAAACGTAAGCACCTCCCGGAAATCCCAGCGCTTTTTAATCTCCGCTTCGGTAATGCCCTCGGAGATAGCTTCAGACTCACTCAGCACTTTTTCCGGAAAGCGGAAGGGCAAGTCAAACTCGGCCATGATGGAATGAATCTCGGCTTCGTTCTCGCCCGTCTTTCCCAAAATCTCCACCACCTTTGCCTCCGGGTTTTTGTCGCCATCGCCCCAGCGCGTCACTTCAAAAACCACTTTGTCGTTGGTAACAGCCCCGTTGAGGTTTTCGGGGTAGATAAAAAAGTCCTGGTATATCTTTTTAAAGTCGGGCACCACAAACGCATAGTTTTTGGAGGCCTCCAACCTGCCCACAAAGCGGGTGCGCGCCCGCTTCACAATGTCGATCACTTTGCCTTCGGGGTTGGCCCCGCTCTTGCGACCAAAGAGTTCCACAGCTACGGTGTCCCCGTGCAGGGCCGTGTCCAGATGTTCGGTTTTTACGTAGATGTCTTTATCTCCCTCTACGCCCGTCACGACATACGCAAACCGCAAGTTGACATGATCGACCGTACCGGTGATGGTAGCGGCCTTGCGGGTTGAGGCATACCCTCCACTGGGCAGTTGTTTGATCTTGCCCGCCTCTTCGAGTTGTTCGAGGGCGGCAAACAAATCGTTGTTGTGTGCTTTGTTTTTTGCACCGATGCGCTTGGCGATCTGTTTAAAATCGTACGCGCGACCGGGATTGTCGGTGAATAGCTGCAGCACCTGGCTGAAAATAGAAGACCGTTGCTGTTTGCCTTTGCGTTCCTTTTTTTCTTTGAATACTTTTTTGGACATAATAAAGCTCTTGTGCGCAGTCATGAAGGCGCACGGCTGGCGAAAGATAGTTGAAAAAAAGCGGAGTGTACGTTAGGGAATCATTACCTCCCTGCAAACGCGCGCTTGCCTTCGTCTAAGAAGCGCACAAAGGCATCGGCATCCTTGTTGTATCCATAAGGCGCTACCAATACCGTCTCATCCGGATGCATCAACACATAAAACGGTTGTGCATTGTTCTGAAGCCTGCGTATCTGTAAGTCTGCATTTTGTTTGCCAATGGTCCTTTTGATTTTGTTGTCGTAGTCAGACGTGTACCAGGCGCGCTCGGGCAGTTCGGTTTTGTCATCAACATACAAAGCCACCACCACGTAGTCGTTGCGCAGGCGCTCCAGCACGCGCGGGTCGCTCCACACCACGGCTTCCATCTCGCGGCAGTTGGTACATCCGTGGCCGGTGAAGTCAATAAAAACAGGCTTGTTCTGCTCGCGCGCACAACGCACGGCCTGCTCGTAATCAAAATACCCGTTCAGTCCGTGGGGCAGGTGGAGGAAGTCGGCATACTTGGGCGGTTCGCACACGGTGCCTCCGCCTGCGTTGGCTTGTGGCGCAAAATCATGCGTGTACATGGGAGGCAGATAGCCCGCCAGTGCCTTCAGCGGTGCGCCCCACATGCCCGGTATCAAATACACCACAAAAGTGAGCAGGGCTATGGCCAGTGCCAGGCGCGGCACACTTACCCGGGGGTCTTCTGCATCTTTTCCCGTATCGCCCGGCAGTCTGTACATCTTAAGCAAATACAACCCCATCAACAACCCGATGACGATCCAAATGGCAATGTTGATCTCACGATCGAGAAGCCCCCAGTGAAAGGCTTGGTCGGCAATGCTCAAAAACTTAAAGGCCAACGCCAGCTCGATAAAACCCAAGAGTACTTTTACGGTATTCAGCCAGCCGCCCGACTTGGGCAACGATTTCATCCACCCGGGGAAAAAAGCAAACAGGGTAAACGGTATGGCAAACGCGAGTGAGAAAGCGAACATGCCCGCAATCGGCTTGAGGAACTCACCCCCGGCCGAGGTGACCAACAAACTGCCCACAATCGGACCCGTACAGGAAAACGAGACCAGCACCAGCGTGAAGGCCATGAAAAATACGCCCATGAGCCCTCCTTTTTCCGCTCGCTGATCCACTTTGTTGATAAACGTGCCGGGTAGCGCAATTTCAAACCAACCAAGAAACGAGAGTCCAAATACTACAAACACAGCAAAGAAGATGACATTGGGCAGCCACTCGGTAGAAAGATGGTTGGCGGTTTCGGGGCCCATGAGCGGAGCCAGTGCCGCACCGATAAGCGTATAGATGACCACAATGCTGAGACCGTAGATGAGCGCCTGAAACCGCGAACGACCTTCACCGGTAAAAAAACTGACCGTCATCGGTATCATCGGAAACACACAAGGGGTAAGCAGCGCGGCCAGGCCCGCCAAAAAGGCAATCAGCATAAACCCCCACAGCGATTGCGAGGGGGTGGCGTTGCGCAACTCTTCATTCAATACCGGCCCTTGTATCGCCAGCTCGGTGTCGGGCGCTTTTGCCAGGACGAAGGTATCAATGGGCACAGGTTGGATGATGCTGACGTTGGACGTTTCCTTTTTATCAGGGATGGTGCTGGACGCTTGGCCGCTGGCCGTGGCGGAGACGGAAAACTCATCGCTGCCGGGGATACACCTCCCGTCTATTTCCGTACACACCTGGTAGTCGTACTCGCCATTGATCACCACAGCGGGTTGCTTGATGCGTATCCGCTGGCGAAACTCCGCGTGCTTTTTGAAAATCTTTACATCGCAGTCAAAGATGTCATCGTGCTTGTCGATGGGATTGATGGCGACCAGGGATCCTACCAGTTCATAGCTCGGGTGTTTTTCAAACAGGATGCTCGTTTTGATGGGGCCGTCTTCGCACGGAAACTCAGACGAATACAGATACCAGTCTTTCTCGATGGTGGCCGTAAAGATCAGTTCGGCCTCTGCACCTACCGTCAGATCATTTTTGTTAAACGCTGGACTCCCCCATTTTGCAGGAGTGAGTATCTGGGCAAATCCTATGGTGCTGAGACACAAAAGTGCAAAAAACACGCAGAAACGAAGATTCATAGCGGACAAAGGTACGATGCGCCCCGGATTGGAAACGTATATCATGGGGGATTAACTAATTTTTAAACAAGAAAATTCCTGTAATTTTCGGGACTCTCCCGCAACTAACCGCGTGTAAATCACGTGTGAAGGACATCAAACCTAACTCAATTAAAAACCCAACTTAACTATTATGAAACGTGTATTCGTAGCTCTTTTCGTTTTTTGCGCGGCCGCAGCCCAGGCGCAAACCGTAGATGAGATTTTGGCAAAGTACCACGCCAACATCGGTGGTGTCGATAAGCTGAAGGCCTTAAAGACGATGAAGGCCGTTGGTAAAATGAGCATGCAGGGCATGGATTTGGACTTCAATATGACGATGAAGACGCCCAACAAGCAACACATGACCATTTCGGTTCAGGGCCAACAAATCATTCAAGCATTTGATGGTGCCGAAGGCTGGGCCGTAAACCCGTTTGGGGGTGGGAAAGAGGCCGTAAAATTGCCTGCCGAACAAACCAAAGAAATGGCCGAACAGAAAGTGGAAGATGAATTCATCGACTACAAGAAAAAGGGTCACGAAGTAAAACTGCTGGGCAAGGAAGAAGTGGATGGAACACAGTGTTACAAAGTCGAATTGACTAAAAACAAATTCAACGATCAGGAAGACGTGACTGTCGTATATTATTTTGACGTTGAAAATTACGTGCCAATCATGATGATCTCCTATGCCCGCACGGGTCCAATGAAGGGCGCTGAGGCCAGAACCTATATGAGCGACTATCAGGAAGTGAATGGAATGATGATGCCGTTTTCGACCGAGGTGAAGGCCAACGGACAAACCGTCCAGAAAATGACCTTCCAAAAGGTATCTATCAACGAGAACGTAGACGACTCACTGTTTGCTTTTCCGAAAAAGTAATCTTCTCTTTTATACAGAGGCTGCACAAACGTGCAGCCTTTTTTTTATTCCACCTATCCCCTCTTTTTTATCATGAAGAAAGTCTTGTTGTGTCTTGTCGCGCTGGCATTCGTCTTGACGGGCCAGGCGCAAACAGAGCTGTCAGGCAAAGCCCTGTTGGGCGGCCTGCGCGCCCGATCGATCGGTCCGGCCGTGATGAGCGGCCGCATCAGCGACATTGAAGTGTCGGTCAAAAAACCGGAGCTGATCTATGTCGGAACAGCCGGTGGCGGCCTGTGGAAAAGCATCAGCGCAGGTGCTAACCTACGCCCGGTATTTGATGAGTACACCATGTCTATTGGAAAAGTCACCATCGATCAAAACCATCCGGACACCGTATGGGTGGGTACAGGCGAGCCATGGGTGCGCAATAGCGTGGGTGTGGGCACCGGTTTGTACAAATCGGTGAATGGCGGCACAAACTGGGAGTTCATGGGTTTCAAAGACTCAGAACACATCAGCGATATTCATGTACACCCCAAAGACCCTAACATCGTGTACGTGGCCGTGCAGGGTCAATTGTGGAGTGCCAACAACGAGCGCGGCCTCTACAAAACGACTGATGGCGGCAAGACATGGACGCGTATTTTGTTTGTGGACGATAATACCGGCTGTGCCGATATGGATATGGACCCCAAAAATCCGGACATATTGTATGCCGCGATGTGGAGCCACCGCAGATACCCCGACTTCTTTGACTCCGGGTTTACCGGTGGAAGCGCGCTATTCAAATCAACCGATGGTGGAAAGACCTGGAATAAAATTCACAACGGGTTGCCGGCCACCACACTGGGCCGTATCGGCATTGCCGTGGCACCATCCAATACCAACATTTTGTATGCAAGCATAGAAGCCAAAGGTGATGAAAACAAAGGCTTGTATAAGTCGGAAGATGCCGGAGCAAGCTGGAAGAAAATCAATTCGGATTTCAGCAACACCGTGCGCCCGTTCTACTTCTCTCGTTTAACAGTTGACCCCAACAACGACAAAAATGTATTGAAGTGCGCTTTTGTCCCCATCATCAGCACCGATGGCGGGCTCAAGTTCCGCTCGATGGGCAGTCCACATGCCGATGTGCACGCGGGGTGGATTGACCCAAAAAATTCAAACCACATTTTGCTCGGAACAGATGGCGGTGTCTATGAGTCCTTTGACCAAGGCTATACGTTTCGGATGTGGGATAACCTGGCAGTGGGTCAGTTTTATCACGTGACCGTAGACGATGAAAAGCCGTACAACGTGTACGGTGGCCTGCAAGACAACGGCTCGTGGTATGGCCCATCGCAGGGAGCGGGTGGTGTAACCAATGCTGACTGGAAGCTGGCCTACTATGGCGATGGCTTCTACACCCATCGCCACCCTACGGACAAAAACATTGTCTATGCCGAGTATCAGGGAGGCGAGATGGCGCGCATCAACACCAAAACGGGGCAGGCCAAAGGTATTCGCCCGTTCCCCGGCAAGGGCGACCCGGACCTGCGTTTCAATTGGAACACGCCACTCGTGCAAAGCCCCAACAAAGCTGATCGCATCTACGCAGGAGCACAATTTTTGTTCATGTCGGATGATCGCGGTGACACGTGGAAAAAAATCTCCCCTGATCTGACCACCAACGACCCGAAGCGTCAGCGTCAAAAGCAAACCGGAGGTTTATCCATCGATAACTCGTCTGCCGAAAATAACACCACCGTATATGCCATCGCAGAATCGCCCTTGGATGAAAAATTGATTTGGGTAGGTACAGACGATGGATTGGTGCAGGTGACCGCTAACCAAGGTAGCACCTGGACCAACGTAACTAAAAATATCGCTGGCGTGCCGGGTGGCAACTGGGTATCGTATGTAGAGCCCAGCCGTCACAACAAAAACACTGCCTACGTCACATTTGATAACCATCGCAATGGCGATAAGAAAACCTACATCTTCAAAACCACCGATTTGGGTGTTACCTGGACCTCGCTGGCGACTCCCGAAATCGAAGGACATGCCTACGTCATCCGCGAGGACTTGAAAAACCTTAACTTGTTGTTTGTGGGCACGGAGTTTGGTCTGTACGTTTCCGTAGATGGCGGAAAAAAGTGGAGCCGCTTTGAGAATAACCTGCCCAAGGTAGCCGTACACGATATGGTGATCCACCCCACCGAAGATGCGCTGGTCATCGCTACGCACGGACGCGGCCTCTATATCGTGGATGACATCACCCCGCTACGCCAGGTGACGCCCGAGTTGCTGGCAAAGCCGTTTGCATTTTTGGAGACAAAGCCCACCATCCTGAGTGAAGTGGGTGGCAGCAGTCGCAATCCCTCTCCGGGTGATGATGTGTTCTATGCGGAAAACCCCAATCCGCTGCCACGGGTAGTGTACTACATGAGCAAGCGACACACCTTTGGCAAAATGGCCATTGAGATTTATGACCTGGATGGCACGTTTATGAAGGAAATACCGGCCGGCAAAAGTGCGGGCATCAACATTGTTGATCTCGTGCTGAACCGCGACCGGCCGCGCATTCCTCCTTCGGATACACGCGAAGCCGTAGGGGGCGCGCTCTTTGGTCCTGCCCTCCAAGCCGGCACGTACAAAGTAAAGGTTATCAAAGGCAAAGAAGAGTTCTGGGGATCGTTCACACTGGCGTATCCGGAAAATTCCGTTTACACGGCAGCCGAGCGGCAAGTGCAGGCCGAGACCACGATGAAACTGTACAAACAGGCCGAGCAACTGGCGTATGTATATGCCGCACAAACCGACCTGCTCACGCAAGCCCGCGAACGGCTCCAGCGCTTTCCCAAGTTTGGCAAGGCGCTCAACCCGCTCATCAAGGAACTGCAAACACAAAATGACGTCATCGCATTCAAAGGAGGCGATTTTTATGTCGCCACCGAGCGCAGATTGACCGAAGAAGTAGCTGAGCTCTACGGAAAAATCAACAGCTATCCGGGCCGCCCGGGCGTGTCGCAGTTGGAGCGGGCCAACAACCTGGCGTTGGAGGTTGGAAACGTTCAGCAGAAGTTTGAAGTCATCAAAACCGAAAAGCTGAAGAAAGTAAATGCCACTATTGCGAGCGACAAGTTAGTACAACCGCTGAAAGTACTGACCGAAGACGAGTTTAAGAATGGAAGCAGCAGCGGCTCGGTGGCTCCCGAAAAGATGAAGGGACTCTTGCCGATGATGTGGCTGCATTAAGCCTTTGACACAGATGGAAAAGCCGGGGCAGTTTGTCCCGGCTTTTTGTTTTCAGATTGATCTCACATGGGCGCGGCTGGGGTGCGCCCTCTGGGATCCAGTCATCAGGACTTCGCAAAGTGCTTGTAGAAAGCAGCAATCGTTTCAATACCCAGCAAGAAATTCTGAATTCCGTAATGCTCATTGGGCGAGTGCAGCGCATCGCTGTCCAGCCCAAAGCCCATCAGTACGGTATCCAACCCCAACTCCTTTTTAAATAACGCCACGATGGGTATACTGCCCCCATCGCGGGTAGGGATGGGCGCTTTGCCCCACACTTCCTTGAACGCCTCTTCTGCAGCCTTATAGGCTTTGGACGTGGTGGGCGTCATTGCGGGCTCACCGCCATGGTGGGGGGTTACTTTTACACGTACCGAGGGTGGGGCCATTGATAAGAAATGGCGGGTGAAAAGCTCCGTGATTTCAGCGGGATGTTGGTCGGGCACCAACCGCATGGATATCTTCGCATACGCTTTTGACGGCAACACCGTCTTGGCTCCTTCGCCTGTATAGCCGCCCCAAATTCCATTGCAATCCAGCGTAGGGCGTATGCCGGTCCGCTCCAGCGTAGTGTAGCCTTTTTCGCCCGCCACTTCGGCAATGCCCAACTCATTTTTGTATGCAGTCAGATCAAACGGGGCCTTGTTCAGGGCTTCGCGTTCCGCGGCCGATAGCTCCTGCACCCGATCATAAAACCCTGGGATCATGACGCGCCCGTTCTGATCGTGCAGTGAAGCGATCATCTTGGCCAGCACATTGATTGGGTTGGCCACCGCCCCGCCATACACCCCGCTGTGCAAATCGCGATTAGCGCCCGTAACCTCCACTTCCAGATAACTCAACCCCCGCAGGCCCACCGTGATGGAAGGTTGATCCAGCGAAATCAGGGCTGTATCCGAAATCAAAATCACATCGGCCCGCAAGTTATCGCGGTAGGTTTTGACAAACAGAGGCAAGTTATCCGAGCCCACCTCCTCTTCGCCTTCAATCATAAATTTTATGTTGCACGCCAGGGCGTTGTGTTTCATCAGCAGCTCAAAGGCTTTGATGTGCATGTAAAATTGCCCTTTGTCATCACAGGCACCGCGCGCATAGATTTTTCCATCGCGCACGGTGGGTTCAAACGGAGGCGTGTGCCATAGTTCCAGCGGATCGGGCGGCTGTACATCGTAATGGCCATAAACCAGCACGGTAGGGGCGGCCGGATTCACCCGTTTTTCGCCAAACACAATGGGATGACCTTTGGTCTCAACCAAGTCAACCGAATCGGCACCTGCCTCGCGCAGACGCTCCCTGACTAACTCGGCCGTTTTGCGCACATCGCTTTTGTGGCGACTGTCGGCACTGACGGAGGGCAGGCGCAGCAATTCGAAAAGCTCTTGGAGGAAACGTTCCTGGTGTTGTTCGATGTATTGCTTGACCATTTCTGTATCAGATAAAAATTCATTGGCAAGTTACAGGAATCCGGTCGAGTCAAAAATGCATGGCCTAATTTATCGTCACCGTTTATATTTGCTGGTCAACACAACCAGTCAACGTATGATAAAACGGTACGCCATATTCGTGTCATGGGTCATCCTCGTTTCCTGTTCAGCCCCCGGCTCCACTGACACGGCAGTGGAAGAGTCGGGCCTAACAGAAAACAGTGCCCTCCCCGCGGGGGCTCAGCGCGAGCCATTCCCCGACAATCCGGCTTTGGAAAAAATAACGCTGCGCGATGGCAGCGGAGCTATTATTCAATCCGGCACGCTGCTTAACGGCCAGCGCAGTGGCGTGTGGACGGAATTTCAAAACAACGGAGCCATTAAATCCATGACCGGCTACATCGATGGCAAAAAGGAAGGCTGGTATGTCGAAGTAAACAACAATGGCCAGGTAACGCGCAAGATCGAATACCACAACAACCTGCGCCACGGTGAATACAAAGAGTTCGAATACATGAGCACTAAAGAGGAGCGTTTTTATCAAAACGACAAACTGGAGGGACTGGTTAAAATTTACTATCCCGGAGGCAAGATCATGGAAGAAGGCAGTTATAAAAACGGCACCCGCCACGGCCTGTCCAAGTGGTATGATCAGGAGGGCAACGTTACCATCGAGTACGAATACAAGGAAGGCCAGCTTGTGAAAAAATAGCGGTTTTTTTAACGTTTCTTAACCTTTTTGTCAGAACTAAACCTGACAGAATTTCGTATTCCGTAAGGTCAGGCACTTAATTTGTTGAGGATGCGAAGCAGGTTCGGGGAGTATGCCTGAGAAGAAGAACCTCCCCGGTCTAATAGGACATTTAACCATTAAACACTATGAAGCAATTTGGAAGTTGGCTCTTGGCGGCCATCGCGGGCAGCGTCATCACCCTGGCAGCAAACTATTACCTCCATCCGGCCCAGCCGGGCGTTGTCATTGAGCGCAGCGCGGGCGTGCCCACTGCACAGGTAGCCTACACCGTCAATGAGAAAGGCGAAACCGTGCCACTGGACTTTACAGGCGTGGCCGATAAAGTAACCAGGGCCGTGGTCCATATCAAGTCCAGTACGCAGGGGCGCATTGCCTCGCGCAACGACCGCAACGATCCTATTCAGGAGTTTTTCTTTGGTCCGGGCAACCCGTTTGAGCAGCGCGGCCCGCGGGTAGGCACCGGCTCCGGTGTCATCATCAATGCCGAGGGCTATATTGTTACCAATAACCACGTGGTGCAAGGAGCCGAAATAGTAGAAGTGACGCTGAATGACAACCGGGTGTTCAAAGCGGAAGTCATTGGCACCGACCCCGATACAGATTTGGCCGTTTTGAAAATCAGCCAGAAAAATCTTCCCTATCTTTCCTTTGTCAATTCTGATGAAGCAAAAGTGGGCGAGTGGGTATTGGCCGTAGGCAATCCCTTCAACCTGAACTCGACCGTCACGGCCGGCATCATCAGCGCCAAGGGCCGGAACATTAATATCATCAACAGCAACCGCAGCATGGAAGACCTGGAGCGCAATGGCAACACAGCCATCGAATCGTTCATCCAAACCGATGCGGCCATTAATCCCGGAAACAGTGGAGGGGCATTAGTCAACCTGAGCGGGGGGCTGATCGGCATCAATACCGCGATTGCAAGCAACACCGGATCGTATGCGGGCTATGGGTTTGCCGTGCCTGCCAACATTGTAAGCAAGGTGGCCGAAGACTTGATCGCCTACGGGACCGTACAGCGCGGATGGTTGGGTGTTCAGGTTACCAGTGTCACGCAGCAATTGGCCAAAGAAAATGACCTGGCCGTGAACGAAGGAGCTTTTGTAAGTGCCTTTGCCGACAAGAGTTCCGCGAAGGCGGCCGGTATCGAGAAGGGCGATGTGATTGTAAAACTCGATGACACCGATATCAAATCAAGCACGGCACTAATTGAATACATCGGCCGCAAACGCCCGGGCGATAAGGTAAATGTGACCGTGAACCGGGGCGGAAAAACCAAGTCTATCCCCGTGACGCTAAAGACACGTGATGGTGAAATCGGCACCGTCAAACGCGATGAAAAAGACGCCATCGCCTCATTGGGCATTACCTTGGAGGATTTGGATAGCAAAGCGTTGAAATCGCTGGACTTGACGTCAGGGGTCAAGGTAAAGTCGCTTGACAATGGAAAAGTAGCGCGCTACACCGATATGCGTGAAGGGTTCATCATCACCCACATTGACGAGAAGCCGGTGAAATCCGCCAAGGAGGCAAACGAGATCCTGAAAAACAAAAAGCCCGGTGAAGCGATTTTATTTGGAGGGGTGTATGAAAACTTTCCGCGTGAGTATATTTATGCATTACGTATGTAGAACTTAATCTGAAAGACGAATGAGAAGACTATTTAAAAAAGGCGAACGCGTTCGCAGCAAAGTAGATGGAAAAGTGATGGAGGTGCTGAAGTATTTGAAATCGAACCTGGTAGAGTTAAAGTGGTTTGATCTGGATTCCAAGGAAGTACGCCTCAAGAAAATGCGAGAAGACAAGCTGTCGAAAGCAGCATAAACAAAAAGCCCCGCGCCATGCGGGGTTTTTTTTTTGACTTTGGTGGGGTAGGCAGCACCAACATCAGCCATGCGTATTTGACCCCCCATTCCCTCTCTCTCTCCAATCCTGAGCGATAAATTAGTGGTCCTGTTTAAACGCCCGCGAACCGAGCGAAGGCGCTCTTACATCAGCCGTCCAAATGAGTTGGCCAACCCTTTCTAAACAATCAAAAACACAGTACCTTTCACCACCAAATCAGCCGTTATCAAAAAGTTCGAAATCCCCGCTCACTACCGGTCGTCCATCACCGGGCGCATCAAAGAAGCACGCAGAAAGCAAGACCTGCGCAAGCAGGACTTTTCGCCCGTCACGGTGAATTTTGGCCCGGTGCAGTTCATCCTGCCGCGCCATTTTGGATTTTGCTATGGCGTGGAAAATGCCATCGAAATCAGCTACAAAGCGTTGGAAGAGAACCGGGGAAAAAATGTTTTGCTGCTGAGCCAGATGATCCACAACCCCGAAGTAAACGAGGATCTGCAAAACCGGGGCATCCGTTTCATCATGGATACCGATGGCTCTCAGTTTATCCCGTGGGATCAGATCGGTCAGGACGATGTGGTGATCATCCCCGCTTTTGGCACTACGCTGGAAATTGAGCACCTGCTTTTGGACAAAGGTGTGGAACTTCAAAAATATAATACCACCTGCCCCTTTGTAGAAAAGGTATGGAACCGGGCCGATAAGCTGGGGCAGGACAACTACACGGTCATCATCCATGGCAAACCCAAACACGAAGAAACGCGGGCTACGTTTTCGCACAGCGCCCGCAGCGGCCCGGCCGTGATCGTGCGCGACATGGAGGAAGCGCAACGATTAGCGAACTACGTGCTGGGCAGCAAAACCAAAGCCGAGTTCTATGACGAGTTTGCCGGCAAGTACTCAGCCGGCTTTGACCCTGAGAAGCACTTGCAACGCGTGGGCGTGGTAAACCAAACCACGATGCTGGCCACTGAAACGCAGGCCATTGCCGATTTCTTCAAACAAATCATGGCTCAGCGGTATGGCGAAGAAACCATCAAGCAGCACTTTGCCGATACACGCGATACCCTTTGCTATGCCACCAACGACAATCAGGATGCCACCTATGAATTGCTGAAAACCGATGCGCACCTGGCGCTGGTGGTGGGGGGCTACAACAGCTCAAACACCTCGCACATTGTGGAACTGTGCGAGCGAAAATTTCCCACCTTCTTCATCAATGGCGAGCAAGAGATAAAGTCGGTTGATGAAATCCATCACTTTATCTATCATCGAAAGGAAAAACGTACCACGCACAACTACCTGCCCGAAGTGCGGCCACTCAAGATCATCTTAACCAGCGGTGCCAGTTGCCCGGATACGGTGGTGGATCGTGTCATGCTGCGGTTGCTTCGTTTTTTCCCGGAAGCTGAATCGTTGGAAACGGTTTTGGCAGCCTACGCGTAGCTATGGGCCTTTGAGCGTGGGCGGAGAACCGGTATCACAACTGGCCAATATGGCTCAAGTCCATAAACAACCAGACAAAAAACGCATTCAAACAAGTAGCCGATAAAAAATTGAGCCACATGGTGCTTCCGTAATTGGCCGCTGCGGGATGTTGGTACACGCGGTAGAACCACACCAAAAAATAGACCACCACAGGCGCCAGTGCCAGCACAAAGGCTCCCACGTAGCGATCGGCCAGAAAAAAGTGAAAGTAGCCGGCATAGGCAACGGTGGCCACTGTAAACACCACCAACACAAACCAAAAGGTGCCACGCAGGCCCAGCATCAAACTCAGTGTCCGGTCGCCCCGCACAGCATCTTCCTCGTGTTGATAGACCTGCGTCATGGGGTAGGTTCCCAGCAGCAGCAGCGTAGATAAACCCGCGGGCACCAGTACTTTGGCTTGCCACAAATTGCCCCAGCCAAACCCGTTGATACCGATATAGCACATCAAAAAAGTAAAAAAGCCCTGAAACACCGACACGGTAATCCATCCCACGATCGGGTATTTTTTCAATCGCACCGAAGGGTGGCTATATGCTTTGGACACGAGCCCATAAACGAACAGCAGGAGTGCAAAAGGGGCGCTGATGAAATACCAGCCCAAAATGACAGCCAGCGCGTCCAATCCCAACGAGGCGTAATACAAACTCTTGTTGACCGGAGGTGGGTTCTTTAAGCCACCGATCGACTTTTCATCCTTGTCGAAATAGCTGTTGTATCCGTTGCTGGCCGGATAGAGCAACACGTGGATGATGATAAATGACCAAAGCAAGCGCTTCTCGCCCAGGTTAGGCGAAAGGGCGAGTGCAAAAAGATACACCGGCATTAAAAAATAGGAAAATGGAAACCGTAAATGGGCCAGCGTAGATAACATAGCAACGCAAGAGATCGTGAAAGATAATTGATTTTTTTGCCGCTGGCCGAAACCATACACAAAACGCGCGGGTTATTTTGTATAATTGACCACATGAGTTTTATCACCGCGCTGGGTACGGCCACCCCGCCCACCCGCCTGGCCCAATCAACGATAGCCGATTTCATGGTAAAAGCCATGCAGCTGGCGGGTGACGAAGCGCGCAAACTTCGGGCACTGTTCCGCGCCACGGGCATTGACTATCGCTACTCCGTCATCGAGGACTATGGCCGCAGCGAATCGTTTGCCTTTTATGCCAATACCGACACGCTGGAACCGTTTCCCACCACACGCCAGCGGCTGGAACTGTACCGGCAGCACTCGGTAGCCTTGAGCGAACAAGCCATACGGCAGGCTGTAAAAACGGTGCCTGATTTTCGCTGGGAAGAAATCACCCACCTGGTGGTCGTGAGCTGCACGGGTATGTATGCTCCCGGGTTGGACATCGACTTGGTAAAAACCCTGGGGCTGCGCTCCACCGTGCAGCGGTTGTGCATTAACTTCATGGGCTGCTATGCCGCCTTTAATGGCATCAAATTGGCCGACACGTTTTGCCGGGCCGATGAACATGCCAAAGTGCTGGTGGTATGCACCGAGTTGTGCAGTATTCATTTTCAAAAAGAAAACACCGAGGACAATCTGTTGGCCAACGCACTGTTTGCCGATGGCTCGGCAGCCGTGTTGGTAGAAGGAAAACCGCGTACGGGCCTCAACCTGAAACCCGAGGGATTTTTTTGTGACCTGGCGTGGGAGGGCGAGCGCGATATGGCCTGGACGGTGGGCGACCTTGGGTTTGAAATGCGCCTGACGTCCTATGTGCCGGGCGTCATCCAACACGGCATCCGCGAGTTAACCTATTCGCTCCTTCAACAGTTGAACACCTCGTTTAGCGAGATCAGCTACTTTGCCATCCATCCCGGTGGCAAAAAGATACTGGAGGCCATTGAAGAGGCCCTGCACATCACCAAAGCCCAAAACCAACACGCCTATCAGGTGCTGCGCCAGCATGGCAACATGTCTTCCCCCACCGTGCTGTTTGTGTTGCAATCGCTTACCCATTCTCTCAATGGCGTGGATGGCAACAAGAAGATCCTGAGTTTCGCCTTTGGCCCCGGCCTTACCCTTGAAAGCATGGTGCTTTCGGTACACAATGAACCATGAACCTGTCGCAACGCAGCACGGAAGAAGAAATCATGGACGACCTGGCCTGCCATGGGCCTGTGGTAGACCAAACACTGCGCGAGTTGGACTTCATCAATAAGTGGTTGGGAGGAAATGCTGTCACCCTCCAGGCCGTCAAGCGCATCCTCAAAGGAAATCCGAACAAACTGTGGGCGGTGGCAGACCTTGGGTGCGGCAGTGGCGACATGCTCGCCCGCATTGTTGCGTGGGCCCGGCATCAAAACATCCGCGTGCAGGGTACAGGTATTGATGCCAATCCGAACATCGTAGCCTTTGCGCGCACGCATCACCCCGAGCCGGAACTGTCGTTCGAGGCAACAAACATCTTTTCACCGTCCTTTGGTCAGCGCTCTTTTGATCTTGTCCTGGCCACCTTGTTTACACACCACTTTACTCATGCTCAATTGGTCGCGTTGTTTCGCCTGTTAAAAACGCAAACGCGGGTAGCCGTCATCGTTAACGACATCCACCGCCATCCGTTGGCCTATTACTCTATCAAGTGGTTAACGCAAGCGTTTTCGCGATCGCCTATGGTACGGTTTGATGCTCCCCTGTCTGTGCGCAGGTCTTTTACGAAGAGGGAATGGGAGCAGATTCTGGCGGAGGCAGGGATTACACATTACCAACTTCGGTGGCGATGGGCATTCCGGTGGCAACTGATCATTCCCACCACCGGTGAAAAGACTACCGGATTGAATTGATCCGAGACACGGCCATTCCGTACACGTCAATTTGTGGGTTGATGGCCAACAAATCGCGCACCAGCTCTTCATTGTGTTCCGGTGCAATATAGAGTTCTTCGTATTTATCAAAATGAATGACGATGCCGCGCGAGCCCAGCGCGGGCTTGGTACCTACCCACAGGGTACGCCCCACCTCCAGTTTTCGGATGGAGCGGATGTCTATTTGCCCCTCCATCCATCCACATTGATAATAAAAGAACGTGCCCTCGATCCGGTACCGCGTGCTGATGAACATCCACCCCATGACGGCCACGGTAGGCACCAGCGGCAACAAGGGGATCAACGACCCCAGGCCTACGGCATAACGATAGTAGACCCAGCCGGCCAAAACTAAAGGCAACACAATAGCCAGCATCAGAAAGCCACCCTTTTTGGCGCGGTATGTTTTCGTTGCGATCATCTTTTCCAATACGGTTAATACGTAAACCTCCCCTATTTGTTTGGCTGTGCGCGCGTGTTTAATGTGGCTTTAAGTCCACGCCACTCTGGCACAATTTTTTCTACTTTTGACGGGTAAACAATCCATCTCATGAAAAATCTTGTCGTTTATGGCGCGCTGGCCCTGGTCATCGCTTCGTGCAGTTCGGGCGTGTTGGGGAAAAAAGTACGCGAACCCTTTACCGGAAATGCCTATGAGTCCAACAACCGTTTTTTCCGCGGCACCGGAAAGGGCGAAAGTTCACAAGATAACATTGCGCGCGCCAAAGCAGACATCGAGGCGAAAGCGCAATTGGCCGGCCAGGTAAATACCACCATGAAACAAGTAGCCGACCAATACCTCGGGCAAACCGAAAATGAAAATGCAGCCGATGTTGCGGACAAATTCCAAAGCCTGGTGCGCCAAACGATGAACACCAGCATTGCCGACCTGCGCAAAATAGGGGAAGAAAAATTCTACAACGAAAAAGAGAAAAAGTATACCGTATTCATGGCCTACGAGATCAAGAAAAACGCCATGTTCCGGTTTATGAAACGACAAGCCAAACTGGACAACACCCTCAACGAAAAACAGATGGCGTTGATTGAAAAAATCCTTGACGAACAAATCGAAAAAGCAGACGAAGCCGACAAGGACTAAGGGGCGTTATGCCTCCACTTCGCGTAGCAGGCGTCTGAGGATTTTACCCGTATTTGCCTTGGGCAGTTCTGTTCTAAACTCCACATGCCGGGGCCGCTTGTAGGCGGTCAGGTTTTGTTTGCAGTACTCTTTAAGCTCCTCCTCGGTGAGTGAGTCATCGCGCTTCACCACGCACAGTTTCACCACTTCGCCCGAGTGATCGTCTTTGACACCAATGGCGGCCACCTCCAACACTTTGGGGTGGCTGGCCACCACGTTTTCGATTTCATTGGGGTACACGTTAAAGCCCGAAACCAGGATCATGTCCTTTTTGCGATCCACGATGCGGAAGTAGCCGTCTTCATCCATTTGCGCGATATCGCCCGTCTTAAACCATCCACCCGGCAGAAACACTTCGCGGTTGTCTTTTTGCCAATATCCCTGAAAGACTTGAGGTCCGCGGGCACACAACTCCCCAGGTTCGCCCAGCGGTACGGGGTTGCCCTCGCTATCAGCAACAAGAATCTCGGTACCGGGAATGGGCAGTCCCACAGTACCCTGGCGATTTTTGCCTACCATGTTGATGGTTAGGATGGGAGACGTCTCGCTCAACCCATAGCCTTCGAGAATGGGAACGCCTGTTTGTTTCTCCCACCGCTCGGATACCACCGTTTGCATGGCCATGCCCCCCGCCAGGCACACTTTCACGCGCGAGAAATCGACCTTGGCAAAATCCGGATGGTTGAGCAGCGCATTGTACAGGGTGTTCAATCCAAAAAACATCGTGAACGGATGTTTGCGCAGTTCTTTGACAAAAGCAGGTATATCGCGCGGATTGGTAATCATCACATCCTTCAATCCACGGCTCAGCGTGAAGATCAAGCCAAACAGGGCCGTGATGTGGTACACTGGCAACGGCACAATGCAAATGTCGTCTTCTTTGATGTGGGGGTTGTACACGGCACCAAACTGCACCAGGTGATGGGTAAGGTTGGCGTTGGTGAGCATCGCCCCTTTACTGAAGCCGGTGGTGCCACCCGTGTATTGCAGCAAGATGACATCTTCCGGCCGATGATCTACTTTTTGATGTGGCATTCGCGCGCCTTGTGCCAGTGCCTGATTGAATGAAACCGCGCCCGGCAACCGGAAAGACGGCACCATTTTTTTCACGCGCTTCACCACAAAATTCACCAGCGTCTTTTTGATTCCCCCCAGTTGATCGCCCAACTCCGTTACGATGATGGTTTTGATGGACGTGTTGGCCAGAATCTTTTCTAAGTTGTACGCAAAGTTTGCTACGATCACAATGGCAACAGCCCCGCTATCGTTGAATTGGTACTCCATTTCACGAGGGGTGTACAGGGGGTTGGTATTGACGACCGTCAAGCCCGCACGCAACGCCCCGACAAATGCAATGGGATACTGAAAGATGTTGGGCATTTGCAGGGCAATGCGGTCCCCTGGTTTTAACCCAGCCTGGTGTTGTAGGTAAGACGCAAACTGATTGGCGCGTTCGTCCAATTGCCCATACGTGAGCGTGGCACCCATGTTGGTGAGGGCCGGCTGATGGCGAAACCGGACAAACGCCTGGTCAAAAACCTCCACCAGCGACCGGTGCGGGTTGGCGGGACACTCGTGGGGTACGTTTTCGGGATAGCTGATCAGCCACGGTTTTTGCGCGCTCATAGGGTTTTATTGTGAAAAGGGGAGAGACCGAAACTGGGTGAACACATAGTTTTGTGCTTCCACCGGGTTGACAAACACGGAATCATGACCGAGGGCCTTATTGGCGAATTCAACCTTGTATTGCGAGCAACACCGCGAGGCCCAGCGCAAGCACTCCACTTCAGCAACGATATCGCCATTGCTCAACGAAAAAATACTGCGCAGGGAATCGGCCGGATCTGTAGATGTATGCTGTGTGAGTGCCTGCGGCAGGGGTAGTGCGGCCACGGTGTTTACTCCCCCTGCACCCAGGCCGCCTTGTAGCGTGCGTGCGGTCAGCCCCTTTTCTTTCATCACAGCGGCCGCCCGGGCACTTCGAACGCCCGATGCGCAAAACACCAAATAGGTGCGGTTGCCATCCAACGCGGCAATGGCTGCCTCGAAACCGCTGTCTTTGTAGTCCAAATGGAGCGACCCGGGCACAAAGGCAGCCTCTAATTCAGCCCGCGTGCGCACATCCACCAACTGTGCATCCGCTCGCCGGGCTTCTTTCAAGAAGGCGTCTGCTGCGAGCTCAGCCGATGGCTTACCAGGCGAGCATGCCATGAGGCCGAGTACTGCGGATAAAAACGATAGTTGCTTCACAACAGAGGTTTGCGAAGCCAAAGTACAAAAGAAACGGAGATTTGAAAGGCGCGGCTACAGGGCCTTCACCAGGCGAAAGGGGAGCAACAGGATAGCGCCCACTAATTTCAAAGCGGCTTCCAACGTCAGCCCTACCAGCCGAAAGGGCAACAGCAAAAGCCATACGAGCGGGAAGAGAAACAATGCTAATAATGCCAGGGGCCAACACACAGCAAACAGTAACAGCCAAACGATCAATGCCACAAATGTTCTCATGCGTCACCCCTTTGCAAAAAAGCGGCCAACACGAACAAACTGCTTTTCTGGCTCCTGGCGCCCGGTCGGGGCGGGCGGCCTGTCCATGGCCGAACAACGGCCTCCGGGTGCATGCACGCACGTGAACACCGGCCGGGGTCAATAGAAAAAGCCGCCCGAACGGGGCGGCTTCTTGTCAGGGTTCAGGTAAAAAAGAACTTTATCAGGCAGCCGGTGCAGCCGCTTCCATTTTGGAAGTGTAGCGCAGGTGTACCGATTTTTTTGCTTTGTAGCCACAATAACCGCACTCGTAATGTTTCAACACTTCGCCATCTTCGGTTGGCGTAGGTTGGCGGAGGACTTCTTCGCGGGCTACTTTAAAGGTTTGATAATTGCACTCAGGACACTGCAAGGCGTGCAGGTGTCCTGCATACTTTTCAATTTTGATGTAGCCGGTTTCCTCATCTTTCCATACATCATAGTCCACCGAGAACACGTTTTCTTCGGCAATCATACCCTCGTCCATGTAGGCGTCCTCTTCTTCTTCGCTGAGGAGTTTCATGGGTTTGCCGGTCTTGGGTGAAATCCGCGGCTTATAACGCAATACCTTCAGCCGCTTTTCGATGAAAAAGGGATAGTAGAACTTGAGCAGGTTTTGCATGATCAGGGCAATGAGGATGGCCACCGAAACCGTGCTGAAAATGCGCACAAAGAGCCAAAATATCGTGATCCAATCCCCTTTTACGTTGGCATTGAAAAAGCAGGCTCCACCGATGATCAACAAGATCACAGCCACCCACAGGGCCTTGATCTCATAGCGGTTGATAAAATCGTATTTGTACTTATTGTCGCCCCGAACAAACAGCAAAACGAAGTATCCAACGGCCACAAGTAAGCCCAGACCCCAAAACGCAAAGGCAAATTGCATCATCAGGTCGTTCCATCCAGGAGAAACAGTCATGTTAGTATAAGTTAGGTGTTTTAATCCGCGTTTTGCCGATTTGGTAAGCCATTCAACCCACGTTTGCGCAGGTTAAACAAATATAGCGCAAATCAACACAATTTTAGCACAGTTTGGGGCAAAAAACCAAAAAATCGGGGGCGGCTGGGCATGAAATTAACGCGCCAGTAATGTTTTGATGAACGCAGCCGCTTTTTGCGGGCTTTCGATCATGCCCATGTGGCCCGCCTCTGCCAGGCGCAGGGCGTGGCCCGGTGGCAAGGCAAGCTCCATTTTGTTGGCTACAGCCGGGGATATCACCGCATCGTGATGGCCATGAATCAGGTAGGTTTTGACCGAGAACTCTGCTACCGTGGACTCGTGGCTGGGCCGGTCGCGCATGGCGCGTGTGTATTCCATGACCGTTTTGGCCGAGGTAGCCTCCGCCATTTTCAGGATATGTGGCACGGCCGGATGATCGGGCTGATGAAACAAGCCGGGAATCAGGTTCCGCACAAAAGGACCTACCCCGTGCCTGGCCACAAAATCGATACTCTTGGTGCGGCCTTCCTGCCGCTCAGGCGGATCGGCAAAATAGGTGGAGTGAAAAAGGAAAAATGCATCTGCCTGGTGCGCGTGCCGTGCCAGCCACTCCAACGCTACATAACCGCCCAGCGAGTGGCCGATGATGGCTCGTGGCCGGATGGATACCTCGCGCAATCGGTGTGCGAGCTTGTCTGCCACCGCGGCCAGGGTAAAGCCGGATGGCAGGGGATCGCTGTGGCCAAACCCGGGAAGATCGAGGGCATGAACTGTATATTCATCTGCCAGAAGGGGTGCGAATGCATCCCACACGTGATGTGTCTCACAAAAACCGTGGAGCAAGACCACATCGGGCCCACGGCCCGTTTGCGAAACATGCAGGTTCATGATTATGCCAGTGACGGCACGCGTTCCAGCATCTGTTCCACCGCCTTTCGGATGCCTGCGGGGTCAAAGCCACACTCGGCATGCAACTCATGCTGCTCGCCATGTTCGATGATGGCATCGGGGATGCCCAATCGCTTCACCGAAGCGTTGTATTCGTGATCGGCCATGAATTCCACTACCGCGCTGCCCATGCCGCCCGGCAGGCAGCCATCCTCGATGGTTATCACCTTTTTGTACTTCGAAAACACCTCGTGCAGCAAGGCCTCATCCAACGGCTTTACAAAACGCATGTCATAGTGTGCGATCTCGATGCCCTCTTTGGAAAGCTGCTCGCACACGGCAGTAGCGTAGTTGCCAATGTGTCCGATGGTCAGCACGGCCAGTTCGTCCCCGTCTTTGATTTTCCGGCCGGTGCCCACTTCGATTTTTTCAAACGGGGTGCGCCACTGCGGCATCACGCCCTGGCCGCGCGGATAGCGGATGGAAAAGGCACCCCCTTCGCGGGGTAGTTGAGCGGTGTACATGAGGTTGCGCAGCTCTTGTTCATTCATGGGCGCTGCCACAATCATGTTGGGAATGCAACGGAAATAAGCGATGTCGTACGCCCCGTGGTGGGTGGGGCCATCGGCTCCCGCAAACCCGGCCCGGTCCAGGCAAAAGTTTACGGGCAGGTTCTGAATGCACACATCGTGGATGACCTGATCGTAGGCCCGCTGCATAAAAGAGCTATAGATGTTGCAGAAGGGCACCAGTCCTTGCGTGGCCAGGCCGGCCGAGAACGTGACGGCATGTTGCTCCGCAATGCCCACGTCAAACGCGCGGTGGGGCATCTCTTTCATCATGATGTTCATGGATGAGCCCGAGGGCATGGCGGGCGTGATGCCCACAATCTTGTCATTGGTTTTTGCCAACTCTACGAGCGTATGGCCAAACACGTCCTGGTATTTGGGGGGCTGTGGGGTGTCGTACGTTTTTTTGTAAATCTCACCCGTGATCTTGTCAAAGGTGCCTGGCGCATGCCAGGTGGTGGCGTTGCCTTTTTCGGCCGGGCCATAGCCTTTTCCCTTCACCGTTACGCAATGGAGTATCTTCGGGCCTTTGATGTTCTTCAGGTCGTTCAGCACGGCCACCAGATGATCCACGTCATGGCCGTCTACCGGGCCAAAGTAGCGCAGGTTCAAGGACTCAAAAAGGTTGCTTTGGCTCAGCAGTGTAGACTTGATGCCGTTCTCCACTTTGGATACAATCTCCTGCGCGCTTTTACCAAATGTGGACAGCTTCCCGAGCAGGTTCCACACTTCATCTTTGAGTTTGTTGTACGTACGCGAAGTGGTGATGTCTGTCAGATAATCTTTCAGTGCCCCCACGTTCGGATCGATGGACATGCAATTATCATTGAGGATGATGAGGATATTGCTGTCGGCCACACCTGCGTGGTTCAACCCCTCAAAGGCCATTCCTCCCGTGAGGGCCCCATCGCCAATCACGGCTATGTGCTGGCGGTCGCGCTCGTTTTTGTAGGCCGATGCCACGGCCATCCCGAGGGCGGCTGACACCGAAGTGGATGAGTGCCCCACACCAAACGTGTCGTACTCGCTTTCCTTTCGCTTGGGAAATCCGGAGATCCCCTTATACACGCGATTGGTGTGAAACACTTCACGTCTTCCCGTCAGGATTTTATGCCCATAGGCCTGATGGCCCACATCCCACACGAGTTGGTCATAGGGTGTGTTGAATACATAGTGCAAGGCCACGGTGAGCTCCACCACACCCAGGCTGGCGCCAAAGTGCCCGCCATAGACAGACACGTTATCCACAATAAATTGACGTAATTCTTCGCACAAAGCGACCAACTCAGCCTGACCCAGTTTTTTGAGGTCGGCCGGGCTATTGATTTGGGATAGCAACTTACCGGGAGTAATTAACATGGTCTTTGGGAAAGCGTAATGAATCTAAAACAAGACATGAAGGTAAGTGTTTTTCCGGGATTTGCCGACAGAATAAAAAAGGATCCGGGCCATGATCCATTCGCATACCGGATGCGCCTGGTACCGTACCCCGATGAGCCTCCGGGGTTTGCCGCTGCGCGGCCATGGGGCTTTTTTCTGACGCGAAAGCCCGTTCGCGATGCATTTTTCACGAACTTTACAAACGTGTTGCCTTGGCTGATGATCAAGACTCTTATTTCGCACGAATGGAAACGGCTCACGCGGTCAGCCTCCTTTGGCAAAGAATTGACCACGTCTGTATTGTTGGGCCTCATCGCCTTCATGGCCGTTTTATATGCGTTGGCCTTTGGTTTTGCGCTGGACGCACTGGTAACGAACGGGCTGGAGCAGCCGGATAGTTTTGCCTTTGTATCGCGGTTTTTGGTGTACTACCTCTGTTTCGAGTTTGTGACACGGTACTTCGTGCAGAATGTACCCGTGCTGGACGTTCAACCCTATCTTCACTTGCCGGTTAAGCGCGGTGTGTTGGTTCATTATCTCTTGGGGAAGTCGCTCGTGCACCTATTGAATATCTTGACCTTGTTGCTGTTTGCGCCCTTTGCATTCACCGTGCTGCTGCCGCGATTTGGTGCGGGCGTGGCACTGGCCTGGTTGGGCTCGCTTTTCGTATTGAGTCTGGTGGTGCATCACCTCCTGCTTCTTTTCAAAAAGCGACTGGACGACACGGCCTGGGGGCTGCTCGCGCTGGTTGGGGTTTTTGGCCTTTTGGCTGCGGCCGATTATTACCAATGGTTCCGGCTGACGGACCTGTCGGCATGGATCTTTGGCGAACCCACCCGCTTGGTGTACGTCTTCTTTTTTTCGCTGGCAGCCCTGGTAGCCATGTATCTTTTGAGCTATCGCCTGTTGGCGGAGAGCTTTTATGCCGATCAGTGGGTGTCCGATAAAACCTCTGCGGGTTCGTGGGCAAAACAGGAGTTTGGTTTCCTTCGTGCCTATGGCATACTAGGCGATTGGATATCGCTGGAATTGAAACTGATCCTCCGCCACAAACGCACGCGTACCATCCTGCTCATGAGCGGCCTGTTGCTGCTGTACGGACTCTTTTTCTATCGGAAAGACGGCCTGGCTGAGCAGCCGGGGTTTATTTTGTTTGTCGGCATTTTTGTTACCGGTATTTTCATGATCAACTACGGGCAGTTCTTGTTTAGTTGGCAAGCATCTCATTTCGATTTCATTTTAACCCGGCCTCTTTCGTTGCGCCACTATGTGGAATCAAAGTACTGGCTGATGGGTATCATCACCATCGCGTGCTTCCTGCTCACAATCCCCTACGTTTATTTCGGGTGGCATGTGGTGCTGGTTCACGGGGTGGCGATGTTGTTCAACCTGGGCGTCAACAATTTTGTCATGATGAACATGGCGATGTGGGGGCCGAAGCGGTTGGATTTGACCAAAGGAGGAACCCTTAATTACCAGGGCGTGGGGGCGGCTCAGTGGCTCATGGGTTTGCCGGTGTTGCTCGGTCCATATGTCTTCTACATGCCCTTTAGTTTAGCGGGCCATCCCTATGCGGGCCTGGCGGCCGTTGGTGCCGTGGGCCTGGCGGGCGTGCTGCTGCGCACGTACCTGATAAAGCTGACTGCGAAACGCCTGGCGTCAAAGAAGTATTCCATGGCGGCCGGGTTTCGTCACGAATAAAAACAGATATGATAGAAATACGCGCACTTAAAAAATCATACGGTAGCAATGCGGTAGTCGATATTGAATCGCTGACGATCGGCCAAGGTGAAAGTTTTGGATTGGTGGGCAACAACGGAGCAGGCAAGACGACCCTGTTCCGCCTGCTGTTGGACTTGGTACGCCCCACCACGGGAAGCATTTTGCTTAACGGCAAAAGCATGCAAGGCCAGGACGATTGGAAGCACTATGTCGGCTCGTTCCTGGACGAAGGCTTTTTGATCTCGTACCTTACCCCCGATGAGTATTTCCGGTTTGTGGGCAACCTACACGGGTATTCGGATGCAGATATCAAAGCGTTCTACGCGCGATTTGAAGAACTCTTCCATGGCGAAGTGGTCGGGCAAACCAAACACATTGGCGAGCTATCCAAAGGGAATTTAAAAAAAGTGGGCATTGCCGCGGCTTTTATGGGTGCTCCGCAGGTAGTGGTGCTGGACGAGCCTTTTGAAAACCTTGACCCGACTTCGCAAATCCGGCTCAAGCAATTGCTGGTGGAAGAACGCAAAACACGGTCACTTACCTACCTGATCTCCAGCCACGATTTGAACCACGTCACCGAGATATGTGAGCGCATTGTGATCATGGAAAAGGGACGCGTCATAAAAGACCTGCAGGGACACCAGAATGCGTTGGCCGAATTGGAGGCTTATTTTAACGCTTAATGACCACGCTGAAAATCGATGTTTCAGCAAAAATGAATTGAAGGACCCGTTTTGTCGGAGTCTGGCAACACGGATCGTATACATCACACACCAATAAACACACCGTCCTCGCGCAAGGCGATGGGAAACGTCTCCAGATCGCGACTGCGTTCCTGACTTTCGCGGCCTGTCTTCAGATCGAAACAGTATCCGTGCCACGGACAAATCACTTCCATTCGGTAGTTGACGTTTCCTTTGCTGAGCGACTCCCCGTTGTGCGTGCACCGGTCGGCCACCGCCAGCCATTTTTCCGTGGTGCGCACCAGGCAAATTCGTTTGCCCGCCACCAACGCCAATGCCGGTTTGTTCACCGTCACGCGGGCTTCTGCCTCCACCAGGGAGTCAAATAATTTAACCCATTGAAGTGCCACTGGCGAAAGATACATGTTTGATCAAAAACCCGAGCGGTTTGCTACATTTGAAACGAACTCCACGTTACGTATGACACATTGTATAGGCCGGTTGGTTTTCGTTCTTTGTCTGCTGGGCCCGTTGGGATACGCCCAAACCCCCGCCAAATTAAAAATGGCTCTGGATGCCCAAGCACAGGCGTTGGAAGAACAAGTGATTGCATGGCGAAGGCATTTTCATCAATACCCTGAGTTGTCCAACCGCGAATTTAAAACCAGTGCCTTCATTGTGGAGCATTTGAAACAACTCGGGCTGGACGTGCAGTATCCGGTGGCGAAGACCGGCATTGTGGCACTGCTGCGCGGGGGTAAGCCGGGGCCCGTGGTGGCCTTGCGTGCCGACATGGACGCGCTGCCCATTACCGAGCGCAACCGTCTGCCGTTCGCTTCCAAAGAGAAAACCACATACGGCAATCAGGAGACAGGCGTGATGCATGCCTGTGGACACGATGGACACATGGCGATTTTGATGGCCGTGGCCGAAGTGCTTTCCAAAAACAAAAGCGAACTCAAGGGCACGGTGAAGTTTCTCTTCCAACCAGCCGAGGAGGGCGCCCCCGAGGGAGAAGAAGGGGGCGCGTATCTGATGGTCAAAGAGGGTGTATTGGAAAACCCGCGCGTGGATGTCGTGTTTGGGTTGCACATTCAATCGCTGTTGCCTTCGGGAACGCTCTGCTATCGCCCCGAGGGCTTGATGGCGGCCGTGGATGGCGTGAACATACGCATCATGGGCAAAGGCGCACACGGAGCCACGCCATGGGACAGCGTAGACCCTATTGTCGTGTCCAGCCAGGTGATACAAGGCTTGCAGACCATCGTGAGCCGGCAAACGGAGCTGACCAAAGGCGCAGCCGTGATTACCATCGGCAGCCTGCACGCTGGCATCCGCAGAAACATTATTCCCGAAGAAGCCCGGCTGGAGGGCACCATCCGCACCTTTGATGAGGCCAGCCAGCAGCGCGTACATGACAACATCAGGCGCACCGCCACGCACATCGCGGAGAGTGCCGGGGCAAAAGCCGAAGTAGATATCTTAGTGATGTACCCGGTGACCTACAACGATCCAAAACTGACCGAAGCCATGGCCCCGAGCCTGGCGCGAACGGTGGGCGCTGATCGTGTACAAGTGATTTCACCGGTGACGATGGCCGAGGACTTCTCGTTCTTTCAAAAGAAAGTGCCGGGGTTCTTTTTCTTTTTGGGTGCTTACCCGGCCGACATGACGTTGGCGAAACAGCCTACCCACCACACCGCGGATTTTATGATCGATGAGAAGGCGTTGGTGACGGGCGTAAAGGCATTGCTCACGCTGACAACGGATTATATGTATCGGAAATAACTGCGGTTAGCCCGCCCGTTGTATTCCGGCACCGATGAACCGTAAAAGGCTCCCAGGTGCGCGCGTTGTAAACGCCCGCTAACAGTTGTCTTTGTTTAATCGCCAAAGGTTCAGAAAGTAATACAAGTCGTACACCAGCCAAGCTAAATAAATGCCTGCGAGTCCAGCTGATATTTTGTCGGTTTGTATGAGGACAATAATGAGTCCAATAAATAAGGCAATAAATGGATACAATACCCAGTAAAACACGTTCAATGAGCGGAATCTGAACAAGATGAAATTCGTCAGGCCATTTGCTATCATGATGAGTGTCAGCAAAATAATTGGTAACGTAAGAATGTCTGGCGAGCGGTCAAATTGCCTATACGCGATAACGCCACAAATCATGTAATAAAGGCCGCCAATGACATACCAAAAGGAAAATGAGAACGAATACGTTGGTTGCCGTAAGTTCTCAAACCACTTTTTCCCGTCTTTTGTCACGGCAACGGCTTCAAGGACGATTGAAATGAGACAAAGTGCTGCCGTTTTTGATAACGCTATCCAATCCATTTTGTCTTTGCTCTAGGTGGCCGATTCTGCTGTCATAGGATGGCCGCTAATGTGAGTGCACTCGCAATGTCGGCCTTAGAAGAGCTTGGCAATGAAGCGAAGCGGAACCTGCCTTTGCCGGCAGGCAGTTGTTAAACCTGACCCGTTGCGCCTTGTCGCACGTTACAAATGTATATAATGAAACCGGAAGTTAATGAGGACACCGAACCCCTGCCATTGCAGAAACATTTTTGTTAGCGGCTGCCACACTCCTCACCATTAAATTATGGTGCTCTCAAATTTACTTTTATGGTTCCAATACGTTTTCTTATTATCAATTTTCCATTCTCCGTCCTCCTTTAAAAACACATACTGATTCCTCAGTCCAACAACATCATTTTTAAATGTCTCCACCTCGATTCGTTTTTTACTTCGTGTGGTTATTTGTCTTAAGTCTTCTATTAAGTAGTCGTATGCTGGAGGGTTCCCTAAACTACTGTGTCTTGTAGTGAAGACACGTTTCTTTTTGGTTAGATATTTGTCATATATCTTTTGCAGTTCTACTCTAGCTATCTCAAACGTATCTTTAAAATGTTTCATGTCGTCCTTCTTCTCTTGTAGCCTAGAGTATGAGTAATTCTCCCAGTGATTCATTTCTTTAAAGAATTCTATAAGAATTTGCTTTACTTGTTCTTCATCTGTCATAGAGAGTCGCGTCTTTGTGGTTGCCGCTAACGCTTGCTATTTGCAGCGGCTGGCTTTTGAAAACGTGTTTGTCCACCATGACCAAACGTAATAGAAAAGATAAAACTTTTAACTAACACGTCACCCAGCCATTAGCGATAGCTTTTGTTGTGGGCTGGGTGTTATCGTCCAATAGTTTTTAGGTGGGATTGCTTTAATTTGTCCGCAATGTACTTTTTCAATTGTTCCAAAGTCATAGCTTGAGTTTCATCGCT
The DNA here is from genome assembly GCA_964524935.1 of uncultured Ohtaekwangia sp. GTDB lineage: Bacteria > Bacteroidota > Bacteroidia > Cytophagales > Cyclobacteriaceae > ELB16-189. Next base: position 225,841 of record CAZGFJ010000004.1, read on the forward strand.
GATTTTGTCGCGAATCTCTCTCATCATTTTCACCGCGTCAAATGTTTTTATTTTCTCTTTAGTCTCCATAACTCACTAATTCTTGTGGCGTCCGTATCTCAATTGTCGGGTAACCCAGTCTCAAATTTACCGAATTATATCCTTTTATTCTCTCAAGGTTGACGATATGTCTAAAGTTCCAACTCGCTAGCACGTCAACCCGGTTAATTGTCGCCAAGGCAATATGTCGGCAGTCCACAAGGCTGGTACGTCCAACTACCTTTTCCGAAATATACTTGTCGGCCAGATCCATGACTTCTTGAGTCAACTCTATTCTCTCAAAACTGTCAGCCGGATATTTTAAAAGTAAGTCACTCACATGTCTCGGAGCTTGTATTAGCTCTAGTTCAAGAAGGTCAGAAATAATGAATCTAACCTCATCTCTTTCCAGTCGTCCGAAAAGTCGCTGAGTCGCGTCTTTGAATTCCTCATCGAAGAATCCACCTACAACTGATGTGTCAATGTAAATTCTTTGTTTCATTTGTTCGTTAGCTCAATTTACTTTTAGCGCCTTACCCACAACGATCTGTGTTTGCGGTCGGGCGGGAGTGAAGCCTGCGCCTTATCCCGGGAGATAAAATAACTGAAAAGTGCGGCACTTTCAAAACGCACGTCACCCCCGTCTGACGCCTCTGCCCCTATTTTTGAGAGGGCTTCTAATAAATTAGTTCGTTAATTCCTGGCTTTCTCTTGGAATACCTCACCGGATATTGGGCTCCCACTACTACTTCTTTTCCTTTTTTATACCACGAAGTACCAACATAGCCCACACCTGCAACTTCGAAACTGAACGCAACCTTTTTATCATTACGCCAATCGACATAAACGGAATCAACGTTTGCCGTTGTGTATTCAGAATAATTGGCTAAGTGATAGTATCTCTCTGCAAATCGTAGAAGCATATAACAGACAAAAGCAATCCCGAACCATGAAAGTATATTCTTTAGTTTCATCGGCTTTGAGTTCTTGCTTTGTCGCCCAAAACTCCAATAATGGTCAAATACCTGTTCTCAGTCAGGACTGAGTTACATAACGGGCAATTAGATTTTCTTTTTGTCATAGGTCACAAATTTGTCCGGGGGAAATGGCACACAACATGAGTGCATAAGCTGTGGCGGGTTTAGGAGGGCTTAAAAATGTAGCGCAGCGAAATGTTTAGCCCGACCTGCACGTCTCTGTCCCCAGAAACCGAACTAAATTAAGAAATTACTTTTGATACCTACACTGAACCCCCGCATTGAATAAACATTTTGTTAGCGTGCGTTTGGTCGTCCGTAGTCGTAATAGTATAACGTCTTTATCAAAAGTCCGCCTTTCCTTTTGAATTTTCTTTCCTGTCCAAAGTTCGTGATGTCTAACGAGTCTTTCACTTGTCCGTCTTGAACTAAAATTCCCTGTCGCCCATTTTTGATTCCAAGTTTTTCCAATTGTGTCTCGATTGTCACTGTGTCACTTGATAAAAATGGAATAATGCTAATTGTCGCCTTTGGAGGAATTGTCAGCGTAATCTCTTTTCGGTCAATATCCAGGGTCGTTTTTTTGTCAAGGTATTTCAGAGTCTCCTGATTTATTTTGATTAAGTCGTCTTTATATCCAAAAAGTAAGTCGTTTTGGTAAGACGTTTCGTTGTCACGATGGAATTTCATTTGGAGAGGTCTGTCAGTAAAATTTCTTATGAAGACCCTAAAGAACCAAGTACAACTTGTCTGTGAAACAGAGATAATAATTATCAGAAATATAGTTGTCGTCTTTCTCGTCATACCAAATACACGCTAACGCTTGAGTTTATGACGGCTGCGGTTTTCGAAGCGCGTCATTGTCCCACGTGGCCGAACGAAATTAAGAAAACTAAACTGTATAATTACACCTGACCCGCAGCTGGCATAAACTTTTTGTTAGCGCCAGTACCTGTCGTCACAGTCCAAACTTAATTGGTAAAACCATTCTTGTCCTAATAGGTTTTTCTTTTTGTTTCGCAGGTGTCCATTTTGGCATTTCTGTCACAAGTCTTAATGCTTCTTTGTCACAAGTTTCACTAAGTCCACGGATTACTTTTGCATCTTTAATTTCCCCGTTCTTTTCAATCCAAAACTCAACAAATACTTTTCCGTTAACAGTCGTTTGTTCCTGTGTCCATTTGAAATTTTTATCAAGGTATTTCTTTAGTCCCTCTTGTCCACCAGGAAAGGAGGGAGCGACTTCTATGTAGTCAATAATTAGTTCTTCATCCTTAGTTAATGTGTCTGTCGTTTGTCCAAACATTATGAAAGATGTTATCATTAGAATTATTGTCCAAATTGTCTTCATGTCAAAAGGTATTGGCGCTAATGCTTGGCTATAACCAGTGGCGGCTTTTGAAAACGTCATTGTCCACCGTGACCAAACGTAGTAGCGAAGATAAAACTTTATACTTACCCATCACCCGCCATTGGTTATGGCTTTTGTTGGCAACAGTAATTTTTTCACTCCATCAGTTCTAATACTTCACTCAATAATGGAGGTAATTTGCCGGCTCCAACATCATCTGTATAGTGACTTAAAACACAAGTCACATATTTACCTCTGACTTGTCCAGTTACATAATAAACAACCAGAATGTTGCTACCACCCATTACGAGTTTGGGTAGCTGAATTTTGACTTTTGTCCTAAGTGCCTTAGTCTCTTGTCCCTCAAATCTTAATGTAATCCACTTTTCTTCTTTGATGTCAACCAAGTTCTTACCCTTAGCCATTTCAAAATGTGTGTCTCGATATTCCTCTGCTTGTTTTAAGTTGTCAAATATTGCCCAATTCATTTGTCCGTAATTGGGGCACTGAATGTTGTGCGGAGACATCCACCTGCATATTGGACCCAATTTAATAGTTCGTCCAACAAAATCTATTGAGTCAATCTCCAATTTGGTGTAAACAAAAGAAGGAATCTTATTTGAAAGATGTGAGTTAACAAAATCGCGTTCGAGTCCAACGTCTCTTGTCTTTGGTCTAATGAACCCAACTACTGTCGATTTTTTCTCAGTCCCTGGAATTAGATAATAAGTGAAGTATGCAGTCACTCCGTTTTTGTCCTCAGTCCTTGACAGTACCTTTAAATTTGTTACCGAGTCGATGGTCAATTGTCCGTCTTTAATTGAGTATTTCTTCTTAATCTTTGAAATACCTTTGTCGTCTAGCCCGTTGTCAAATGGTTGGATGAAAATATCGTAGCCCTCTGCCTCAAAAAAGTCCACATTATTTTGTGGATGTTTTATCCCATGAAAGTTTCTAAATCTGTTCTCATCTTGTCCAAATAGTCCGTGACTTAAAATTGTCGCAAGTGTCAAAATTGTTAACCTCATCTCTTTCAAAAAATTATTGTTGCCAACGTTGGTGCTTCTGCAGTAGCGTGCTTCCGAAGCCGCGTCCTGTCCCCGACACCAAACGTGGAACGAAGATAACACTTATAACTTATACGTCACTGCGCTATTGCAGAAGCATTTTGTTGTGGGCTGTGGCCTTCACTTACTTTAATCTCTTTGATGTCAATAATGAGGATATATATTTTATGTCGTTAATAATTTGCTCATACCTTGTCATAGGTACTGGATGAGAAGTGTGTAGTCCACGCAAATATCCAATTGGATTTTTTTCTTTTGAATGCAAGGCGCTACTATTTGAAATTATTTTTCTCTCAAATGCTTTGAATGAGTGATCACTTTTATGTGCGAGAGCATTCCGAATAGTCGAAATCCTTTCTGTTATTGTGTCAATTTTTTTGTCGAGGCTTGGTTGAATAGTCGTGTCTATACCGGAGTCTAGTCCTACAAATGGGAGTCCATTTTTAAAGAATCGTTTTGCCCTTTTTACTGTAAATTTATTATACGGTAGCCAATCGATATACAGTCGTTCTCCAAGTAATACATCCCATGCAACTTGGGGTGAATTGAACTGTGTCTTTGGCTTAACTCTTTTAGAATCATGAGTAACTCTTTGGGAAAGTAAGTCCGTAAATAAATCTTCGATGAATCTCTCGAACGAAACAACGGCCTCAATGAATAGGCCGCTATAAATCATATTCAAATCTCTGTTTGCTAACTCGCCATTGCGAAACAATTCTTCAGCTTTCCTTCTTGTCTTTTCAATGTTTCCTAAATGACCTACTAAGCCGTCAGAGAGACTTTTAGCGGATTTAGCCATCAATTCTTTTTTTGAAATACTTAAACAGTGTTTTTCTTTCCAGTGGATTAGTTGTTCTTCTAGTAGCGGCTTCTAAAATACCTTCATCAACTGTTCCCTTCTCTAAGTCGCTTCCAATATGTCTAAGGATATTGATTTGATTATTGGTGATTTTATTATTCGTCTTGTTATTCAATTCGGAATTCAAACCATAACATATGTCATAAACAACAGCAAATAGAATATAGAATAGTGTTTTCTTCCTAAATGGGCTTTTGGGCACAAAATCACCAAGGTGTTCATCTATTGTGTCCATTGTGACTTCAAATCTTTTTTCGATTACATGTCGCTCTTTAAAGGTGCCCTCGTTGTCATAGTCATTGTATAAATTATCCAAGGAATTCTGTGATTTTCCAGTTATTCCCTTCAACATTAAACTGTAAAATTCAGTTGACAACTCTACTTCATCCATTCTAGAAATATTGTCGTCAGTAAATACCTTCCATTTCCTCCATTCCTCAAAATATTTCAAAGCAGATTCATAAACTGACATTTTGAATTCACCGAACCACCCTGCATTTCTTAATTCTTGTCGATTCAATTTGGTGCCGGTTGAATTCATCCTGGCGAAGACTTGTAAAATATCCCTATCACTAATTTCAGCTGGTAGGACATGAACACTAAATTGATAGTCGAGAATCAATTGCTTGATGTCCTTATCCAGATCGTTGAATTGTTTATTGGCTAAGTCTTTATTATGAGATTTGGTAACCTTAAAATCATCTTTCTCTGGGTCGTAGTCTTTAAGATATTTGGGGGCAATGAATGTAATTAAAGTTCTAAGTCGTTGCTGTCCGTCAACTACTTCTCGCAGCGGTTCTAATGAAAAGTCGTCTGTTTGTTTGTCCCTTATAAAAATGATTGGGATTGGGAGTCCCCGTACAATAGTGTCAATTAGGTACGACTTTGCTCCCTTTTTCCATACTGACCGTCTTTGAAATGGCGGTGTAAGATCTAAATTACCTGACTTTTGCCATGAAAGGAAGTCGCTGACTTTAAATACAGTTTTATTTATTTGCCATGTTTTCATCCCAAATATTAGATTGATTAAAGTCCTAATCTATTCAAATTAAACGACTTTTTGTACGAAGCCAGGCCATTGCCCACAACGTAAGGCTACGCGCACTGGTGCGCATATATCCCTATTGTAAAAATACAAAAGGTGCGCATATCCCCCAACCACAGCGGAATATGCGAACCTCATGCTTTTCTTCCCCGCAGATGCTGTGTGAGCCCCCAGGCCAAACAACCACCCGCCCTACCGCGGATTTTGTGATTGACAAAAAGGCGGTGGTGGCGGGCGTGAAGGCATGGCTCACACTGACGACCGATTAGTAACGTTGGCAGAGGTGTGCGGGCCTATTCGTACGTTTTGAGCACGATGTTTTTTAGCACATCGTCTAACTCCAGGGCCGCCCGCTCCATGTTTTCGAGAACCACCCGATTGATAGGGTCCGTTGGATTTTGCAGGTTGGCCAGGTTCACCAATCCCAAAATGGAGGCGATGGGCCTGCGGATGTCGTGCGAGTTGATCTGCGCAATATCAAAGAGTTTTTTGTTCTGTTCCAGGATGCGCAATTCCGAGACCTTCTGCTCACTGATGTCTTCGGAGCAGAACATGACCCCATATTGGTTTCCTTTGTTATTGTAAATGGGGGTAAACGTCACTTTGTACCACCGGCTGTAGTCGCTGCTGGGGTAACTTATTTCCATTTGCTTTTCCACAATTTCACCCTTCATGCAGCGGTCAAAATCGATGATAAAACCCTGTTCGGTCCCGGGGGCTGCATAGCGCAGGATGTCGTCCAGCAGGGCAATATTCTTTTTGAAAATGCGCTGAATGGTGAGCTCAGCTTTCTTGTTGAAATATGTGATGCGATGCTCGCTGTCAAGAATAACGACCGACTGCTGGGAGTTGTTGAAGATGGCCCGTAGCAACATTTCAGACTCTTGTATTTTTTTGATGTGTGCCTCGCGCGCGGTCACATCGGTCAAAAAAACAGCAAAGAATGTTTTGCCATGAACATCGATTCGCTTGCGGATTACTTCAACCAAGACGTGTTCCCCCGAGCGGATGGGCAACTCGTAAAAAGCCTTCTGGTGAAAGTCTTGTTTGAGAAAAGTCCTGTACTGGTCGATGAACAATGTCCTTGCCTCGGGAGGTAGTTGCTGAACCAACGACCGGATCGTTCTGCCCATGATTTGCCCCTCGGTGACGTGCAACAGCTTGTAAAATGCCGGGTTTGCCCGCAGCACCCGTCCGCGTTCGTCCGAAAAGCACTTGGGTGAGATACTCTCCTGGAAAAAGACGCTGAGTTCATGGGCGTGATCGGCCAACGTGGTGATGTCTGAAAACGAAAGTACGGCTTGGGGCTCGCCTGTTTTCTCGTCTTGGATGATGCCCACGGAAATCTGGACCCAAAACGAGGCCCCTTGAAGGGAGTCGAAAAGAAAGGTGTGGGCCGTCTGCGGCTCGGCCGGGCGGCCGGTGGCCAGGCAGCGCAAGAGTTGTTCGGTGGGCTCGTGGCCGAGCCATGAATGGAGCCGGTGGGGTTGGCGCGCAGCAGGCGTCATTCCTGCCAGCCCGTGGAATGCCTCATTGGCCCATTGAATACTTCCGGATTGGTTGACCACGGCCAGTGGCATAAGCCACGCGTTCGGCAATGGCCTGCGCATAGGGGTGGGGAGTTTGCATAGGGGGGTTAACCCAGGTTCAACTATTTGAACGGTAAGATGGCATGTTTGGCGAAGAAATTCAATTTCTCCCAACTTAAATCGAGAAATACCAGGCCTGTTTGCCGCATCATCCACGCTCTGCACTCGCGGCCTGGCAACTTTGCGTAAATTGGCTTTTATCGATGGCCAATACCCGTTATCATTACCGCACAATCTCCCTATGAAAACACTCCTTCTCACATGGATGCTCACCGGCCCCTGGCTGCTGTGGGCGCAAACTCCCTCCAAACTCACCGCCAAACTGGAGCAACAGGCCATCGCCATCGAAAAGAAGGCGGTCGAGTGGCGCAGGCACTTTCACCAGTACCCGGAGCTGTCCAACCGCGAGGTAAAAACCGGTCAGTACATTGCCGACCACTTGCGAAAACTGGGCCTCGAAGTGCAGCACCCCATTGCGAAGACGGGCGTGGTAGCGCTGCTGAAAACCGGTAAACCCGGACCGGTCATCGCCCTGCGGGCCGATATCGATGCCCTGCCCGTAACCGAGCGAAACAGCCTGCCCTTTGCCAGCAAAGAACGTACGGTTTTTAATGGGCAGGAAACAGGCGTGATGCATGCGTGCGGCCACGATACACACACGGCTATCCTTATGGCGGTGGCCGAAATCCTGACGGCCAACAAAAACGAGTTAAGGGGGACGATCAAGTTTATCTTTCAACCGGCTGAGGAAGGCGCGCCCGCGGGAGAAGAAGGGGGAGCCGATCTGGTGGTGAAAGAAGGCTGGCTCGACAACCCCAAGGTGGACGTCATCTTCGGTATGCATATCCAATCCATCTCGCCCCTCGGGCGCATTACCTACCGCCCGGCCGGCATGATGGCCGCCTCCGATTGGTTCTCGATCAAGGTAAAAGGACGTCAGTCGCACGGGGCCGCGCCCTGGATGGGCATTGATCCCATCGTGGTCGGTTCGCAAATTGTCATGGGCCTGCAAACCATTGTAAGTCGCCAGACGGAACTGACCAAAGAAGCCGCGGTGATTACGGTGGGCCGCTTTCAGGCAGGCGTGCGCGAAAACATTATCCCCGAAGAAGCCCTGTTGGCGGGCACCATCCGAACACTGGACGAAGGCATGCAACAAACGATCCACAACAAGATCAAACTGACGGCTGAGAAAATTGCCGAAAGTGCGGGAGCCACAGCCGAAGTGACCATTGAGCGCAAAACCCCCGTGACTTACAACGATATTCCGCTGACGGAAAAAATGGTGGCCAGCTTGCGCAAAGCGGCAGGCGAGCCGAACGTCATCCGCATCAACGCGGTAACCGGAGCAGAAGATTTTGCCTTTTATCAGAAAAAAGTACCCGGCTTCTTCTTCTTTGTGGGGGCCATGCCGCCCGACCAGGATCTGACCAAAGTGCCGGCCCATCATACCCCCGACTTTATGATCGATGAGCGCGGGATGCTGACGGGTCTCAAAGCCATGCTCAACGTAGCCGTGGATTACATGTACTTACCCTCAACCAGATAACCGATCAAGGCATGAATGGCATCGTTCGTTTTTTGCTGAATGGACTGGCGGTGTTGCTCACCGCGTACCTGCTGCAGCGGGGCGTAGCGGTTGAGCATTATGGCTACGCCTTGCTGGTGGCGGCCGTGTTGGCCCTGGCAAATGTCCTGGTAAAACCGGTCTTGATTATTCTAACCATTCCGTTTACGGTAGTCACCCTGGGGTTATTCCTGCTGGTGATCAATGCCGTGATTATTTTGTTGGTGGATTACCTGGTGCCGGGTTTTGAAGTAAAGGGTTTCTGGTGGGCGTTGGCGTTCAGTTTGATCTTGTCACTTTTCAACAGTCTGTTTTCAGATCTGACGAAATCCAAGGACAAACGTAGATCCTGATTTTCCGTCATTTGCGTTATGAGGCTTGTCGTGCTATCCACAATGTTTGGGTGGGGTATGCAAATTCGACCTCCATCGCGGCAAAAGACCGGAATATCTTTAGGTTGATTTGTTCCTGGATATCCATGTACCGGACATATTCTTTCGACTCTACAAAGTACACCACCTCAAGGAGGAGGCTGAAGTCGCCAAAGCCGGCAACGTGTGCCCGGTCGAACGTGGCTCCGTCAATGTCGTTTATGATCTCCTTGATCACGCCCGGCAGCTTTTCCAGCTTGTCGGCTGGCGTTTGATAGGTAACCCCCAGCGAGAACACGATCCTTCTGCGCTCCAGCATTTTGAAGTTGTGGATGCGCGACTGCGTGAGGTCGCTGTTGGAAAAGACCAATTGTTCTCCTGTGATGCTTTTGATGCGCGTAGTTTTGATGCCGATGTACTCAACGGTTCCGCGCTTGTCATCCACGGTCACAAAATCCCCTACTTCAAAGGGACGGTCAAAAAAGATTACAAAGTAATTGAACAGGTCTCCTAAAATGTTTTGCGCGGCCAGCGCAATGGCGATACCTCCGATGCCCAGGCCTGCAATGATGGCCGTCACATCGTATCCCAGGTTATCAAAAAGGAAAAGCGCACCAACCAGCCAGATCACGCTGTTTACGATCAGCATGATGCCTTTCATTTGTTTTACCTTTTCATCTCCCTGATGTTGTTTTTTAATCAATGACTCCAGGCCCACGCGAACACCCGCGGACAGGAGCCTGACGACAAAAAACAAGACCCCTACGCCAACCGCGCGCGTCACCAGAAGATCTGCTTTTTCGGACAGGGTGAGAAACGAAAAACCGAGATAAAGAAAAAACAGGTTGAGCAACGGCAGCCCAAACCGGTCCAGGCCGCTCACGAGATAATCATCCCATGCGGTATCGGTAGAGGCGGCCAGTTGGCGCAGCCGCGTGAGCAGTTTTTTGCGAAAGAGCCGTACGCCACCCATGCCCACCACCGCGATGGCCGCGGCCACAACATAGTGCCACACGACATTGCCTCCGTACACCTGGTTCCAAAAATTCACCGTGACCTTTTTTTGATTACAAAACTAACCCCGTATTCTTGTCACGAAAAGAAGTGGCGTGGCTTCTAACGGTTTACTAATGCTCAAACACCTCCGCTGGACCGAAGACAGCCGTGCTATGGCCATGGCGCTGATCACGATTGGTTTGGCGTTGGTCGGCCTGAACCCTTCGCTTGACTTGCCCCCTTCGCTGGATACGTTGATCCTGGTTGGATATGCGATGGCAATACTTATGTTCACGAAACAACTATGGCATGGCCGCGCGCTGCTGGGTCTGGGTGCACTTTTCGTGCTTGTGTTGGCTGCGCACGCCATGGCGCAACTGCCGATGGTGAAGAAGTTGGGTTTAGAAACCGTTTTGTTTTCGCTGGCGATCGGGTTGGTGATCTCCAACCTGGGGCGCGTGCCCGAGTGGCTGAAGGCGTGTATCCAAACGGAACTATACATCAAAATCGGACTGGTGCTTATGGGCACCTCCATTGTGTTCGGTGACGTGATGAAGGCCGGGGCGTTGGGCCTGGTGCAATCGCTGCTGGTGGTGCTGGTGGTATGGCAGTTTTGTTTTTGGCTGGGTAGGCGTTTTGGGTTAGATGATGAAATGCGCACGCTGTTGGCCAGTGCCGTCTCCATCTGTGGCGTGTCCGCAGCCATTGCCACGGCCGGTGCCATTGAGGGAGACAGCAAAAAACTCTCGGTCGTGATCTCGTTGGTTTTGGTCACGGCCATCCCCATGATGTTGGCGATGCCCTATGCCGCACAAGCCATGCACCTTTCACCCGCGGTGGCGGGCGCTTGGCTGGGCGGCACCATCGACACCACAGGGGCAGTCGTGGCCGCGGGAAACCTGTTGGGCGGAGAAGCGCTCACGTATGCCACCGTGGTAAAGTTCTCGCAAAACGTGTTGCTCGGGTTGGCCGCTTTCGCGATATCGGTCTACTGGAGCTATCGGCAGACCGCGGTGAAGGAAAAACCCACCGCGGCCGTGATCTGGCAGCGGTTCCCCAAGTTTGTCATCGGCTTTGTGGTCGCTTCGTTGGTATTTTCGTTCGTGCTTCCGTCCCTGTGGGTGAGCGAAGTAAAAATCCCGTTGAAGAATATTCAAACCTTTTGGTTTTCGCTGGCCTTTATCTGCATTGGCTTGGAAACTCGGTTTGCTTCCCTTTTTTCCTCTCAGCACGGCAACCCTGCCTGGGTATTTGTTTTGGCGCAATTGTTCAATATCGCGTTTACGCTGTTAGTGGCCGCTTTGTTATTTGGATGAGCCCTGTGTTTACAGCAGTGGCAGTTGAATAACAAAGGGAAACACGTTACTTAGCAGCCATTGTCCACTCAAACCCCTCGCAACCATGAAACGCTTCGCTTCTTTGTTTGTCTCCCTGCTGATAACAAACTGTATTATGGCGCAGGGCACCATGTTGCTGCGGCAACCCACCATCAACGCTACCGACATTGTGTTTGTATACGCCAATGATCTGTGGAGCGTTCCCAAAGACGGAGGCGCTGCGCGCAGGCTTACGAGCAATGAAGGCGCAGAGAACAACCCTCACTTCTCGCCCGATGGAAAATACATTGCCTTTACCGCGCAATACGATGGCAACACCGATGTGTACGTCATTCCCTCCGAAGGCGGACAGCCCGAACGACTGACCTGGCATCCATCGCCCGATCAAGTAACCGGCTGGACACCCGATGGCCAATCCATCCTGTTCGCCTCCCCGCGCGAAGGGCGGCCTACGCTGGAGTCGCGCATTTTTAAAATATCCCGCCAGGGAGGCATGGAAGAACCGCTGGACATACCCCGGGCGGTGGCTGGTGAAATCTCTGAAGATGGCAAGTATATCGCCTATCAGCAAATTGGATTTTGGGACCCGGAGTGGCGCAACTACCGCGGGGGACAGGCTAAACCCATTTGGATCGTGGACCTGAAAAGCTACGCGCTGAAAATGACGCCCCAAACCGATAACGAGCGACATACCGATCCCGTATGGCTCAACAACATCGTGTACTTCTTGTCGGAACGCGATTATGCCAATAACATCTGGTCGTTTAATCCGGCCACCAATGAATTGAAGCAACAAACCTTTCACACCGATTTTGACGTGAAGAGCCTGGATGCGGGTGGAGGCCTGATCGTATATGAACAGGGCGGCTATCTGCATGTACTCAACCCCACGAACAGCCAAACCAAACGGATCGTAGTGAATGTAGCAGGTGACTTTCACTGGGCGCGCGAGCGCTGGGAAGACGTGCGCCCCACCAGTTTGCAGAACGCCTCGCTCTCCCCCACGGGGCAGCGTGCCTTATTTGAGTATCGGGGCGACCTCTTTACCGTACCCAAAGAAAAAGGCGACTGGCGCAACATCACCCGCACCTCCGGCAGCGCTGATCGCTCGCCCGCGTGGAGTCCCGATGGCAAACGCATCGCCTGGTTCAGCGATGCCTCGGGCGAATACCAACTCATGATTGGCGACCAGGAAGGAATGGAGAAACCCAAAGCCATTGCCCTGAGCAAGCCGACTTTTTACTTTGAGCCTGCCTGGAGTCCCGATGGAAAATTCATCGCCTTCACGGACACCGACTACAATATCTGGTATGCCGATGTGGCCACCGGGGTCGTGAAGAAAGTCGACACGGAGTTATACGCGCACCCCAACCGCACCATGAACCCCGTTTGGTCGCCCGACAGCAAGTGGATCGCCTATCCGAAGTTACTGCCAAGTCACTACAAAACCATTACGGTGTTCAACATTGAAACTTCGCAGAAACTGCAACTCACCGATGGGATGGCCGATGCCATTTCACCCGTATGGGATGCCAGCGGAAAATATTTGTTTTTTCTGGCCAGCACCAATTATGCCCTTAACACCGGCTGGTTGGACATGAGTTCGTACGAACGCCCCGTTACGCGGGCGTTATACCTCATCGTGTTGAGCAGTGGAGACAGCTCACCCCTGGCCCCGCGCAGCGATGAAGAAAAGGAGAAGCCGAAAGACGATAAAAAGGATGGCACACCGACTGTTAAAATTGATATGGCCGGGCTGGCGCAGCGCATTTTGGCCGTAGAGGTGCCGCAGCGAAACTACACCGGAGTGATGAATGGGCCTGAAGGCTATGTCTTTTACAGTGAGAACATCCCCAACCAAACAGGAGAAACGCTGCACCGATACAACTTCAAAGACCGCAAGAGTGAGGTGTTCTTGACCGGCATCAATACGGCCTCGGTATCGCACGACCGCAAGTCGATTCTCTACCGCAGTGGCAGTACGTGGGGAATCCTGGGCACTGCCGACAACGGCAAGAAAGCAGGCGATGGCAAACTGGAGGCTCTCTCTTCCGTGCGTTTGAAAATTACCCCGATGGATGAATGGAAACAGATCTTCCGGGAAGGTTGGCGCTACCAGCGCGACTTTTTGTATGTGGACAACACGCATGGCGCCCCGTGGAATGACGTGTACAAATGGTACAGCCCCTGGGTGGAGCACGTTCGTCATCGCAGCGACTTGAATTATATTGTGGACATCGTGGGGGGCGAGGTGGCCGTGGGGCACAGCTACACCAGCGGTGGCGATTTTCCGAACATCGAGAACATCCCGGTAGGCCTGCTTGGCGCAGACTTTGAAGCTGACAACGGGTACTACCGATTTGAGAAGGTATATCTGGGCGAAAGTTGGAATCCGACTCTGAAAGCACCGCTGCGCGAACCGGGCGTGAACATTGCCGCGGGTGATTATTTATTGGAGGTAAATGGCCAGGCGGTGAAAGCCGGTACCAACCTGTTCAAATACTTTGAGGCTACCGCCAACCGGCAGGTCAAGCTGCGGGTAAATTCCAAACCCACCCTGGAAGGAGCGCGCCTGGTAACGGTGGTGCCCACCGACAACGAAGCACAATTGCGGTTGATGGATTGGGTAGAGGGCAACCGCAGAAAAGTGGATGAACTTTCCAAAGGACAACTGGCCTATGTGTATTTGCCTAACACAGGCAACCCGGGATATACGTTCTTCAACCGGTACTACTTTGCACAACAAGATAAGAAAGGAGCCATCATTGACGAGCGCAACAACGGAGGTGGCAGCGCGGCCGACTACATGGTGGATATCATGGCGCGGCAACTGCACGGTTATTTCAATAGCCGCACCGAAAGCCATACTCCCTTGCGCACCCCGCATGCCGGTATCTTTGGTCCCAAGGTCATGCTCATCAACGAGCGGGCAGGCTCGGGTGGCGATCTGCTCCCGTATCTTTTTAACAAGATGAAGATCGGCCCGCTGGTGGGCACCAAGACATGGGGTGGTTTGGTGGGCACCTGGGATACACCCTCGTTTATCGATGGTGGGCGCATGGTGGCGCCCCGCGGAGGATTCTATGACGTTACCGGAGAGTGGGCCGTGGAGGGCGTGGGTATCTCGCCCGATATCGCTGTGGAGCAAACACCGGCTGAGGTGATGAAGGGGCGCGACCCTCAACTGGAGCGTGCTGTAGAGGAGGGGTTGAAGCTATTGAAAACACAAACCGTGGAGATGAAGCCGGAACCCAAAGCCCCCGTAAAATACAAGCGGCCGAATAAGAAGAACTAACCCCTGAGAAAATTATGCAACCTGGCTCATTGGTGGATTGACGCATCGGAGTGATGGACGCTGAATCTGTCAAAAATTCAACCACATCGGCACATAGGCCACATAGATTACTGAACAAAAGCAATGTTTTGGACACCGTCTAAAATGGCATCAAAGTAATGGTCGCTCAATCTGTCAAAAACTTAACCACATAGGCACATAGGCCACA
>CAZGFJ010000005.1:0-222927 GCA_964524935.1 uncultured Ohtaekwangia sp.
TCCATCCATAAATTTCACGAGTTTGACGACCTGCACCATGCAGCCGGAGGGCAGGTGCGCACACGGCACAGCGATGTGCACGTATTCCGCTTTCGCGACATCGGTAAAAATGTGCGGGGCAACATGCCGTTGTTTCGCTTAAGCTTTTACCAGATCGGATTAATGCGCAAAGCGGATTTCAAAATTTCATTTTACGAGAAGGAATACGCCACCCACCAACTCAACGCCCTCATCGTGTTTAAACCCGGTCAGCTCATTCAATGGCAAAGCGACCCCGGCTGGGACGGATATGTGGTGCTTTTCAAAGAAGATTTTCTGAACATCTGCCAAAACAACTCCAACACCCGCAAGGATTTCTCTTTCCTCGACCCGACCAAAGAATCGTTTTACATTGTGTCGGACAGCGAGTATACCCAACTGGCAGAAACATACGAGCGCATGTTGGAAGAGTACACCAAGCCCATTGTCACTTCGCTGCCGGTGCTGTCACTGTACACACAGATACTGTTTCACAAAACACAAGAGGTCTTTGACCAGCATGCGGCCGAGACCCTGGATCCGCCTCCTGCTCATTCGCGCAAAGCAGAAATCGCCTACCAATTCAAGAAGATGGTCAATACAGAGCTGCGGACGTTCAAAAAAGTAACCGACTTTGCCGATCAGTTGCACATCAGTCCCAAATACCTGATCGAAAGTGTTTCTGAGGTTACGGGCAAATCGCCCAAAGCCATCATCAATGAGCGCCTGTTGTCGGAGATCAAAACCATGCTTCGCTACACCGATCAGCCCATAGCCGACATCGCCCGGGCATATAACTTTACCGATCAGGCGCACTTCGCAAACTTTGTTAAACAAAATACCTCCTTCACGCCCCTGGAGGTGCGACAGAGCCGGCCACGGTCAGCGTAGATCAGGCTAGCGTATTGAGCCTCCTGATCACGGGGACGGAACGAGGTGCACAACCAGATTTTTTTGACGCTGCCCGCAAAACATTTTGCGGAGGCGTGCCGTTAGAAACGGCAAATGCACTGACCCGATGAAGTGGGTGGCCATATTCTGGTTGTTTTTTCTCCCCCTTGATTTGCTTCATGCGCCCCTGTCGGCCGAAGGCAAAGAAGATAAAGTGGAGTTGGTGGCGCACAGCCGCGCACAGGAAGCGGAGAAAGTTGCCCCCACCAGGCAACGATCCGTTTCTTCGTCTCAGTTCGCGTTTCTCGTTGGTAGTGTCACCCCCTCCCCACAAACACGCCCCGTAGCAATTACCTCGCGATTGTTTCTGAAGAATCGCGTGCTCCGGACATAGCTCCATTTCGCCTGCCTGGATTTCCGGCCAGTCTCGTTTTGCACGAACGGCCGTGGTCAGGGTTTTCCTTCCTGAACATGCCCATGACGCCTGCGGGTGTTGACGCATGTTTCATTCAATCCATTTTACCCATGTTACCTCCGCAGCAGCTTCTATGAGCCGGCAGTTTGAAAAGATTATCGACAAGTTGATTCGATTAGACCAATTGATACGCATGCGTGCCACCGGAACACCCCGCGACCTGGCCAGGCGCCTGGACGTATCGGAAAGTACACTTTATCAATACCTGGCATTGATGAAGCGGATCTTGAAAGCTCCGATCAAGTACGATAAAACAACAAAGTCTTACTTCTACGAAACAGTTGGTTACTTAAATGTTGGGTTTGGTCTGTCCAAAGCCGCGGCACGACCACCTGAACTGCCTGATAGCAACCGGGGCCGCGAGGCTATCAACGCAGCAGAGATAGAATTGAGACGGAAAACAAAAAACTAGCCACTCCGCATTTTTCGGAGTGGCCCATTTTAATCTTGCCAAGCCAAAAAAAAAATCATTCTCCCAAACAAAAAAAACACATGAAAAACATCATTATCTCCCTGTCGGCTGTTGTGATCGTGGCCACATCGGCCATCGCACAAGTGACCCCGGCTGATGCCTTCAAGCGCCTGGAGGAAGGCAACCTCCGGTTTGTGTCCGGCAAATCCATTCGCCCACGGCAGGATATCAACCGGATCAAAGAAGTGGCTGAAGGGCAAAAACCGTTTGCCATCATCGTAGGCTGCTCCGATTCACGGGTGCCCAACGAAATCATTTTTGACCAGGGTTTGGGCGACTTGTTCATCGTGCGCACTGCGGGTCAGGTTTCAGCAGCCGCCTCGTATGGCAGCATTGAGTTTGCCGAAGAAGTACTTGGCGCCAAGTTGATTGTAGTGCTGGGACATACCAAATGCGGGGCGGTAGCAGCTGCGGTGAATGTGCCTGAAGTACCCGGTCACATTGTTACGCTCATTAACGCCATCAAACCCGCGGCAGCCAAGGCCAAAGCCATGGGCGGTGCCAATATTGTGGAAAATGCCATCAAGGAAAATGTGCGCATGGAGGTTCAGCAACTGCGCGACCTGGAACCCGTGTTGGCCAAGCGCGTGCGCGAGGGCTCCATCAAAATTGTGGGCGGTGTGTACAACCTGGAAACAGGCACCGTGGAATGGTTAAAAGATACGCTATAGCAAAAAATAAGGTTTAGGTAGGGGTGTTAGTAGCCGGGGCAGTAATGCCCCGCTACTTTCTTCTTCTCCGACAAAAGCAACCAGCATGAAAAAAGTCTTATCTGTCACGCTCTTCATCCTTTTCACAGCGGGGTTGGGGGCAACTGCACAAGAAAAAAATGTAGAAGATCAAACCCTGAGCTGGTGGTGTTACTTCGGCACCTACCGGCTTACCGACAAATGGTCGGTGTGGACCGAACTGCAACTGAGGCGTGCCGACTTTGTAAGTGAATGGCAACAGGTACTTCCGCGCGTGGGGCTCAACTACCACCTGAATGACAACATGATTTTGACTGCCGGGTACGCCTATTTATGGACCTATCCGTATGGCGAGCAGCCGATCCCCTTGGCCGAGGGCGAAGAGCGCTATGAGCACCGGCCCTGGCAGCAGGTAACGCTGCTTCATGCCTCGGGTAAAGTCAACTTCCAGCACCGGTTTCGGCTCGAACAGCGGTTTTTACAAAACTGGTCTGCGCCCGATGCTTCTACGGGGCTGCGCACGATCACCGATGGATTCGAGTTGCAGAATCGCATGCGATATCGGTTTTTGCTGAACATTCCGCTGACGCGCGATGAAAAAGGAGTTCAACAATGGTTTGCCACCGTGTACGATGAAATCTTCATCAACTTTGGCGACAATATCGGGTTTAACTTGTTTGACCAAAACCGGCTGGGGGCTACGCTTGGCTACCAGTTTACCCGCAGCTTCAACGCCCAAATCGGTTACATGAATCAAGCCATTCAAAAAGCCAATGGCCGCGATGTGGAAAACAATCATGCGCTGACGGTATTTGCTTTTTTTAACGTGGATTTACGAAATAAGGAGAAGTAGGTTGCCGGGCGGTGAGCTGTGTGTTCGCGGTACCGACCGGACGTCTAATTCACTCGTGTCCAGACATTCGTTTTTCCCAATCCCATCCAGGCCGCACCCATATATCCACGCACCTTCAGCGTTCCGTTTTCAGCTACCTTTAAATAACATTTGTACGTTTTGCCTTCGCGGGCATCGTAGATTTTGCCGTCTACCCATTCATCCTCGGCTTGGTCATACACAAATCCGCGCAAAAGCACCAGCCCCACAATCGGATCGCTGCGCCTGGCGGGATCAGGGTTTTTATCATCTACTTTTGGCAGTCCGCGCTCGTTGTTTGGTTCTTTCAGCCAAACAATCTTGCCGGAATATGTGTTTTTGTCGCGATAAATTTCAATTCGTGCCTCCTTTTCCTGGTTAAGCCACGTGCCTACAATTTGATTGCTTTTGTCAACCGACTGAGCCGCCACCGCGCCAGTCAGCAAAAAGGCTGTCAAGAGAGTTAAATACGTTTTCATATGTCTGTATGTTTTGCTTAAAGTCAAATGGCAGAATGCAAGGATAATCTGGTTGGTTTATGTGAAGAATTCATAAGGCCATTTCATAGAAGTAAAAAGTGGTTAAGAATACATTTGTTGAAGTCCATCACGCACCGACACAATCGGCTGGTAGCCCAGCATGTCGCGGGCTTTTTGATCGGACACGATGAAGGGAAGCCCCAATGCATTCACCATCCCCGGGTAGAGTGGTGGGTGACCTTTCAGCCCCAGCGTACGCCAGGTAAACGAAAAAAAACCGGCCATCGCCTTTGCCACACGCAGTGGCACGGAGCGGTTTGGTGCCACAACATGTTGCGTCTTAAGCATGTCGGTAATGAATTGTTTGAACTCGAGCTTTTCGCCATCGGTCACAAAGAACGTTTCACCACTCACCTCTGAGCGGGCAGCAAGAAGCAGTGCGTGGCAGACATTTTGAACATGGCATGTGACAAATTTGTGCCTGCCCCCACCAATAAACGCCAACTGCCCATTGAGTGCGGCCGCCTTAATCTGCGGCAGCGCAGATGTATCCCCACTGCCCCAAATAAGGGGTGGTCGGATCGCTACCGTGCGAAAATCAGAGGTGGCTGCCTTTAGCACCAGCGTCTCCGCTTCGAGTTTGGTCTGTGAATAGCCATCGATCAACCGATCGGAGCGAAAAGATTCATCAGCATGTAAAATAGGCTGGCCGTTCATAACCACAGAGGCGGCACTGAGATAGACAAAGCGACTTACGTTGGATGTTTTGGCAGCTGCCAATGCGAGCAATTTTTTGGTAGCGGCAACATGGTCATCATGCAATTCTTCGCGTGATTTCCAAAAATCCACCGAAGCGGCCAGGTGAAACACGGTGTCGGCATCGGCCACACCTTTTGCGAGGGCTTCCGCGCTATGTAAGTCACCCCGCAAGGGGAATGCCCCGAGCCCCTTGATCACTTTGTCCGATGACTCCCTGCGGCTGAGCGCGATGACATGGCAACCCTCGTATACGAGCCGTTGGATAAGTTTGCGGCCCACAAAACCTGAACCTCCCGTAACAAATATTTTTTTCATGCTCCTTTGTTTGATACAAAGGAGGGTGCTTTACAAAAACTAGTTTTTGCGGTTTCGCAAAAAATCGGTTTGTACCAGCTCTTTTTTGATGTGGCTGAGTGTGTACTGCGACATGCTGAGAAAGGAGGCCACGTGTGCCGCCTTTACCTGGTTGGTGACGTTGGGGAAGTAATTCAAAAACAACAGGTAGCGTTCCTTTGCTTCGCGTTGAAACAACTCGTTGCGCATCTTTACTTTTTCAAACAATGACTTTTCGCTCACCTTGCGTAAAAGACTCGGCCACTCGTAAATATCTGCTTCCAGTTTCTTCAACACAGAAGGTTTAAACACCGCCACTTCGGTTACCTCTTCAGCCACGGCCGATACGGAGGAAGGGGTGCCCGAATGAAGGCTGTCGACATCCGCCAAAAATTTATCATGGGTCAGGAAATGAACAGTCACCTCCTGTCCGTTCTCGTCAAAAAAGAACAGACGCACTAGTCCGCTGCCAATGAAATAGATTTTGTCAGATCGCTCACCCGCCTTCCAGAGCGGTTCTCCGCGTTTGTACACGTCAACCTCAAGATATCCTGTCAATATCTGCCACGCATCAGCGGGCAGTCCACCCAAGGATTCGAGGTAGGCACGCAAGCGTTGTTCAACCGTTTTCACCCCCAAATATAAGATGGCCGTTGCCTGATGCTTTTGCGAAATCACAAAAAAAGCCAAACTTGCCCCGCCCGATTACTGTACGCTTTCATGTCCCTTTTTTCTAATCAGCTCTTGAAGCCAATTTTCCAGTTGCAGACATTCAACCGGTGTGAGCGAATGAATAGCCAGCGTCATCGGCTTGTTTTTGCCCGAAAATAAATTCTTAAGCGCCAACACCGGATCGTGGGCCGCTGCCTCATGGGCAGCGATATCTTTCTCTGTCATTATTTTTAGCCCCGGACTTAAATTCCCTTTTGTGGGTGAAAAATTATAGACCACCCCCTTCACCAGGGTGAGCGGGATGCTTTTGCTGTTGCGCATTACTCCGTTCGATTTTGAGAATTCGTAGTATTCCACCTCGCGGGTACCGATGGCAACGGCATATCGGGTGGTAGCCTGCCTAATCAAGTATCGTATCGCAAACGCCATGACCACCACAAAAATCAGAACCGTAATTCCAATGGAAATGCCGCCAAGGTAGGCCAACGGTCCGTCCGTGCCCGGAGCCACTGAAAAGCCTATTACCACAATAAACACCACCGCAACCACCACCACAAATGCCACGCTCATAAACGACACCTTGTTTTGCCAATGTATGATGGTCTTGTCCGCCCCCTCCAGTCGCGAAATTTTGTCTGTGACAAACGGTGGGGTCGTGACGGCAAAGGGCCGCGTGAGATCAACATACTGATTTAATTTCTCAATGGTCTCTGCTGCCTTACTGTGGGACGAGGGCTGTGTGAGAAGCCACTCGCCCCCATCTCTTTTTCGAAATAACGTGTGGTAAGTGTACTCTACCTGTTTATTGGATGATGATCTGCTCCGTTGAACATGTATGTCGAATTTCGCGATATCCGCATAGGGGATATAGGCCACTTCGCGTGTGCCAACGGCCATCTCAATGACCACGGCTCCTTTTTGGTTATCAAAGGTGATGGCTTCCGGGATGCTCACGCGGGCATGCTGGGGCGCCCGCAAACCCGCGAGGATAGCCATGATACCCAAAAACGGAAAGACGATTTTTAACAGTATAAATGAAGGATGCTGCTCTGGTAGCCCGAAATGAACCCACACGCCCACGCCCACAAAGATGCTGCCCACCACCAAGGCGAGAATCATTCCACCAACGACACTCGAGCGATGAAACACTACTTTTTGAGCGTCCGCTGAAACTAACTTGTAAGGCATGCTTTATTGCAACTAGGGTATACCCCAACGGTTGACGGTTCAATGTAAAAAAAGTTTGCGACTTACGACCATCCCCAAAGCGCTTGCACAACTGCCTGATTTACCGTTACCTGCTTGATTTGTTTTGTGTATTCGCGCGGTTGATGTAGGGTTCAGTTACTGCACAAAACCGAACTTTTTACAAATACTGCCGAACTATTTAGCAAACGTATGCGGCCGGGGTGCGGTTAAGTATCGTAAAACCAACCATCTATTGTCATGAAAAAATTACTTGTCGTTTCCCTGGTGGCTTTGTCTTTCGTAGCCTTCGCCCAGAAACCTTCGCCCAAGCTGATCGACCCCAACAACCACGTGCTGGTACTCATCGACCACCAACCCCAAATGGCGTTTGCTACACAATCGCACACCATTGATGCCATCCGCAACAATGCCGCCATGATAACAAAAGCTTCAAAAACATTTAACACCGCGATCGTGATTACCTCGGTGGCCGCAAAGACCTTCAGCGGACCGATATTTTCCGAAATCACGGAAGTGTATCCGAACGAAAAGATAATCGACCGCACCACCATGAATACGTGGGAAGATGTAAATGCGTACAAAGCCATCACCGGCAAGGGCAAAAAGAAAATTGTACTGGCCGGCCTGTGGACAGAAGTGTGCATCGTGGGCCCGGCCCTCAGCGCTTTGGCGGAAGGCTATGAAGTGTATGTGATTACCGATGCCTGCGGGGGTGTGAGCAAAGAAGCGCACGACATGGCCGTGATGCGCATGGTGCAGGCCGGTGCACAACCGATGACGAGTTTACAATATCTGTTGGAGTTGCAACGCGACTGGGCGCGCCCCGCGACTTACGATGCCACCAACAACATTGCCAAAGAACACGGTGGTGGTTACGGCCTGGGCATCAAGTATGCGAAGGAAATGTTTAACGCGCAGGAAGGAAAGAAATAACAAAATGACAATTGACAGTTGACAACCTTTACTATTGTCAATTTTCCATAGTCAACTTTTTATGCGATTCACACTTCTACTACTTGCGATGCTTGCAACTTCGCGGGCGGACGCACAAACGCCATCGCTCATCGTGTACAACGCCAACATCGTGACGCTGGATCCGGCTCAACCTAAAGCCGAGGCCCTCGCGGTGGCGGAGGGTGCGATCTTGCGGATAGGGTCATCCACCGAGATAGTGCGGTTAAGAAAGAAAAGCACGGTAGTCATTGATGCCAAGGGCAAAACGATCATCCCGGGTTTGTTTGACTCGCACCTGCACGTGATCCGGGGCGGGCGATTTTACAACACGGAATTGCGGTGGGACGGTGTACGCTCGTTGGCGCGCGCGTTGCAGATGTTGAAAGAGCAGGCACAGCGAACGCCCCAAGGACAATGGGTGCGGGTGGTGGGCGGATGGAGCGCGTATCAATTTGAAGAAAAACGGTTGCCAACACTGACCGAGATCAACGAGGCTACGGGCAATGTGCCCGCGTTTATCCTCTATTTGTACGGACATGCGTATCTCAACCAGGCGGGACTGAAAGCGTTGCGGATAGATGAGAACACCCCCAACCCACCCGGTGGGTTAATTCAAAAAGACAGTGATGGGAAACCTACGGGCTTGCTGGTGGCCGAACCCAATGCCTTTTTGTTGTACTCCACGCTGGCAAAGCTTCCCGAGTTGAATGACGAAGAGAAGATCAACTCAACCAAGCTGTTCATGCTGGAGCTGAACCGGCTCGGCATCACTTCGGTGATGGATGCGGGCGGTGGTTTTCAGAACTACCCGGGCGACTACGGCATCACTACCCTGCTCGATCAAAAAGGTGAGCTGACGTTGCGACTACCCTATTATTTGTTTGCGCAAAAAGCAGGCAGCGAACCAGCCGACTATACGAAGTGGATCAGCGAAGTCGCCATTGGCCCACACGATGGGCACGAGCAGCCGGCAAAAAAGTTTGGAGCCAAAAAGTTGGAGTACTACGTACAGGGGGGTGGTGAAAACCTGGTGGCCAGTGCGGCCGACTTCGAAAACTTCGACCAGCCGCGGCCGGAATTAAACCCGCGCATGGAAGCACAACTGAAAGAAGTGATTTCGCTGCTGGTGAAAAACCGGTGGCCCTTCCGCCTGCATGCCACCTACAACGAAAGCATCACGCGCTTTCTGAACGTCATCGAAGAGGTGAACAAAGAAACTCCGCTCAATGGCCTGCTTTGGTTTTTCGATCATGCCGAAACCGTATCGGATGAAAATCTGAAACGCATCAAAGCCCTGAACGGAGGCATCGCCATTCAGCATCGCATGGCCTTTCAAGGCGAAAGCTTTATTCAGCGCTATGGCAGGAAGGCAGCCGAGTTTACGCCTCCCGTAAAGAAAATGCTCGACATGGGCATTCGCGTGGGCATGGGCTCGGACGGTACGCGCGTGAGTTCATACAACCCGTGGATTGGTTTGTATTGGTTGACAACCGGTAAAACTATTGGCAGTACACAAATTGCCGCCAACGAAAACATAGTCGATCGCGAAACGGCCTTGCGCCTGTTCACCGAAGGCAGTGCAGCTCTGGTGAATCTGCAACACAACCGCGGTCAACTAAAGGCGGGCTACCTTGCTGACTTTGCCATGCTCACAGAAAATTTCCTTACGGTAAAAGATGAAGACATTCTGAATCTGGAATCGTTGCTTACGGTAGTGAATGGTAAAGTGGTTTTTGGTCAGGGTGAGTTCGTAAACTTCGCTCCTGCCGCTCCGAACGCTATGCCCGCGTGGTCGCCAGTAAATTTCTATGGGGGCTACCAAAAAAGATAGGCTACCCTACCGCAGTAGTTTGCGTGCACGTGATCATCGACTTACCATTCATCTATCAAAATGAAACAACCAGCAAATCAAAATAGTACCAGCCGCAGGGATTTTTTAAAAAAGTCTACGTTGTTACTCACCGCACTACCGGCAGGAGCAGGCAGCCTATTGGCTTCGTGTGCACAACCGACAGGGCAAGGTGCTTCGGGTGTTGTGATACGAAAAAATATTGCAACCATACCGTTGGACAGTGCGGAACTGCAGCTATATAAAGACGCAGTAACGATACTTAAAAAACGATCGAGGGTGATGCCCTTAGATCCTTCCGGCTGGGACGCACACGGTGCCCTGCACAACATCTTTTGTGCTTCCAGTATTTACAACAATCAAGTGCATTATAGTTGGTTTGTCTGGCCCTGGCATCGGCTTTACTTGTGGTCGATGGAGCAAAAACTTCAAAAGGCCGTTGGCGAACCTAAGCTGGCGCTACACTATTGGGACTGGACCAAAGACAATGTGGTTCCCGCTCACTACTGGGGCGATGAGCGCAATCCCTTGTTTAATGCCAACCGCGAAGTAGGGCCCAATGACAGGATTCCGGAAGACTTTATCAACGTAGGTGCTGCCTTTCGCGCATCTAAATACAAAACGTTTGGAGGCTACCCTACCATCGCCAAAAAAGGCGATAGCCAGCGCGATGGCATTGCCGAACAGACTTTTCACAACAATATTCATAATTGGATTGGCGGACAAATGGCCACCTTTACGGAAAGCGGCTACGACCCCGTGTTTTACACGCACCATGGTAATTGCGATCGCATATGGGAAGCCTGGAAACAATATCACCCCGACAATCGCTACCCGGAAGACATAGAGTGGTTAGACAAAAAGTTGTACAGCACGGACGGAAACGGTCGACCGATCGAATTCAAAATACGCGAGTTGCTTGATACCCGCCAGTTGGGCTATGCGTTTGCCGACCTTGATTTTAACCCGGCTTTTAGCAATCCTTACGAAGAGGCGATGCTACCGCCACGCAGCAAGTCCAAAGCTGATCGGGTGGCACTATTAAAGATCGATAGTGCTACTGCACCCGCCATCTTTTATGAGGAAGGAAGAAACGATCGGGTCCACATTATGCTTCATTTCGACCGGGCCGAGTTGCCCTACCATCCGTATTGCGCCCGCGTATTTTTTGAGTACCCGGTAAACGGAGTCATGAAAAGCACCTACTCCGGTACCTTTACCATCTTGCCAATTTTGGATATGGATTCATTCATTCTCCAGAATGGCGTCACGCTTCAAATAGAAGTTCAGTCAGAAATAATTCGCGCCATAAACGAAAAAGCCGATATCCAAGTGGTGTTTCAGCCTGTTCCTCTGCCCAACCGAAACATTCCGGATAAACCTTTGCGCCTTTCTGAAATACGGCTGGAAACCAATGTGTGACACAATGAAACTCGCCAGGCTGCTACTGTTCGGTTCAATTATTCTGAATGCCTGCCAACCGCAAAGACCATCGGCCCCCGAGGCACACGCCCTTCCGATCTTGGGTGAGAAAGAATACAACCCACGAACGGGCGACACGGCCTTCTATTCCGTAAAAGGGTTTCGACTACAAGACAGCAACGGAAAACAAAACACCGATAATGATTTGGCCACTGACCGTGTACACGTGCTGAGTTTCTTTTTTACGCGTTGCCCCAGCGTATGCCCGGCACTCAACAGTCATTTGAAAACGGTAAGCGACCGCTTTGAGGATGATAACTCCGTAGCTCTGCACTCTATATCAATAGACCCGGAATATGATACGCAGGATGAACTGACTGACTACAAATCAAGAACCGGTATTGCAAACGCCAACTGGAGTTTCTATACGGGCGAGAAGCGCGCCATTTTCGACCTGGCCAAGAACTGTAAACTTAAAGCGTTTGAGACGGGCTCGGATTACACCGGCTTGGTGCATGAACCGCATCTGGTGTTATTGGATGGCCAAAAACGAATCAGAGGATACTACAATGGTCTTGAAAAACAAAGCATTCAACAATTAATTGCCGACATCGAACGCCTGAAAAGTATCGAAGGATATTGAGCCATGCCAGAA
Source organism: uncultured Ohtaekwangia sp. (assembly GCA_964524935.1). Classification (GTDB taxonomy): domain Bacteria; phylum Bacteroidota; class Bacteroidia; order Cytophagales; family Cyclobacteriaceae; genus ELB16-189. The sequence goes on from CAZGFJ010000005.1 coordinate 11,749, forward strand.
TAGGGAACGCTTCAAAAAATCCAAAACGTAAATCGTAACCAGAACTAACCCGTTGTTGATATGGAAAAACTACCCTGGATCCTAGCCGTGTTTATCGCAGGTTCGCTCCTGCCGATACAAGCGGGCCTCAATACCAGAATGGGGCAAGCCATCCACAGTCCGGTATGGGCTTCGCTGATTTCGTTTGCCGTGGGCCTGGTGGCCTTGCTTGTGTACGTGGCCGTTACGCGGCAGCCGCTGCACACGCAAAGCCTGAAAGACGTGCCCACCGTGACGTGGGTGGCCGGTGCGCTCGGTGCCATTTACGTGACCACCGTGGTGCTGGCCTTTCCAAAACTCGGTCCCGCGCTCACGTTCGGATTGATTGTGGCCGGGCAGTTGATTATTTCTGTGGCCCTGGATCACTTCAACATCCTTGTGCACGCGCAACATAGCATCAATGCGTGGCGGGTGCTCGGCATTGCGCTGATTGTGATTGGGGTGGTCATCATCCGAAAATTTTAAGCGTGGCGGTGTGGTTGCGTGCCGGTGGCTGTGGCTGTTCGCGATGACTTCGCTTGTACACATGAGTGACGCACAAACGTTCAAGCTGCTGCGCTACCATGATGACCTGTCTTCGCTGCCGCACGATTCGCTAAAAACGCGATACGAAAAATTCAAATTAACCCCACTGGGAAAAAAGGGTTACGCTTCACAGGGTGGCGAGGTGCGGTACCTGGCTCAGAATTATGTGAATGAAGACTGGGGCGATGGGCCCGTGCGCGAATACACCGCGTTTTACTCGCGCTTTCTGTTCCACAGCGATGTTCGGGTTAACCAGTCGCTCCGCTTCTTTGCGCAGTTGAACAGCACGTTTGCCAGCGGCCGGGTAACACCCATTCGAAGAATTGACGAAAACCGGTTTTCGGTTCACCAGCTTTTTGCGGATATCCGGATTTCCAACACCATCACATTGCGTGCCGGCCGGCAGGAATTATTATACGGGTCACAACGTTTAGTAGCGGTGCGCGAGGGGCCAAACAACCGGCTCAATTTTGATGCGGCCAAACTGATCATGCAACAACACAACACGTCCGTGGACTTATTTTACAGTGCGCCCGTGCAGCAGCGGCTAAGCGTGTTGGATGATGAGATCAACCGCGAAGAAGCGCTTTGGGGTGTTTATGTCGTTCAAAAATCCGTCCCGATCTTGAAAAACATCGACCTCTACTATCTGGGATTGAACCGGGATCGGGCCGCGTTCGATGCCGGTATCGGCCGCGAGCTACGCCATTCCATCGGCACGCGCTGGTGGAACAAAGCTGCGCGATGGGATTACGATTTCGAGGCGGTGTATCAGTTTGGGGGATTTTCAGCCGGTCGTATCCGGGCCTGGACGGCTTCGCTGCATGCCAACTACCAACTCACCAATGGCAAAAAGCCATTTTGGGTCGGACTAAAAACAGAAATCATCAGTGGCGATAAAAACCGAGCTGACGATCAACTGAACACGTTCAACCCGTTGTATCCGCGGGGTGCGTACTTTGGATTGGCGGCACTCATCGGTCCGGCCAATCTGGTGGATGTACACCCGGGTGTTAAATGGCAAGTCTGGCAAAACGTTACCTTGTCGGCCGATCTGGATTTGTTTTGGCGGCATACCCTTAGCGATGGCATCTATGGTCCCAACGTGGCCTTGATTTTCTCAGGCGAAAATACCAGGGTGCGGTTGATTGGCGAGCAGGTGGGCATCAATGCCGAAATCACACCCAACAAGCACCTGAGCATTGTCCCTGAATTTACCTGGTTCCATGCCGGACCTTACCTACGCGAGGTAAGCATGGGCAACGATGTTTTCTTTTCAGCACTTACATTACAATTTAAATATTAACCGCTATGCAAACACACATTGGAATTTCGGAAAGCAACCGGCAAAAGGTAGCCGAGGCGCTGGCCAAACTGCTGGCCGATGAGTTCGTGCTTTACACCAAAACGCGCCATGCGCATTGGAATGTGGAAGGCCCCGACTTTCACGCCATGCACAAATTTTTTGAAAGCCAATACGAACAGTTGGACGAGATGATGGACGATGTAGCGGAGCGCATCCGCGCAATCGGTCATTTTGCCCCGGCTACGCTGAAAAGTTATCTGTCGCTCACGCACCTGACGGAAGCAACCCGCGAAAAAAATGACAGTGCCGGATTGATCAAAGAGTTGCTCACCGACCACGAGCAGGTGATCATGTACCTGCGCGAAAACATTAACCGGTTTGCCACCGACTACCAGGATGCAGGTACGAGCGACTTCATTACCGGGCTGATGGAAGCACACGAGAAGATGGCATGGATGCTGCGGGCGCATTTAACCTACTAGTCTGATGAAACTACAAGGGAAAACAGCAGTGGTGCTGGGCGGAGCGGGTGGCGTAGGCGAAGGAATTGTAAAAACGCTGCTGCGCGAGGGGGCCACCGTAGTGGTGCCTACCCGCAGTGCGCACAAAATCGACCGCCTTCGCGAGTACGTGAGCGATGTACACACCGGCAAGCTGGTGACGCACCTCGGCTCGGTCGACACCGAAGCGGCCGGTCAGCAACTGGCGGCATTTCTTCAAAAGGAATGGAAGCAGATAGACATCGCGGTGGCCTCGCTGGGTGGATGGCATCAGGGGGCGCCTGTGTATAGTTATCCTACCGAACAATGGCAACGGATTCTCAACGACAACCTCACATCCCATTTTTTTGCCATCAAAACGTTGGTGCCATTGTTGAATCCAACGGAAGGGTATTACTTCCACATCAACGGCTTTAGTGCTGATGAACCCTACCCCATGGCCGGCCCGGTTGCCATGGCGGCCGCAGCACAGAAGTCACTCATACAAACATTAGCCAAGGAAGTGGACAAAACCGGCTTGCAAATATTTGAGCTGATTTTGGGGCCCATGAAGACGCGCGATCGGCTCAAACATGGGCATGGGCAATCCGACTGGTACACTCCAGAAGAAATTGGCGAGCACATCGCCAATCAAGTCGGCTTGCGTCAGGAAAAAGTGGTACACTATCTCCTTTCCAAAAAAACCTAACCAAACAACCGCCATGCAAACTTTTGACACCCTTACCGAAGCGATTGACGCCTTGCGCAAAGAAGGTTATACCGAAGATTTCAACCTGGCCGAAACGTGTATTGAGTGCCAAGGCACCCACACGCGTATAGAGCCGGAAGAACTGAGCATTGATAGTGTATTTCGTTTCGAAGGCAACACCGACCCAGATGACGAAATGATTTTGTATGCCATCTCGTCTGCGAAACACAAGCTAAAGGGCGTGCTCGTCAATGCCTATGGTGCCTATAGCGAACCCATCTCGGAGGAACTGGCCCGGAAATTGGCGATCCGAAGATGAAATACACACGCATTTTTGCAGATGGCAACGGAGACAGTCACTTTGAAGAAGTGGAAGTAGGCCTTACCGATCAGGGTATGGTGGGCCGCTTGTCGCAGACGGTGGCGGTACAAGAATTGATTTTCCGCGAAAACGAACCCGGCTATGATTGGGACTTTCACACCGCTCCGGCCCGGCAGTTTATCGTGCTGCTGGATGGCGAAATTGAAATTGAAACCAGTCTCGGTGAAAAGAGGCGCTTTGGCGGAGGCGATATTCTGTTGGTGGAGGATGTTACCGGCAAAGGGCATCGCACCCGAAATGTGATCGCACAGAAACGGCAGTCGTTGTTTATTAGGCTATGACGATCCCCAAATCCTCAGTGGGCGAACTTTTTACAAAAACTGGCGAACAAACCGGGCAACGAAGCGGTTGGGTAACCGGTTGAAACAGTAGTGAAAATCGAAAAACGGAAAGCAACCAATACGAAACCCGTGAAAGTAATTGCAGGCCACTGGTACATCAAATCCGAATTCCGCAAGGATTTCATCGATCTGTGCTTGTGGATCGCGCCCCACTCGCAAAAAGAAGCGGGCTACATCAGCTACACGTTCAACGAAAGCCACATGGAACCCAACCGGTTTTTGTTCTTTGAAGAATGGACCGATCAGGCGGCCATCGACTTTCACGTAAGCCAGTGGTACTTCAACGAGTTCATGGAAAAAGTAAAACCGATGCTATCCACCCCAGCGAAAATAAAAATCTACACCATTGAAAACGTAACCGAGCTATGAGCAAATCACTGATCACCGGCATCCACCACGTCACGGCACTGGCAGACGATGCCCAAAAAAATCTCGACTTCTATGCCGGCATCCTCGGCCTGCGCATGGTAAAGAAAACCATCAACTTCGATGCGCCCGATGTGTACCATCTCTATTATGGCAATGAAACAGGAGCGCCCGGCACCATCATGACGTTCTTCCCCTACGCGGGATTGGTGCGCGGCCGCCACGGCAAAGGCCAGATGACTGTTACTTCATTCTCCGTACCCGCCAATAGTCTCGACTACTGGCTCGTGCGACTGAAGAAATTCAACATCAAACACACCGAGCCGCAGCAACGCTTCGACAGCGAGTTGTTCATCTACTTTGAGGATGCGCACGGACTGGGGTTGGAATTGGTGTTCAACAGCAACGACTCGCGCCCGGGCTTTTCATACGGGCAGATTCCGCTGGAGCATGCCGTGAAAGGATTTTATGGCGTGGAGCTTTCGGAGGAAGGGTATGAGCGCACGGCAGCCCTGCTGCTGGAAGGTATGGATCATAAACTCATTGCCGAAAAGGGAAATCGGTTTCGGTACTCGGCCAGCAACCGGCCTGGAGATTTCGTAGATGTGGTATGCTCACCCGATGCCATGCGCGGGTTGGGCGGCAGCGGCACCATTCACCACCTGGCCTTTGCTACCCCAGATGACGCCACACAGTTGGACGTGCGCGAAAAGCTGTTGACGAAAGGCTACAACGTAACGCCCGTGCTCGACCGCCAGTATTTCCACAGCATTTACTTCCGCGAGCCCGGAGGTATTTTATTTGAAGTTGCGACAAACCCTCCCGGCTTTGCCGTAGATGAACATCCTTCGAAGCTGGGCGAAAGTCTGAAGTTACCTGAGTGGTATGAGCCTTCGCGCGATCAGATCGAGAAAGGCTTGCAGCCGATTGTGTTGCAGACGGATAAGTTTAATGATTGACATCACCCCAACCCCTCTCCACGGGAGAGGGGCTCAACAAAAAAGATGGAACACACCAAACAACTCGTGGAAGCGGGCAAGCCGCTGGCGCAGGCAAAGAAGGCCCTGATCATGCTTCACGGTCGCGGGGCATCTGCCGAAGACATCCTTTCGCTGCGCAGCTATTTGCCGGTAGACGATTTTTATGTCGTGGCGCCACAAGCCACCAACTGTACGTGGTATCCTTACAGCTTTCTGGCCCCGCCCGCCCAAAACGAACCGTGGCTCAGCAGTGCCTTGCAGTTGGTAGGCGGCATTGTAACGGACATCGAAAAAGCGGGTATCGCTTCTTCCCACATCTATCTGCTCGGCTTTTCGCAAGGCGCCTGCCTCACGTTGGAGTTTGCCACACGCCACGCCCGCGCGTGGGGAGGTGTGATGGCGTTGACGGGAGGATTGATTGGCGATAAACTCTACACCGAAAACTATGCGGGCGACTTTGCGGGCACCCGCGTGTTGATGACCAACAGCCCGAATGATCCACATGTGCCGCTGGCACGCAGCGAAGCATCAAAAGCGCAATTGGAAACGATGGGGGCGAACGTACAACTGGCCCTCTATCCGGGCAGGCCACACACCGTGACCACCGATGAACTGGAACGAGTGACCGCCCTTCTGAAAAAGTAGTATGCCTTTGTTACGTCAAAAGCCATCTCAAAGTTAAAGCCGCAGGCGTCAACCGGATAATGGCTGCGATCAACGAGCCTTGAGTACGGATTCTTTAAGCCAGCGCATCGCTCCAGTGAAGATCAGATATTCCTGATCTCGTTTCTCTATAAAATAACCGTGGGCTGCCCGCCAGGTGATATAGTCTAAAAATCCGGTTCGGTTCTTCTTTTTGTCTCGCATATTTAATAGTTTTGGTTTATGTGAAACGAAAAGTGAAATGAGTCAGCTTGTTGATTTCTTTCGCAACTTATTCGATACCTCCGACTGGCCGGCCCGTTGGGATTGCGGCATTTGGTCCGACTTCCACGGCTGGCTCTATATTTTTTCCGATACGGCCATTTGGGGAGCTTATTTTGCCATCCCTTTTATTCTGGCTTACTTTATCCAACAAAAAACGGAAATTCCCTTCAAGTCGATCATCTGGCTGTTCATTCTGTTCATCCTGTTTTGTGGGTCCACCCATTTGATCGATGCCTTGATTTTTTATGTGCCTGCCTATCGGGTGAGTGCACTGATTCGCTTTCTGACGGCTGGCGTTTCCTGGGTAACGGTATTTGCCCTGGTGCGCAACATGCCCGACATTATGGCGCTTAAGTCACCCCACAGTCTTGAAAAGATCGTACAACAACGTACCCGCGAATTGGAAGAATCAGCGTCCTATCTTCAAATGAAGAACACCCAACTCGAAAATTTCGCTGAGATCACCTCTCACAACCTCCGGTCGCCACTGGGCAACATGGTCGCTTTGCTGTCGCTGTACGACCATGTGAGCGACCCCAAAGAGCGAGACGATCTGATCGGCAAAATGAAGACGGTCTCCAACAAAATGATGCAAACGGTAACCGACCTCTCAACGGTTGTTTTGAATACCCGTACGGAGGCAGTGATCAGCGAAGCCATCGATTTGGAAGCCCTGACAAAAGATATCTGTCAAACCCTGACAGAGGATATTCAAAAATCCGGTATCCGGGTCATAACGAACTTTCGCGAATTGCCGGTCATCCACTACCACCGACCTTACCTGGAAAGCATCCTGCTCAACCTTATTACCAACGCCATCAAATACCGGGATACCGCCAAAGAAAGCTACGTACGGCTGACCGGCAGTCGCGAAGACGGCATTGACATGCTTCGCGTAGAAGACAACGGCCTGGGCATTGACATGAAACGCTATGGTGATAAGTTGTTTAAACTCCACAAGACATTTCACCGCCATCAGGATGCGCGGGGCGTTGGCCTCTTTATTACCCGAAACCAGATTGAATCGCTGGGTGGTACCATAGAAGCGGACAGTCAGGTGGGCATGGGGACCACGTTTGTCATTCGTTTTAATGCCTTTAAAAGTAATCGCATATGACGAAACACCTGGCCATCGTGGATGATGATGAGGTATTTCATCTCACCATCTCAAAAACCATCGAGCTTGCGCGGATTGATTGTAACGTCCGTTACTTTTTCAATGGTGAAGAAGCGCTTGACTTTCTGCTGGGCGCAGCAGAAACAGGAACGAACCTGCCCGACATCATCATGCTTGATATCAATATGCCCATAATGGATGGATGGCAGTTTATGGAAGAATACGCGGTGAAGCTAAAACCTCGTTTGCCAAAAAAAGTAACTGTCTACATGGTGAGCTCTTCCATCCACAACAAAGACATTGAACGAGCAAAAAAAATATCGGATATTTCTGATTATTACGTAAAACCGATCACAGAGAAGGCGCTGCGGGAAATGATTTTAAAACTGGCTTGAGTTTGCCGGCCTTCTTCTGGCGTACCCGACCTTATCGTTTCAATAACGTAAAGGCGATCTCGCGGCCGTGCCTGCGCATCATCGCCAGGTTGATCCAGAAAAAAGCAAATTGCTCCATCAACTGAAATTTGTCATTGCCGCCCACATCGTAGCACTCGGCAAACCCGGCATCAAGCGCCAGTTGGCGAACGATCTTTTTACCATTCTCGCTGTCACCCGCCATAAACATATCAATAGCTACCTCGCCATATTTGGGGTTCTGAATATTGTTGAAACCGGTGGTATTAAAGCACTTCACCACCTCGCGGGTAGCGGTGTTAGCCAGAATGGCATCGGCTGTGTTGGTAAACCCTGTAGGGCCGCGACCCATCACGATATTCATTGCATCAATAATGATTTTGCCAGCCGTGTCGCCCAGCGATTTTGCTACTGCCGGAGCAACGGCTGCAGGCGTGGCTATCAATATCACCTCTGCATATTGCACCGCTTCGCGTATGATATACACGCGTGTGTTTGGATTCTTCAGGAGTTCCGTTCGTTTAAAGGTGCCGATGTTTTGAACACCCAACAAAACGGTGTGGCCCACCTTTGACCAGGCCGTGGCCAACGCCCCGCCTACATTTCCGGTTCCTACAATGGCGATTTTCATAATCGGTTAAGCTAACATGTTTCAGATGCAAATTTGGATTTGATGACTTCTGCCAACCTAAAAAATGGCCTCATATAAATAGGAAAGAATCCCTGCTCGACATATTCCAAAGACCACCTAATACAGAATCTGACCCACCGGCTGTACTTTCTCAGGCAACTGTACTTCACCTAGCATCTCGCGCAAGTCGCGTTCAAGGGTGTTGCACAAAGCGGTGAGCGGCACATCGGTGATCCGGTTTTCAAACGGATCTTCGTTTACCTGGCCCACTTTTGCCATGATCGCAAATACGAAGGAAATGATGAGGGAAATGGCAGGCATGAGATAATCAACCCCCATCCGGCTGAAATCGCCTATCAAGGCAAGTGGCAGCAGGAACATAAACGTGTACAGAAACAGCCGCGTAAAATAATCGTACTGGCGCAGCAAGGGTGTGTTTTTAATGCGTTCACACGCCCCCTGATAATTGGCAAGCGCAAGCAATTGGCCTTCTATCTGAAACGAGTCAAATCCTCCGAGCGTACCGTTGGCCATGGCCTCATAGATTTTCCGGCCAGCCAACAGCTGCAAAAAATTGGGCTTGTTCTGGCTTTGCATGAGTGCATCAAAATCTTCTTCGCCCAAAAACGGCTTCAACAAATCCCAATCTTCTTGTCCGCGCAGGTGCAGCCGCAGTGCGTGGGCCCATGCTATGCAACCGTAAATCATCTGCTTTTTGAACAACTTGCTTCGCGCTGGATCGTAGTTGGGCTGGTGTGCGTGGCTATCGGCAAAAGTAATGATCAGGCGACCCAACACCCGGCTGGCGTTCACAATGCCGCCCCACAGCGTTCGCGCCTCCCACCAGCGGCCGTAGGCGCTGTTGTTGCGAAAGGCGATGAAGATAGCCAGGGCACTGCCCAGAATCGCAGCCACCGAAAAGGGCAGTGAGACTCGAGTAATGTTGCTGCGAAAGAGCGCCCAAACCAGCCCACCGATAAGCACCGAAAAAATGATCTCGTTTCGCACATAGCCCACCACTCGTACCGGATTGAAGTTTCGTTTGATGATCATATCATTACTTCTTGAGTTGATAACTGAGGCCAAAGGACAGCAAACGATCGTGCTGCTTTACCGGGAGTGTTACAATTTGCTCATAGTAGAAACTGTATTGCATTAGAAAACTCAGGTTTCTCAAGATGATAAAATCCAAACTTGTCTCGATTTGCGCGCGGTTGTTCGCCACACCATCCAACCCCGGTTGCCAATAGGCCGTGTAGAAAAACTTAAGTCGCTCATCCAGCAGCCGATGCCAACCCGCCAGGTATGCGGTTGCCCGCCATAGCCCAATGGTGTGGCTGCCGTTGTAAAATGCTTCGTTGAACTGCGCTGCACTAAACCGGGTGTCTTCGAACACCAAGCTGCCCGAAAGTTTGATGTTGGCTCGTGGCTGTTGCACCATTTGCCAGGTAACACCGACTCCGCCAAACCCGCGCATATCAATTTGCCTGCGGTAGTTGGTTTGCAAATAAGCCATGGCAAACGGGTACACCTTGTGTGCTGGTTGATAGTAGAGATAATTCCGGCTGTGGATGTCGTTGTCAGCCTGGAAGCCGCTAAACTCCTGGTACAGTGCGTTGTTCTGCGTTTTGAAAACCAACCTCCTTTTGCTGTTGGAAACCAGCTCTAACCTGCCCCTCAAAATCAGCAAATCCACATTTCCTTTTTGCAGGGCACCCGTGGCGCCCGCTCTGAACTGAAAGGTTGCTGTATCGCTCTCATTTAGCTGAGCAGCAGCAGGAATGCCATTCAGCACACCCGCCATCAGCATGAAATAAAATGCAACACACCTCATGCTATTTGTTTAGCAACTCCACCACCATCTCGGCTGCGGCCGCCCCTGAGTTTTGCTGTTGCCCGGTAACCAGATTGCCATCGGTAATCGCGTAGGATGAAAAAGGAGCCGCTACTTTGAAGTTGGTACCGGAAATTTTCCGTGCTTCATCCTCGATTCGATAGGGTTGAATCTTCATGCCTACCGCCTGATCTGCAAACTCCTCCTCGGCATCAGCAAAGCCAGTCCATGTTTTGCCCTTTACCAGCAGTTCCCCGTTTGATTTTCTTGCTTCCAGCAGCAGCGTAGTGCTGTGGCACACTGCGGCACTGGGTTTGCCGGCCTCATAAAACGAAACAAAAAGTTTTTCCAATTCCTTATTGCCGCGAAAGGTGTACATCGGACCCTGACCGCCTACCAGAAAAATCGCCACGTAATCAGCGGCTTTTACTTCTGTCAGCTTCTTGGTGTTGGTTAGCATAGCTGCAAACTCAGGCTTTTGCAAATAGCCGAGCGATATCACATCGTGTGATGAGTAACCGCTGGCATCCATGGGATTGGAATAGCTATCCATCTCCAGTTTCCCTCCTTCGGTGGACACCAGTTCCACTTCGTAACCCGCCTCCTGAAATACGCGCAGCGGGTGCGTAAGTTCAGCCGCCCAAAAGCCGATGGGCCAGCCGGTTTGTTTTGAAACGGATGGCGAACTGGCCACCATTAAAATTTTCCCCTTTGTGGGGGCACCGTGAAAGTGCACATAGCTCTGTCTTTCTTTTACCTTTTCCATGTTGATGGGTTTAGTGTGCGTCATGGGCACAAAGGTTGGCACTGTATGGCGCCCAAATCAACATATTAACTTTTAAGTAGGATACTACCTTTTTGGAAAGTATTGGTAATTTGTGGCGTATTCGCCTGAATTTTGAAACCATGCCCGACTTCATTTACGACAAGAAAATCTACTACAACCCGGTAGAATTTGCCATGGATCGCATTGGCGGCACGTGGAAGATGCCCATTCTGTGGCGCCTGCGCGAGAAGACCCTGCGCTACAGCGATCTGAAAAAAGATTTGCCACACATCACCCACAAAATGCTGTCGAGCGTATTGCGCAGTTTGGAAAGTGAGGGGTTTATCACCCGCAAAGTCTATGCTGTCGTGCCGCCAAAAGTAGAGTACTCGATCACGTCACGAGGATTGAAAGCCATTCCTATTATCGAGATCATCCGAAAATACGGTGCCGACTTGATGAAAGAGTTTGGGGTAAAGACCAAAGAGACTGAGAAAAAGTGATGGCAAGACAGAAAGCCGCATACCGGACGTCCCCTCGGTGATTAACTTACCAACACGCAGGAGCTTCAATATGTGGTTGGTGAGAGGCGCATAGTCAGGCTCGCAGCGAAGATACGTGAATCGAAAATGTAGAGCCCTCGCCCACATGCGAAGCCACGGTAATTTTGGCGCGTATCTTGTCGGCCGCTTCACGGGCAATGTAAAGGCCCAATCCCGATCCGGAAACATCGGCTGCTCCGCGAAAAAACATATCAAATATCCGGTCGCGTATTTCGGGTGCGATGCCAGCCCCATTGTCGGCCACCTCAATGCATAGTCCCTCGGCCGTTTGGCGACTGCTGATTTGAATGACGGGTTTCTCACGTTCGCGCACGGGATGGTACTTGACCGCGTTGGCAATCAGGTTATTAAGGATGATCTTCAACCGCGTGCGGTCCGTGACCACCGTTTCCACCTCCCAGCGCGTGGTAATTTCAATCGACTTAAAATTATCAAGGTACTTGATGTGATCCAGAATTTCGTGCGTCAGTTGGCTTAGCGACACTTGTTCGGTCACCACATCCTTTCGCTTGCTACGTGCATAATCCAACACCTCGCGGATAAACTCCTCCAGTTTGTTTACGCTCACATCTATTTTTTCCAAATAAAGCGGCAAGGCGGATGGGTCGCCCTCCATTTTGCTCAAGTGCACCAATCCCTTTACGGACTTGAGCGGTGCACTTAAGTCGTGCGATACACTGTAGACAAACCGGTCCAATTCGGTATTGGTCTGCTGTAAGTTTTGGATGGCTTCCTCTAGCTGGTGGTTTTGGCGGGCTAGTTGCTCCCGTGCAGCGCGCACGTCTTTCATAATGCGGGCAGTAACCAGCGAAAAGATAAACAACAAGCACATGCCCAAATGGATGTCATAGAATTTCGCCATCTGATACGGCTCTTGCTCTTTCAAGAAAACCGGCAGGATGTAGGATATGGCAAAAATGTAAAAGTTGAAAAAGCTTACGATGCGCAACCCAAACCGGATGGAGGCATAGATGGAAAACACCCCAAACAAAAACCAAAAGCGCTCAAACGAAAGGAACACATGCAGCACCAACGAGATGGCGCACAACAACACCAACTCATACCAGCGCCCGGGGTACGCAGGGATGGGCGTCAACTCCCGCGCGGGTGGCTTTAGCACCCAATCGCGCTCCAGCAGCCACGGGCTCACCAAGATCATGACCGGCACGGTAAAGGCCAGGTTGGTGAGCACATCCGGCAGCCAGAACGACAAAAAAATGATCCACCGCTGCGGGTCATCTATAACCTGAACAAACTTAAAGGATGCATTAAACGTCAAGGGCAAAAAAATGCCAAACGCCACAAACGCAATCAATTGGTTAATGGAGGGCAGGCGTGTATCGCCCCGCAGCAACCACCGGAATACGCCCCAGGAAATCGCCAGGCTGATGGGCCCGCGCAACGAGGTAAACAAATTCCACGCGGTAAAAGCCATGTTGAACTGGAGCATGTTCAGCCACGTGCTCACCGCCAGCATTAGCGCCACCCGGGGGCCCCACCAGTTTACCATCAAAATGCCAAAAGCCATGGTCAGGTACATGACCGAGGAGCCCGAAGGTGTTTTGAAACTGGATGAGATCCATGTTGCCAACTGAAAAAGGAGCAACGGCAAGACCCATGTCCACCACGGTGGGCCGGTTTTTTGAAGGGGGGCCAACTTCACAGGGACAAATATATTCGGCTCCCCGCGGCTGCCCGCATCATTTTGCAAGTTTTCCTTACATCGGTTCGTTCACCGTTCGGGGGCACGGCAAACCATTATTTGCGTACTTTTGTTGTCCCAAAAAACAATTCCATGTTCCGCTTTTTGCTGATTGTTACGCTGGCAGTATACGGCATTTACAAAATCGGGAAACTGTTCTTCCGGGCCGGTGCCGCCTCGCAGATGCGTCAACAGCCACCGATCAACCCGCCCACCGCCAAGCCCCGGCCGGGCAGCATCAAAGGGGGGGAGTATGTGGACTACGAGGAAGTAAAATAACGCGTGAAAATCCCCTTTCATAAATACCAGGCCACGGGCAATGATTTTGTGCTTATCGACAACCGCTCCGGACAGGTGCGCCTCACCGAAGACGATGTGCGCAAACTGTGCCACCGTAAGTTTGGCATCGGGGCCGATGGCCTCATGCTGATTGAAACGCACCCCACCCTCGATTTTTCGTTGGCGTACTACAACAGCGATGGCTCTCAAAGCCTGTGCGGCAACGGCAGTCGCGCGGCCGTAGCCATGGCCGCTGCCTTGGGTATGATAAAGGAACGGGCGCGCTTTTTAGCCTACGATGGCCAGCATGAAGCACAGCTCTTGCCGCACGGCCTGATCAAGCTAAAAATGAACCCGGTAACGGGGATAAGGCAACAAGGCGAGGCGTTTTTTGTTCAAACCGGCTCGCCCCATCACGTGCAATTTGTGGCCAATGCCGAAGCTGTTGATGTATACCGCCAAGGTCAAGCCATCCGCTACAGCGAAATCTATCAACCCCACGGCACCAATGTGAATTTTGTAGAGGAACGGTCGGGCGAAATTGTAGTGCGCACCTATGAGCGAGGCGTAGAAGACGAAACACTTTCCTGCGGCACAGGCGTAACAGCCGCAGCGCTGGCGGCTCACGCGCGCGGATATGCTTCGCCTGTTACCATTGCCACACGGGGAGGCCAACTGTCAGTGGCTTTTGAAGCAACATCGCAGGGCGGGTTTGACGAGATTTATCTGATAGGGCCTGCGGAGAAGGTGTTTGAGGGTGAGATAACCCTGAGCTCAAAAACAATACACTGACGTATTCCTAACTTGTGATCAAATTGACGATGGCATGAAGATCAAGTCCATCCGCCCGCTAAAATTCTCTCAACGGTTGCGGGGCAAGATTTCGAAGAAAAGAGCAGCAAATCTTCAACGAGAAATTGCTTAAGGTCGAGACGAATGGGCGCGTTCTCGATTGACACCATTCGGAGGGCGTTTGCCCGAAAAGCCCTTGACTTGTTGGATCAACTGGTTGACTCCGACCCTCAGATTTTTTGTGATTACAAAAATTGAACTTTTGGGCAATCGGTTAACTTCAGTGGAATGGGCTGTTTTTGGTCGGTTTACAAACAGCTGCACGATCCACGAGCTGACCAACGTGGTGGTAGATACCGCCAGCCGTTTGCGTCAGCGCAAAAACGTAAAGGTGCCTGACGCGATTATCGCGACCACGGCTATATCTCATAACTTAATAGTGCTAACACGCAACACAGGCGACTTTAAGGGGATTGCTGCCTTGAAACGTCAAAAACCCGGAGAAACTCACACTCGGTAACACACTGTGTCCTCCCCTGCCAAAACGGCTTCTTATCCCCTGTTGGAACTATTATTGCACCCCCAAACTGCTTATCTTTCGGCCCTTTTTGAACCCGCTGGGCAAAGCCAGCTTCATTTTTGACAGACTCGTAGCGTATGCTGAAACTAATCGCCAAGATTTTTGGCACGAAATCCGAAAAAGACATCAAGCGCATGATGCCGCTGGTGGAGCAAACCAAGCGCGAAGGTGAAAAACTGCCTTCGCTCTCCCATGACCAACTGCGCGCCAAAACCCGGGAAGTCCAACAAACAATTGATGAACGGCTCAAGCCCATCGATGATCAGATCGCGGCCCTGCGCCAACGCATCCAAACCGAAGAAAACCTCGATATTCACGAAAAGGAGGACATTTTTGGCCAAATAGACAAACTGGAAGCCCAGCGCAACAAAGACCTTGAAAAGGTATTGATCGAGGTGCTGCCCATGGCTTTTGCCATCGTGCGGGAAACGGCCCGCCGGTTTAAGGAAAACGACACGTTGGAGGTAACGGCCACCGAGCTCGATCGACAACTCGCCACCCGCTACGAAAACATCGCCATTCAGGGCGACAAAGCGCTGTGGAAAAACGAGTGGATGGCAGCCGGCAACAAAATCAAGTGGGACATGGTGCACTACGAAGTGCAAATCATCGGTGGTATTGCCCTTCACGAAGGAAAAATCGCGGAAATGGCGACCGGTGAAGGCAAAACACTCGTTGCTACGTTTCCTTCCTTCCTTAACGCCCTGGCCAAGCGGGGCGTTCATTTGGTCACCGTCAACGACTACCTGGCCAGGCGCGACAGCGAATGGATGGGGCCGCTGTTCCAATTCCATGGCATTACAGTCGACTGCATTGACAAGCACGAGCCCAACTCACAAGCGCGCAGAGATGCCTACCGCGCTGACATCACCTACGGAACCAACAACGAGTTTGGCTTTGACTACCTGCGCGACAACATGGCCAGCGATCCTTCCGAACTGGTGCAGCGCGGCCATCACTTCGCCATGGTGGACGAGGTGGACAGTGTGTTAATCGATGAAGCCCGCACGCCTCTGATCATTTCCGGCCCCGTGCCCAAAGGCGATCAGCATGAGTTTTATGACCTCAAACCCCGTATCAACAAGCTGGTGGAGGCACAAAAAAAACTCGTGAACCAATACCTGAACGAAGCCAAGAAATTGATTGCCGAAGGCAACGACAAAGAAGGAGGTCTCTCGTTGTTTCGCGCCCATCGCGGCATGCCTAAATACAAGCCGTTGATCAAGCTATTGAGCGAGGCAGGCATGAAACAGATTTTACAAAAAACCGAAAACTACCACCTGGCCGACAACAAAAAGGAATTGCCCAAAGCCGATGAGCCGCTGTACTTCGTCATCGATGAAAAAGATAACAGTGTTGAACTGACCGAAAAAGGCATCGACCTTATCACCGGAGATGGCGAAGATCCTCGCTTTTTCATTCTCCCTGAAATGGGCATCGAACTGAATAAAATCGAGAACGACCGGGCCCTGGCAGACGAGGAACGCCTGCATAAAAAAGAAGCGCTCATCCGCGACTACACGATCAAAGCACAGCGCATCCACTCGGTGAACCAACTGCTGAAAGCCTACACACTTTTTGAACGCGACACCGAGTACATCATCGTGGATGGAAAAGTAAAGATCGTAGACGAACAGACGGGGCGCGTGCTGGACGGCCGCAGATACTCCGATGGTCTGCACCAGGCCATTGAAGCCAAAGAAAATGTGAAGGTGGAAGATGCCACGCAAACGTATGCCACCATCACGCTGCAGAACTACTTCCGCATGTACCACAAACTGGCCGGCATGACGGGCACGGCCGAAACGGAAGCAGGCGAATTTTGGGACATCTATAAGTTGGATGTGGTGGTCATCCCCACCAACAAGCCCACCACGCGCAAAGACCAGGACGATCTGGTGTTCAAAACCATGCGCGAAAAGTTTAATGCCGTGGTGGATGAAATCGTAAAACTGACAGCTGCCGGGCGCCCGGTGCTGGTGGGTACCACCTCGGTGGAAATATCCGAACTGCTCAGCCGCATGCTGCAACTGAAAAAAATTAAGCACAACGTGCTCAATGCCAAACAGCACCAGCGCGAAGCAGAAATTGTAGCCGAGGCGGGCAAGCCGGGCACGGTAACGATTGCCACCAACATGGCGGGCCGTGGTACCGACATCAAACTCACGCCCGAATCGCGCGCGGCAGGCGGGTTGGCGATCATCGGTACGGAACGTCATGAGTCGCGCAGGGTGGACCGTCAGTTGCGTGGCCGGGCCGGCCGCCAGGGCGACCCCGGATCCTCGCAATTTTATGTATCGCTGGAAGATAACCTGATGCGCCTGTTTATGCCCGAACGCATCGCACGCATTATGGACCGCCTGGGCCTCAAAGAAGGCGAGGTGATTTCGCACTCCATGGTCACGAGCTCCATCGAACGGGCTCAGAAAAAGGTGGAAGAAAACAACTTTGGCATACGCAAGCGCCTGCTGGAATACGACAACGTGATGAACTCGCAACGCGAGGTGATTTACAAACGCAGGCGCAATGCACTCTTTGGTGAGCGGTTGCAGTTGGACATCCTTACGATGTTGCAAGATACCTGTGCCGATTTGATGGCAAGCGCAAAAGCGGGCGAATCGTATGAGTCGATCAAGCTGAGCGCCCTGAGCACGCTCGGGTTTGACTTTGACATCAGCGAGGATGACTTTGGCAAACTCAGCGCAGAAAACCTGACCGACAAGTTATACGAGCAGGCCTTGGCGCACTACGACAAAAAGAACAAAGCCATTGCCGATAAGGCATTCCCTGTGATCCAGGAAATATTCAAAACGCGGGGAGCCACGGTCGAAAATATCCTCGTTCCGTTTACAGACGGCACACGCCAAATCGGCATTGCCGCAGACCTGAAGCGCTGTGTGCAAACCCACAACCTAGAATTGATCCGGGCGATGGAGAAAATCATCACCCTGGCCATCATTGATCAACAATGGAAGGAACACCTGCGCGACATGGACGACCTTAAGCAGTCAGTACAAAATGCGGTGTACGAACAAAAAGATCCGCTGCTGATTTACAAGTTTGAGGGATTTGAAGCGTTCAAACGATTTATCGCACGGGTAAATGAAGAGTCTATTTCTTTCCTGATGAAGGCCGAGATTTTGGCCGAGAGCCCCGGACAGGTGCAGGAAGCCCGTTCGCAACGCGCGCGCGTAAAGCTGAATGAACAGAAAGAAGAATCGCGCTCACTGCTGTCAGGAGGTGGCGGACAGCCACAGGCACCCCAGCGCCCCCCGCAAGAGCGGGTGATGCCTACCAAATCGGAGAAGATTGCCAACCGAAATGACAAGGTGTCCGTACAATACACAGACGGCCGGGTGCTTAAAGATGTCAAATACAAAAAAGTGGAGGACGATATTCGCGAGGGGCGGTGTATCGTTATTGACTAAGGACATGAACCAACGGGTATACCTTCTGTGTGTGTTGATGACAGCAGCCGTGGGGGCCCTGGCGCAGCGCGGCCATTATGAAGACCTGGCACCGCTTCGTCCGCGCGTGGTGCCGGTGGACGAACCCGCTTACACCACGACCAAAACAGAACCTACGGTGGTGAAACCGGTGCACCACGTGACCACCAAAGTCAACAGTGTATTGGACAGCATCAATCGGTTCAACCTCATGCGTAAGTATGTGGACGGGGTGACCATTCAAATCTACTCGGGTGCCAAGCGCGAAGAAGCCCTGAATGCCCGTAAAAAACTTACCGACTATGCTCCTGACCTCAGCAGCAATTTGATGTACCAACAGCCCAAATTTCGGGTGACGGTAGGAGCTTATTACACGTGGTTGGAAGCGCAGAAAGATTTTCAACGGCTGAAACGGGCCTTCCCCAATGCCATTTTGATTCCGGAAAAAATTGCGATGAAATAAAGGCGCGGGCACCCTACGGCTTCCTTATTTTTTTTGAATTTTGATGCGTGAAGAACATCAAACACATCGCCATCTCCGGCAACATTGGATCGGGAAAAACGACACTCGCTGAAAAGCTGGCAAAACACTATCACTGGACGCCACTTTTTGAGTCGGTAGATCACAATCCGTATCTGCGCGACTTTTACAGCGACATGACGCGGTGGGCCTTTCATTTGCAGATCTACTTTCTCAACAGCCGCTTCAACCAGGTAAACCAAATCCGCCAGAGCGAAAAAACGATCGTACAAGACCGCACCATTTACGAAGACGCCCACATCTTTGCCGCCAACCTGCACGCCAGCGGTCACATCTCTCCCCGCGACTACCAGAGCTATCTCGATATCTTTAACAGCATGATCCAGTTTGTGCAACCGCCCGATCTGCTGATCTACCTAAAGGCCGATATCCCCAAGCTCGTTCATCAGATTGCCAAACGTAACCGCGACTTTGAATACAACATCAAACTGGAATACCTGAAAAACCTAAACGAACACTACGAAAAATGGATCGGCAGCTACCGCCATGGCCGGTTGCTGGTAGTCGATGTAAACCACATGGATTTTGTGGAGCGCGTGGAAGATTTTTCGACCATCGTGAACAAGATTGAACTGGAACTGAACAGCTTGTTCAGTTGACTACCGCAGGTTGAGCAGGCGCCTGGCGTTTTCAGCGTAAATCTTCTTTAGGATCGAATCGGGCAAGCCCAAGCCATACATCCGCCAAAAGGCGTGGTATCGCTTGTGATATGGAAAATACTCGTCCTCCGTTTCCAGCACCCGGAAGTACGTCTCATATTCTTCCGGCACCCAACTGTCTTT
This sequence comes from uncultured Ohtaekwangia sp., assembly GCA_964524935.1. Taxonomy (GTDB): domain Bacteria; phylum Bacteroidota; class Bacteroidia; order Cytophagales; family Cyclobacteriaceae; genus ELB16-189. The sequence continues at coordinate 31,249 of CAZGFJ010000005.1, forward strand.
GCCGAATAAAACCCGATCCTGGTATGTTGTCAGAAATGCCTTGGCTGCGCGCGGCTGCCGCCCCAGCTCGGCAATCACCGCACCAATCTCTGTATACATGTTGGGAAATGTTTCCATCAGTTGTGAGAGTTTTTGCAAATCGTTGCCAAACCAACCCAGGTGGGCATTGATAAACTTGGTTTTGGGGTGTTTGCGAAACACATCGTGCTGTTCGGCAATGAGGGTCTCCCACGAGGCAAAGCGCTCATCATAGCGTCTGCCCGGGTGTAGTTTAAGCTCCAGCCAGCGTTCATTCTGACTGTCGATGGGTTGCCAGAATTGCTTGGGATCAGCCGAGTGAATGAGCACGGGGATGCCCAACTCGCCACACTTAGCCCACACCGCATCGATGCGAGGATCATTGATGCGGATGCGGTTGCCCTGCTTGTCTTTGTTGTGCAGGCCCAGGCTTTTGTAGATTTTGAGTCCCTTTGCACCGCGTTTTTTTACGTCTTCTTCCAGTTGCGATACGGTTCGCTGAGCCCATTCGGGATGGTCAATGTCGTTGAAATCGACATTGGTAAAATTGATAAATCGGGTGGGAGCCGTAGCCTGAATGTTTTCATAGCCTTTCTGTAAATGATCGGCACTTCCGCGGCCGCGGCCACTCAAGTTGATCATCACGGCCATGTTCAGTTCGTCCATCCGTGACACCACTTCTTTCAGGCGCGAAGGACTCATGTCAAATTGATGATTGTGAATATCGATAAATGGGAACTTGGCTTTCTTGATCCGGTGCTCGGGTACCACCAGCGAAGAGGGCGGATCGTATGCTTCAAAATCCATTTTCATGTCCAGCGCCTTTTCCTGCGCTAAGGCGGTCCCGACTGTCAACAAGAAAACGAAGAAAAACCATTTTTGCATAGGGAGAATTTTAACGCAAAGATGGGAATTCCGCTCAACCTCCTTTAAAAAATACCGACACACGGTTAAACCCGGATGTGTATGGAAGCTCTAACCTGCAAATTGACTGCCATGAAAAAGTTCTGGTCCCTGGTTTTATTCACGTTTCTTTTGCTCATGATTCTGGTTGCGCAAACAGCCCACGCACAACGCATCGCTGGGCGCTGTTCGAATCGTAGTGATGGGCCGTCCGGCAACAACTCCCCCACAGAGGAAAGGTCCACTCCGTGGTCATGCAGGGCTGGCGGTGGGGGCGCGGGCCGGAATTTCTAAGCCTCTCTGCGTGGACTTCATACCTTGAGACGACCTCGATCCGCCACTCCCCACCAACGGTCTTACCTCCGCAACCGCGCGTTTTTTGTAACTTGCCCGCATGCGATTGATCCTTTGTTTGCTCTGGATGGTAGCGGCATACACCGCCCACGCCCAAGCCGATGCCGCGTTGGAGGCAGCCAAAAAAAAGTTTGAAAGCCGGGACTTTGCCGGAGCCAAGCGCGACTTCACCAAACTGTTGGAGGCGAACCCAAAAAACAAGTTGGCATACCTGTGGCGCGGGCGAACACGCACCGCGTTGAATGATTTTTACGGTGCCATTGGCGACTACAATTTTGCCTTGGAAATCGACTCCACGCAAGCCGAGGCCTATAACCATCGCGCAGAAGCAAAACTCAGCCTGGGCGATGACGAAGGGGCCATTCAAGACCTGGACAAAGCCATCCGGTTTAACCCCAAATTTACTGACGCCTACACCAACCGTGGACTGGCCAAATACAATGTGGAAGACCTGGAAGGGGCGTATTTTGACTTCTCCAAAGCCCTGGAACTGGGCCCGGTGGATGCTGACAAATACTTTAACCGCGGTTCGGTAAAAGCGGAGTTGGGCGAATACGTGAGCGCCATTGATGACTACACCAAAGCCATCGAGCTGGATAAAAACGATGCCAATCTGTATAACTACCGGGGCGTGGCCCGCTACAATACCAGCAACTTCGAAGCCGCCATTGCCGACTATGACCAGGCCATTAAGCTCGATGCCAAGGACCCCGTGAAGTATGAAAACCGCGCACTGGCCAAAAGCGCCAAAGAAGATTTCAAGGGCGCGCTGGCCGACTACAACAAAGCGATTGAACTGGATGCGCAACAAGCCGAAACGTACAATCTGCGTGGCATTCTAAAACATACCCTGCAAGACTATGATGGCGCCATTGCCGACTACACCAAGGCCATGGAACTTGATCCCGACAACTCCGCCTATTATGACAACCGCGCCTTGAGCAAAACGGAAAAAGAAGATTATAAGGGAGCCATCGAAGATTATACCACGTCCATCGAACTCTATCCGGGCGACCCCGAAACGTATTACCTGCGGGGCATGGTGAAGTTGGCCATGAACAACAACTATGACGGCTGCCTGGATCTGAAACATGCCGATGAACTGGGGTCACTAGAGGCGCGTTCCGTCATCAAGAAAAGTTGCAAATAGCCGCTTGGCAAAAATCACCGTCATTCTGAATGGTGCCAGTCGCGCCAAGGCGAAGTACTACCGCGAGATACTTCCTGCGTTGGCAAACCACCACGTTACCACCCTAGAAACCACGCGCGGAGGCGATGCCTGGACGTTGGCTACGGAACATGCGCCTACGAGCGACTTCCTAGTAGCAGCCGGGGGCGATGGCACGCTCAATGAGGTGGTCAACGGTACGCTGGCGGCCACGGGCACGCGACCCATGTTGGGCGTCATCCCGTTGGGATCGGGCAATGACTTTGCTCGCACGCTGGGCCTCACACCGGACGGCCCCTTGTATGCCAACCTTTTTGAACGGGCAACGACACAACCGGTGGATGTGGGGGTGATGGAATACCGGGATGCCAGCGGTGAAACCCGACAGCGCTATTTCATGAACGTCTGCAGCGTGGGCATGGGGCCAGATGTGCTCAAGCGCATGGCCCGCAAGCCGCGATGGTTAGGTGCCAACACCAACTATTTTGTATCCATTCTGGAGAGCTTCTTTTCCTTTGCCCCGATGCCCCTGTATGCTAAAGCAGCGGATTTTCAGTTTGCCGGAAACGTTCGCGTACTGGCCATAGCCAACGGCCGGTCATTTGGTAACCGGCTCACCATTGCCCCGCAGGCAAGCATTGATGATGGGCAATTGGAAATTTTTTTGGTGGGCGAGGCCACTGCATGGGATTTTATCCGGCTGCAAGGGCAATTAAAAGCCGGCAAAAAGCTACAGCACCCGCACGTGCGCTATGCCGCATCCCGCGACATCACGCTTACCAGCCCTACCGAGGTCGGCCTGGAAGCTGATGGTGAATGGATTGGCTTTTTGCCCGCAAGGGTGTTTGTAGCTCACGATAAGCTGACCTTCATAGCGTAACGTTCCGACCGATCCAGAAGGCAATAACAGCCACCAATATGGTGCGAATAGCGTATAGACCATATAACGCGTTTCGAATTTGCAGCCAGCGGCCAGTCAACCTACTAAAGTCAAAAATCCATCCCAAAAGGATGTATGGAATCGCCAACACAAGAAGCGGGTTCAGGATGAAGGCCTCAGAAATGTGGCCATTGAGCAACTGATGAACGGCTCTCTGTGATCCGCATCCGGGACACTTATATCCCGTCACTTTCAAAAACGGACACGCAGGGAAGGGATGTTGGGCAGGATCAAGTTTCTTTAATAAAAAACCTAATCCCGCCAACACGCCAAAGATCAACAAAAAGCCGATCGCCTGACGACTACTCGAAGCCACCACCCATGATGCCAGCTCCAACACCCAATACCACAAAGAATAGGATGTATAGAACGTAAACGCCTATGCCCAGAAAGAATCCAATTTTTGTCCATTTACCAGCCTGTTCGGAGGCCCGCTTGGCGCCCTCAACATCGCCCGCGCGAAATCTCGACTCTACGCCAGAGGCATTTACGATGCCAACAATGCCTAGTGGCAAGCAGCAAAAGATTGTGACCAGGATTGACTCTACCAACCACGTTTTAGGAGGTTGCTGTCCAAGTGTGTTTTCCATACTATAATTTGGTTAGGTGTTAGGTAAGGGTATAAAAGTAAAAAAAACGCGCGGCCGTGACAATAGCTTCCCCGCTTTTCGGTTTACGCAAAAAATCCAGTCCTTTGGGCGATGGTTTCAAAAATAGCACACTTGCACGACTACCTCGAAATGCAGCGAAAAAGAGTTTTTGCAAACCTGGCGGATATAGAACCAACTAAATTAACCACCCGGCCCGCCCCGCACGGCTGGTCCGTCCTGCAGGTATTGGCCCACCTGGTCACGGCCGAGCGGCTGTCCATGCAATACATCCGGAAGAAAAAGCAGGGCATCGCCACCGCGAGTAATACTGGGCCCTGGGACGAGTTCAAGTTTTGGCTATTGAAAATGTCGCAGCGCATTGGCTTCAAATACCGCGCGCCCCGGGCGGTTGTGAGTTCCACCCCCGCCTTCAACACCCTGGCGCAAGCCGGGGAGGCCTGGGCCCAACAGCGGGCCGACCTCAAGGCGCTGCTGGCGGAGTTTACCGAAGATGACCTGCGAAAAAAAATCTTCAAGCACCCCTTTGCCGGCCGACTGAACATTGTGCAAACACTCATCTTCTTTGGCGAGCACGTGCGCCATCACGAGCCGCAGATCGAGCGCCTGATTACGTAATTTTGCGTGCGACTCCAAAACTTCGTGGTTGACTTTTTGTTTCCTTGAGGATGAAGCGCATTGCTATTGTGGGGGGTGGTTTGGCCGGGCTTGTAGCCGCCATTGATCTGGCCAAACGCGGCATGGATTGTACCCTGTTTGAACGCAAGCGTTATCCGTTTCACCGGGTGTGTGGCGAATATATTTCCAATGAGGTGATCCCCTACCTCCAATCCCTGGGTGCTTTCCCTGAATCTTTTTCACCGCCCCGGTTCACGCGCTTGCAACTTACATCAGTAAACGGAGCACTGGCCGAAATCCCCCTGGACCTCGGGGGGTTTGGCATCAGCCGCTTTTCACTTGATGCCTTTTTGGTGGAACGCGCCCGTACCTTAGGTGCCACCGTGGTGGACAACACCGAGGTAACATCGCTTGCCTTTGAGGGGGACGGTTTTGACCTGCAGACGATGGGCAAAACCATGCGGGCCGATGTGGTACTGGGCAGTTTTGGAAAACGCTCGCGCCTCGATGTGCAACTGGCGCGAACCTTCATCAAAAAAAGATCACCCTACGTGGGTGTCAAATACCATCTTCGTACCGACCATCCCGCGGATGTGATCGCCTTGCATAATTTTAAGGATGGATACTGCGGTATCAGCCGTATTGAAGAAGGCAAAACGAACCTTTGTTATCTCACCCATCGCGACAATGTAAAGCGATACGGACACATTCCGGAAATGGAGAAAGCCGTACTCTACCGCAACCCTTTTCTCAAACGCATTTTCACGGAGTCTGACTTTCTGTTTGACAAACCCGAGGTGATCAACGAAATCACCTTTGAAACAAAAGAGCCCGTACACCACCATGTGCTGATGACAGGCGATGCCGCAGGCATGATCACCCCGCTGTGTGGCAACGGTATGGCTATGGCCATCCACTCGGCCAAGGTAGTAAGCGCCTATGTGCACCGATTTTGCACCGACCCCGCCTATGGGCGCGAAGAAATGGAGGCCGATTATTCCGCCCAGTGGAATGCGTTGTTCAAAAATCGGCTGTGGGCGGGCCGACAGATTCAAAATTTGTTTGGCCGCGAGTGGACGAGCAACCTGGCAGTGCAATTGGCAAGGCACGTCAAACCCGTGGCCCATTTTCTGATGAAGAAAACGCACGGGCAGGCGTTTTGATATGGAGTCATAATGCCATCTCCATCTCGCGCTACGCATTACACTTCATTTTCACTATTTTTGATCGTAAAAATGTAGCTCCCATGGCGCCCGTCAAAACCAAAAAAGCCAGCCAAACAAAAAAGACCGTAACACGTGCCAAGCGAAAATAGGGATTCGAAAAGGCGTGGATGTTCTGGGAAACCGTCAATTTGGATTTGAGCCAGTTTAAATTCAGCCGAGAGGAGGCCAATGCGCGATAAGTTTTTTTGGACTCCAATGTGTGTCTGTACATTCTCGACAGTAACAGCAAGAAATTTGAGATCGCCAAAGGCCTATTGATGGCTCAGCCGACTATCAGCACGCAAGTTATTCTGGAAAACGTTAATGTTTGTGAGAGGAAGTTTAAAAAATCACGGGCGTTCGCTTTGGCACATGCCGAAAGTTTGCAGAGCGCATGTCGTGTGCAGGCAATAACACCAAGAGTAGTGACGGCTGGCCTCAGTATCTTCGAAACGTATGAGTATAGTATTTTCGACAGCCTTATCATCGCATCGGCATGGCAATCCGGATGCTCCACGTTATATAGCGAAGATTTACAACATGGGCAGCTTATTGCGGATAGACTCCGCATCGTAAATCCGTTTAGATAGCCTTGATTGCCCAACCAACTGGCTATCCATGATCGGAATATATCCACGAACAATGATCCTTCCTGATCAGTCGAAAGCGTGTCGACCACGCTGGCACCGTTTAGATACACCTTGGTGTGTTGGGCCATCAAACACTACCGACTACCCCAAAAAACCCTTACATTTCTCTCGTAAAAACCCACCCTATGAATAACCGCAGACAATTTCTGAAAACACTTGGCTGGGCTGCGGCCGGTGTTACGTTCACTCACCCGCTCTGGCAAGCCTGCTCGCCCAAGTCGGCCAACGACACAACGGCCGACTCTACCTCGGTGGCCTCATCTGATCGTCAACCCTTCTTTACTATCTCATTGGCCGAGTGGAGTTTGCACAAGGCATTATACGCCAAGGAGTTCACCAACCTGGATTTTCCCGCAAAGGCCAAGAATGACTTTGGTATTTCAGCCGTAGAGTATGTGAATTCGTTTTTCAAAGACAAAGCCAAGGACACTGCTTACCTGTCGGAACTGAAGAAGCGCTGTGACGACCTGGGCGTAACCAGCGTCTTGATCATGTGCGATGGCGAGGGTGAGATGGCCACGCTGGACGCCAGCAAGCGACAAGAGGCCGTGGAAAATCATTATAAGTGGGTGGAGGCAGCCAAATTTCTCGGGTGCCATAGCATTCGGGTAAACTGCTTCGGCATCGGCACGGCCGAGGAAGTGGCAAAGGCAGGCACGGATGGTTTGCGAAAACTCAGCGAGTTCGCGCAGCCCCTGGGCATCAACGTGATTGTGGAAAATCACGGGGGCTACTCTTCCGATGGGAAATGGCTCAGCGCAGTGATTCGCGGAGTGGGGCTACCCAATTGCGGTACGCTGCCCGACTTTGGCAACTTTTGTGTTCGAAGGGAAAAAGGAGACATGTGGGAATCGCCTTGCGTAGAGATGTATGACCGCTACCTTGGCGTGGAAGAACTGATGCCCTTTGCCAAAGGCGTGAGCGCCAAGTCCAACAACTTTGATGCTGACGGCAACTGTATTGAGACGGACTATGCGAAAATGTTGCCGATTGTGAAAGCCGCAGGGTACAAAGGCTATATTGGTATTGAATATGAAGGAAGTGAGTTATCAGAAGCAGAGGGCATCAGGGCCACCAAGCGATTGTTGGAGAAAGTGGCATCACTTGCTTAACTGATAAACAACGGCTTGGTACGGTTGATAAGATCCGGCTTCGTGTTCGTCATAGTTGTTTAGCTGCACCATGGCGCGGGTCAAATCAATCGGGCTTTGCCAGCGCACAGGTTGATCTGAAAAGTTGAGCACCACGGCCCACACCTGATTCTGGTATGTGCGCATGTAAGCATAGATGGCTGGATGTGAGGGGTCCAGTAGTGCGTAGGATCCGTACACCAGCGCAGCGTTTTGCTTTCGCAACTGCACAGCCGTACGGAAGAAATGAAGTACGGAACGCGGATCTGATTCTTGCGCGGCCGCGTTGATCTGACGGTAGTTGGGATTCACCGCCAGCCATGGCGTGCCCGTAGTAAATCCGCCTTGAGCTGTGCCGTCCCAGTGGAAAGGGGTACGCCCGTTGTCGCGCGCGATACGCTTCTGGGTTTCGATAAACGCGTCCAAATCAGCCCCCTCTTGTCTTGCTTTTGTGTATTTGTTCCGGGTTTCGATATCCTGATAGTCTTCGATGCGCTCAAACCGGATGTTGGTCATGCCCAATTCATCGCCAAAATAGTAAAAGGGCGTGCCGCGCATCGTCATCAAAAAGGTAGTAAGCATTTTGGAAGACACCGCCCGAAAAGCCTCGGAGTCATTTCCAAAGCGGCTCACCATGCGCGCATTGTCATGGTTGGCAAGGTACACGGCCAGCCATCCGTCTTGGGCAAAGGCACTGTCCCACCGCGAGAACACACGCTTAAAGTCGACCAGGTCATAGCTGCCTTTCTCTTTGCCAATATCAATGGCGTCAAAGTGGTAGGCCATGTTCAGCTCTTGCCGGTCTTCGTCCACCAGGGCGTGGGCATCGGCAAACGAACTCCCCGCCCCCTCGGCCACAGTCATCACATCATATGCACGAAAGACTTCCGTATTCATCTCCCGCAGGTAGTCATGAATCTGGGGTTTCATGCCGTAGTATTTCGCGATGTTCTTTTCATAGCCTGCCGGCAACGCGGGAAATGTGGTGTCTTTAGCCGCGTATTGAAACGCATCCAACCGAAAGCCATCAATTCCCTTATCGGCCCAAAAGCGCATGATGTCATGTACTTCCTGGCGCACACGGGGATTCTCCCAGTTTAAGTCCGGCTGTTGGTCAGCAAAATAATGAAGGTAGTAGGCATCGGAGGCGGAGTCATATTGCCACGCATCGCCCGCCACATCAAAAAAACTGAAGCGGGGATTTGGCTTTCCCCTCTCGGCCGGCCACCAATGGTAATACGTCCGGTACGGGTTCGTACGATTGCTGCGCGACTGCCGGAACCAGGCATGTTCATGACTGGAGTGGTTAACGACCAAATCCATCACCAGCCTGATGTTGCGTTGGTGCAATCCGTCCAGCAGTTGATCAAAGTCATCCATGGTGCCAAACTCAGGCTGAATGGCCCGGTAGTCGCTGATGTCATACCCATTGTCATAGTTGGGCGACTGATAAATGGGGTTTATCCAAACCACATCAATGCCCAGGTTTTTGAGATAGTCCAACCGCGAAATGATGCCTTTCAGATCGCCTACACCATCGCCATCGCTGTCGTTGAAACTGCGTGGATATATCTGATAGACGATGGCCTCTTTCCACCATTTCTCTGACCCTGCGGACGGCTCGGGCTTGGGGGGAGCACATGCGACAACCGCCAAAAGCCAGATGACGCACAACAGGACGTTTTTATATTTGTTTTTCATAGGCCAGCCGATTTTTCCTTGATTACCACATTTTCAGTCCAAAAGCTCCGAGAATTCAAAGATCCATCTGTTAAGGCGTCTGACAACTTCTTTACCGCGGCCACGAGTTGTCTGACGCCTCTGCCCCTATTCTTGAGATGGTTTCTAATGTGCTTCCAGCCAATTTTTCCCAATGCCCACCTCCACTTCCATGGGCACATCTAGCACCACGGCATGTTTCATCAGCTCCACCACTTTGGGTTTTACCACCTCTACTTCGTCTTGGTGAAGGTCAAAAATCAATTCATCGTGAACTTGCAAGATCATGCGTGTTTTCAACTTCTCCTTCTGCAACCACCGGTGAATGTTTACCATGGCAATTTTAATGATGTCGGCCGCACTTCCCTGAATGGGCGCATTGATGGCGTTGCGCTCGGCAAAACCACGGGTAGTGATGTTACGGCTGTTGATGTCGCGCAGATAGCGCCTGCGGCCCAAGATGGTCTCTACGTATTCTTTTTCGCGTGCAAAGTTGATGGAATCATCCATGTATCGTTTGATGCCCGAAAACTCTTTGAAATAGGATTCGATGATTTCGTTGGCTTCGGTTTTGCTGATGCCCAAATTTTGAGAGAGCCCAAAAGCCGTGCTTCCATACAAGATGCCAAAATTTACTTCTTTGGCCTTGCGCCTCATATCGGCCGTCACTTTATCCAGCGGCACGCCAAATACTTTGGCGGCCGTGGTGGAGTGGATGTCGCGCTTGTTGCGGAAAGCTTCAATCATCGTGGCATCGTTGGCAAAGGAGGCAGCTATCCTCAATTCAATTTGGCTATAGTCGGCCGACATAAACCGATATTCCTTGCCGCGCGGCACAAAGGCACTGCGTATCTGGCGCCCGCGCTCAGTGCGAATGGGTATGTTTTGCAGGTTTGGATTGTTAGAACTCAACCGCCCGGTAGCCGCCACGGCCTGCCGGTAGTCGGTGTGGATGCGCTTATCCGTGGGGCTCACCATTTTCGGTAATGCATCCACATAGGTGCTTCGCAGCTTTTCATACTCACGGTATTCCAATATTTTTTTGGCGATGGGATGTTCCTCCGCCAGTTTGATCAACACCTCTTCACCCGTGGCATATTGCCCCGTTTTTGTCTTTTTGGCTTTGTCCACCAACTTCAGTTTTTCAAACAGCACTTCACCGAGTTGTTTGGGCGAGCCGATGTTGAATTCCATCCCTGCCAGTTGGTAAATTTCTTTTTGGATGTGGTCGGTATCTTTTCGCAATCCTTCCGACATCCACTTCAAGGCCTCCTCATCTATGGTCACGCCTTCGCGCTCCATGGCCGCCAACACATTCATCAGCGGCATTTCCACATCGCGCAGCAAAAGAGTGTGCCTGCGGCTCTCCAAATCGGCCCAGAGGCGCGGGCGGAGTTGCAACAACTGATCGGCCTGCTCACAAAGGGCCTGAAACCCCTCGCCATCGGAAAGGGCATAGTGATTGTACTGCTTACACAAAATGCCAAGGTCATGCGAAGCCTCCGGTTCAATCAGGTAGTGCGCCAGCATGGCGTCAAACAAGACACCTCGCGTCTCGATGCCTCCTTTGCCAAAGGCGATCAAAACCTCTTTGAGGTGGTAGCCGACTTTGGCGATGCGCGCATCCGTCATGACTGCTGCCAGTTCGGGTAGGTATTTCTGCGCTTCGGCCACGTAGTAGGCCTCTCCCGGCTGCACGGCAAAGGCCAGGGCGGCCACGCGAAAATCAAAATGCAACTCGCTGTCGGGCATCATGACCACCGCAAAGGCGGAACTTTCTTTTAACCGCTGTACGAGCGAAGCGCGGGCTTCGGGCGTTTCCACCCGTGTGTACTTCACGTTTGCCAAATTCAATTCCATGGAGGGCAGGGCTTCCGCAGGTTCGGCCTGACCAAACATGGAAAGTTGGGCAGCCTGGGGTGTGGAAACAACGGAACCCGCAATGCCTGCAGGAGTGGACGCGCCCGGGGAAAAAATGCGCGGCAACATGGTCTTGAATTCAAGCTCCTCCAAAATGGGCTTGAGCGATTCCTGCGGCCCGGTGTATGTCAACGCCTCCTCGTCAAAGGCAATGGGCACATCGGTTACAATGGTGGCCAGCTTTTTTGAGAGAATGGCTTGTTCACCAAACTGCTCTACGCGTTCTTTGAGTTTGCCTTTCAGTTGCGATACGTTGGCGATTACATTTTCCACAGTGCCGAATTGCTTGATCAAATCGGCAGCGGTTTTGGGGCCCACACCCGGTATGCCCGGGATATTGTCCGAAGCATCGCCCTGCAAGCCCAGTATGTCAATGACTTGCGAAACGTCCTGAATGTCCCACTTCTCGCACACCTCTTTGGGGCCCAAAATATCCACGCTGTTGCCCATGTAAGCGGGTTTGTACAGCAGTACATTGTCCTTTACGATCTGTCCATAGTCTTTGTCGGGCGTCATCATGTACACAGTAAAGCCCTGGGTGGCGGCTTGGGTGGCCAAGGTGCCGATCACATCATCGGCTTCGTAGCCATCCAACTCAATGATGGGTATGCCAAAGCCGCGGATGATTTCTTTGACGATGGGTATGCCGGTTCGGATGTCTTCGGGGGTTTCCTGCCGCGTGGCTTTGTAGTCGGCAAACATTTCATCGCGAAAGGTTTTGGCCGCGGTATCAAACGCCACACCCATGTGCGTAGGTTTTTGTTTAGTGATCACTTCCAGCAACGTGTTGGTGAAGCCGAAGGGCACGGAGGTGTTGAGCCCCTTGGAATTGATGCGCGGGTTTTTGGTAAAGGCAAAGTGGGCGCGGTAGATCAGCGCGTATGCATCGAGCAAAAAAAGTTTCTTTTCGGCCATGCGCGAAGGTCGTAAAAAGTAGTCAGTTTAAACGATCGACTTTTGCAGTTTGGGGGCTGACGCCTCGCGTGAACTCAATAAAGTAGTCCGAGTTGCCACAGGGGCAAGGTGTTGCCCACAGCCCACTCCAAATCGTCCTTGATCAGCCAAGCCGAAGGTAAGGAGGCAATTTGTTTTTGTTTCTTACTTTTTCCGCCTACCTCAAAGTAATACCGGTCGTCCACCAAAAAGTCCGTGGTCCCCGCTTGGCTAACCTTGTGTTTGATCCGAAGTTGCGCATAACAAAACACCTCGCGCACGGTACCGCGCGAGGGGTGTTCTTCGGACAAGGCGTACAGCAAGTTGGTGTTGTTCAGATAGACTTTTTCTGGTTTCTGGAGGGTGGCTACACTTTGCCTTTCAGCGTACAACAGGTGCAATAACCTTGCTTCGTGCAGAAAATACAGATAGTGGTTGATGGAGTTACGGTGTATCTGAGTCTTTTCGGCCAGGCTGTTGATGTTGGGTTTGAAGGGAACCTGCTGCGCGATGACATACAAAAGCTGTAGCATTTTTTTGGCGTGGCGAATGTCAAACCCTTTGATTTCGGCCATGTCATATTCCACCATGGTTCGGCAAAGTTGACGCAACCGTTGATGGTACCCCGTCTCATCTTCCTTAAAGAAAGGATAATAACCATACCGAAAATAATGGTCAAGGTGAGCCAACGGCTTGAAGCCGAGGGGAAGCATGTTGCTCATGACAGCGCCTTTTAACAGCTCCGATACCGCAAATGGCCTGATCTTGATATTGTGATAAAACTCAAGATATTCGCGGTACGACAGCCCCCACAATTCATACATCAACGCTCTGCGACTGAGGTCGGCCTCCTGTCTTGCAATCTCAATGATCGATGATCCGGTAAATACGATTTGAAGATCCGCATACCGATCATACAGATTTTTTATCTCGCGGGCCCATGTGGGGTACTTGTGCACTTCATCCAGCACCACCGTTTTGCCGCCTTGTTGGTAAAAATGCCGAATGGTTTCGAGCAGCCCATGGGTAGTGAAATACAGCTCGTCCAGCGAAAAGTAGGCGATTTCGGTAGATGGCCGATTTTGTTGGCGCAGCCACTGCAACAAGAGCGTGGTTTTACCCGTGCCTCTGGCTCCCTTTACGCAAATCAAACGATTGGACCAATCGATCTGATAGGCAAGGTAGCGCTGAAAATCGAGGTTGACAGTACTGATCTTATGCCGGGATATCTCTAGTAACTCATTCATTTTGCATAACTGAACATGCAAAAATACAAAAAAATGCACAAGTACATGTGCAAAAAAGATCATGCAACCGCCTGGATAAATGGAAATCGGCTCTGATCTACTCCCCCACCAAAAACACCGAATTGGCGACAAGCAGCTTGCCACCCTCCCAAAACGAGCGGAAGAGTGGGTTATCTACAAAATACACAATCTTTCCTTTGCCCTTATCTTCTACACCAAACACCAGCGTGTTGTCCAGCTTGCGGTTGATCTTGTAGCCCGCAAATCCCTGCAGCGGTTTGGTCGTTCCTTTGAGCACTCCCACATTCCAGCCCGTTTCCAAAAAATCGAAATGCCGGTCGTTGGTCTTCAGCGAAAAATACTGATCCCCCAGTCCGGCCGCGAGCGGGTGCGAGCGGTCGATGGTCACTTTGTAGATGGCACCAAAAATGGAATTTGACAACTCCTTTCGCTCCGCGTCCTCATAGCGCAGCAGACCTTCCTTTTCATTGGCTTCCTTTTCTTTTTTCTCTGCTTCTTTCTTCTTGTCCTCGCTTCGGTAGACGTTCAGGTTAAAGCCATTTTTTCCTGCCACCGCATTCAGGGCACTGCCGATTAAAATCAGACGGCCGCCATCACTTACCCATCGCTGGATCATATCAAGAGTGGTATCGTCAAAAATGCGGTATTGACCTTCCGGGCATACCAGTACATTGTACTTCCACAAATCCACACCCCGGAAATAGTCGGTCCCCAACACCGTGGCCGGGTACTGAAGCACCTGTTCAAAAAAATGCCACACTTCGCCAAATGACAACGAGGAGGTTTGATCACCTCCGAGGATGGCAACCCGGGGTGTTTCGACAAAAACCCATTCGCCCGAGCCGATGTCAAAGCCCTGATCCGCCCAGCCGGTGGTCAGTGCCGTCAGCGCGCGTCCGTGTTTCTTCGCCAACACGGTCACCAGGTCATCCAGGTTGGCGATGCCTTCGTTATTTCTGCGCGTGATAGCAATGGTACCTTGCTCAAATTTTTTTCCTTGCCACGTAGAAGACTTTCTTAACACCCTCACTTTGATGCCCTTTTGCAGCAGCGCACCCACGTACTGGGCATCGGCTACAGACTGATAGCGAAGCAGGTAGGCATACACCTCTGCGGTAGCCACAGTAGATTCTGCGGGTTTGGGTTGGTAGGCCTTGTCGGCATTGACCTTTTCGGCCAGCGCGAGGGCTTTGACATCGTAGGCATACAGAAGATTCCAGGCGGTGATGTCATACGTAAGTGAGTCGGCCAATCTTGACTGCGGCTCGAAAACCGTGGTGACGAACCGCCCCTTGGGTTGTCCTGCGGGAACGATGATATCTTCGGTTGTGAACGTTACCGTGCCCACCTGCTGCGTCTGGTAGTCAAAGCCACGGGTGGTTTTTCCGGCTGTCGCATGTCCATAGCGAATTTGGTGAGCGTCCATCCAGGCGGTGAGCTGCCTGATTTTGTCGGAGGTGTTGCCGGCTTTGATCACGTAGGTTTTGTAAGCCACGCCTGTGGCGACATTCGCATCACGAAAGAAAATCTCGAATTCGTTTGTGAGTTGTTGGGCATTGGCCGATGCCACTTCAATGGTGGAGAGCGCTGTGGTGTAGTGGTGCGAAATGCGGTCTTTCAGCGTCAACGGGTCGCCTTCGCGCGTAGTCACCAACAAGCCCGATCCAATGCCTCCTTTTTCATACGTCATGCCAATGGCCCCGCTGTAGGTCGGATAGGTATCGCCATAGCTTGGGTAATACAGATCAAAGCGTTCCTTCGTAAAATAAAACCACCCCTGCCGATCAAAATACTTGGCATGATTCCGACCGATGGTGTTTTGAAACGCGCGCTGCCACGGGGTGATCACCTCGTGATAGGGCTCTGCCGCGGGAGCAAAATAGTACGGACTGTTGTACCCTTGTTCGTGATAGTCTACATGCACGTGCGGCATCCATTGGTTGTAGATTTTCAACCGGGCTTGCGACTCGGTTTGCGTGAGCCATGCCCAATCGCGGTTCAGATCAAAGAGGTAGTGATTACTGCGTCCTGGGGGCCAGGTTTCGCGGTGCTCGCGGGCCTGCGGGTCTGCATTGGCGGGTAAGCCTCCGTTTTCATAAAAGAAGTTGACAAATCGATCGCGGCCATCGGGGTTGAGACAGGGGTCGAGAATGACCACCGTGTTTTTTAACCACGCCTGTGTTCGGGTATTTTGTGGATCCGTAAGATCGTACAACACCTGCATGGCGCTTTCCATACTGCTGGCTTCGTTGCCGTGCACGTTGTAGCTCAGCCAGACAAGCGCGACCTGGGTGGTTGGCTTTCCCGGAAGCAAGCCGGCCCGTCTCAGATTGTCTTGGCGTATCTGCTCCACGTTTTTCAGATTCTCTTCGGTGCTCACCACGGCATAGATCAGCGGACGCTGCTCATACGTTTTCCCGTATTCCGTCAAATGCATCTGCGGGCTCCGGGCCGCCACATGCTGAAAATACTCTACCATGCGGTGGTGACGCGTAAACCGGTCGCCCAACGCATAGCCCAGGAAGGCCTCCGGTGGTTGAATGGTCTGTGCGAAAAGATTGACGCAGGCGCCCGTCCACAGGGCCAGGAGAAGCAATCGGATCATGCCAATGAAATTTGCGCGGAATCTACAACGAATAACGTCACGGGGCTATCTACCCGATGTTTAATGGACAAAAGTGGTTTCGGCAGGTGGAATTGAACAAGTCCATCATGGGTGCATCCGCCTTCTCATAAAGATCGTATATTGGGTTAGCATGGAAACGCAGACGGAGGAAATTACTATTTTGGTATTGGGCAACAACCCCATCGAGCTTTCGCGGGTTTTTGAGAGCCTGAAAGCGGTGCCGGGGCGCAAAATGGTGGCCGAATTTGCGTTTGATCTGACCAGTGCGTTTGAACGGCTCAGTCATTTTCGGCCGCAATATATTGTGCTGGACGACAACCTGGGCCGCGAAGAGTTGCGGATGTCTATTCGCACGCTTTCGCGAAACCGGCAAACCAAGGGCATTCCCATCACAGTGATGAAGTCATCCAACTACCACGAGGCGGCCACCGTAGGCGTGCTGAACTTCATTTTGAAAAAAGACCTAACGGCTGAGTCGCTCTACCGCGTGCTCAAAAATTCGCTGAAGTTTCAACGAACCCAGGCCTATTTACAGCGGGCTTACCAAACGCGGAAGGGGCAATTGATGGCGCTATGGCGAGGCCCCGGCAGCGCCTGGGTCAAATAGGGCTCTCCAACAAAAATTCGCGTTTGAGGGTGGCCCCAGCACGGTAAATCTCCATTTTGATCTTTTTGCCCGGCTTGGAACTGAACAGGCTGTTGATCTCGGCTAGCGTAAGATCGGAGGCTTTGAACCCCTGTACCGAAAGCACGATGTCGCCCCGCTGAATACCGGCTTTAGCGGCCGTGGAGTTCTCGCGCACTTCGTCAATTTCGAAACGCTTCAATTGCGAACCTTTGGCTCGTACTGTAAGCCCGCTCATGTTGTAGTAAAACTCCTTTTTGTATTGACCATTGCGTTTCAGGTATAACCGCTCGCCCGGAAAATCAAAGACCACGTGGAAGCGGCTGAGCAGTTCGCCCCCAATAGAACCGTTTCGAAACACATCGCGGGCGGCTTTCAGGGTATCGTAGTAGCTGCTGGGGTCGGGGAAGTTAGCGATCAGGTCGTTGATCTTGAATCTGCCCAGTTGGATGGCTTTTACGCGGCCAATTTCTCCAGTGATGACGCCCCCCAGGCCGCGGCCAATCACGCTATGGATGCGTTTGGGTGGAAGTTGGATGGTGTCGTTGCTGTCTTTGTCCACGTACAGGCCGTGGCTGGCCCCGCTATCCACCAAAAACTTGCCGGTAAAGAAGGTCGAATCATTTAGCTGCACACGGGTACGCAGGTAGGGCTTCGTGTCCTCCACGGTAATAGGCAGCACTTCATACTTGCGCGTCTTGCGAAAACGGTGCGGCAGCGCGAGCGTCAGCGTTTTTTGTTCATAATCCACCTCCACCACAAAACGGCTAAACAACTCATAGCCCAACACACCATGCACATCCGTGCCCAAAAAATTGCGTAACTCCAGATAGTCTTTCTCCAACACCAACAACGCGTGGCCTTCGCCATGCACCCCTGGAGGTATGTCCAATGTCACGTTGTTGGTTACATAGGCATCAATGAGCTTTTCGCCCCCGGGCCCCGAGATCATATAATGCCGAGAATATGACAGGTTCAGAATATCGGTATAGGCCTTTTCGGTGAGGATGGCCGTGCGCACACCGGTGTCTAAGATAAACTTGAGCGGAAGTTGCCCATTGATAATGACGGGCAGAATAACCAGGTTGTTGGTTACCTCAATCGGAAACTGCACCCGCGACTTGCCATCCGCCAACGCAAAGCCCAGCGTTTGCGCGCCAGCAGGCAGGGAGAGCAAAAAAGCGAGCGCACAGCTAATCAGTCCTCGTAAAGCAACCACTTCCACAACGAAATGTACGGAAACTTTCTACGAGAGCGCAAAATGGTTGCGGTATTACGCCAGCCGGGCCAGCACAGATGCCGGATGCGCTTCAACAATCAGCCCGCGAAAATTGGCTTCGGCCAAAAATCCGCTGTCGACCATGTACTGCATCTGGGCCATCAAAGGATCAAAAAAACCCTCCGTGTTCAACACGGCCACGGGCGATTTGATCAGCCCTAGTTGTTTCCAGGTGAGTATCTCGGCCAGTTCCTCCAACGTTCCCCACCCACCGGGCATGGCAATGAAAGCATCTGCCAAATCGGCCATCCGCCTTTTGCGCTCGTGCATGCTCTCGGTCATGATCAACTCGGTGAGGTGCTGGTGTGCCACTTCGCGGGCAGCCAAAAAGTGCGGAATTACCCCGATGGCCTGACCCCCGTGGGCCAACACGCTGTCCGCCACTGTGCCCATCAGGCCAATGTTCCCCCCACCATAAACCAACGAAATATTGTTTCGGGCCATTAAGCGGCCCAGTTCGGATGCGGCCTGCGCATAGATGGCCTCGTGGCCTGAAGCCGAGCCGCAAAAAACACAAATCCGCATGGGATGGGCGGCATCAGTGCTTGATGTCGTGCTCGTTGTCGCTCAATTTTTTATTGGGAAGAATCCACACGCACGCGATGGCGAGGATAAACAGGGCGATAACTACTCCAAAAACTGACATAACGCAAATAATCTTTTGAACAAAAGTATGGCCTGAATTGTGAATATTTGCAAAATCCCGGCTAAAAATGTTAAACTCGAAACTTTATTGAGCAAAAAGCGCTCATCGCCATGAAAAAAATCACCATCATTTTGGGCGTCCTATTGGCACTGTTGCTGGGCGTGTTCCTCTTTTTTCGGTTTTATTACACCAAGTCATTCAGCCCCGAGCAGGAGGTTAAGTACGAGGCCGATGGGATAAAAATCAGCGTGTTTTATAATCGGCCGTTCAAGAAAGGACGCGTGATTTTTGGGGGATTGGTGCCCTACGGCCAGGTGTGGCGCACCGGGGCGAACGAGGCCACCGTGTTTGAAACCAACCGCGACCTACTCATCCAGGGAAAAACCCTGAAGGCTGGCAAGTACAGTTTCTTCACCCAGCCGGACGAACAGTCGTGGAAGTTCATCTTTAACTCGGAGTATGGACAATGGGGCGTGGATTTTAACGGCCAGGCCAACCGCGATCCGGCCAAGGACGTTCTCACCGCAGAGGTGCCTTCTGTGCAACAGGAAAAAGAGTTTGAGCAGTTTACCATCGCCATTGAAAAAGACGAAGAAGAACTGCAGTTGGTGCTCATGTGGGATAAAACGCTGGTGGCGTTGCCGTTTATGACGCAATGAGTTTTTGTAGGTTTGAACAAGACGTAGAAAATGATTCAAGTAATTCCTTCCATAGCCATTCGAAAAGGCCGCGTGGTAAAAATGCGTAAGGGCGATCCGCTCAGCGAAAAAGCCTATGACGAAAATCCGCTGGACCTGGCCCGCAGGTTCGAAGACCATGGCATTGAAGTAGTACACGTGGTGGACCTGGACGGAGCTGAAAAGGGAAGTCCGCAAAACTATCATGTGGTACAGGCGATAGCCGGCTACACTGATTTAAAAATTGATTTTACCGGAGGTATTAGCACAGATGGCGACATCAGTAAAGCCTATGAGTCCGGGGCAGACTACATCACCGCCTCCAGTATTGCGGTATCCCACCCGGAGCTGTTTGCTTCCTGGATCATCACCTATGGCCGCGAGAAGATGACACTGGGCGCAGACGTTACAGATATTCAATCAAAAACCATCGCCTTTCGGGGATGGCAGAAAAAAGCTGAGATGACGCTGTTCGAGCACCTGTCTTATTTTTATGACCGGGGGCTGAAGTATGTTAAGTCAACCGACATCTCGCGTGATGGCGTATTGGAGGGACCGGCATTCTCGTTCTATGAGGAATTGCGCCAGCAATTTCCCGAGCTATCCATCTTGGCCAGTGGGGGGGTGCGCGGGGTGGACGACATCAAGCGTCTGAACGACATGGGCATCTTTGCCGTGATTTTTGGCAAAGCGTACTATGAAGGCGTGTTGAAACTCAAGGACCTGGAACAGTTTCTGGTGAAAAAGTAAAGAACCCATGTGAAAAATTGGATCACGCCCATCAGCCGCTCGTGGGCTACGTTAGTTATCGATACTTTTTAGAGCCCGCGGGCAACGACTAAAACTCAATTAGCACTTGCCCCTTTTCCACGCTGTCGCCTTTTTTGATTTTGATCGATTTTACCGTGCCCTCGCCTGGCGATTTAAGCACATTTTCCATTTTCATGGCCTCCAGGATCAATAGGGCATCTCCCGGTTTCACGTCATCGCCCGGCTTTACCTTCAGGTCGATGATTAGCCCCGGCATGGGCGCCTTAACGTGATTTACTTTGCTGCCGGCTGTGTTTGTCATCCCCATTTTTTCCAACAGCAAATCAAACTTATCTTTTAATGCAACGGTGTAAAGGCGGCCATTGAGCTTAAGGGTGTACGTTTTAGTGGCGCGGTCTATTTTGACAACTTCTGCGGTATAACTCTTTTGCTCGTGTACAATATGAAAATAACCCTGTGCCACCTCCACCAAATCCCACTGCAGTGGCTCTCCGTTGATCAACCAGTGGTTGTCAGTCTTCTCTAGTTCAAAAACGTGCTGTTCGCTAGTGGCCTTGTACATAGTTGCGATGGAAAGAACACTTGCAAAGTAACAAAAGTCTGCTGTACCTTTGCGCTGTCGCGAAAGGTTCGCGGCAAGGGGTGCCTAAAAACAACGGGCTGAGATTATACCCATAGAACCTGATGCCGGTAATGCGGCCGAAGGGAAAGGCAAGCCGACTATGGTCGGCACAAGTTTGCATCACACTCCCCTTGTGTGCGCTGCAAGGCTTAAACAATCAAGAAAATGGTAAAGTTAGTAACAGTAGCTTTGGCGATGGCGCTATGGTTGCCTGCGCACGCCCAAACGGGCCTGCGCGGGATGGTGCAAGACAACCAAAGCAAACCGCTGGGCGGAGCCACGGTAACGCTGGTGACCTCCGGCATCACGACCGTGACCCGGGCTGATGGCTCGTTTGATTTTGCCGCGCAAAGCGTGGCGCAACAGGCAGAGATACGTTTTATCGGCTATCAGTCACAGCGCGTTATGTTGCACGCGGGCGAAGCAACCATCATCCGGCTGGCTGAGGCGATTATGATGACGGACGAAGTGTTGATACGCGCCACACGGGCCAGCGACAACAATCCCACCACATTCAGTACACTCCAAAAGGCGGACATCCAAAAGCAGAATTTTGCCCAAGACCTCCCCTTTGTTTTGAATTGGTCGCCAAGCGTGGTCACCACTTCCGATGCAGGCGCGGGTGTCGGCTACACCGGTTTACGCATTCGCGGCAGTGATGCCACACGTATTAACGTAACCATCAACGGCATCCCGCTCAATGACAGCGAAAGTCAAAGTGTGTTTTGGGTCAATACGCCCGACCTGGCCTCGTCTGTGCAAAGCATCCAGGTACAACGGGGCGTGGGCACTTCTACCAATGGGGCTGCGGCTTTTGGCGCTTCGGTCAATTTACAAACCAATGTGCGCAACGACTCCGCCTATGCCAATGTTATCAATTCGCATGGGTCATTCAACACCTGGCGCAACACCGTGGCTTTTGGCACCGGCTTGATCGGGCAGCGCTTTGCTTTTGATGGTCGCTTGTCACGTATTGCCTCCGATGGGTTTATTGACCGCGCTTCGTCCGACTTGAAATCCTATTATGCCTCGGGCGGCTACTACGGTAAAAGAACGATGGTGAAGGCGATATTGTTTGGTGGGCGAGAGATCACCTACCAAAGTTGGTATGGTGTGCCCGAGTCGCGCCTGCGCGGAGACCGGGATGCCATGTTGATTACCGCGGCCGCAGAGGGTTGGAATGCCGACCAAACCACGCACTTGCTTAACTCGGGCAACCGTACATTCAACATTTATACCTATCCCAATCAGGTGGACAATTACCAGCAGGACCACGCGCAACTGCACGCCTCGCACCGCGCATCCTCCGCCCTCACCCTCAACGGTGCATTGCACTACACGCGTGGCCGAGGTTTTTACGAAGAATTCCGGTACGATGCCGAGCACCGAGACTATGGTCTGGACACCGTGCGCATCGGCAACGAAGCGTTTGGGTCAACGGATTTGGTGCGCAGGCGCTGGCTGGACAATCATTTTTATGGCATGACGTGGTCGGCCGAATACAGAACCGCCCGCGGTACGGCTGTTTTAGGTGGCGGTTGGAACCGCTATGAAGGCGATCATTTTGGTGAAATCAACTGGTCAGCCTTACCCATGGGCGTGGCAAAAGATCATCGATATTATTTCAACATCGGCACGAAGACTGATTTTAACATCTTTGGCAAACTAACCATGCTTCTAACCGAGCGGCTGGAACTCTTTGCCGATTTGCAATACAGGCACATCGAATATGCCGCCCGTGGCCGCGAAAACCGCCAGTTTGATTTTGACCTGGACGCACGCTTTAACTTTTTCAATCCCAAGGCCGGCATAACCTACCACCTTGACGCCACCCAGCATTTATATGCTTCGTATGCCGTGGCCCAACGCGAGCCCGTACGCGATGACTTTGTCGATGGCTCCACCACGCGAGCACCGCGCCACGAGCAACTTGGAAACCTGGAAGTGGGCTGGCGCAAACAAACCGACCGCCATCGGCTGAATGTCAACTTTTATTCGATGAATTACCGCAACCAACTGGTGCTCACGGGCACCATTAACGATGTAGGAGCGAACATCCGCACGAATGTACCTCGGAGCTACCGCCTCGGTTTGGAAGTGGATGGGACCTTCCGCCTCATGGATCGTTTCACCTGGACGGGCAACGCCACCGTGAGCCGCAATCGAATTACCGAATTTACCGAAGTACTCTATGACTACGGAGCTAACTTTGACGAATTCACAGAAATCCGCACCACGTATCGCGATACCGATATCTCGTTCTCACCCACCCTGATTGCCGGATCAACGTTGCAATATGCGCCAACGCGCGCGTGGGAGGTCGCCTTACTGCAAAAGTATGTGAGCCGCCAGTTTCTGGACAATACCGCCAACCCCGCGCGTCAGTTGGATGCTTACTTTGTCAATGACGTTCGGCTTTCATACGTGCTACAACCGCGCGGCCTGCGCGAAATAGCCGTAAGTTTGCTGGTCAACAACGTTTTCAACCACGAATACGAGTCCAACGGATTTACGTACGGGTATTTGGCCGGGCCAGCCAATCCAATCCGGCAGAATTTCTTCTATCCGCAAGCAGGACGCAATTATTTATTGATGGTGGCGCTGCGGTTTTGATTTCGGGGTACCTTTGCGGGATGTCACACCGCCCCAGCATTGTTTCGGTATTGATCCGGCTTACGCGGTTTGGCAACTTGCTAATCATCGGATTGACCCAATATTGCACAGCAGGGTTTCTGGTCTCTCCAGACACCCTGCTGGATGGGCGCTTGCTGGCGTTGGTCTCCTCCACCATCCTCATTGCGGCTGCGGGCTACATCATCAACGACTACTACGATGTGAAGATTGATTTGATCAATAAACCCGAGCGCGTGGTGGTGGGTAAATGGCTGCCAAGGCGTTTCGCCCTGCTGCTGCACACGGTGTTATCACTGGTGGGCGTGTCTATCGGCCTTGGCCTGAGCTGGTTTATCGGAACGATTAATTTTCTCTCGGCTTTTCTGCTGTGGTCATACTCCAATCAGTTGAAGCGGTTGCCGTTTGTGGGCAACCTCGCCATTGGCTTGCTTACGGGGGCTACCGTGCTCATGGTGGAAGCACTTTACCACAGCCATTCGGTGCTTATCTATATCTATGCGTTGTTTGCTTTTTTTGTTACACTGGTGCGCGAAATGGTGAAAGACATGGAAGATGTGAAAGGCGACCACACATTTGGATGCCAAACGCTGCCCATCCTGTGGGGTATTCGCCCGACCAAGCAATTGGCCTATGGGGTATTGGCAATTTTTGTCCTCTCGGTGATTTTGCTCAACGTGTTGTACGAGGCGCTGCCCATGTTGTTTTTTCTGCCCACACTGTTTATACCGCTGGCGTGGCTCACCTGGCGATTGTATCGGGCCGATACCAAAAAAGATTTCTATCACGTAAGCCAGTGGTGTAAAGCCATCATGCTGTTGGGGGTTTTGAGCATGGCATTTGTGGCATAGGCATTTCAATTGCAGTTTATCCCCAAAATAGCTGATTTTTAGGCGAGAAAACGCGTTCGATTTTACACACATGCACCAACTTGCTGTTTTTGCTTCCGGCAACGGCACCAATGCCGAAGCACTTTTCAACCACTTTAAAAATCACCCACACGTGCGCGTAGTGGCCCTGCTGAGCAACAATGCTGAAGCTTTTGCCCTGCAACGCGCCAAAAATCACGGCATCGAAAGCTGGGTGTTCGACAAAAAGCAATTTCGCGAAAGCGATGACGCGGTGCTCTGGCTTCAGGATCGGGGCATTACCCATTTGGTTCTGGCCGGATTTCTCTGGCTCATGCCGCCAAATCTTGTTCAGGCCTTTCCCAACCGCATCATCAATATACACCCGGCCCTGCTGCCGAAGTTTGGCGGCAAGGGCATGTATGGCATGCGCGTGCACGAGGCGGTAAAAAAATCAGGAGATCGTTCTACCGGCATTACCATTCACCTGGTGAACGAACGCTATGACGAAGGGCAGATCGTATTTCAAGCAACATGCCCTGTATTTGCTACTGATACCCCTGCCGAGATTGCCGATCGCATACACCTTTTGGAGCACACGCATTACCCGCGCGTAGTTGAGAAGTGGGTCTTGGGGGTCTTGTAGCAGTGACTATTTGCCGGCAGGTTCCACCCACGAAAAATCCTTGTCGCGTGGGAAATCTTCAAAAATGGTGCGCACATAGTCATCAGGGACGGCCAGCTTCCGCTTCACAATGTCAATCCATGCACCGTCTAAGTTGATCACCGCGCTCAGGGTGCCATCCTCTTTGAGGAAATGATGGCGTATGCTCCAGCGGGCGAAGTCGCGCGTGGCCTGCATCACAACCATGTTTACGGTTATACGATCTTCAAATTTGATTTCGCGCCTAAAGATGGCTTCTTCGCGGAAGAGGATGGGACCCAGGTGTAACTCCTCGAATTTTAAATTGGTCAGCCCGTGGGCCGAAAAACACGCAATGCGGACCGTGGCTCCGTAGTCATAATAGGCGGAATGGCGCAAGTGCCGGTTTTGGTCGATGTCGGACCAGCGCACCTGGATGGGCAGCGAAAATTTTTCCATGCCTTAAAGATATAGTACCTTCCCGCATGCAACAGTCTGCCGCCACCACATTATTTCTGCCTGTAGCCCTGGGCATTATCATGCTCGGCCTGGGCCTGTCCCTCACGCTCACCGACTTCAGGCGTGTCACCCAGTATCCCAAAGCCATGACCATCGCGCTGATCAGTCAAATGGTTTTGTTGCCGTTGCTTTGCTTGGCCTTAGCACAGGTCAGCGGCCTCAGCCCGGAGTTATGTGTGGGGCTGATGCTGCTGGCTGCCTCGCCCGGGGGGGCCACGGCCAACTTATACAGCCACTTGTCAAACGGGGATGTGGCTTTGAACATCACCCTGACGGCCGTCAACAGCTTGCTCACCCTCTTTACGCTCCCGCTCATCGTCAATTATTCGATGGAATTTTTTTTGGGCGCGGGGCAATTCATTCCCATGCCTTTTAGCAAAGTCATCGAAGTATTTGCCATCGTATTGGTGCCGGTTTCCATAGGGATGCTCATCAAAAGCAAGTCGCCCGGCTTTGCCGCCAGGATGGATAAACCCGTCAAAATTATTTCGGCCTTGTTGTTGGTTATTATCATCGTCTCGGTCACGCTACGCGAAAAACAAGTACTCATTGATAACATCGCCCAACTGGGTTGGCCCTTGCTGCTGTTCAATGTGCTGAGTATGGCGGTGGGTTACTATTTGCCGCTGCTTTTCAAGGTAGGTCGCAAACAGGCCATTGCCATCGGCATGGAGATTGGCATCCACAATGGCACGCTGGCGGTGTACATCGCCCTCAATGCCATCGGCAATTCGGCCATGAGTGTACCCCCCGCCATTTACAGCTTGCTGATGTTTTTTACCGCGGCCGCGTTTGGCTTTTTGGTAAATCTGAAAAAAGAAAAGGTCACCGGTTAGGCTGCTCAGCGAATGACAAAGCGGATGGCTATGGAAGGATCAAGCGCAAAACCGGCATAGCCGTCCGAGCCAAACTCAAAAAAGGGTTTCACATCAAACGAGAACGACAGTGGTATATCCTCGGGCAGGCGATATTCCAGTCCTGCAATACCATTGATGCCCACACCCACCCGGCTTACCCTGCGGTCATTCAGCGCACGCCCAAAACGATTATAGTAACTACGGTTCTGGTTGTAAAATGCCAGGTGAGCTCCGCCTCCATAGTAAACACTCAGTCCCGGGGTATCAAAAGCCGGGAGCGTCTTTTCCACCAAGCCGGTGATGCTCATCCCATTGGCAAAAGCACCCACAATGCCTTCAAACGCCAGCGAAGGTTGGTAAAAGTGCTTTAGCGCAACGCCCGTAGTGCCGCCTATGCGCGCTCCTGCGCTGGTCTGATACTGAGCGCTCAACGGCAGCGCCAAAAAAGCTCCCACAATCATCGTCATCAAAACTACTTTCTCTCCCTTACGCATGTGATCCGGATGAAGCGTGATTTCCGAAAAAAGAACGGCAAATCCGGTGGCAGCGGCCGGCCAAGGCGTTCAGTCGCCCGTTCCGTAGGTTAATGCGCCAATCAAGTCGATTAAGAGGAGCAAGATGCCTCGGCTGGCCATCGCGCATATTGCCAACAGAGCGCGCCAACTTGGCTTATTTATCACGCTCGTTACGATTTTCCCTGCCACTATTTCCGTAAACAGGTCAAAATCACCAATGGATTATCTTTTGTTACCACCGCTGGTACTTAAGTACCGCAGACATGAACTTTGAAAAATTCACCATAAAGTCACAAGAAGCATTGCAAAAATCGGCCGAACTGGTCAGTGGCTTGCAGCAACAGGCCATTGAGCCGGGCCACCTGTTAAAGGCCATTTTAGACACAGACGAAAATGTATCGGGCTACCTGTTCAAGAAAACGGGGGTAAACGAACTTTTGCTCACACGCAAATTGGATGAGCTCGTTCAAAGCTATCCGCGCGTGAGCGGCCAGCAACCGTATCTGTCCACCGCTTCCAACAGTGTCCTGCAAACGGCCGAAAAGGAATTGCGCGAGTTCAAGGACGAATATGTCTCCATTGAGCACCTGTTGTTGGCGCTGCTACAGAGCAAAGACAAAGCGGGCGCATTACTCAAAGATGCCGGGGCCGAGCGTCAGGCGTTGGTGAAGGCCATCCACGAGTTGCGCGGTGGCAGCAAAGTAACCGACCCCAATGCCGAAGCCAAGTACAAATCGCTGGAGCGATACTCCAAAAATCTAAATGAGCTCGCCAAAAAAGGTAAGATTGATCCCGTCATCGGTCGCGATGAAGAAATCAGGCGTGTATTGCAGATACTCTCGCGCAGAACCAAAAACAATCCTATCCTTTTGGGGGAGCCCGGAGTGGGCAAAACCGCCATCGTGGAAGGGATGGCCCAGCGCATCGTAAATGGCGATGTGCCCGAAAACCTGAAAACCAAAACCCTGGTCTCGCTGGACATGGGCTTGTTGGTGGCGGGCGCAAAATACAAAGGCGAATTTGAAGAACGCCTGAAAGCCGTGATCAAAGAAGTGACCGACTCGAATGGTGAGATCATTTTATTCATTGATGAAATACACACGTTGATTGGCGCGGGAGGCGGTGGCGAAGGGGCCATGGATGCCGCCAACCTGTTGAAACCTGCGTTGGCCCGCGGAGAACTGCATGCCATTGGTGCCACCACACTAAAGGAGTATCAGAAGTATATTGAGAAAGACAAGGCTTTGGAGAGGCGCTTTCAGGCCGTCATGGTGGATGAGCCTTCCGTGGAGGATTCGATTTCGATCCTGCGAGGGATCAAGGATAAATACGAACTGCACCATGGCGTGCGCATCAAAGACGATGCGGTGATCGCGTCCGTGGAGCTTTCGAGCCGATACATCTCCGACCGCTTCCTGCCTGACAAAGCGATTGACCTGATGGACGAGGCAGCCGCCAAGCTGCGGTTGGAAATGGACTCGCTGCCCGAAGAACTGGATGAGCTAAACCGCAAGATCATGCAACTGGAAATTGAGCGCGAAGCCATCCGCAGAGAGAAAGACAAAGACAAGGAAGCCTCGCTGACCAAAGAAATAGCCGAGCTGAGCGAGCAGCGCCATTCGCTCAAGGCAAAATGGGAAAGTGAAAAAGCCATTGTGGCCGGCATTCAAAAAGAAAAAGAACAGTTAGACCGGTTGAAGTTTGAGGCTGAGCAGGCAGAGAAAGCAGGCGACTATGGGCGCGTGGCCGAAATACGCTACGGAAAAATGACGGAAGCCGAAAAGCGACTGACAGAGGCGCAACAGCAGATGAAAGACCTGCAAGACGGACAGCAATTGCTGAAAGAAGAAGTGGACAGCGAAGACATTGCCGAGGTAGTGGCCAAATGGACGGGCATTCCGGTATCTAAAATGTTGCAAAGCGAACGCGAGAAACTATTGAGTTTGGAGAAGGAGCTGGGCAAGCGCGTGGCCGGTCAGGAAGAAGCCATCAAAGCCTTAAGCGATGCGGTACGCAGAAGTCGGGCGGGCCTCCAAGACCCCAAACGACCCATTGGCTCTTTCATCTTCATGGGCACTACGGGCGTGGGCAAGACCGAACTGTCAAAAGCCTTAGCTGAATATCTCTTCAATGACGAACATGCCATGGTGCGCATCGACATGAGCGAGTACCAGGAGCGTCACTCCGTGAGCCGCCTGATTGGTGCGCCTCCGGGTTATGTGGGCTACGATGAAGGGGGTCAGTTGACGGAAGCCATCCGCAGAAAGCCGTACAGCGTGATTTTGCTGGATGAAATCGAAAAAGCACACCCCGATGTGTTCAATATTTTGCTTCAGGTATTGGACGATGGCCGCCTGACCGACAACAAAGGGCGGATAGCTAACTTTAAAAATACCATTATCATCATGACCACCAACATCGGGTCGGGCATCATTCAGGACAACTTTGAAAAAATAACCGACACTAATTATTTCGAAGTACTGGAAGACACCAAAGACCAGGTGTTGGATCTACTGAAAAAATCGGTGCGCCCTGAGTTTATTAATCGCATTGATGAGATCATCATGTTCCGCCCGTTGAGTGCGATGGACATCCGTAAAATTGTGGATATCCAGGTGGACCTGGTGCGCCAGCGGCTGGACGAAGGAGGCATTCGACTAAACGTTAGCGATACCGCGCGCGACCGCCTGGCCAGGCTCGGATTTGACCCGCAGTATGGCGCGCGGCCGTTGAAACGCGTGCTCCAACGCGAAATTCTAAACGAACTCTCCAAGCAAATACTGGCCGGCAAGGTCACGAAGGAAGCCGTCATTTATGTGGACCTGCAAAACGAGACGGACTTTGTTTTTGAAAACGTGCTGGCAGCCGAGGTAGTAGAATAACTTCAGCGAGACGGTTCCAGGCGTTGTCAGTCGCTGAAATTAATACTGATTGATGTGGCGATACCGATCCGGAAGCCGTAGTTGAAATTCTGAATCTGGTCATCGCGGAACCCAATGGCCGCCTCCAGGCGGAAGACACGCAAAATCCCTTCCAGACCATAGCCGAGTTCGGTGTAGCTGCCCGCGGTGGGCGTGGTCAGGTAATTGATAAATAAGTTTTCGGTAATGCCCATCAAGCGCACCTTGGGCAAGCGCGTGACCAGAAATTTTCGCCAGTGGTAGTGAACGTTGGCCAAAAAGAACTGATCGCGTGTACTGAATTGGTAGTAGTCCATCAACCGGAAGCTGCCCACCGGATCGGTGGTAATGAAGGGTGTCAAATTGCCGGTGAAGTGCTGATAGTCCATAAAGTACAGCCGCTCGTTGTTCAAAAATTTGCCAGTCTTTAATGATGCGTCCAGTGTGCCGCGTATGCCAAAACGCAACTGGTGTTTTACACCTGCTTCCACGTAGTCAAAGTCGACATCGCTACCCAGCGGACCCGAAAACCCTTTGCGATAGTCGAGTAAAAAAGTAGGCGAAGAAAAATTGATGCGCTGCTTGATACCGTTACGCATGCGGTATTTTTGCCACGGGCGCGCCTCCAGGCCTACATGGGCTACAAATGCCTCGTGCAGCGGAAAACTGGTGTCGCCAAGTTCCAGGTTAACGGGCGCATTGGGGGTGTATTCATCACGGTTGGCCCGGAAGAGTGTATAGTTGGAAGTGTTGACCAACTCCCGCCTGCGCGCCCAGGTAGCTCCTGCCCGGAGTGTGTATTTCCCGTTGATTGTTTGACGCGCCTTCAGTTCCACAAAATCGCGTTCATACAGCTTCATCAGGTTATCGGCCCAAAATAAGGTAGTTATCGTATTTACCACCGGGTGTATTGGGTCGTTGTCGTTGAATTGCTGCACGTAGCGGCCGGCCTCCAGCGTATAGCGTTGGGTGCGGCTTCGGTAGTCTATACGCAGCATACCCGAGAGCATCTCGCGGGAAAAGGCATACCGGGCAATGGGGCTCACCGCCAGGCGTCTGTATATCACGGGGCGCTTGACGCGACCCGACTGTAAGGTGTCCGTTCCGATTTTCTTAGCCCATCGTTTGTAATACGTTAGTTTATAAATCAGGTTCCAGCCTTCCACCGTATTAAACCCGCCAAACGGAGTGTTGATCTCAAAATCCGAAGTTTCAGTTAACTTATATCTGTCGCCCCGCAAAATATCCCACACTTGAAAACCTTTGTTCTTGGACGGCTTGAGCGAATCTCCGGCCTCGCGTTTTTTCTCTACGCGCGCCAGGCTGTCGCTGATTTTGTAGCCGATTTCTTCCTGCTTGGTCAACGGCATGGGGCGGATATTGGCCCAAAAGGTCGAGTCCTTCTTATAAGCCAATGAATCAATATCAAATACGCTGGCCGAAACAACATCCGGTTCTTTCTGCTCGCGTATTTCCTGCTTCTCATATTCTTTGATCATTTGGTTCAATTCCTTCCGAGTCACCTCTTTCCCTTCTTCCAGCCGCTTTTGGATGTTTTTTCCTTTAGATGAAAACTTCTGCTCTACCCGCTTGGCTTCTTCTTTTTGAATCTTCTCATCGATAACCACCAGCTCGGTAGGCAGGTCAGGATTCAGCGTGATTTGGTAGTCGCGTACGGTGGCCAGATAGTTGTATTCAAACTCAAAGCCGAACACTTTACCCTCTACACGAAATTGCTGTGTCACCGGCAGCCAGGCAGTATTGGTATCCGTGACTGGGTTAGCTTGTATCGGGTTGTAGATTTGTTTTACGTAGAAGTGAATTCCCAGCTTGATGGCATGCAAGTCCAGGCTATGAATACTCCACGCATCTTCCACGATAAAGATAATACCGTCAAACACGTTATCCCCTTTGGAGCGGGGGATCACCCTGATCTTGCTGACTTCGTGTGCCCCGTCTTTGGTGGTACCCAGGTACTCAAACCGATAGTACGAAAACGCTTTAGGGGAAAGCGGAGATATCGTTTCCGCTATCTCGGGCTGATAGAAGCTGCCAAACACGTAGCCATTGGGGGAGGTGTCGTTTGCATCGCCATTGGTGTACACCGCAATAACTTTTTCCTCAAACTTATTGGGCCGGGTATATTTAATCTCGCTGACGGATTCGGACACAAAAAGGCGATCTTTGGTGATTCCCTCCTTTTCGATCATCTTCTTAGCATACCACGGATAATCTTTTAATTGCCCTTTCCCTTTCACATACACCTTCGCAGAATACGCGTCTACCTGCTGTACGTGGTATTTGGCTTTGGAGATTGCCTTGCGCATGATGGTATAGGCCGGGTCTTCCTTGCCGGCCCGCACTACTACATCTTTCAGTACCACCACCTGCGTTCGAAGGGTTACGTTGACCGTCTCGAATCCCTCCCCTACCGTCACCTGACGGCTGATGGTTTCAAACCCCAGGTATTGAAAAAGTATCTGATACGTGCCGGAGGGCAGCGCTATCTCGTAGTTGCCTTCCAAGTCGGAAGCCGCGCCTGTGCCTGTTTCTTTTACAAAAATAGACGCGTACGCCAACGGAGAACCGTCTTCGGCCCGAACCTGACCGCGGATGCCACCCGCCTGAGTACTCAATGCCAGCGAGAGCAGCACAGCTACTGAATAAAAAAACTTGCTCCCCATTTTTGGCTTGCAGTACACAATGGTGCAAACGGACACAGTCTTTTTTGGGTTTCTCATGCAGGCCGCTACGTGCGGTAAAAATGCTTTTGTTCAATCATCCGTTCAACGGGTTCGGGCACCAGATAACGAATACTTTTGCCTTCGCGTATGCATTGGCGTATATAGGTGGCCGAAACATCCAGGAGGGGTGCCTGCACGTAGTGGATGGCGGGATGATGGCGCCACTCGTGGGCTTCCGTGCCAGGTCGCGGGTATACGTACAGGCCGTATTGATCCAGAATTTGGGTATGGTTTTTCCAACGTGAAAATTGGACCAGGTTGTCTTCTCCTATAATCACCTTGAAAGCCTTTTCGGGAAACTTTTCGTGCAGATGGGTGAGCGTATCGATGGTATAGCTGGGGCGCGGCAGGTGAAACTCCACATCCGACACATCAATTTTGTAATGATCGGCAACGGCCGCTTTGGCCAAATCATACCGGTCAAACTCGTGCAACAGTGTTTTGCTGGGCTTGAACGGGTTTTGGGGCGAAACGATGAGCCACACCTTTGAGAGATCGGTGTGTTCGGCCATTACGTTGGCGATGATGAGATGGCCGATGTGAATGGGGTTAAAGGAGCCAAAAAAAAGGCCGATTTTCATGCGGCTGTTTTTCTAAACTCGTCATACAGCCGTTGGGCCTCTGTTTTGGCATGCGCTAACTCATCGTTCACCAGCACCGCGTCAAACTTGTCCTGAAAGGTCATTTCAAATTGAGCCTTAAACAACCTGCGCGACAGGCTTTCGGGGGTTTCGGTGCCACGCTCATTTAAGCGTGCACGCAACACTTCCAGGGAGGGTACACTGACAAATACGGACAAGGCTCTCGACCCAAAGTATTTCTTGAGATTGATGCCCCCCTTGACGTCCACATCAAAGATTACATTCTTACCAGACGCCCAAACACGGTCAATTTCGGATTTCAGCGTGCCATAAAAGTTACCCGCATACACTTCCTCCCACTCAATAAACTCGTCATTGTCGATTTTCTTTTTGAATTCCTGAGGAGTGAGAAAATAATAGTCTTTGCCATTTTCTTCCGTGCGCCCGCGCCTGTCGCGCGTGGAGGCAGATATCGAAAAACCCAGGTCAGGATTTTGGGCCAGGAGGTGCTTGACAATGGTGGTTTTGCCGGAGCCGCTGGGGGCTGAGAAAATGATCGCCTTGCCTGCCATGACTGCGTTAGCGAGAGGCGAGTTGATTGACTTTTTGTTTGATGGCAGCCATCAAGTCATCCGGGGCCTCGCTGCAGCACTTGGTTTTTATTTTCTCGCGCAGCATCAGCTCAAGGTTATAGTTTTTGTAGCAAGGCAGGCATCCTTCGAGGTGTTCGTTGAGGAAGTGCTCGCGTTGTTCAGGAGTAGCGTCTCCATCCAACACGGCCTGCAGCAATTTCAGGCATTCGGTTTGATTGCTACAGTCTTCCTTTTTCTTGTGGGGTTCCTGAGGGGTGTTCATAGGCTATGATTTAGTGTAACCCATTTCTTTGGCATATTGGCTCAGCTTTTCTTTGAGCAAGGCGCGGGCGCGGTGTAGGCGGCTGCGCACCGTGCCGATGGGTATATCCAGTATTTTGGCCATTTCCTCGTATTTAAACCCCTCCAGGTCACACAGGATGATGACGGTGCGAAAGTCAACGTCCAACGAGTTGAGTGCGTTGGACACCTCATCGCCAATCATGTTGCTGAGCGACTCTACCCGCAGGTCGGGGGTGATCTGGCGATCTACCTCCTCCGAATTGTAGTAGGTCTCTACGTCCTGATAATCGACTTTGGAAGGCTCTTTGCTCTTTTTTCGATAATCATTGATAAAGCTGTTTTTCAAAATGCGGAACAGCCAGGCCTTGGCATTAGTTCCCTGCTGAAATGAGTCGATAAAGCGATAGGCCTTCAGGTAGGTATCCTGCACGAGGTCTTTGGCATCATCCCGATCGAGCGTCAGCCGATAGCCAAAATTGTACATCGCATGGATGTGAGGGAGGAACTCGTTGTTGAAAATAGCATCTTTCTCCGGTTGGGAGTAATGCGGTCGTTCGAGTATTTCCTCCATACGCCATCAAAGGTAGTAAAGAATTAAATTTTACCTTGCACGCTCAACCTAAAACCCTATCCCTCGTGCGAATATTCTACTATTTGCCGAACTATTTTTCGGGTGGCGTGAAGATGATGTACCGACACATTGAAGTGTTGAACCGCCACGGCTACCCCGCCTTTGCGCTGCATACCCGCAAAGGCTTCCGCCTGACAAATTTTCTTCACCACGCTCCCGTTTGCTATTGGAACCGCTCGCTGATCCACCGCGATGACATCGTGGTGATGCCCGAATACCTGGGTTTTTGGGTGAACTCCGTCCGTTCTACCACCGGCCTGCTGGGCACGCTCAAAAAGCGCTTTTCCAAAAATCGATACCGATATCTCGCCTATGATCTGTTTCACGGCCCTTGGGCGAAAGTAATCTACAATCAGAATCCCTACTACACGTTTATGGGCTATCCGGTCAAGCCCCATCGTTTGCTGAGCCCCTATGATTTGGCGTCCTGTCTTGGCACAATCTGCGTGTCGGAAGATAACTTCCGGTATCTGAAACTTGCCTTTCCTAAGCGACCCATTTACCGCATTTTTTATGCGATTGACGCAACGGTTTTTCGGCCGCACGCAAGCAAAAAGCAGAAGATCGCCTACCTCTCGTTCAAGAACCGACAGGATGTGGCTCAGGTGATCAGCATGCTCATCCAGCGAAAGAAGCTGAAGACCTTTGAGCTGGTTTGTGTGGAAGGCTCGGAGGAAGCCGTTGCACGGGCGTTTGGCGAAGCGGCCATCATGTTGAATTTTGGAAACATCGAAGGGTTTGGATTGCCGCCAGCCGAGGCCATGCTGAGCGGTTGTGTAGTGGTGGGCTACCATGGCGAAGCCGGCAAAGAGTTCATGAATTCCTCGTCCTGTTTCCCGATCGAAAACGGAAACATCGTGTCTTTTGTGGAAACCGTAGAATGGGTGGTGGCTCAGCTATCTGACAATCCCCAGGCCTTTGCCACGATGACCGACTATGCACGGCACCTCATCGCCACCTCCTATTCGCGCCAAGCCGAGGAGCAAAGCGTCATGGCCGCGTGGGAATCCCTCCGTGTGTCCCATCAACGTTGGAAAACATCCATTTCAGCCGAAGGTAGCTGAGTAGAGCGGTAACTCTGTTTAGCGGAAAAACCTCCGCCTCACGGATGCGCCAATGTTGGATACCGTATTGTGTTCGCAGTTGATCTTCTTCTGCCCTGGCAGGTTGATGAAGCTTATCGTATAGCTCCCCACCCCCTACGGGCCGTCCATGGCGCACCTTTAGCCAATCGACTACGGCAACGTGGCGAGGACCAAACCGCTCGGCAATCTGTTTGCCCCACAACAAGTCAACCCCCCACCCTGACTCTGTCAGTTTAAATGTTGGCAGCAGCCAACGCAACGCCTCCTGCGTCATCACGGGGCACATCAATTCTACCGTGGTCACAAACCGATAGCCCGAAAACCGCTTGTGCCGCAGGGCTCTCCAACTCATAAATGAATCGGGTGTCAGTGACGGTTGAGCCAACTGAAACCCCAGCAATCGAAACACAAAAAAAAGCCGCCCGATGTCTGCCTCGGAGATCTCAATATCATCGTCAATAAAAAAAAATGAATCGTATTTACTAAGGGTTTCCGGGTGATCCCGAAAAAAGTCCTGAATCATCCACCACTTAAAACTCAGGTACTCGACAGCCAGAATATTTTTGCCTGTGGGAGGATGGCACTCTTCTCTGCGATGATAACAAAGCAGAATAATATCAAAGGATTTTTCGTGGGAAGCCGTAAGCCACTCACTGAGGCGTGACGAGCGGCCAAACGGCATGATTAAAACATCGCGACTTTGCCTCACGCCACCAGGACTTCCGTATACTTGTCAATGCCATTTGAACATCGCGTGCTTTTTTGCAAAACAGCGTCATCAAGTATTTGTTGATTGGTCTTGAGCATTTGTTTGGAGCTTTCAGGATGATGAAGGTGATACCCAAAGCCCTCCATTTTTACTTTGAAACAATGCTTACCCGCATTAAGCATACGCACCATGAATTCAGTGTCTTCTCGACCCCACCCCACAAAATCCTCGTTAAATCCGTTGACCTCGAAAATGTCCGCTTTCCAAAAGCTTTGGTTGCATCCGCGGGTGCGGGTGAGGTCGCTGAGGCTGTAGGAGAAAAGATGGGAAAACCAAGGAAGGTATAACGCATTCAAGCGACTCTTGATACCCCACGAAAAAAAACTGAAATTAATCTGCTTTTTGGCAATGGCTTGTCGGGTGAGGCGCTCTTGGAGAAGTACTCTTGATCCCTGCAAAAACCGATTGGGTGCGGCATAGCGCAAGTGCGACTTCACAAAATGTTTATGGAGCACCATATCCCCGTCTACCATAATGATGTAGTCTCCTTTAGCTCGCGAGATAGCGAGGTTGCGCACAGCAGCCAACCTGAATCCCAAGTCTTCTTGCCAGCAATGAATGATCGGAACTGGTGATGTGTCCTTGTAGGCAGCAATGAGGTTAGCGGTATCCGGCCGGGAGCCATCGTCCGCGATGACAATCTCGGATGGCAACACCGATTGATTCAGGGCGCTTAGAATCACCAACTCCAGAGCATCTTTGCGGTTGTAAGTAGTGATCACCAGCGAGGTGGCGGGCGAGGCGATCACCTGAGAATGTGCCGGTAACGCAGTGCCTTGCCGATTGGCTTCATAAAGTTTGGCGTACTTATAAAATGCGTGACTGCTGGAGGCAGCGGCTACCATGAGGCCTTCAAAGCCATCTAAAAAGCCGCGCTTGATCACATAGCTTTTGAAAAAGGCAAAGGTAGGATGAAGCATCATCTGCCACATGGAACTCTTCCGCTTGTGGCGGTTTTCCTGGGCAAATATATCAGAATACTTCTGGATCTTTTGCAATGCATCTTGGGCATTCTGGTAGCCGTTGTGGAACAGGTCCCCCTTGAGCAGGCAAACGTCTTTCACGGAGGCATCCAATATAACTTTCTCATGTGGGTTGTCCCCGCCCCACACACCCATACGTCTGTCCCAGAGCCTGATTTTACGGTCGGGG
This sequence comes from uncultured Ohtaekwangia sp., assembly GCA_964524935.1. GTDB lineage: Bacteria > Bacteroidota > Bacteroidia > Cytophagales > Cyclobacteriaceae > ELB16-189. Next base: position 68,679 of record CAZGFJ010000005.1, read on the forward strand.
TACCAGTTGCCATGGCGCACCCACTTTCCACCCCAGGCGGAAAGGCGGTTCATGCTGTAAGCCCGATACTTTCCCGTGGCCTTGGCTGCACGGATGGACTCCCGCAGCTCCGAAGATAAATATTCATCGGCATCTAGCGAAAGAATGTAGTCATGGCTGGCATGTACCAAACCAACATTCTTTTGTTCTCGATGGCTGGTAAACGGATGCTGGAAAAAACGCACCCCCTTGGCTTTGGCCAGGTCGGGCGTGGCATCCTTCGAAAAGGAATCCACCACGATAATCTCATCCACCACATCTTTGACGGAGTCGATACAGCGACAAATATTGGCCGCCTCGTTATACGTGATAATGACCGCACTGATTTTCAGCATACTCCCGTGTCTCGTTCTAGACCATTCACATCCAAACCCTTTACCAAATATAAAACACTAACTTAAAAAGCAACCTATTTATTTTTGACAGTTGTCACGAAACAACGTTTAATCGATCTATTGACACCCTTTGTTGGATTTTGGTTGGATTTTGCGCTACCTTGCTTTTGGAGTGATGGCCGACAAAGATGTTGATTGGGAGACACTGCTGCTTGAGTACCGCAAAACCGGTGATATTACTGTTATCGCAACCGTTTTCCGTCACCATACCGCGTTGGTCTATGGCGTGTGTCTGAAATATCTCAAAAGCCGCGAAGAGGCAAAGGACGCCACCATGGACCTCTTCGAAAAGCTGGTCGTAGCAGCAAAAACGCATTCCATCAACCATTTCAGAGGCTGGCTATATAGAACCGCGCGCAACCATTGCCTTATGCGCCTGCGCAGCGAAAAAGGCAAAAACGCCCAATATTCGGATTTGACCGATGTGGAAAAACAGCGATTTCTGCATCCACAGGATGACCGCGACCTGGAAGGGGACCTAACGGCCCTGGAAACGTGTCTTCAAAAGCTAGCCGATGATCAACAGATCTGCATCCGACTGTTTTTCATGGCCGGAAAACCGTACAAGCAAATTGCCGAAGAAACCGGCTTTCCCCTCGCCAGCGTGAAAAGCTATATTCAAAACGGAAAACGAAATTTACGCATTTGTATGGATCAATATGCGAAACTGGGCTGACGATATCGCCAACTACCACCAAGGCAAACTCTCCCCGGCTGCAATGAACCAATTGGAGCGGGAGGCGCTCAACGACCCATTGCTGGCAGAGGCGCTGGAGGGAGCGGCCATCGCTTCGGACGATTTCTCAGCGGACATTGAACAGCTTAACGCCCGTCTGCTCAAAAAAACAGGGCGTCAGGCGGGGTGGTGGCGCATAGCCGCGAGCTTCGTACTGCTGGCCGGGCTGGGGGCATCTGCCTGGTTCCTGTGGCCTATGGAGGACACCGTAGTGGCAACCCAAAATGAAAAATCAACTTTTTCCACCGCTGATTCCGCCCAGGCAAAAAAAACTCAAATGCCAGCCGAGACGCAAAACGACCAAAAAACAGCCGATCAGACCGTTTCGGGTCAAAAGAAAGACCTTCGTCTGACCCAAAAAAAAACCACCAAAGGCGCCCCGGACGACAGAGTCCTGGCGTCTGACCCTGAACGAAACCATACGGATACCTTGGCGCGCCCGGCAATGGTGAGCGAGCCAACACCAACCGTGGCGGAAATACCGACCGCCCAGACAGTCCCCGCCAAAGAACCTGAAGTCCTCCGCGATGAGGCCCCAAAACAACTACCATCGACCCTCCTGCCCGTGGCACAGCACGTGACGGGCCGGGTAACTGATGACGAGGGAAATGCCCTGCCGGGCGTGAATGTGGTCGTCATGGGCACTACCCTGGGCACCGTGACCGATGTAGACGGGCGGTACGAACTAACGGTGCCAGGCCCCCAAACCGAGCTCGTGTTTTCCTTTATCGGATTCAATACGCAACGCGCTGCTGTGGGCGACCGAGCAGAGCTAAACGCCAGCCTGACGAGCGATGTGTCGCAACTGAGCGAAGTAGTGGTGACCGGATACGGCCTGCGAACGGATGCAACGCGTGAGCCGGTGGTCAGACTTGCCGAACCGGAGGGAGGTAGGAGAGCATACAACAAATACCTTGACACGCAGGTACGCTATCCCGAACAAGCCAAAGCCCACCAGGTGAAGGGGCGGGTCACGCTCCAGTTCACGGTAAGAACCGATGGCTCGCTGGCCGAATTCAACGTGCTGAAAGGCCTCGGCTATGGCTGTGACGAGGAGGTGATACGCCTGGTGAAAGAAGGGCCACGGTGGCAGCCAACTACCGAGGACGAGGTACCGGTGGAAAGTGCGGTGCGGATACGTGTAAAGTTTGCTCCGCCCGGCAGGTGATGCCGTACCCAAAAAGCAAAAAAAACAGCGGGGGTAGTTTTGCCAGTGCGCCATGAGCAAGGGCCTTTGGTATTGATCTTGTTTGCTTTTGGGCCGATAACTTTCCATTTTCGGCACCACGCATGTCAAAAAAAGCCACCGCCAAAACCATTCCGCAAGACATTCTAGACCTGATCCGCCAGCAATTCAATGCTTCGGAGTTTATCAACAAATCGCGTGGTACGGGCAAATGGAGTTTCATACCGATGCTACAGAAAGCCTTGCAAAAATTTGTGGAAGACGAGCGCGAGCGTCATCCCAATTTACTCTTGCAATACCCTAAAGGCCCCACGGAGGACCTGCTGCGCAGGGCGTTCAATCTGAAAAGTCCGCCCGGGGCTACCAAATCGCTGCGCGACCTGCTTTGCCTGTATGCCACCCAGTGCACGCTGGATTGGAATGGGGTGGTAAGCCAGCGCTTTGAAGGAAGATACCTGTCGCTGGCGGATTCGGACCGGCCCGAGGTTGCAGGGCCTCCCGTTCTGGCAACACTGGCGGATAAGGTGGCTGAACTATTGCTTGAAAAACTCTCTGCCAAAGAAATGGAGGTGGTGAAACGCCAAATTCAAGATGAAAAAGAAAAGCCCCGCCTGGATGAGTTGATCGAAAATATCCTGGTGCCGTCTGTCAACGATCCCGACAAACCCGAATTTCCACCCAAACCATTTTTCACGCCAGCGTTTCCGGCTTCGCTCACGCGGCAAATACAGGTGCCCGGTTTTCACAATGTCTGGTTGAAAGACGAAAGCACGAACCCTACGGGCACGCACAAAGACCGGATGGCCTGGGAGGTACTCATCAAGGCCAAGCGCTATGGCATCAAAGAGATTTCCCTGATTTCCTCTGGAAGTGCGGCTGTGGCCATCCAGCACCTCTTCAATTTGTTTGGGGTGAATACCGAGCTAAAGGTGTTAGTGGATAAACGCATCAACCCGGACGTGAAAACCGCCATCGAGCGAATGGGAAGCAGGGTATATGTCACCGACCTTTCGCAGAAGCCACTCACCGGCAAAGAAATCAAAGAGCTGACCGAAAACTATACGGGCATTGATATCACGTACCGCGAGGTGCTGGACCGATTCAACGATAACTACTATGATTGGCTCAGCTATGAAATCCTCAACGAAAGTCCGCAGCATTGTTTCATCCCCTTTGGCACGGGCGATCTGTTTGTAAACGTGTTGATCATTGCCGAGCGGGAATTCAACAACCGCATCTTCAAGCATGATCCGCGCTTTCGCGGAAACATCAACGCCATACAACAATGCCATTTTATGGGCGCCACCACCCACTCCCAAAATACCCGGTTGGATAAGCTCTTTTCCTATCACCTGCCCTCGTTGCAAGACTACAATACCTACATCCAGTCGTTGATCAGCAACCAGCGCATTGGCGCGGACTCTGCCATACTGGATGTGGAAGAAGAGTTCATCGAGGAGGCACTCGAACTGGCGGCCGGGCAGCACATCGCCTGCGAGCCCAGCGGCATCGCGGGACTGGCATTGTTGCTGCAAAACAAAGGCGATATCCGGCCGGATGACAAAGTACTCATCGTAAACACAGGCCGCACCCGTTACACACTGCCCGTGGGCGATCCCACCTCTCAACGGTGAGTGAGTGGCATAACTGCCAGAACGGTATATGCCCCGGTCCAACTTGATTTGTAGCAAAGGCGATTTTCATCCCTAAAAAGGCCCGATAAAGCTGCCCACATTGCATAGTGCACGGTATTCTTTCTACTTTTAGGCACGCGAAAACATAACCTACACTTAATTTGTCATGAGTTTATTTATTAAAAAGCCATTGGATCAATTGATGGCGCAAGCTGGCGATTCGGAGAAGGGATTAAAACGGACACTGGGCCCCTGGAATTTGATTGCACTGGGCATTGGGGCCATTATTGGGGCCGGCTTGTTTGTACGAACCGCAGCGGCCGCTGGCGATGCAGCCGGTGCCGCGGTGATTATCTCATATATCGTGGCGGGTGTTGGATGTGCCTTTGCCGGATTGTGTTATGCGGAGTTTGCTTCGATGATCCCCATTGCAGGCAGCGCCTATGCCTACGCCTATGTAACGATGGGCGAATTCATGGCCTGGGTGATTGGCTGGGCCTTGGTGTTGGAATATGCCCTGGCTTCAGCCACGGTGTCCATCGCATGGAGCGAGTATCTGAACAAATTGCTGGGTGGGGCCATTCCCTACCAATGGAGCCACTCGCCCATGGAAACTTCCGCTGAGGGCGTCAGCGGCATCATGAACCTGCCAGCCGTCTTTATCTTGTTCGTGCTCACATTGGTGCTCATTAAGGGCACGAAAGAGTCGGCCACGCTGAACGCAGTGATTGTTTTTGTGAAAGTAGCCATCGTATTGCTGTTTATTGCGCTGGGATGGGGTTTTATCAATGATGCCAACTACACGCCCTTTATGATTCCTGAGGGAACTCCGGGCCATGAAGCCTGGAACCGACACGGCTGGGGCGGGGTGATTGGCGGGGCCAGCATTGTGTTTTTTGCGTTTATCGGTTTTGATGCCGTCTCCACCGCGGCCCAAGAGTCAAAAAATCCGAAGCGTGACATGCCCATCGGCATATTGGGCTCGCTGGCGATTTGTACGCTTTTGTTCGTCTTGTTCTCACACGTACTCACCGGCATTGCCAACTGGCAGGAGTTCAAAGTATCGGGCAAGGAAGCCTCGGTGGCCTATGCGATCGAAACGTACATGAAAGGCTATGAGTGGCTTTCGATATTGATCACGGTAGCGATTTTGGCGGGCTTCTCGTCCGTGATTCTGGTTATGTTAATGGGTCAGTCCCGCGTGTTTTACTCGATGTCAAAAGACGGCCTGGTGCCCAGCGTGTTCTCGGAGTTACACTCCAAGTTCCGCACTCCGTTCAAATCAAACTGGATTCTATTTGTGTTTGTAGCCTTGTTTGGAGGTTTCATTCCGGGCAGCATGGCGGGCGACCTCACCAGTTTTGGTACCCTGTTCGCATTTGTGCTCGTGTGCCTTGGCATTTGGGTGATGCGTGTAAAAAACCCGGATGCCCCCCGACCGTTCAAAACCCCCCTCGTGCCCTTTGTGCCGATTATGGGCATGTTGGTATGCGGAGCATTGATCGCATACTTAGATGGCTTCACCCAATTGGTGGCGCTGGCCTGGATGGCTGTGGGCATTGTGATTTACTTCGTTTACAGCCGTCATCACAGTCATCTGCGGAAGCAAGACCAATAGCCGGATCCGGTCCGGTTGCGAAATGAGAACCCCAGCCGGAACTGCGTTGGATGTATGGAGATTTCAGTTGATCACTTCGTCCGTCACGGTGAGTGTAGATCCGCTCAGTTGCGTCCGGTATTGCCGCAATGGGCGAAAGGCAGGCCCACCCGTGGGGTTGCCGTTGGGAAAATCGAAATTGGAACCACAGCACGCATCCAGCATGAACAAACCGGTGGTGTGTACATCCACGGTGGCACACGCCTCGTTGGGTTGAAAGGAGCAGTTGCGTTCAAAGGCGCGAAAGGTGGTGCTGTTAACGCGGTGCACGATGATACCCCGAACGCCTTTGCCATTTACCAAGTAATGACCCCCATCTTGCTGCAAGGCCGGGACCAAGCTCAGCGTAATCACTTCCTCCGGGAAAGCGACAAAGGGGATCGGGTCATCCACCAGGTTTTCGCTGCAGGCAGCGAACAAAAAAATCAGTATTACGCTACGCATTCTTGGCATAAACATAAAATCCTTTTCCCGTCTTCCGACCTAGGTTTTTCTGTTCCACCAACTGCTGCTGACGACCGCTGGGCTTAAAGCGGGGCGCTCGCGCAAACGCTTCGTACAGCGATGTGGTCACTGCAAAGTTAACATCGTGGCCAATAAGGTCAGACAGTTCACAGGGGCCCATTTTAAAACCCGTGCTGCGCATCAGAGCATCCAATCCCCTTTCGTCCACCGCTCCGTGCTCCAACTGATAAAACGATTCCGTATAGAAATGGCGTGCCACTCGATTAACGATGAAACCGGGCGAATCTTTTGCGGTAACGGCCGTTTTCCCCAGCGTTTCGACAAACTTATTCAGCGTCTCCACGACTGCGGGGGCGGTGTGCGTGCCCGCCACCACCTCCACCAGCTTCATGAGGTGTGCGGGGTTAAAAAAATGGAGACCCGCGACTTGCTCTTTGTGTTTCACAGCTTGCGCAATCGCGTCCACCGAAAGCGAGGAGGTATTGGATGCAACAATACCATTTCCCTCCAGCTGTTGAAACACCTGTCGTTTTACCTCCAGTTTTTCAACGATGGCCTCAATGGTCAAATCGGCTTGCAGGGCAGTTAACGAAGGCACCCACCTCAGGCGGACTATCGCCTCATCGGCCTGCCCGCGCAACATCTTTCCTTTCTCCACTTGCGCGTCAAAATAGTGGCTTACGGCTGTGGAGGCAGCCGCCTGAGTGGCCGCTTCCATCTCAAACCACTGCACGGGATAACCGGCCGTCAAACAGGCTATTGTGATACCCTGACCCATCGTGCCCGCACCCACCACGGCCACCGTACGTATGGGTATGGCCATCATATCACGGGCTTGAACTGCTTCAGGAAACGGATGTCATTCTCCGAAAACAAGCGAAGGTCGTTGACCCTGTAGCGGAGCATGGTGATGCGCTCGATGCCCATGCCAAAGGCAAAACCTGTGTATTCTTGCGGGTCGATGCCGCAGTTGGCGAGGACGTTGGGGTGTACCATGCCCGAACCCGCAATCTCCACCCAGCCGGAATATTTACACACATTGCAGCCTTTTCCCTTGCAGATAAAGCAACTGACATCAATTTCGGCACTGGGTTCGGTGAATGGAAAAAAGGAAGGCCGGAGACGGATCTTGGTATCCTGGCCAAACATTTCCCGGGCAAAATGGTAGAGCGTCTGCTTTAGGTCTGCAAAGCCCACGTTCTTATCGACATACAACCCCTCCACCTGGTGAAAAAAACAATGCGCGCGGGCCGAGATCGCTTCATTGCGGTACACCCGGCCCGGCATGATGGCGCGTAGGGGCGGTTTTTGGCTTTTCATCAGGCGTATCTGCACGTTGGACGTGTGTGTACGGAGGAGCACGTCTTGGTGGGCATCGCCTGAGGCTGTCTTTTTTTCGATGAAGAACGTGTCCTGCATTTCGCGGGCCGGGTGGTTTTCCGGGAAATTGAGCGCGGAAAAGTTATGCCAGTCGTCCTCGATTTCGGGGCCATCGGCCACGGAGAACCCCAGCCGCTCGAAGATTTCGATGATGCGGTACCGCGTCAGGTTGAGGGGGTGTAGGTTGCCTGTTTGGTTGGGAACGGGGGGCAAGGTGAGGTCGATAGCAGATGCTGACTCGCTCCCGGCAGCCTCCCATTCATTTTGGGCTTGCCTGAATTTTTCCTCGGCCTGCTTTTTTAGGTCATTGAGCACTTTGCCAAAAGTTTTCTTCTCTTCTGGCGGAAGCGCCTTCAACTCATCAAACAATTGGGTGATGCTGCCCTTCTTGCTGATAAACTGAAGACGGTAGTGCTCAAGTGATTCCTTCGAGGTAATTGCAAAGGTCCGTACTTCGGACTCTATTTTCTTAATCTTGGTTTCCATTCTGAACAGCCGTGCGTGACTGCACCCGCTTAAGGGCAAAGTTAATGATTAGACAGATGGCAATGGCCGAGCCCAACGTCCACCAATCGCTAAATTTTTTCAAGATTACTGCCAGGCCAATAAACAACAGGTTAACGGACGCCATGTAAAAAACCGTCTTTGAATGGCTAAAACCCAGGTTCAAAAACTGGTGATGCACATGGTTGCGGTCGGCCTGGAAGGGCGACTGCAGCTTCCGGAGCCTCAAAATGATGACCCGGCAGGTGTCAAACACGGGGATGATGAGGACACAAACGGCAGTGCCAATCGATGACGTAAACTTTAGGGGGTGTTCATTGGGCAAGGTGTAGTTGCGATCAATGAACGTGAGGGCCAGAAAAGAGATCAGAAATCCGATCATCAGCGTACCGGTGTCGCCCATAAAAATCTTAGCTGGCTGCCAGTTGAAAAACAGAAAAGCTAAAAGGCCGCCCACAAAGGCAAAGGCGATGTAACTCAACACGACATCATCCACAGCGAAAAACCAAACGCCAAAAAAAGTGAGGATCAAAACCCCCACTGTACCCGCCAATCCATCCAGACCATCGATCAGGTTGTAGGCGTTCGTTAAAATGACAAAAATGAATGCAGTCAGCGCCACTGCCACCCACATCGGCAGTGACTGTTCCCAAATCAACCCATACGTAGAACGAACCATCGTTTCGCCCAGAATAATGAGGATGGCGATAGGCAACAATTGACTGTATAGTTTTTGGCGGGCTGACAAGGCCAGAATATCATCGCGCAAACCGATAAAAAACATCAGCGCGATGGAAACAAAAAAGAACTTCAGACTGATCCACTGCTGCAAAGAAAGGGATATTAACAAGGTGACAATCGACCCCAAAAATATCGACAACCCACCCATAGATGGCGTGAAGGTCATGTGTATCTTATGCCCCCCTGACTCATCAAAGACCTTCCACTGGCGAAGTAACTTGATAAATACCGGAAAGAAAAGAAATGAGACCAGAAACGAGATGGCCGTATAGAAGAACAGTCTCACACAATTGCCCGCTAGTAGGCTTTATCACTCCCACGAATGAGGCTCACAACAGTAAGAAAAATTATTTTGATATCCAGCCAAAATGACCAATTTTCGATATAGTAGCGGTCCAGGCGGACACGATTTTCCATGTCTGCCAAAGTCTTGGTTTCGCCACGGTAACCCATGCATTGGGCAAGTCCGGTAATGCCAGGCTTTACATAATGGCGAGACATAAGGGTTGATATTTGTGACGCAAATTTTTCATTCAGCTTAATGGGGTGAGGTCGGGGGCCTATGAGAGACATATCACCGATTAATACGTTTAAAAACTGAGGCAACTCATCAATGCTGCTTTTGCGCAAAAATCCCCCCAATCTAGTAATTCGCGGATCGTCTTTTGTAGCTTGTTTTGTATCTGCCTCCTGATTTATCCGCATGGTTCGAAATTTAATACAACCAAAGGGATTATTTCGTTCTCCATTACGCTGCTGCACAAAAAATACAGGGCCTTTGGAATCCAGCTTGATCAAAATAGCTACCAGGGGAATTAGCCACGAAAGAATCATCAGAAAAAAAAGTGCAGAAAAAACAAAATCAAAAGTTCTTTTCAACAGTTGACTTCGCGGCTCGTCAATCCTGACCGCTCGAACATCTATTCCAGGCAATCGATCACTATCCTGTAAGGACAGGGGGCTTAAAGAGGTGTTGTCAAAGGAAAAGATCAATCGAACCTTAATTAGTGAATCAAGGCCAAATTGAACTAGGTCCTTAACCACTTCCTTGTCCTTTACTGGTACGCAGCAAATAATTTCGTGAACATCATAAATTGAGCAGGTGTGTTGAATTTCCTGGATTGGGAATTCAATACCATCGTAATCCACATACGATACAAACTGAAACTTCTCCGCACGATTTTTCAAATAGAATCGCCTTACATCAAACGATAGGCTATTTCTACCAATTAATATAAACCGTGTCGCATCAGGTTTACGTATGGTCAGTTTACGGAAATAGTAAAAAATAACCCGATATCCGAAATACAACACAAGAAAAAATATATAGAAGTACACTATATGTAATACTTCATACCGTCTGTTTAAAAAAACGATTAAGGAAGATGTAACCAATAAATGAATCAGCAAAAATGCAAGCTGACCTTTCAAAATTCGAGACACCGACCATTCCCTTGTAACACCATAAGGTTGAGAAATCAATACGAGGAAAAGCCAAGAAATATTACTAAAAATGATCAGGTATAATGAGTGCGCCCAATTACCAGTTAACGCATTACCGACATAAAAGGCTGAATACAATGCCAAATTCAAAAGACAGATATCAACAAAAAAAAAGATGTATTTGGCAATGCTAGACATTCCCACCTGCTATTTTATGGACGGCAACTCACGCTGCCAATTAAACATTTGAATTTGTACTAACCAACCAAAGAAAACGACACCCTGATACCTTCCCAAAAAAACCTCCGTCATTCCATAAATAATAAAGGGAAACAACGTGATTATTAACAGCATATTTTGAGATTTTACACCTCTGTAAATCGGAAGAAAAATCATAAATAGAAATGAGAGAACCCCAATAAATCCATTAGATAATAAGAGATGAAGAACTTGATTATGGGCATTCATGCTATTCCTTGCAAAATCATGTAACCCATGATTCGTAAAGTAGTCATTTAATATGATTTTGTAATCACCGGTTCCAACTCCAAAGATAATATCTGGTACAGCTTTAATAGTTGACTCCCAGATGACAAATCGCTCCCAAGAATCATTCAACGGCTCTGCATTTAGAACTATTGTCTCCGAGTACTTGACCGCCAACATCACTCCCAGCATGGATAAGATACCCACAAGCAAATAGACCTTGGCCGCCTCCTTTTTCTCAAGAATGAACTTCAATAAAAAAAAAGAGAAGACCAGAAGTAATGAAATAAAGGCTGTGTTTCCCCCTGTAAATAGTAGAACAGTGAAAAAACAAACAAGAAGAAGACTGGCTGGCCAAATAGAAAAGTTTGGTTCCCTATAATACAACGAGTAAAGAATATATGAAATGGCAAAAATCAAATAGTACGCAAAATATGTTGGCTGATACCCTATGGTTTCAGTAAGCGAATAGTAGAAGAAACTCTCAATATGGCCTTCAGTTAAGAAACTAGTAAAGGCACTAGCCATTGACACCAGACTGGCAATTAACAACCCCCCTAAGAACGCTCTGACCGACTTTTCAAACAAGCTATTCTCATAAAAACTAAGTTTGTAGATGATTATTGGCAACGCAAGTAGTGGGAAACTGGTCTCCAAAACCGTAAGGCCAGTTTTAAGATCGCTCGTATAGAATAATCCGGAAATCAATACTAGAAGATAGACCAAACAAGGCCAACAATTGAAAAAAAGTCTCGAAACATCAAATGCTTTGAGGAATAAGGAAATTATGGCGAGCACAACCAATAGCCTGGTACTAAGAAATTGATTAAGAGAAATAGTGAAGCAAAATAGATAAAATATCCAAAGGACACCCTTACTCATTTTCATTCTGACAGGCTTGATAAATACCTAAAAAAAAACTCAGTTCAAACTGAGTTTCTGATCCAATATATCCAAGTATTATTTTAAGCACCTGCGCTGACGCTTTGTGCTTTTTTTAACTGATGATTGATCCAAGAATAAGTCTTTTCCAATCCAACTTTCAAGGGTTGGTTGGGCTTCCAGCCAAGTTTCCTCTCAATAAGTTCATTATCAGAATTTCTGCCCCTCACGCCCGTAGGGCCGGTAATATTTCTGATTGAAAGTGGCTTTTCTGCAATCTCCATGACCATAGAGGCGAGCTGGTTGATTGAGATCATTTCCTCCGAGCCTATATTAACCGGGCCAATAAAATCGCTTTTCATCAACCGGTCAACTGCTTCTAAACATTCATCAATGTAAAGAAACGACCGTGTTTGCTTACCGTCACCCCATATTTCAATAAATCCATTTTCTTCCGCTTCCGCTACTTTGCGACAAATGGCGGCAGGGGCCTTCTCTTTACCACCTTTCCAAGTTCCTTCTGGTCCAAAAATATTATGAAAGCGCGCGACTCTAACATTGAGTCCATAATTCCGGCCGTATGCAAAATACAATCGCTCACTGAATAACTTTTCCCAACCATATTCACTATCAGGGGCAGCAGGGTATGCCGAATCTTCGGAACACTTCGGATTTTCAGGGTCCTCTTGATTATAAGCGGGATAAATACACGCAGAAGAGGAATAAAAAATCTTCTTCACTCCTACTTTTACCGCCTGGTTTGCAACATTTAAATTAATGGTGGCTGAGTTATGCATCACATTCGCGTCATTCTCGCCAGTAAAAATGTAGCCAGCACCGCCCATATCTGCGGCAAGCTGATAAACTTCATCGAATGGCTGGTCAAGTACTTTGCTAACAACTGCCGGATCTGTAAGATCTCCAATTACGAAGTCATCAGCCGAGGATTTACTATATTCATTATACTTCAAGTCAACTCCTCTTACCCAAAAACCCTCTTTTACTAATTTTTTCACCAAGTGCCCTCCAATGAATCCACCGGCTCCACAAACAAGAACTTTCTTCATTTATAATCGATGTTAAATTAATTGCCGACTGCAAAGATAAACTTTTGTTCTCACTTCTACCTGACCAAAAAGCTAGATTGAATTGGTCTTAACTAATTGATATACACGCACTTGTGCAAGTACATCAAAATTTAACAGGCCATAAAGCGCATAAATTGCCCAACTCAAAGTTTGCGTTTTACAACTGTCAAACGCGAGAGCGGCCGGGAGGTCAGACAGGTTGTCGGTTTAGTTTTCTGACTTGGACTTTGCCTTGCCGGAACTCAAGCAGGCTCTGCTGAGAAACAAATGACATTACCTACTGAGTGTTATCATGAATTAGTGTGAACAAATCGCGGTGCTCTAGCTGTATCAAAACATGAGGCCACCAAAACTGCCGTATCCAACCGTACTCTTATGGGGACTAGTTACTTTAAAAGGAGAGGAGATACAACCCGTGATTCCGCTAGGTCGAGGGTTTCAAATTTTTCCGGTTTCGAGTGAATAAAAAAAGTGAATAAAAAACGCTGAAGAAAACAAGACCTTTCTGCCTGTTTAGAAAATTCTCATTCAATAAAGCCAATGCTATCATGAGCACAAAAATAAATCCAAGTCGATCATCTGCCTGAAAAAAGACCACCATAGAAATGCCAAGGAAAGCAATCAAAATCAAAGCTCCTGTAAATCCAGTATCCAGTATAAATTCAATATATTGATTGTGTGTGTCGACCTTTTTCTTGAAATCCCAAGCTATTTCTTCTTTTCTGAATTGTTTATCCATTACCATCTCACTGCTACCGGTTCCATTTCCAAAAATATACACAGTTGGGTCATCCTCTATCGAATGAAGTGCAACACTCCAAATAATAAACCGATCGACCGTAAAATCTGAAAATTCGAATTTTGAATTAAATAGTCCCTGAAATCTCTCTTTAGTTATGGGTGATATAAATGAAAGAGCAATTATTCCGCCTGTTAAAAGATATATTACAAAGTAATCACCAGATGGACGGGCGATCCAGCTCTTTATCACAAACAAGAAAATAATACAAAGAGTAAAAATGAGAATAGAACGAACCCCAATAATAACTAAGAAAGTACATAAAATGACCAACACAATCACTCTATACTTCTCCTTCTTAAATAACCCGTATTGGCTTAACCCCAGTTGTTCCATAAACAATACGAGAACTCCAAACCCAACAAAAAGGGAGATATAAAGAGGATCAATATCAATTGGCTCAGTTAAATCGGAGTAATGATAGTAATACTTGTTAAACCATCCATAAGGACCAGGTCCCTTAATATTTCGATAGACTGCAATACAGACAACCACAAAAAAAGTCACCACAAGGCTTGCTAAAAAATGCCTAATAAAGGCCTGTCGAAGACCAAAATCTGGCTTTTTGTAATAAAAAATAATCGGGAAAATTAGCAGCGGCAACCTTGATTCTAACAGAGACAGACCACTTCTGGTATCTTTGGTGTAAATTAAGCCACACAATGACGTGACGAACAGGATAATGCTCAATAGAAAATACAAACGATCGCCCTTTTCAATGTTCCAATTTTTTGTAACGACAACGACATTTAATATCGTGACGGCCAAAAGCGCCAGAATCAATCCATTACTAAGCCTCATAGAATAGATAAGGGTGTAAGGGAGGGCGAACAATAAAAATTTCCAAATATGATCAATAGAAACCTTTACTCTAGAATCATTAACCACCTCTTTTTGCGTTTATTTCTTAACTTATCTACAATTGTATCGTAACGTTCCCACGGATCATACTACGCTTCAACTCTCCCTTCTAAATATTGAATTATCTGAATTTTGTCTCCCTATCCCGTCTGATTCTTACATATTTTATCAAACATCCACCCATAAAACTGAAAGCACGGCATATGCAGAATTGTACATGTGTCGTCAATTATTTTTTCTTGAAACAACAAAATTAATTAATTCCTTTAGATTGTAATAAATAAACAAAGGCACGATTTCCAGATATCTCCTAAAGAGCCTACGAGGCTCCATGAGCAATCTAAACATCCACTCAAGCCCCAATTTCTGCACGAGAATTGGGGCTTGCGCAACTTTATCCGTATGGAAATCAAATGCAGCGCCAACGGTGATAATATAGTTTACATTAGTCTTTTTACTAAGATTGAATGCAAACAACTCTTGTTTTGGTGTACTCAATCCAATCCAAACAATGTTGGCACCCGTTCTGTTGATTTGGTCAGCGATACTATCGTAATCGTAAGCATCAACAGACAAGTAAGGTGGGCAGAGAGTTCCTACTATTTGATCATTCTGAAATTTCCTTTTCACTGAGGCTTTAAGTTCATCTGCAACTCCTTGATTGCCGCCACAAAAAAAATGACTAAGGTCCAGGTCTTTTGTACTAATCATAAGACTCTGGAAAACACTCGGTCCATAACATCGCCTCATATTCTTTGCACCTTTCAGACGTCCCACCCAAACGCCTGGCATACCATCAGGAAGGTTTAGGTAAAAGTCACCCAAAGTCTTACGAAAGCATTCATTCTTTCTTGCATGTACCAGACCGTGAGCACCTGTGGCACTTACACAGTGATTATTTCTGATCTTATCATTGCAACCCTGAATAATTAAGGCAGTTGCAACCTCAATAGTAGAGGCGAACAGCTTCACATCCAAAATGGACACCTCCGGCTTCTCAACTTTCGAGTTCGCTACATCTAATTCAATCTCGTTCATTTTACTTTCACAAGCTCTGGGTGAATTTCTCTAAGCCAATTTACAGAATGAGTAATTCCCTCCTCCAGAGAGTACTTTGGTGGGCCAAGTTCAGCAAAAGTCTTCTCCATATCGGCAGGGTTACTGGTAGTCATACTTTTATATCTTGAGATTGTGATCGGAAATTTAACATTCAGGAACCCAAGTAAATTTCCAATAACAGCAAGTGAGAAAATAAAATATCTGGGAAGAATAGTCACTTTTTTGCCAATCTGTTTAGTACTAAATCCATTAACCCAATCATACAGATCAATCGGTCGGTCCCCTACGTAGTACACCTTCTGATGGACAAACTCAACATGGAGCTCCAATATTTTTTGAATTTGATCAACTACATTGCCCACGTAGCCATAAGAGCGAATAACTTTTGCCCGACCAGGATGAAAATACTTCCCTTCGGCAAGGACTTTCCAAAACTCAAAGGGATAGCGCAAATGCCACGGCCCCCAAATATTTGTCGGACGAATGATAGTCCAATTAGAAGTTATTTGAGATTTTCTGAGTTCCTGTTCTGAGATCATCTTGCTTATGCCATAAATAGTATGAGGGGCATAATCTTCATCATGCAGAGGACCATTCGTGCTTTGGTTTACAAACTGCGTTGACGTCAAAATGAAGCGGTTAACCGAGCTAGTCAGTTTTATCGCATTCAAAATATTGAGGGTGCCTTCTGTATTTACCCTGTAATCCTCTAAAGTCTTTGACGGGTTCGTGTCTGTTTCGGCAGCTAGATGAACGACTGCTGTCGGTTTGAACTCGTCAAAGGACTTCTTCACCTGCTCAAAATCCATAATATCACATGGTACCCAATACTTATCTAAAGCCGATATTTTAGGTCTTACCAAATCGAGGTTACAAAATTCCATGCCTTGCCTGTAAAAAGCCTCGGTGAGGTTTGTGCCAATAAAACCAGACCCTCCGGTTACTAAAATTTTCATACTATCTTAATTCCTTGTATACGTCTAATGTTCTTTGAGCTAAGTTATCCCAGGAAAAACGAACTAAATTTTCAAATCCATCTAAAACCATTTGCTCTCTAAGCGACTGATCTCCCAGCAAAGTAGAGAGCGCTTCTGCAGTCCCCTGTTTTAAATTCTCTGGATTTACTAAAAACACACCCTTGCCTCCTATTTCGGGTAAAGATGATACATTATTTGCGATTACGGGGACCCCGGCTGCCTGCGCTTCGAGGATAGGTATCCCAAATCCTTCATAGGAACTAATGAAACAAAATACGGACGCCCTATGCAGTAGGAGTAATTTCTCTTCTTGTGTGATAAAATTCAATAAATGAACTCGATCATTCAATTGATGACTCTTAATCGTTTTAAGAATATTCTTATGATCGTTATCAGGGGCTCCAACGATTACCAATTGAAGACTAGGATTCGTCTCTAAAGCGACCTTAAAAGCAGCAATAAGTACCGTCACGTTCTTATGCTTCATTAGGGTGCCAATAAAAAGCACAAATGGATTCTCGCCAATTAAATATTTCTCCAGCACCTGTTGGGCGGATAATTTCGGGTGGAAAGAAAGATAGGGATTAGTGAAACCTAAATGAATAGATGCCACATTTCTAGCTCCTAAGTCTATCAAGTCTCTTGCAGAACTATGAGAAACGGTTATCAGTTTTCTCGAATTCAAAATAGCCGACTTTATCATAAGTCGTCTAAATGCCGTGCGAATCGGTGAATACTTCTTAATTTTCAATTCCACCACATCATGAATAGTTGTCACCGTCTTGAAAAAACCAGTCACGAAAAGTGTATTAGGCAAGTGAACGACATCGATTTTCTGTCGCCTGGCCCAAATGGGGAATAAAAACATCAACCAAAAATAAAATACTGGCCTTAAATAAGATGCGTGCGTTAGCGAAAGTCGAACTTCACTAAAATTTGGACTACGTATATCGAACATGTGTCGATTATCCATACCTGTAAATACAAAGTACTCGTTTTCAGCATCAAGTTTTTGAAGCCCATCCAGTAGGTTAATAACGTATTCGGCAACACCCGTTCGCCTAGCCGTTGTTGTAAGAGTTATTATTGCTATTCTCATTTCCTTCCATTTCGGTACTAATCGAATATGCCCACCCCATAATAATCATAAAAGGGATAAGAATTCGAGCAGTAAGTATGTGGGGTGCCACGAGCCCCGAAAAAACGAATTGTATTGCTAGCAGATATCCAGCAGAAACAACTTGATAACTAGCTCCTGAAGAAGACCTTCGTTTGATAAATCCCCTGAATTGAAAAATCAGACAAATAAAAAATAAAAAAAAGAAAACCATTCCAATTAAACCTATTTCAAGTCCGATGTTAATGAAGGCGTTTTCCGTTGCGTTGTTGGACTCTGAAAAGCCAACTAAGGATGATGCGGAACCGATACCAGACCCAAACGGGTGAGTCAATAAGAGTTGGGCGCCTGTTGAATAAGCTTGCAGGTGACCGATGTTTCTCCCCTTACTGTCAAATATAGAATATACGAAAACAACAACTTCCTCAGAAAAAGCGAACACAATCGGAATGAGCAAAACAATTGCAGCGGTGCCGATAACTATGTATTTCTTTCTTATTCGCGTCCCATTTGTAAGAAGTAGTGCCAGCGAAAGAAAGAACCCAAGTATAATTGCTCTTGTTTGTGTCAGTAGCACCATGACAGTCCCAAAAATAGCCCCGAATTTAGCCCTTCCCTTATCGTAAAGGACTCGCACCATAAAAAAATTAACGAGAATAATTGTAAAATATGCCATGTAAAGCGGCTCATCAAAAGGCCCAAGCATCCTTCTAGTTATTTCCCCGAAAGCATTAACCGGATAACCAAAATCATAATATTCGTTAGGTGTATTAAGATTAGCAACCTGCCTCTTCATCTCCATTATTGGAAAAGGATCTTTCCAGATCGTCATCGGCAAGACCCAGTACTCCAAAAATGAAAAAACGAATATCAAAATAAACACAATGCTTATATGTCGATAAAAGCTACTCAAAAAAAAGGAAAACGTCTTCAACTGCTCTCCCAAAACAAACGAAAAAAGTAAAAGCAAATATGTTCGAAGCCCAAGCAACGTGCTATACGAATTAATCTCTGAGAAACAAACAGATATCAAAGAATACCCCAAGAACACGATCAAAAACACCCGCGCCTTTGATATCCGCCTCTTAATCAACAGAAAAAAGCCAAACAACAGAACAATGACTTCCTTCAATACAAGTATCGCTTTCAAAAAAAGGAACGGAAACCCTTTGATAAACAAATAGCTTACAACTAAGTCCTGAAACGGAATTAAATAAAAAAGAAAAATTACACTGATGCCAACAAAGCCAAATTTCATCTACTTAATGGCATAAACATAGAAAATAGAACATATAAGTCATTCAAATTGTCTCTCTTCTCATCGTGACAATTTTCTAGAGGGGTGAAGTAAGACTGAAACCAAAACCTTAACTCTGTCAAACTGACCTCTCCGCAGCCGATTAAAAATCACCAAAAGAAAACTAAGATAAACAAACGGAAGCCAGAACATGTAATGATTCTTGGTGAACAAAATTTTAGCTCTCTGGAAATAAAAATCTGAAAATACAGTGGACTTATTAACCCCCGATGAGTAACCCCTCCCACCAGTTGATGCTCCCCCTTTGTGAAAAATCGTGGCACGAAAACAGTAGCCGATTTCCCATCCTTTTCGTCTACCTCGTACCGTCCAATCAGGCTCTTCAAAATACAAAAAGTACTCTTCACTTAATAAGCCGGTTTCGTCCAAAAATTTTTTCCGAATAAACATACTCGCGCCTGCCACGAAATCCATCTCTATTTCACTTGTATCAAATTGCCCTACATCATTCTGACCTGCACCAACCAGATAGGAATAAGCTAAAGGGCGAATCAACCTTCCACCTCCGGCAGACTGTATAATCTCTTTGTTTTCGTACTCCATGACCTTAGCGCCCAAAATCCCAACCCTCAAACTGCGTAAATCATTCATGCAATTTACCAAAGAAATAAGAGTATCCGCCTTAACCACAGTATCATTATTTAGAAGCCAAGCAAATTCATAGTCACCCAATCTCTTAAGATACTTCAATCCTACATTGTTTGCGGCCGAAAAGCCGTTATTCCGATCGGTTTTTACCAGCACAATTCTCTGTTTGTAACTCAATTTTTGAAACTCGGGTTCATGAACTGACACAAAGTCTGTAAACGGCTTCTCAATATTTGGTGTTGTCAATTCATGATGACTTGTATCTATTTGTTCTCCCATTGAAGCCCATGAAACAATTTTATTAAATGACGTAAGTGTCTCCGAATTATCAACAATGATAATCTGAAAATTATCATATTGAAGTTTCAAAAGACTTTCCAGACACTCAATAGTGTCTCTCCAGCCGTTGTAGTTTACAATAATGATATAGACTTTAGGCATTCAAAATGTTCATTTATGCAAGGATGGCTGATTGAGGCTCCTTCTGGTAAACAATTTGCCTCGTGCCCCAATGAACTTAATCTCTTTAAGAGGGACGAACATTTGTTCAATCAGTGCAAGTTGTTCGTTTGTCGCTCCGATGTTATCCTCATGACACTGAATAAGCCAAACATAATCCACACGATCCAAAACCGCCTTGTAGTCAACGGAGAGAGGGTGCGTCACTGTATCTTTACTATCTAAAGATTTAAAGTAATAGTTATAGTGCCATGCATAATAGCTAAAGATAACAGCCGGCTTCTTGTCATCCTTAATGACTTCCTTGACAACCTCTCGAAGCTGCTCTTTTCTCGGAATATCGTAATAGTGTAGATCGAAAAATAACTTGTTTACCGTTACTAGTACAAAGATGATCAAAGCGGTAACAAAATAACGTTCAGTAAACGAATCGAAACCCAATCCGACAAGCACTAGTATGGCAGGTAACACGATTATGGTGTATCTAATAATCAACATCGGGGACACCATTACCGAATAGACAAGAGGAATCGAATAACTAAAAAAAATCCATCCAAAAATGAACCAATATTCAATGCGAATTTGTTCTCCTTTCCTAAAATAGTTCACAAAAGTGAAACCCAAAAAATACAGAATTGATATCAATAACAGCGTGGCGATCACATAACTCTCGAAATAGTGATAAAAATAATTGGCAAGAAATAGGGGAAAGGCAACCGGCTGAATCCAGAAATTAGTAATCTTCGAGTCGTTAAAATATGTAGGAAGCCATGGGCTAATCGCAATTAGGATCAATATCCCCGAACCAAGTCCATAGAGCAAAAATCGCCTGGATGGTCTGAATAAAATTGTTCCAAGAAAAAGTAACGCTTGTGTGCCGGCAACAACCATCCCATAATAATGAGTATATATTGCAGCACTAGTAAATAGGGAGTAACAAATGAAATTGAAAATAGACATCTGTTTTGTGCTCCTAATAAAAAACAAAAATGACAAGGAACTCAATAAAAACAGTAACGAATAGAACCTTACCTCTTGCGAATAAACTATTTGAAAGTAGTTTAAACTGGTTATAAAGGCGGCAATTATACCGACTCTTGCATTCTTGACTTCTTTTCCTAAAAAGAAAACTGAGACTACCCCTAGTATACCAATAATGGCAACAAACAAGCGTCCATAAAAATCATTGAAGGAAAAGACTTTAAACCAAAAATGGAGCAATAAAAAAAAAAGTGGCGGCTGATCAGTCTTGCAATATGCGATGATGTCCGCAAAGCTTTGATCCGGATCTGCCCCATTCATACTGTGAATCTCATCGTACCATAGGCCTTGAAAATCAACATGCCACAAACGAAGAAAGGCAGCGACTAGAATTATGATACCTAAAAGAAATTTTATAGGAATTTGAACTCCCAAAAAACTGAAATTGGCTGAATCTTCAGTTGGGATTGACTGTACACTTGAATTCATATTCCCAAGATATTAAAATGGGTTAAGTAAATTACATGCTATTTAGATGGCGCGTACGCACGAACTGCCTTAGATAAGTCGAAATACAACTTAGCTTTAGCTTTAAAACTATCACGGTTTGTGGCTATGGCAAGAATAAAAAAAACAATGCCCCTCGCTATACTTCCCGCAATAAAAATTAGTTTGGCAACAAAATATTGCACCCGACCCAAATGCTTCTTAATGAAATATAGGTCCCCGGTAAGACCCCAGACCTGGGTTAGATATTTCAAGGGAGCATTACTTCTTCCCGAAAAATGCGTAATTACAGCATCCGGAAAATAAACAGCTTTATAGCCTTTTTTCTTAATACGCACTCCGATGTCAGCCACGTCTGATATCGTCAAAAACAAAGCCGGATCATATCCTTCTAGTTCCTTAAACAGCTTGCTTGGAATAATATAACATGCACCCGAAACAAAAAGAACCTCACGCTTCTTAAAATTCGAAAAGCGATCAAAAAAATAACGCATCATGGTATGGGGGATAGATCTCCACATTACTATTGTGAAGAAATTGTAATAACGGTATGCACTCACGTGTGGCTCTCCGTTTTCAAACAAGCACAACGGCCCCAACATTCCAATAGAAGGGTCAGCCTCCATCGCCCTCAACATGATGGTTAGTGAATTTTCCTTTAGTAAAATATCAGGATTTAAAATTAACGTATACTTAGTGTTGATAAACGGCAATGGCTGATTGTTGGCTGCAGCCAGACCTTTATTATCTTCATTAAAAATTAGATTTACTCTAGGCTCCCGTTGAGCATATCCATTCAATATTTTCCTTGTTCCATCGGAGGATGCGTTATCAACTACATAGACGGTAACTTCAACATGATTTTTAAAGATACTATCAAGGCAACCTGCTATTTCATCCTCAGAATTGTATGTAACAATAATTATCGTAATCAAAGGCTCCTTCATTTGGTTTACTTTGTTCCTACAAAAAATATCTCTTCACCAACTTTCTTATTAAAGAGTCTAACCAGCTCCTCTATAACTTGAAAACAGTAACTTCTAAGTGCTAACCAATAGCCCCTATTCCCCCCCCCTCCTATACCTACTCTGCCTTGTCGAATATGCACGCTTGTTGAATATAGGTATCTCGAAATTCGGGCCGTTGAGGTAAGAGTTTCAGTTCCGAATCCAATTTGAGTCATCAGCTCCCCAAGATTTGTAACTGAAAATATTGCCATATGCCTTGGTGCCTCCAACCCTCTCCAATTTTTTCCGAATAGACGATATCCCAGGCTTTCTGAGTTTGGGGTTAACAAGACTAATCTCCCACCGGGCTTTAGTATTCGCATACACTCCGTTAGTAGCGCCCTGGGATCATATACGTGTTCAATAACATGATTCAATGTAATTACATCAAATGACCCAGACGGAATTCCACACTCCGATAAATTTCCTACATGCACTTTTAAGGTATATTTGTCGCGAGCAAAGTCAGCAGCTTTTTGATCTGTTTCGACTCCTTCAACCTTCCAGCCGAAGCTCCTCATTGTATTCAAATACTGGCCATTTCCTGAGCCAATGTCTAAAAGATGATTTCCCCAGGATGATTGAACCTTCAAAATAGCTAATGATACATACTCATTAAAATATGGAATATGACAACCGATGCCAATTGATCGATTTAACCCTTGATCATAACCCATCGAGCTATACACATCCTGTGTCAGTTTGTCAAATAAATTGCCTAAAATTCTCCTATTGACATTTTGATGCGTGTAATACGAGAAATATAATTTTCCAACATCTTCCGGCACAGGATATGGGTTGAGCCAAATCAATCTACATTTTGGACATAATGATAAGTTCCAGTTACCCGGAGCTGAGAAAAGTTGATCGGTAAGATTTTCGTATAAGGGCTTGCCCAAAGAGTGACAAACAAGGCAATTCTTCCTTTCCAACGTCTCTATTTCAGCTCTCATAGTGGCACCCCTTTTCTAGTCAAGCTCATCAGGGAAACTCTCTCGTCCTTCAGCAAAACGCTGAACCAAAACCCTAAACCAAACAACACAAGCATTGTCGCATAAGAAAGCGACTTGTAAAGAAGATTTGAGTGCAAAAGTAGAAAACATGCAGCAAAACAACACACTAAAAACAAAAGAATGAACACCATGCCACTGGCAATCCTTTTATTGGTAATTCTTACAAAAAAATACATGAATGCTACGGCATCAATTACACTTCTAAGAGACCACGCCAAAGCAACACCTGCAATACCAAAATGGTGTGCAAAAAACCACAAACTGGCGAGATAAAAAGGCAATTCTGTAAGATGAATTTTTGCAGTAATATCGGGCCTATTAAACGCTTGGATAGATGTGAAGGGTATTGCGCTTATTGAATTCGACAAGACTCCCAGTGACAATATCTGTAGAACTAAGCTACTTTCGTTTGCAAAATTACTACCTAACCAAATATTGAGTATATCAGATGAAAAACAAGCTATAAATAAAGTAACAGGGAATATGATTAAAATCATACCCTTAAGTGATTTGTTATATACATCGTAAAACTTATCCAGATTAGTTAAATAAAAATTCGTAAAAACTGGAAATAAAACAGTAGTGGCACTGCCAGCAATTACCAGGAGTTTCGTAACCACTTCGTACGGAGTGCTGTAGTACGTAAGCAATGTCAACGTTAAAATTGAGCCAATAATAAAGCGGTCAAAATAAACCATAATCGGGCCCACCAAATTGCTCACGGTAAGCCACCCACCATAAGTCATCAATTTTCTGACGTGTCTCCATTCGAACTTCTTCGTTTTACCTCTCCTGTCAGCAGGCTCAAAGCAAAAAAATACATGCACAAAAAATACTAAAATTCTGGTGGCGGCTAAAAAAAGGACAATCAGCGTTAAGCTCTTGGTAAAGAATATCAGGCTCAGTGGAATAGCATAATTTAGAATACTTGATGGTATTTTTATGAAATTTAGCAGCGTAAATTTCTGCCTTGCTTCCAATACACCTTTCGCACCAGCTACTCCTGTAATAAATGGTATGGTTGCAGCTATTATATAAAATGACTCAATTGTACTCTCAACCAAATAATCGGGAATATTGAGTAAATGATTAACTATATAGGGCGTCAAACAAAATAGCGATCCACCCGCTACCAAACCAAAAAAGAACAAAAACAAAATTGAGGTCCAAACCAGATTCTTAATCTCGCTGACTAAACCTTCATTATTAAACTCAATAATAAACTTTGTAGTTGCCCGTCCAATCCCTAAATCAAGAATACTAAAATAGCCCAGAAATAACCAAGCAATTGAAAGAACACCGAATTTTTCCGTTCCTATTCCCTCAACTATAGATGGTAATGATAAAATAGCAAACACCATTGGGACTATGTTTCCCAACAAATTGATAAGTATGTTGCCCGTGATTAATTTTCTACCTGATTCCTGAATGATCATCCCTTATATAGATTGAAATAATATGTGGGGATACTGACTACTGACATACTCTTACAAAATCTAGGATTATGGTTTGATCGATTTTCTTCAAGTAATGTAAATCTAACTAGGATTTTTAAATCTGAGGAAACTCGGACTTTGTATTCAATCAAACTAAGAAGCAAGCGAATAGAGTTCAACTAGCTTCTTATCTCTTTCTTGAAAACAAGAATTGTAATGCCAAAAACTCTTCAAAAATATTAAAAGTTAAATCATTAAATATCTCACCATTTGTTGCGAACGAATGTGCGTTCTGTCAAACGTTCCCTGCTTTGTGTAGCCAAAATAAGCTTTGAAATAAATGTTAATATTGAGCACTTTAATTTCTGATATCAGGCATGCTTGTTATGCGTCTTGGTAGTTAACCCGAGTGTTCTGACTGTCTCTCGTATTCTTAACGTGCCAACCCCATCGGCATTGGCGGTGTATTCTGGAATATCAAAACTCACCTTGACGTGCGACATGGCTCCCAAATTATATATTTCGTCCGGTTGGGTTTCCTGGATAATCCGTAGTAAGTTGACCGAATCAGTCAAATCGCCATAGTGCAACTTAAATCGTAGGTTTTCTTCATGAGGATCTTGATACAAATGATCTATCCTGTCAGTATTAAAAAGCGAACTTCTTCGCTTAACACCATGAACCTGATACCCTTTTGAAAGCAAAAGCTCCGCCAAGTAAGCCCCATCTTGGCCAGTAATGCCCGTAATTAATGCAGTTTTCATTTTGACTTCAAAAATAACGAATCGCACGTAAATTTGTGAGTTCCATTAGAAATTGTCCTCTGACATCTGCTACACTCCCCGCTGACCCATCCACTCCTTCATGCCAAAAAAAATCGCCATCTCCCAGTCCAACTACATACCCTGGAAAGGGTACTTCAACCTTATCAAGTCGGTAGATGAGTTCATATTACTCGATAACGTGCAGTACACACGAAGGGACTGGCGAAATCGAAATCTTATCAAAACACCCCACGGTCTGCGGTGGCTGACCATCCCGGTGGATGTCAAAGGGCATTTCGACTGCACAATCGAGCAGGTGAAAACATTCGGCAGCACCTGGCGACAGGACCACTGGAATCAGTTATCCCAAGCCTACCGAAAAGCACCCTTTTTCGATCCGTACAAAGATGCCCTTCGCTCCATCCTGCTCGACAGCGCAGAGGACAGCCTCAGCAAAATAAACCTTACTTTCATCAAAGCCATTAACTCTTGGCTTGATATCCAAACCCCCATCCGATGGGCCCACGAATTCGCGCCTAAACCGGGTAAAAATGAGCGTCTGATCGACATCTGCCAACAGCTGGGGGCCACGGTATACCTTTCAGGTCCTGCAGCCAAGGAATACCTCGATGAGGGACTTTTTGCACAGTCTGGAATTGCGGTCGAATGGGCCAACTATGAGGGTTTCCCGGAGTACGAACAGCTTTACCCACCTTTTGTACATGGCGTTAGTGTATTAGATTTGCTGTTCAATAAAGGCCCCTCCTCCCCAACCTACCTGAAACCCAGGCTATGAAGCCCCTGCTCTCGATAGTAACGACCCTGTATTGTTCCGAGTCGTTTGTACAACCTTTCTACGATCGCGTAAAACAGACAGCCACCCAACTAGCTAACCCTTTCGAAATTATCTTTGTAAATGACGGATCACCCGATCGCTCGCGCGACAAGGTTTTGGATATCGTGCGTTTGGATGAGCGGGTGGTATTGGTGGATCTGGCCCGAAACTTTGGACACCACCAGGCAATTATGGTCGGCTTAGCCCACGCCAAAGGGGATTTCGTTTTTCTGATTGACTCCGACTTGGAAGAAGATCCGGAGACTTTATTGTTGTTTTGGAAGCACCTGACAGCAAATGAGACCGTTGATGTAGTATACGGCATTCAGATGGCCCGCAAGGGGGGTCTGTTTGAGAGGCTGTCCGGCTCGGCCTTTTATTATCTGCTTGACTCTCTTACAAAAGTTCCCTACCCGCGCAATACCACCACGGCACGGTTGATGAGGCTCGCCTATGTAAAAGCGGTGCTCACCTTTCAAGAAAAGTCCCTGGATATCTGGACGGTGTTTATCCTGACGGGATTTGAGCAAAAGGGAATTCCATTAACCAAGAAAAGTAAGGGTTCTTCTACTTATACACTGGGGAAAAAAGTCAAAATGGCAATTGACATCATTACCTCTGTCAGTCATCGCCCCCTTTATTTAATTTTTCTCGTTGGAACGGTCTGGTTGGGTATTTCGACAGTCAATATCTTGCTCATTCTTATCAACAGATGGATCTACCAGGAGGAGGTGGCGGGCTGGACCAGCATCATGGCTTCGATCTGGTTAATCGGTGGGGTGATCATTTTTCTATTAGGCGTGATTGGCGTGTACTTGTCACGCGTATTCGTGGAGACAAAAAACCGACCTATTGCGGTTGTCCGCAAAGTGTATAAACAAGAAAAGCCATGAACCCTGGTGTTGACGATTTCTATCACGAAAAACTGTATGCCCACGGAAATTCCGCCATGGGGGTAGGATGGAAGGATGAAAACGCTCAGCGCGTGCGCTTTGAGCAGTTGCTCAAGATTCTGCCAGCCGATGTAACCTGTTCAATCAACGATTTGGGTTGTGGAACGGGAGCGTTAGTCGGATATCTGTCTTCATTTGACTTCGACTATCAGTACTACGGCTATGATATACTGCCGGAAATGATTCAACGGGCTGTTTTGACGTACGGACACCTACCCAATCATGCCTTCCGCACAATAGCCCACGCTTCAGAGATGACCGTTGCGGACTACACCCTCGCAAGCGGTTTGTTTAATCTACCCTTTGTCCATACTACCCCCGAATGGCACCAACACATTCTTGAGACAATCACCATTATGAACGAAAAGAGTAATCTTGGGTTCGCCTTCAATGCCCTCACCACCTACTCCGACCCACACCTCATGAGGTCTGACCTGCATTATTCCGACCCTCTCTTGCTGTTTGACTACTGTAAACGACAATTTTCAAAAAACGTGGCACTGTTACATGATTACAACTTATATGACTTTACCATCTTAGTAAAAAAACGCTAGTACCATGGGCTATATTTATATCTTTTGCACAGTTGTGCTAACGGCCTATGGCCAGCTTATCCTAAAGTGGAGACTTAGTCAATGGAACCATGTCCCCGAAGGCCATCTCGACAAAATGCTTTTCTTCGCCAAATCGCTTTTTGACCCCTATATTTTCTCCAGTTTTCTATCTGCATTTATCGCCAGTCTGACATGGATGGCCGCACTTAAAGACATTGAACTGTCCAAAGCATATCCGTTTATGAATCTCTCACTACTACTGGTGGTGGTGCTTAGTTTCTATCTGTTTCGTGAGCCCATCTCGATGTACAAAGTATTGGGTTGTGCGTGTATAGTAGCAGGCGTATTGCTGGTATCAAAAGCATAACCCATGATTGGTTTCAATAAGCCATTTGTGACTGGAAATGAATTCCGGTACATCGAACAAGCCATTGCGCTTGAAAAAATCTCCGGAAACGGTGACTTTACTAAAAAGTGCCAATCATTTTTTGAAAACCGATATGGCTTTGGTAAGTGCCTGCTAACGCACTCCGCTACTGCCGCACTGGAGATGGCAGCCATTTTGGCCGACATTCAGCCGGGGGATGAGGTGATCACATCTTCCTATACATTTGTTTCCACCGCCAATGCATTTTTACTTCGCGGGGCATCGCTGGTGTTTTGTGATTCTTCCGTTGATCACCCGAACATGGATGTTAATCATCTGAAAACGCTGATAAATTCCAAGACCAAAGCCATTGTGGTAGTGCATTATGGCGGTCGTGGATGTGACATGAAACCAATCGCTGAACTTATCAACGGCCGCGATATAGTGCTAATCGAAGATGCCGCACAAGCCATCGACTCCTATTATGAGGAGAAACCTTTGGGTTCGTTTGGGCATTTTGCGGCATTCTCTTTTCACGAAACAAAAAATATCATCGCGGGCGAGGGGGGACTATTGGTAGTCAATGACAGCCGTTTCTTCAAGAGAGCCGAGATAATCTGGGAAAAGGGCACTAACCGTGCGGCCTTCAACAGGCGGGAGGTGGACAAATACACCTGGGTAGATATCGGATCTTCGTTTCTGCCTTCAGAACTGACAGCTGCGTTCTTGTATGCGCAATTGGAAGCATTGGATGAAATCCAAAAAAGACGAAAACATCTGTGGGCCCATTATTATGATCACCTCTTCCAACTACAACAAGCAGGCTACATCACGTTGCCCACCGAAAAACCAGGTAACACTGGCAACGGGCACATCTTTTACATCTTGACGCGAAGTTTACAAGAGCGAAATGCACTCATCGACTTTTTGTACAATCGCGGTATTCAGGCAATATTCCACTACCTGTGCCTGCATCGAAGTCCATTTTACCGAAAACTCCGAGAAACGCAAGCTCCATTGCCAAATGCAGAACGATTTGAGGAAACATTGGTTCGACTTCCCCTTTTTTTGGAATTATCAGAACGGCAAATCAATTTTATTGCCGACACTATCACCGCTTTTTACACGGGTGAAAACTCATATACTAATACCTAATCTAAAAATTAATGGCTACATATACCAGAGCAGTGTCTTTTTGATACCACTGTTGAAATCCTCCTCCGCACGCCAACCCAACTCCTTCTCAATTTTCGTGGCATCTATCGCGTAACGCTTGTCGTGTCCGGCACGATCTTTCACGTACGTAATCTGTTGTTTGTAGGAACGACCTGCTCCCAATGGCTTCAACTCATCTAAAAGCGAACAAATAGTATCCGCGATTTGATTGTTGGTGCGTTCGTTTCTCCCGCCAATGTTGTATGTCTCCCCCGCCCCGCCTTTCTCAAATGCAAGTGCAATGCCTTTTGCGTGATCAAGCACATACAACCAATCGCGCACATTCTTTCCATCACCGTAAATGGGTATAGCTTCCCCGGCTAAGGCCTTTCGAATGATGGTTGGAATGAGCTTTTCTTTGTGCTGCTTCGGCCCGTAATTATTTGAGCAGTTGGTAATAACCGTATTCAATCCATACGTGTGATGGTAGCTGCGTACCAACAAATCGCTGGCGGCTTTGCTGGCACTATACGGGCTGTTTGGCGCGTAGGGCGTTTGTTCCGTGAACAACCCCGTGGAACCCAAGCTGCCGTATACCTCGTCTGTGGATACATGCAGGAATCGATTGCCTTGCTTCCCTGCCACCGGTTCATGCGGTGCTTTCAACCAGTGTTTGCGCGCCACGTCCAAGAGTGTAAATGTACCGTTGATGTTGGTGCGGATGAAGGCTTCTGGGCCGGAAATAGAGTTATCGACATGCGACTCCGCAGCAAAGTGAATGACTCCGCCAATATCATATTGCTGAAACAGTTGGTCCACCCGTGCCCGGTCACCAATATCTCCCTTTACAAAGGTGTGTCGAGGGTGATCCTTCACCGAATCCAGGTTGGATAAATCTCCCGCGTACGTTAACGCATCCAAATTGATCACGTGGACATCCGGATGCCGATCAAGAAAATAAGGCACAAAGTTTGAGCCAATAAACCCTGCTCCCCCGGTTACGAGTATATGTTTCATTCAAAAAGAAAATTTTGCATCAGCCAGCATCGGATACCTCTGGTCCTTGGCAGAAACGGTGAGCTCCGTATGGTTAAACCGCCAGTCAATGCCGAGAGCCGGATCATCATAGGCTACCCCTCCCTCTGACTCCGGGTGATAATACTCATCGCATTTGTAAAGCACCTCTGCCTGCTCGCTCAACACAACAAACCCGTGCGCAAACCCTTTTGGCACCAACAATTGTTTTTTATTTTCGCTTGAGAGTTCAATCCCAAAGTGTTTAGCGAACGTAGGGTGATCTCTCCGCAAGTCAATTACCACATCCCAAATACTACCCGACAACACGCGCACCAATTTGGTTTGCGCGTGAGGAGCATTTTGAAAGTGCATACCGCGTAGCACCCCCTTGGAAGAGCGGGATTGGTTGTCCTGAATGAATACCATGTCAAACCCCAGCTCCTGGAAGGTCCGGGCATTGTATGACTCCATAAAATACCCTCTTTCATCACCTAAAACGCGAGGCGTAAGTACAAAAAGACCGTCAAAGGCGGTGGATTCTATCGTCATAGTGTGCCAGGCGTTTTCTCATTCATGATCTTCAGCAGGTATTGACCATATTGGTTTTTGGCCAACGGCTCGGCTAACTTGCCAAGCTGCTCGCGGTTGATGTACTTCTTGCGGTACGCAATCTCCTCCAAACAGGCAATCTTCAAACCCTGGCGCTCCTCGATTGATTCAACAAAGTTGGACGCCTGCAACATGGACTGGTGCGTGCCGGTATCCAGCCACGCCATGCCGCGGCCCAACAGCCGGACTGACAACGCCTTCTCGTCCAGATATATTTTGTTCAGGTCGGTAATTTCCAACTCCCCACGAGCGGACGGCTTCACCCGCTTGGCTTTCTCTACTACCGTGTGGTCGTAGAAATAAAGTCCGGTTACCGCGTAATTTGACTTCGGCTGCTGCGGCTTCTCTTCAATGGAAAGAACATTACCTTGCTCGTCAAACTCGGCTACCCCATAACGTTGCGGGTCATTAACGTAGTATCCAAATACCGTGGCCCCCTTCGTTAACCTACTCGCCTCCTCCAACAAACCCGAAAATCCGTAGCCATAGAATATGTTATCACCCAAAATCAGGCAGGCCGGACTTCCCGCCAAAAACTCCTCGCCCAGTAAAAATGCCTGTGCCAGGCCGTCCGGTGACGGCTGAATTTTATATGACAGCTTCAAGCCAAACTGACTGCCATCCCCGAGCAAATTTTCAAAATGGCCAATATCATGCGGGGTAGAGATGATCAATATCTCCCGAATATTAGCCAGCATGAGCACCGACAAGGGATAATAGATCATGGGCTTGTCATAGATCGGTAATATTTGTTTGGAAACAGCTTTGGTAAGCGGATATAAACGCGTACCCGAACCTCCCGCCAGAATGATGCCTTTCATTTGATTTTCTTACAATGCTTACAAAGTTACAAAGAATGCGCTATAGCACCCTTCCCTCCCGAATGCGATGAACCAACTCGATAGAAGGGCGGGCTTCTTCCAGGCCAAAACCCTGCCCTTTCAAAATGGCCTCATAGCTCTTGGTATGTAAGTCTGTAAAGCCATCGCTAAATTCAATCTCCTTGTTCTCCATGGTGAGTGAGCGATGGGTGCGCTTGCCTTGCTTTTTTGCCTCTTCTGGCAAATGACTTTCGTTGATACTCAAAAACCAGTCGACCGAGGCCCGCTCCAGTTCCAAATGGCCGGCTGCGTGATCAGGTTCGTACGATTTTACTGATGCCCCCTGAACGCGTCCAAACACCCAGGTGAGCATGTCAAAAAAATGAACACCGATGTTTGTAGCGATTCCTCCTGACTTTTGTTCTTCTCCTTTCCAGCTATGATGGTACCACTTGCCACGGGATGTGATGTACTCCAACCTCACCTGATGCCTCTGGCCGCCAGCCCGGGATACCTCGTCACGCAACTGGATGATGCTGGGATGGAGGCGAAGCTGTAAAATCGTGTAGACGCGCTTGCCTGTCTCTCGCTCAATTTCGATCAGCGCGTCTACGTTCCACGGGTTGAGTACCAACGGTTTCTCACAAATGGCATCGGCCTGGTGCCGCAGCGCAAATCGAATATGCGAATCATGCAGATAATTCGGAGAACAGATACTCACGTAGTCGACCTTTTGGCCTTGTCTGCGCAACTTGTCTAAGTGGCGATCAAATCGCTCAAACTCGGTGAAAAAATCAGCCTGTGGAAAGTAACTATCAATGATGCCCACGCTGTCGAATTTATCAAGCGCGGCTACCAGATTGTTTCCCGTGTCTTTGATCGCTTTTAAGTGGCGGGGCGCAATAAAGCCAGCCGCTCCGATCAGGGCAAAATTTTTCATTTTATAGACGTAACGACTCCGTTTGTCAATTGATACCTCTCTCCGCTCTCGGGGCACACCGCCAACCCCTCGGCATCAAAATTCAACTTGTGGCCATAGGCACTCATCCAACCCACTTGTCTGGCCGGATTACCTACCACCAACGCATAGGCGGGTACATTTTTGGTGACTACGGCTCCCGCCCCGATAAAGGCAAATTCACCGATATCATGACCACACACCACGGTGGCATTGGCACCAATGGAGGCACCGTGCTTGACTACCGTTTTTTGATAGTTACCTCGTCTGTTCACGGCACTTCGCGGGTTGACCACATTGGTAAAAACCATGGAAGGTCCCAAGAAGACATCGTCTTCACAAACCACGCCCGTGTAAATCGACACGTTGTTTTGTACCTTCACATTGTTGCCCAGAATAACCTCCGAAGAAACGACCACATTTTGACCCAGGTTGCAGTTTTTGCCGATTTTGCAATTCGGCATGATGTGAGAGAAATGCCAAATCTTGGTACCCTCCCCGATTTCACAGCCTTCGTCAATGACGGCCGTCTCGTGCGCAAAATAGTTCTTCGTTTCAGCCATGCGTTCCAAACCCCTTAATACCATTACAAATGTACGACAATTGCTCCTCGGTCATTTCGGTATGGATGGGCAGCGAGAGTACTTCCTTCGACAAACGCTCGGTAACCGGAAACATCCACTCCGATACCCCCGGCTGCCGATAGGCTTTTTGCCAATGAAGGGGAATGGGGTAATAAATCATGGTTGGTATGCCTCGTTGTTCCAGGTATTTCTTTAACGCATCGCGTTTGCCTCCACTCACTCGTACCGTGTACTGGTGAAATACATGGGTGCTGTACCGCATCCGCGCGGGCACGGTGAGCCATGAAATACCTTTGAGCGCCTCATCGTAGTAAGCAGCGGCTGCCTGGCGATTGCGCTCATACTCGGGCAGATACTTTAACTTTACGGAGAGGATGGCGGCTTGCAATGTATCCAACCGACTGTTGATGCCAATGATGTCATGCTGGTACTTCACGCGTTGACCGTGGCTGGCAATCATTTGAATTTTTTCAGCCAGGGCACTGTCGTTCACAAAAACGGCCCCGCCATCGCCAAAACAACCGAGGTTCTTAGACGGAAAAAACGAAGTGCACCCAATCACGCCCATCGTTCCGGAGGATTGTTTTTGCCAGGATGAAAAAGTATAGACCGCCCCCAGCGACTGTGCAGCATCTTCTATTACGTGTAAACCAAATTCACTCGCGAGCGCCAACAAGGGCTCCATATGCGCACATTGCCCATACAAGTGCACTGGCACAATCGCTTTGGTGCGGGGGGTAATTTTTGCACGCACCTGATCCACGGCCAGCGTAAACGAATCCGCATCAACATCCACAAATACCGGTGTCAATCGCAACAGCGCAATAACTTCGGCCGTAGCAACATAGGTGTGCACCGGCAAGATCACTTCATCACCAGGCTTTAACTCCAGGGCCATCATGGCAAGTTGCAACGCATCGGTGCCATTCGCGCAGGGAATAACATGCTTTGCTCCCGTATAGGTTGCCAGCTCCACGGCAAACTTCTGTACGGGCGGCCCTTGAATAAAAGCCGTGGACTTTAAAACGGACGCGATGGCTTCATCCACCTCGCGCTGAATACGCGCATACTGCGTTTGCAGATCAACCATGCGAATTTCGGGGCGGCTCATATCACTTTTTCAAATTCTTTTGCCATGCCCAGGCGTGACGGAGGGCGTCTTCCATAGACAACTCCGTACGCCAATCCAGATACTGATTGGCTTTGGCCGGATTGGCATAGACTTTTTCCACATCACCGCTTCTGCGCGGGCCGATGACAAACTTCAACTTCACACCCGTGGCCTTTTCAAAAGTGCGTATCAGTTCCAACACGCTGGCACCTGTGCCCGATCCCAGATTGAAAACTTCAAACCGCTGTGGCAACACGTCCATCTTCTCCAGCGCTCTTACGTGCGCCTTGGCCAGGTCCACCACATGAATGTAGTCACGGATGCAACTTCCATCGGGCGTGTCATAGTCATTGCCAAAAACAGTAAGTTTCTCGCGCTCGCCTACCGCCACCTGCGTCAGGTACGGCACCAGGTTATTGGGCACCCCGATGGGCAGTTCACCTATTTGGCCGGAGGGATGAGCACCAATAGGGTTGAAATAGCGCAGCGAGATGGCATGCAAATCCGTATTGGCCTGTACGGCATCTTCCAATATCCGTTCACCCATCTGCTTGGTGGCCCCATAGGGCGACTCTGCCCGTTTCATAGGCGTGGCCTCATCTACCGGAATCTGATCGGGTTGGCCGTACACGGTGCAAGACGAGGAGAAAACACACCTGTTTATCGTAAACTCCTTCATCACCTCCAGCAAATTAACCAGCGACACCAGATTATTGCGGTAATACATAAGAGGTTCGCGCACCGATTCGCCTACGGACTTGTAGGCAGCAAAGTGAATCACGGAAGACGGCTTCTCTGTCGAGACTACGCGCTCCAAAAAAGCGTGGTCATTACACGAGCCTTGATAAA
Source organism: uncultured Ohtaekwangia sp. (assembly GCA_964524935.1). Taxonomy (GTDB): domain Bacteria; phylum Bacteroidota; class Bacteroidia; order Cytophagales; family Cyclobacteriaceae; genus ELB16-189. Next base: position 104,014 of record CAZGFJ010000005.1, read on the forward strand.
AAACGGGGGGCTTTCCCATCATGCGTGTCAGACCGTTAATTAAGGTGGTGTCACTGGCCGACAGGTCATCAATGATAACGGGCCTGAAGCCAGCCTGATGTAGCTCCCAAACAGTATGAGCACCGATATAGCCCGCACCTCCCGTTACCAGCACTGAGTTAGTAGTCGCCATGTGCTATAGTCGGGCGGTAATCTTCGCCTTGTCGAGAAATCCTTTGACATCGTAAATCACGGCATTGGTCTCCTTCAAGCCGTCTAACGACAAGGCTGCAAATTCCTGATGACTGACGGCTAAAATGATGGCGTGGTATTTTCCCTCGGGCTTTGGCGCGAGCTCCAGGTCGTACTCGTGCCGCACCTCCGCGGCTTCGGCATGCGGATCGTAGACATCCACCCGAATCCCAAAGCTTTGCAGCTCGCGGATTACATCCACGACTTTGCTATTGCGGATGTCCGGACAATTCTCTTTAAATGTCAACCCCAACACGAGTGCCCGCGCCTGATAGATGGGCAGTTGGTGCTGAGCCATAAGCTTGATGACATCTTTCGCGATGTTTGCTCCCATATTGTCGTTGATTCTTCGGCCGGCTAAAATCACCTCGGGGTGATAGCCCAGACTTTCGGCTTTGTATGTCAGGTAATAGGGATCTACTCCGATACAATGCCCCCCCACCAAGCCGGGTTTGAAGGGCAAAAAATTCCATTTGGTGCCGGCTGCTTCCAACACCTCGTGTGTATCAATACCCATGCGCTGAAAAATCAATGCCAGTTCATTGACAAAGGCTATGTTGATGTCGCGCTGGGAGTTTTCAATGACCTTGGCGGCCTCGGCTACTTTGATAGAGGAAGCTTTGTGCGTGCCGGCTTTGATGATCCGTCTGTACAGTTGGTCAACCCTTTCGGCCACCTCGGGAGTGCTGCCGCTGGTTACTTTTTTAATCGTGGAAACACGGTGCTGTTTGTCGCCCGGGTTGATACGCTCCGGGGAATATCCCGCAAAAAAATCCTTGTTGAATTTCAATCCGCTGATTTTCTCCAGGATGGGCACACAGTCTTCTTCGGTACAGCCGGGATATACGGTGGATTCGTAAATCACTATATCGCCTTTTTTTAACACTCCACCCACGGTACGGCTGGCGCTTTGCAGTGGGCGCAGGTCCGGTTTGCGGTATTCGTCTACCGGAGTGGGCACCGTGATGATGAAATAATTAACTGACTCTAAATCAGTAGTGTCTGCGCTGTAAACCAGGCGCGAGGCCGACTTCAACTCTTCGGCCGTCACTTCCAGGGTGCGGTCGTATCCCTTTTTTAGCTCCGCTATCCGCTCGGTGTTGATATCAAACCCGACTACGTCCATCACTTTTCCGAACTCCACCGCCAGGGGCAAACCCACATAACCGAGTCCTATGACACCAATTTTTTCCATGTATGCTTATCTGTCATTCGTTTGTTTCTACACACGGTAGTACGCGCGGTACCAGTCCACAAATTTTTGAATGCCGTCTTCGATGCGGGTGGCCGGTTTAAAACCAACGGCCTTTTCCAGGTCTGCCACATCGGCATAGGTTTCGGGCACATCGCCATCTTGCAGAGGCATCAGCACTTTGTTTGCCTGTTTGCCCAACGCCCGTTCGATGCATTCGACAAAATAGAGCAACTCTACCGGTTTATTATTTCCGATGTTAAATAGTTGATACGGAGCAAAACTGGTGGCGGGGTCGGGGGCCTCTCCGCGCCAGGCGGTATTGCTTGTGGGTTTGTTAGGCACCAGCCGCACAATGGCTTCCACGATGTCATCCACGTAGGTGAAGTCGCGTTTCATTTTGCCGTGGTTGTAGATTTCAATCGGCTTGCCGTCCAAAATGAATTTGGTGAAGATAAAAAGCGCCATGTCCGGTCGCCCATACGGGCCATACACCGTAAAAAACCGCAACCCGGTGGTAGGCAGGTGATACAAATTAGAGTAGGCGTGTGCCATCAGTTCATTGGCCTTTTTGCTGGCGGCATACAGGGCGAGCGGGTGATCGACATTGTCGTGCACCGAAAATGGCATCTTACGATTGGCCCCATAAACGCTGCTGGACGAGGCGTAAATCAGATGTTCGGGCTGATGGTGGCGGCAGGCCTCGAGCATATTGAGGAAACCCGTCAGGTTACTGTCCAGATAAGCGTAGGGGTTCTGGATGGAGTATCGAACTCCAGCCTGGGCAGCCAAATGTACTACATAGTCGAATCGGTGGCCGGCAAAAAGGGCATCCAAAGCCGCTTTGTCCGTCAGATCACGCTGATGGAAGTCAAACCCAGCAAGGTCTTTCAGAATCGCCAGGCGCGAGTGCTTTAACCCTACGTCATAGTAGTCGTTGATGTTGTCAAGGCCGGTTACGACATATCCAGCCGCCAACAGCTTTTGTGTTAAATGAAATCCAATAAACCCGGCTGTCCCGGTCACCAATACGCGCTTGCTCATGACTTTTCAGCCCACAAAAGTAGGGAAAGCACAGGACAACATGATACGCGCGTTTTTGATAATATTGCGTAAATTTTTGATATGGGTACATCTCCGGCAAATGACGAAATCGACTTGGTTGAACTGGCGGTTCGTATATACCGCTTTTTTCAGCGACACTTTTGGCTTTTTGTGTTTTGTACCGCAGCGGGTGTGGGCGTGGGAGCCGGCCTGTATTCTGTCGTGCCGGACATTTACATAAGCAAAATGGTGATCCAATCGGATATCCTGACTGAGTCGTATTCGGATCGCATCACCGAGAGCATTGATAATCTGGTCGGTGAAAAAAACTACTCTCTCTTATCACAACGACTGGGCCTTACTGCCGCACAGGCCGAAAAATTGCGCGGCATTGAAATCGAAAGCATTAAAGAAACCAAGGAACAAGGCAAGGAAGAGTCAATCTTTATCGTGACGGCCGAGGTGTTGGACAAGTCCATCATTGCCACATTGCAGGATGGGATCATCAACTACCTGCGCAACAATGAGTTTGTGAAAATACGCGTGCAGCAGCGCATTGACTATTACGAAAAGCTGATTGAGTCAATTGGTGAAGAGATCAAGTCGTTGGATACGTTAAAACAAAAGTTACTGGCGGGTAAACCCATCTACAGCAAGTCCGGTGGTGATATGATGCTCATTGATCCCACGAACATCTACAACCAAATCATTAATCTAAAACGCCAGCAACTGGAGTACCGGAATTCCCTTCAACTGGCCAATAGTATTCAGTTGGTTGAAGGCTTTACCATCTATGAAAAACCGGCCGAGCCTAAACTATCCATCGCCATGGCGGCAGGCTTTTTCATCGGCTTTATGGGCGCCTTGCTGGTTGTTTTCATGCGCTGGCTGTTCAAGACGGCCGAAACATTTCCTGCTTGAACTGGCTGGCCATCGTCAAAAAAGAATTTACGCTCGAGCTTCGGAAAAAATCCGTTATTGCCTCGCTGGGGCTATACCTCCTCTCCATCGTATTCGTTGTGTACCTTTCGTTTGGGCAGGCCGGTATAGGCCCCTTGGCGTGGGCTGCTTTTTTTTGGGTGGCGTTGCTTTTTACCGCCATCAGCACCATTGCCAAGAGTTTTATAGGCGAACGAAAAGGCGTGTTTGTCTACTACTATTACACGGTATCGCCCGGTGATTTTATCATGGGCAAATTGATTTATCACGCATTGCTCTCCTGCGTGATGGGCGTGGTGGGCTATGGCTTATTCGTTCTATTTCTGGGCGATCCCATTCAGGATCACGCCATTTTTTTGGCGGTCCTCGCCCTGGCTTCGATGGGGTTTGCTGCCGCGCTCACGCTCATCAGCAGCATCGCGGCCAAAACCACCAACGGCAGTGTGCTGATGGCCGTGCTGAGTTTTCCGTTGGTGGTGTCCATCCTGCTGATGGCCATGAAGCTGACCCGAAATTGCATGGACGGCCTGGGCTGGACGGCCAGCAGCGATGAACTGATGATCTTACTGGCAATAATTTCGCTGGTAACGGCCTTGTCCTACTTGCTGTTCCCGTATATTTGGCGGTCATGAAAAAGTGGGGGTGGAAAATAGCCACGGTCATCTTACTGCTTTACACAGTAATCGCTGGTTTTTTGTGGGAAGTGCCGCGGTTGCACATTGTTAACGAGAGCATCCGCGCCCTATACTTTCACGTACCCATGTGGTTTGGAATGGTGGCCCTGTTTTCGGCTTCTGCGCTATTTGGCGTCCGGTACCTGCGGCAAGGCCAAAAACACCTCGATTTGTATTCAGCCTCGTTTGCCCATGCCGGCATGCTTTTGGGAACGTTGGGGATGGTGACCGGAATGATTTGGGCCCATTACACGTGGGGTACGTTTTGGCATTGGGACCCTAAACAAACCGGGGCGGCCATTAGCTATCTGGTCTACCTGGCCTACTTCGTGTTGCGCATGTCGGTGGATAATGCCGAGCAACGTGCGCGCCTGGCAGCCGTGTACAACATCTTTGCCTTTGGGGCCATGATCCCGTTGATTTTCATCATCCCGCGGCTGACGGACTCCATGCATCCCGGCAGCGGGGGCAACCCGGGGTTCAACATGTATGACCTGGATAGTCGCATGCGGCTGGTGTTTTACCCGGCTTGCGCGGGTTGGATTTTATTGGGCTTTTGGCTGGCCCAGCAACGCATCCGACTTAAAAATGCAGAAGAGCACCTTTTGGAGCACGCGTATGAACAATCGTAAAAAATTAGTCTGCGCCCTGCTGGCGATGGCGGCCACGTTTGCAGCCTTTGGCCAAACGGCCGAGCCCGAGATGGCCGATGCCATGCGGAGCGAAGGAAAAATCTATGTGGTGGTCGCCATCCTGGCAATTATCTTGGTGGGCATCTTGGTGTATTTAGTTGCCATCGACCGAAAACTAACGACACTCGAAAAAAAACTGCCCGAAAAAAAGGGTTAAACACCTGACCAATATCATTTTCAGGCCCCCGGCCATTGCCCATTTTTGGCTACTTTTGCGCCAGTAAAAATGAGGGGTAACGGGGTATGAAAAAATCACACATTGCAATTCTGGTGGGCCTGGCGGCCATCGTGGCCATCATCTTGACTACCGCTTCGGATGCCAGCACGTATGTCACGTTCGACCAGGCCTATCAAATGGCTTCGGCCGGCAGCCAAAAGCGAATACATGTGGTGGGTGAGCTCAAGAAGGATAGCCGCGGGGAAATTATCGGGATCGAGAAGAGCCCTGATCATTTGTCGTTCTCTTTTTTGTTGATCGATGAAAACCAAAAGGAACAAAAAGTTTACTTCAACGAACCCATGCCCGCAGATTTTTTGCGGTCGGAGAAGGTAGTAGTGATCGGCAATTATCAAAGCGACACCTTTGTGGCACAGAAGATACTATTAAAGTGCCCCTCCAAATACCAGGAGGAAAAGTTGAACGCCTCTTTGTGATGTGCTAGTTCGCCACCCGTAAGTCGAAGCCATTCATGCACTACCTCATCGGCAACATAGGGCACCTGTTCGTTATCGTTTCGTTCGTAGCCGCCCTCGTATCTGCCTTTGCGTATGCCAAAGCCCAGAGCGCCTCAGCCGCGATCCAAACCGATTGGCTTGTCAATGCCCGAGTGGCCTTTTACGTCCATGCGGTGTCTGTTTTGGGGGGCGGTGTTTCGCTGTTCATCATCATCTACAACCATTACTTCGAGTACCACTACGCGTACAGCCATTCCGATAAAAATCTGCCGCTGCACTATCTCATTTCCACCTTTTGGAATGGGCAAGAGGGCAGTTTTTGGCTATGGATGTTTTGGCAGGCTGTGTTGGGTATTATCCTGATGCAGACACAAAAACGCTGGGAAGCACCCGCCATGGTGGTTTTCGCGCTGGTGCAGGCATTTCTGGCTTCGATGATCCTGGGGTCAGTGATCCCGGGCATCGATCTCAAAATCGGCAGCTCTCCTTTCATATTACTGCGCGATGCACTGGATGATCCGATTTTCAAACTCAACCCGGATTTTATCCCCGCTGACGGAAATGGCCTGAATCCACTACTTCAGAACTACTGGATGGTTATCCACCCTCCCACGTTGTTTCTGGGCTTCGCCAGTACGTTGGTGCCTTTTGCGTTTTGTATGGCCGGGCTGTGGCAACGCAAGTATACCGACTGGATTCGTCCGGCACTTCCCTGGGCGTTGTTTTCGGCCGCCATTTTAGGGTTAGGTATTTTAATGGGTGGCTACTGGGCATATGAAACGCTGAACTTTGGCGGCTATTGGAACTGGGATCCTGTGGAAAACGCGGTGTATGTTCCATGGCTTGTATTGGTCGCATCGATCCACACGATGATCACCTACAAAAACAGCAAAACGGCCTTGAAGGCCTCGGTTATTTTGGTGGTGGCCGTGTTCCTGCTGATTTTGTATTCGACCTTTTTGGTGCGCAGCGGTATTTTAGGCGACACCTCCGTTCACTCGTTTACCGATCTCGGCTTGTCCGGTCAGTTATTGGTCTACCAATTCTTTTTTACAGGTATCGCGGTGTTTTTGATCGCCCGCCGTTGGAAAGGGATACCCACCACGGAAGAGGAGGTTAGTACCTATTCACGCGAGTTTTGGATTTTTATGGGTGCCTCCACCTTGTGCCTCATGGGCTTACAAGTATTGATCCCCACGTCCATCCCCGTGTACAATTCTGTTGTGGAGGGCCTTGGATTTACATCCAATGTGGCCCCACCTGCGGATCAGGTAGGTTTCTACTCTAAGTTTCAATTGTGGTTTGCCGCAGCGGTGGCCTTACTGTCGGGCACGGGCCAGTTTTTTTGGTGGAAGCGAATGGATCGCGGCAATGTGTTAAATGACTTGCTGCTGCCCGTTTTGCTTTCATTGTTGGTGACAGTCGTGACGGCCAGCGTGTCAAAAGTGTACAATGTGGCTTACGCACTGTTGCTTTTTGCCGGAGTGTACATCATCCTGTCCAACATGATCGTGGCGGGCAAGGTCTTAAAGAAAAAACCTTCGCTTTCAGGAGGAGCGTTGGCCCACATAGGGATCGGTCTGATGCTTATCGGCATTTTGTTTTCGTCCGGATACTCAAAAGTGGTATCGCTCAACAACTCCGGGCTGCTCATCTCCAAACAGTTTAGCGATACGGGCAACCGCGAACATTTGCTGTTGTACTTGCACGAACCCGAACTAATGGCCGGGTATGAACTTGAGTATTTGGGCGAGCGCCTGGAACTGCGCGACAAATCGGGGTACATCAAGCGCAGCGAAGTAGAGATTTTGGGTCAACCCGGAGGTGGTAAGTCGCCCACAGAACCGCTGGATGCCATTGCCCAAAATGACATCCTAAAGGACGGTAAAAAGCTATATACCAAAGGCGACACCTTGCGCGTGCACCCGGAAAACATTTACTATGAAATTGAAATGCGCAAAAACGGAAACGTGGAAGCCACCCTGTTTCCGCGCCTGCAGGTCAATCCTAACATGGGCTTGCTGGCCTCTCCGGACATCAAGCGCGCCATTGGAAAAGATTTGTATGTACACTCCGCCCCGCTCGTGCGCGATACCATTGTCTGGAGCGAGATGCAACAAGTACGCGTGCGAAAAAACCAGGAGTTTTTTGTCAACGACTACGTGGCCATGCTGGAAGACATTAGCCGCGTGGAAGCCGTGGCTGGGGTTGTGCTGACCTCCAGCGATGCGGCCGTACAGGCGCGCATACGTGTGGAGGGCGAGCGTGGCAGCTATTTCGCACAGCCGGTGTTTATCATTTTGAACAGTGCACAGGTAGGCCGCATTTATGACGACATCAGCGATTTGGGCGTGCGCCTGACGCTGCTAAACATCCACCCGGAGACGGAGGAGTTTACGCTGGGCGTGGAAACGCGGCAAAAAGATTGGGTGGTGATCAAAGCCATGGAAAAACCGCTGATCAATATTTTGTGGCTGGGCACGGGCGTGCTCATGATCGGCTTTTCCATCGCCATGGTGCGCAGATTTAAGGACTTCCGGCAAGGGCGTTGACAATCATTTGTCATTTCCCTACCTTCGATACCTTGTAACATCAAAGGGTATGGTAACCTCATTTCGATTGGATTGTGCCAAAGAGCTAAACGCAGACGTGATAAACGCCATCAAATCCGCTTTCACGTCCAAACCTATCATTATCACGGTTCAATCAGACGAAGAGTATGAGTTGTCTGAGGATATCAGAGCGCTGCTGGATCAACGAATTTAAGAACCTGACACAACGTACTTTACACTGGAAGAATCCATCAAAAGACTTCGGGAAAAGCATGGCGTAGCTCCTTGTCTCGGACAGGGCCCAGGCAGAAATAGAACGTGCTACCCATTTTTACGCTGAGCAAGCTCCCCAAGCTCCACGCATGATACGGGCTTATCCCTTACATATCGCTTCCGTCACAAGAAGGTCAGGGTGAGCGAACTGACCGATTCCCTTACCGATTGTTTTTTGCGCTTAACCATGAATCAAAGAAGATCACAGTTTTGGCTTGCCTGCACGTAAAACAAAATCCTTCTTCTCAACCTAACGACTGATTTCATGTTTTTGGCAACATTTTGTTGCAAGTTGGCCCCCCGGTCGATCTTTTCATTCTATCTTTGCCCGATTTATCCAGCCCACAACCCCTCATGCCACGCGACAGAAGCATCCGTTCCGTCCTCATCATCGGCAGCGGCCCGATCATCATCGGCCAAGCCTGCGAATTTGACTACTCCGGCTCCCAGGCCGCCCGCTCTCTGAGGGAAGAGGGCATCGAAGTAATCCTGATCAACTCCAACCCGGCCACCATCATGACCGATAAGGTCACGGCCGACCACGTGTACCTGAACCCGTTGGAGAAAAAATACATCCGCGAAATCCTCGAAAAGCACAACATCGATGCCGTGCTGCCTACCATGGGGGGGCAAACGGCCCTCAACCTCTGTATCGAGTGTGACAAAGCCGGCATCTGGGAGCATTATGGCGTCAAAATCATCGGGGTTGACATCAAGGCGATTGAAACCACCGAAGACCGCGAGAAATTCCGCCTAAAAATGTTGGAACTGGGCGTGGGTGTGTGCAAGGGCGCCACGGCCACCTCTTTTTTGAAAGGAAAAGAAATTGCCCAGGAGATCGGCTTTCCGCTGGTTATCCGCCCCTCATTTACGCTGGGTGGCACAGGCGGTGGCTTTGTGAACAAGCCGGAGGAATTTGACGCGGCCCTGAACCGCGGCTTGCAAGCATCGCCCATCCACGAAGTACTGGTGGAGCAGAGCATCATGGGCTGGAAAGAATATGAATTGGAATTGCTGCGCGACAGCAAAGGCAACATCATCATCATCTGCTCCATTGAAAACTTCGACCCGATGGGAATCCACACGGGCGATTCAATTACGGTGGCCCCGGCCATGACGTTGCCCGACACAGTGTACCAACACATGCGTGACCTGGCCATCAAAATGATGAATGGCATCGGCCAGTTTGCCGGGGGTTGCAACGTGCAGTTCTCCGTCAATCCGGACAACGACAACGACATAATCGGCATTGAAATCAATCCGCGCGTTTCACGCTCATCGGCCCTGGCCTCCAAGGCCACCGGATACCCGATTGCTAAAATCGCAGCCAAGTTGGCCATCGGCTATAACTTAGATGAACTCACCAACGCCATCACCGGCACAACCACTGCTTATTTTGAACCCGCGCTGGACTATGTGATCGTAAAAATACCACGTTGGAATTTTGACAAATTTCATGGAGCCGACCGCAAGTTGGGCTTGCAGATGAAATCCGTGGGGGAAGCCATGGGCATCGGACGAAATTTTCAGGAAGCGTTGCAAAAAGCCTGTCAAAGTCTGGAGATCAGGCGCAACGGCTTGGGCGCGGATGGCAAAGAGCTGACTAAACAAGACGAACTGTTGCACAGCCTGGCCAATCCCAGTTGGAACCGCCTCTTCCACATTTACGATGCCATGAAGTTAGGCGTGTCCATGAAGACCATTCAAAACCTGACCAAAATCGACAAATGGTTTCTGGAACAAATTTGGGAATTGATTGAACTGGAGCAAGAGATTGAGAAATACGAAGTGGACAACATCCCCGCTGCACTGATGCGCAAGGCCAAAGAAAAAGGTTATGCCGATCGGCAATTGGCCCATCTGCTGGGGTGTCTGGAAAGTGAAGTGCATAAAAAACGCAAAGAACAGGGCATCAACCGTGTGTACAAACTCGTGGATACCTGCGCGGCCGAGTTTGAGGCCAAGACGCCCTACTATTATTCTTCGTTCGACTCCGAAAATGAATCGGTTGTGTCCGACAAGAAAAAGGTGATCGTGCTCGGTTCGGGCCCCAACCGCATTGGTCAAGGAATTGAGTTCGATTACTCATGCGTGCATGGAGTGCTGGCCGCCAAAGAGTGCGGCTATGAAACCATCATGATCAATTGCAATCCCGAAACCGTCTCCACCGACTTTGACATCTCCGACAAGCTGTATTTTGAGCCGGTGTTCTGGGAGCATCTGTGGGACATCATCCAACACGAGAAGCCCGAGGGGGTAATCGTGCAGTTGGGCGGACAAACAGCCTTAAAGCTGGCTGAAAAACTACACAAGTATGGAGTGAAGATCATGGGCACATCCTTTGAAGCCCTGGACCTTGCTGAAGACCGAGGCAGTTTTTCGTCTTTACTCAAAGAACTGAACATCCCCTATCCGGAGTTTGGCGTGGCCCGCGATGCAGACGAAGCATTGGAAGTTTCCAAGACGATCGGGTTTCCGTTGCTCGTACGGCCGTCCTACGTGCTGGGCGGGCAAAGCATGAAAATCGTGATCAACGAAAAAGAACTCGAACATCATATTCTTGACATCTGGAAGCACTTACCTGAAAACAAAGTGTTGTTGGATCACTTTTTGGATGGCGCCATCGAAGCCGAAGCCGATGCCATTTGCGATGGCGAAGATGTGTACATCATCGGCATCATGCAACACATTGAGCCGGCTGGCATTCACTCAGGCGACAGCTATGCGGTGTTGCCGCCCTATAACCTGGGCGACTTCGTGATCAAGCAAATTGAAACGTACACCAAGCGGATTGCGGTGGCGTTGAAAACGGTGGGATTGATCAACATCCAATTCGCCATCAAAAACGATAAGGTGTATATCATTGAAGCCAACCCGCGCGCCTCACGCACCGTGCCCTTCATTTGCAAGGCCTACGATGAGCCTTATGTGAATTACGCCACCAAGGTGATGCTGGGCGAAAAGAAGGTAAAAGACTTTGTGTTCAACCCCGTGAAAAAAGGGTATGCCATCAAAGTACCCGTATTTTCGTTTAACAAATTCCCCGATGTGAACAAAGAACTAGGTCCGGAAATGAAATCCACCGGGGAGGCCATCTACTTTATTGATGATTTGATGGACGATTACTTCCTGAACATCTACGCAGAGCGGAACTTGTATTTGAGCAAATAGCAAACTAAACGCTCCATGGCATTGTTATCGTACTGTAACTGACAACCACATGGCTGTATTTCTTCTCACCCTGGGCATCTTTGGTCTATTTTTCGCGTTGATGGCCGTGCGTTTGTTTTTTGTGAAGAACGGTGAGTTTCGTGGCACGTGCGCCACGCAAAGTCCGCAGTTGATGAAAGAGGGCATCACGTGTGGCCTGTGCGGAAAAGTAGTGGGCGAGGGCGAAGCCTGTGGCGATCCGGAGAAACAAAAATTGGCGGCAGACATGCCGATGATTGGTCGGGGGAAATGATTCAAGGGCATCTCTAAAAACTCCTTGTACCCTTCTCTTTTGGAGAAGGGTGACGGGTTGAGGTCATCAAAGGAAAGGTTTTTAGAGGTGCCCTCAAATGAATGCTATCGGTACTTACGCGAATTTTCTCAGCTCTGTTAACATCTTCATGACGTCAAGTTGCGCAATTCACGCGCAGCTATGGTTCCCTGATTGGCACTACGCAAAGTCGTTGTGAGCCCCAACGGGGCGACATCTGATTAACCCGAGGCTTGGGCCTCGGGTTACCAATGGGCTTGATCGACCAAAGCCCTGAAGGGGCGAAAGGTTGTCCACCCCTCAATCCCAAAGATACCGCTCATCATAATCCACTTTATACTTCTTTAATATGTCGCGGTACTCGTCTTGAAAGGCCCGTGCACGATGATGTTGATGCTGATTGGTTATGTAGTCCACAACCCATATCAACTTCGGCTGGGTTTACCGAAAAAGCACCATAGCCGTTTTGCCAATAGAAGTTTGCATATCCGGCACCTTTGGTTTTTATCCACTTTGATGAATGGGCCTTCAATTTTTCCAAAAGTTTTGCCAGAGTCATCTTCTTCGATAGCATGCATAGAATGTGGACATGATCCGTGTATCCACCCACTTGAATTGCTTGGCATTCAAGTCGGTTACAAATTCCACCCAAATAACTATGGAGCTCCAGCTTCTACTGGTTGATGGATGAGTGGCTCGCGATGCTTAGTGCTAAATACGAGGTGCACATAATTTTTGATTAGCGACTGTCCCATACTCAAAAATGGTTATCTCGCCCTTTCAGGGCTGAGTCTATTTGGCGACTTATCGATGGGCTACGCCCATCGGTCACCTATTCCGCCCCTTCCGGGGCTGACGTGCTAACAAATATTAGAAATTGATGCCTCCGGGCGTCTTCATGAATTCGATCAAACAACTACCTCAACCTATCTCTATTTGAATCTGTCTTCGTCTTCAGATATTTATAATCCGTATAAAACGTGCCAAACGGCACCAGCGAAGCCACCAACAAAATAGCCAACAATTTCCAGCTCCAGTCGGCCTCGAACTTGGCTTGCAGCGCCAACATCACATAAGCGACAAACAACACCCCGTGCAGCATACCCACCACACTTACCGCCTGCGGCAACCCTGCCATGTATTTCAGCGGCATCGCCACAAATAGCAACATGATAAAAGATAGTCCTTCAATAAAACCTACCACCCGGAAACGCCCCACCAGCGAAGACAGCATACACTATGATTTTTGATTGGCTGCAAAAATAGTCTGTACCACAGGCTTATAAATCCTCCCAACGGGAATATTGATGCCCGCCACGGTAACTTTGGTAGCTTGTATTTGGTTAACACGCTTCACGGCCACCAGGTATGACTTGTGAACACGCACCATCCACCCGGCCGGAAAAACAGCCTCTACGCTTTTGAGCGAGCCTTTCACAATGACACGCTCCTTTCCCGAAAAAATGATGGAGTAATCTTTCAAGCCCTGTACGTGCGTCACCTGATACAAATCGATTTTGACGCGTGCCGTGCCCGACTTAACAATTAACTCGTTGCCTTCGCCCACCGAGGGCAAGGGCAATGCGTGCGCCCGCAAGTCACCCAGTTCTTTTTCCAGGCGCGCCATTTCCTGCTGCTGCTCAAACCAATCCGACACCAGGTAAAACACAAAAGACACCGCCACAAACCAGACGGCTGACATAAAGGTGCGTGGAAAGCCAGCCCAAAAGTGTCGCTGCTCAAAATCACCGATGACGTATCCATACAGGTAAATGTCCCAGCCGTTTTGCAAAACGGTATAGCCCAACAGCAACCCCAACAAACCGGTGCCGTATGGAACCCATTTTCCATGGGCCGCCAACCGCGGCCAAAAATACTCGGCATGGAGCAACCCTGCAGCCAGCAGGCCGATGCCCCGCACCAGCACGCACACTACAAAATGCCCGGCCTGAAGTTTCTCAGCCAGGTATCGGTGGTCATAGAGAAAAATGAATACCAACAGGATCCAAAAAAGCCACTTGCCATAGCGCATCATGACACAAAGATGGCAACCCCGCGCGATACCATCACGCGCTGTTCGTCTACAAACTGCGTTTTTGGTCGATTTTGAAGCATCGGGCCTCATCTGCCTCTTGGTCCTGCCCGTATTACCACCAAAACTTGCCGTATGAAAACGACTTTTACGTTTCTTCTTTTAGTCATCGCCCTACCGGCCTGCGTATGCGGTCATCCAGGCGTGGGTATCGTCAGGGATACGCGCGGAAACATTTTCTACACCGACCTGGCCCAGGTCTGGAAAATCGATCCTGCCGGTAAGCGGACAGTGGCCGTGGCTCACGTGCACACGCACGAACTTTATCTGGACGAGCACGACAACCTGTTTGGTGAACACCTCTGGTACAACGGTGAGCAGAGAAATACGTGGGGGCATTTTGTGTGGCGCTTGTCGGCCAGCGGCCAATACGAAAAAATCATCCCCGACACGGAAGGCTTTCGCCAGGGGTATAGTTTTGTGCGCGACCAAATGGGGCATCATTACTATGCTGATCGGCAGGAGGCTTGCCAAACCATCTATCGGCTCGATGTCCACGGGCAGAAGCAAAAACATACACCCACGTGCTTTCACCGTGTCGGGTGGATGTATGCTAATGCACAGGGCGACCTGATCTTTACTGACCGCCAGCAATTAAAAACCATAACGTCAAGCGGAGTGCGTACGATCGCTTCCTGGAAACGCGGTGCGATGGGCGTATGGATGGACTCCCGGGGAAACCTCTACGCAGCCTGCTACGAAGATCAGCAGGTGAAATGCTTTGACCCCGCAGGTCGTGCCCTTAGCGTCATTCAAACGGAAGGCGGCTGGCATCCAAGCGGTGGCCTCACGGAACCGGACGGCACATTATGGATACTCGAAAACAATGCCAACAATCACGTTCGTGTAGAGCGCGTGCGACCTCCCGGCCAACGCACGGTTTGGCCATAGACTTTCCTCTCACTCAAATCAACCAACATCCTTTATCGCTATGAAAAAATCCGTTCTGATAGCTTGTGTTTTCCTGATCAAATTTGTGGTGAGCAGCTGCGGGCAATTAACGACCGATCAGAAAAAATCTGATGCCCTGCCGGTAGGCGGTGGTTGCGAAGGTTGTGAACTCATGTATGTTGGCATGCCAAAAGAGATTTTATCCGAACATACGAGCCCGGGATGGAGCGAAGGAAAGCAAAAGCTGCTCATTACCGGGAAAGTATATCAACAGGATGGCCGCACACCGGCCCCTAACGTGATTATTTACTATTGGCACACAGATGATCGTGGGCTGTATTCCGCCCAAAAAAATACGCCAGCCGCGGCCGTCAGGCATGGGCACCTGCGCGGCTGGGTAAAATCCGACCCCCACGGGCACTACACGATCCGAACATCCCGGCCCGCTCACTATCCAAATGAAGAAATAGCCGCGCATATTCACCTGGCCATCAAGGAACCAGGTATTGCCAACGAATATTATGCAGATCTCTACTTTGATGACGACCCAACGTACCTGAAACATACGAAAACCTATGGGAAACTCGATCGGGCTGGAACCGAAGTACTGCGGGTATTACAGAAAGAGCACGTTCAGGTGGCAGAGCATACTATCGTGTGCGGACTCAACATCCCCAACTACCCCCAAAAGCCTGCACCGGGAAAATCATCTGGCTTGGCAATTGGAGAGGATCAACCTTCATTTATGCCGTTTCATGCCTTTGGCCCTGATAAGGGCACACGGACGTGTCCGGTGTGCAAGTACGGCCGGTATCACGGCATCGTGTACGTAGTGGGCAACCAGCCCCGGTGGGACGAAATCAAAAAATGGTTGTTGTTTTTAGACGAACAAAGTGCTGCCCGCAAGGGCTACCTGAAAGCCTATTTTGTGTACGCAAACGCCTCGGGTTACCACGCGGACACCCGACTGAAAGAGCTCGAACAAATCGGGCGCGAGTTGGGGATCAAGAATATCGCCTTGACATTCGTGCCCTCCCTGACCGACACTGACACTGAGATGCACCTCAACAAAATCAACCCTTCGGTGGAAAACACCTTTATCGTGTACCGGCATCGAACCATCGTGGAAAAGTTTATTGACCTCAAACCATCACCCGAAAGTTTCCAGCGAATAGCCCAAACCTTGGATCAGACCCGGGGCGAGTACTTCCACCTGCGCGAATCGAGCCATCACTAGGTGCCGCAGGGTCAAGATCTTCCGTCAACCAAAAAAGCTCCGACATTTTGTAACTATCTTCCGCAGGCTAAGTTCCCACTATCGAATCTGATTTTCTTTTGGACGCCCTGACGGACAACGCCCTCATGCTAAAGGTGAAAGAGAACGACCTGGACAAGTTGGGTCTCCTCTTTGAACGGTATAAACGCCCGTTGTATGGGTTTTTTTATCACCTTAACCGGCAGCAGGAGTTGAGCGAAGACCTGGTACAAAACACGTTCCTGAGGGTATTGAAATACCGCCATCTTTTCCGGGGTGATGGCGAATTCAAAACCTGGCTGTTTCACATCGCGCGCAATGTAAGCCATGACCACTACCGAAAAGAGAAAATCAAGTTCAAAGTAGATGTGGCCGATTGGGAGAATAAACTGGCCCATGATGAACATCGAGTCAGCGCCTGGGAGCAGCAGGATCAACGCGATTTATTGGCGCGAGCATTGGAGGCACTTCCTTCCGAAAAACGCGAAGTACTGGTTTTGAGTCGTTACCACGAAAAAAAGTACAAAGAAATAGGCGAAATTCTGGGCTGCGAAGAGGGGGCCGTTAAGGTCAAGGTTTTTCGCGCCTTGCAAGAACTGAGAGCCATTTATCAACAACTGGAACGTACATTATGACGGCCGAAGAAAGAGAGGAGTTAATCGAACGGTACAACCGGGGCGTAGCCACCGATCACGAAGTACGGATGCTGGAAACATTACTTTCGAAGGGAGAACTGACGCCCGATCAACTCCAGGTCTGGCAGCAACTAATGCGCGACTGGACGGAACCACCCCTTCCTTCGCCTGCTTTGGATGATCGGTTCTACGCCCAACTGGCCAAGGAAAAACAGACATTGCGCCCCTTCACAGCCCTTGGCATCAACGCCTGGGGGTGGTGGCCACGGCTTGCCACCGTTGTTGCCCTGCTGGCCCTGGGGCTGCTGGTGGGCTACCAACTTCAACCTGCCAAAGACCCCTCGGTGGAAAAATTAACACAAGAAGTCAGCGACATTAAAGAATTGATGATGCTGTCGCTGCTGGAAAGAGAATCAGCCGCAGAGCGACTGAAGGCCGTGAACCTGACACGCGACTTTACACAGGCAAGCGATGCGGTGACACGCGCTCTGTTAAAAACGCTAAATGAGGATGCAAACGTAAACGTGCGGCTGGCGGCTCTCGAGGCACTTTATCCTTACACGCAGCAGGAAGAAGTACGAACTGCGTTGGTCAGATCCATTGCATTGCAAGAATCGCCTTTGGTGCAAATGGCCCTGGCCGAACTGATGGTGGCCATACAAGAAAAACGTTCGATCAACGAATTTGAAAAATTGTTGCGTACCAAGCGTGTACCTCAGGAGGTTGAGAAAAAAATTGAGCAATCGGTAAAATCAATGAGCTAATATGAAAAAGAAAATAATCGTACTCCTGCTGATCGCGGGAAGTCAGGCTTCTCGCGGCCAAACGCATACCGAGACGCTGACACGCGAGGTGAATTTTGAAAAAAACTCACCCTCCAATACCCTTATGATCTTCAATATCAACGGCTCGGTCACGGTAACAGGACACAATGGCACGTCCGTGAGGATACTGGTAGAGAAAATCATCCGTGGGAAAACCGCCTCGCATCTCGAGCTGGGCAAACGAGAAGTGTCGTTGGGTATTATCGATCGGGCCGACAGTCTCATCTGCTACATCAAGGGCATACTCCCGTTTGGAAGAAACATTGGCCGACATGCCTGGGGAGAAGCCGCGGGCTGGGGTTACGACTGGAACACAGTCAATCAAGAACCTCCTTACGACCATGTCATGAACTTCACGGTGGAAGTGCCCGCCCACACGCACGTGAGGGTGCAGGCGATTAACGAAGGCGATGTAGCCGTAAGCGATGTGTTGGGGAGCGTGCATGCGCTGCATGTCAATGGCCCCATAACGCTCCGCCAGGTATCTGGCGAAATCATCGCGCGTACCATCAATGGCGATGTGAACCTGGATTATGACACCAACCCTACGAGTCGTGGTCAATACTATACGCTGAATGGCGATATCCATGCGAACTTTCGAAAAAACCTCGCGGCCGACCTCACCTTCAGCAGCTTTCAGGGTGAGATGTATTCCAATATCGATCGATGGGAATCCCTGCCCGGTAAACTCGAAAAAAACGAATTGCACAAAGGCATCAAATACAAAGTTGGTGCCAGCCGGTTTCGTATAGGAGCCGGTGGTGTACCCCTCAATTTTGAAACCTTTAATGGTGATGTATTTGTAAAAGAAAGGTAATCAATCAACGAATCAAAAAAATCATGAAACAAATAAACATTCTCGTCTTCAGCCTCTTGACAGGACTGACGTTGGCAGCCAGCGCTCAAAACGGAGGCGAAATTCCCGTGCCGCTGACCGATGCAACCAAACGAGGCAAACTAAATGTGGATATCAAGTACGGAACCATCACCATCAAAGGCAGTGCGCGTAAAGATGTGCTGGTGCGCTACAAATCCGAAGAAACCAATGAACCCGAACCCAAAAGTAAAGAGGGGCTCAAACGGATCAGCTCCGGCTCCGTGGATATAGAAATTGCCGAAAACAACAACTTGGTAAGAGTTGAGTCAGGTTCCTGGTCGAAGAAAACCAACGTGGAGATTGAAGTTCCCAATAACTTTGATTTACACGTGCAAGGTTATAATGAAAGCGACATCCGAATTGCCAATATCCAGGGTGAATTGGAATTGGAAACCCACAACGGTGAAATCACAGCAGACAATATCTCCGGCAGCGTAGTAGCCAACACCTATAACGGGGACATCAAAGTGGCCTTTGATAAGGTGACTGAAAATACACCCATGTCGTTTACGACTTTCAATGGCGATGTAGATCTGAGTTTCCCTGCCTCCCTGAAGGCCACGTTGAAAATGAAAACAGACCAAGGTGATATTTACACCGGTTTTGACGTCAGCCTTTCGAAAAGCGGCCCGGTTCAAAAAAAGGATACCAAATCCGGCACATTTAAGGTAGTGGTTGACGAGTGGACCAAAGGAGATATTAACGGAGGTGGCCCGGAAATGACGATGAAAACATACCAAGGAGATGTATTGGTACGCAAACGTTAATTCTTACTTGTTCCTGAATCAACGAAGAAGTCCCGCCAATCGGTGAGCGGGACTTCCTTTCTTCAACATACCTGACTGGAAGCTACCTCTTGTTGGTCATGGTAGCCCAATGGGTATTGGCTTGTTTGAGTAATCGTGCCTGGTCGGCCTCCCATGGCTCCCGCGTGTTGAAATCATTGCCGTTAAAAGGGCCATTAAAAAACAAATACAACTTGCCGTCAACAATGTCAAACGTTTCCGGATTGATGGGAAAGGTGGCGCTTTTTTCCGCCACACCCCAGGCACAGTAGCCGTCAAACTGCGGAAGATACTGGGCCGGGTTTTTGACAAACGCATCGCGGTTCGCAACCGTGCTAAATTGATAGGTAGCCTTTCCATGTTGAGCCGTGATGCTCGGTTTGCCCTTGGTGGCTTTACCGGTAAAATAGGCCACCACATCGTAGCCGCCAATGGCCAGCCCGTTGTCGTCCACCGGTGCAATTTGTGCGTGCAGTGCCGTAACGCTGACAAAAGCCAGCCAGAAGAAAATGATAATTGTTTTCATAATTTGTTTTGTTTAGAGATGTTAGAAAATTAGTTGTGCGTTGCTCTTGATGAATGATTTTACACCACGGCCGTCTCATATGTTTCCACCACGGGAAAGTCCACCTCGGTGGCGGCCGTCAGGTTGAAATAGTTAGTGAAAATGTTGAGTGCCACATGCCCCACAATCTCTGCTACTTCGCCTTCCGAAAAACCAGCCTCGCGTACCTGCGCCAGGTCGGCATCGTTGATGTTTCCTTTTTTGTTTACCAATTGATGGGCAAAGGTCAGTGCGGCTTCCGTTTTGGAATCGGTACCGCGGTGCTTGCGTGCGGCTTCCAGTTTTTCGCTGGTCAGTCCGTTCAGGTTCTTGCCGATATACGTGTGTGCCGCCAGGCAATACCCGCACCGGTTGCTTTCCGCCACGGTGAGTGCGATGAGGGTGCCCAGCTTGGCCCCGAGTCGGCCTTCGCCCAGGGCCGCGCTAAAATTCAGATAGCCGCCTAACAAGGCAGGCGACTGCCCCATGGTGCGCATCATGTTGGGCACCATTCCCAATTTGGATTCGATGGCTGTAAACAGCTCTTTTGCTTGGCCCGGAGCCTGGCCGGGATCAAGCGCAGTAAGACGTGTCATACACTTTGTGTTTGAAATTTGATGACACAAAGGTGCAGGCGGGGGAGCGGCTATAACATGGAGTCTTCACGCCATCGCATGGACGATTTCCCCTCACCCACGGGCAGGCAGGCCCAGCCGGTTAACACCCACGGTGTCGCGGTAAATTTGGGGAGAGATGTCGGCCGACTTCTTGAAGAAACGGCTAAAGTAGTACTCGTCCTCAAAGCCGAGCTCGTACGCAATCTCCTTCACCGCCTTGTTGGTCAGGTAAAGCTCGCGTTTGGCTTCAATCACAATGCGCTCGCTGATGAGGTCCGTCAATGTCTTGTTGAAGTGTTGTTTGGTAATCTTGCCCAGCGCCTTGGGCGTGATATTCAACATGGCTGCGTATTCGGAGGGGGCATGCTTGGTTTTGAAATGATCTTCAATCAGCGTTTTTAGTTTTTGCAACACAAAAGGTTGGCGATCGTTTTCCGTGTCCAGGCGGGCCGCGGGGTTTTGCTCCACCTTCAGGCGCGAGGCAGAAATCAGAAAAATCTTCAAGTACGAGACCAGCAAATCCATCTGGGCCAATTCGGGTTTGGCCATTTCGTGTGCCATCTGATCCAGCAATGGCTCAAACACGGCTGTGTCTTTCTCGGCTGCATGAATGGCAGGCGGATCATACAGGTTGTTGAACAACACGCCATTGCAGGCCACTTCTTTTTTGTGCTTTTCAATGCAAAAGAAATCCGAATGAAAATACAGGGCCCGGCCGCGAAGGGTCTTGGCAGGCAGAATCATAAACGGCTGATACGGTGTAAAAAACAGCATCGTGCCATCGGCAAAAGGGTATTCGGCCAAATCGGCCTGGAAAACGCCCTGCCCTTGCTGTATCCACAGCACACTGTAGTAGTTGAAGCGGCAAATGTGGTCAAAGGCATGGGCATCCGTGAGCCGTCCCACTTTCAAGGCCAGTTCATTCGTGGTGGGATTGACCAACGTAAGGGCGTGTTCCTGGATCATCGAACAAAGGTAAGCGGTCTTCGCGTGTCCGCGATGGACAAATCGCGCGGAGGGATGGACAGTTTGCCCAGCAAAAAAAGAGTTTAAGACGGCACAGGACTGCCGTATCTTTCGGCCGCACTGATAGCACTATTTCATGAACGTTCTTTGTTTTGATACCCATGCGGGCGTCTACCGAATTGAAACGGCCCATATGAAAACAACGCTGCATAGCCACCCGGCTACGGAAATCATTCTGGCAACCTCGGGCTCCTTTGATATAACAAGCCGCGACCACTACTACGCGGATGTCAAATTTGCCATCATTGGTGCCAACATCCAGCACGCTGTATTCTGCAAAACCGCCAACCTGACGATTACGTTGTTCGAACACCGCGATGCTGCCATGTGCGAACTGGCAAAGTCAGCGGGGGTTATCCTGCAAAAAGGTATCAGTACCATGGCCGACCCATCCCAGGCAGAACACTGGCATCAAACGATGATGGCTTGCGCATCGGGCCTGCTTCCGGGACGTGATTACGATCCGCGCATTACCGAAGCCCTTCGTTGGATTGAGTCGAATCTACCAGGGAATGAAAACATACAAGACCAACTGGCAAGCCTCACCCATTTGTCGCAGAGCCGACTGTCTCATCTTTTTAAGGCGCACGTGGGCATCTCTATCAGAAAATACGTTGTGTGGGCAAGGCTCAAACGGAGCATCGCCCTTTATGTGAGTCAACCCACGCTCTTGACGGATGCTTTGCTGGTTAATGGATTCTACGATCCGTCTCATTTTACACGCGCCTTCAAAAAAATGTTGGGCGTAGTTCCTTCCCACGCCTATAATAGCCGCTCCGTACAATTGCTCAACTAGCGACTCAGCTACTTTTGCAGGGTACTCACCTCCATCATCATGCTATCCATTCGACCGTTCAAAAAAGATGACATCCCATCACTCAAAGAAGTTATTGACTCCACCGCGCTTTTCCCCTCTGCGCTGTTGGATGAAATGGTAAGCGGATATCTGACCGATTCGGGCACGCAAGAGATCTGGCTGACAGCCGAAATTGATGCAACCCCGGTGGCAGTCGCTTACTGTGTTCCCGAGCGCCTGACCGCAGGCACGTTCAATCTGTTACTCATTGCCGTACATGCGCGTGAGCAGGGGCGCGGCTGGGGTGCCGCGCTCATGCGCTTTGTCGAGCAGCACTTACGGGACACCCGCCAACGCCTCCTGATCGTGGAAACCTCCGGTTTGGCTACATATAAACGGACTCGCCACTTTTATGAAAAATTGGGATACACGCGTGAGGCGGTGATCCGGGAATTTTACAACGTAGGCGAAGACAAAGTGATATTCTGGAAAAAACTATAGTCACTAACCCTGGGCACATCATTAAACCCAAACGTCATATCTTTGTCTGATGCGTATGTTTCGTGCAGGATGGGTAGTCATTGCCTGGGTGGCCTCGGCCGGTGCGTGCCAAAATGAGGCTCCCACAGCCGTCTGTAATCCGGATGTCCTCGGTACCCATGTCTCCTATGCCGAATTGCTCACGTCCCTGCCCGCCCGGGTGGTGGAAGGACTGACCAAGGCGCCCACGGCCGAAGGGGCCTTGGGCCGCAACCGCGAGGGCTATTTCCATGTGCGCTTTCAAATGGACATCGGTTACTTGGCCGCCTATGCCATTGCGTTCAAAAGCGATGCGGCCCTGGCTCACTTTGCGCTGGCCGCGGAATATGCGTTTCAGCACCAACTACCCAATGGCGACTTTGCGTTGGCCATTCCGCAGGCATTGGAAAACTTGGGAGCTCCTACCGAGGGCGACCTCGCCAGCGGCACCGCGTTTTTCCTGTCCGCCTTGGGTTCCTCGTTGGTCGCCTTGCAGCAGTCGGGCTGGTTTCACGATCGGGTGCCGGATGAACTCACGCAACGCATAGCGCATCTGCGCCCCGGATTTCAACAAGCGGTCGATCATCTCAAAACAAAAAAAAGCGTGCTTCTGGCCTATGACGCACTGGCCCCGAATCGTTTGCTGTTTGATGCCGTGGCCTTCTACGCCATGGGAAGTTACCTGGGCGATCAAGATGCTCAACGCGTAGGCCTCGACTTTGCCGAACACGCCTTGGCCCAACAACACCCCGATGGCTACTTCATAGAGGGCGGAGGATTTGACAGCAGCTATAACGGAGTGGCGCTGCGGCTCGGGTTCGTTCAGCTTGCGCTGATGCCTGCCGATGACGCACTGGCACAGAAACTCCAACAAGCGTTGGCATGTGCCGTGCACTGGCAAACGACCCGCGTCCTATCATCAGGCGAGATATCGGCCGAAGGCAACACGCGGGTATATCCCGGAGGGGAGGATTTTCTGGGCGAAGAAAAGCAGATGGCCTGGGTGGAAACACTGATTAGTTTTTACTTTGCTTCTGTTCTCTCCGAGCAGTCTTCTTTTGTGGAGCTGGCCGAACGGATCGAAACGCACTATGTGCGGTAGCCCGCAAGCATCATTAAAAAATAAGTCACCCTTCTTTTCGTTGAAATAAATCCATTACCCATGCCTGCTATGAAAAATCTTCTTTTTGCTCTGCTGTTGGCGGGACCGCTATGGTCGTTGGCACAGAGCCCGCGCAGCATCTCCGTCCTCGACTTTGTGGCGATCAAAGACAACAAATGGGCGGAGGCGTTGTACTTTTATGAACACAATTGGAAGGTCTACCGCGACATTGCCTTGAAACGGGGTTTCATCGAGTCATACCAGATACTGATGACCACCCGCGACTCGGTAGACCATTTTGATCTGGTGCTTGTAACCCAATACCAAGACAGCACACAATTCACAGCGTCCGAAGAAAACTTTCAAAAGATCATCCGCGAAACCCGACCCAACGGCCCCCGGCTACTAAACAGCGTAAGGCCGGGCGACTTTCGTACCAACCTGTTCTTTAAAAAACTACAGGTGGTGTTTGCTGATCAAGGTAAAGGCAAAAACGATAGATAAGAGCTTGCCAGTTACGCTCGCGTAATCACCAAACACGAACTCTAATAAATCTCCTGGCAGAAGGCAACCGTCTTTTCAATCCCAAAGATTTTCTCGAATCTGCGTTTGCCCTTCACCAGAAAGCTACCCAATGGACGTGTCACGAAGCTGCTGGAGGTTGAAACAGATAACGCAAATTCCTCCGTGACGATTAACGGTGTCTCCAATTGCTTACATAAGTGTAACAGGCCCCCACACGTGTTGAGCACGTTACCGCGGTAGATCGGCCCGTGGGCAAAAAAATCATCAACGGAAACTGCCACGCTACCCAGATGGGCAATTGCCTTAAAGCAGGGTACGTGACCAAATTTCTCCACATAATATTCACCTCGAAGGGCAACCTTCTGTTGAAAGTCAAAAAATAGGTTTACCACACAAGCTCCAGTCCCGTAGTCTCTCCGAATCCACGTTAATACAATCTCATCACCAACAACCTGGTATAATTCCGCCTTGTACAACTGAATAAGCGGGTAAATATCGGCTACGAATTGTGTAATCAAATAGCTGAACAGCTTGTTGCCCAGTCTTTCGGCTAGGTAGGTGGAGTTGTTCATGTCGATAAAGAGAAAGACTCGCTCTTCCTCCCATATATTATCAATTTCTTCCAATTTTCTCATACATAATACATTCATGGTTCAACCAGTTGAATTTTGCTACGCTTAAATCCTGTCAGACGATCTAATTCAAGTTGATAAATGACAATGTCGTAAAGGGCTTTAAGGGTGCGGTACTCAGCCTGTCGTACGTCTGTGAGCGCTGTTTGTACCTCCGGAGGGAGAGCTAATCCCTCTTTGTATCGATAAAGACAATCCTCGTAAAGTTGCCGCGATAGCTTTAACCTTTCTTGCTGATTGAAGTAATCATCGACAGCTGTCCTGAGTTGATTGCTTGCAAACCTTGCCTCATACTCGAACGATAGCCTAATCTCCCTCAAGGCAAGCTGACTTATCTCTACTCGATTTTTTGCTTGTTGAATGCGTTTGCTTTGTTGGTAAAAGGCACTCAGTGGAATACTGGCCTGGAGATTGAGGAAAGAATTTCCAAACCATGAATTTGATTCAGCCAGGTTAAATGTCTGCGTAAACTGGTTGGTACCTACAAACGCATTGAGCGAAAGCTCAGGCAACAGCTTCGCACGCTCCGATTGGAGTTGTTGCGTATATAATTGCGTCTCAATAATACCTCTTTGGTAATCACCTCTTTGTGCCACCATTGCAGAATCTAAAGAAGTAACAACGGGGATGGCACGTGCCGAGAGTTCAGTCGTAAGTGTGATGGCGGTGTTCATAGATAAACCCATTGCATACAACAACTGCAGCATGGCACTTTCCTTCGCTGCCTCCAGTTTCTGATACTGAAAGCGAGTGTCCAGTAAATCATAACGCGCCTGACTTCTTTCTACCTCCTTGATTTGTTGTTGCGCAAAGCGCTGCACAGCCAGTTGATATATCTCGTGGGCGCGAAGTGTATCCGACACTGCAAATTTTATTTCCTCGCTTGCCAGCAACACGTTGTAGTAAGCCCTGGTTACTTCGTAGCGAAGGGCCTCCACCTCGGCAACGCTCGTCCATACTGCCCGCTCCACTTCCAGACGTTTCTCCTTCACCTCGCTGCGCAAACCTGGTGAATACAAAACTTGCTTACCTCGGATACCTGCACTATTTGACCAAGGTTGGCCAAACTGCACCGCCCGTGTTTCCTCAGTGGCCGGACCCGGATTTAACTGACCGATGGGAATAATATTGGTAGCAATGATGGGATTGTACTGAAGTGTAAATTCGCCCCGAATGTCAGGCGCATACTTACGTCTCGATTCATTCCATTGTTCGCGTGCGATATCGCCCTCGATATTGATTTTGGCGATGGACGGCTTATTTTTTTGTGCGTGACTAATCGCTTCCTCGAGCGAAACTCGTACTTGACAAAACGTGGCATAGCCAACAAAAAGTGCGGCTATTGATAGAACTAGTTTTCTCATACAATCTAAATTTTCTTATCCTCTGAATACGGAGGCAGGTTCTACACCACTGATGCGTTTAATAGCGAACACCGCTCCAAAAAGTGAAATGAAAAGGGTAACACTTAGCAATCCGATAACTACCACCGGAGAAAATTCAAACAACAAGCCGGACGCTTCCACACCTTTTTGAAATCCGGTGAGTAAGAAAAGCGCTAGTACAAATCCAGTCAGGGCAAATGAAAAGGCTTGCCCTAGAATCACCGATCGGATGTAGTTATTAGATGCCCCAATCGCTTTAAGTGTTCCGTAGTCCTTCAACCGGTCGAGCGCGGAAGAAAACATCGTGAGACCAATGATAAAGAAGCCCGCGACAATGGCAAATACAATCAGCGAACCTGTACTAGCTCCAATACCCGATGTGCCCAGAATGGTATTGATGGTGGAACTTTTCAAATCTTTGGTCTTCCACGCGCGGATGCCAAACACCGTCCTGTTGATGGCTGAAACGACCGAATCGGCATTAGCGCCTGGTTGGAGTTTGACCAATACTGCGCTGATTGAGTTTTGTGAAACGTTGCCATAGTAGCGGGCGCGCCCCAGCGTTGTAAACATCACAATACCTCCAAAACCACGTGCACCTTTCGTTTGCACCCTAATCACAGCCCGCTTGCCATTGATTTCGAAGGACGTGCCCACATCGGCCGAGCCGCCAAAGTTAACACGATCATAGAAGTCGGCTGTCACGCCACCTTCGAGCAGTATGTCCTCCAGGTGTCCCGCGGAGATTTTATCGGGGGAAGGGCCCGCGCGAAACTGAGGGCCATTGCTTCCAATCAGTGAAATGGCCGCATTTGATCCATCGATGAATGTAGCTCGGGCTCCGGCCACCAGCAACGCATCGGCCGACTTCACGCCCGGGATACCCTGTACATCACGCACCTTTTTTGCATCAATCAACCCGATCTGGTTGACATCCTTGGCCTGGCTGTCGATCACCCACACATCTGCATTGGAATTGTCGATTTGAGCGCTCATCAAACCGGTGAGGAAGGTGGCGATTCCGATCTGCTGACCGATCAAAAAGGTGCTGATGACGATTCCAACCAACACTCCGATGCTCTTTGTACGATCGTATCGGACAAAGCGCAGGGAGGTGGAGATGATATTCCGAAGATTGCTCATATCATTCACTTACTTTGATCACACATTCAACCCTGGCGTTAATCAACAGCGATTTGGGATCATCAAGTTGGATTTTCACCTCGCGAACCCTGCGATCTTCCTGATCACCGGCTTTCTCAGAAAACAACGACTTGCGCTTCAGGGCTGATGCCGCGTAAATCACTTTGCCCGTAGTGAGGCTTTCCTCAGCACCCACCAGGCGAATCCAGGCCACTTGACCTACTTTGATTTTATCGGCAAATAGTTCATCCACTTCCGCTCGAGCAATTAACTCTCCGGCTGGAGCAAATTCGGCCAATGTGGCTTGGGGTTCAACAGAGTTGCCGGAAACAGCATTCATTGAGATGAGTCGACCGGTTCCCGGTGATTTAATAAAACGCTGATTTAACTCCGCCTGCGCAAGATCCTTCGTTTTCATGATTTCGTTCTGCTCAGCTTTTGTCATTGAAAGACTAGCCCTTGCTTTTTCGTGCAGAGCTTTGAGCACATTCAATTCCGTTTCGATATCATCCAAGCGCTGTTGCGTTTCAGCGCCATTATGGAACAATGCTGTTAACCGATTGTATTCTCTCTCTTTGTTCACAACACGCACACTGATTTCAGCTACATCAGCAGCATACACTTTTATTTTAGCCTCTTGGATATCTATTCGGCTTAGCATCTGCGCCACCTTGGTTTGCTCGATGTCGTGATCGAGCACAACAATTACATCCCCTTTTTGAACCGTCTCGTTCTCCTGCTTTAGCACGGATTGGATAATGCCGCTAACGGCAGAGGATAGGTTGGCAACCCTGCCTTCGGGTTCGATGCGGGCCTGTCCTACCACGTGTTGAATGACAGCTGCGACCTGTGTTGACTGCTCTCCGGCCAATGATGGGTCGGTTGACTCTTCAGGACTTGAACACGCGCTTAGCAGTATCAGTAGGGTTGATACAATAAATGCTTTTTTCATAGTTTGATCAGTTTAGTATGCGAGTTTTATATTGACCGGTGTCTCGGATTTTGCATGACTGAATTTTGCATCGGCAAACTTGGGTGGACCAAAGCTGCCCCTGGCATCGTTAGAAGTGCCGGTTCCTTCCTTTGGTATGCCCAGGAAGTTCATATTGAGCCGCCCATTGCCATTTTCGTCATGTGCTATCGTAATGGCATAGGTGCCAAAAGGAATGTTCTCAAACATATAGCCTAACGTGGGTGTGATGACCGGGACTTTGGCTGACTTCCAAACCTTCTCCTGGTCTGTTGGAAAGCCCTCCTCGCTGCGATATAGATTGATCAGTACACTACCCTTAGAACTTCTCAGCGCGGTGATATTCAGATTGAGGTTTCCAACCTGAGCGTGGGAAGTATATGCTGCCACAATCCCGATAGATAAAAGCATTTTTTTCATATTCTACATTCGTTTAGTGTAATTCAATGGGTTCTTCTTGCAGGGTTTCGGACACATGACCGTTGTTTACATAGATGATCCTGTCTGCAAACTGTCGCAAGCGTAAGTCGTGTGTGACCACCGCCAGTGCCTTGCCTTCGTTCGCGAGCATTTGCAATTCTTCCATGACCAGGCCCACACTCTTGCTGTCGAGCGCAGCCGTAGGTTCATCGCATAGTATCATGGGCGGATTGGTGACAAGTGCCCGCGCAATGGCCACGCGTTGTTGTTGTCCGCCACTCAGCATCTTTGGTAGATTTTTGGTCCGGTCGAGCATGTTTACCTTCCGTAATGCCTCCATGGCGCGTTCTCTGGCGTCTTTGTAAGGCACGTTCATCAGCTCAAGCGGAAGCATAACATTCTCCAATGCCGTAAGGGGGGCGATGAGGTTGAAGCTCTGGAAGACAAAGCCAATTTTGTTCAGGCGCAGGTTGGCGAGTTGGTTCTCAGTTAAATCATTTACTTTCACATCACCTATCCAGACTTCACCGGCTGTCGGATAGATGACACATCCGAGCAGTGACAGGAGTGTGGTTTTGCCCGAACCGGAGGGACCAAGAATCAACGTTAGGTCGCCCCCGCGAAAATCAACCGTAGCAGGATGCAGCGCGGTAATGATCGTATCGCCCGTTTTATAGGTTTTGCTTGCCGACTTTACTTGAGCAATGGCATTCATAATGGTACTGTTGTTTTACTATTTTAAAATCGGACGGCAACACCTGTTCGCAAAAAGAGTGAGCCGTTGAGATCGAGGTTAACCGATTGGATGTTATTAAAATCTTCGTTCATCAAGTCGTAGTTGCGTACAAAAGCATATCCTACGCAGGTGTTCAGCACTACGTTGTCGGAAAGCAGATAATTGAAGGTGTGTCCTACCTGAACGGTGATGGTGCGGGTGTATTTGCTGATTTCCCGCGATGGCAATAGTAAACTTTCGGTTTTATAGATGCCGCCCAGTATGCTGGTAGTGATGCCCCATTCTATTTGCGGGCGAGGTTTATACAAGAAGTTCACACGGGGATAAGCAATTTCAACGGTGTAGCGACTATTGTTATAAGTTAGTCCGACAATCGGGATAAAAATATTCCGGTTGAAGTCGTTGGACAACGCCACCCCAAACGACCATACGAGTTGATCATCACCATCAGGATTGTAGTTCGCCATCAGCAGGCCACTAAAAAACAAACTCTTTGATGTGATGGATTCGCTGAAATCGCTCCGCAGCAAAAGGTTGGACGAAGAAAATAACGACCACTGCGGGTTCTGGAGGTCATAGATGAAAATCACGCCATATTGTACATCGTACAACGTGGAAGACGTGGTGGCGTACGCGTCATTAAGGTCAGCAAAATTGTATTGATTGACTCGGCCGGTGATCGTATTGATCCACTTCCATCGCGGATTCAGTTGAAAAGGCGGAGGGCCGATTTGAATCTCAAGGGCGCTGGCCCATTCGCTTTCACCTCCTCCCCTCTTGAATCCTGTTGAAGGGAAAAGAGCGTGCGACACAAAAATTTTGTCTTTCAACGTCTGTGCAGTAGAGGTAGCCGGCATAGTAAGGCCAAACTCTATTAAAATCAGTATCAGTAAGTATTTTTTCGTGCGCGGATCCATCTTTTTGGCTGTTTCCGTACTATTATGGCGTAAATATAGAACTAAAACATTCTTAAATCACAAATGTTTGAATGTTTTTGTACTTTTTTACCTTTGTTATTGAAATAGCAAAAAATGAGAACAAGGAATCTTTTAGTCGGGCTGGTTGAGTGTGTGGATAAATTCGACCATTTAATGCCCGCTGGAGCTGAACTTACCCTGGACGGGTTTGTGGACTTCCTGAATCAAAGGGTGGCGGTGGAGAAACTACAGACCCGACATGACTCCGGAGATCAGGCTCCTTGGTTGACTGACATGGGCAATGAGACAGAAACGGTGATCGCCCGACTGGTAACGGTGATGAATCGGTATGCCAAGTCATACATCAAGCGGGCATTAAATGATAGCCCAATCCAGACGGCTGAGGAGTTTTCGTTCCTGCTGTATCTACTGACACATGAGAGCCTTACCAAATCTGAATTGATTTTCAAGAATATTCTCGAAAAAACCTCTGGTATGGAGGTGATTAAGCGGTTAATCAAGCTGGGGTTGGTTGAAGAACGGGAAGATGAAAGTGACAGGCGCAGTAAACGACTAAGTCTGTCCCCGACCGGTCGTCAGGAAATTTTAACCGTGTTACCAACTATGCATAAAGTAAGTTCCCTGGTTGCAGGTAATCTCACCCAGCAAGAAAAGCAAACACTGGCCCATTTATTGACCAAACTCGACCATTACCATCACGACATTTTTATTAACGACCGCCACGCTGCCTTTGAGAGACTCTGGGAAAAGTATTGGAGGGAAGCTCCTCGAGAACAATGATTACAAAGTGGGGTAGCGTTACCCCAACACTTCGCGCAGCACTACTTGCGACTTGAACTCACCCAGATTTTCCAGATGCGTGGCGTAAAAGCGCAGTAAGGCATCCAACACATTTCTGCGCTGTATGTACGTAAGCTCCACTTCGCGGGTGGCATCGGATCCCAACAAGCGCGTCAGCACCGCTTCTTCAGCCTCGTCCAGCACACGCCCGCCCAATACCTCAGCCGCACTTTGCGGCTGAAAGCCCAGGTAGCGGCTCAACCCGATCAGAAAAAACAAATGAAAGTTCTCCGGTCGTTCCATGCGATCCAGCATGATTAACGAGTCGATCAGGTACGCTGCCATTTCCTCCGCATGGCTTTGTTCTTTGACTGCCTTGTTCAACACCTCATTGACAAACAGCGCAATGGCGGATTTTCGTATATCCGTGGCCAGTGTCTGGTAGGGGTGCAAACACTTCACCTCCCGGAGGCGAAGGATGTTGGCGTTCTCCTTGTGGTACACCACCATGTCTAGCAGCGTCAGTGGCTGGTAGAGCGCCATCTTCGGTTTCTTGCTTTGGCTGCGAACCCCGTTGACGATGTACGTTTGCAAGCCAAAGGCCTCGGTAAAAATGGTGACGATGATGGACGTCTCACTATAACGGGTATAGCGAAAAACGATGCCACGGGTTTTGGCCAGCATATACTAAGAGGGCTTGCGCCCGCGCATCCCTTGCACAAAAGACGTGCGGCTGCGGGCTTCGTACTTGTCCTTTTCACCCAGCAAGACTTGTGCACTGGCGTCCGACAAGCGAAAGGAAAAGGACGCGAGTTCACCGGTTTCCGCGCAGATGGCATGCACCTTGGTCACAAACTCAGCCACGGCCAACAGGTTGGGCATCGGCCCAAAGGGTTTTCCTTCAAAGTCCATATCCAATCCGGCTACGATGACGCGTTTGCCGTTGTTGGCCAGTTGATTGCATACCTCCACAATGGCCTCGTCAAAAAACTGGGCTTCGTCAATGCCCACCACGTCACAGTCGCCCGCATACAGCAAGATGTCGCCCGCAAACTGGACGGGCGTAGAACGGATGGCGCGCTCGGCATGCGAAACAATGTCCTGTTCGTGGTAACGTCTGTCCACGGCCGGCTTAAATATTTCTACTTTTTGTTTGGCAATAAGGGCCCGGTTAAGCCTACGGATAAGCTCTTCGGTTTTGCCCGAAAACATGCAGCCACAAATCACCTCGATCCAACCGCTTTTGTGGGCCTGCTGGCCTCTTCCCAACTGGGGTTCTACAAACATATTGCAAGGTAACGCTACTTTGCCCACGCGCCCAAACGGTCACCCGTTGGGCTATGACAACAGAAACAAGAATATCAGGGGAAAAACGACTCCCGCCAAGGCCAGTTTCCAGCCGCGCCTCCAAAAGCTGTGTTCGCCTTTTTGGATAAACATGCCCGTGATGGCAATGGTGAGCATGGCCAGGCCAAAAACATCGGAGTAATAAATCCACCATTTGCTGGTATCTAAGTGAAGTTGTGTCATCTGCCCTAACACGGGGGTGGTGCGGTAGTGCTCAATCTTGCCCTCCCCGGTTGCCACTTCTATGGTCACATCGTGCATCAGAAACGAAATTTTCAGCACGCCTTTGTCCACAGCAAACCGCCTCAGGTTGTCATCAATGCCTTCCGATTTTGCCCAGGTTTTGACAAATGCCTCGTTGATCGAGTCGGGCGGGGGCAATTGAACAAGCACCTCCCGCGATTCATACGTGTACTTGCGGGGGTTCCATTGCTGGCGGTGGTTGAGGAAAATTCCGGAAAATGAGAAGGCGATGATCAGGCCCAGGTAGAAGTAGGCCAGGTCGCGGTGGGTGTTGCGGGCGGTCAGTTTCATGTGTGCGGTCGCGTAAAAAGGAGGTTAAACAAAAATCAAAAAATGTCTTGGAGGGCGAACAATGCAAAAAGAAAGGCTGTTGTGCAAGCGTGTAGTTGATAGAGGGGTTTGGTTTTTGGGGTTAGGCGCTCCGAGAGGTCGGGGCGCCTTCTTTTTTCAGAGCCCCTCGTCAATGTGAAACACTTTTTTGAGGCGTACTTGTCCTTTGCGGTCCATCATCATCACCAGGTAGTCGTTTTCTTCGATGCGGATGTCGCCCTCGGGGTTCTTGTGAAAATGCCGTTGTCCGTGGGTGAGCTTCACGATGCCTGTCAGGATCACGTTGCACTGTTTCTTTAAATCGAAGAATGCTTTTTCGTACGGCACGCCAATGAGTGGGTTGCCCGGTGCAATACGAAACTGTTTCAGGTCATATTCATGATCTTCGTGTGCGTAGGCCAAAATCTCTTCGCTGAACAGGGCCACATCCGGCTCAAAAATATAGCTGGCCAGCAGCTTGGATGAAATTTCGTTTTTGGAGATGGCGTACGTGACACCGGCATTCTGAAAAGTGTTTTTCAGGTTGCCATTATCCAGCGTTACCACATAGTTTAAGTTGTTGAAATGCTTTTTGATGTTGATGATGTACACCAGCTTCTCGGTATCGTCATGCAGGTTTACGAACACAATCGAAGCTTCCTGAATATTGGCTTTCTCCAGCATGTCGAAGTTATTGTGGTCGGAGTACAAGGTATACACCTGGTCAGAATCATAATATTCGCGAATGATATCGATGTGGGTACGATCTTTGGTGATAATAGCCACTTGCCGGCCGGCACCCAATAAGTGCGTGACCACCGACTGGCCAAAATCGTTCCAGCCGATCATTACCACATGACCGGTAAACTTGGTGCCGTTCAGCCCCAGTTCGCGTTGCTCTTTTAATGTGCTCATAAAATTGGCAATCTGTCCGATGATAAAGCCATACACCCCCAGGCTGGAGATAAGAAAAATAAACCCGATTAGCCGGCCGTGCGGTGTCACGGGCAGCACATCGCCATAGCCTACCGTGGTCAGTGTTTCAAA
The DNA here is from genome assembly GCA_964524935.1 of uncultured Ohtaekwangia sp. Taxonomy (GTDB): domain Bacteria; phylum Bacteroidota; class Bacteroidia; order Cytophagales; family Cyclobacteriaceae; genus ELB16-189. The sequence goes on from CAZGFJ010000005.1 coordinate 138,205, forward strand.
AAGATACCAAACGCCATCCACCCACGAATGAATGCGTGTATTGGGGGCATTTTGTTCGATGCGCACCAGCGTAACCACGAGCACGGCAAATACAGCCGCAATGCTCAGGGTGGTAATCCATCCCCGCTTGTAGTCCGGGCGCTTCATAGGTTTTCCGAAAAATAGCAGAAAAACAAAAACCAGCAGACGACCGTCTCAAAATACTTCGCGTCAATGCGTATGCTCACGGGCACGTTTTCAAACTGCGGGCCACGTCTTCCAGCCGCACCGGGCCGCGGGCATGCTCACCGGTATTGTAGATGTAGGTGGCCAACTCCGCCAATTCCAGCTCGGTCAGCATGGGTATGCCGGGCATGGCTTGGTTGTAGGTTACTCCGTTTACCACCATCTCCCCTTGTATGCCGTGGCGCATCAAGCAAATCACGCGGTCAAAGTTATTCTGCATGTAATCCGATTGGGCCAACGGGGGATATACCCGCCCGAGGCCCATGCCATTTTTTTGGTGACAATTGCTGCAGTGTTGTTGGTACAACTTCTCGCCTTGCACATAGTACTGCTGGAATTTTGGATCGCGGCCGGAACACGCGGCCAGCAAAAGCAAAAAACCACCAACGATTTTATCGCGCATACTCTTGTTTGAGCCGGGCAATGTCGGCAATAAGCCGATTGACGTCTTCTTCCTTGGTGCCATCGTACTTGCCGCGGATGCGCTGTTGCTTATCCACCAGCAAAAAGGCCCCGCTGTGGATAAAACCATCCGGTTCAGATTTGTCTTCGAGGGCCGTGGCAAAGTAGCTGGTTTGGGCAATCTTGTAGATGGAATCCTTGGTGCCCGTCACAAAATGCCACTTTTTGCTCTCCACGCCCAACCGCCCGGCAAAGTCGCGCAGCAAGGCCACCGTGTCCCATTCAGGATCAATCGTATGGGAAAGGATAAGAACATCATCTTCGTTTTGGATGGCCTCGTACACCCGCAGCATCTGCGTTTTCATGATCGGGCAAATGGTGCGGCACGATGTAAAAAAGAAATCGGCCACATAGATTTTGTTGGCAAACGTCTGGTTGGTGATGGGCAAGCTGTCCTGGTTCACAAATAAAAAGGGAGCGATGGTATGGTATACGGTGTCTCCATTCACCACCTCGCGCTGACCAAAAACAGGCAGGGGCTTGGGTTTGGTGCACTGCGTCAGCAACAAGGCCACCCACGCACAGGCGGCCGCCACTTTAGCAAACGATTTCATCTCCTTCGTGTATTTCATGGGCATTGAGCGCAATTACGTTTTGTCCAAAGTAAATTTTGTTGTCGCGTTTGCGATAGGTGGCCAACGTGGCCAGCGGCTCCTTGCTCATCTGGGCCGTGGCCTGGTCGATGGTGGTCATGACGCACCGCGCGCACGGCTTCACGCCTTTAAACTTATTTTGGCCGATGGCAAAGAAGTCCCAGCCATCTTCCTCATAGGGTTCACCACCGGAAAAAACGAGATTGGGCCGAAAGCGGTTCATAGGTACGGGCGATTTTAACCGGCTGTTTAAGTCGGCCAGCGAAGATTCTCCTATCACCAGCAGGGGGTAGCCATCGGCCAGGCTTACGTGTTCGTGGGCGTGTGCATAGCGCGGGTCTACCGGGCGCGGTTCCTCTTCCGGAAATGCCACCAGCCGCACTACTTGACCCAGGATGCCGGAAAACCAGCGCGACAAAGACTCGTCCACTTCGCGCACAAACACCTCATCGTCCCATACGTTCGCCTGAATTCGTTCCGTACCGGAGGGCTGCCAGGGCAACGTCCACCTTTCGCGTTGATGACTGACCCAAAGGCGACCGGCATGATGCTCCATTTTAATCAAGGCCAGGCTCGGCAAGGTGCGCTGGGTGAGAAACCTATTCTGCGCATCGATCAACATCCAGCGCCTGTCGTGTTCCAGGCCCTTTGGCAGCACACGGCTGGACCTCAGTCGAATACCCCCCAGCGACTTGATGGGGTAAATCCAGATTTCCGTAAGCCGCTTCATTGGGGGCCAAAGGTACACACTCGGCTAAACACTTTCGGCTTTGGGGGCCATTTGTATTATTTTCGCAGGTCATGAACCGGGAAGCAGCTCTTTGGTATTTCGAAAGTGTCAACTTGTACAATACGTTGTGCCCACACAAGGTGAAGAAGATACCCGAGCAGCACTTTGTCCATTTCAAGAAAGATGCCTTTATCTATTTGCCGTTGGAGCCTTCCAAAAATATCTACCTCATTGTGGAAGGGCGGGTGAAAATCGGCCACTACCAGGAAGACGGCAAAGAAGTAGTAACGGCCATTTTAACCAAAGGCGAAATTTTTGGAGAGCTTGCTATAGCGGGCGAAGACTACCGCAGGGACTTTGCCCAGGCTATGGACCAGCCCACGGTGGTGTGTCCGGTGAGTGTGCAAGACCTGAAAGACCTGATGAAAGATGACCGCGAACTGAGCTTTCGGGTGTTGAAACTGATGGGGCTACGCCTGATGAAGCTGGAGCGAAAACTCGAGCTGCTCGTATTCAAAGATGCACGCACGCGTGTGATCGAGTTCCTGAAAGATGCTGCCAGTTGGAAAGGTAAAAAAGTAGGATATGAAACGATGATTCAAACCAAGCTCACCCATAAAGACATTGCCGCCCTCACGGGCACCTCACGCCAAACCGTAACCACCATCCTCAACGAACTCAAGGAAGCCAACATCATCACTTTTGACCGCAGACGCATTCTCATCCGCGATCTGGACAAGCTGAAGTAAGGGTTTACCAACCCGCGGGCAAGTCTTTTTCTTCATCCACATCGGTCAATGTGGGCAGTTCGGCACAGCGCAGTGCCAAGCGTTCAAAATCGTGTCGCGTATCGCGGACAACGGTGGCCGTGCTCCATGCCTTGTGCTGAAACACAGCCGGGTGCAGTGCCTTCATGCCCAGCAAGTAATAGCCTCCATCCGCGGCAGGGCCCAATACAGCATCGGCCGTGCGCAAGTGCGCGAATGCCATGCGGATTATGTCTGTGGTGAGCTCAAAACAGTCAGTACCAATGATGCAAACAGCGCGATAGCCTTGCGCAAACCCCCACATAAACGCATGCTGCATCTTGTCGCCCAGATCGCCTCCCGTCTGCACCTGTTTTTGAAAAGCGGTGTTGGGCCAGGTGTCGTTTTCATCAAGGGCGTGCGAATAGAACAGCGCTTTGTCGCACGGCAGCGGCAGTGCCACATCGCGCGTATGCGCAGCCAAGCGGATGTAGTAATCCAGGGCGCGCGCGTTGCCCACGGTAGCGGCCAGTCGTGTTTTCACCTTGCCCCACTCGGGGTTCCGGTAAAAAATCATCAACAACTCATCCGATGTTTTCACTCGTACACCTTGATGCCGCGGGTAAGCCAGCGGCCCCAGTTTTTATTGTAGGTATGTACGCTGTCGGTAGGCAGGTTGGATGTGTTCACCACCACGCGGCCTTCGTTTTTCCACTGGAAAATACCTCCGTACAGATTGAACACATTTTTATACCCCATTTTTTGCAAGCGTTCGCCTATCCGTTCGCTGCGGTAGCCCACGCTACAGTACACCACCAGGGTAGCTTGCCGCGGCAGGGCCGCCAGCTCGGCCTGCTGGTAACGATCGTAATCCAGTAAGCGCGCCCCCGGCAGGTGGCTCACGGCAAACTCCTGGCGCGACCGGGTATCGAGCACGATGAGCGAAGGGTCGTTGGCTTGCCGCTCGGCCAGTTGCGCAGGCGTAAGCGTTTTTACCGTATGGCGGTAAAGCGCGTTGAGCTTTTGGTCGTAGGCGGGTTGAGAATAGGACGCCAAAAAACTCAAGGTCGACAGGATGAGACAAAAAAACTTCATGGATTGTTCAGTTCGTCAAATCGATTTGATCGATCTTCTAACCATTTGGATAGATATCGCGTGTTTAAGACCAGAAGTATTCCACCAACCAACTTCGGGAGAAAGATGTACAAACTATCGTAGCTATCCAGTCGATAAAACATTTCTCGTTCTTCCGGCCGCACTTCTTGATTGAGGTAGCTGACCACCCAACGAAGCAGGCTTGGAATCCCATCAATAATCAGAAAACTCCCCAACAACAAGAAAACGATCTCGAAAATAGTGATTCGGTCGGGTATTGGAACATCAATTGGTCCGTCTTCAGCCGTAAAGAAAAGCGCGATCTTACCTGCTCGCATGATCAATATAAAAGTAATTGCAATGATTGTCAAACCAACGGCCACTTGTACCAGCAAAGCCCCAAGCCATCCAAAATCATCTGCGTCAAAATACAGACTCTGTTGGCCAATCAACACAACAACCGTATACAGGGTTTGAACAAACGCATACAGAGCAAAGATCTTAATCGCTACTTCGAGTATGTCCGATTTTCTTTTCATGTTGAAGAATTTCATATCCAAGATAAGCAAAGACCACGAGATAACTACCCCAGGTTATCAATATGTTTTCTGAATAACCGATGGACGAATACCCATGATAACTGATCATCACCACCCCCGACCAAACCATCGGAAAACGCCACCGCGACAAACACGCCAGCGCCACCAGCGGGGCCACATACCACGGATGCACCGTGGTGGCAAACAAAACGAACACGACATAACTGAACAACAAAACGGACGCTGGATTGGCCGGCATCCGGAATTTTCGCACAAACACTTCAAAAAACGAGTACGCGACAATCAACCCTGCACTCACCACCGCCAACTTCCACCCGATCGATTGCACCGTGTTGTATCCCCATCGCCAAAAGCCATACTCGCGCAGCAAGTAATAAAGGCTGGCGTTAAACTCAAACTTTTGAAAATACAACCCCAAACTGGTGCCAAAGCCCGCAACCACGTGGGGCTCGTACATGGGCCAAGCCATCGCGCCCAACAAAACCCCCACGGCCAACAAAAGGAGTATCCCCCTTCGCCAACCCCATGCCAACCCCAGCAACGGAAGAAACATGAGCGGCAGCAGCTTCACGCCAATGGCCCCGGCCAGACCCACGGCCATGCACCACCCACGGCTCTGTGTCCACCCCCAGATGAAAAGAGTCAAAAAGAAAATCAAGAATGCTTCCAGGTGCGCGTTGCCGGTAAACTCCAAAATGATCAGTGGGTTGAGGGCATACCAGCGCACACGCTGAACGGGCAGTTGATAGTGTTGCAACACGCGCATCAGTAATGCCACGGTGCCCGCCTCGGCCAAAAGCACCAGCAGGCGCAAGGTCAGAAGACTTCCTTCCGCAGAGTCGCTGGCAAATGCGATGAACCCAAACAGTGCCTGTGCCACGGGTGGGTAAACGGTGAAGTAATCCGGACTGTTGAGCCGATGGAACAACGCGGCATCCAGCCCGGGCAAGTTCCATCGCACAACTTCAGCGGGTACCGCCTCCAGCGGATGGCGACCCGCCAGCCACAACCGGCCATCCCAAATAAAACGATAGACGTCATCTGATAAGTAAGGCAGCGACACGAACATCGCGAGCCGCGCCACCACAGCCACACCCAGCCAAAAAAAAAGGTTTGTGTCTTTTTCTTCGGAATAGCCAATCCACGCATACACAGCAAACGACAACGCCAACAGGCCCAGCAACTGCGCGGTGTGGGTGCGTTCCACTGTGCCGGCCAAACCCACCGCCAAGACTAACGCCACCGCGGATGCCACGCGAACGGGCCTACGCATGCGCAGCGTGTTTGGACGAAAGCCAAGCCACACTGCCAAAACCCAGCGTCAGCAGTACATGAAAAAACAACAAGCCATATTCGCGAAGCCAAAACGCGCTGAGGCAGCCAAACAAAAAATAACACATCAATACCCATTCAAACCACGCCCCCCGCGAACCGCGCCACGAAGCATAGACATTTCCGCGCCACGCGTCATGCGGGTTTATCACATTAAATTTTGGTGTCCGCACAAACGGGGTAGCACGCCCCCACCACCCTTCTATGACCGCCAGCGCATTATGCCATGACAACCCCATGGATACCACCAGAAAGCCCGGAAACAACTTGGCGAATCGTTTGGCCGGGGCCTCGTAAAACCGTTGGGCGGCCGTCCAATAAAACCAGGCAATGGAAAAAAAACCTACCAAAAAAAAACTACCGATCAACAGGATTTTCTTGAGATCGGGGTTATGGGCTTGCAGAAACAACACCGGTACGCTGAGCAAAGCCGCTATCAGCAATGCCACAAAAACCGAACTGTTGAACAAATGAAAAAAAGCATGGACTTTGTTGCGCCACGGCAGGGAAGAAGTCAGCACCGACCGGATCAGCTTTCGCGCGGTTTCAGCGCCTCCTTTATTCCATCGGTATTGTTGCGATTTCACCGCTGGCATAATGATGGGCAGTTCGCCCGGTACCCCCACGTCTTCGGCAAAGCAAAACTGCCACCCCTTCAGTTGCGCGCGATAGCTCAAGTCCAAATCTTCGGTGAGCGTATCAAACTTCCATCCGCCCGCCTCGGCAATGGCCTGCTTCCGCCAGATACCGCAGGTGCCGTTGAAGTTGATGAAGCTGCCCGCCACGGAGCGCCCGCGTTGTTCCACGGAAAAGTGAGCGTCCAGCCCAAAGGCCTGCAATTGAGTCAGCAGCGAGTAGTCGCGGTTCAGATGTTCCCACCGCGTTTGCACCACGCCCACGTTGGGTTGCGTAAAATACGGCAGCGTTCGTTTTAAAAAGTCGGGCCGGGGTACGAAATCAGCATCAAAAATGGCGATGAACTCTCCGCGTGCTGTTTTGAAACCGCAGTCGAGCGCACCGGCCTTAAATCCTTCGCGCGTTTCGCGGTGCAACCATTGGATGTCGAGATTTTTGTACCGCAACGACTCCACCGTTTGCCGGATAAGTGTGGATGTTTCATCGGTGGAGTCGTCCAGGATTTGGATTTCGAGTTTATCAACCGGATAATCAAAGGCCGCTACGGCATGGATCAACCGTTCCACCACGTATTTCTCGTTATACACCGGCAATTGCACCGTGACGTACGGCAGTGAATCTTTTGGCCCCAGGGGCTGTGCCGCTGGCCGCGGAGGGGTTTTGCGATAAAGCCAGGCCAAGTGAAGTTGCGCGATGCTAAAAACAAACAGAAAGAGCAGCGCCAGTCCGTATACGATCACCAATGCCCAAACCATCACACAAAAGTAGCGCAGCCAACGCTTGTTTTCATGTTGTGCATCATCGGTATTTGAAAATCGTGGTGATGATTTTATACCCGGCCAACAGGGTGCCTTTTACGGTACCCGATATTTTTGAGAACCCAATGCGCCTGCGGTAGCGCACGGGTACTTCCACGCAGCGCCATCCCTGTTTGGCCGCCTTCACTTGCATCTCCACCGTCCACCCATAGGTTTTGTCTTGCATATTCAAAGCCAGCAATACATCATACCGAATCGCGCGAAACGGCCCCAGGTCCGTAAACCGTACTCCGTACAGGAGGCGCATCAGCCGTGTGGCCAGCCAATTGCCAAAAATCTGTTGTGGCGTCATCGATCCGCTCTCCTTTTGCCCAAGGGCACGCGAGCCAATGACCAAGTCGGCTGTGCCCTCGATGAGGGACTGCACCAAGCGGGGTAATTCCTCCGGGTAGTCAGAGTGATCGGCATCCAAAAAAACTACGATGTCGGGCGGTGAGCTGGATTGGCGCAGGTAGTCGATACCTTTGAGGCACGCACGACCATAACCGGGTGTGGGCTCGCGCAGCACCGTAGCCCCGGCTCGCAGTGCAATGCGCTCCGTATTATCCGTGGAAGCGTTGTTGATCACGATGACTTCACGTACCCATGCACGGGGTAGTTCGCGGATCACTTCGCCCACGCCATTTTCTTCGTTGAAGGCGGGGATCAGTACATCAATCTTACGTGCTTCGCGCATGAGGCGCTAAATATGCGACAAAACCCGAGAGATTAATAATTTGATAACAGCCGCTTATCTCAAACGTCCGCTGCGCGACCTATCATTGCTTGCTCGATGATTCGGATTCCCTTTCAATTACATTCCATCCGAAGCCGCATGCTGTCGGGCTTCCTCTTTTTGACGGGATTGCTGGTAGCATTGGCCATTGTTTCAGTGGTGATGCTGGATCGCACCCGCAAGATCAGCGACATCCACGCGGAAATCAGTCAGTTGCAAGTATATACACTGAACCTGATCAAAACCGACAACGACTTTTTTGACGTGGGCACCGCCCATGAAGCCTACTTCAAAACACATCAAAGCCCGTTCTTACAGAGACGCGACAGCCTGGTGGCTCAAATCAATCGGGCATTTCAACGGGTAAAAGCACAAACCCTGGCCGAATACTATCCGGTAGACGACAACCTGACGGCCATCGACAGCACGTTCCGGCTCTACAACGAAGAGTTTGGCCAACTCGAGCAACTGCTTTTCCTGCGCGGCTTCCGTGATTATGGGCTGGAAGGAGGCATGCGTACCCACGCCCACGCCTTGGAGAACAGCGCGCTGGGCCTGGACATGGTTACGCTCCTCTCGCTGCGCAGAAATGAGAAAGACTTCTTTTTGCGGCATGATACAGTCTATATCGACCACTTCAACGCGTTGGCCAACCGCGCGCGCAAACAGTTGCTCACCGACTCGACACGCGCTGCCCGGGGCCTGTACGAACTGGCGCAATACCAGCTTCGCTTCAACCAGTTAGCCGGCATCAACCGGCAAATCGGGCTCAGCAGCCTGAGCGGCATGCGTGCCACACTTAACCACCTCACCGACCAATTGAGTCAACGCTATATTGCCCTGGCGGATGAATCCCTGCAACTTTCTACCACGGCCATCCTGAACATACGCGTGTTTTACCTCGTGCTGATGGTCAGCGCGGTGGTGTTTACCGTGCTGTCGGGTTTTTGGATTTCGAAGCGATTGTCCTCGCCCATCGCGCGGTTATCCAAGTTGATCCACAAGGCGCTGCGCCACAAGCGCAAACAACGGATCAACCTGGAGTTACCTCACGCGGCCACCGAAATCAACGACCTGGTTCGTTCGTTCAATCAACTGATGGAACAGACCAACCGGCAGGTGAGCGAAATCGAAGAAAAATCAAAGCTATTGAAGAAACGTAACAAAGACTTAAAAAAACTCAATCACGAGCTGGACAGCTTTTTATACAGCACCGCTCACGACTTGCGGTCGCCTTTGAGTTCACTCATGGGCCTGCTGCAACTGGCCGAACGCGACAATAAACAGCCCGAAATGGCGATTTATTTCGGCATGATGCGCACCAGCATCCAACGGCAGGAAGATTTCATCCAACAAATTGTAAGCTATTCCAAAAACAACAAACTGACGCTGCAAATCGAAAAGATTGCCCTGGAAAAACTGTTGCGTGATGTGCTGGAGTCGCACAAATACATGCCCGAAGCTGAGCGGATATTGGTATGGGTAGACATCCGCGAGGAAACGCCCTTGTACTCGGACAAAAACCGTTTGGTCACGCTCTTCAACAACCTCATCTCAAATGCCATCCGCTATGCGGACGGACAAAAAGAAAAGCAATGGATACGCATTACCGGCAGGGTAACCGCAACGGAAGCGTTTATTGAATTTGCCGACAACGGCATCGGCATTGAGGCAGACCACCTGCACCGCATCTTTGATATGTTCTACCGCGCCAACCTTTCTTCGAAAGGGTCGGGTCTGGGCCTTTTCATCTTTCGCGAAACCATCCAAAAACTTAAAGGGCATGTCAGCGTGGAGTCGCGACCTAAAGAGGGCACCAAGTTTAGCTTGCGCATCCCGAATCATGTAGCCTCCGAGCTGCCGCAACTGCCGTTGGAGCCCCTGACCATGAAGGTGGCCGGATAGCTTAATCGACCAACTTCACTCCGTTATTGCCAATCAAAATGGGCTGCCCAAAGCGGCCGTCCTCATCTTTGACTTCCAGGTTTAATACACCCCGGGGGCATACTGATGAGCAGACGCCACAACCCACGCACGAGCTGCGCACGATGTTCTGACCACGCTGCGCATACCATCGCACATCAATACCCATTTCGCAATAGGTAGAACAATTGCCACAAGAAATGCACTGACCCCCGTTGGTGGTGATGCGAAACCGCGACTTAAAGCGCTGCACCAACCCAAGATAGGCCGCCAACGGACAACCAAAGCGGCACCACACCCGGTTGCCCATCAAAGGATAAAAACCTGTGCCCACCACGCCTGCAAAGCCCGCCCCGATAAACGCACCATACCACTCGCGCACCTGGTAGCTATTAAAAAAGAATACGTACGATGACCCGGTAAAATAGGTGTACAGCACCCCGCCCGTCATGACCACGGCAAATACCAGCACCGCATGAATCAGCCACCGCTCCACGTTCCATGCCTTTACCGATTTGTTCGAAAGCTGCCGGTACGGATCGCCCAATGTTTCGGCAAGGCCGCCACAACCACACACCCAACTGCAATACCAGCGCTTGCCAAAAAAGTACACCAACACCGGCACACCAATAATGATAAGCGCAATGCCCCACCCCAACATAAAAAGCCCAAAGGTGCCGTTATCGATCAGTTGGTTGATGCGGTAATCAAAAAAGAAGCTGTAATCCAATGGCCAAATGTTTTTGAAATCGAAATACGGTTGGTTCAACCGCACCAATATCTCGGGGATAAGAAACGCAAATGCCGTCTGAAAAAACATGACCGAGGCCGTGCGCAGCACCTGATACTTGCTGTGGCAGTAGTGCAGCATCATGCGCACGCCCATCACCAGCACGCACACCGTGTACAAAAATCCATACAGAAAGAAACGCCCCGCTTCGCTGCCGCTAAGCGCCCGGCTGAGGGGATCCACCAGGGCAACCCAGGCCGTCATGTGCTCCGGAAAAAAGTAGAGGAACACATAAAACGCAATGAGCCACGTGCCTACCACAATACCCAGCCATTTGACGCTCTTGAGCGGATGGAAAAAGATACCGTTGTTCTTGATGCCTGGCAGTTCCTTCGCCTTGGGTAGAATGTACATGAGCGCACCTACGATGCACAGGCCAAACGTCAGAAAAAGATACACCCCCGCATGTTGGGTAGATGGGCCCACCAACGAAGCTTTAGCCAGCACATAGCTCAACTCTTTGACGGCATATCGGTCAAACCCAAGCGCACTCACGATGGCAAACTCAGAAACATTGTCAGCTACCTGCCCGAGTTGCGCGGCCATCTCCTCGCGCGAGGCAAAGCCGCGGCCGTCCAGCCAGCCGGCATAGTCTTTAAACACCTTGCGCTTAAAAGCTACGACTGACTCGCTGCCCTCAAACGCAGAGTCCACGGACGTGAGCGTAAAGGTGGTCCCCTGTTGTGTCAGCGTGGCAATGTCTTCCGGGGTGATGCCGTACAACAACCCCTGGGCTTTATTCGCCTTCTCAAAAGTGCCGTGTAGCGCGCGCACAAACGAAAAACTGGAACCGTGCGGGACATCCACCAGGCCCTGGCCATGCAGCGCCAGCAGTTCCGCTTTCGCGGGATCAGCCACCCGCGCCCGAACGATATCTTGCGTGAGCGTGTAGCGCCCCCAAAAGAACAGCGCATTAAACAACGCGAAGCCGATGAGAAAAATAACAATACCAGCCGTTTTGATGGTTTTCATATCTGTGCTTGAGGGTTATAGCCGGCACGCGCGACAAATTGATGAACGATTTCGTTTTCATGTCGTTGAAAAAACTCCGGATCAAAGTTCGCTTCGCGCATATGATTCATCACAAAATCGATCGTTTTGCCCGTGCGCAACCAGGTGTCGAAATGGGTATGCCGCATGCGTATACCAAACGTGTTGATGCCGTTGAATACGCGCGAGGTTTTGTCCCATACTACGTGCACGCATTTTTCCCCTCGCGGGTGCTCCCAATAAAAGTCTTCTTCACTTTCGTGGAGCTGAGCGCCCACGTTGCCATAGGTCTGGTACTCGATATCAAAAAACTTGGCCGAGTTAAACCACGGGCCGGGTGCATAGCGGGTGCGTTCCCCGCAAATCGTTTGCGCCACCACTTCACCCATCATGCGGCCAGTGTACCAAACTTGTTCTATGTTTTTACGACCCGCCAAGGCGTAGGTGCGTTCCACACAATCGCCAATAGCGTATACATCCGGTACATTCGTTTGCAGATAGTCATCTACCAGCACGCCTCGTTTTAAAGCCACCTGCGAGCTTTTCAAAAACTCGATGTTAGGAGACACACCCACCGTTAGGGCGACAAATTGACATGGTATCACCTCGCCCTTACTGGTGCGCACCGCCTCTACCCGCCCCGTGGGCCCAGGCAAGATTTCACCGAGTTCCGTTTGTAGTTGCAAATTCACGTGGTGAGCGCGAATGTGGCGCGTGATCAACTCAGCCTCCTGCCGCGGCAGCACGTTGCTCCAAAACGCAGACTCGCGCACCAAAAACGTTACCGCGATGTCGCGTGAACGGAGCATCTCTGCCACTTCCACGCCAATTAGTCCACCCCCAACCACCACGGCCTGCGCAATGCTCCGCGTGTTTTGCTCCATCTGTTGCAAATCCGGATAGCTGTATAGCCCTTGTACACCCGGCAGCTCCTGCCCCGGCCACCCAAACTTGTTGGGCCGCGATCCGGACGCAATAATCAATTGATCGTATACCACGGCCGTGCCTGAGCGTAGCCGCAGCGTTTTCTGATCAGTATCCACTGCTTCTACATGGTCGCGCAAAAGTTCGATCCGGTTTTTCTTCCAAAAGCTATCTTCATAAGGCTTGGTATGCTCATACCGCATATGGCCCATATAAATATACATGAGGGCGGTACGCGAAAAGAAATGATCGGTTTCAGACGAAATGACCGTGATGCGATGATTGCTTCGCTTTCGTAGATGACGGGCTGCCGTAATGCCCGAAATACCATTGCCAATGATGACGATGTGCTGCATGCGCTAGGAAGGTACGGAAAAATAGCGTCCGATGGATCGCGTGGATGTCAGCAAGCGGACAAAACGCCCGCGGGCGTTTTGTCAAAACAAAAAACCCAATCGCAAATACACCATGTTGCCATCGCGGCTGCGGGCAAACTCCGTAGAGACCACGGTGATAGAAAACGGAGTAAACCAGATGCCACCGCCCACGCCTTGATGCCACCGCCTCGAAACACCCGTTGGACTGCTGGGGTCGCGCCCGTTTTCATCTTCATACCAAACCCGGCCCGCATCAAAAAAAGCGTTCACGCCCAACGATGCCGGAAACAAATAGGAGCGGAAGCTGACTAACTTGAGTCGCACTTCGTGGTTGACGTACACACGGGTGTCGCCATAAAAGCGCGTTTTACGATAGCCGCGCAGCTCCGTTTTACCATCCAGTATCTGTGCGTTATAAATATCGTAGGTGCCCGTGTTAAACCCACCCCCCGCACGCAACGCAAAGGTGAGCCTAGCGGGCAGGCGAAAACTCTGATAAAAGGACACAAAAAACTGCTGCCGGGTAAAATCGCGCGAGCGCTGAGTCAATCCCGCCATTAGCGAAGACTGCCACTCGGCCCGCACGCCACGTGTGGGCAGCGCTTCGTGATCCACCTGATTGACACCCAACGCCAACTGGGTACCGGCAAAATAGTTGGTTTGATCAAAGAACGGCTGGGGCTGCGTGGGTGCAAACTCCGCCACGATAAAGCGATCGGTCTCGTCTGGTTCTTCAATTTCGGCTTGCTGATAGGACATGCCCGCGTGAAAATAGCCGAAGGCGCCCAGGGGGCGGGTTAGCAACGCTTGTGCCTCGATCTGTTGGGTACGCAGGCGATAATAGTCGATCGAACGCTCCAGGTCGCGCGAAGGATCATCATCCAGGTCGCGATCAAAGACCGTTTCATTCCCCCAGCCAAAAAAATTATTGACAAAATTGGGAGCCTTTACATCCGCACGCAGTTCGATACCCCATTTGCCCATCACCTGCTGAAAGGTGCCCTTGTACGTAAAGTTGTAGGACTCGGTGAGCAACGCGTGACTGGCCAAAAACAGGTGGCGGCTTTTAAAAGGTGTTTTCCGAAATCCGTGATTGACAAACAGAAATCCCCCACCCAAAAAAAGGCCATCGTCAAAATTGAAATTTCCGTATAGCAGGGGCGCCAGGCGCGGGTACTGAAAGGATTTCCGGTCATAGTCGTTGACTGCGGGGTCGCGGGACAGGCGTTTGCTGATGCGGTGTTGCCCGGCCCATCCAATTCCACCGGGCACATCGTACACCCGCGGGCGCACGCGCGAATGTTGTATCACCGAGTCATGGCCCTCGCCTCCAATGATCCGCAGGGTGATCGTTGACCGGCCCGAACCGGTTAGTCGAAATACATCCTCGCCTCCGCGCCCAAACAGGCGCAGCTCTTTTGTTTCGCCCGGTACAAATGTGCGTTCATAAATTTTTTTGCCGGCCTCCCCGGCTTTGCTGAGTTTGCGTACCGTCAGTTCCAGGTTCCCGTTCTTTTTGACATCCACGTCAAACCTTTCGCGCTTGTCCGAGCCCGGCACGTCCACCTCGCGCGCCAAAAAGGCATAGTGCTGTGCCGCATACGTGGTGAGTCGGTCGCGTCTGCGCTTCATGATGCGTGCCAGTTGTGGCCCATGCAGGGGATACACTTCGGTAGGCAAATCCCTCACGGCCCGGTCGATCACCTCATCGCTGAGGGCTTTTTGCAACGCGCTTGCTTCCTGCTCCCATTGGGCCGCGGTGAGTTCGTGTAAAAACGTTCGGTCGAAGAAACGGGCATTGAACATAAAGCCGGGCGTCCACCGCACCTGCTCGTGAAATCCCTCAAATTTGGGAAGCGCCCACCTGCGGCTCCAAAACGTGGCCAACCAACCATCGCTGGCAAAAAAAGCCTGGTCGCGGTCGCGTGGGATGGGGCGATACAGGTTCCCCTTCTTTTTGTCAAACGAGGCCCAGCGCCATTGGTCATCATGACGGTCCCAGTCACCAATCACCAAATCAAACAACCGCGAGCGCACCACGAAAGGCTGATCCACGGAATGATCATTGTCTTCCTGCAACTTCTCCAATACTTTATCGGTACTCACAATTTTCTCGCTGTTGCCAAAATGAGGCTTGTCGCGGGCATCACCGGCAGGTCGTTCTTCATATAATACCAACGTGCCGCCAAACTCCTTTTGGTATGAACCCAGTGCCTGCCCATGGGGCACCACCGCCACCTTCGGTTTTGTGTAATAGATGCCGGCTGCCTCGGCCAAGCGCGGGATGACCAACGCTCCGTAGGGATGTGCCGCGGATATCTGGTCCTGCACCAGATCTTGCGCAAACGTGCCCCGCAACACCTCGGGCACCGCGCGCTCCGGAAATTTTTCAACGCTGCGCAGTGTGTACTCGCGGCCGACCGAATCGGCCAGGCGCAGCGACAGCGTTTGCATGCCTCCGCCTTTTTGGATGATGGACAACCCCCCGTGCTCGCGTGTTAAGTCGAGTACCGGCACTTCGATCGGCTGCTTCCACTCATCGCGGTAGTTTTGGCCCAACATGCGGCCGCGGCCGCGTTCATACCGTGTGCTCGCTACGGCCGTGACGGTGGCGGACGTCAGCAATTGACCGCCCGCTCCCATTTGGGTCGTTGTAATTTCGTTGCGGGGAATGGCTACCCGGTGGGTTATCGCGCCCCGTTCCACCTCGTGAAAGGCCAAGTGCATGCTTCCATCAGAAAGAAGATCCAAGGTGGCAAAGCCAATGGCCGGTGCCACATATTGGGCATGCCCTTTCTTGCGCACGTGGGTTTGCTTCACGCCCGAGCCGCTCGTCACATAGTGAACCTCGTTTTTCACGCTGTGTTGCAAGGTGTGTTCGTGCCCATTGGCATACACAACGTTGGGATACTGCTCCAGCAACGGGGAAATCACGTTTCGGTATTGCTTGGCCAGCGGATGACTCGTATCCTGTACGTTGCCAATCCACTTCCGATAAAGGGGATGGATCGATCCGATCCCCGGCAGGGGTATCCACAATGACTTATTGACAGCGCGCAGCGGAAACAGATGATCTTGCCAGGTAAACACTCCACCGTGGTCGCCATAACTAAAAATGGGGTGATGGGCGATCACCAACACGTGTTTGCCGGCATTTCGCTCCAACAGATCGTGCAGTCGGGTGGCCACCTCCTCTGGATTTTTGCATTCACAAAAACTGTCGTCTCCCAGGGGTTTATCCCAGGGATGCAAAAACCATTGCGAGTCCATGACCAATGCCACCCACTGATCGGTCAGCTTCACTTCTTCGGGCCCCGGGCAGCCGCCACGCGGCAAAAATTGAAGTCGGGCATCGTGCAAAGAGTCGATCCACGCTTGCTGTTGCAAGACGCGCGCCCATCCCTGGCGGCCACCTTTCTTCCAATCGTGATTGCCCGGAATAAAATACGTGGGGCTTTGAATGGCTTTGGCCAGGGCCACCTGCTGCGACAGAATGGCCTCGGCTTCGGACCGGGTGGTGTGGCCTGGCAGCGGCATACCCTTCGGATAAATGTTGTCGCCCAAAAAGAATAACGTAGACGGAATGCTGTCGGTATGAACAGAGCGGAGGTAGCCGGTCAACCCGTTTGTTTCAAAACTGCCTTCGCCCGCATCGCCAATCAAGTAAACCCGGTGGGCAAGGGCCGGTGCCTGGGCGGACGAGGGCCGGGGGCCGCACGCGACCACGGCCAGCAGGCAAATAAGAAAACGAAAAAGCATGTGTATACGTATTTCGGGCACCCGGCATCACCCCAAAGACGTGCGCCAGCCGTTGATGCGTGCAGAAAGGTAAACCAAAATCAAAAATTATTAGTTTTATGGTTTGATCAGAATGACAAAAATGGTGGAAAGTCCGCTGGTGGAGAGAGCAAAAGCGTACGCAAGCGAGCGGCTGACCGCCTTGCCAAAAGAGTATGTCTTTCACAACCTGCACCACACACAAGAAGTGGCGCAGGCAGCCGAAGAAATTGGCCGCGCCATGGAGCTGACAAGTGACCAATTGGAAACGGTGATTGTGGCCGCCTGGATGCACGATACCGGCTACTGCCAGGGAAGTGAGCACCACGAAAAAAAATCAGCAGACGCTGCGCGACAGCTTCTGACCGAATGGGGTGCACAAGAAACCAAAATACGAGACATACAGCGCACCATCCTGGCTACCACTATGCCGCAAAAACCCGTGGATCAACTGGGTGAAGTACTGTGCGATGCAGACATGTACCACCTGGCCAAGGGCAATTTGCTCGAGTGCGGCAACCGCCTGCGTCAGGAATTTGCCGTCACCAAAAATCTGCATTTCGCATCCGATGAGCACTGGATCCGATCCAACATCGAATTCTTCAAGCAGCACACCTACTTCACCGAGTACGGAAAAACCGTTTTGCAGCCACTAAAAAAGCAGAACATTAAAAAGTTGAAAAAGCTGCTGAACAAACCAGACGAGGCTGACACACGGGCGCAAGACAAAGAAATCGAAAAACTGCGGGCCAAGCTGGAGAAAAATAGCCGGCCCGACCGTGGCATCGAAACGATGTTTCGCACCACCTCCGAAAATCATGTGACCCTCAGCGGCATGGCCGATACCAAGGCTAACATCATGATTTCCATCAACACGATTATTCTGTCCATTATTGTGAGCGTGTTATTCCGCAAGTTAGAGGAGTTTCCCCTCCTCCTGCTGCCCACGCTGATGCTGGTGATCACCTGCCTGGTCACAATCGTACTGGCGATTTTGGCCACGCGACCCACGGTGGCAAGCGGCCGTTTCACTGCGGATGACATCAAAAACAAGCGCACCAACCTTCTCTTCTTTGGCAACTTCCACAACATGGAGCTCAAAGACTATGAGTGGGGAATGCGCGAAATGATGAAAGACTATGAATACCTGTATGGAAGCATGATCAAAGACATTTACTTCCTGGGGAAAGTGCTCGCTAAGAAGTACAAGTTCCTCCGGCTGTCCTACACGGTGTTTATGATCGGGTTTGTGGCATCCATTGTGGCATTTATCATTGCCATGCTGATGGGCTATCAGCCGTATCGGCTCACCGATTGGTTCTGACCTTTTATTGCACTTTGTAAACCTTAACAGGCACGCCAATGCCGCGCAGGGGTTCTTCGGCCAGCAGAACCACTTCCTGCCGTACAGGGGTGAGGCGCTGCAAGACCTCCTCCGAAATCAGTATCTGTGAATCAAACTTCTTGTTGAGCTGTTCCAGGCGCGAGGCGATGATCACAGGTGCTCCGCTGATCGAAAATTGTTTCCGGCTGTCGTTGCCAATGTTGCCCGTCACCACCTGGCCGCTGTGAAGGCCGATGCCAATGCGGGTGGGCGGGATGACCTCCGACTCCGACAACACATGCACCGTGCGGAGTATCTGCGTACTGGCCTGAAAGGCCATGTCGGCATGCAACACATTTTCCACCGGGCTGCCAAAACAGGCCATCAGCCCGTCACCCAATATCTGAAAAACCACCCCCTGGTGCTGGTTGATGATATCAATCACCGGGGCCAGAAACTTGTTTTGATAGTCGATCACCTCATCGGGCGTGTGCGCATCGGCAAACGCGGTAAAATTTCGAATGTCCAAAAACATCACAGTGGCCTCCAGGCGCTTGGTGGCCCCGCGTGTTTCCACCAACGCCCGCGACACCTCGCGCGACACCTGTTGCCCAAATAACAACTCCAATTCCTCTTTCTCGCGTTTGGTTTCAAACGCTGCCTGTATGCGGTTTTTCAACTCGCGCGACACAAAACCGGCCGCCAAACTGCCCAACACCAAAATGATGGCACGCAGGTAAAACGAATTGTCGGGCGAAGACGGTTGGTAGAGCGGAATGGGCTGCACGTAAGTAAACCCCAGGTACGTAACCAACGCAAATTGTGAGCCCGCCAGCAGTCCGGTAAAGATGCTCACGGCCACATCCAGATGCAAAATCGACAAAATGATAAACACGTAGTACACCGACATGATGGGCGAGTCCAAAAACGAAAGCATCCGGTAGTCAAATACCATGTAGGCCAACAGGCACGTGGGCAAACTCACCTCTATCAGCGTGTGAATGATTTTAAACTGCGTGCTGATTCTCTGCCGGGCGTCCAGTCGTTTCTTCACGTATTGAAGGATCACCACCTCGTAGGCAATGAGGGCAAAGAGCCAGAACTCAATGGTAAAATAGACCACCGTGCCCCCATAAAACTCAGCAATGGAATCGTTGACCAAAAAGAAATTGGCCACGCTGATGATCAAGCCCACCATGAACAGCACAATCAACACATAGGTGCGCTGATATTCGCTCTTAGTGCCTTCCAGGGCGAGGGAGGATGAGGGGCCAAAGGTGCGGTAGGCGAGCAATCGACTTTTCTTAAAATGACGCGAAACGGCTTCTTTTATTTTGAACCTTGTCCCGTACTTGAACGGGCATGAGGCACCGGGAGTTCCCTAACCAAGGCACCGACCGATACTTTTATTTCCGCCACTGATTGGCCCGGATGTTTTGGGCGGCCAGTGTAACGGTTTTGGCAATGCGCTGCGCCCGCGTTTCTTCGCGCTTGGCGCTGATAATCCATTGTAATATTCCCTTTTTCACCCCGGGCGGAAAGGCTTCAAAAAACTGCTGCGCCCGGTTGTTTTGCCGCAAAGCGTTTACCAGATCCGCAGGCATAATCAATTCCTCAATGGCGTCCAAGACAGTCCACGAACCATCTTTTTTGGCGGCTTCTATTTTGGCCAAACCGGCTGGCTGCATTAGCCCCTCCGCCAGCAACTTCTGGATGCGCGTTTTGTTGAGTTTGCTCCAAACGCTTTTCGGTTTGCGCTCGGCAAAAAACAGCCGGAAGCTCTTTTCGTCACGCTTGTTGGGCTTGCTGTCAATCCACCCAAAACACAGCGCCTCCTCTACGGCTTCGTCATAGGTGAGACTCGGCACACCGCTGTCTTTCTTATAGATCACCAGCCAGATGTTTTTCTTCTTGGCATGGTGCGTGGCCAACCACTTCCTCCACGCACTACGGCTGGGGGCGTAAAACTCTTCAAGGGGCGCGGAACGAGATGGTTTCTTCATGTACGAAGCGACAGCAAGATACACTAATAACCACCACTCATGGGGTGCATTTTAAATTGACAACGGCTGCATTACCTCACCCCGGCCAACACTTGCAAACGTGATAGTCTCTGCCCCCTCTCCAGCGGAGAGGGGAACGATACGCACCGAAAAACTACAGTGCTTGAATGAGGTCAGGTTAATCGCGTCAATTTGAAACGCCATCCTACCCATAAGGCGGGTTCGCGGTCGGGGCAAATTCGCTACCTTTGTAGAAAGTGTAAGGTTATGACCGAAGTGATCCAATCGAGTGCGCAGGCCATCGAGCTCGAAGAACAATACGGGGCCCACAACTATCACCCGCTGCCCGTGGTGTTGAGCAAAGGCGAAGGCGTGCACCTGTGGGATGTGGAGGGCAAACGCTACTATGATTTTTTATCGGCTTACAGTGCCGTCAACCAAGGCCATTGCCATCCGCGCATCATTCGCGCCCTCACCGAACAGGCCAAAGAGCTCACGCTTACTTCGCGTGCGTTCTATAACGACAAGCTGGGCCTGGCTGAAAAATACGTGTGCGAAACATTTGGCTATCAAAAGGCGCTCTTTATGAACAGCGGAGCCGAGGCCAACGAAACGGCCATCAAATTGGCGCGCAAATGGGGGTATCTGAAAAAGAATATTCCCGATAACCAGGCGGTGATCGTGGCGGTTACCAAAAATTTCCACGGCCGAACCACCACGATTATTTCGGCCTCCACCGACTCTTCTTCGCGCAAGGGCTTTGGCCCCTTTATGCCGGGTTTTGAAATCATTCCGTATGACGATGTGGCTGCCTTAGAGAAGGCGTTGGCAAACCCCCACGTATGCGGCCTTTGGATCGAACCCATTCAGGGGGAAGCAGGCGTGTACGTGCCGCAAGCCGGCTACCTCAAACAGGCCGAAAAACTGTGTCGCCAACACCACGTGTTGCTCATGATGGACGAAATCCAAACGGGCATTGCGCGCACCGGCAAAATGCTGGCCAGCGATCACGAAGACGTGCGGGCCGATATTCTGATCTTGGGCAAAGCGCTGTCGGGAGGTGTGTTGCCGATTTCTGTGGCGTTGGCCGATGACGAGGTGATGCTGGTGATCAAACCTGGGGAGCATGGCTCCACCTTTGGCGGCAATCCGTTGGCCGCAGCCGTGGTGATGGAGGCCCTGCAAGTGGTGAAGGACGAGCACCTGGCCGAAAATGCCGAGCGGCTCGGAAAAATTTTCCGCGAGCGAATGAATGCCTTTATCCCCAAAACGAAGTGGATAAAACTGGTGCGCGGCAAAGGGTTGCTCAATGCCATCGTCATCAACGATACGCCCGAAAGCGAAACCGCGTGGAAACTTTGCCTGACGTTCGCCCAACACGGACTGCTGGCCAAGCCCACCCACGGCAACATCATCCGCCTGGCGCCTCCGCTGGTGATCAACGAAGAGCAACTGCACGAGTGTTGTGATATTATTGAACGGAGCGTGAGGGAGCTTTAGCGGTAACTGGTTGTTAGTTGCTGGCCATGTGTCCTGGTCAGGTTAACTTGAAACGGTTCATGATAGTAAACCCAAAACGCTCAGTTCGCTACGCAACTGCTCGGGCGATTGAAAGTGGACGGTGTGTAAACCCACGGCCTGGCCGCCTTGTACGTTGGCCGGGTTGTCGTCAATAAACACCGCTTTCGCGGGATTGACCCCATACCGATCAAATAATATCTGGTAAAACTCAGGAAACGGTTTGCGCGTTTTTTCCACCCCGGACACCACGATGCCGTCAAACCATTGCAAAAAATCAAACCGTTGCCGGGCCCACGGAAACGTTTCCTCCGACCAATTCGTCAGCGCATAGAACCGGAACCGGTTGGACGTACGCAGCTCCCGAAAAATTTCCACGGTGCCGGGGATGTCCCCCTGAATTGTTTCCTGCCAGCGGCCATACCAGGCGCGGATGGCGTCCTCGTAGGCGGGAAACTTCACCACCAATTCGTCCGTAGCCTCGGCAAACGATCGGCCCGCATCTTGTTGCTCATTCCACTCGGGCGTGCAAATGTTCTCCAGAAACCACGTGATCTCTTCTTCGGTCGAAAAAATTTTGCGGTACAAGTAGCGTGGGTTCCAATCCACCAGCACAGCCCCCAAATCAAAGATGATCGTATCGATATGGCCTTTCGCCAGCTTGTCTTCTTTTGTCATTCGCGTTCAAATCATTTTCAAATCACTCCGTCCTCAAATCAAATCATTTTCAAATCGTCTCATCTTCAAATTCTCAAATCAACTTCGCTTTCTCCCAGTACACATCCATCTCGGCCAGCGTCATCTCGCCCAACTTCTTACCCTCCTTGGCCGACTCGCTTTCGAGGTATTGAAACCGTTTGATAAACTTCTTGTTGGTCCGCTCCAGGGCTTCCTCCGGGTCGATGTCGATAAACCGCGCATAGTTCACCAGCGAAAACAGCAAATCCCCAAACTCCGCCATCGCCTTTTGCTTATCGATGGGCTCGGCAGCCGACTGAAACTCATTTTTGAATTCGCGCATTTCCTCTTCTACTTTCTCCCACACCTGCTCTTTTTTCTCCCAATCAAACCCCACCCCGCGTGCCTTGTCTTGTATGCGGATGGCCTTGACCAATGCGGGCAGCGACTGTGGCACGCCCTCCAGCACCGATTTGTTGCCCGTGCGCAGCTTTATTTTCTCCCAGTTTTCTTTTACCGTTTTCTCGTCCTCCGCTACCACATCGCCATACACATGCGGGTGGCGCTCCACCAGCTTGTCGCAAATGGCATGAAGCACCTGGGCGATGTCAAACTTCTGTTGCTCCTGTGCAATGCGGGCGTAAAACACAATGTGTAACATCAAGTCGCCCAACTCTTTTTTGACCTCCGTAGGATAATTCTCCAAGATGGCATCCGAGAGTTCATACGTTTCTTCAATGGTCAGGTGGCGCAGACTTTCCCATGTCTGCTTTTTGTCCCACGGGCAGTTTTCGCGCAATTCGTCCATGACGGTGAGCAGCCGGTCGAAAGCCTCCAACTTCGCTGGGCGATTGGGATCAGGTTGTGAGAGCGGTCGTTTATTCATGTAGCAAGCAAATTAATTTCCGAGGGGCGGTGACACGGCCGCGTCCGCGATCAGCGCAGCACTGGCGCGGTACCGTTCGTTGCCGGTTTCCGCCTGCAAGGTGTTCAACAAGTTGGCTATGCGTGCGGTTCCAATCCGCGAAGCCCACGCAAACGGTCCCCGCGGATAGTTGGTACCCAACTGCATGGCCAGGTCAATGTCCGCACGGGTGGCGATGTTGTTCTCCCAGGCAAAGTAGGCTTCATTGATGATCATGGCGATAACGCGGGGCGTCACCAATCCGGTTTGGTCCGCGACTGGTTGAAACTCCGTGCCGAGCGCAGCGCATACCTGGCGCAGCTTATCGCTATCGGATACTTTCGGCACACCCACTTCAAACAAGGCGCGCTCCAGAAACGTGGGCCATCCGCAAAAGCCATACGAAAACCGGTGCGTCAAGCGGCTGGCCACCGGTGCGTGCATCGCTTCCAAAAAAACAACCGCATCGGGCCGCTGATCATAAACCGATAGATCAGTTGGATCCGGATCAAAATCAAAGATCACATCCGTTTGACCATCAAGTAAGTGGCGTTGAGCGAAGTGTTTCCAGGCATGGGCTTCCCCAAACTTTTGCCGGCAGTCACGAAACTGCTGGGGCGTGCCGATCACAACCATTTCCATAAACAAAGAGGCAAGGTATCCAATAAAATCGGATGGTGCCCGTCTTGAAGGTAGGCTTTTGGGCTACCTTCGGCCGCGTTTAGTTTGTGTTTATGAAACGAGTCAAAAAAATCATGGTGTACGTTTTTGTGTTTCTGGTGCTGGCCGTTCTGGCCGTCTATGTTTTTGTTCAATCGCCCGTGTTTGGTGCCAATCCGTCAGGTAGTCGCCTGGAGCGCATCCAACAGTCGCCCCGCTACCGCCAAGGCAGTTTCCAAAATGCCGAACCCACCGAGGTGATGCTGCCGGAAGCCTCGTATGCGAAAATGATGCGCGATTTCTTTTTCAACAAACCGAACGATGTGGAGCCGCCCGCACCGTTGCCATCGGTGAAAACCGATTTGAGATCGTTGGATGCCGCTACGCCTACCCTGGTTTGGTTCGGCCACTCCTCCTACCTGATCCGGTCCCAACACATTTCCATTTTGGTGGATCCCGTGTTTAGCGGCAACGCCTCGCCTATTTCTTTTTTTGGGAAGGCGTTTGCGGGCTCCGATGTGTATGGGGCGGACGACATGCCCGACATGGATGTGTTGTTGCTCACGCATGATCATTACGATCATTTGGACTATCCCACCATCAAAAAACTGCACCCGCGGGTAAAAACGATTGTCACCTCGCTGGGTGTGGGCGCACACTTGGAGCGTTGGGGCGTGGCCCCGGAAAAAATAATTGAATTGGATTGGTGGGAACACGCAGCACTGCAAGACGGCCTTGCCTTTACCGCCACGCCCGCCCGCCATTTCTCGGGCCGTGGGTTTGCACGGGGCAAAACCGCCTGGTCGTCATTTGTGCTCGAACTGCACGGTTACAAACTTTTTTTGGGTGGCGATTCGGGCTATGATGGCCAGTTCAAGATCATTGGCGAGAAAATGGGGCCGTTTGATCTGGCGCTATTGGAGGCGGGACAATACGGAGCCAACTGGCCCTACATACACATGACACCCGAGCAGACGGTGGCGGCCGCGCAAGACCTACAGGCCAAGGTGCTGATGCCCGTGCATTGGGGTAAGTTTGCATTGTCCATGCATGCGTGGAACGAACCGATTGAGCGCGTGTGGGCGCAGGCGGAGAAAGATTCGGTTAGGCTGACAACACCGAAGATTGGGGAGGCTGTTCTGCTAAATCAAGACTATCCGCGTCAGCGCTGGTGGAACTTTTAGTTTTGTGATATTTGTCTCCGCGCGTTTGGGATTAAGAGCGGGCTATTTGTCATTCGCTCCATTGCCGTTGATCACGTTAAACCCATGCCGTTAGGCACGGCATATCGGTAAATATAATCACCTAATGGGTATTGAGTGCCGTAGGCACGGAATACGACAAAGCCGGATCATTGCTGGCCAGAATCCCCCTGATAAAACTCCTCCAACGAAGCGAAGTACGTATGTATCCAACCCTCCACGATGTCGTCATAATCGGCATCGGGAATATTCGTGTGGCGTAGCTCCACCGAAGTACCCTCCGGATGATCGTGCAACTTAAGAGTGACAATAGAAGGCTCGGCCTGCTCGCCAAAGTACCATTGCTGCACAATCTTTTTGTCTGGCTCAAAGGCGAGGTTTTTACCTACGATACTCCCCTCCCACAAAGAAAACTCGCTGCCTGGCTCGGTGGACATCTCCGCCTCTTCGCCCGTCCAGAGATGAAGCGTGGCGGGGTGCGTCAAGGCACGGTACACATCGGCAGGCGGGGCGGGAATGATAAAGTATTTTTTGAAGTCCTTCATAGGTGATGTGGTAGGGTTGCCATTGGGGCACAAAGACACAATTTTTTTGCTATTTAACACATGGTGTTGCCACAAAGGCACGAAGACACAGTATTTTGTTCGCCACCTGCTTCACAGACTTTCGGTAAAAAATTCACGCTTCACGCGCTCGCTGGTGCTGGTGAGCAACTCGTAGGGAATGGTGCCGATGGCGCGTGCCGCTTCGTGGATCGGACGGCCCGAACCAAAAACAATAACCTCATCGCCCTCGCGCGCGTCAATACCCGTGATGTCGATCATGGTCATATCCATGCATACGTTGCCGATCACCGGTGCCAGGTGGCCATTCAGCCACACGCTGCCTCTTCCATTGCTAAACGCCCGGCTAAATCCATCGGCATAACCGATGGCGATGGTGGCAATGGTGCGGTCATCCACCGCGGTGCCTCTGCGCCCATACCCCACCGTGCCGCCACCCGCCACGCGCTTGATTTGTGATATCGTAGTTTTCAGGGTGGCCACGGGTGTCAGTCCGGGCACCGGTTCAGCGGTCGGGCTTACGCCATACAGTCCGATGCCCAGCCGCACCATGTCAAATTGAAATTCAGGTAAGCGTAAAATGCCAGCGCTGTTCAGCAGATGCCGCAACGGACGGATGTTCAACGCAGAAGTGATCTTTTCATATCCCCGCAAAAAAACGGCTGCCTGCTCGCGTGAATAGGCATCGTGTTCAGGCTCATCAGCACCAGCCAGGTGAGAAAACACTGAGACGACCTGCACATTTGGATGGGCGCGCAAGATGTCGATAACACGGTCCCACTCCTCTTCTGCCAAGCCAAGGCGGTTCATGCCCGTTTCCAGTTCCAAATGGATTTTGATTTTCTCCTCACCCGCCAGCGCCAGTACGAGGCCTTCCAAAAAAGACAGGCTGTAAACACTCGGTTCCAGTTGGTGGGCCAGTAAAAGCGGCACATGTTGCAGCGAGGGATTCATCACCATGATGGGCAAATGAATAAACTGGCTTCTCAGTTCTGCCCCTTCGCTGGGATAGGCCACGCCCAGGTAATCCACCCGGTGATAGGCCAACATAGCGGCTACTTCTCCGCTGCCGCTACCATAGGCGAACGCCTTCACCATCACCATCGTTTTTACACCCGGTTGCAGGCGGTTGCGAAAAAAATTCAGGTTATCAACCATGGCTTTGATGTCGATCTCCATCACGGCCTGGTAGTGTTTGCGTTGCAAGCGTTGTACGATTCGTTCCAGCCGAAAAGCCCGGGCTCCTTTGACCAAGATCGCCTCATCGTGAAAATCCTCAGGCGAGAACGCCTGAAGGAAATCTTCGACTGACGGAAACACGCGTACGGCAAACGGCAGGGCCTCCAGTATCTTGCGGTGCGCAGCCATCAGGGGGCCGATGGCAACCACGCGATAAAGGGCGTACCGTTTAAGCGTTTCGCCCACCTTTGCCACCATGGCCTGGGGTGTCAACCCGGTCTGAAATACGTCCGACAGGATCACCGTCTTTTTAGGCCGCAGCTCGCCCGACAATAACTCGAGACTTACACGCAAGCCTTCCAGGTCAATATTATAGGTATCATCCACCACGCGGCAATTATGAATGCCTTCGATGTGCTGCAACCGCATGGGCACTTGCTTGATCTGATCCAGCAAAAGAGGGATGCGTGCAGGCGAAGTGCCGCGGCTGAGCATCGTCACGATCGCGTGGAGAATGTTTTCGCGCGTGGCGCTGTCTCGGGCCGTGAGCGCAAAGGTACAGACGTCTGTTGCGCTCGACAGTGTAAGTTGATCGCCCTGCCCGGTCAGTTGCCAGACAGCATGAGGCGCGGTTCCCCAACTCACCAGCTTCTTGTCAGGGTACGTGTGCCGGATCAGTGAATGAACCAGCGGATGATCGGCACAGTAAACAACCGTATGACATCGCTTGAAAAGCAGAAGCTTCTCGCGAACCTTTTCTTCAGGGCTGGCAAAGCCTTCGTCATGCGCACTGCCAATGTTGGTGAAGATGCCTTGCGTGGGCGCGATCATGCGTTCCAGCCGGATCATCTCGCCCGGTCGGGAGATGCCGGCCTCAAAAACGCACGTGGGCGAATCGGTGCGGCCGTGAAGGGCCCAAACGGACAGCGCTACGCCAATTTGCGAATTGTAGCTCCCCGGGCTTTTGACGATCGGGGCGGGGCCGTCCGCCAGAAATTGCGAAAGCAACTCTTTGACGATCGTCTTTCCGTTACTACCCGTAATGGCAATGACATCCTGCGTGCGGGCATGTTCGCGCGCATACACCGCCAGGTCTTGCAGCGCCTGCATACTGGACGAAGCGAGAAAAAAATTGGCATCCGGATAAGCAGCTATGTCCACCGTTGCTTCCAACACAAATTGACGGATTCCGGCACGGTAAGCATCGGCCACAAAGGTATGGCCGTGCTGGCGCGGGCCCGGCAACGCGATGAACAGGGCCGCGGGCGAGGCGAATGCCTTGCGGGTATCGGTGATCAAAAAGTGGATCTCGCGGGGGTGCGCGTGTTGCAAAACAACACCGCGGGTAATCGAGGCAAGGGCTGAAAACATCATGGCCAAATCAGTGGAGCCGCTGGCCGTTGGGCACGGGCCGATCCGGTACGCAAAGTACAACATCGCCCTGCTCATCCTGAAAGCCCGTCACCAACACTTCCGATAAAAACGGACCGATTTGCTTGGGCGGGAAGTTCACCACACACACCACCTGCTTGCCCACCAGCGCCTCGGGCTGGTAGTGCCGGGCAATCTGCGCGCTGGACTTTTTGATGCCCTCCCCGCCCAGGTCGATCCACAGTTTAATAGCGGGTTTGCGGGCTTCGGCAAACATTTCGGCCTTCACCACGGTTCCTGTTTTAATCTCCACCCGTTCAAAATCACTCCATTGTATCATGTGCTGCTGTTGGTTGGTATGTTTTTTTTTACTTCATTTGCTATCCCCGTTATGAAAACACGCCAGGCTATTTATGCATTTTTTGCAGGTTTCGCATTGCTCTTGGCAGGGAACGTTGCCTTAGCGCAAGAAGAAAACACGGAATTGCCGCTGCCCTCCCTCCCCACCGAAGAACGCATGGAGCGCATAGAACCCGCAGTAGAAGACGGATTTCCCGTCCACGAATTAGACAGCAAGTCATTCCGTACCACCACACCCCCATCGGCTAAAGAAGAAAAAAAAGAAACCGAACGGGCCGGCACCAAAAAATTGGGTGATCGAGCGGCTGCCCGAAAAAATGATGACGATGCTCTCTCCTTTAATTTTCTCTACTACCTGATCCAAAAATTCAAGGTCAGCGATCTGATCGAGAATTGACATCCTCCCTTTATTCTCCCCTTACTTCGCGTAAAACTGTAACTTTGCAACTTTGTTGCATATTTTGAGGTACGCCTTCCTTATTCTTTTGCTGGGATATCCGGCCGGTTCCATCGCCCAAACCGTTTGTGACCTTCGCTTGCGCGGACGCGTGATCAACGAATCGAAAGAAGCCTTAGTCGGAGCGACCGTAGTGTTAACCGAATCATCACAAGGGGAAACCACAAACCTGGCTGGCGCCTTTGAGTGGCGAAACTTGTGTGCCGGGCGGTATACTGTTGAAGTGCGGTTTATCGGTTACCAAACTCAGCGGCAGGTGGTGTCGCTTCCCCAGCCGGACGAGGTGATTTTTACACTTGTAGTCGACACCAAGCAACTAAGTGAAATTGTCGTTACTGACACCCGCGTTGAAAACCCTGTTAGCAATGCCACGGTTATTGGATCAAAAGAGCTGGAGGCAGCACAGGGAAAAAGCTTGGGCGAAGTGTTGCAAACGGTGCCTGGCGTCAACAGCATTCAAAGCGGGCCCGCCATTTTTAAACCCGTGATCCATGGCGTGCACAGCCAGCGCGTGTTGATCTTGAACAACGGCATCCGGCAGGAAGGACAACAGTGGGGCGCAGAGCACGCTCCGGAAATCGACCCGTTCACTGCCCACACCATCACCGTGATCAAAGATGCCGGGGCCATCAAATACGGCACCGATGCTTTGGGGGGTGTCATCATCATCACGCCTGCCGAGCTGCCGGAGGAGCCAGGGCTGGGCGGGCAAGTAAATCTGATTGGCAATTCCAACAACCGGGGGCTTACTTTTTCCGGCATGCTGGAGGGCGGCCTGGCCAAACCGGGGTGGGGGTGGCGCGTACAAGGCACCGGAAAGTATGCCGGGGACTCGCGCACGCCCGACTATGTATTGTCGAACACAGGCTTTCGCGAACAGAATTTTTCAGCCGCCCTGGGATATCACAAAGAAGAAAAGGGTTTGGAGGTGTACTATAGCCACTTCAATACTACCATCGGCATCCTGCGAGGTTCTTCGATCTCAAGTGCCACGGATTTAATGAATGCCATCAAGCGCGAACCGCCTCGGTTCACCAGCCCGTTTACGTATGCTATTCAAGAGCCAAGGCAAGAGGTTCGGCACGACCTTGTTAAATTGAATGGCCACATCGCCTCGGGCGACCATGTTTTTCAGGCACAATACGGTTTCCAATTCAACAACCGGCAGGAGTATGACTTCCGCAGGGGTGGTCTTCGAACCACACCCGCGCTGGCTTTTGATTTGTTCACCCACACCTTGGATGCCGAATGGGAAACCACGCGTAGCAAACGCACGACCTGTCGGGGGGTCAATGGCATGTTTCAGGACAATAACAAAGTGGATGGCACCAATACGTTGCCCTTTATTCCCAACTTCACCCACTATTCGGCCGGAGCCTATTGGATCGAACAGTTCCGTTCAGCCCAATGGGATTGGGAGTTAGGCGCTCGATATGATTTTCGCAGCTACCGGGTGGTGGGGTTTGACTTTTTGAATCGCTTGTACCGTTCCTCGCTCGACTTCAACAACGTGAGCGCCACTGCGGGGGGTACGTATCGGTTCAGCGCTCGTTCACGGGTGGTTTCCACGCTGTCCACGGCCTGGCGGCCACCCAATGTAGCGGAACTCTACAGCCTGGGCGTGCACCAAAGCGTAGCGTCAATCGAATACGGGTTATTATTAAATGAGCAAACCACCGAAGTGCAGCCGTATCGAGGATCCGGTGTGAAATCCGAACAAGCCGTGAAGTGGGTCAGCACGTTTTACCGCGATACGCCTGCATTACAGTGGGAGATTTCAGGATATGTGAACTACATTTTCAATTACATCTACCTCCGCCCCCGGGGCGTGACGAACACCATTCGCGGTTATCTGCCCTATTTTCGCTACACTCAAACCGATGCCCTGTTTGCTGGGGCCGATTTGACCCTGCAAAAGCGGTGGTCGAGTGGGTTTAGCACACGTAGCAAAGTATCGTTTCTGCATGCCACTGACAAAACCGAGAATGATCGGCTGATCTTCATCCCCTCCAACCGCACGGAAATATCCGCGCGATATGAAAAAGATCTCAAAACCACCACCCACGTATTTGCCGAGATTAAAGCCAACGGTGTGCTTCGGCAGTTTCGCGCACCACGCACTGTATCGGTATCCGACATCCTCGAAAATCAGGACAACGGCATCGATGTGATTGCAAACGACCCACGCAATTTTGACTTTACCGATGCGCCCTCGGGCTACGTGTTGCTCGGAGTGTCCGTTGGTGGCCGCATTCCTCTCGGCCGCGGCACCGCAGATGTACGCTTGTCGGCTGAAAATCTACTCAACGCGCGCTACCGCGACTATACCAACCGGATGCGTTACTATGCCGATGAGCGCGGCAGAAACATCGGCATTAGCCTGCAATACGCTTTCTAAATCTTTTTTGAAACCGTGTTGCAACTACTGGAATCTTGTATATTTGCAACTCAGTTGCACTAAATAAAAATGTATGAAACTAGCGAATCGAATTTTGGCCCTGTTTTGTGTTGGCGCGCTTTCTTTGTTCATGGCTTGTAGCGATGATGATCCCGAACCCGAAAACATCCCTGAACTCATCACCAAGGCAACTTTAACCTTTACACCCACAGGCGGAAGCACTGGAGCTCCGGTGATTGTGACGGCTACCGACCCGGATTTGCAAGGCCCGCAAGATCTTCAGGTAAGTGGCCCTATTAACCTGAAGCAAGGCACCACTTATGTGCTGTCAATCGAATTGTTGAATGAGTTATATGACGAAGACGAAGAAGGATATGATATAACCGAAGAAGTAGGGGTGGAAGAGGGAGATGAACACCAATTTTTTTTCCGCTTCACCGAGGGCGTGTTCAGTAATCCCACAGGTACCGGCAACATCAAAGATGCCCCTAACTCAACCGTAGGCCCCATAAATTATAACGATGAGGATGACAATGGCCGGCCAATCGGCATTTTGACAACCTGGACCACCATTAGCGCTGCCAGTACATCCGGTAAGACATTTCGGGTGATCTTGATGCACCAGCCGGGAGAAAAGTCAGACACCTCTACTTCGCTGACGGGCGAAAGCGACATGGACATCACTTTCCCGATCAACGTAATACAGTAACTCGTTTTTTGAACAACCTCCAATCCCCGCCTCGTGCGGGGATTTTTGTTTTCCCGCCCCGCCATTTTCGCTAACTTGCCCAACCAAGGCTATGGAAAAACTTACCGATTCTATTTTCAAGTTTCTGCGGCTGGATACGCTGGTCAATCACGTGTCGGGCTACCTCGAAGCCCGAATGGAATTGCTGAAAATCGAAATCCGCGAAGACGTGGCCAACCTGCTGGCCAAAGGCTTGGTATATGGGGCCATCGGCTTGTTTGCTTTTTTATTTTTGATTTTTTTCAGCGTGGGCCTGGCCCATTACCTAAATCAGTTTTTTGCCGCCTCGTATGGCGGCTATTTTGCCGTGGCGGGAGTATATGCCTTGGCGCTTGTCATCTTTCTTGTTTTCCGCAAGGTCATCGGGGAGCAAGTCGAGCAGCATTTCAACACCTTGATTAAACAGAAAAAGAAAAAAACAGACCACGGATAAACATGGAGCTGCTGGAAATACAAGACCCGGAAAAGAAACGGCTGATCGAAACCTCGGAACGGCACAAACGCGAACTGGAGCGCGAGGTGAAAGACATTTCAGATCGCACCGAGACCATCGCCAAAAATGCACTCATCATTGGCGGGGTGCTGGCACTTGCCTACTTGCTCGTCAGCCAGGCGGGCAGCGCTCAGCCGCGCAAAAAGAAAAAACGCACCACCGGAGAAACGCAGGAAGCCGAAGATTTTGAGCCCGCTGTACCCTCCCTACTCGCCCAGATCGGCAGCCGTGTGGTGGACCAGGCCACATTGATTTTGTTGGACCTGGCCAAGCAGAAACTCACCGAATTTTTACAAAGCCGCAAACATGAAAATCCTTGAAACGCTGAGAACTCAGCAGCGGCAACGGAAAAAGTCGATTGCTGTGCTGATAGATCCCGACAAAGCCGAGGATCTTGTGCGCCTGCGCACCCTGGTTCGGCTGGCCAGCGAAAACTGCATCGACTTTTTTTTCGTAGGCGGCAGCCTGGTCACCACCACCAATCTGAGCGAGGTGATACAGACCATCAAAGAAAACAGTACGTTGCCAGTGGTACTTTTTCCGGGAAGTTCCCTGCAAATCGACCCGCAGGCAGACGGCATTTTATTTCTGTCTCTGATTTCAGGACGAAATCCGGATTTGCTCATCGGCCAACACGTCATCGCTGCACCCATTTTGCGCAACAATCCCATCGAAGTGTTGCCTACCGGCTACATGCTCATTAATTCGGGGCGCACCACGTCCGTGGCCTACATCAGCAACACCACTCCCATTCCGGAAGACAAATATTCGCTGGCCGCTTGCACAGCCATGGCTGGCGAAATGCTGGGGCTTCAGTTGATTTACCTGGATGCCGGCAGCGGGGCCGAGCGCGAAATCAATGCGCGGATGATCGCGGCCGTGCGCAAGTCGGTACACGTGCCCCTGATTGTGGGGGGCGGCATCAACACCGCGCAAAAGGCTGCCAACGCCCTGGAGGCCGGAGCCGATATGATTGTGATTGGAAACGCGGCAGAAAAAGACCCGGATCTGCTGATCGAAATCAGCGACCGCGTGTACGACTGGAACCTGGCAGCCGAACAAAAAAGCGAATCGAAGCGATGAAAAATGGATTCGGCAAGGCATGGATCATCACCGGCATGATTGTGCTGTTATCGGCCACGGCCACCTTGGCGCAAACGGTGTACTCCTCCCCGCAAGGAAAAAAATACCATACGGCCGACTGCCGCTTGTCGGGCGAGGCAGAGGCAATGACACGTACCGCAGCCCGTAAGGCAGGCAAGGTTGCGTGCGATATCTGTAAGCCCAACAGCCTGGGCAACGCCAAGCTGAGCCAATGCACCGGCAAGACAGCCGATGGCACACGTTGTAAGCGGCTTACCGCCAATCAAAACAAAAAGTGTTTTCAACATCAAGGTTAGTCGCATGGAAACCGCCAAACTTCACCCCGAGGGGCCCGCTCTTTCCAAACTGATCGCTGGCGTGTGGCGCTGGCACAACGTATCGGTGGATGTCATGGAGCGGTTGATTCACACTGCGCTGGAAAAAGGTATCACCACGTTTGACCATGCCGACATTTATGGGAACTACGGAAACGAGGAACTGTTTGGGCAGGTAGTCAAGCGTCACCCGTCTTTGCTGGCGCAAATGCAACTGGTGAGCAAGTGCGGCATCAAGTTGCTGTCCAACAAAAAACCGGCCCACCGGATCAAGCACTACGATACCACCAAGCAACACATCATTGCCTCA
Source organism: uncultured Ohtaekwangia sp. (assembly GCA_964524935.1). Classification (GTDB taxonomy): domain Bacteria; phylum Bacteroidota; class Bacteroidia; order Cytophagales; family Cyclobacteriaceae; genus ELB16-189. The sequence goes on from CAZGFJ010000005.1 coordinate 172,484, forward strand.
GCCGAACACTCGCTGAATGCACTTGGAGCGGGGCATTTGGATGTATTGCTGCTGCACCGGCCCGATCCGTTGATGGATGTGGATGAAGTAGCAGAAGCGTTTAGCCTGCTCAAGCAGCATGGCAAAGTATTGTACTTTGGCGTATCCAACTTTACTCCGGCCCAGTTTGATTTGCTTCAACGTGCGTGGTCATTCCCATTGGTCACCAACCAAATCGAATTGTCGCTCACGCACCACCAACCATTTTTTGACGGCACGGTTGACCATTTGTATCAACACCGCGTATCGCCCATGGCTTGGTCGCCCTTGGGCGGGGGCAAGATGAACCTGGACGATCGGGTGTTTTTCAACCTGGCGGCCAAGTACAATGCTACATATAGCCAGTTGGCCCTGGCCTGGCTGTTGGCGCATCCGGCACAGGTGTTCCCGATTATCGGCACCACGCAACCCGAACGCATCGCAGAGGCTGCCAAGTCACAGCGCATAGCCCTCGACCGGCAGGACTGGTTTGAAATGCTGAAGTGGGCCCGCGGCAACGATGTGCCGTGATTTTGCTACCTTAAAGTTGATATGACCACGAAAATTATTGCTTCGCCACCGCGCACCGCCATGGAGGTGTTTGAGATGCTCCCGGAGGGCACGTTGGCTGAAGTAATCGAAGGCCAATTTTTTGTGTCGCCAGCACCCAATACAAATCATTTCAAAATAGCCAAACGAATTTCCCGCGCATTGGATGGGCTGATCGAAGACACACAACTCGGCCATGTTTTTTATGCGCCTTTTGATGTATATCTCGATCCCGACACCAGCGCAGTCCAGCCCGATATCTTCGTGATACGGAACGGCAACCCGGGCACGCTGGAGCCGCATGGTAATTTTCATGGCGTTCCGGATTTTATCGTAGAAGTGCTCTCGGCCAGCAATCGAGCACATGATTTGTTCACCAAGAAGAATCTTTATGAGAAATACCGAGTGGGTGAATATTGGATCGTAGACCCGGAAAGCAAGGAAGTTGTTGGCTATCAACTGGAAAACGGGAAATTCAAAAGAGTATCCGCGTCCGCGGGAAAAATCACCTCCCGGTTGTTCCAAGTAGATATCTCGTTCTAGACAGCCTGTTGGCCTTGGAAATTTTCCGTTTCTTACTGGTGCGCCACAAACCTCGGTGAACGTGGAGTAATACCGGCAGAATTCGTTTGATCTGTGGAAAATAGCTGCGGCAACGATGTGCCGTGATTTTGCTACCTTGAAGCTGATATGACCACGAAAATTATTGCTTCGCCTCCGCGCACCGCCATGGAGGTATTTGGGATGCTTCCCGAGGGCACGCTGGTTGAGGTAATCGAAGGCCAATTTTTTATGTCGCCAGCACCCTCCTTTCAACACCAGGACACGTTATTGGAAATTGCCAGTCAACTACGGACACTGACAAGATCTCATGGCCACCGAGTAATCGTGGCCCCTTTTGACGTGTACTTGGACAAGAACGAGAACGTAGTCCAACCCGATATCTGCGTTATATTGAAATCGAATCGGGGCATATTAGGGCAGTCATTTAAGGGCATTCCCGATCTGATCGTGGAGATATTATCTGATTCCAATAGTCAGCATGACTTGACATTGAAAAGAAAACTGTACCAAAAAGTGGGCGTACAGGAGTATTGGATCGCTAATCCGGAAACCAAGGAAGTGATTGGATATCAGCAGAAAGAAGGCGTCTTTGGAAAAAAAACCTCTTCCATCGCAACCATTCGATCTTTCCTTTTGGACGTCATCATTACATTTTGATCGACCGCGGGACGTTAAAAATTCTCCGTTTTTCTTCATGGGTGCGCAACAAACCAAGCACCATTTTTGTATTCTCTATTTTGACAACATGGCCAAAGCCGCATCCCACACCCCCCTCGACCTGACGGGACACGAATACATTGAAGTAATAGGCGCCCGCGAACACAACCTGAAAAATGTGTCGGTAACCTTTCCGCGCAACAAACTCGTGGTCATCACGGGCATCAGCGGCAGCGGAAAATCGTCTCTCGCATTTGACACGATCTATGCCGAGGGGCAAAGGCGCTATATGGAGAGCTTCTCAGCCTATGCCCGCAGCTTTATTGGCAATCTGGAGCGCCCCGATGTGGACAAAATCAACGGGCTGAGCCCGGTGATCTCCATTGAGCAGAAAACCACCTCGCGCAACCCCCGCTCTACCGTGGGCACCGTCACGGAGATCTACGACTTCATGCGCTTGTTGTATGCCCGCGCGGGCGAAGCCTTTTCGTACCTGAGTGGTGAAAAGATGGTGCGCCAATCCGAAGACCAGATTCTGGATACCATCGTCAAAAATTTCGCAGGTAAGAAACTGACGCTGCTGGCCCCCGTGGTAAAAGGACGTAAAGGGCACTACCGCGAACTGTTTGTGCAAATCCGAAAGCAAGGCTTTACCAAAGTGCGGGTAGATGGCAACGTGGAGGAAATTACCGCCAAAATGCAGGTGGACCGGTTCAAGATACACGACATCGAAATCGTCATTGACCGCATTGTGCCCGATGCCAAAGACCGCGCGCGCATCAGCCAATCCGTGCAGCGCGCCATGAAAGAAGGCAAGGGCGTCATCATGGCGTTGGAAGAAAGCGGGAAAGTACATCACTTCTCCAAGTTTTTGATGGACCCCACCACGGGCCTGTCGTACGATGAGCCCGCTCCCAACCTTTTTTCATTCAACTCGCCTTATGGCGCATGCCCTGTATGTAATGGCCTGGGCCAGATTGAAGAAATCACTGAAGAGTCCGTGATCCCCGATAAAAAGTTAAGCATCAGCCGCGGGGGTATTTTGCCGCTGGGCGAATACCGCGACATCTGGATTTTCAAAAAAATCGAGGCGATTTTGAAACGCCATAAACTCACGCTGAGCACGGCCATTAAAGACATCCCCAAAGATGTGATCAAGGTGTTGCTCCATGGCGATGACGTACCCGTGGCGGTGGCATCGGTGAAATACCCCGGCACCGAGTGGAATACCAAATTTGAAGGGATCATCAGCTTTCTTCAAAAAATGAAAGAAGATGGCTCGGAAAACATCAAGAAATGGGTAGAGGATTTCACGCTGACAAAAACATGCCCCGAGTGCGATGGTGCGCGATTGAAAAAAGAAGCGTTGCATTTTAAGCTGGCGGGCAAAAACATTGCGGAACTGGCCGAGTACAACATCGTGGAACTGGCCAAGTGGTTTGAGGGCGTGGAGAAAAAACTGAACGACAAACAGCGCGTCATTGCCACCGAGGTGCTCAAAGAAATCCGCAAGCGCATTGGCTTTTTGCTGGATGTGGGGTTGGACTACCTGCACCTAAACCGGCCCATCCGCACATTGAGCGGGGGCGAATCGCAACGCATCCGCCTGGCCACTCAAATCGGCACCCAACTGGTGGGCGTGTTGTACATTTTGGATGAACCGAGCATCGGGTTGCACGCGCGCGACAACGCCAAACTCATCAAAGCCCTGAAAGACCTCCGCGACCTGGGCAATACGGTGGTGGTGGTGGAGCATGACAAGGAAATGATGTTGGAGTGCGACTACATCATCGACATCGGGCCCGGTGCGGGGCGCCATGGGGGAACCGTGGTGGCCGAAGGCGACCCCAAAACGTTTTTGAAACGCAACTCCACAACCGCACAGTATCTCAATGGCAAAATTGGCATTGACATAAAACGCGAGCGAAGAAAAGGCAGCGGGGAATGGCTGACGCTCACGGGCGCCAGTGGCAACAATCTGAAAAACGTAGACCTGGAACTGCCCCTGGGCACGTTCACCTGCATCACGGGCGTATCGGGCAGCGGCAAATCGACCCTGATTCATGAGACCTTGTTTCCCATTCTCAATCACTATTTTTTTAACTCGCGCACTGAGCCTCTGCCATACAAAAAAATAGAAGGGCTCAAGCTGATCGATAAAGTAATTGAGGTGGATCAATCACCTATCGGGCGCACGCCCCGCTCCAACCCGGCCACTTACACAGGGGTATTCACCGACATCCGCGACCTGTTTGCCCAAATGCCCGAGGCGAAGATTCGCGGCTACAAAAACGGACGTTTCTCATTCAATGTAAAGGGCGGTCGCTGCGAAACGTGCGAGGGCGCAGGTCTTCGCCTGATCGAAATGGAATTTTTACCCGATGTGTACGTGCCCTGCGAAACGTGTAAAGGCAAACGCTACAACCGCGAAACGCTGGAAGTACGCTTCAAGGGAAAGTCCATTTCGGATGTGCTGGACATGACGGTGGAAGAAGCCGTCACGTTTTTCGAAAACCAACCCAAAATCCTGCGGAAGATACAGACGCTGAATGAAGTGGGGCTTGGTTACATTTCGCTGGGCCAACATGCCACTACGCTGTCCGGGGGCGAGGCCCAGCGCGTCAAGTTGGCCACCGAGCTTTCCAAGCGCGACACCGGAAAGACGCTGTACATCTTAGATGAACCCACGACCGGCCTTCACTTTCAGGACATCGCTCACTTATTGGATGTGCTGCAAAAGCTGGTGGACAAAGGCAACACCGTGCTGGTGATTGAGCACAACATGGATGTGATCAAATCCGCTGATCACGTCATTGATCTGGGGCCTGAAGGAGGGGCGGGGGGCGGGCGCATCATTGCCAAAGGCACACCCGAACAAATCGTAAAAAATCCGGCCAGCTATACGGGGCGTTTTTTGAAGATGGAGCTAGCCTGACGCCAGACGAAGCAGGTTCTCTTGCAACGCCACTTGATCCGGCTTTCAAGTTTCTGCGCTTGACCAGACAAACGGTTCATCGGGCGCCACAGGCAATCGATAAAGGGAGGGGGTCGAATCATCGTGCTTACGCCATGAAGCGTCAGGTTGTTTTCTCAGCGTATGGGCGAAAATAATCGGTTTTTGGTGCTATTCGAATTTAGGGCTTTCCATATCTTGCAGGGTTTATCTGTTGACCGGCACGCACGCCCATGCTCAAAACCAAAGCACTGATCCGTCTCGCCTTTCTGGGGGCGGCCATTTCCTGGCTGATCATGGTCTTCGCAGACGTGACCGTTTTGTTCAGCGACTTGAAGGGGCTGGATCCGGACGTGCCGGCCTGGCTGCCGCGGGTCATGTTAGACCTCTACATCCTGTGCCTTTTCTACTATTACAAGCTGCGCATTGAGCGCGATGAAAGCCTGAACTTTACCGACCTGCTCTGGAAGGTGTTTGCCACGGGGTTGATTGTCACCGTCATCTCGCTGGCCATTCGCTTTCTCGGTTTTCTGTTGGGCAATACACCCCTGGCCACCAATGTACTTTATCAGGATTTTGTTTATCAGATCGACCTTTCGCTGTTTCTGAGTTTTTTGCTGGCGGCCTTTACCTCGTGGAAGCGCCTCATCCTCTATCAAAAATCCAAGTGGTTGATACGCCTGTGGCGTGTGTTCGAAATCAGTTTGTTGATTGTGTTACTGTATGACAGCATCCTGATGTCGTTTAGCGAGGGCATGATGACGTTCGTGTACATCGTGATCGGGCTGATGGTGTTGGTGTTGTCGGCTAACATGAAGTGGGTGGCGTATCTCAACTTCCGCCAAAAGTGGACAAGCCTGCTGCTGTTATTGCTCTGCTTTTTCTATTTGGGTTATTTCCTGCTCACCATGTCGGCCGAGGCCGAGGGCATTGAACAACAGTCCACGGCCTTCCTGAGCTTCTATGGTCATGTGTTCAATTTAGTGCTCACCATTTTTGTTTTGGTGTACAGCTCGTTTTCGTTTTTAGTGATTCTCTTCAACCTGCCCACCTCTTCGGTGTTTGAGCAGAAGCTGGAAGAAGTGGTCAATTACCAACGCATCAGCCAAAGCATACAAACCGAACAAAACGAAGAAAGCGTTTATAAGATATTGCTGGAAAGCTCGGTCAGTTCCGTTTTTGCCGATGCCGCCTGGCTGGAGATCCGCGGTGAAGGCAGCGAAGCAAAAACCTACACCTATCAAATTACCGAAAAGGAGTCGGAAGACATCCGCAGACACCTGCAGCAAAATCAAGTACGCGGGGTGCTGGAGCAGAGCAGTGACCGCACGCGCAATTTGTCTAAGCACCTGGAAGGGCTCAAGGGAGCGCGCTTCCGTTCCATCATGTCATTCCCGGTCATCGTCAAAGGCGAAACCATCGGCACGCTCACCCTGCTCAAGGAATTGCCCGAGGCGTTCACCAAAGAGATGACACGCATCGTGAGCACGTTTGCCAACCAGGCGGGTATCTCTATTGAAAACTTCCGGTTGATGGGCGAGGCGTTTCAGAACGAGCGCTACAAAGAAGAGCTGAAAATCGCCAAGACCGTACAGCGCAGTTTGCTGCCCCAGCGCTTGGAGCAAGATGTGGACTTTGAGGTGGCCGCCTTTTCCGAATCAGCGGATGAGGTGGGGGGCGACTATTACGACACACTGCGCATCAACGACCATCAGGTGGGCATTATCATTGCAGACGTGTCGGGCAAGGGCACCACCGCGGCCTTTCACATGTCGCAGATGAAGGGTATCTTCCACAGCCTGGGCCAGCAAGATTTGGACCCTCGCGAATTTATGACACGCGCCAACCAGGCGTTGGTCTACTGCCTGGAGCGTGGCTCGTTCATATCCGCGACCTACTTTGCGCTGAATACCCAAACCAAGACCATCCGCTATGCGCGCGCAGGCCATTGCCCGGTCTTATACTACCGCAGCAGCTCGGGAGAGCTGGCCTACCTTAAAGACAAAGGCACCGCGCTGGGCATGATCCGCAGCCGCGACTACTGCAACTTTGTGGAAACCCGTGAAATCTTTTACAGCCCGGGCGATGTAATGGTGTTGTACACCGATGGAATTACCGAAGCTAAAAATGCAAAGGGCGATGAATTTGGGGAAGAACGACTGATGGAGGCCGTGCGCGAACAGGTACACGTAGCGCCCAAGGAAATTGAGCAGCACATCATCCGAAAACTTTATGCGTTTTCCGGCTCCGAAGATATCAATGACGACTATACGCTGATGGTGGTCAAATTTCGATGATGAACCAAACCGAACGATTAACCGTATAACCAAGATACCCATGGTGCAAATCAGACGATTACAGGAAGACGGGGCCGACATCATCGCCATCATTGGTGAAATTGACGCCAGCAGCTCCATTGAACTGGACTTGACCATCGCCAAAAGCGTGGGCGAAGGTTTTCATAAAATCCTGGTGGATTGCACCGCGTTGGAGTACATCTCCTCGGCCGGGCTGGGCGTTTTTATGAGTTATATCGAAGAATTTAAGGACAAACAGATACATATGGTGTTGTTTGGGTTAAAGGAAAAGGTAGCCAACACGTTCAGCATTCTGGGGCTGGCCGATTTGCTCCATATCTGCCCGACCAAGCAAGAAGCCAAACAGTTGTTGAATGAGCTATCAGTTTAGCATCGGTTGCAGCCTGAGTAACCTCAAGGGCATACGCGAGTTCGTGCGGACATCGCTGCGGGCGCACCGCGTGCCCGAAGTGGAGATGAGTGCCGTGGTGCTGGCCCTGGATGAGATGTGCTCTAACCTGATGATTCACGCCCACCACTGCAACCCTGACCATCAACTGGGGCTGCGCATCGAAGTCCCGACCGAAGGAACGCTTATCTTTGAGATCATTGACGATGGCAATCAGTTCGATATTAATGCCTTTGCCACGCCCGAGTTGGGAAACTTAATCCACGAAAAGCGAAAAGGTGGCCTGGGCATCCGGTTGGTAAAAGCCATCATGGACAGCGTGGAGTATCTGCAACGCGATGGAAAAAATGTGTGCCGGTTAACCAAAACCATTCATGCTTCGTAACCTCTGTATTGGATTGTTATTGATCGTTGGCCCCCTCGCGTGGGGGCAGGCAGGTGTCACCTTTCACCAGTCGGGCGTCTACTCTTCGGTAGGGATCAATGCCGAGTTCAAACAACGCGTGCTGGCCGAAGCCCGAATCTTAACCGATCGTTTTCTGGCGGATACCCACGCGGAATTGGTCGTGAGCTACCAGTTTCTCAACAAGGAAGATGTCGAAGCCTATGCCGGGGTGGGGTTCATTACCTCGGGCAACCTCGAGGTACCCGTAGGTCTTATCGCTTGGCCTTTTCAAGAGAAGAAATTTGGCTTTCACGTGGAGTTGGCCCCTATTTTCGAGGAGGGTGAACCGATTTTGCGTTCGAGTTGGGGCATCCGGTACCGGTTTATAAAAAACTGACCGCTACCGACACACGACCCCGGAATGGCCGTACGTTGGGAATAGCACGGGGCTCGCGCCTACACCGCCCAATCCAACAATCCTGTTATTTTTGTAGGTTCGAAGGCCCCGAAAACGGGCTTTTTTGTTGATTATGAGAGTTTTTATTTTGCTCGTGTTTTGGTGGGGCGCCTCCGTAGCGGTGGCCCAGAAATCGTCCACGCTGTTTACGGTGGGTGGCACAGCCATCCCGGCCGATGAGTTTGTGCACATCTACCGAAAAAACCACGCCCACCAACCCGAGGCCTTTACGGAACCCAACATCAGCGAGTACCTGAATTTGTACGTCAACTTCAAGTTAAAAGTAACAGAGGCGCGTGCGCGGGGCTTGGATACCACGGCCAAGTTCCGCAACGAGTTCAAAACCTACCGCGAGGATTTGCGAAAACCCTTTACCGCCACCCCCGATGCGCTGGATAAGGCTACGCGCGAAACCTACGAGCGCCTGCGCGAGGAAGTAAAAGCCGCGCATATCTTGTTTCGTTTGCCTGACAATCCCACGGCCGATGACACGCTGGCCGCTTGGAACAAATGCCGCAGCGTGCTGGCGCGCGTGCAAGCAGGCGAAGATTTCAACAAACTGGCCAGCGAATTGAGCGAAGACCCCTCGGCCAAATACAACCGGGGCGACCTCGGTTTCTTTACGGCCATGCAGATGGTCTATCCCTTTGAAAAGGCAGCCTATGAGCTGCCACCCGGGCAGGTAAGCAAGCCGGTGCGTACCCGCTTTGGGTATCACTTGATTAAAGTAGAAAGCCGCCAGCCCGCACGGGGCGAGGTAGAAGTGTCGCACATACTGCTGCGCAAAACAGGCGCGGACGACAAAGCAGTGCGCGACAAAATTTTTATGATCGATGAGCAACTAAAAAAGGGGCGGCCCTGGGAGGAGGTGTGCCGGGAATTTTCGGAAGACGCCAATACCAAAGACGCGGGTGGCAAGTTGAGACCCTTTGGCGTGGGGGCATTGGCATCGGTACCCGAATTTGAAACAGTAGCGTTTGGTCTGCGCGAACCGGGGCAAGTATCTGATCCATTTTCATCGAACATCGGGTGGCACATTGTGCGGCTGGAGAAAAAAATACCCCTGCCTCCGTATGCCGAGGTGGAAGCTTCACTTAAAAACCGGGTGGCCCGTGATGAGCGGCTTCAAGCTTCGCGCCAATGGGTGGAAAACCAACGCAAAAAGACATTTAACTTTTCGGAGAATGCTACCGCCAAAGAAAAAGTGATGGCCCTGGCCGATACACTGCTGGTAAGGGGAAAGTGGCGGTATGTGGGCGAGGGGGCTCTGTTGGAGCAATCGCTCGTCATCGTTAACGGCCAACCGCGGCCGGTAAGAGACTTTGTTGCTTTTGTCTTGAATGAGCAAAAGCAAACGCCACAAAGCCCTGCCTTGTACATGGCTCAGTTGTATGACGCGTTTGTCGGGGAAGCGCTAGCCACGGCTGAAGAGGAAAAGCTGATGCGCGAGAAACCCGAGTTCCGCTTTCTGCTCACCGAATACCGCGAGGGTATCCTCTTGTTCGAAATCATGGAAAAGGAAGTGTGGAACAAAGCTTCGGAAGACAGCGCGGGCATCGCCCGGTTTTATGCGGCCCACCGCGAAAGATACCGCGCGGGCGAACGCATCGAAGCGCGCCTCTTCAGCCACAGCAGTGCAGCCGAGTTGGATGTGGTGGAGGCAAAAATGAAAAACGGAGATAGCCTCGCCATAGCCGATACGCAAAAGCTAAAGTCGGCCCAGCCGTGGCGTAAGTTTGAAAAAGGCGAAAACAAATGGGTAGACATGACCGGGGGCCAACCGGGCCGGTACCGCTTCGCAGGCGATGGCACATTTTATCTGATTGAGGTAAAGGGGACAGTACCCGCGGGCATCAAAACCCTGGAGGAGGCACGGCTGAATGTGGTCACCGACTACCAGGATTGGCTGGAAAAAGAATGGGTGCGTACCCTGCGCGAAAAATACCCGATCAAGGAGAACAAGAAAACCCGGAAGCAAGTGCTTACTTCACTGATGAAAAAATCATGAGGCACGTGCGATCATACCGTGGGTACGTGGGGCTTGCGCTGCTGGTGCTGACCACCTCGTGTGATCTGATACGGATCAAAAAGGAAAACGAAGGCGTAACCGAACGGAAGGCCGTGGCGCGCGCAGGTACCCTTTACTTGTATTGGGACGAGTTGGAAGGCATTGTGCCCCCAGGCACCGAGCGGGCCGATTCGCTGGCGCGTGTTTCGGCCTTCATCGACAGTTGGATACGGAAACAGATGCTCATCAACGAAGCGATGAGAAACATTGACATCAACGAAGCGGAAGTAGAACGCAAGGTGCTTGACTACCGCTACAGCCTGATTGCGTATCAATACCAAAAGTTTGTCATCGATCAACGGCTGGACAACAACGTGTCACCGGTCGAAATCGAAGCGTATTATAAAGAGCACCTTGACAATTTTATTCTCAAGCAAAACATCATACAGGGCACGTTTCTCAAAGTGCCCAAAGGCGCCCCGCGCACCCACCGGCTCAAAGACTTGATCCTCTCCACCCGCGAAAAAGACATCACTGAATTGAAATCCTACTGTCTTAGCTTCTCCGAAGCCTACCACCTGTCAGACTCGCTTTGGATGGAGTTTGACAAGATGGTGGTAAATACCCCATTGGCCGAAATCCCTAACAAAATTCAGTTTTTACAGAGTTATAAATTTTACGAAACGAGCGATAACGACTACCTCTATTACCTCAAGATCGATGCCTACAAAATATCCGACAACGTAAGCCCGTTGGAATTTGTACGCGAAGACATCAAAAACATTATTTTAAACAAAAGAAAAGTTGAAATTGCACGACAATTGGAGGATGAAGTGTATGAAAAGGCTTCCCGGCAAAAGGATTTTGAGATTTTTAGCCAGCAGTAGTATTGTTCTGGCGCTGATGCCCGGCCCTGCGGCCAACGCCCAGGACAACCAGGGTTTTGTGGTGGATAAAATTATCGCCAAAATCGACAACTATATTGTGCTGAAATCCGAACTGGAAGCGGCCTATCAGGGCTATCTTGCCGAGGGGAACCCCGCCAGCGAAGAGGCTCGATGCCAAATCCTCAATCAGTTGATCATGAACAAGCTGATGGTGGCCAAAGCAGAAATCGACTCCGTGGTGGTGACTGATGCCGAGGTGGACGGTAATACCGAAAGCCGCATGCAAATGATTTTGCAAAACTCGGGCAACTCGCCCGAGCAACTGGAGCGGGCATATGGCAAAACACTCGATCAGATCAAGCTGGAACTGCGCGATCAGATCCGCGAGCAGTTGGTTGCCCGTGAGATGACCAACGTGATCACCAAGGATATTTCGGTAACACCTCATGAAATCAAAAAATTTTTTAATAAGATCCCAAAAGACAGCCTTCCCTATTATTCGTCTGATGTGGAGGTAGCGCAATTGGTAAAAAAAGTAGAGGTGAGCGACAAGCAAAAAGCCGAAGCCAGGCAGCGGCTAATGGAACTGCGCGACCGGATATTGGCAGGCGAAGACTTTGGCACCCTGGCGCGCAACTATTCGGAAGACCCCAGCGCGCAATACAACGGAGGGGAGCTCGGTTACTTTGGTCGCGGAGCAATGGTGCCGCAGTTCGAGGCGATGGCCTTCCGGCTCAAGGTGGGAGAACTGTCGCAGCCCTTTGAGTCGTCCTTTGGCTTTCACATCATGCAACTGCTGGACAGGCGTGGAAACGAATACAACTCCCGCCACATCCTGGTCAGCGCCACCCCGTCCGAGGCAGACATTGAGCGCACCACCCGATACGTAGATAGTCTGCGGGCCGTTATTGCCGCGGGTAAAATGAAGTTTGAGCAGGCCGTAAAGGAATTCTCTGACGACCAGGTGACCAAAGGACGAGGGGGATTTTTTACGGATGATGACGGCTCGCAGCGCATCTCGGTACGCGAGCTCGACCCCGTGGTGTACCTGGCCATCGACACCATGCAGGTGGGCAACATCTCGCGCCCGCTCACCTACCGCATGCCTCCGCCCGACAACAAAGACGCGGTGCGTATTTTCTACTTCCGCGCCAAACTGCCACCCCACGAAGCCAACCTCAAAGATGACTGGAGCCGCATCCAATCGGCCGCCCTGGCCGAAAAGAAAGACCGCGCCCTGAACCGATGGTTCAACAAGGCCCGCACGGACGTATTCATCAGCATCGATCCGGCCTACAACGCCTGCGGCATCCTGGAACAGTAACCCCGTTTATCCCGTTTCTATTGCATCGGTAGCGGTGCTATCCGTACCTTTCACCAAACACATCCCATGGCCCTCTCTTATTCGAACGATGTAGAAGCGGCAAACGCGCTGGCGGCTGCTTACCAAAAACTGAAGAAAGAAATTGCGCGGGTGGTCGTGGGGCAAGAAGAGGTAGTGCGGCTGGTTTGCACAGGACTGTTTTGCCAGGGACACTCGCTGCTGGTGGGCGTACCGGGCCTGGCAAAGACCCTGTTGGTGCAAACGGTATCCACGGCATTGAACCTCGAATTCAAGCGTATCCAATTCACCCCCGACCTGATGCCCTCCGATATCGTGGGGGCTGAAACAATGGACAAGGAACGCAATTTTCAATTTGTGAAAGGCCCCGTCTTTGCCAACATCGTGTTGGCAGATGAAATCAACCGCACCCCACCCAAAACACAGGCCGCCTTGCTGGAGGCCATGCAAGAATATGCCGTGACCATTGCCGGCAAACGGTATGCGCTGCCAAAGCCCTTTTTTGTACTGGCCACACAAAACCCTATTGAACAGGAGGGAACCTATCCCCTGCCCGAGGCACAGTTGGACCGCTTTATGTTCAACATCCAACTGGATTATCCCAGCTATCAACAAGAGGTGACCATTGTAAAAAACACCACGGTGGACGAAACCCCGGTCATCAATCCCGCGCTTTCCACAGAGGAGATCATCGCTTTTCAGCATTTAGTGCGCAGGGTGCCGGTTGCCGATAATGTGGTGGAGTATGCCGTGGGCCTCAGCCAACGAACCCGACCCGGCCAGGGCAATGCCATCGCCAACGAGTTTTTGGAGTGGGGAGCCGGCCCGCGCGCGTCACAAGCCCTCGTATTGGGGGCCAAGTGCAATGCCTTGCTTAACGGAAAGTACTCACCAGATATGGAGGATGTGCAGGCCGTGGCCAAACCCGTATTACGCCACCGCATGGTACGCAACTTCAAAGCGGAGGCCGAAGGCATCACCATCGATCAGTTGATCGAGCGGCTGATGGCCTAGTGTCTACGAGAAGAGTTTAGCGATCTTTTCCAGATCCACATTACCTCCCGTCAGAATCAGGGCCACGCGCTTCCCGCGAAACAAATCAGGTCTTTTCAAAACCGCGGCAAAGGGCACGGCACAACTCGGCTCAATCACAATCTTCAACCGTTCCCAAATCAGGCGTAAGGCGCCCACAATTTCTGATTCCGATACAGTAATGATTTCCCGTACGCCTTCGCGAATAATCGGAAAGGTTTTATCGCCCAACGAAGTGAGCAACCCATCCGCCACGCTGATGGGCGGCAGGGGCGGTTCGATTTTTCCGCTTTGAAGCGACCGATACGCATCATCGGCCAATTCGGGCTCCGCTGCCATTACCACGGTGCCGGGGGCAAAATAACGCGTGGCCAGCACGGTACCGCTCAGCAACCCGCCACCGCCCACGGGCACCATCATGATGTCTACCGGGCCCAGGTCCTCATACACTTCCTTGGCGGCCGTGGCTTGCCCAGCTATCACCTCATAATTGTTAAAGGGATGTATCTCATAAGCGCCCGTTTGGGCTCTTACCTGCGCCAAGGTGGTTTCGCGCGCGGCCAGGGTGTTCTCGCATTCAAAGATCCGGCCCCCATATGCCTGGACGCCCTTCTTTTTGATCAAGGGGGCGGTGTTGGGCATAACGATGTACGAGGCGATACCGACCGTCTTGGCAGCCCGTGCGATGGCTTGCGCATGATTTCCGGAGGAGTGCGTGGCCACACCCCGGGCGCGCTGCTGTTCGCTCAACGACAGAACTCCATTCATGGCTCCCCGCGCCTTAAAAGCGCCTACTTTCTGAAAGTTCTCGCACTTAAAGAAAAGTGCACAACCGGCCATTTCATCCAGGCTGGCGCTGGTGAGGAGAGGCGTGCGGTGAATGAACGCCCGGATGCGATCGTGGGCAGCGCGAATGTCAGTGGCGGTGGGTGCGGCCAGGAGAGTCATAGGACAAAAGATTCGTCATCAAAAAACGAAAGCTACGAAATTCACAAAATGCCGTAATTTCGCTGCCCATTTTATCGCATAGCCATGAGGGATTTTTTTGAAAAATGGTACCAGTACAACGCGTGGGCCAACCGTAAAATCATTGAATGCCTGGAGCGGCAGCAGGTGACGGATGAGAAAGTCCTGTCCTTACTCAGCCATTTGGTCAGTGCTCAGTTTATTTGGTTGGGGCGTTTCAAAAATCAATCCATTGAACAATACCCCTTGTGGAAGACTTACCCGCTGGCCGAGGTCAAAGAGATGGCCAAAACAGCCGCCACACAGTGGAACACGTTTGTGTTGGAAGGTGAGTTCGATCGCGTGCTCAAATACAAAAATTACACGGGACAGTACTTTGAAAATCAAGTAGAGCAGATCATGATCCATTTGGTGAACCATGGCACCTACCACCGGGGTCAAATTGCTTTGTTGTTGCGGCAAAAAGGGTTCGAGCCCGTCAACACTGACTACATTACCTATGACCGCGTCATCAGCGGCCAACTGGATGACTAAACTCGGACGAGCAATGACTTTTGTTCTGGCGAACCGATGCCCGCACGTTAGTTTGACTTCTCCCGCTCTACCTTCTCAATAAAGTATTTGGTATCGCCACGCCAGGGAAAGCGCACATAGCGTTTTACAAAATGAAGGTTCACGCGCTCGCCACTGAGGGCTACTTCTTGCAGTTGCTGAATCACCTGCGTTTGGTTGGAGGTCACCGAGAAATCAAACGTTTCGGCAATGGGACTTGCGCCCTTCAAAGCGCCAAACGATTCCAAGTTCAATTTCCCCTCATAGGTTTTGAAGAGAATGCCTTTTTCCGTGATGCGGAGCACCTTACCGGCCATCACACCCCGCTCATAAACACCCCAATACAAAAACGCCAGCACGCCCAAGCCCAGCAGCAAGGCAATGAGCAAGAACCGTTTCAGAATTTTGGCAGTCGTGTGAACGGTGCGTTTTAAGAAACTTTGCCCCTCCATGTTATCGTTTTTTTGACGAGCCCAAGGTACCGCTTCTCTTCCATTTTGCATAGGCGAACAGGGCCATTACCATCACCGCCAGGGAAATAAGCTGCGAGTTCGACAGGATATCGCGGATGACAAACCCCCGCTGCACATCTCCGCGGAAAACCTCCAACACCCCGCGCCCGGCTGCATAGCAAAGCAAGTAGATTACAAAGAGTTGTCCGTCAAAGGACCTCCGGCCACGCCAAACCCACAGGAAAATCAAGATGCCCACAATCAGACCGGCCTCATACAATTGGGTGGGATGCAGTGCCTCGTTGAGCGGTCTCGCCTGGCAGGCTGCATCGGTAAACACCACCCCGAAGGCATGGGCGGTCGGCTTGCCATAGCAACAACCCGCCATGAAACATCCGATGCGCCCACAGACATGCACGATGCACGTAACCACAGCCATCACATCCAGCATGCCCCGCCATGGCAAGCCGTGTTTGCGGAAAAACCACAACATGGTGGGGATGGCAAACAGCAGCGATCCATAAAAGACAAAACCACTGCCCGACACGAGTTTGCCCGGTTGCTTGAGATACAGGCCCGGATTTTCGAAAATCAGAAAAAACTTGCCACCCACCACGCTGGCCGTTACCAGCAGGATAAACAGTGTGTTGGCCTGATCGAAGGTAAACCCATACCGTTTTTTTCCTTGCCATGTCATATAGGTAAACCCCAACACAGCGCCCACGGCAATACACGCACCATACGTGTAGATGGTGAATGAACCGAAGTCAAACAAAACCGGATGCATGGGTTCTTTATTTGTCGATGACGCGGATGAGCTCTTCCCAGGCGATGACCTGGCCCTGCTTGTCGCGTTTTTCCTTTTTGACCAGCAGGTTGTCACGGGCGCTTACGTAAATCAGCCGCGAGGTGGAGTCGGCCGAGGCGTACCACTTTTTATCAAACACATACACCGAGTCAAAGGTAAGTTCCGGGTTGACCTGCATTTGGGGAACTATGCCCTGGATACACATTTGATATTTGCCCCGGTCGTCTTCGCCATCGCGGCAAAAACCGGGCTTGTTCATCTCAAACAGCTCGTTGTTGATGACCAGCAGATTTTTCCGTTTGTACACCGATACGATTTGCGAGGGTGGATTCTCGCGGCTGCCCGATTCATCATACACTATCCAACTGGATAACTGTTGATTTTGATACGTTTTTACGATCACTTTATAATAGTCCCTTTCGCCTGTGGCCTTCTGTCGGGCATAAGTCAACTCGCGCACATGCACGGTATTCTTGTTGAGATAGATCAGGCTGAATGGAATAAAGAAAAACGTGACTAAGACGTACAAAAAAACCGTCAACCGATAGCGCAGCGTCAAGTCGCCCAACTTGCGTGCCAACCGCACGGGCACTTCGCGCACCACGGGCAGGCCAAAGAACACCAACACCCCGATAAGATTAAACAGAAAGTGGGCAATGGCAATGCTAATGGCGGCATTGCTGTTGAACATGGCCGCAATAAAGGCCGTGATGGTAGTGCCAATGTTGGCCCCCAGAATGAACGGCACTGCGTCTTTTAGCCGCACCACCTTCTTGGCTACCAGGGGTACCACCAACGAAGTCGTCACAGTACTGGAACGAATAAAAGCCGTGATCAACAACCCCCACCCAAACGATTTGGCGGTGTTGCGGAAAAAGAATTTTTTGAAACGCTCTTGCGTGCCAATGCCCAGTTGATTGCTGATCGCTCTGCGAAAAAAAAGGATCGATCCGTACAAGAGGCCAATGGCAAGTATGGCCAGTACGAATCCGTTGTCCACAAACCGCACGAGTCCCTCCACCAATCCCCCAAACCCAAAGCCGATCAGGTGAAATCCCTCTCCGCTGCGGGCGATGGGCTGATCAAAAAAAGACGCGGCCATCCATTGCGACAAGCCGCTCAAAAATCCGTAGTAGTGTTCCAGCGGAAACAACAAGATCACCGTGAGGATGTTGAAGAAATCGTGGTAGGTGCCGGCTGCCACGGCTCTGCGGAACTCTTTCTTCTTTTGGATAAACCCCAACGACACCAACGTGCTGGTGATCGAAGTGCCCACGTTGGCCCCCATGATGATGGGCACCGCACCCTCCAGGGCAATGTTACCCGAAGCCACCAAGGCCACTGTCATAGCGGTGGTGGCCGAGCTGCTTTGAATGATGGCTGTAATCAACAACCCAATGAATAGCCCGGTAAACGGATTGGACGTGGCCAGGATAATCGTTTCAGCCGCGGCATTGCCAAGGTGCTGCAGCGAAGAAATCATCAAGTCCAGCGAGAAGAGAAAAACCAGCAATGCCCCCACAATGTAAAGCGTGTTTTTGGCCACCGCTTTCCAGCGACTGGTAGGTTCGGGCAACGTGGGGGGCAATTCTTCAGCCATTGGTGTAAAGATAGTACTCCGCCTATTACGCGTGTGTGTCGCAGCGAAGAAGTTTGTCCGATGCCTACGAAAGCATCAACTCCTCTACGGCCATCCAGGCCATCAGCCCGGGTCCGATCTTCAACGCCTCCTCGTCAATATCAAACGTGGGGGTGTGCACATAGCTGGTGACGCCTTTTGCTTCATTGCGTGTGCCCAGCCGATAAAATGAGGCCGGAACAACATGCGAGTAATACGCAAAATCTTCTGACCCCAGCGTGAGATCAATGTCTACTACGTTGGCGTCTCCCACATAGGCTTGTGCCGCTTTTTTTATTCTCCGCGTCAGCACGGGGTTGTTTTCCAGGTACGGATACCCTCGGGAGATGTCTACTTGGCATGTAGCGCCCATCGAAGCAGCCAACTGACGCGCCATGGTTTCTATTTTTTGCAATCCTTTCTCCCGCCACTCCTCGTTCAGCGCGCGGAACGTGCCGGCCAGTGTGACTTCGTTGGGAATGATGTTGGTAATCCCGTCTGCAATGAAACGGCCAAAACTTAACACGGTGGGTTCTTTGGGGCTCGCATTTCGGCTGATGACCTGTTGCAGGGCAATAACGATGTGTGAAGCAATCACTACCGGATCGATGGTCAACTCGGGAGCAGCCGCGTGGCCTCCTTTTCCGACCACCCGCAAATAGATTTCATCGCTGCTGGCCATATACTTTCCTTCGCGAAAACCGATGGTACCCACCGGCAATAAGGGCATAACATGCTGACCAATAATGGAGGAAGGAGCCGGATTTTGCAGCGCGCCATCGCGTATCATGTACGAGGCGCCCCCGGGATTTTTCTCTTCGCCCGGCTGAAAGATCAGTTTGACGATGCCCGAGAACCGGTGCCGATGTTCCTGGAGCAATTGCGCAGTTCCCAGCAGCGAAGCGGTGTGCACGTCATGGCCACAGGCATGCATCACACCAGGTACAGTTGATTTATATGATACCGGATTGGCTTCCTGAATGGGCAGCGCGTCCATGTCAGCACGCAAGGCCGTCACGCGGTTGCTCTCCCCGGCCGTGCCGTTGATCATTGCGGTGACGCCCGTACCTCCAATGCCCACCCGTGGCTCGATGCCCATGGCTTTCAAGTGCCCGGCCACGTAGGCAGCCGTGTTTACTTCCTGATACGACAGCTCGGGATGCGCATGTAAATGCCTGCGGTGGGCCACGGTGGTGGCTACAATGTCAACGGCTCGTTGGCGGATGGATTCCAGTAATGTCACGGGACAAAGGTAGGCATTGAGCGGCAACCATGGCCCCTAATCCCTGCGGATGGCCTCCACGGGATCCAGCCGCGAGGCGCGCAAAGCCGGGTAAGTGCCAAACAAGATGCCTACAGCAACGGCCACCAACGCCACCACACCCAGCGTATTGCCCGTGTAGGAGGCTTGAAACGGAACCTGCGTCAACGCTTTGATGATGGGTACAAACGCCAACGTACCCAGAATGCCCAGTACAAGTCCGGCCAAGCTTCCAAAGGCGGAGATGGTGATGGACTCCGCCAAAAATTGCATCACAATGTCTTCGCGCTTCGCCCCCATCGCCTTTCGCACACCTATCTCGGTGGTGCGCTGCGTAACGGAAATCAGCATAACGTTCATCACCCCAATACCGCCCACCAGCACGGATATGCCCACGATCAATCCCATGATCACCCGAAAGAGCATAAAGCCGCGGGTAGCTTGCTCTACGCGAAACCCATTGGTCATTACGTCAAAATCGTCTTCGCGGCCGGGGAACTCCGTCTTCAGCCAGGTGCGCACCGTATCGCGAATGGGCGTTACCTCTACTACGTGCTCGGCTTCCAACACTACCGAAGGTGGCGCGGACTTCAATTCGGCCGGTGTCAGCAAGGTGATCGGGAGAAACACCTCGGGTTCGGGTGATCGCTGATTGACCACGCCCATCACACTGAGCGTGCGCCCGCTTACGTGTATTTTTTTGCCAAGCCACACTTCGGCTGAGTCGGTGGGCCGGGCCGCTTTGGCAAACGCGCGGTTGATAACGGCCACGGCTTCGCGGCCGGAAATAGCCGCTTCGTCCAGCAGCCCTCCGGCTTTCACCTCCCACTTGTCCGGCCACATGGCACTGATGCCCCGCAACAGTGTAACGGTAGCTACCGTATCGTTTTCGGTTGTCGCTTCCGCGGAAGACGAGGCGACCATCATGGCCTCAACGCGGTACGGGATGGCCGCCTTGAGTTCCAGAAAGCGCGCATAGTCCAGCCGGGCAAAGGTGTCTTTGCGCACGTTGATGCCATTGACGTTCTTGGTGGGACGTGGCGAGACCGAAATGGCATTGAGTGATGTCGTTTGTGTGAGTTGATCTTTGGCATATTGTTCCATGCCATCAATGAGGCACAGAATGCCGACCAAGGCGGCCACGCCAATCACCATGCCCAAAATGGAAAGGAACGTGTGAAAGAAGTGGCTGCGCAGCGTGTTGGCTGCCATCTTAAAAGAGGAAACAATTTTTTTGAGCATATGCGTGGAGACGCAAAGAAAGGGGTTTTGTTACAGACGTGTTTCTGTGTCGTATCTTTCTGAACTTATGAGATTGACGTTGGCGATAGTTTGGTTGACAGCCCCTTTCCTTTGGGCACAAACCACCTTGCCGCTTTATCCTTCCGCCATACCCAACAGCAAACCCACTGCGCAGGCCGAAACCATTGAACTGCGCGAGGGGATGACGCTGGTAGGCCACATCACACAACCCACGCTCACGATCTATCGGCCAGATAAGCCTTCGGGAACGGCCATCATTCTATGCCCGGGTGGTGGCTATTGGATCAATGCCCTTGTGCACGAAGGGCATGATGTAGCCCGACAGCTTCAGCAGTGGGGCATCACGGCCATTGTGCTGAAGTACCGTATCCCCAACGAGCAAACGATGCTCAACAAAGAGATCGGGCCGTTGCAAGATGCACAGCAAGCGATAAAAACGGTTCGCGAGCGTGCAGCGGAACTGGGTATTAAGTCAACCCAGGTGGGCATCATGGGGTTTTCTGCCGGTGGGCACCTGGCAGCTATGGCCTCCACGCGCTTCAACAAGCCCGTAATTGACCACTCAGAAGGAGTTTCCTTGCGCCCCGACTTCTCCATCTTGGTTTATCCTGTCATTAGTTTTACGGACTCCATCGGCCATCGAGGCTCGCGCAACCAATTGCTTGGGGAGAACCCGCCCGTTGAGAAAATCTTGGCCTATTCGGCCGAGCATCAGGTGACGCAGCAAACGCCCCGCGCCTTCTTGGTGCACGCCAGCAATGATGATGCCGTGCGCCCGGATAATAGCATCGCCTATTACCAACAACTCTTGCGATACGGAGTACCAGCCGAACTTCACTTGTACCAAGCCGGTGGTCATGGCTTCGGCATGCAAAACTCCTCCACCGAAGATGCGTGGATGGAGCACCTCCGACACTGGATGAAGGCAAACGGCTGGCTGCCGTAACGTCATTCGAATAAATCAGCCTGCTCTTCAGAACGGCCCAGCAGCTTGGGGTCAATCGTTTTGCTGGCTTTGGCACCCAGTTTCTTCAAGTCTTCCACCTTACGCACCAGGTTGCCACTGCCCACCGAAAGTTTCTTCATCGACTCCTCGTAGTACTTCTTTGAAGTTTCCAGATGACGACCCAGCGTAATCAAATCTTCCGTAAACCCGACAAACTTATCGTACAAGTCCCCCGCCTTGTTGGCAATGTCCAACACGTGCCGATTTTGATACTCCTGCTTCCACACATTTTTGATCAACTGCAAAGACGGGATCAGCAGCGTGGGGCTCACAAACACGATCCGTTTCTCTAACGCCTCCTCATACAATCCCTTTTCGCTTTGGATAGCCAGGATGTAGGCCGGCTCGATGGGGATGAACATGATGATAAAATCCAGGCCGTTCTCGGCAATGTTCTTTTGATAGTTCTTGTCGGCCAGGCCTTTCATGTGCTGGCGGATGGACAGCAAATGGGCTTTGAGGGCCGTAGCTTTATCGGCCTCGCTTTCGGCATTGACAAAAGCGTTGTAGGCTTTCAAGCTCACTTTGGAATCGATGATCACGTGGCGGTTTTCGGGCAGGCGGATGATTACATCGGGGCGCAGGCGGCCCTCAGCTGTAGTAAACGACTCCTGAATCGAATACTCACGGTCGCGTTCCAATCCTGATTTCTCCAAGATACTTTCCAGAATAAACTCGCCCCATGCGCCCTGGGCCTGGCTGTCTCCTTTGAGGGCACGCGTCAGGTTTTCAGCCTCGCGCGTCATCTGTACATTTAGCTTTTGCAAATTCTCAAGCTGCTCGCGCAGGGCAGCATTCCGGCTGATCGTGTCTTTGTGTGTATCTTCTACACGCTTTTCAAACTCCACGATTTTCTCACCCAAGGGCTTGAGCAGGTCAAACAAGTTGGTTTTGTTTTGCTCGGTGAAACGCTTGCTCTTTTCCTCAAAGATGTCATTGGCCAGGTTTTTGAACTGGGCGGTGAAACGCTCCTGCATGTCGGCAAATTCCTGCTTACGCTCCTCCAGCTTTTCTTCGAGGTTGCGATAGTCTGCCTCGGTAGATGCGAGACTGTTGGTTAACTCCAGCACGCGGTGGCGCTCAGCTTCGAGCAGTTGTTTCAGCTCATGAAGTTGTATGTCAAGCGATTTGGTGCGTTCTTGTTCTGCCACCAGTTGTCCCGCCTGCCCTTGTGTTTCGCGCAGCGACCGCGACCGCGCCATAAACCAGCCAAGCATTCCACCTATCGCCACGCCCGCCACTAAATACACAATCTCCATAACACAAAGGTATGACTTGCGATGCGTAACGGGAAACGAAACGTGTGATCTTCAACAGCAGCTTGACTAACAACTGCAGCCCAGCCTAGTTGTACATCTTCACGTAGTATTCAGTAGCCATCCGGCCCGAGTCAAAGAAAGGCATCACCTCGCGCATGCTGCTTTTCATGATCTCGCTCCAGCGCTCCGGTTGCTCATAGTACATCGGGATGATCTCTTGTTCCAGCAGATCCAATAGTTGGGCGGCTTCGCGTTTGTCCCTCTCTTCTTGGGAGAGCGTGTCATCGGCCGGTGTAATAACAAAGGCATTTCTGCCGTGCCGGGCAAACTCGGGCACCCATCCGTCCGGTATCGACAAATTGATGGACCCGTTCATGGCGGCTGTCATCCCCGAGGTGCCCGAAGCCTCGCGGTACATCTTCGGGTTGTTCAACCACACATCGGAGCCTTTTTTCAAGTGCCCCGACAGCCACAATTCATAGCCTGTGACCACTGTGCACGAAGGGAGATTTTTGGTTTTCCAATAGATCTCGTTGAAGATATTGATTGCCCCGTAGTCTTCCGGGTAGGGCTTGCCCGCCCAAATAAACTGCACCGGCATGTCCTTGTTAGAAACCAGTCTGACAAAACGATCGTATTCCGACAAAATCAAGTTGGCACGCTTATAAGCTGCAAACCTGCGCGCCCACACGATGGTTAGCACACTCTCATCAAATAACTTACCGGTTTGGTTGGCCACTACGCGGAACAGTTTCCGCTTGAGTTCCTTTTTGCGATCATTGAGCGCACGATCATCATTGTTTTTCAGAGCGCGGTCCAATTCGTCATCGTACCAGTAGGTGTGGTTTTGGGCATTGGTAATCGCACCAATCTCACAGATGCCCTTGTATCCGCCCCACATTTTGCGCGCTACCTCGCCATGCAACTGCGAAACCCCGTTTGCCCGTTTGGCCATGCGTAAGGCCGTGAGCGTGTAGTTGAGCATTCCGTTTTCGGGTTCTACCAGTTCTTCCACTTGCTTTTGCGTGAGCCCATTGAAAAAACTCATCTCGTTCAGAATAGGGAGGCTGTGCTCTTCATTACCGGCCAACTCGGGCGTATGGGTGGTAAAGACCACGCGTTTTTTTACCTCGTCCAAGTTTGTGTATTTGTCCATCAGGTAAAAGCACAGCGGCAACGCATGGCCTTCGTTCATGTGGTAGATAGCCGTTTCACGCTCCAACATATCCAAGAGTTTGGCCCCGCCAATGCCCAGCAGGATCGATTGTGCAATGCGTGTGGTTTGGTTGGGATCGTACAACCGGTGGCTGATGGTTTGCGCCAGAAAATCGTTCTCGGGTATATCCGTGGACAGCAGGAAAACCGGAGCCGTTTGAAAAACCGTGGGTTTGAGCAAATAGGCTTTGACAAACACCTTGGCCCCGTGGATGGTGATCGGGAAAAGAATCTGCGTGTCCGTCAAAAACGAATAGTCTTTGTCGCGAAAACTGACGCGCAACGTCTGGTCCTGATTGCGCTCCTGGTCATAGTATCCCTTCTTCCACAAGATACCGATGCCGATCATGTTTTGTTTTAACTCAAAAGCGCTACGCATGTGCGAGCCGGCTAAAAAGCCCAAGCCCCCACTGTAGATTTTCAACGGTTGGTCGAGCGCAAATTCCATCGAGAAATACGCCACCGGTTTGGCGTAGGCGGGGTCAAACGAATACGGAAACAATCCTTTCAAATCGAACATGGGGCTTTTAGTTTGGGTTGCGAAACTAACAAAAGCGACTCAATGTGGCTCGTCAACTTGACAGGAAAACCGGGCGCAATCGTTTGAATGAGCATTTTCTCCCATCAAAGTTGATGGAGGAGTGGTGCCCACCAGCCGATGCCTGACGTTTTTGCCGCGGGACGGGCACCTCCCGGAGAGCGACCGCTCAATTGCATACGATTGGTTAACTTTGGGGGATGGTATTGACCCCGGATGTAACCCGAAAAATTGGAGAGGCATGCACGAAACATCGTGTTGAGCAACTCTATGTTTTTGGGTCTGCATTGACCGCGAAGTTCCATCCCAACAGCGATGCTGATTTTTTGGTCAGGTTTCAGTCGATTGAACTGGGAACGTATTTTGACAATTACCTCGGCTTGAAGGAAGCGTTGAGTCAAATAACCCAACGAAATGTGGATTTGGTGGAAGAGCAAACGCTGAGAAACCCTGTTCTGAAGAAATCCATTTTGGATTCGCGCCAACTGATTTATGGACGGCCGCGTTAAAAAATGGTTGACCGACATAAAACTGGCAGGCGAAGAAATAAATTTCTTTGTGGGGCAACAGGGGGGCACGTTTGAGACGTATCGGGAAAATCTCTTGCTGAAACGCGCGGTCGAGCGCAATTTGGAAATCATCGGTGAGGCCGTCAATCGAATCATAAAATTCGATCCACACTACGAAGCGAAAATCGAGAACTCAAGAAAAATTGTGAGCTTACGAAACTTGATTATTCACACGTATGACAGCATTTCGGATGAAACGATTTGGTCGGTTTTGCTTACGTACCTCCCCTCGTTGTTGACGAATGTGCATAACTTGCTACACGATGAAGATTAAACTCGCGTTTTTTGTTTTCGGGGCTTGTCTTTCGCTCCTCCCGATGTCGTTTCAGGCCCAAAACCCATTCGATCTGAAATCAAGCATGGCACGCGGCCAAGGCATTTACGAAACCTATTGCCTCTCTTGCCACATGGACAAAGGCGAGGGCCTGGAAGATGTGTATCCGCCTCTGGCAAAGTCAGACTACCTGATGGCCGACAAAAAGCGGTCGATCCGGCAAGTACTTTACGGAGTGACCGGAGAAATCCACGTGAACGGCAAAAAATACAATACGGATATGACCGGCTTTGACCTGACGGACCAGGAAGCCAGCGATGTGCTCAACTACATCCGCAATTCGTGGGGCAACCAAGGCGCGGCTGTCACACCGGCCGAAGTAAAAGCCGCCCGTCAATAACGATCAAATGAAGACTATTTTTGCGTTTGCCTGGTTATTCGTTTTGTGGGCGTGCCACACACCACCCCCTGCACAAGACACCCCCGCACGCGTGGTGGCGGCCGACTATGCCCAACCTTTTTTTGCCGACAGCGCACGAGCCGAGAACGTAAAGAAAGCAGCTGCGGTGGTCGAGTCGCTGTTTCGCAAATACGCAGCCGAAAACAACATCCCCGGCTTGGCCTATGGCGTAGTGGTGGGTGATCAGCTCGTGATAGCCAACGGCTTTGGGGTCGCTTCCCTTTCTTCTCAAACCCCCGTTACCACCCAAACCCTGTTTCGCATTGCCTCCATGTCAAAGAGCTTTACCGCATTGGCCATCTTGCGCCTGCGCGATGAGGGAAAGCTACAACTCACCGACCCGGTGGAAAAACATATTACCGCTTTCTCAAAACTGCGTTATCCCACGGCCGATTCGCCCCCCATCACCATCGAAAATTTGCTGACCATGTCAGCCGGCTTCCCGGAAGATAACCCGTGGGGCGACCGTCAGTTGGCGGACACAGACGAAGAACTCATCCGACTTTTGGAAACCGGACTTTCTTTTTCCAACGCACCCGGCACAGTGTACGAGTACAGCAACCTCGGCTTCGCCAGCCTGGGCAAAATCATCACGGAAGTAGCTGGTCAACCCTATCAACAGTACATTCGGGAAAAAATCCTTGACCCGCTGGGTATGCTGCACGCGAAGTGGGAGTACACGCAAGTGCCGCGCGAAAAACTCGCTCTGGGATATCGGTGGGAAGACGAGCAATGGAAAGAAGAACCCTTGCTGTCCGATGGATCCTATGGCGCGATGGGAGGATTAATCTGTTCGGTGGAGGATTTCAGCAACTACATTTCCTTTCACTTGCAGGCATGGCCACCGCGCCACGATGCCGAGTCGCCCGTAGCGCAGCGCAGCTCCGTACGCGAGATGCACCAACTTCATCGGGTAGGCGCGGTGGCAGGGCAATACCGGGGTCAATCCTGCCCTACGGTCACCGGATATGGCTACGGCTTAGGATACCGCCAAGATTGCCGCGGCATCACCACCTTGCGGCATGGCGGTGGGTTGCCAGGCTTTGGCAGCGAATGGCGCATTTATCCTGAGTATGGCATCGGGATCGTGTCGCTCAGCAACCGCACGTATGCAGGTCTGGGCAACACAAATGCAGCGGCCCTGGACACTCTTATCCAGTTGGCGCAACTCAAACCCCGGCAATTGCCAGTGCCCGCTATGCTGGCGCAACGGCAACGCGAACTGGTGCAGGCGTTGCAACGTTGGCAAGATGCCGATCTGCCCATTTTTGCAGAAAATTTCTTTTTGGATCGTTCGTTATCACACTGGAAAACAGATGCTCAAAAATGGTGGGACGAGGTAGGCCCGCTGAAACAGATTCATGCCGTAGTACCTGAGAACCAATTGCGCGGCTCTTTTGTCGTTGACGGTGAGAAAAAAAAGATGCGCATCTTTTTTACGTTGACCCCCGAACACGAGCCCCGCGTGCAACAAGTAGACGTGTCGTTAATAGATAACCCGTGAAAGATTTCAATACGTTGGTGGCGGAGTATCGAAAAGTAGACTGGCAACTACGCAAAGGAGCCGTTGCCACGGTGGTCAATGTGCGCGGCTCCTCGTACCGAAGTCCCGGGGCACGCATGCTCATCCTGGATGATGGCAAATGGGTGGGCTCCATCAGTGGCGGTTGTCTTGAAGGCGATGCGTTGCGCAAGGCACGACAGGTTATGCTGGAGAAAAAAGCAATGATAGTAACCTATGACACGCGCGAAGAAAGCCATCAGAAACTGGGTATTGGGTTGGGTTGCCATGGCGTAATTGACGTATTGATTCAACCGGTGGAAGAAACCATCGACACGTTTATTGAAATCGCAGGACGTCAACAACCAATGGCGTTGGCCACGGCAGTGGAGGGCCCGGCCTCGGGTGCCATGCTCCTGCTGGACGCAACCAGTCGGCCGGTGCGATCCACCTTTCCCGCTGCCTGGCAGACGGAGGTCAACGCTGACCTGTGCCGTATCTTAGAAAGCAAAAAGAGCGAAACCAAAAAATATCAAACCTCCGCAGGACTCATTTCTGTTTTTTTAGAGTTGATAGAACCCACTCCGCACGTCATCCTGTTTGGCGGTGGGTTTGATGCGCGGCCGGTGAGCCAGTTGGCTAAGTCGCTCGGTTGGCACGTAGACGTGACTGATGAGTGCGTGGCCCACATCGCACCGGTATTTTTCCCCACAGCCGACAAACTTTCGCTTTGCCAACGTGAATTCGTTGATCGCGCGTTTAATATCACCCCGTACACGGCTTGCGTACTGATGTCGCACAACTATGAGTATGACCGCGATGTGTTGAAAAAAGTAATCAACAGTCCTGCCCCTTATGTGGGAATCCTCGGTCCGCGCAAGCGGTTTGATAAAATGTTGGCGGAATTTGAGCAGCAAAACATCACCCTCACGGCCGAGCAGCTCCACCGGGTACATTCACCCATCGGGTTGGACATCGGTGCCGAAACCCCCGATGAAATTGCGGTCTCTATCATTGCCGAAATACACAGCAAGTTTCACAATCGCTCCGGTGGCTTTCTTAAGTACCATTCCGGCCCTATCCATGCACGGCAAGCCGGCAGCAACCAGGTACTAAAGCAGGCCTATCTTGACAACACAGCAGCACGGAAGTCCGTTTAAACCGTATGCGTATATTCTTACTCCTGTCATACGGGTGGTTGGCTATCGTCAGTCCCGCCCAGGACACCGTCACGGAAATTAACAGCCAGGTATGGAGGCCGTTTATTGAAACGTTCAATCAATATGAGTCCGACAAGTTCCTGAATTTGCACTCCAATGATTTGGTGCGGTCGGCACGCGATGGTAAACAAGTGCTCACCTGGGACCAATACCTGCAAGAAACCAGGCGTGGGGAAACAGCCGACAAGAAAAGAGGGAACAAACGCACGCTGGCATTGCGTTTCACCGAGCGACTTTCTAACGGTACACAGGCCATTGACGTGGGCGTCTACAAAACGGAGTACACGCTGGCAAACGGCACTACGGAGGCATACTATGGCCGCTTTCATGTTGTGATGCGCAAGGAGAAAAACCAATGGAAGATTTTGGTCGATATGGACTCGTCCGAAAATGGCACCATTGGCGAGAAGGATTTTTTGGCAGCGAAGCCCATGGAATAAGTCAGCCCGCTCAAGGTCGACAACCGCATGATGGAAGCAACCCCGCAGAGAAATGAAACAGCCCTGCTTATCTTAGCTGCCGGCCCCTCTTCGCGGCTGGGACGGTCCAAGCAGTTGTTGCCTATCGGAAAAACCACATTGCTTGGAAAGACCATCGCGGAAGCGATAAATGCAAACATCGGTCCGGTCTATGTGATCTTGGGAGCACGCGGACGGGAACATCAACAGAAAGTAGCGCAGGCAGCCGTCACGATTGTACATGCAACCGACTGGGCTAAAGGCATGGGGTATTCGCTCAAAATAGGCATCACCCACATTCGGGAGGTGCAGCCGAAACTGGCATCTTTGCTTGTGTTGGTTTGCGACCAGCCCGCCCTTTCGGCCATGCATTTGCAAAACCTGTTGGCCGCTTCGCAAAAAACAGCAAAGCCTGTTGTAGCGTCAGCCTATGCGGGCACGCTGGGCGTACCTGTACTCTTTCAATCCGCCTTTTTTGATCGGCTACTCACCTTGTCGGATGATAGCGGTGCAAAGAAATTGATTTCGTCATTCCCTGGTGAAGTCGCCTCAGTGGATTTCCCTGAAGGCGTGTTGGACATTGACACGGAAGATGACTACCAACGATGGCTGGCGCGCCCGGGAGGCGAGAGATAAATCAAACGAGGGCTTCTTCCGTTACTACTTGCAGCCCCTCATTGACCATCGCGCCAAAGCCTCCATAAATATTGGTTACGTGTTTGAATCCTTCGCGCTTCATCAGCGAAACGGCTATCATGGAGCGATAGCCCCCCGCGCAATGCACCAGGTACTGCTGGTTTTTGTCGAGTCCAAAAAGATTGTCAGGCATGTCGGCCAGGGGAATGAACATGGCGTCCTTGTAGTGACTAATACTCCACTCGCCTGGTTTGCGGATATCCAACACCCGGGCATTGGTCTCGCGAAGAATGTCAGGTGCGGCAATGGAACGCACGGTGTCAAGTGGCTCATCCCAGTGGGCAAGGTTTTCGAGGTAGCCCACCACGTTCTCATACCCCACCCGCGCCAGGCGTAAGATCGATTCACGTTCTTTCCCGGGTTCGGTGACCAGCACCAAAGGTTGATTGATGTCCACCAGTGTACCAACCCACACGGCAAACTGCCCGTTTAGTCCAATATTGAGGGCTCCCTTTACAAAGCCTTTTTCAAAGTCATCAGGCTTGCGAGTGTCCAGCAGCAGGGCGCCCTTGGTCAGCCATTGTTTTGCTTCTGCGGTAGTGAGGGGCTTTTTGTTCTTGGCGATGACCGAATCAATGGCGCGATAGCCTTCACGGTTGATGCGTGCATCTTCAAAAAAGTAGGCGGGTGGCGGCAGGATTCCTTCCGTGACTTTGGCAATAAACTCCTCGCGGGTTTGGTCCTTCATGGCATAGTTGAATCGCTTTTGTTCGCCTATGGTAGAAAATGTCTCCTTGCCGATGTTTTTGCCGCAAGCCGAACCGGGGCCGTGGGCCGGATACACAATCACGTCATCCGGCAATGTCTTGATCTTGGTATTCAGCGAATCGTACAACATGCCTGCCAGTTCTTCTCTCGTCATCACGCCATCCAGCAGGTCCGGGCGGCCCACATCGCCCACAAAAAGCGTATCGCCCGTGAACACCGCGTGTTCTTTGCCGGTTTCATCCAACAGCAAAAAGCAAGACGACTCAGGCGTGTGGCCGGGTGTGTGCAATACGCGCAGTGTTAACCTGCCCACCTTAAATTCCTGACCATCTTTGGCATTGATGACTTCGTACTGGGTGTGGGCTTGCGGCCCGTACACAATGGGCGCCCCGGCCTGGCGTGCCAGGTCAATATGGCCCGATACAAAGTCCGCGTGAAAATGCGTCTCAAACACGTACTTGATTTTTGTCTTGCGTTTGGCTGCGAGTTCCAAATACGGCTCCGTTTCGCGCAGCGGGTCGATGATGGCGGCCTCGCCTTCGGATTCGATGTAATAGGCGGCTTCCGCCAAACAGTTCGTGTATAGTTGTTCGATGTACATGTGTCAAGATCGGTTAATGACTCCCAGAACCGACCAAAGTTCAGAAAAATTCCCCATTTGCGAGGCGAGGCTCTTACCTTTGCCCCATGCGTTGGTTTCTGCTTTGCATGGGGTTGATGGGAGCTGCTTTACAATCGGTTGCAGACCCTTACCAGCGTTTTGAAGAGAAGGGAAAGGTCGGATTAAAAGACCAGCGGGGAAACGTGGTGTTGCCCGCAGCTTTTGACGCCCTGGGTTGGTCTGATGGCAGCTTCTCCATGGTGGGCGAAGTAACGGGCTTTCAATCCAACCAACGATGGGGCCTCATACACCTGTCAAAAAAGAAACTAACCGAACCGGTTTTTCTGTCATTGGTACCCAGCGGGGGCACGTTGATCATTGCTCAAAAGCAGGTTGATGCTACGCGCACACGATACGGCTGTATCGACCTCAGGGGCGAAGTCAAAATCCCCTTTATGTACGATCACATTCGCGTGGATGGGCTACGGGCGGTGGTCGTACAGCGCCAGGGAGTCCGTTTTCGCAGCGGCCTGGTGGACGTGGATCATCGCTTCGTGATACCCCTGTTGTATGAAGCCATCCATCCGCTGGGCACGTTGCGCTATGCCGTGGAAAATGATCAACGAAAGATAGCCGTCTTCACCGAGGAGGGTAAACCAATTTCGGGTTTTGTGATTGACAGTATCGCTCCGTTTGTCCACGACCGGGCGGTGTATCACATCGGCCTGCGCCAGGGGTTGATGGACCGCACGGGCACGTTCCTTACCCCGGCCCTCTACGCGCGCATACAGCCGGGCGACCCCACGCTGGTAAAGTCGCCAACGGTGTGGAGTCTGGTCAACCTCAAAAACGAGGTGATTACATCCACACAAGGTGATTGGCTCCAGCCAACCCCGTGGGGGTTCCTCGTACGCGACAATGGCCGCACCGGGTTGCTGCATCCTGACCTAAGCACGCAACTGTCACCCACCTATCAAAACTTGGCCCCCGTTTCGGCCACCTTAACGTTGGCCAAACAGAAGAGCAAGTGGGGTCTGTGGCACCTCCGTCAAGGATGGGTGATCGGAGCACACTACGATTCGATGTGGGTGGAAGGGGACTTGGTGCGCGCGTATGTCCGCCAGGGCGACATGCCCCGTTGGCAGTTGTGGGATACGCTTGGCACACTCAAAACACCGCGCCCCTATCAGTTCATTGCAGCAGCAGACGGCCACGCACACCGGGTAAAACAAAACGGGTATTGGGGCTTGCTGGACCGTACGGGGCGCGAATTTGTGCTGTGTGTGTATGACAGTTTGCTGGCGCTGCGCGGCAACCAGGTGGCCGTACGCTATCGCGGTCAATTTGGGATCATCAACAGACAAGAGCAGTGGCTTGTGAAACCGCAGCCCTATCCCGTGCAGCTCCTTTCGGACGATGTTTACAGAAAGCAACAAGATGGTCAACTGTTTTTGATGGACTTTGCCGGCAACATGATCTACTTTACCGATAATCCGTGCGTCTTTCACCGTTCTTTTCTGGAGGAGCAACTCCCCACAGGCGAGGTCAAAAAGGTAGGCTATGATGGTGTTTTAATCGAACGACTTGCGCAGACGACAACGGGAGCTGCGTCCTCATCTTGGAGCGAGGGGCTGGTGGTGTTTAAACGCGATGGCAAAGCCGGATTTTTGGATGATCGCGGTCGTATCCGCATCGCCAACCGGTATGACGATGCCCGCCCCTTTCAAGAAGGGCTTGCCGCATTCAAGATTTTAAACCGATGGGGGTTTCTCAATACCCAGGAACAGATTGTGGTACAGCCTGTGTTTGACCGGGTGTCAGATTTTTCAGCGGGGCTCGCGATCGCAGGGCGGGGCGGTCGGTTTGGTTTGATCGATGCGCAGGGCAAGGTGATACTCTCCCTGATGTATGATGCCATCGCGCCAAATCGCCATGGCCATTACGACCTCAGGCTGGGTGACAAGATGGGGCTTGCCTCGGGCACCGGCAAACTGTTGCTGGAACCCACCTATGAATTTGTGGAGATGTTGGATGCCTCCCTCGTGCGCGTAAAACGCAATGGCACGTGGGGTATCATCACCACGCAGGGGCTAACAGTGGTGCCCTTACTGTACGATCAGGTCTTGCCCACGGCCATTCCCGGCATCTTTTTGGTGGCCCGAAGCAGTGGTTGGAAGGAGTGGAAGTAGTACCCTAGTGTTTTTGAATCCGCTTAACGTACCCTAGCAGTATCTTGTAAAAAGCTTCAGGCTGTTCTTCCATGATCTCGTGGCCGCATTGTTCAATCACGTGCACCTCGTGGTGGCGAAGGCACTGCTGCTGCAGGTGAAAGGTAGACTCTCCCTGGTCGTCTTGCCTTCCATAGACAATCAAGGCTGGTATTTTCAGCTTCTTAAGTTTGCGCGTAATATCAAATCGGGTCTCCACCACTTCCTGGTCGATCAGCGGGATCGGCTGGAAGTTGAAATCGGTAAATAGCTGTTCGTACACCGGTCGCGATATCTTGCTGCGATCGTAGTACATCGCCCGCACATGCAGCAAGATAAACTCCCGATAGGCACACACCTCAACGCCATTTGGATCCACGCGTTTCAGCGAATCCAACTCGCGCTCGGTTCGGGTAGAGAATATTTTTTGCCACATGGCCATGGAATCCAACTCGGCTCTTGAGTGACGGGCATATTGATTGGCATACAACACATGCCACAGGGCATACGAGGGTGGTGCAGAGCAAACGAGCAGCAGATGTGCAACACGCTGGGGATATGTGACAGCATAGTTCATTGCTAGCAACCCACCCCAGGATACTCCGAGCAGCACAAGTTGTCTATCGCCACGCAAGGCCCGAAGCGCTTCAATGTCCTGGGTGTATTTCTCAATGGAAATGGTTTCTGCATTGATGGGCATGTCGCGCGATAGGCCCGACCCCCGCTGGTGCAGCAAAATACAAGTATAATAGGCTTTGAGACTGTCGGCCAGTTGCCGGTAGGGGTAGTAAGGCGCCTCACCCGGCCCGCCCGACAAGATGTAGAGCGCAGGGCCGCGGCCATACTCCTCGTAGTACAGCACAGCCCCACCGTTCTCAAAACGCTTCACCGGTTGCGCCACGCCCGACAGCGAGGTGATCAACCATATGACACACAGGAGATTCTTCATGGTGAATCTTTTTGTACGCCAGAAACTCCGGGCAAAACTACTCTTTTCTGACCGTGTCGGTCAAGCCCGGTGGAAACACTGATTGCGAACCGTCCGGTAGAAACAAAAAGCCAGCCGGAAACCGGCTGGCTTTTCGAAAGGACGAGGCCAGGAGTTACTTGGTCTCCGTGTTTTGCGGGCCGGTGCCGGAAATAGATTGGCGCATTTCGGTATCGGCCTGTACGTTTTTCATTTTGTAGTAGTCCATAACACCGAGGTTGCCGCTGATAAACGCCTGGGCGATGGCTTTGGGTATCTCCGCCTCGGCCTGGATCACATTGGCACGCGCTTCTTGTGACTTGGCTATCATCTCCTGTTCCAAAGCCACGGCCATGGCCCTACGCTCTTCAGCACGGGCTTCTGCGACCTTCAGATCGGCAGCGGCCTGGTCGGTCTGCAACTTCGCTCCGATGTTAGCTCCTACGTCTACATCGGCAATGTCGATCGAAAGGATCTCAAACGCGGTGCCGGCATCCAATCCGCGCGAAAGCACCAGTTTGGAAATCTTATCGGGGTTGGCCAGCACTTCCTTGTGCGACTGAGCCGAGCCGATGGAAGTTACAATCCCTTCACCCACGCGGGCAAGGATGGTGTCTTCTCCCGCACCACCCACCAGTTGCTGAATGCTGGCGCGCACCGTTACGCGTGCCACTGCTATCAGTTGAATGCCATCTGCTGCCACGGCCGCCACTTTTGGGGTGGTAATCACTTTGGGGTTTACCGATATCTGCACCGCCTCAAACACATCGCGACCCGCCAGGTTGATGGCAGTGGCTTGCTTAAAGTCGAGGTTAATATTGGCCTTTTCGGCCGAGATGAGCGCGCGGATCACGTTGGGCACATCACCCCCCGCCAGGTAGTGGGTTTCCAATTCATTGGTCGTCACTTTCAAGCCTGCTTTATTGGCGGTAATGAGCGAGTTGACGATGATGCTGGGCGGCACTTTTCGGATGCGCATTCCGATGAGTGAACCAATGGTCACTTTTACTCCGGCAAAGATGGCTGTGATCCACAGCCCCACCGGCACAAAATACATAAACAAGAAAAAAAGAATGATGCCACCGAATACAAAGAGCAATAGAAAAAGACCGTCCATAGATTTTATGATTGGGTTAGTTGGTTAAACAATCGATTCGACAATGATTTGATTGGAGAAAATTTTGACGACCTTAACACGTGCCCCTGCTTCCACATAGTCACCTGACGTTTTCACTTCAAAAACCCGGCTGCCCAGCTCGGCTTTGCCCACCGGCCTCAAGGCGGATACGGTGACACCCGTTTGCCCTTCAGCCAGCCCGGCCGTCAGCCCTTCATTCACTTTGCTGTCGATAGAACTCTTGAGCGAAAACCGCTTCCACAGCTCTGACTTAAACGAGTAGTAAATCACAACAGCTGAGACGACCGCGGTGCCTCCCAGCACCAGCCAGCCGGTGTTTTCGCCAAAATAATAGAAGGACAGACCCAGGCCCACCGCCATAAACAAAAAGCCCGCCAGCCCCACCACCGTAGTGCCGGGCACAAAAATAATCTCCACCACCAGCACCAGCAGGCCGATGCTTAACAGTGACAACACTAAGATCCACTCCATCATCGTTGGTAAAAGTACATAATTCGTCTGACTCCGACCCGATCGCGATCAATAGGCGCGTGCAAATAAGACACGTTGGGTTGACGGCCTGCCCGAATACACGCAGCGGCCCTCTTCCGGGGTTGCGTCCAGTGGGATGCACCGGATGGTGGCCTTGGTTTCCTCCTTGATGGCGGCCTCCGTTTCTGCGGTGCCGTCCCAGTGGGCCAGCACAAACCCGCCTTTGCCGTCCAGCACCTGCTTAAACTCGTCATACGTGTTCACGCGGGTGGTCATCTCGGTGCGGAACTTCAACGCGCGGTCATAAATGGTTTGTTGGATGTTATCCAACAGAGCCGGGAGATCGGTCATCACACGGTCAAACGTCATGACGTTTTTCTCTTTGGTGTCTCTGCGCGCCACCTCCACGGTGCCGTTGTCCAAGTCGCGCGGGCCGATGGCGATCCGCACCGGCACACCCCGCATTTCGTATTCGGCAAACTTAAACCCGGGCTTGTGGGTGTCTCGGTTATCGAACTTCACAGAGAGCCCCTGCTGGCGCAAGGCCTTCGCCAATGCTTCCGCTTTCGCAGCGATGCGTGTCAGTTCATCTTCGTTTTTGAAGATCGGCACAATCACCACGTGGATGGGCGCCAGCTTGGGCGGGATGATGAGGCCGTCATCGTCTGAGTGGGCCATGATGAGCGCGCCCATCAGGCGGGTGCTCACACCCCAGGAGGTACCCCACACTTTCTCCAGTTTGCCTTCTTTGCTGGTAAACTGCACGTTAAAGGCATCGGCAAAATTCTGTCCTAAAAAATGGGAGGTGCCCGCCTGCAGCGCCTTGCCGTCTTGCATCAAGGCTTCAATGCAATAGGTGTCCACCGCACCCGGAAACCGCTCGCCTTCGGACTTACGCCCTTTGATGACGGGTAAGGCCATAAAATTCTCGGCAAAGTCCGCGTACACATCCAGCATTTGTTCAGTTTCTCGAATGGCCTCTTCGCGCGTGGCGTGGGCAGTGTGCCCTTCTTGCCAGAGAAACTCAGCCGTGCGCAAAAACAGGCGCGTGCGCATCTCCCAGCGCACCACGTTGGCCCATTGGTTGATGAGTATTGGTAAGTCGCGATAGGATTGAATCCATTTCTTGTACGTGCTCCAGATAATGGCCTCGCTGGTAGGCCGCACCACCAGTTCCTCTTCCAATTTGGCCTCCGGGTCCACCATCAGTTTGCCTTTTTGTGACGGGTCGGTTTTCAGGCGGTAGTGCGTCACAATGGCACACTCCTTCGCAAAGCCTTCCGCATTTTTTTCTTCGGCTTCAAACATACTTTTGGGCACAAAGAGCGGAAAATAGGCGTTCACATGCCCGGTGTCTTTAAACATCTTGTCAAGCCCTTGCTGCATTTTTTCCCAGATGCTGTAGCCATACGGCTTGATGACCATGCAGCCACGCACGTCCGAGTTTTCGGCTAAGTCAGCCTTTTTGACCAGGTCGATATACCATTGCGAATAATCGACTGCGCGGCTTGTAATCTCTTTTCCCATGTTGCAATAAAAACAGAGCGCAAATATACCCGTTGGGGGCGACAATGCCGGGTTGAGCCTGCAAATCCAAAGGCATTTTAATCACTACCGGTGACGTTTTGCATGGATTTTGTGGCGTCATAACCGTCTAGATTGTTGCATGCGAAGGCAAGCAGCGGCACGTGGCATAACTACCACGCCAAAAAGCGGACATTACAGGAAGTTTTGCTATCTTTCCCTGCGAAAGCGGCAACAAAACGCGGGGTTTTGAGCGTTATAACACTAAATGATGAAGGCTATGAAAACGAGATGGGGTTGGATGGTGGCCATGGCCAGTGTAGCATTGGCGGGCCACGCAGCAGCGCAAGATATCGAAGATGACGATATGTACTTTCGGGCCAAAGACCGCGAGAAGTTGAATGCGGAACGCGTGATTGCCTCGAACACACGTGCGCAACGCAGCCTCTCCGAAGCCAACGAGGAGATTGCACCCATCAACCCGACTGATAGTTATTCGGCCCGTGGGGTAAACCCCGAACACCTGGGCAATGGCTCGTCCACGCAGCCGAGCTATTTCCGCCCCGGGTACCAACCCGCCTCCGCGCTGGCGGCCGGTCCTTCCTTCAATAACTTCAATTCCGTCAACGGCTGGAACAACGGCTTCAACCGCTGGGGCATGATGCCCGGCATGGGCTTCGGTATGGGCATGGCACCCGGCATGGGCTGGGGTAACGGTTTTGGCCGCCCGTGGGGTTACGATCCGTTCTGGGGAGGCGGTTTTGGTTCGGGTTGGTCTTCGTCCATCTCGTTTGGCTGGGGCAGTGGATGGAATAACTGGGGCATGCCGTCATCCGCCTTTTGGGGCGATCCATTCATGATGAATTGCTGGAGTTGCTCCCCGTGGGGATGGAATAGCTTTGGCGGAGGTTGGGGATGGAATAACTGGGGATGGAACCGGCCGATCATCGTAGTTCCGGGCGGGGGTGATTCCAATGGCCGCGGAACAGTGTATGGAAGACGTTCCTCGCGCAGCAGCGATCTAAATAATCCGGTAACCAGTGGCGGCCGTAATCAAGTTAACTACGCGTCACAAGGCACCAACTCCCGGTCAAGCTCCTCCACTGGCCGTTCGGCTGGTAACGAAGCGGGCAGCTATTACCAGCGCGGTTGGAGATCGAATCCGGCAGTAGTGCCTGGCGGTAGCAATTCGGGCACCGAGCGTTCTTCCTGGAGTGCGGGCAACCGCTCTTCCTCTTGGAGCAGCGGAAACGATCGCTCTTCGTGGTCCAATTCACGCTCAGGCGCATCGTTTGAACGAAGCAGCGGAAGTTCATTCTCCTCGGGCAGTTTTGGCGGAGGAAGCCGCAGCAGTGGAGGTTCTTCGGGCGGTTCTTCTTCGGGCAGCCGAAGCAGCCGGGGTCGCGACTAACTTTTTCCTTTAAACCGATGGTATGAAAAAGAAGGGCATTTTGCTCGCGGGCTTTGCTTTGCTCATGCTGACGCCAGGGTTTGGCCAAAGTCTGACAGAAACCGCGCTGCTTTTTAGTCGGATCAAACCGGGTGGCAGTGCGCGTATATTGGGCATGGGTGGTGCGCAGACAAGTTTAGGGGGCGACTATAGTTCTGCCTTTTCGAACCCCGCGGGATTGGGCATGTTCAATCGATCGGAAGTAACGCTCTCGGTAGGAAACCTTTCCCAAAACACCAGCAGCGCATTTTTGGGGGAGTCATCCCGTTGGGGCAAGTCCAACCTGTTCATCCCCGGGGTGAGTTTTGTATTTCACAGCAACAAAGAACGCAGTCAGGGAATTTTGAACGGCACGTTTGCCATCACCTTTAACCGGACGAA
Source organism: uncultured Ohtaekwangia sp. (assembly GCA_964524935.1). Classification (GTDB taxonomy): domain Bacteria; phylum Bacteroidota; class Bacteroidia; order Cytophagales; family Cyclobacteriaceae; genus ELB16-189. The sequence goes on from CAZGFJ010000005.1 coordinate 211,605, forward strand.
TGATTTTCATGGCGATTTCCGCTATCGCGGCACCAATGCCAGCAACTCTATTGTGGATTTTTTTATCGCGGATGCGAACGGACTGGTGCCCGATGATATGCTGGTGGATGGATTTTATTTCAACACACCAACCGGACTGGGGTACAACAATTTTTTGATTGAAGACTCCACGGCACTGGGCGGGCTATTGGACACCGATTACTTTTCCATTATCGGAACTTTTCCCGACAACCCGAACGATATCCGAAGGGTAGATCAGGCCGAAGAAGTTCGTACCTCAGGCGCCCAAACCCAATGGTCATTTTCGTATGGCATCAACCTGGACGACAAAATTTTTCTCGGTGCAGGGGTGGGATTTGCTTCTGTTCGGTACGAGAACCGAAAAGTTTTTACCGAGTCGAACATCCGCTTTGACTTAGATCCCGGCTTCAGCCCCCTGGATGAAATCCGCCTGGAAGAAACGCTTCGCATCAACGGCACCGGTGTTAACCTTACACTGGGCGCCATTGCCCGGCCCATTGATGCAATCCAAATTGGAGTTTCCTACATGACACCCACGCGCTATCAAACCACGGATAGCTACCTCGCGGTGATGAGCACCCGGTGGAATGACTTTGACTATCCCGGTATCGGAATCTTGCGAAATGTAAGCGAACAAACCGATGAAGTACTTTCGGATTATGTGCTGCGCACGCCCGGACGGCTGACGCTCGGAGTGACAGGCTTTGTTCAAAAATGGGGATTTGTTACTGCGGATGCGGAAATTGTTAACTACCGAAACACACGCTATCGGTCTCAGATACAGGGAATCTCATTTGATTCGGATAATCAGCGCATCCGTGAACTCTACCAGCAAATAGTAAACATCCGTTTGGGCGGAGAATTCAGACTGAAAAAATTCCGGGCGCGCGCGGGCTTTGCCGTACAGCCCGATCCTTTCCGCACCGAACAAAATGGTGTCGGTCGGCAAGTTACCTCGGTGAGTGGAGGCCTGGGCTACCGAACTCCACGCTTTTATCTTGACGCGGCCATTATTCACGCATCCGGTCAAACCTCCTATCGCCCTTATCGCGTCAATTCGCCCGATAGTCCGCTGGTCATTAACGACAACAACCAACTGAACATCGTCTTCACCCTGGGATTTCCCTTCTAATCGCGGACACGCAACGCCATCAACACGTCACCCACGGTGATGGCACTTCCCTTTAGGGTATGGTGGGCTTGCCGGTAGAAGGGCAGCCGCTGAGACCGCAAGAACTCGATGTGATCTTTCAAGCTATATTGGTCGATGGTGGCCAGCAGGGGCCGTGCGTGGGTATGGCCCTGATCCATGCGTTTCGCGATCTCCAGGGCCGGCACATCCAGAAATACGGTGGTGCCGGTGGCCTGCATCATGGCCAGGTTATCGCCAAAACAGGGTGCTCCACCACCGGTTGCCACCACCAGGGGATCGGCCTGCTGTGCCACCTCCCGCAACATGCGCGCCTCCACGTTCCGAAAATGCTCCTCACCCAATTTTTCAAAAATGGACGCGATGGTCTTTTGTTGATCCCGTTCAATGGCGGCATCCAAATCAACAAACGATAAATTAGCCTGCTGGGCCAACTGCCTTCCCAGGGTGGTCTTGCCCGAACCCGGCAAGCCGATGAGATAGATATGCCCCCTGCTTTCCACGCAGCCGTGCGTTAAGGATTTACCAACCGCTCCAGCACGTCTTCATACGTGGGCGTGTCGTTATGATGCCAGTTGCCCAAGACTGTACCGTCTCTCCATAGCGCCACACCCGGGTTGGAGCGGATGATGGTCTTTAGCACCGTGGCATCGGTGAAATAAAAAGGGATGGCCAACTGATGTTCATGGCGAAATGCATCTGCGGAGGCGGCATCGGATGAGGTGAGGATGTAACAGTCTACTTTGCCTTCCAGCTGCCGGGTTAGTTGCCGTACGCGCCCGATGTTGAGCGTGGAAGCCTTGGTGACATCGTACATCACCACCATCAACTTCGGGCCCGTGAACGTAGCCTGCGTGAAATCGTCCCCCTCCGGGCTGGTGACGGTGTAGTCGGTGATCTTGGGTTTAACCTTATCTTCGTTCAGTACGCGCGAAGAAACATACGTCAAGCCCGGTTCCGTCAAAAAGGAGGTGGCCCGCACCTCTTCGTCTCCTCGTCTAAAGGTGTACTCAATGAGGGGTTGCTCGGGCGGCCGCATCTGCTGCGGAATGTTAGCCCCTACCCGATACGCGCGGAAGTCAATAAACGGCAGATGGCGGATGGCATAGATGCCTGCGTAAAAACTGATCAGGGTCGTGGCCAGCACCACGCCCCATCCCTCACGCGTGCGCAACACCGGTACGTATTTTTTCCGGTACCAAAACAGGTGTAACACAAACACCAGCAGAATAATGTCTTTATAAAAAGACTGCCAGGGGGTGAGCTTAATGGCGTCACCAAAACACCCGCAATCCGTAACCGCATTGGTAATGGCCGAGTAGCCCGTCAAAAAGGTAAAGAACAGGAGCAGCAGCAACAGCGTCCACATGGTGAGGTTCATGCGGAAGAAAAACAGCACGGCCACGCCCAACACGATCTCCAACACGATCATCAGCAGGCCCAACTCCAGCGCCCAGGGAATAAAGTAGTGAAAGAAAGAACCCCACTCTGTGGCAAACACCTCAAAGTACTCTTCCATTTTGATTTGCGTGCCCACGGGATCATTGAGTTTGATAAGCCCCGAGAAAATGAACAACGCTCCCACTACAAAGCGGGCGATCTGATCAACCCCTTTTCGAACAACACTCCACCACATCATACGTTGCGTTCCTTCAGTTTTATCATGGCAAACACGGCATAATTCAGCATATCCTGGTAGTTGGCTTTCACGCCTTCGCTGGCCAGCGTTTCACCCGCATGGTTTTCGATCTGCTTGACACGATACAATTTCATCAGGATGATATCTGTGATGGAATTTACCCGCATGTCGCGCCAGGCCTCACCGTAGTCATGGTTTTTGCTTTGGAGCAACTGATAAGTCTCCTCCACGGCCCGGTCGTACCGGGGCTCCAGTTGGTCAAAGGTCATCTCCAGCGGATGGCTTTCAAGTTCCATTTGCATCAGCGCGATGATGCAATAGTTGATGATGCCTATAAATTCATCCTGTATGGGGTCGTCCACCTTTTGGATGCCTTTTTCCTGAATACTGCGGATACGCTGCGCTTTGATAAAGATCTGATCGGTGATGGAAGGCAAACGCAAAACACGCCACGCGGTACCGTAATCGTGGGTCTTTTTAGCGAAAAGGTTTTTGCAGGCTTGGATGACCTCGTTATATTCGGTAGCCGTTTGATTCATATATTGACGCATGCAAAATAACGGATTTTCATCCAACAAAACATTGACAGTGCGCGGGCAGATCATCAACCTTTCGCTGCCGCGGATCATGGGCATCCTCAACATTACGCCCGACAGCTTCTATGCTGACAGTCGCAAAGTGAAGGAGGTCGAAATCGTACAACAAGCAACGCAGATGGTGGAGGCCGGGGCCAGGTTCGTAGATGTGGGCGCCTACTCCTCGCGACCCGGGGCCGATGATATCTCGGTTGACGAAGAATGGACGCGATTGGGTCCGGCTATCCGTGCCATCCGACAACATTTGCCGCACGCGCTGATCTCGGTGGATACCTTTCGGGCCTCGATTGCCCAACGGGCGGTAGAAGCCGGTGCCGATATGATCAACGACATTTCCGGGGGTGAGGCCGATCCTGCGATGTTTCAGACGGTGGCACGCCTGAAAGTCCCTTATGTGGCCATGCACATGCGCGGTACGCCCCGCACGATGACGCAGTTGACGGATTATACCGAAATCGTGCGCGAGGTGATTGACTACTTTCATCCGAAAGTGGAGACGCTGCGGGCACTGGGCGTGGCCGATGTCGTGATCGACCCGGGGTTTGGATTCGCCAAAACTCCCGCGCACGGATTTGAGCTGCTGCGCGACCTGCGTGCGCTGGAAATATTGCAACAACCGATCTTGGTAGGCGTTTCGCGCAAGTCCATGATCTGGAAAACACTTGGCCTCACCGCCCGCGAGGCACTGAACGGCACCACGGTGCTCCACACCATCGCCCTGTTGCACGGAGCGTCCATCCTGCGCGTGCACGATGTGCGCGAAGCCAACGAGTGCGTGCAACTGGTTCAGAAGCTACACGGAAAATAGCTATTTTTGAGAGGTGATGTTGCTGTTTCGCATTGGGTTTTTAGAGGTAAGCTGGGTTGATTTGATTGACATTAGCCTGGTGGCCATTTTGCTCTACCAGGTGTATAAGCTCATTCGCGGCAGCATTGCCGTCAACATCTTTCTGGGCATCCTCTCACTCTATTTAATGTATCTGATTGTGCGGGCGGCACAAATGGAGTTGCTGGCCCGCATCCTGGGGCAGTTCATGGGCGTGGGCGTGTTGGCTATGATTATTCTCTTCCAACCGGAGATACGCAAGTTTTTGTTGTTGATTGGTCGCAGCGCGGACCTGAATCGCGACAATCTGTTCAAGCAAATGTCCAACTGGCGCACAGCCAGCCCTGAAGAGTTTGACTTGCAGCAAGTGTTGGACGCGATCAAAACCCTGAAGGCCACCTGTACGGGTGCTTTGCTGGTATTTACCCGCGACATCCAACTCAAGCACTATGTGGACACGGGCGACAAGCTGGATGCCGAAGTAAGCAAACGGCTGTTGCTGTCCATCTTCAATAAGAACAGTCCGTTGCACGATGGGGCCGTGATCATTTACAAAGGGCGCATCGAAGCGGCCCGCTGTGTGCTGCCCGTGAGTGAAAATGACCACCTGCCCGAACAGTACGGCCTGCGCCACCGCTCAGCCATTGGCATGAGTGAGGTGACCGACACGCTGGTGGTGGCCATCAGCGAAGAGACCGGGCGCCTGATTCTGGCGCGCAATGGCAAATACCTGCGCGCACTCAAACTCCGGCAAGTAGAGCAGAAGATCCTCGAATATTTACACAACACGGAGCCGGAAAAGTGGGACGAGATTCCGGAGGAGGCCGAAGCCGAGGACGCGAAATAATTTTTCTGCCCTTGGTCTTGCGGAATTGGCCAGCAACTATTTACCTTTATTTTAACCCTGAGCCGCTTTGCCGCGGAATCCGCCCTCTTCCCGAAGGGCGGTGTGAGACCCGTTTTTAGACGCAGACACCACGTAAAGACGCGGTGGTAGGATTGTTTTGAGTCATGGTAGCTGCAATGTAGATTAAAATAAAAAAGACGATCCCGCGTGAGCGGGACCGCCTTGGATGTTTTCACAACGGAATAATCCTTATTGTGATTTGCTTCAAATTGTGTAATCAAAAGTAATATAATTATGGAAAATAAAAAAACTATTCTCGGGCTTGATTTAGGGACTAATTCAATTGGATGGGCCCTGGTGGATACGCAAAACAGCAAAATACTGGGCATGGGCAGCCGAATCATTCCCATGGGCACAGATAAGCAGGACTATGAAAAAGGTGTAGGCATTACCAAGAATGCTGACAGAAGAACAAAACGGACTATCCGCAAAATGAATAAGCGCTACAAACTGCGCAGAAATAAACTTCTGTACATACTTCACGAAATGGGAATGCTGTCGGAGCAATTTCAGTTTAAAAATGGCATACCCGAACCCAATAAAATACAAGACTTAGAGCTACTGCCCATCAAAAAGGGGGCACTGCAATTAGACTCCCTAGCTCACTATGAACTTCGAGCGAATGCCATCAACTGTGTGGTTGATTTAAAAGACTTGGGGAAAATTTTATATCAGTTTAATCAACTAAGAGGCTATGCAGGCGGAGGCAATGATAACAATGAGCAAGAGAAAAAAGAAGACAACACAGACGAAGATGCCACGGTGAAAAGGTATGAGGTACGCACCCAAAAAGCGGTCATAACCAAAGTAGAAAAATCCAATACAACCTTTAAGGTGAAAGGCGGTGCCAACAAAGGCCAAGAGTTGCCCAAATACAACATAACGGTAAGCCTTGATGAGGAAGAACTGGATGGACAAACAGAACTGCAAAACCTGGCGGAGAAAATAGGAAAAGAAGAAGAGCTAGAAATCAGAATCAAGCGGAACAAAAAAGGAGAAACCACAACAGTCACATTTGCTTTGCCTCAAAAAACCAATTGGCGTAAGCAAATGGAGAAGTTTGAAAAGGAGTTAACGGAATCAGGAAACTATGTGAGTCAAGAACTTGTCAAAATTCTACAAAACAACAAATGGGAGAAGGTGAGGAACAGGGTGGTACTACGTCATCGCTACCAGCAAGAATTTGACAAAATATGGGAGACGCAAAGCAAGGCATATTCCTTTCTCAAAAATTGCCCTCAAGAGAGACTGGAAAAAATGGTCTCATATATCTTCCCAGGCAAGAGCGAATCGCAACACAAGCTCAGAAAAGAAGCTCTTGCCGGTGGCCTAAAACACCTCATTCGAAATCAAGTAATTTATTATCAGCGCCCTTTAAAATTACAGGCGGACCTTATCAGTAAATGTCAATTTGAAAAGGAGGAAACGGTTTTAGCCAATTCGCATCCTTTGTTTCAGGAATTCAGGTGTTGGGATCAGATTAACCGATTGTACATCACCTCAAAACAGGAAGTTTGGAACGAGAAAAAGAAGAAAACCACGTTGCAATACACCAACCGATTTTTGACCAACGAAGAAAAGCAGGAACTACACCGCAAGCTGCTCAATCAAAAACAAGTGGGCTTCTCTGAAGTGGCTAAAATAGTGAAACTCAAAAACGACAAAACAGAATACTTAAATGGCTTAAACGCAAAAGCCAAATTGAAAGGCTGCGACACACTCAAGTCCATCAAAGACAAATTGGGCGAATACTTTGAAGTTCTCCATAAAAAGGACAATGAAATCGCCACCAAAATTTGGAAAGTCATTTTTGACAATGCCAACAACGGAAGCGAATACGACCCAACTAGCCCTAAAGTAACTGCCATCGCAGCCGCCTTAAAACCATTGGATAATGAGGCACTGGCAATCGAGTGTTCGTTAAAGCTTGCCCAAAGCATCAAGTTTCCTAGAAAATACGCCAGCCTTTCGGAAAAGGCCATCAGGAATATCCTGCCACTCATGCAGCTAAACCCAAGCCATGTTACGGAGCGAGTAAAGCAAACATTCAACTTGATACAAACAGGAGAAATTACCGATGATTTCACGATAGGAAAGCTAGAGGACTATGTCATTGACTTTGTCGAAAAAAATCCAAATGCCTTGGAAATGGGTGGGCTGATGTACGCTTTTGCCAGTTCTCTTGTTTATGGCAAGCACACGAAAGAAACCATAAAGCCGCAAATCAAAGATTACCACCATATCCAATATGTAGAACGAAACCTTAGAAACCCCATCGTTTCTCAGTTGGCAAACGAAACCATGCAAATAATCAAAGCCCTTTGGAAACAGTATCGGTTCAATCCCGAAGAACTTGAAATAAGGGTGGAGCTTGCCCGCGAATTAAAAAACAGTGCTGCCGAAAGGGAGAAGATTTTTAAAAGCCAGATTAAAAGTCAAAAAATAAATGAAGCGATCAAGAAACGATTGATTGAGCTAAAGCAAGAACCCAATCAGGGTAACATTGAACTGTACAAACTCTGGAGCACGCAAAGTAAAATAGAATATCCTGCCCCAAAAAAAGTAAACGAACCGACACAAGAAGAAATACAGAAACTAAGGTTGTGGGAAGAACAAGGGTGCATTTCACCTTATACGTTAAAATCCATCCCCTTATCAAAGTTATTCTCACCGGATCGGCTTTATGACATTGACCATATCATTCCAAAATCAAGATACTTCGATGACTCACTGGCAAACAAGGTAGTTTGTGAAACCTCCATTAATGAAGAGAAAAGCAACAGAACCGCTTGGGAATACATAACTCAACAAAACTCCCTCCTAGGCATCTGCTCTGAGGCAGATTATGTACAGCATGTAGACAAAATTTTTTATGGAAGAAAAAAACGAAATCTCTTACTGGAAAAAATACCGACCAACCCCGTAGATCGGCAAATGAAAGATACGCAATACATATCGGTAGCCGTGAAGGACGAACTGGCCAAAATAGTGGGAAGTCATAATGTAAAAACCAGCACGGGCGAGGTAACCAGTTTTTTGAGAAGCCGCTGGGGGCTGAGGGATTTGCTAATGAAGCTCACGCGAGATCGGTTTAAACACATGGAATGGTGGGACATAAACCCCGAAACCGGAGCCCCGCATGAAGAATGGGTGAAAATGGAATTTGACAAAACGAAGAACAAGAAAGTACTACGAATCAAAAACTGGAGCAAACGATACGACCATCGACATCATGCCATTGATGCGCTGACCGTTGCACTAACGGAACAAAGCCACATTCAACGATTGAACAATCTCAACAAATACCTGCAAGATGAATTGACCGCACGGCAAGACAAATTTAAACTGGAAGTGAAAGAAGGTGAAACACTATTGGAAGTCTTCTTTAATCTGGAAGAAGCAAAAAGAGTAAAAATCCAAAAGGATATAGAGAGCTCACGCCACTTTGAAATGCCTTTTGATGATTTGGTGGAACAGGCCAAAACCCATTTGGAAGCTATGACCATTTCTGTCAAGCCAAAAGATGCTTTGGGTATCTCAATGGATAAGCCCGACAAAAACACCCCTCATAAGCAGCTAAAACCCCAAGTGAAAATCAGGAGTGCCTTACATAAAGAAATGAACTACGGCAAAACAAAAGACCCCAACACAGGCCTGCTCCGAGACACCAAAACCATTGACCTCTCTAAACTTACCGCTAAGGATATTTCGCAAATTGTGGATGAAGTTCTCAGAGCGGAAATTGACGCGCACAAAAAGAAATACGAATCCATGAAAGAAGCCTTTACGGGCGAAGGGCTGAAAGCATTTAACCAAAGCAGGTTTCAACGCAAAAAGCCAACGGAACTAAAACCACCCGTGTACAAAGTAAAGACTTGGTACAGTGCCAAAGAGGATGAAGAAAGCACGTTGCAGAGGCTGTATGACGACAATGAGAAACTAAGTGTAGTGACGGGCGAAAACTATCTTTTTTTGATTTTGGAGAAAGAAGACAAAAATGGGAAAGAAAGGCTATTCGATCTGGTTTCTCTTTTTGACGCAGCAGCCATCGCAAACGATGCGCTGAGGCAAAATCATATGGATTTCAAACAAAAAATCATTGCCACACAACTCGAAAAAACACATCAAGAATTAAAAGTAGAGCTAATCAATCGCCAAATTGACCTAGAGAAAAAACAAGCTACGGCCAAGGGAGTAAGAAAAAATACATTCTCCGAACAGATTGAAAAAATTGATGTGAACTTCAAATTAAAGGTACTTTTCACTTTGCAAAAAAATGACTTGGTCTATTTGCCGGAAGGAGAAGAAGATCCAATCCCAAATTTAAACAACCATGATTTTAGCGAATGGCTTTCGCATACCGAAAACAAAAAGAGATTGAACAGCAGAGTATATAAACTTGTCAAATTCGACAAATCGAAAATAGCGCACTTTATTCCGCACAATTATGCCAGTGTAATAACAGCACCTAAAGATTTGACGGAATCTCAAAAGGAAGCTTTGAAAAAACAGTATGCCGACAGGAAAATACCTAAGAGCGAATTAAACTTTGTGGAATATGGCTCCTACCGCGACTGCTCGCCTTATGAGTCTGGCGAAGCGTTTGTAAAAAGTGTAACAGAAACAGACAAACAAAAAAAGAAAGAGCAGAAGCTGATCAAAATCCAAGATAAGTGCATCAAACTACAAATTGACTGGCTGGGAAATACTAAATTAGTTAACCCATAGTATAAAAAAATTGAACCCACTAATACTCAAAGAGAATACGTAAGCAAGTAATGATCAAACGCACCCTCTACTTTGGCAACCCCGCTTACCTCAGCACCACGCTCGACCAACTGGTTGTGCGCCTGCCCGAAGTAGAAAAAAACGATACCCTGCCCGACAGCTTTAAAAAAGAAGCAACCGCCACCATCCCCATCGAAGACATTGGCGTAGTCATCCTCGATCACCCGCGCATAACGGTTTCACAGGCACTGTTGTCCAAACTGCTGGCAAACAATGCAGCCGTGGTTACATGCAACCATACCCACCACCCCACCGGGCTGCTTTTGAATTTGGATGGCCACTCGTTGCAGAGCCAACGGTTTCAGGCGCAGATGGAAGCCAGTGAACCGCTGAAAAAGCAACTGTGGCAGCAAACCATCAAAGCCAAAATCCGAAATCAGGCGGCCGTGCTCAGGCTTCGGGGAAAAGACGTTCAAAACATGCTTCATTGGGCAGAATCGGTCCGCTCCGGGGACCCGGAGAACCTAGAAGGCCGCGCATCGGCCTGGTATTGGTCACGGTTATTCAAACCTGAGCTGGATTTTATCCGCGACCCGGCAGGCGAACCACCCAATAACTTATTGAATTACGCCTACGCCATTCTGCGCGCCTGCGTGGCGCGGGCGCTCGTTGGTTCCGGCTTATTGCCCACGCTCGGCATTTTCCACCGAAACCAATACAATGCCTATTGCCTGGCCGATGACATCATGGAACCCTATCGTCCCGTTGCAGACCGGTTGGTTATTTCTATACTCAAAGAGATCGATACCCAACCAGAACTAACCCCCCAAATCAAAAAGAAACTGCTGGCGCTGCCCGCGCTGGATGTGGTGATGGGTGGCGAAACCAGTCCATTGATGATTGCCCTGCAACGCACATCCGCTTCCCTGGCAAAGTGTTTTCTGGGCGAATCGCGAAAGCTGGTCTATCCGGAATTGGAATGAAAAACGAGCGCCTGAATGCCTACCGCATCATGTGGATCATGGTTCTTTTTGATTTGCCCACCGACACTAAAAAGGACCGGAAGAACTATACCGATTTCCGAAAGAAAATGATGAAGGACGGCTTCAACATGTTTCAGTTTAGTGCCTACCTGCGCCATTGCGCCAGCCGCGAAAACATGGAAGTGCACCTGAAACGGATCAAAAAAAACCTACCTCCGCGTGGCCATGTGGGCATTTTAACGGTTACCGACAAGCAGTTTGGCATGATGCAGCTCTTTTATGGGCGGGAAGAAAAGCCAAAAGCCCCGATACCAGAACAGTTGGAACTATTTTAGTACGGGGCTTTTCTGTGGATTGCGTACGCCCTTTTTCAATCCTGATTTTGTGTCTAAGTTCTTGATTTAGAACGCATTTGGCAAGGGTACTCTGTACGCAATCTATCAAAGAACACAATCTGAAAGCAAATCACAACA
>CAZGFJ010000006.1:0-3462 GCA_964524935.1 uncultured Ohtaekwangia sp.
CGATCGGCATAGCCCATGTGCGGCACGCGAATCTCCACATCGGCCAATGGGGCCAGTTTCCCTCCGTCTTTACCCGACAAGATGACCACCGTCATGCCTTTTTCTTTGGCGGTTTGAGCAGCTTTAATCACGTTTGGGCTGTTGCCGCTGGTGCTGATGCCCAACAGCACATCGCCTTTCTGGCCCAACGCTTCGATGTAGCGCGAAAAAACGAATTCATACCCATAGTCGTTGCTCACGCACGACAAATGGCTGGGGTCGCTGATGCAAATGGCCGGCAATGCTTTGCGATTGTCGCGGTAACGCCCTGTCAGTTCTTCGGCAAAGTGCATGGCATCGCAATGCGACCCACCATTGCCGCACGAGATGATCTTGCCGTTGGCCTGGATGGCGCGGGCCATCAACGTAGCGGCCCGCTCAATCTTTAACGCGTGTACCGGATCATTCACAAATTGATCCAATACTTTTTGGGCATCGCGCAATTCAGCCGCTATGATTTCGGTAGGCAGCATTGGGATCAGGACTTCGTTTTGGCGGCCGCTTCAGCCGCACGCTTCTTGTCGGTCTGCTGAAAATCATAAACCGATGCCTTGAGCGTGTTGTTCTCCAGCCGGAGCGCTTCGTGTTCCTTTCGCGAGCGCCTGTTGTCGAGCCACGTCCAGCCCGCCTCGATCAAAAACAACACGAAACCAAAGATGGCGCCCCATTTGAAGAGGGCGGTTTTCTCTGATAAGTCGTACAAATCCACCAGCTTATCATTTGCTTTTAAATTTTCGACATACAGAATAAATAAAATGACGCTGAGGTGATACGCGCCAAAGACACACAGAAAAATGATCCTCCGCTGATTCATGCACGAACATTTATGCAACAAACATAGCCAAAAGATAACGAATTATGGATACGCCCGGCCGGGCTCAAAACAAGATTACCGGCAACACTGAAAGCACTTCAACTCTTTTACGGCTTGCCCGTCTTCTGGATGTCGATCAGTTTTTTGTACATGCCGTTTTGGGCGATCAATGCCTGGTGATGGCCGCGCTCCATGATTTCGCCCCCTTGTACCACCACAATTTCATCGGCATGCTGAATGGTGCTGAGCCGGTGGGCAATAATGATGGATGTTCGGTTCTTCATCAGGTTGAACAGCGCTTCTTGCACAGCCTTCTCTGATTCTGAGTCTAAGGCACTGGTGGCTTCGTCCAAGATGAGGATGGGAGGATTGCGCAGTACGGCCCGTGCAATGCTGATGCGTTGCCGCTGTCCGCCCGAAAGCTTGGAGCCGCGCTCGCCAATGCGTGTATCATAGCCTTGTTCGGTCTGCATGATGAAGTCATGGGCGTTGGCCACCTTGGCCGCCTGGATCACGTCTTCCTGTTGAACATGGCGCAATCCAAAGGCAATGTTATTGAAAATGGTGTCATTGAAGAGAATCGACTCTTGCGTAACAATGCCCATGTGACTTCGCAGCGACTCGATTTCGTAGTCGGTGATGGGCTTGCCATCCACCCACACTGCCCCTTTGGTAGGATCATAAAAGCGAGGAATCAAATCAGCCAGTGTGGATTTACCCCCGCCCGATGGCCCCACCAGCGCCACGGTTTTACCTTTGGGAATGGACAGGTTAATGTCTTTCAGCACCAAGTCGCTGTTGTACGCAAACGAAACGTTTTTGAACTCAATGGATTCGTTGAATGCGCGGAGGGGGACGGCCCCCGGTTTGTTCAGGATCACGGGCGTTTGATCAATCAGCGAAAAAATGCGGTTGGCCGAAGCCGTACCGCGCTGCAATGACGTGATGCCGTTGGAAAAGTTCTTGGCCGGTTGGATGATCATGGAGAAAACCGCCAGAAAGCCGAGGAACTGTTCGGGCTTCAGCAGTTCATCTTCCATCACCAGGCTACCACCAAAAAAGATAATGCCGGCAATGATCAGCACGCCCAGGATTTCTGATACCGGAGAGGCCAACTCATTTTTGTAAGCCATGGACTTGCTCGACTTGCGGTAGCGTTCGCTCTCTTCTTCCATCTTGTCGATGACGAAATCACGCGCATTGAACGCTTTCACCACGCGCATGCCTGAAAATGTCTCATCCAGAATATTAACAATCCGCCCCAGCGACTCCTGGGTGTCCTTTGCCTGGCGTTTCAGCCGTTTGATTATTTCGGCAATGACACCGCCCGTCAGGGGCAGCACGATGAGCGTGAACAGCGTCAGTTGGGTAGAGATGGTAAACAACACGACAAAATATGCGAGAATGGTCAGCGGCTCTTTGAGCACGGCTTTCAAACTGTTCATGACCGCATTTTCCACTTCGCCAACGTCATTGGTGAAGCGGGAGATCAAATCACCCTTGCGCTCGGAATTGAAGTAGCCGATGTGCTGTTCTGATACTTTCCGAAAGATGTCCATGCGGATGTTTTTGACCAGATCGGCCCTGATTTTGGTGGCCATCACGCGCTCGAGAAACCGAAACAAATTGGCCAGCAGTACACAAGCCACGATCAGGCCGCACACAAACATCAGCGCCTCCAGCCGCCCGTAGGTAGTGATGATGCCCAAAAAATGATGATTGAATAGCTGCGTGACATACTCAATGGAAAAGGCAAAATCAGGCAGTGGAGGGATGGCCTGGGGCTCTTTGTTGAACAACACACTGAGCATGGGCATGACCAATACGATATTGAAAGCCCCGAACACAATGCCCAAAATCGAGTAGAAGAAAAAGAAAAAAAGTTTGAATGGCAGCTCGCGGGCATAGCCGAGTACACGCAAAAAAGTTTTCATGAGCCAACAAAGGTATCAATAATCATATACGCGCGGGGCGATGTTCCACCGCAGCGTGCCTGAAAGCAGCGTGGTGTTCGTACTCACCGGGAAGGTGACGTCCGTGGGCACCGGACTGGCTGGCTCAGCCACCGCACTTTGGCGATACACTGCGCTTACGTCTAAAAACAGATTGTGTTTTAGCTGATACGAGGCGGTAAAGGTGCCCATGGTCAGCGCTTCCTCTAATCCCTGGCCAATTTTATTTCCATACGTAAACTCGCGCGTGCTGTTATTTTTGAGCGGGTCGCCCCCAAAATTTGTATCGCTGCGGTCGCGGCCGCGCACAGCCCGGATGACCTTGGCTGCGAGACACAATTTGGGCAGCGGTTGATATCGCGCCACGCCAATCCACTCGTTGAAATTAGCCCCAAAAGGATGCGCGATCGGCTGAAAGTAGTTTGTGTAGCTCGCAAACTGCGAATTGTGCGAATAGGTAAAGGGCCGCACCATGTTCACCTCTCCCTGCAAATCAAGGTTGGTTACACCCAAGGCGTCCACGTATTTGGCCCCCAGTTGGGCCCCGAACTTGTTGGCCCACCAGCCATTGCCCGCGCGTACCTCATTTAAAAGAAATTCGTCCAGCACAAACTGCCCATATACCGACACCTTTTTGGCCGCCAGCCATTTGAAGTC
>CAZGFJ010000006.1:3562-203098 GCA_964524935.1 uncultured Ohtaekwangia sp.
CCAGCACAAACTGCCCATATACCGACACCTTTTTGGCCGCCAGCCATTTGAAGTCGGCCCCCAGGATCACGTTGTCACCCGCGCTGCCGAACTGCGTTTCAATGGCGCGAAAGAAAATGACGGGGTTCAAATAACTGAAATCAAACGTGTTGTTGTTGATCGAATCTTTGGGGCTAAAAATGACAGACTCAAACACTCCGAGGTTGAATTTTTGGCCGATGTTGACAGATGCATGATGGAGCATCACATACTTTTCGGGGTAGCGCTGGCCTCCCCGCGAACCATTGACGGAGAGCACCGGCTCAGCCACCATCCGGTTTACCTGAAACAGGTAATTCAATTTCCACACGCGCACCTGCGTGCGCCAAAACAAATGCGGTGGCGCAAAATCCGAAAAAATTAGCGAGCGCATCCCGTTGCCGACAAAGAGCCTGTCTTGCCCCAACTGCATGCCCACATGCCTGCTCACATTAAAATCGATGTACCCACGGGCATGAAAGAAGTCAACGCCCGTCTCTTTGAATTCCTTCCAAAACCCCTCGCGGGGTACTATGGGGTTGTTGAAGATGTCGCGCGCGTACGAAGGCAGCCGCAATTGATTTTCCGTGAGCAATGTGTAAAACCCGATTTTTCCGTCTACGATACCGCGTATTTCTACCCCGCGGGTATTGACAAACAGCGGATCATCCAACCGTGTGTCACGTCCTGCGCCCAGATGCAACACGGGACTCACGTGCAAGTCAAAATCGGGCTCCGATACATGCGCAAAATCGGACTTCTTGCGGTACAGGTTTTTCAGCGCGGGCTTACGGCTATCGCTGGTGGCGGCCTGGCTCCACTCCCAACTGTCGTTGGCTACATACTCCCGGTTAAAAGCATCTGCGCGCGACTCGAAAAGCCCTTGTTGTTGCAAGGAGTCAAACGCATGCACCACCGCCTTTCGCTGATACGGTTTGATGGCCGTGAAGATTCCCGGCAGCAGGCGTCCGCTTTTACTTTCGTAGCGATCGATGAGATGATAATAGTCTTCGTTTAGCGGGATATTGGTGCTCTGTGCAAATACCTTTGCCGCGAAAAGGCAACATAGCCATAGGGTGATTGAAAATCTCATCGATCGGGCTGGGTCGTTGTTTGTAAAAAAACAGCTGGTCAGTGGCGCGAGAACAATCTCTCGTATGGCCCTGAAGTCCTCTTTTTCAACCAAAAGTAACCCAACGGCCCGGGTGACCCAAATTATTGCCAAAGAGGCCTTGCAAAAACACGCGTTTTCCCTACATTTGCAGTCCTTTAACGAGAAAAAAGCGCATATTCACATGAAAAAAGGCATTCACCCGGAATACAAAGATGTGATTTTCTGGGATACGACCAGCGATGTTAAGTTTTTGAGCCGCTCTACATCCATCCCTAAAGAAACTGCAAAATGGACGGATGGTAAGGAGTATCCCGTGATCAAGGTGGAAGTGAGTTCTGCTTCTCACCCTTATTTCACCGGCAAGAAAATGTTCGTGGATACGGCCGGGCGCGTGGAGAAATTCCAGAAAAAGTATCAGAAAAAAACAGAACCCAAAGGGTAACAGCACAAATGCCAAGGTCGGTGTTCAATGACATCGAACACCTTGGATAAAGCATTTCTTTTTTGCGGTACAAGAGCCTCCTTCCAAGGGAGGCTTTTGTTTTCTATCACCTTGCCTGCAGCCCGGTTACACCCGAGATAAGATGTGCGGTTCGCCCTAAAACTGGCTGCCTCTTTGTACCTTCGCCCGATGAACGTAGTGCTTTTCGACACACCGGCTCTTCGCCAGCACCTGTTGCCGTTTACGTTTACCCGGCCGGCTTCCGAGATGCGCGTGGGCATTTGGCGGATACGCGAAAAATGGGAACATGTCCTGGGGGTTCCCTGCTCTCATCAAACAGTTGCTTATCTCGAACCAAAATTCCCCGGCACCCTCACCACTGACAATCTGTTTATCAACGGGGCCCTCTGCCCTGACGAAGGCGTGGTCAAAGCCATTGTCGGGTTGGCCCCCGATCAAGTACTTCAAAAGGAAGGGGAAATACTTGCTATCCGCTCCGCAGCTCCCCGTTGGCAGGACGCTCGCCAGGGCTCCTGCTCGGAGTATACAGGAGACGTCACGCTGATGGATCGGCCGTGGAAGCTGTTTCAGGAAAATGCGGCCCAGATGAAAATGGATTTCAAACGCCTGACCACGGGGCGGATATCACAACCCATCACCGATGTACACACGCGCGTTTATGGTAGCGAAAACATTTTCCTGGAAGAAGGCGTGGACATCAAAGCAGCCATCCTCAATGCCGAGAACAGCGTGATGTACTTTGGCAAAAACACGCACGTGCAAGAAGGGGCTGTCATCCGTGGCAACCATGCCTTTGGTGAGGGCGTGGTGGTGAATGTGGGCGCCAAATTACGTGGCGACTCAACCATCGGCCCTCATTGCAAAATCGGTGGAGAGGTCAGTAACTCCATTTTGTTTGGCTATAGCAACAAAGGCCATGATGGCTTCCTGGGAAACTCCGTGCTGGGCGAATGGTGCAACCTGGGAGCCGACACAAACACCTCCAACTTAAAAAATAACTATGAGGCCGTGAAGCTGTGGAGCTATGCCAAAGGTGGCTTTGTTTCCACCGGGCTGCAGTTTTGCGGGCTGATGATGGGCGACCATAGCAAATGTGGCATTAACACCATGTTTAACACCGGTACGGTCGTGGGCGTGGGCGCCAATATTTTTGGCGATGGGTATCCGCGCAACTTTGTGCCTTCGTTTGCCTGGGGTGGGGCCGCGGGCTTTACTACGTTTCAATTGAACAAGGCTTTTGAAACAGCCCAGAAAGTGATGGAGCGAAGGGGAGTGTGTCTGACACCGATGGAACAAAATATTTTAACGGAGGTTTTTAACATGACAGCCGCGTACAGGGTTTGGGAAAAGAAACAGCTGTCAGCAACATGAGGATGCCAGCAAGCGGTTGTCGATTGTATTTTTGGGGCCCCATGCCACCAACCAACAGCCAGTGACCATGAGATTTGCTGATATACCCGGACTCGATACCATCAAAGAAAAGTTGATCCGCTCCGTGCAAGAAAACAAGATCGCGCACGCGCAACTTTTTGCCGGCAAACCCGGAGCGTTAAACCTACCTTTGGCGCTGGCCTTCAACACGTATGTCCATTGCACGGACAAAAAAGAAACGGATGCCTGCGGCCAATGCGCGGCCTGTGTTAAAAATCTGAAATACATTCACCCGGATGTCAGTTTTGTGTTCCCACTGGCCAATATTAAAGGCGACAAAGACGAGGATCGCTTTCGGGCCGACATGTTGAAAAACTGGCGGCAATTCCTGGTGGAAAATCCTTTTGGCGATGCGGATGCGTGGGCCTCGTTTTATGGAGCCGAAGACAAACAACCCTTGATCTCGCGCGAGGAAAGTCGCGAAATCGTCAAAGCGTTGTCACTCAAACCTTTTGAGAGCCGCTACAAGGTAATGGTGATCTGGCAGCCTGAGTACATGCACCCCGCGGCCGCCAACGGCATACTAAAGATACTTGAAGAACCGCCACCCCAAACGATTTTTCTGTTGGTGACGAATGCCTCCGACCAACTGATGGCCACCATCCTCTCGCGTACACAAATTGTACAAGTGCCGTTGTTGCCGGATGAAGACATCGCTCATCACCTGCAGGAAAAACACGCCATCAGCGGCAGCAAAAACGATGCGATTGTGCAGCGGGCAGAAGGCCGCCTGTATGCAGCCATTCTGTGGGCAGGCGAAGAAGAAGAAGATGACAGCGGCACATTCTTTTTTGACTGGATGACGGCCTGCTTCCAGGCCAACTATGGCGAAGTGGTGCGGATGGCCGATGATTTTCATGAAGCCGACCGCCAGCGGCAGCGACATGTAGTGGCACACGCCCTGAGCATGATGCGCGAGGCCTTGTTATTTCAAGGCGGGGCCGAGGCCATCAGCCGGGTGAAGGGGAATGAACAACAGCGCATCCAGCGCCTCAGCGCGCGTTTACACCCGTTCAAAATAGATGCCATCAACCGATTGCTCAACGAAGCCCTGTTCCATCTGGAGCGAAACGGCAGCGCCAAAATGATTTTTACCGATCTCTCCATACGGTTGGGTCGCGTCATTCGCTCAGCGGACATCTAACCCAAGCCATATTTTCCTATTTTTGCGCGGTCAAAAAACCGGAAACGCGTACCATGAAAAATCTGTTACCTGTTAGTTTTCTGTTTCTTTTGCTTATCATCACGGGCTGTGCCCAAAAAAAAGACATGGATTATCTGATCACGATTTCTACAGACCATGGAGACATGGTGGCTGTTTTATACGACCAAACGCCCAAGCACAAAGCAAACTTTGTGAAGTTGGCCAAGGAAGGATTCTTCAACGACCTGCTTTTCCACCGCGTTATCAACGGCTTTATGATTCAGGGGGGTGACCCTGAATCGCGTGATGCTGCACCCGACAAACGCCTGGGCAATGGCGGCCCTGGCTACAATGTAGATGCCGAGTTTGTGTCCGGATTGTTCCATGAAAAAGGAGCGCTCTCGGCCGCCCGCCTCGGTGACGAAGCAAACCCTGCCAAAGCATCCAGCGGAAGTCAATTTTATATCGTGCAAGGCAAAACGTACGGAGCCGAAGAACTCGAACAGCTTGAAACCAACATCGCTTATGGCAAAAAAAACCTGGCCTTGCGCGAGGTGTTGTACAAACCCGAAAACAAACCGCTGCTGGACCAGGTGATCGAAAAACAACGCGCCAACGATGTGACCTGGTTGAATGAGTTTTTCCTCAGTTCCGACAGCCTGATCCGGAAACAAAATCCGAGCTATACCCCTTTCGCCTTTACGGCCGCACAAAAGGAAACTTACCAAACGGTGGGAGGCACTCCACACCTGGATAGCGACTATACCGTGTTTGGTAAGGTGATCAAAGGGCTTGATGTGTTGGATAAAATTGCAGCCGTGCCTACACAACCTGGCGATCGGCCGGTCACCGATGTGAGGATGGAGGTAACGGTCAAAGAGATGTCGCGCAAAGACATCGAACTAGAATACGGATACACGTTCCCCGTAGCCCCCAAGAAATAGTATGAAGGTAGCCGTCACCGGTGCAATGGGCCTTTTAGGGCATGAGTTGACAAGGCAACTGCGGCAACTTCCGGGCGTAGAAGCCCTGCCTACCGCCCGCCCCCGCAGCGCCATGCCGGACGGCATTTGGCCGCTGGACGTTACCGATCCACAGGCGGTAGTTGATTTCTTTCGCCTTCACCGACCCGATGCGCTGGTTAACTGTGCGGCCATGACACACGTAGACCAGTGCGAGACTGATCGCGAAGCCTGTTGGCTCAACAACGTAACGGCCGTAAATTATCTTGTTGATGCCGCCCGGGAGACACGGACACACATTGTCCATCTTTCGACTGATTTCATTTTCGATGGAAGCCACGGTCCGCTGGACGAAAGCGCTGTGCCCCGGCCCATCAACTACTACGGTGAAAGCAAGTGGGCAGGTGAACAAGTCGTGATGAAAAGTGGCTTGCCGTGGGCCATTCTGCGCACCGTATTGGTTTACGGCAAGCCTGCGTTTCCCGGGCGCGCCAATATCGTTACATGGGTTAAAGACAGTTTGGAAAACAAGAAACCGATACGCGTGGTAAATGACCAGTGGCGCACGCCCACGTTTGTGAACGACCTGGCCGCGGCCTGTGTGCTGGCCGTTCAAAAAAAGGCCACCGGTGTGTATCACATTTCGGGCGAAGAGATGATGACGCCCCACTCCCTGGCCCTGCGCGTGGCTGCCTTTTTCCGGTTGGACAAAAATCTGATTGCGTCAACAGACATCACCGGATTTCAACAGCCCGCCAAACGACCACCCCGCACCGGTTTTATCATCGACAAAGCGAAACGCGAACTCGGTTTCGAACCACACACATTGGAGGAAGGACTTGCCTTGCTCTAACCATCTCAAATCTCATTTCTCATTTCTCAAATCTGACCTTTCAAAGCTCATTTTCTATTCCCTCACCCACCGCAGTATGGCCAGTATTGGGCTACGTGATTTTTTTGTGCTACTTTTTGCCCGTTAACCGATCCTCTATTCATGGCAACATCCAACCGCGGACAGTGGGCATCAAAATTCGGGTTCATCATGGCCGCAGCCGGCTCGGCCGTGGGGCTGGGCAATATTTGGCGTTTCCCTTACCTGACCGGTGAAAACGGAGGTGCTGCCTTTGTACTGGTATACATCGCCTGCGTGGTGCTGATCGGTGCCCCCATGTTGATCAACGAGATTGCCTTGGGCCGATTGACCGGTAAAAACCCGGTGGGCGCTTTTCAACAACTGGGTGCCAATAAGATGTGGGCTTTTTTTGGGGGGGTGTTGCCCCTGCTGGTCACCTTTGTCGTGCTTAGCTATTACGGCATCATTGCCGGATGGACGGTGGGGTATATCATCACTTCGCTGTTCTCGATTGATACCTCGTTCACTGACTTTATTGCCAACCCGGGCTACGTGATTCCGCTGGGCATCTTTGTAATGTTGATGACCGTGTTGATCGTGTTGGGAGGTGTCTCAGGTGGTATTGAGAAAGCCACCAAGATCCTTATGCCCGCTCTGTTTGTGTTACTGCTGATTGTGATCGGCCGCAGCCTGACCCTGCCCGGTGCCGAAAAGGGAGTGTCCTACTATCTCATCCCCGATTTTTCCAAGATCAATGGCATGGTGGTGTTGAAAGCCTTAACGCAAGCTTTCTTTTCGTTGGGCATTGGGTGGGGCATGATGATCACCTATGGATCGTACCTGCCCAAAAACCAAAACATTGTATCGTCCAGCTTGTGGGTAGGTGCCATGGATACGACCATTGCCCTGCTGGCGGGTCTCATGGTGTTTCCGGCTGTGTTTGCGTTTAATATGTCGCCCTCCCAAGGACCCACGCTGGTCTTCAGTGTGTTGGCCAATATTTTTCAAGAAATCCCCCTGGGCAATATTGCAGGAGCCTTGTTTTTCCTGCTGTTGTTTTTTGCAGCCATCACGTCCACTATATCGATGTTGGAGGCCCCCGCGGCCTATTTTATGGACACATTAAAATGGTCGCGTAAAAAAGCGGCCTGGACGGTGGCCATCATGGCTTTCTTGTTTGGCATCCCCTCCGCGCTGTCCAATGGCAGCAGCGAATTTTTTACGTCCCTTTACCTGACCGTCTTTGGCGAAACGAAACGAGGTTTTATGGACATCATGGACTATGTGTTCGGTACGCTGTTTATGATGCTGGTAGTGTTGGCCACCTGTATCTACAGCGGATGGCTCATTCAGACCCGTCAATTGGTAGACGAGATCGCACAGGGGTCACCCCACTTTAATAAACCTGTTCTCTGGGGCGTAACACGCGCGCAGTTATGGGTGTTTGCGCTCAAATTTATTTGCCCTGTGGTGATCGGGCTTGTAATCCTCCATTTATTTGGCGCTTTTGGCTAGCGCTGTTTTTCAAAAAGCTCTTCGATGGGTTGCCCGCTGCATCCATTGGGAAACTTGATACCCAACAACACCGACAGTGTGGGCGCGATATCTGTAATGGTGTGGTAACGCACGGAGGCACCTTGGGGGATGCCCTTGCCAAAGAACACGATGGGAACATGGGTATCGTACGTCCACGGGGCACCGTGCGTGGTGCCTTGTACCCAGCCGCTGGCAAACCAGCCCGGTTCCAGCACAAAGGCAATATCGCCTGAGCGCTTGGGGTGAAAGCCGCGCACCACACTGCCTTTGATGCCCGCCTCACCAAAATCCGATTGCCTCAGTTGGCTTTCCGTAAAGTACGTGTACACGCCTTCGTTCTCCATCAAAAATTTACCGATCAGTTCTTTGACGATCAGCAAGTCAACCCCGGCCGTGCGCGGCTCGTCTGCAAATGCCTGGTGGTTTAAGAAGATCTGTTCATTGCTGATGTTCTCAATCAGCTTCTTTCCCGGATAGTGGGCGGCCAAAAAATCGGCCAGACGCACTTTCAAATTTTCTGCGTTGAGAGTGCCCGCGGGAATGCGTTGGTCCTTCAAATATTGGGGCACATCGGCCACTGCATGGTCGGCCGTCAAAAACATCGTATAGTTGCCCATGCCTACTTGTTTATCCAGCGCGGCCAGCAACTGTTCCATGTTTTTATCGAGTTTGATGTACATATCCTCGATTTCCACCGCGTTCGGCCCCACGGCATGGCCCAGGATATCGGGGGTGGAGTAGGAAATGCACAAAAAATCGGTGATGTCATCCGCACCCAACCGCTCTTCCGTCACCGATTGCAAGGCAAACTCCGTCAGGTAATCGTTGGCAAACGGAGTATAGACCAACAAATCAAAGTTGCCGTTTTTTGCACGGAGCTCTTTCAGATTATACGGAAAGGCAGAAGTCGATTTACCACTGAACTTGCGCTCATACGGAGACACATCGGGACCGCTTTCCGTATATTTTTCCGAGGGCAGCGTGGTAGTCCATGTCTGATTCAAATAGGCATCGGCCTTGTTTAGCTTATTGAATTTATCCACCCAGGCCGGCAGTTGACTTACGTAGTAGGTGCTCGTGATAAAGCGGCCGGTCTTGCTATCGTACCAATAAGCAGCATCGGCCATGTGGCCCCCCGGCAGCACAGCCCCCCGATCTTTAATGGACATACTGATCACCTTCGCTTTTTTTTGCGTGAACAGCTTTAGTTCATCGGTAATGGTGGTGGACAGCAGACGCCAGGGGGAAACATCGCCATTGCCCACCTCGCTGCCGATGGGCTTGTGTACGGGGTCTTCCACGCAGTTGACCGACTTTCCGGAGAACTTATCGAAGAACTCGTTGCCAATAATACCGTGAACCGCGGGAGTGGTGCCCGTATACACCGAGGCATGCCCCGGGCCCGTCACCGTGGGCATGTAATTGTAGTGGGCATTACGCAAGGAAAATCCCTCCCGCATCAGCCGCTTAAAGCCCCGCTCGCCCAACTTGGATTCAAACCGCGATAAGTATTCCATCCGCATTTGGTCCACCATGATGCCGACCACAAGGCGCGGCCGCTCGACCGGCTGAGCAAAACTGGCAAACGAGCTCAGCAGAAAAATCCATCCTACGTTTTTCATGTATGCATTGTAACGGCTGCAAGATAAGAAACCCGTGCAGGAGCCTTTTGTCCTGTATGTAATTTTACCATTACCAAACACGGGCACACGCACGGTTAGTCATCGCAATAGATTTCATCGTATTCCTCCTTTTCATACACTTGCTTTCTCAGAAACGACCCGTGGCGATCGTAGTAGATCACGATAAAGATATCCGCCTCTTCAATGTACTTCTCGGTAAAAAAAACGGGTTGATCTGAACTGCCCACGTTTTTGATATCGGTAAAAGAACTGGGAATAAGTACGCCAGAGTGAGAGGCTACTACACCCATGTAGTTGTCTCGTACAAATAGCCAATAGGTTTCGTTTTTGGCGACCGCCAGTTGCTCAAAGCGCTTCACGCGATCCGCCAGCCGTTCCCCGGATTGAACGCTGAGCAGTTGCCACTGTCCCTGACGCTTCACCCAGCATCGGTCGGCCCCGATGGGGATGACCTCGTGGTATTCAAAGGCGCCCATCGGCTTGCCGGTGGGGCCTACAAACCCGAAAAAGCCCGCCTCAAAGGCTAGCCATACCTGGGCCGTCAGCGGCTGCGGATTTCGATCGAAACGCGTGGGCAGCAGCGCCTGAGTGGCCGGATCAAAGGCCCCAAACTTGCCGTTCTTCAACAGTGAAAAATGCCCTTCGCGCGTACGTACAATGGCATCGTGATCGGCCGGCAGTCGCCATTGACCGGTGGTCGTGAGCAACCCCTTCTTTTTGCGGACCGTAACTAAGAACAAACCGGGAGCACTTGCTTCGATCTCGTCAAACGCCAAGGTGAACAACCGCTTGCCCGTGGTGAGGTCATAGACCGAAGACTTTCCCCTGGCCTGGGTGTAGAAATAACGAACGGGATCCGACCGGACAAAGATCACGCGTTCTGTGGCCGCCAGCCGCAGGGCTTGACTTGCCGAAAATGCCACGATCAACGAGTCTGACCGATGAATTAAGGGAACGTCTCCTTCCCATGTCAGGCTATCGGCCTTGCCCGCCAGAAACCGATGCTGGGCCAGGTCATACAAGGAGGAGCCCTGTTCATTTTGCAACACCAACCACTTCCCACGGTGATGCATTCGTTGCCACGTTTTGCCGTCCAGTTCGGCACTTATTTCTGCGGCCGTGATGCGTTGCTCCTGACGAGCCCAGATTCCATAGGGTGTCAATTCGATCACCTGCCGTGCCAGGGGCAGCACAAACCGGAGCGAGTCGTCCAGCAAACCTTCGAGGGATCCATTGGCAACCAGCAGACGGTTGCTGCGCACCGGTTTCACTTCATCAAAAACAAGCGCACGAGAGAAAACTTCGCCCCTGCTTTTGATTACCGCCTCGATGGGGCACACCGTCTTTTTTCCCAAGCGGGTGAACACTAGCAGCGAAGAGGCGGTGGCGATGTCATCCCAACCTCGTGTAAGCACCTGGCCATTGAGTGCCAACAAGCTCCATTGCCCTGCCTGGCGCACCGCCAAAAACTGGCGGAAGATCGGTTTAACCTCTTCCACGTGATCGTGCAGGAGCCAATAGCCCGACTTATGCAACAAGTGATAATGTCGCGATGTCCCCACTTTTACAAAACCCATTCCCACCTCTGCTACATCGGTCACGCTGTCGCGCACCACGCGCCCGTGCCGATCGATCAGGCCTTCCGAGGTTTTCAGAAAAATATCTGTTACCCGGCCACATCGGTAGGTTTCTTCTATTTCGCGGAAGCGGGCGGGCAGGCGCTCCTGCCCATCGGTGTTCATAAATCCGAAGAGACCATTCTTCCGAAAGGGTATCCATACTTCGTCTTGCAGGCGCATAAGTACCGCTAGCGAATCGGCCCCGGGCGAAGCCGGGTACACGAGTGAATCCGTCAGAAAAGCCAGGATCCGAACGGCCCGCGGCCGGAAGACATTAAAGGGATTTTTTAGGATAAATTGATCAAACACCTCGGGCGTGCCTTTGGCCGTCCACGCCTCAAAGACTTTTTGATCCGCCAGGGGGCGATATGGGCTCGCTGGATAGTCCTTCGAAAACTGTTCATATTCACCCAGCGTGCCGCCCTCGGTCGCGCGCTGAAAGAGCAATCGGTCGTATCGCGCCTGGGCTTCGCCTTTGCGTGCCGCGTGAGGATAACGCAGTAAAAACTGTTGAAAAGATTCGGGCGAATTGGTTTTCAGCGCGTCCAGAAAACTGGCCTCTTGCTCCAGTTCCTGGGCCTCCGCCCGTTGGCGGGCTTGCGGAAATCGATGAACAAAGGAGGCATAGGCTTCGGGTGTGTTAATTGTTTTTGCTTGCGCAAAGGCCAGGCTGTCAATGCGAAAACCTAAGGCTACCAACATCAGGCTGTCGATGGGCACCTTTTTCAACCGGTCGCGTTCTTTGGGCGAGGCATCCTGAAAGAGTTGCCGGGCGCGCTGCCAGTGTCCAGCAGCCGAGTCGAACGAAGCGTTTTCACCCGGTTGTTCCGCATACCAACGTGCAGACAGATACCAATGTTCACAGCGAAGCGGGTCTTTACGAAGTGATTTGTCAACGGCTTGCCGTGCTGCAGCATACTTGCGTTGCTTAAGCAGTTGGGTTGTTTTACGCTGTGCCCGGGCCGTACCATTCGCGAGGCATGCAAACAGCAAAACGAGCAGCAGGTGTTTGTTCCAAAACATCTGACCTCGCGTGGACTCCCTCTTGCACGTGGTGGCGGTATGTTTTTTTTGATGGCTGATGATATTGTTTTTTGTACCCTGTTGTTTGTTCGGTCAAGATAGGTTTTTTCTCACATCCGCTTAGCTATAAAACGCGGGGACTGCCTATTGATGGGGGATTCTCGCTGGTCTGGTGTTCGCCTGTTGCTCAGTTCATCGTTAGAACGTACAACAGGCTTATTTCTGTCTCCGTTTCGAATAGATAAACAATACCCAACCCATGGGAATGGCATGGGGATGGCGGGAAATACAAAACCCTTCAAGTCCGTGGCTCAAAGGGTTTTTGTTGAATTCCAAGTGCGGTCATCGTGCGCTCTCTTCAGGCGAGACAACTACCACGGCCTTCCTATAATGTCGGGGTGAGATGATTCGAACATCCGACCTCCACGTCCCTAACGTGATGCGCTAACCGGGCTGCGCTACACCCCGAAACTGCTTCCAAACGCATAAACCGTTCAAAAGCGGGTGCAATATTACCAAAAAAACACGAAGTGGACGAACCTTACTTTTTCTTATTCTGCTTCAAATCGCGAAAGAAACGCGCCCAGTTAAAAGGATTCAAAAACGGGTTGGCACGGGGCTGAAACTTGTCGCTGGCTGAGGTGGACCACTGATCCATATAATATTTGTAATTGGCGGCCCCGTCCATCGGGGTGGTCTTGAGCATCAGGGCCATTAACTCAGCATTGAGGTTGCGCGGGTCATAGCCCCGGTCGTCCATGGGCACGTTCAGGGCAAGCACGGCCTCTTTGAACACTTCTTCCGTTGGTATCTCGCGAAAGACAATTTCCTTCAGGTAAGTAACATCTTCCACCATCTCTACAATAATAGTCAGGAAATCCGACTTGTGATTCGGCACGATGTAGTGTTGCTTTACATAACCCACTGCACTGATTACCACGCTGTCGCCCACCACTACGGGCATGGAAAAAAAGCCGACTGCGTTAGTGGTTGTGCCGTACCCTGCCTTGGGTACGTACACGTGCACGCCCGGAACTCCCGCTGCGCTATCGGGCGCGAGGATCATGCCCGACAATTGCAACACCCGTTTGGGGCTGCCCTGCGCCCGGCCATCGGCCGCCACCAGCAGCAACCCCATCAATAACACGATTAAAAGCCCACTCTTTTTCACACGTATGTATTAGCCAAGCCAAAAATATTCATTGCTCCCCGCAATCCCTAACAGACGGAGAACAATTACACCACCCAAAAGTTGGGCAAGGGTAAAAAGGCTATCTTCGCGGCAGGTGCGGCAACCATGCGGCTAAAACACTTCAATATCGAGCCCGGGGCGCAGATTTTTTTGGCCTGTTCCGATACCTCGCGGCTGCGCATTCTTAATCTGATTATGACCAACGGTGAAATGTGCATCAGCGACTTAGAACAAATTCTTGATTTCACCCAGACAAAAACCTCGCGGCACCTCATTTACCTTAAAAACTCGGGCATTCTTACTACCCGCAGGATCAACCAATGGATATTTTACCAGATCAAAGACGAAGTGTTTGACATCATTAAACAAATCCTGCAGTTTTTGCGCAGAGATCCCATCTTGCAAAACGACCAGCACCTGTTTCAAACGCTCTACAGCAACCGCGAGCTGGCATTAAACAAACTCAAAATCAAACCCTTGAGCACCCCATAGCATTCGATGTCCTACCGAGTTATTCTTTTTGATTTGGACCACACCTTGTGGGACTATGAGACCAATTCGCGCGAGGCCCTGCACGATCTGTTTCATCGTTATCACTTGCCCGCCAAAACCTCATCCGCGTTTGACGTGTTCTATCATTCGTTTGTAGAAGTGAACACGCGCATCTGGCATCGGTATGACCGGGGTGAAATTTCGCGCGATGTGATCCGCTACGAGCGGTTTCACCAGGTGTTCAAGCGGGTGGGTATCGACCACTACGAGCTTTCGTTAAAGTTTTCGCACGACTATGTAACCGAATCGCCTTTGCGCAGCCACCTCATGCCTCACGCAAAGGATGTGCTGGCAAACTTGCACGGCCGGTACAAACTCTACATCATCACCAACGGATTTAATGAAATACAGGCCACTAAACTACGCGCTTCAGGCATTGCCTCGTTTTTTGAATACGTGGTAACGTCCGAAACAGCCGGTTGCAAAAAGCCATCGCCCGACATCTTTCAACTGGCGCTGGACCATGCGGGTGCCGCCCCGGAAGAAGCGATCATGATTGGTGATAACCTGTTGACCGACATGGCCGGAGCGCGCCAGGCCCGCATCGACACAGTGTTTTTTAACCCCCATCAACGGGCGCACCGCGAAACGGTGACGCATGAGATCAAAAGCCTCGATGAGCTTATGCATATTTTGTAGCTCACACTTGCTACCTTTATCCGCCTAAAATTACCTTAAATTTCACACGCTCATGGCCATTGGATTTTTTGCCGTTCCGCACCCCAAAAACGAACCCGTACTCGCCTATGCGCCCGGCTCTAAAGAACGGGCCGAATTGCAAAAAGCGTTACGGGAGGCGCGCAGCAAGGTACTCGACATTCCGATGTACATCGGTGGCGAGGAGGTGCGCAGCGAACGAAAGAAGCCAATTCACCCACCCCATGACCGCCACCATATACTGGGTTACTTTCATGAAGGCGACAAGGGGCATGTAGAACAAGCCATTCAGGCCGCCTTGGCCGCCAAGGAACTGTGGGCCGCGCTGAGCTGGGAAAACCGCGCGAGTATTTTCTTGAAGGCCGCTGACCTGTTGGCAGGGCCATATCGGTATGAGATGAACGCTGCCACCATGCTGGGGCAAAGCAAAAATGCCTTTCAGGCCGAGATCGACTCGGCCTGCGAGCTGATCGACTTTCTGCGTTTTAATGTGTACTTCATGAGCGAGATCTATCGCGACCAGCCCGAGTCGGCACCGGGCATCTGGAACCGAATGGAGTATCGCCCGTTGGAGGGGTTCACCTTCGCACTCACACCCTTCAACTTTACCGCCATTGGCGGCAACCTGCCCACCAGCATGGCCCTGATGGGCAATACAGTAGTCTGGAAACCGGCCAACACCCAGATTTACTCGGCCCAGGTGTTGATGCGCATTCTGAAAGAGGCCGGGTTGCCTGATGGCGTGATCAACCTACTCTACGTGAGCGGCCCCGATGCCGGGGATGTTATCTTCAACCATCGGGACTTTGCCGGCATCCACTTTACTGGCAGCACGGGCGTTTTTCAAAACATTTGGAAAACGGTCGGCAACAACATCCACAAGTACCGCTCCTACCCTCGCATCGTGGGCGAAACAGGCGGCAAAGACTTTATCGTGGCCCACAAAAGTGCACACCCCAAACAAGTAGCGGTGGCCATCGCGCGGGGCGCGTTTGAATTCCAGGGGCAAAAGTGTTCGGCTGCCTCGCGTTGTTACATTCCCTCCAATCTTTGGGACGAGGTAAAGAAGTACCTGCTGGATGACCTGAAATCGATGAAGATGGGCGGCACAGAAGATTTCGGAAACTTTATCAATGCCGTCATTGATGAAAAGGCGTTTGACTCCATCGCAGGCTATATCGAAAAAGCGCGCCAAAACCCGATGAACGAGATCATTGCCGGGGGCAAGTACGACAAATCAAAAGGCTATTTCATTGAACCGACTGTTATTCTAACGCAGGATCCATCTTCGCTGACGATGTGCGAAGAAATCTTTGGCCCGGTGGTAACGATTTATGTGTACCACTCCGAGAACTATGAGCAGACGCTGGAACTGGTCGATGCCACATCGCCCTATGCACTTACCGGCTCCATTTTCGCGCAGGACCGCTATGCCGTGGAAATGGCCACCCGCAAACTCGTAAACAGCGCGGGCAATTTTTACATCAACGACAAACCTACGGGTGCCGTGGTGGGCCAGCAGCCGTTTGGCGGGGCACGCGGCTCAGGCACGAATGATAAGGCCGGGGCGAAGGTCAACCTCTTGCGCTGGGTTTCGCTGCGCACCATCAAAGAAACGTTTGTTACCCCCACCGACTACCGCTATCCTTTTCTGGAATCATGAATACGTGGCGATTGTTTGGATGGCTCATGTTACTGGCGGGCATGGCCAACGCGCAAGAGTTGAGTACGGCAACTACGGCCGACTACCTGACAGCCGAAGAAAAAGAAGTGATCCGGCTGGTAAACGAAGTTCGCACACAGCCGGCTGCATTTGCCAAAAAATATCTGGAAAATCGCCAACGCGAAGGTGCCTATGCCAAAGAATGCTACGAAGAGCTTCTGGCATGGGCCCCACAAAAGGCGTTGCTCCCGTCCAAAGCCTTGTCGCTGGCAGCCAAAGACCACGCCCAGGACATGGGTGTGTCCGGGCGAACCGGCCATGTGAGCACGAAAGGCGAAAGTGCCACGCTGCGCGTGCAGCGCTATGGCACATTTACCGGCCGGTACAATGGGCCGTGGGAAAACTGCTCGTATGGCTTTGACGACCCGCTGGCCATCGTGTTGCAATTATTGATTGACGATGGTGTACCCAGCCGCGGCCACCGCAAAAACATCATGCAGCCCGCCATCAACTACATTGGCGTCAGCATCCAGCCTCACAAAAGTTATCGCTTCAACTGCGTGATGGATCTGGCGGATGCGGTGGAGGACAAGTGAGCGCCACGCGCGGAACACCGAACCATAAATAAAAACACCCCTAAAATATTTTTTAGGCTTGTCTAAAAATTAACTACCTTGCCGGGGCAAGCGGGAAACTCATGCTCAGCCTCACGGAAGAAAACTATCTCAAAGCCATCTACCACCTCTCGGAAGGGGGTACGCAGCCCGTGCTCACCAACGCGCTGGCCGAGGCCATGTGCACCAAGGCAGCCTCCGCCACCGACATGATTAAAAAACTGTCGCAAAAAGAGCTTATTACGTATGAAAAATACCACGGAGTAAACGTGACCGCCTCCGGCAAAACGGAAGCCTTGCTGGTGATCCGCAAACATCGCCTTTGGGAAACGTTTCTCGTCCAAACACTCGGCCTCACCTGGGACGAAGTGCACGAAATAGCCGAACAACTCGAACATATCCACTCGCAACGGCTCATCGATAAACTCGATGCCTTTCTCGGCTACCCCCAGGTAGATCCGCACGGTGACCCAATCCCAGACAGTAAAGGAAAAGTAAAAAACCTCTCGCAGATGCCTTTGGATCAAATGTCGGTGGGGTTCAAGGGAATGATCACGGCCGTCAAAGACTCGGACTCGAACCTGCTCAAGTACCTCGATAAAATCGGAGCGCGACCGGGCGTAAAACTGCAACTCACCGACAAAGAAGAATATGACCAATCCATGGAAGTCAAAATCGGCAACAAAACAGTTTCCCTGTCCAGGGAGGTGTGCAAGAATATTTTGGTCAACGAACCTTGAACATGCAAGCAACCAAAGTCGCCAGCAAATCGCTTAGCGAGGTAAATGCCTCGGTGGATGCCACGCAGGGCCGCGGCTGGCGCAAGCTGTTGGCTTTTTTGGGGCCTGCCTACCTGGTCAGCGTGGGGTATATGGATCCGGGCAACTGGGCCACCGACATCGCAGGCGGAAGTCAGTTCGGCTACACGCTGTTGTGGGTGTTGCTCATGTCCAACGCCATGGCGCTGCTGTTGCAAAGCCTGAGCGCACGGCTGGGCGTAGTACGCCAACTGGACCTGGCGCAGGCCTCGCGCAAAAGCTACCCCAAGGCGGTCAATTTTATGTTGTGGGTGTTTGCCGAAGTGGCCATTGCCGCCTGCGACCTGGCCGAAGTGTTGGGGATGGCCATCGGACTGCAACTGCTATTCGATCTGCCACTCATTTGGGGCGTGTCGTTGACCGTGCTGGATACGCTGCTGCTATTGCTGCTGCAAAGCTATGGCATGCGAAAGATTGAGGCCTTTATCATTACGTTGGTGGCCATTATTGGAGGAGCTTTTTTGGTCGAGTTGATGTTGGCAAAACCTGCGATGGGCGAATTGGTCACCGGCTTTATCCCCTCACTTCCCAACACCGAAGCCCTCTACATCGCCATTGGCATCATCGGAGCCACGGTCATGCCGCATAACCTGTATCTGCATTCATCGCTGGTTCAAACCCGCAGAATCGACCCCTCGTCCAAAGGTGTGTGGCAGGCCATCCGTTATAACTTTATCGACTCGGCCATCGCCCTCAATGCCGCTTTTTTTGTAAACGCAGCGATCTTGATTTTGGCTGCCTCCACCTTTTACAAAGCAGGCTATTATACCGTGGCGGAAATTCAAGATGCCCATCAATTGCTCCAGCCACTGCTCGGAAGCGAGTGGGCCCCCCTCCTCTTTGGCATCGCACTGGTGGCGGCCGGGCAAAGCTCCACCATCACCGGCACCTTAGCAGGGCAAATCGTTATGGAGGGATACTTGAACTTGCGCATCGCGCCTTGGCTGCGCAGGCTTATCACGCGCCTCATTGCCATCATTCCGGCCTACATCGTGATTCTTATTTATGGAGAGCGCGAAACGGGAGCGTTGCTTGTATTCAGCCAGGTGGTGTTGAGCATGCAGCTGGGTTTTGCCATCATTCCGCTGATTCATTTCACCAGCGATAAAAAGACGATGGGTGAGTTTGCCATTAAACCTTGGGTGAAAGCAACGGCCTGGTTAATTGCACTCATCATCGTGACACTCAATATCCGCCTGGTGTTTGAGGAAATTCGCACCTGGCTGGGCGAAGCGGGTGATAACGCATGGATCCTCTGGGCCACGGTTGTTCCGTTGTGCGCAGGGGCTGTTTCATTACTTTTTTACATCGCCCTAAAACCGTGGCTGGAAAAACGCGCAGCCGAAAAGGTCGCACGGCTACCGCATGGCACAGCCACGCAACTCACCAACATCGACCGACCGGTGTACAGCCGAATTGCGGTTTGCATCGACTTTAGCTCCATCGATTCGCTGGCCATCGGAAGCGCGCTGGCACAAGGCGGTAAAGAAGCCAATTACTGCTTGGTGCACGTAGTGGAAACCGCGGGCGCCATGGTGTATGGCAGCGCCATTGACGACCACGAATCCAACGCGGATGAGCAGGCGTTGTTGAAATACGTTGATCAAATCCAGGCAAAGGGCTTCCAGGTGGAGATGAAAATCGGCTATGGCAATCCGCGCAGAAGCATACCGGTGCTCGTAAAAGAATTTCGGGCCGACATGCTGGTGATGGGCGCACACGGCCACACCTTTTTCAGCGATTTGATTTTTGGCGCTACCGTGGATACCGTACGACATCGGGTGGATATTCCGGTACTCATCGTAAAAGAACCCTCATGACCCCACGCGAAGATACGATCATTGCCCTGGCTACCCCGCAAGGTACCAGTGCCCTGGCGGTCATCCGCCTATCGGGCCGCGACAGCCTGCGCATGGCGTCCAGGCTTTTCCGCGGTAAAGACCTGACACAACAAAAGACCCATACCGTTCACCTGGGAACTTTGCGAACGGCCGCCACCGTAATTGACGAGGTGTTGGTGACAATATTCCACGAAGGGCGTTCATTCACCAAGGAAAACTCGGTTGAGATCACGTGTCACGGCTCTCCCTTGATTGTGAAGGAAATCATGAAAGCGTTCCAACACGAAGGTGCCCGCCTGGCACAGCCGGGCGAGTTTACCCAGCGAGCGTTCTTGAACGGGCGTTTCGACCTAACCCAGGCCGAAGCCGTAGCTGATCTGATCCATGCCGAAACCGACAATGCCCGCCAGGCCGCGCTGAATCAGATGCGGGGCGGCTTCTCGAACGAAATACAACGCCTGCGCGAACACCTGATTCACTTTGCTTCACTGATCGAGTTGGAACTGGACTTTGGCGAAGAGGACGTAGAGTTTGCCAAACGTGATGATTTGCGTGGGTTGATTGAACAACTTCTTGGCTATCTGGATCGTTTGATCCGCTCGTTTGATCAAGGCCGTGTGATCAAAGACGGAATTCCCACCGTGATTGCCGGCAAACCCAATGCCGGAAAGTCCACCCTGCTCAACGCCTTGTTGAATGAAGAGCGGGCCATTGTTTCGGATATTCCGGGTACTACCCGCGATGTGATTGAAGATGAGCTGACCCTGGGAGGGATTCATTTCCGCTTTATGGACACCGCAGGCCTGCGTGACACCACCGATGCCATCGAGGCCATGGGTATTGAGCGCACGCACGCCTACCTGAAAAAGGCCTCGCTGATCCTTTACGTGTTTGACTTGAGTAACACTACCCCGGTTGCGATGGACGCGGAAGACGCAGAGCTAAAAAAACTGAACATCCCCTACCTGAAAATCGGGAATAAAGCAGATAAAGCCTTGCCGGCCAACCTTACCTGGGCGCAAGCACACGAGGCGTTGATTATCTCTGCTTCTGATCCGGCACACATTGAGCTTTTGCAGGAAAAAATACTGGAACGATTCGAATGGCCCGATGTGAAACCAGGGGATGTAGTCGTGACCAACCTGCGCCACGTAGAGCAACTTCAACGGACATCCGAAGCGCTGACGCGTGTGTTGTACGGCCTTGACCATGGCGCCACCGGTGATTTAGTAGCCATGGATATCCGCCAAGCGTTGTACCATTTGGGTGAAATCACCGGCACCATCACTACGGACGATTTACTGGACAACATTTTTTCCAAGTTCTGTATTGGAAAATAACAAGGGATTCCGATTCTACCCTTCAACCGTTCGGGTAATCTCGGCTACGATTTCATCCAGGCGTTCCACCGATTTTTGAAGATGCTCCAGGGCGGTGGCCGTGGCAGGCGGCAACTCCATCGTTTTGAATACCTGATACAACCCCAAAATGCTGGCCACCGGGGCGCGCAGCTTGTGCGCGTTGATAAACGCGTACTCTTCCAGTGCCTTGTTTTTTTTCTGGAGTTCTTCCGTGCGTGCCAGTACCAGCGCTTCGAGGTTTTCGTTGATCTGCTTGATCTGCTCGGCCTGCGCCCGCAGCGCCAGCCGCGCCCGCAGTTCACGGCTAAGCAACCTGAACCGGGTGTTGATGAGCACCCCGGCAAACACCTGAACAACCAGCAGCAACAGGCCCCCGTTGACAAAAAACTCCGACAATGACAGGTCTGGGTTGATACCGATGAATACCGAAGTGGCCATGACCGACAGCGCGATGATTACGGCCGAATACGTCCAACGCCACGCCACAAAAAATCCCGCTCCTACAAATAAGGCCATGTAGTTCAGGTTCTGGCCCAAAAGGTCCTTGGCTTCAATAAACTGATAAACAAAGGCATTCTGGATGGAGATGAGTAAGAAGGGAACGGAAACGATAAAATACGAATGCCAGCCTCGCCTTCGCCCCACGAGGATCGTTGCGAGGATGAGTCCCGACACAGACAAGCGCAGCACAAACATCGTTTGCCAATGCCCCGGCAAATTGAAGTAGTCGGTGATGACAAAGACTGGATCAAAGATCAGCGCCACCCACGCAGCCGTTAAATGATAGCGCGACAGCGTTCGTTCCAGTTCCCGTTTCCACATTTGCGGCACCACCCGCTCAAGGGCCTCTTGTCCGGCTTCTTTCCGTTCTTCCATCATGCTTCAAAAAACGCAGCAAAGTACGCAAAACAACCTCACAGGCACGGCAATTTAGTGGACACTGGCACGGCCGTTGGACAAACGGCATGCATTGTCAATTCTACAAAACCGCCTTACCTTTCGGGATATTCAACACCCCACTCATGGCTC
The DNA here is from genome assembly GCA_964524935.1 of uncultured Ohtaekwangia sp. Lineage (GTDB taxonomy): Bacteria > Bacteroidota > Bacteroidia > Cytophagales > Cyclobacteriaceae > ELB16-189. The sequence goes on from CAZGFJ010000006.1 coordinate 25,096, forward strand.
AACTCGTCATCAGCAGTTTTGATGAATTTCAAACCTACCTTGGCAAAGAAATTGGCGTGTCGCCTTACTTGCCCATTACTCAGCAGCAAATAAATTTATTTGCCGATGCCACGCTTGACCATCAATGGATTCATACCGACCCCGAGCGAGCCAAAGACAGCCCCTTCAAAAGTACCATTGCACACGGATACCTCACCCTGTCGGTGGTCCCTCATCTTTGGGAACAAATAGTCGAGTTTCGGAATACCAAGATGATGGTAAACTACGGGATTGAAAAATTGAAATTTAATCAACCTGTGCTGGCGGGCCAGGAGGTCCGGCTGCGCACCAAACTGCACAGCATCGCCAACCTGCGGGGCATCACCAAATTTGAGATGGACGTGACCCTGGAAATCAAGGAAAACCCCAAGCCAGCCTTCACGGCCCTGTTGGTTTTCCTGTATCACTTTCACTGATATAACTGGTTTACCACAGGTCTCAATTTCAAAAATAAATTCAAAACCTACCAACCCTCACTAACCTACTTGAGCACACCATGAAACGCGTACACACCGACCACGCCCCCAAAGCCATAGGACCCTATGCGCACGCCAACATTTCGGGCAACTTGATTTTTTGTTCGGGGCAAACACCTCTTCAACCCGCCACCATGATCATTGAGGGAGCTACGGCCGCAGAGCAAACCACCTTGGTACTCGAAAACCTGGAGGCCGTGCTAAAGGCAGTGGGGGCTGACCGAACGCATGTTCTAAAAACCACGGTGTTCCTCAAGAACTTTGCCGACTTTGAGCGGATGAACAAAGCCTATGAAGTTTTTTTTGGCGATCATAAACCGGCCCGCTCCACCGTGGAAGTAAGCCGCTTGCCCAAGGATGCGCTGGTTGAAATCGAATGCATTGCAGAAGTGATCAAAAGTTAAGCCGTTTCTACATCTATGGCTGCCATGGAGCAACCAATAGTCGTTCCCAAACCCGTGGTCGATACGGATGTGCTGGCCTCCATCGATCCGCTGTCGCTGGATGAAGGCTACATCTACGTGCATTGCCACTATGCCGATGCACAGCGCGATATGCTCATCCGAATTTGGCGCACCACCTACCTGTTTGATCAACACTCCGATGCCTGCGCGCAATTGGTGCATGCCGAAAATATATCGTACGCGCCCGTGTGGACTTGGATTCCAGACAACAAGCCGTTTCGATTTTTGTTGATTTTCGCCTCGCTGCCCAAATCATGTACCGTGTTCGACCTCATCGAGCAAATACCACAACCGGGCGGTTTTGAAGTGCGGCATATTCACCGAAACGAACGCGATGTTTACCACGTATACATTTGACCGAAAGGGCCGCATCAATCGCGATACCATTTAATCGAGCGCGAAAAATACATCATGGCAGCCACGATCAGGAAAAGCCCCACGCTACCGATTAGCAGCGAATAATCCTGCGCCTGCACAATCACAAAGATAAATCCATAAAACACGCACATCAATGCGGAAAAGAGTACGACCAATGTGCGCTTTTGCAAGAACGTAACTGAGTACAAACCTACTAAGGTGATCGTGCTCAACGAAGCAATGGCATAGGCGCGGTCATAGCCAAAATGCTCAGATATGGAAAGCAACAGGGTGTAGTAGATGATCAGCGCAAAGCCGATCAGAATATATTGGAACGGATGGATGCGTACTTTCCCGGCAATCTCAACCAAAAACAGGGCGGTGAAAGCCAGGATAATGATCAACTGACCATACTTGGCCGTTCGGATACTTTTTTGGTACTGATCGGCCGGCAAGTCCAACCGCACGCCAAACAAAGAACCGCCCAAATGTTGTTCCTGGCCCAGCCATTGCTGGGCGAACGGGCGGTTGAATGACAACACTTTCCAGCGGGCCGAGAACTCCGTGTCGGTAATGACAGGCTCTTGCGATGGCAGCAACGAACCTTCAAAGCTGGGCGATGGCCATGTCCCCGTCATGGTCACCTCGGTGGTCTTCCCTACCGGTACGAAGTAGAGCGTCTCACTGCCTTTCAGTTGCCATTGCATCGTCAATGTGTCAAAAACATCGGCTTTTGACTGCCACCCGAGCGCAGTGCTCACGCCCTGCATGGACGCCTGGTTGTCCCCGGTGTGCGAGTACATCGCTATCCCAATGTGGTTGATAGGCTCAGACGTATACGTTTTTGCCGCACTTTGGATGAGGGGGTTCTCGCTGATACCACGCAAATCGCTGATGCCCGTGACCACCACCGCATCTTTCCAATGCACCTGACCATCCGGTATGTTCCATCGGTTAAAATCCAGGGGAGCAAACGTGGCTTTCATTTCCACCCGGGCATCGTACACCACCGCATCGAAAATGCCGCGGTGGCGTACCTGCGGCCGAAGTGAGCTGGAAACTTGTAGCAAGTCGGGAAGAAAGTAGGCACGCTGTAGTGTTTCGGACATTTCTTCGATCAACACCCCTTTCTCCCACCGCTTATTTTTCTCAATGCGGGTAAAGGGCACCACCAATACCGGCCCCACCAGCGTTTGGCCGTTCGACCACTTAGCCGAAATCTCGCTGATGACTTCGCGCGAGCGAGCCTGCCGTTCTTCCATCAGCGACTGTATCCAGGCGGATGGAATGAGCAACAACAAGATCAAAAAACCAATGGAAAGTAATTTGATCATGACCGACTCCTTGAGCCAGTGGTTAAAGCGATCGACTAGCGAAGGTGACGTTTCCATGCAGTAGGTTATTTTCGTTGGGTTTTGATAACTTCTTCTAAAGCGTCCAAATGCTTTCGGAACGCCTGACGCCCTTTGTCGGTGGCCTTGTAGCGCGTATTGGGTTTTCGCTCAATAAAACTTTTATGGATACCGATGTATTTCTCACGCTCCAGTGCTTTGAGATGCGTGGCCAGGTTACCATCCGTGGTCTGCAACAACTCACGCAACTCAGTAAAATCGTACGAGTCATTGGCCACCAACACGCCCATGATTTGCAGGCGCGTGCGGTGCTCCAGCAGCTTGTCCAGTTGATCAAAGGGGTTCTTCATCGGTCGTACTTGCGGTACATAAGTAGGCCATAGAAAATATGCAAGACTCCAAAGCCGATGGCCCAAAACAAAAGGCCATAACCGGGCAACAAGGCCGACAGCAGGCCCAGCAGAAGTTCGCAGTACGCGAGGTAGCGAATTTCGTCAAAGAGGTTGGCGCTGGCGTTCATCAGGGCCAGTCCGTAAAAGAGGAGCAGTGAGGAGGAGATGATACCGTAGTAGCCCCGCGATAACAGGATGACAGTGAACACCCCCCCTGCCACCAGCGGGATTAACAAATTGATCAGCAGTTTTTGCGTGGCATTATTCCACAGCGTCTCGCCCGAGCGTCTGGCTTTGCGCCAACTCAGGTAAAGCCCGGTTGATAATGACAGCGCCAAAACGAGTACTGCCACACCCGCCAGATGATAGACTGCGGACGGATGTTGGATGTAAAACGCCATTGAACGCGGAAAATCACCTCGATAGATTTGTTGATAGGCGTAGGCTGCTCCGGCCAGCGCATAGACGCCCGCCAAAATGCCCGATCGTCCGCTGAGTGAAATAAATTTGGTGGACCGCTCCATCAGGTTGCGTACGGAGGCCAGGTCGTCCTGTATCGTTTGTTTTTGCATAGTACAAAAGTACTTTTAATTTAAAAGTAAAACGGTAAAAGAGCGGGCGAGGTTGCTTTTTTTCTTCTTTTTCTAAAATCACTACGAGGGAGTTGGCCGATTTACGCAGATGCACTAATATTGCAGCCCATTTCCACTTGGAATCACAATCCTCCTTAGCTCAGCTGGTTAGAGCACCTGACTGTTAATCAGGGGGTCCTTGGTTCAAGCCCAAGAGGAGGAGCGAAAAAAAGCCCCACAGCCGCGGGGCTTTTTTTATGGTATTTTCCCAAAAACAGAACAGATGAACGGTCTGTCAAATGAATGATCATCAGGCATATATCCTCTACTCTGCCAAAATTGACCGTTATTATGTCGGGGTCACCAGCGACCTCACCAACCGACTACTTCAACATAACACAGGTTATTTTCGGGACGCATTCACCTCAAAAGGCATTCCATGGAAGCTGTTTTTTGCCATGGATGGATGGACAACAAGCCAAGCCTACGGCATTGAGAAGCACATCAAAAAAATGAAGTCCACCAACTACATTTTCAACTTGAAAGAATACCGGGAACTCGTCCAACGTTTAAAAACGCGATTTCAATAGACGCGTCACTCGGAGTAAAAAGTCCCGCGCGAGCAGGGCTCTTTCTGTGCAATGTCCTGGCAGCACTTACCTCACCCCTATTATGGAAGCCATGCACAGTAGGTACGATGAGGCGATCAATAAGACAAATTGTCCGTTAAAAATTCTCTAACTATGAAAAAAATAGACATTATGTCGTATTTTCACTGCACAAAGTAGGCTGGTACAGTTTTCCCTGGTAGGCTAAACGTCAAACAAAACCATTACAACTATGAGCATCATCCGATATAACGCCAACGAATTTGTGCCGACCTCGTTCAGCAGCCTGATTGATCGTTTCTTCAATGAGTCTCTCGCTCGCACAGGCGGCAGCACCTTTATGCCCAAGGTAGATGTAGCCGAGACTGAAACCGCCTACGAAATCCACGTGGCCGTGCCCGGCATGAACAAAGACGACTTCCATGTGGAGTTGCACGACAACTTCCTTACCATCAGTGGTGAGCGCAAACTCACCAACGAGAAAAAGGACAAAAACTTCCACTCGATCGAAACGCAGTATGGGTCATTCAGCCGTTCGTTCAACCTGCCCGACAACGTGGACACGACCAAGATCAATGCCAAGTACAACAATGGCATCTTGGAACTGACGGTGCCCAAGGACGAAAAGAAAACGCTGAAGCACACAATTAAAGTGGGCTAAAACAAGTTAGTAGGTTTAGGTAGGGTTAGGTTTAGTGGGGTAGCCCCGGTACCGCAAGGTCCGGGGCTTACTTTTTTACCTCACACACCCCGGCTCAGGGAATGTCGTTTTATTGCCTACCTTCACGAAACAAACTCGACTTGAACTATGAAACGCGCGTTGTTGATTGGCTTGGTGATCGTGTCGGCTTTTGTGGGTGCCGTACTGGGGGTGCTCTTTACATTTCGGTATCTGCAAACGAGCCCGCCCTACCCTTCCATTGAACAACGCCAGAAGTCGCTGCTGGTAGCCCGCCCGCGTGACTCCGCCTACTCCGCAGTCATCCCCACGTTAAACTTCCAGCCGGCCGCGCGCGCGGTCACACCGGCCGTGGTGCACATCCGCACCACCTATGGCGCGGGCAATTTCAGTCTCAACGCGCTGGAACACTATTTCAACCCCCATGCCCAATCGTCCGGCTCCGGTGTCATCGTTTCCGATGATGGGTACATCATCACCAACCACCACGTGATCGAGAATGCCACCAACATCGAGGTGGTACTGAACAACAACCAGCGTTTTTTTGCCAAACGGGTCGGCATCGATCCCTCTACCGACCTGGCCTTGTTGAAGATCAAAGCCACCGGGCTGCCCTTTGTCCCTTACGGGGATTCCGATCTGACAACGCCCGGTGAATGGGTGCTAGCCATCGGCAATCCGTTTGATCTCAACTCCACCGTCACGGCCGGCATCGTCAGCGCCAAGGCTCGCAACATTGGCATCCTGCGCGACCGCAACAGTCTGCAGGTAGAGTCATTCATCCAAACCGATGCGGCCGTTAACCCCGGCAACAGCGGTGGCGCGTTGGTCAACCTGAAAGGTGAACTTATTGGCATCAACTCCGCCATTGCGACCAATACAGGGAGTTATTCGGGCTATTCTTTTGCCATACCTGTGAATTTGGTGAAAAAAGTAATGGATGACTTGTTGGAGTTTGGTGAGGTACAGCGCGGCCTGTTGGGCGTGCAGATCAACGATGTGACGGCCGACTTGGCCGAAGAAATAGGCCTGGATGTCGTGCGGGGCGTGTTGGTCAGCGGTGTCAATCAAGGCAGCGCAGCACAAGGCGCGGGCATTGCTGCAGGCGATGTCATTGTCGCCATCAACCGGCACGAAGTAAACACCGTGTCGGAGTTGCAGGAGATGGTGGCACGCAACCGGCCCGGACAGCGCGTGCTGGTTTCTTATAGACGAGACGGCACCACGCGCGAAGCCACCGCCTACTTGAAAAACTATGAGGGACGATCGACCAGCGAAAAGAAAAAAATAAGCTCCGAGATCGAGGGAGCGTGGTTCAAAAACCTTGATTACCATGAGTTGAACGATCGGGAATTGGAAGCGGGTGTGCTCATCGAGCGGCTGACGGATGGAAAATGGAAATCGGCAGGCCTCCGCGAAGGGTTTATACTTACCCACATTGACAAGGTAGCGGTTGATAATATCGAATCGCTCAATCAGATATTGGAAATCAAAACCGGGGGCATGCTGGTGGAGGGCGTTTATAGTAACGGGGCAAAGGGAACCTACGGGGTCGATTGGTAATTTGGCTGCAGATGGCACGGCTGTCGAAGTCGTCCGTTTGCTTTACTTTTGTCGCTTTATCCTACCTACTATGGCGTCCGCAGCAATCTCTTCCGTCCTCGACCAACTTGGCATTCGATCATCCAACCTGGGTGTCTCCACGGGCAGCCGTTGGTGGCGCGCCTCGGGCGGCCGGTTGGATTCATTCTCACCGGTGGACGGAAAAAAAGTAGCTGCGGTCCAAATCGCAGACGAAAAAACATTTAACCGAATCGTGGATACCGCGCGGGAGGCCTTTCTACAGTGGCGCCTGGTGCCTGCACCCAAACGGGGCGAGGTGGTGCGCCAGGTAGGGATGGCGTTGCGCAAGTACAAGCAGCCGCTGGGCCAACTCGTCTCCTACGAAATGGGCAAGTCGCTGCAGGAAGGATTGGGCGAAGTGCAGGAGATGATCGACATCTGTGACTTTGCGGTGGGCCTCTCGCGGCAGTTGCACGGCCTGACCATGCACAGCGAGCGCCCTAACCACCGCATGTACGAGCAGTATCACCCGCTGGGCGTGGTAGGAATCATTTCCGCTTTCAATTTTCCGGTGGCGGTGTGGTCGTGGAATGCCATGATTGCCTGGGTGTGTGGCGATACGTGTGTTTGGAAACCCTCCGAAAAAACGCCTCTGTGCAGCGTGGCCTGTCAGCACATCGTAGCCCAGGTATTCAAGAAAAATAATGTACCGGAAGGGGTTTCCTGTTTGGTTAATGGCGATTATCGAGTAGGTGAATGGCTAGCCGCCCACCAAGACATTCCGTTGGTGTCCGCCACCGGCTCTACGCGAATGGGTAAAGCGGTGGCCACCGCGGTGGGTGGCCGCCTGGGACGCAGCCTGTTGGAACTGGGCGGTAACAATGCCATTATTATCTCTGAACATGCCAACGTAGACATGGCCATCATGGGTGCCGTATTTGGTGCCGTAGGCACAGCCGGACAGCGCTGCACCACCACCCGCAGGTTGATCATCCATGAGTCGGTTTTTGACGAGGTAAAAAACCGACTGGTAAAGGCCTATGGCCAACTGCGCATCGGCAATCCGCTGGATGAAACAACCCACGTAGGCCCGTTGATCGATGTGGCGGCCGTGAAATCGTACCAGGCCGCCCTGCGGCAGGTGGTGGCCGCAGGCGGAACGCTGGTGGTGAAAGGCGGTGTTTTGAAAGGCAAAGGGTATGAATCGGGCTGTTATGTGAAACCGGCCATCGCGGAGGTAAAAAACCATTACCCGATTGTGCAGCAGGAGACGTTTGCGCCCATCCTCTATCTGATTCGCTACCGCACACTGGAGGAAGCCGTGGCGTTGCAAAATGGTGTGCAGCAAGGTCTCTCCTCGGCCATCATGACTACCCGGGTGGACGAGATGGAACGGTTCCTGTCAGCGGCCGGATCTGATTGCGGTATTGCCAACGTGAACATCGGCACGTCCGGGGCCGAGATCGGTGGCGCCTTCGGGGGGGAAAAAGAAACGGGCGGAGGCCGCGAGTCGGGATCCGATGCCTGGAAAGCGTACATGCGCAGGCAAACCAACACTATCAACTACGGCCACTCACTTCCATTGGCCCAAGGAATCCGTTTTGATTTGTGATTTGTTATCAGCCAGGAAAGCCACCCAGCCCTTTAATGTTTGCATTTCTTCACCGATTAGACTATTTTTCTGATCTTAACCTTTGTGTGCGCTATGGCTGGTAAAAAGTATCGTATCATCATGCTTATTGATGATAATGAGATCGACAACTTGATCAATCAAAAAATGATCGAGGCGGCCGACATCACCGAGAACATCTACACGCACACGGGAGCCAAGAGTGCAATCGAGTTTTTGCGCAACATGGAAAAACTGGACGTGGCCGACAAAGTGCTGCCCGACTTGATTTTTCTAGACATCGACATGCCCCTGATGGACGGCTTTCAGTTTTTGGATGAGTTTGAAAAACTGAACACCTACACCAAAACCAGATGCAAGATCGTGATGCTTACCTCATCCATCAATCCGCAGGATTTTAGCCGGTCGAAAAAATACCACTCGGTGCAACGCTACCTCAACAAGCCACTCACCAGCGACAGCATTAGCAAACTGGATCTCTAAGCCATCTCAATGCTGATCAGCCGCTTGACCAGTTTCTCGTCTATGTGAATAAGTTGGGTGGGCGAAAAGTGATTCACTTTGGCATCGCGTAATTTGGGCACCACCAGCATGATTTTTTTGGCCTTTTCGCGTTTGGCCTCGCTTACGGCAATCTTCAAGATCTTCAGGAAATAATGAATCGTCTCGCATTGCGACTCATCCAGCATGCGCATGCTTCGCATAATGCTGACGGCCGTTGTGTTGAAGGGCTCTATTTCGCGCAGCATGACAAACTGCAACGCCATCAGGGCTTTTAGTTCCAACACCAGGTAAGGAAACTTCTTGACATCAGGATTGGCCAGGAGGGCATTGAGGTACTTGCCGGCCTCATCGTAGCGACCCACATAGTAGCTGCTGAGTGCCTGGTACGTGGTGTAAATCACGTACATAGGCAGATTGTACGGGTCTAACTCAAAGTCTTCAAAGATGCTCTCGTTTTCCGCATATAGTTCTTTGGCCAGCCCGGCCCGCACATGGCGCTGGATTTTGGAAATCAGGAACTGGGCGGAAAATGTGTAGTAAGGATAGTTAATCAATAAGTTGCCTGCGGCATCGTTTACCTCTTCGTAAAATTTTTCGGCCTGTCGGAACACCTTATAGTGGTTGTAGTATTCCAGCTTAAGGAACTCAAAAACGAGGTTCAGGTGATAATACAGCGGATCGAGGTTATACGTATTGAAGATGGTCTCCACCTTTTTGAAAATGTCTTCAATGGGCTCTTCTTCGCTTTCCAGATTGTCATCCGGCTCGACAAAAAGACGATGAAAAATCAGCATGCAGCTTTTGAACACGTACAGGCGGTGCGATTCGTACAGGCGCGCCACGTTTTGCATCTCTTTCATCACCAAGCCCAGCCCGATCCGCTCGGTGGGTTCGCCACTCAGAAAATAGTTGCCGTATTTCTTAAAATAGTCGGCCAGCAAGTCTTCAGCCTTATCCACAGCCAGCATGTACGCCACATGCCGGTTGTAAAGCTGCGAATAGGTAAAGTACTCGGGCGAGTGGATGTGCATTTTTTTGAGCGACTTGTACACCACGGTCAACTCACTGGCCAGGTCGCGGTCGATCAGTTCGCGCTCCATTTTTTGCAGGGTGGCGATGGAAATCGTACGCTTGTTGGTAAACAGCACTTCGTTCAGGTTGGCCACTTTGCGCAAAATATCCGTCCGCGGGCTCTCCATCTTTTGGATGAGGTGTTCTTCGATGCGTTGATTTAAGCGCGAGCGCATGGTATAATAGGCGTTCGCGTTTACCTCTATCTCGGCCATGATTTTGTTATCAGAAAGCGACCGTTCGCGCAAAGCCTTTAACAGGTAGGCTGACTTTTCGGCATTGCTTTCGATCAAGGAATCATAAATGAGCTTAAAGTCTTTTTCCGAAAGCTGCTTAATGATATTCTTCAATTTCGCCATGTACACACCCGGGTTAAGAAAGGGAAAGTTTGCAAAAAAAGCCCATATCGGCAATAGGTTAACCGACAAGGTGACCGATTAGACACTGCCATTTCAGCCAAAACACACCCTGGCCGGAATATTGATCCGTTTGTCAACGTTTTTTACCAACGTTTTCACATGGATCCTTTTTCCCAACTGATCATCACGGCTGTTAACCAGGTCAAACATGCGGTGGTCAAAATTGACGTCTATCAATCCCGCCAAGGCAAGCTACAGCGCGCTGGGTCGGGTTCGGGTTTTGTGTTCTCCTCCGATGGCCTGCTCTTTACGAATCACCACGTGGTACAGCGGGCCGATAAAATCATGGTATCACTGCTCAATGAAAATGAAATCGAGGCCACATTGGTTGGCCAGGACCCGGATACCGACCTGGCCATCCTGAAGATATCGACACACGGCTACACGGTGGCTAAGCTGGGCGATACCCGCGACCTTCAGATTGGCCAGTGGGTCATTGCCATCGGCAATCCGCTGGGGTACCAACACACGGTAACCACCGGGGTCGTAAGTGCCCTGGGCCGCACCATGCGCGCCCCCTCGGGCATGCTGGTCGATAATGTCATCCAATCCGATGCCGCGCTCAACCCCGGCAACTCGGGCGGCCCCATGATCACCACCGCGGGCGAGGTGGTGGGGGTTAACACCGCCATCATCCCCGGTGCCCACGGCATCAGTTTCTCAGTTGACATCAACACGGCCAAAGAGATTGCCACGCAGCTCATTCAAAACGGCCGGGTATTTAAAGCCTACCTCGGCCTGCAGTTGCAAGAGGTGGAAATCAATCCCAAGGTGAGGCGGTACTACCACTTGCCCAATAATCGAGGACTGTTTGTGACAGGCATTGAGCCCCACTCGCCCGCCTCGCGCTCGGCCCTGCGCGAGGGCGACATCCTGGTGGCGTTCAACAACAAACCCGTACAAACACTGACCGATCTGTTTAAAGAACTGACGCGAAAAGAGATTCTGACGCTGGTGGATGTGACACTGCTGCGGCACACCGAAAAAATAGATGCCACGCTATTTCCCGTGCAACGGGTGCCATGACGCACCCCACAAAAAAACACGTCCTCGTTTCGCGTCTGTTTCGTACTTTTCGGCTTGTCATAAAAACGCACACCCACCGCATGAAAAAATACACGTTGGTTTTTTTGGGTCTTTTAGTGGCCGCCCTCTGTACCGCGCAGTTGCGTTGGACGCCCGATGGCAATGGATACTACACCGCAGAAGGAAACGAACTGGTGCAGTACACGTTGCCCGCGTTTCAAAAAACGGTCGTCCTCAGCAAAGCCGAGCTCACACCTGCGGGCGCCACGCAACCGCTCGCGATCAAAGGGTTTTCCTTTTCGGCCGATGGACAGGCCGTGTTGATCTACACCAACACCAGGCGAGTATGGCGGTACGAAACCAGAGGCGACTACTGGGTGTACCACCGCGCCACCAGAAAATTGGCGCAACTCGGCAAGGGTCGGCCCGAGGCCAGCTTGATGTTTGCCAAGTTTTCGCCCGATGGAAAAAAAGTAGCTTACGTAAGCGAACAGAATATCTACCTGGAAGACCTGGCCACCATGCAGGTAACTGCGTTGACAACCGATGGCCACCGAAAATTGATCAATGGCACGTTCGATTGGGTGTACGAAGAGGAATTCAGTTGCCGCGATGGGTTCGATTGGAGCCCGGACAGCCAGCACATCGCCTACTGGCAAATCGATGGGAGCAAAATCCGCGACTACTACATGATCAACACTACCGATTCGGTCTATTCGCGGATCATCCCGGTGGAATATCCTACCGTAGGTGAAAAGCCTTCGCCCGCCAAGCTGGGCGTCCTCAACATCGCCACCCGCCAAACACAGTGGTTGGCCATCCCTGGCGAATCGGACAATAATTACCTGGTGCGCACCGAATGGCGCTCGCCCACGGAGTTGTTTGTGCAACAAATGAACCGCGCCCAAAATACCAACACGATCTATTCGTGCAACAGCCAAACAGGCGCAGCCACGGTGGTATACCGCGAGTCGGACCCAGCCTGGATCGAAGTGTTTTCTTTCACCGGAAGCACTTCTTCCTACGGCTACCGCCACACCTTCCAATGGCTCAACAACCGAAAAGAATTTCTGTGGCAGTCCGAGAAAGACGGATGGAACCACTTGTACCGAATTGGTGTGGATGGAAAAGAAACACTGATCACACCCGGCAATTTGGATGTAATCGAATACCTGTCGATCCATGAAAAAAGCAATGTGATTTATTTTCTGGCCTCGCCCGATAACGCCACACAACGTTATCTCTATCGGGCGCGGTTGGATGGCAAAGGAAAGGCGGAACGCATAACGCCCGCCAGCCAGCCGGGTACGCACGATTATTTGATCTCGCCCAATGGCAAATGGGCGCAGCACAGTTTCTCCAATCACTATACGCGCCCCCTGGAAGAATGGGTGGACATCACCAGCCACAAACCTTTAAACGACAAGGAAAGCATCGCGGCACGCATGACCCAAGCACAGGTAAAGCCGCTGGCCGAATTTTTCAACATCAAAACCGAAGACGGTGTGGAAATGGACGGTTGGGCGGTGAAACCCAAAAACTTTGACCCTACCAAAAAGTACCCGGTGGTGTTTTTTGTATACACCGAACCGGCCTCGCAAACCGTGCGCGATGTCTTTGGCGCGGGCCGTAACCGTCTGTATCAAGGCGACATGGCTGCGGATGGTTATTTATACGTGTCGCTGGACAGCCGCGGCACGCCTGCACCCAAGGGACGTGAATGGCGAAAAAGCATTTACAAGAAAGTAGGATTATTGAACGTTCGCGACCAGGCGATGGGCGCCAAAGAAATTTTGAAGTGGCCCTATGCCGATGCCGATCGCGTGGCGGTGTGGGGCTGGAGCGGAGGCGGCACCACCACCCTGCATTTGCTCTTTCAATATCCCGATATCTACAAGACAGGAATTGCCGTGGCGGCCGTGGCCAACCGTGCTACGTATGATAATATTTACGAAGAACGGTACATGGGCGTGCCCGATGCCGATTTTAGCGATTACAAGAAGTGCTCGCCCATCACGTATGCAAAAAATCTAAAAGGCAGTTTGTTGTACATCCACGGCACGGGCGATGATAACGTGCACTACAACAATGCCGAAATGCTGGTGAACGAATTGATCAAACACGGCAAGCAGTTTCAAATCATGCCGTACCCCAACCGTTCGCACGGCATCTATGAAGGAGAAGGCACCACTGCCCACCTCGCTGCGCTGTACACCAATTATCTACGAACACATTGCCCGCCCGGGGGCCGGTAAGTCCAAAGAGATGGCTGCCGTACCGATCCCTACCGTTCACCTCTTTCCGGAATTGGATGAGCGATTGATCCAATGGCTCCGGAAACTGACGCCAGCCGATTGGAACAAGGGCACGCGGGCCGGCCGCTGGAAGGTGAAAGACGTGGCCGCCCACCTGCTGGACGGTAACATCCGCACCATTGCCCTTTTGCGCGATGGTCACCGCACGACCCCCGCACGCACGATAGGCGCATACCACGACTTGGTGGGCTATCTGAATGAACTCAACGCGGATTGGGTAACCGCCATGAAGCGCGTAAGCCCTCCCATGCTCATCGAGTGGCTTGCCGTGACGGGAACGGTTTATTCAAACCTTTTGGCCGGGCTTGACCCGTGGCAGGAATCAGCCTATGGCGTGGCGTGGGCAGGCGAAAATTCATCCGCCAACTGGTTTCACGTAGCGCGCGAGTTTACCGAAAAATGGCACCATCAACAGCAAATACGCGAAGCCACCGGGGATGATGGCGCGTTGTTGGACAATCGGTATTTTGTACCGCTGATGGATACGTTTCTGCGAGCCCTCCCCTTCCGATACAAAGAGGTGTCAGCCGAAGAGGGCACCGTTGTTCGGGTGGAGATAGAGGGGATAGAAAAGAACTGGGCGCTGCAAAAAAGCCCTGATGCCTGGGTGCTGCGCGAAGCTGCGGGAAGAACTGACGCCAAGGTACAGTTGGATAAGAGAGCGGCCTGGCAACTCTTCACCAATGGCCTTCCGGCCGAAGGAGCGCGCGGCCAGGTGCAGGCAACGGGCGAGGAACGCCTCATCCGGGTATTTCTTGACACACGGAGCGTGATGGTGTGAGTCTTTTTTGCAGATCAGGAATTAAAAAATATATTTGCGCCTCGGTTTTGGGGGCATAGCTCAGCTGGCTAGAGTGCGACAATGGCATTGTCGAGGTCGTGGGTTCGACTCCCACTGTCTCCACGAAACAACTAAATCCGCTTTCGGGCGGATTTTTGTTTTCATCAACGTTGACCTTCATCACAACCACTTACAGCCAGCATCAAATAGAGATATCTCGATGACTTATACGCTGCTCATTCTTGCTATTTTCATCTCGTTGGCGGCTTCTGTTTGGTTTTTGGATCAAAGGTCGCGAAAGCGAATACGCAAAACGTTGCGAAAAAATTGGGGCAAACCCAAAACCGGTACGTTTGATTTTGACTTGATTCGACTGCTGGCAGATCACCAATCCTCCCCGAACTCTCATCGTCTTTCCGAACAGACACAGCGCGACATCGATATTGAGCCTCTATTCCAGTACATTGACCGGACCACCAGCCGTGTAGGGCAACAGTATCTCTTTAAAAAGATCTTAGAGCCAGGGGATCGTGATACGTTGGAAAACTGGGTGCTTCTTTTCCAAACTGACCACCGGCTTCGCGAGCTCTTGCAAACGATCCTCATAAAACTCAATCAGGCAGACGCATACTTCATTGCTGCTTTGGCGCGCATGCCGCAGAAGCCACGACCTGTTTGGTATCCATGGCTATTTGTCAGTTTATTTTTGACTCTGTTTCTCCTCGCGCTTTCATTCGTTTTCCCTGTTTTGCTGATAGCGCTGCTTTTGCCCATCACAGCCAATACGCTCATTCATTATTGGAATAAATCTCAATCGTACTCTTTTATCCGCTCGATACCGCAGTTGCAAAAGCTCATCGTGGCCGCACAAAAAATTGCCGAAGCCGATACCTTATTTTCGGAGGAACATGTCGTAAAGAGTGTAAGAGACCTGAAACCGCTCCAGCGAAAGGCAAGTCTACTGCCCTTTCAAGATTCAGGCACGCTTCGAGACGAATTGGGCCAGGTTGCGACCTATCTGGGAGAATTGCTCAAAGGCGCTTTTCTCATTGAGGTTTTTGCCTATCACAGCACCGTACGGGAAATTGAAAATAAGCGAGAATCCATTTTCAGTCTGCTTTATTTTGTGGGTAGGGTTGACATGGCTATTTCGATCGCCTCGCTGCGCGCGGGTGAGCAAGGCACGTGTATTCCTACGTTCACCAGCGCATCGAAAGAACTATCCATCCAAAAGATGCGTCATCCGTTGGTCGACAATTGCACTCCCAACAGCTTAACCGTGCAGGGAAAGAGTATTCTGGTCACGGGGTCAAACATGTCGGGCAAGTCTACGTTTCTCAGAACCCTAACCGTCAACTCAATACTTGCCCAAACGATCCGTACGTGTTTTGCGGAAGCATTCGTGAGCCCTCCGCTCAATCAGTTCACCTGCATACGGATTGATGACAGCCTACTGGACGGCAAAAGCTTTTTTTTACAAGAAGTTGAAACGATTCTACACTTGTTGGAACAGGTCAATGGTGAACAACAAGCCCTTTTTGTGCTCGATGAGGTCTTCAAGGGTACCAATACCACGGAACGGATCGCAGCATCTGCCGCGGTCTTAACGTACCTCAATCAAGGAAGTAACATCGTGGTGGTTTCAACGCATGACATCGGACTAGCCGCTCTTCTTCAGTCTACATTTGATCTCTATCATTTTTCTGAGACGATTGTGCATGAACAATTGATGTTTGATCACTTGCTAAAACCGGGGCTGCTACAAACCCGAAATGCGATCAAGATACTGGAATTGGCCGGCTATCCCGATCACGTGACGCAACAGGCGAAACAGTTGGCCGGATCTGAAGAAAGATCAGAAAAAGCCTAACTACGATAGAGTCCTCTCAGGCGCTTTGCCCCCCTGATATTTGCGGGAAGTACCCTGTCTTTTTCACTTCGTAAGGTTTCCATGCCAATCTGAGCGAAGCAAAGAATCCCCAAATCGATCCCTACTTGCCCCCGTTGCTTATCCAAGCACATGCCGTAGTTGCTTGACGACTTCTACGTCCACCGTGCGGATGCTTGCATCGGCCAGGCCCGGCACCGCAGACAAGTGAGGGTGTTGAAACGCCATGGCCGAAGGACGCACACCGCTGGCCGACAGGTGGATTTCTTTTACGCCCGTTTGCGAAACGAGTTCCCACGCATTTTGCAGTGTGATGCCCGCGCCCGGCATGATGGAAATCCGATTTCCGGCAGCCTCCACCAACGATTTGATCAAGGGAATG
This sequence comes from uncultured Ohtaekwangia sp., assembly GCA_964524935.1. Taxonomy (GTDB): domain Bacteria; phylum Bacteroidota; class Bacteroidia; order Cytophagales; family Cyclobacteriaceae; genus ELB16-189. The sequence goes on from CAZGFJ010000006.1 coordinate 41,614, forward strand.
TTGTCGCTGGCCTTTGCGCGATGCCCGCTGGTAAGGATGCGGTCAAACCCTGCCGCGATGGCGTCTTCCAAGGCTTCCATCGGGTCGCGTGTCACATCAAAGGCACGGTGGCACGTCACTTTCATGGGTCGTGCGCGGTCGATCAATTCCTTGCATCGCTTTACGTCCAGTCGGCCCTCGGGCGTCACAATACCCAACACCGCCCCATCGGCACTTTGCTTCATGGCCTGCCAGGCATCGCGCTTCATGGCGTGAAAGTCATAGTTTGAATACACAAAATCGCCTCCGCGTGGGCGGATCATCACGTACAAGTCGATATTGATGTTTTGCCGTACCGACTCCAGCACGCCAAACGAGGGCGTGGTGCCTCCTTCGGCCGGGTTGTCGCACAATTCAATGCGGTCGGCCCCGGCTTGTTGCGCTCGCAGCGCAGACTCAAGGTTATACACGACTACTTCAATGACCACGAAACAAGAAGGGGTTAAAACGCACCGTGTGATTCAAAAGCACAGACCGGATTTGACCAACCACATGTGAAACCTTTGAAACCGTCTGGTACCGATCCGCACTTTTTGACATGCGATAAAGTTACCAAATTTCAAGAAAGCACAGCACCCATCCCTGGAAGTGCAACCGCTACGGATAAAAAGAAGCAGCCTCCTTCAGTTCATTGCCCGCTGGCGTATGCACCGCGTACGTAAACCCTTTTTGCAGCGCGAAAGCACCCACGCTCCCATCCTTGGCGAGCGCCAAAAAACCCACTTGTATCTCTTTGGATTTCATCGGTTGATTTTTGACGATGCGTGCTACCGCCAACTCGCATGCTTGCTGTGGGGTATTCCCCTGCCGCATCAGTTCCACCACCAGGTGCGAGCCCACGATGCGGATCACCTCCTCGCCCACCCCCGTGCTGGTGGCCGCCCCCACTTCGTTATCTACAAACAGACCGGCACCGATGATCGGTGAATCGCCCACGCGGCCCGCCATCTTGTACGCCATGCCGCTGGTGGTACAGCCGCCCGACAAATGTCGGTTTGCGTCCAGCGCAAGGATTCCGATCGTGTCATGGTTTTCGATGTTGGCGATGGGTTTATACTTGCCTTCTTTCAACCATTTTTTCCACGCCTTTTCGGAAGCAGGCGTGAGCAAGTTTTCCTTTTTAAATCCTTGTGCCAACGCAAACTGCAACGCGCCCCGACCGGATAGCATGACATGAGGTGTTTGTTCCATCACTTTGCGCGCCACTGAAATCGGGTTGACGATGTGCTCCAGGCAAACCACGGCCCCACAGTTGGATTGCTCATCCATAATGCACGCATCCAACGTCACCCGCCCTTCGCGGTCGGGCAAACCGCCCAGGCCCACCGATGTCTCATTGGGGTCGCCTTCGGGCACGCGGGCACCGGCCTCCACGGCATCCAACGCACGACCCCCGTGGCTCAAAATGCGCCATGCTTCCACGTTGGCCTGTAATCCAAAATTCCATGTAGAGACGACCACCGGAAAAATGGGGGCAGCGAGCGCCTGCTTGGGCAGCGCGGCCGTCAATGCTGCGGCACCCATGGTTTTGATAAATGCTCGTCTGGTTGATGCCATGTTGTGTTAACGGTATGTGAAACCCGGGAAGAACGGCCACCGGGCTGGACTTAAAAATAGACAATTGCTTACCTTCGCGGATGTTTGGCTCATTAATTGTGAATTCATTAACCATGAAAGCAGCAGTACTTACCGTTTGGGTATTGGCGTACGGTACACTGGCCGCGCAAACCGGTTATAAAATCGACTTTACCGTCAAAGGCTGGAAAGACACCATCGCGTATCTGGGCCACTACTACGGTGAGAGTACTTTTTTGAAAGATACTGCCCGTGTGAAAGGGGGCGTGTTTGCGTTTGATGGCAAAAAGCCGCTGCCGCAAGGGGTTTACTTTTTGGTGCTCGGGAAATCCAAACTGGTGGATTTTGTGGTTGGGGCCGACCAGTTTTTCGCCCTCGAAACGGATGCAGCCGACTATGTCAAAAACCTCCGCGTGAAGGGCGATGACGACAACCGTCTATTTCTGGAGCACGTGGCGTTCATTCAGGCGAAACAAGCCCTGGCAGAACCTCATCGGAAGGTGGTGACCGACAGCACACTGAGCGAAGACCAAAAGAAGGACGCGCGGGCGGCCTTGCAAAAACTGAACAAAGAAGTTACGGCCTACCAAGACGATCTATTCAAAAAATACCCCGCGTTGCTCACCACCCGTTTTTTGAAGGCCACCCGCGAAATTGACGTACCCGAAGCTCCAAAAAAAGCGGATGGCAGCATTGACTCAACCTTCCAATTCCGCTACTACCGCCAGCACTTTTTTGATCATTTTGACATAGCCGATGATGCGCTGATCCGCTTGCCGCGCCCCTTTTACCAGGAAAAGATCAAGGAATACCTGGATAAACTTTTTGTGCCCGATGCGGACACAATCATGAAGGCGATCAACCAACTGGCGGCCAAAGCGAAAAAAAATCAAGAGGCATATAAATACCTCATCTGGAATTGTGTGTACAACTACCAAAACCATCCCATCATGGGATTGGATGCGGTGTATGTAAAACTGTACGACACCTATTTTGCTTCAGGCGAAATGGATTTTTGGGTAAATGCCGCGATGAAGAAAAACCTGAAAGAACATGCCGACAAATTGCGGATGAGCCTTATCGGAATGACGGGCCCTAATCTGATGATGTTGGACGACAAGCTTCAGGTCAAATCACTGTATGACATCAAAAAGAAATACACGATTGTCTATTTTTTTGATCCCGATTGTGGGGCCTGCAAAACAGAGACACCCAAGCTGGTCGATTTTTATCAAAAGAACAAAACCAAGTTCAGCGTAGAAGTGTATGCTGTTTCATCGGATACATCGATGCAAAAAATGAAAGACTACATCCGCGACATGAAGATACCATTTATTACCGTAAACGGGCCGCGGACGCTGGTGGGCAATTACCAAAAACTGTACGATGCCTTCTCCACGCCAACCCTGTACGTGCTGGACGAACGCAAAAAAATCATCGCCAAAAAACTGCCGGCCGAGAAACTGGCCGACTTTCTGTCCAATTATGAACGTTTTCAAAAACGCAAAGAGGAAAACGCCAACGCGGGAAGTCACGGCAAATAGAAATCAACACCTTGATTATCAGCACGATCAGCCCGTAGGCGATAAATTTGACAACGCTTGTGCAACTATTTGCCCGGCAGCCAGTATCTAATACATAGTTACCGTTACCTTACATTTTATATGGCGTTACTGGATTCTCTGTTCGGCAAAAAGAAAAAAGAGTTGAAAGCCACCTGTCAAATCACCAAAGAACCGATCGAAAAGGGCTTTGGTTATTTGCTCACGACCGATCAGGTCGTTACCAGCAAGCGTTATTGGGACATGATCATGACGGAGCCCGAGACGATGTCATACACGATCTCACACTTCCAAAACCAACCAAGCGGTACGCAAATGCGCTCCATGATTTTCGACAAATATGCCAGCGTAGCCAAGCCTTGGATGGTGTCCGACTCCATCATCGGTTATTTTGAAGTAGACAAACAAGAGGCGCGCAAGCGTGCCCAGGCGTGGTGGGAAAGCGAAGGAGTTTTTGCGCCCGAAAATGCCGGCCCCGCTGCTTCGCTGCTCAGCGAGGGTCTTTTCAAAACCTGGAAAGAGTATGCCATCATGGAGGCGGGCCGCGAGAAGATAAAGGTATTGTAAGCCTGCGTTACTGAACACTCGTTAGGTTTCTCAAGGTATTTAATTCGCACGTCCATAGGGCTTTATGCCCATTTATTCTCTACCTTAGCCCATTGAAAATCTTCAAGAAGCAAGGTGAGTATGGATTCTGTCATCAATTTATCGCGCAAAGAGCAAGTTATCCGCAAAGCAGCCGAGTTGTTTCGCGAGAAGGGCTATGCCGCTTCCAGTATGCGCGACTTGGCGCAGAAGCTGGGGATCGAAGCGGCCAGTTTGTATTCGCACATCAAGTCGAAGGAAGAGATCCTTCATCAGTTGTGTTTTGACATGGCCGCAGAGTTTCGCAAATCGCTGGATGCCGTGGAAAAACAAAAAGGCCCGGCCGGTGAGAAACTGAAAAACGGCATCATCGGCCACATCCAGGTAATGGCCAAGGATCTGACGGCCTCGGCCGTATTTATGAACGAGCACCGCCACTTAAGCCAGCCGCATCTTCGCGATTTTCTTCTGCTGCGCATCAACTACATCAACCGGTTCAAGGCCATCATTGAAGAGGGTGTGAAAAACGGTGAGTTCAAAGAACACATCGACCGCAAACTGGCCGTGATGACGCTTTTTTCTTCGTTGAACTGGATGCCGATGTGGTATGATCCCAACAGCACCATCGTGCCCACTTCGCTCGGCCAGCAGTTGGCCGATATGCTCGTGACCGGACTGCGGAAATAGGGGGGTGATGGATCCACCCCTGCCCTACCGTGACTTTACGCTGAAGGCGCGCGTGACACACTTTGAAGGCTTGCGTCACAAACTTCAAGCACTCGGTGCTACCTGTGTAGGTACCGATGACCAAACCGATACCTATCTGCAAACCGACCGGGGCAAACTCAAATGGCGCAGGGGCACGCTTGAAAATTTGATCACCGAGTATGAACGGATCAACCGCTCGGGCATTGAACAGACGGTGGTTTACCGGTACGAACCCAACCCCAGCGCAGCCGCCATTGAGGCTTTGTTGGCATCGTCCAAGATACTGGGCACGGTGGTCAAAACACGTTCAATTTATCGGCTTGGTCACTTGAAAATCCACTTAGACACGCTGCCGGACGGCCGGCATTTTCTGGAAGTAGAGGCACAAGACCATACCCTGGAAATTCCCGCCTGGCAGTTGCAGGCAGCCTGCGAAAGCTTGTTGACAACACTTGGCATAGAGCCTGCAGATCGCATGCCCACGGGGTACTTGATACCGGAGCCGGGCGCGTAGGCATGTGTTGAACGCCACATTTTACGCCAAACGCCAACCAATTAGGCCCGACTTTGTTACCTTTGGCAAACGGCTGTTAGGCCCTAATACCAAAAAGATATGTACGGAGGAGGAAATACGTTTGAAGGCATCAAAAACGATGGGTTGGCCCAAGAAGATCCCGACAAGTTGGCGGCATTCGAAGCGCGCATTGCCCGGGGCGAAAAAATAGAGCCTACCGACTGGATGCCCCAATTGTACCGCAAACAGCTCATCCGCATGATTGAGCAGCACGCCCACAGCGAGATCATTGGCGCCTTGCCGGAGGGGACGTGGATCACGCGCGCGCCCGGCTTTAAACGGAAAATGGCACTGATGGCCAAGGTTCAGGATGAGGTGGGCCATGCACAGTTGCTCTACAGCGCAGCGGAAACGTTGGGCAAACCCCGCGAGCAGATGATCGATGATCTGATCACCGGCAAATCGAAATACTCCAACATTTTTAACTACCCCACATTTACGTGGGCCGATTGCTGCTTTATCAGTTGGCTGGTAGATGCCGGAGCCATCGTCAACCAATTGGCAAACGCCAAAGGCAGCTATGGTCCTTATTGCCGCGCACTCGACCGCATCTGTGCCGAGGAATCGTTTCATCTGAAGTACGGGCATCATTGTGTGATTTACCTCGCCACCGGCACACCCACACAACGGGCCATGTTTCAGGAGGCACTGAACCGCTGGTGGCCTCCGCTCATGCACTTCTTTGGTCCGTCCGATAAAATTTCTGCGCACACCGAGATACTCATGCGCTGGAAAGTGAAAATGAGCAGCAATGACGACATTCGAAACCAGTTTCTGGACATGTACGTCCCCAAGATTTGGGAGTTGGGTTTCACGATCCCCGATCCAAATCTGAAAAAGAACGAAGAGACAGGAAAATGGGAATACACCGAACCCGATTGGGAAGAATTCAAACGGGTCATCAACGGTGGAGGCCCTTGCAACAAGGAACGGCTGGAGGTAAGACGCATTGCGGAAGAACGCGGCCGATGGGTGCGGGAGGCACTAAAATCGCCAGAGTGTGCGTATGTAATGCCGTTGGCGTAACATCAACTTTTTTTGCATGATGGTGAATTCCCTTGATCCGCGCGTAAGCCGACTTCCGCTCATCGGCACTCCGGGTATGGTAGTGCCCAAATTGCCGTTGGATCAACTGGGCACCTTTGAAGTGTTCGTGCAGCCGCGGGACGGCAAACCGTTTCAACACGAAGGCATTGTACATGCGCCCGATCGGGACCTGGCATACGTGCTGGCAAAAGAAACTTTTACACGAAGGTTCACATGCACCTCGCTGTATGTGGTCGAAACCCGGCACGTGTATGTGTCCCCCACCACCGAAGGTAATGTGTCGGTAGCAGATGTATTGCCCGAAGTGCAGGAGCCGGGCGGTGATTCGTTGAGCTTTGAGCTATTCATGCTGCCCAAGCGCGGCAAGCAGCACATCCACATTGGTACGGTGATGGCCTCGCTGCCACACGAAGCAATGCGAAAGGGCCTTCAGCAGAATTTTCATGGGGGTAAAACGGTGTACAACCTGTGGGCCGTGCGCACCACAGACATCCGCTACACGACACCTGAAGAAAAAGAGTTGTGGCTGACCTTACCCGAAAAAAAATTTCGCGATGCGGCTGAATACAAAGGGGGCGAAAAACTAAAAGCCTTTCTGGAAAAGCAGGAGCCATGAACTGGCGTACGCAACAACGGGTGCTGGAGTTGGTGGCCATTGCAGTGATTGTGGTGGGTGTCATTTTGATGTACGGGCATCGCGACCCGCACCACCATGTCATCTACGTGGGTTTTATGCTGACAGGCGTAGCTAAGCTAACCGAGGCCGTCTACATCGTAGACCCCACCGGGAAAATTATCAAAATCAGCGCCTGCCTGTGCATTCTGGCGCTCGGCCTGATCCATTTTGCCACGCTGGCACGGACAATCGGCTACATGATGATTCCGTTGCTGGTGTACTATGTTTTTCATTACCGACTTTGGTTTAAATCACGCACCCATGAATAGCGAAGCGATCAAAGAACTGCTGTACAAAATGGCCGATGACCTGCTCATCCTGGGGCATCGCAACTCGGAGTGGACGGGCATGGGCCCGCTGCTGGAGGAAGACATCGCTTTTTCGTCCATGGCGCAGGACAAAGTAGGTCAAAGCCTGGCCCTGTACCAGTTGCTGCATCACTTGGGCGAGCAGGACCCTGATACAGTAGCATTCACGCGCAATGCTCCGCAGTTTCACAATGCGATTATCACGGAACTGCCCAATGCCGAATATGACTTTAGTTTGGTGCGCCACTTTTTGTTCGACACAGCCGATGCGCTGCGCTGGCAGATGCTCGCCCAATCCTCATACACGCCCCTGGCCCAACTGGCCGCTAAGGTACGGGGCGAGTTGAGGTACCATACGTTGCATGCCAACACGTGGATGAAAAAGCTGGGCTCCGCCACGGACGAGAGTATCTCGAGGTTGCAACATTCGTTGGATGAGCTGATGCCCTACGCGTTGGGTATCTTTGAACCTTCGCCCTACGAGGCCGACTTGATAACCGCTGGTATTTTCCAGGGCGAGGCCGTTCTCCAAGAGCGCTGGCTCATCTCTATGGAAGGTGTTTTGGAGGCTACGCACCTGCAGGTGCCCGATATAAAAAGGACAGTGCCCGTGTTGGGTGGTCGGCTGGGTAAACACAGTCCCCATTTACAGCCGTTGCTGGACGAAATGAGTGAAGTATTCAAGATCGACCCCACAGCCGAATGGTAACCAATCGTTTTTTCGTAGATCAAAAGACCGTTTGGGAATGGCTCGAGGCCGTGAAAGACCCTGAGATTCCTGTGCTCTCGCTGGTGGATATGGGGGTGATCACACATCTGGAGGTGAGCGGCAAACGGGTGACGGTGGAAATGACTCCCACCTTTGTCGGGTGTCCCGCCATGGACATTATGAAGCAAGAGGTGGCGGAGTTGTTGACGCAAAAAGGATTGGAGCCTACGGTGAACATCTCCTTTCGCGAGCCATGGTCGTCCGATAAGATCAGCGAAAAGGGAAAAGCTGCGCTCAAAAAGTTTGGGCTGGCCCCCCCGCCCGATCAGGCAACCCTGATCAATGACATCGGTTTTTTGGAACACGTGCCCTGCCCGCGTTGCAACGGCACTGACACGGAACTGAAAAATCCGTTTGGCCCCACGTTGTGCCGTTCCATCCACTACTGCCGCACCTGCCAAGAGGCCTTTGAACAGTTTAAACCGATCGGTTAAAAAATTCCAACCCATTGGTGTATCGTTGCGTTGTAGCCTGTATGCGAGTGATGATTTTCGTTTTGCTGGGGGCCGTGTGGGCCGCATGCACTACGGGCGGTTCGGTCCATCAGCAGGGCGTGTCCAGGCTGGATTCACTCACAGAGACATACCTTCATTTGCACGACACCGTCCTTTTTACCTGGAACAGCATTTTGCGCGATGAGCATCAGAAAATCGCCATCTTACATGACCTCATCGGGCGTTTGGAATCCTCTCAACAACTTGACGAATCTACGGTGGGCAGCCTGCGCACGCGCCTGGCCCAGTTGCAACGCATCCGCTTAACGCCCAAAACGCTCGCCAATCCGGATGTAGTGGATGAATATGATTTTGCCTCGTCCAGTCTGATCGTGGAATTGAACGCCCTGTTTGAAGCCAATGATGCGTTGTTGAACCACCCCGACTGGCAACAATTGATTGACGAGGTAAAAACCGTGGACATGCGCGGTACGCTGGCGCGCGATACCTACGACTCGCTCGCCTGGCAACTCAATAACTTCATTGAAGCGCATTTGGACGTGATGCCTGACATCGCCCCGCAATCGGGTATCCAGCGAGCCAACTATTTCAGATAACACCGCTTTCCGAGGGCGCTCAATACCCTTGTCCGTCAAGGACAACCTTGCTACCTTTATCGCATGAGCCTGCTACGCAAGATCGGTTTTTTTTCAGCCTTTATCATCCCTGCGTTGGTCGTTGCCGGATTTTATGCCGGGGGCTGGTGGAATTTCACCGCGCTTGCCTTTGTTTTTTTGTTTATTCCCCTTGCCGACCGGTGGGTGGGCGTTGATAGAACAAATGTGTCGGTAACTGACGCACCCGTGATAGGCGAAGAGTTCTATTATCGTTTCGTTACATATATATGGACATTTGTGCAGTTTGCTTTTGTGGGCTGGGCTGTTTACTCGGCCGCTACCACGAAGATGGATGCGCCTGCGTGGATCGGTTTTGTGATTGGCACCGCGCTGGTCACAGGTGGCATCGGCATCACCGTGGCGCATGAACTCGGGCACAAAAAATCACCACTGGAGCGATTGTATAGTCAGGCATTGTTGATGACGGTTTCCTACATGCATTTTTATATTGAACACAATCGCGGTCATCACGTATACGTGGCCACCCCGGAAGACCCGGCCACCGCTCGAAAGGGCGAACATTTTTATGCGTTTTGGGTGCGTTCAGTCGTTGGCGGCTGGAAACACGCCTGGAAACTGGAGTGCGACCGACTTGCGCGAACCGGTAAACAGATTTGGTCAGTCGGCAGTCCCATGATTTTGTTCCTTGTGCTGCCTGCACTGTTCTGCGCAATATTGACAGCGGCCATCAGTGTATTGATTGGAAAGATCGCGTGGAGTGTGCCCCTCTTCTTCGTTGCGCAGAGCGTGCTGGCATTTACCTTGTTGGAGCTCGTCAACTACGTGGAGCATTACGGCATTTTACGCAAACAAACATTGAACGGCCGTTATGAACGCGTCAACCCGCTCCATTCGTGGAATGCCAGCCACTTGATCAGCAATTTTTTTCTTTTCCAACTGCAACGCCATTCCGACCATCACGCCAACGCCATCAAACGGTATCAGGTGCTCGACCACTTCGATGAAAGTCCGCAGTTACCCTTTGGATACCCAACCATGATTTTGCTGGCGTTGGTGCCCCCACTGTGGTTTGCCGTAATGGACAACCGCCTCAAGGAATGGGAGGAAAAAGTATACCTGGCGTAGTGCACACTTCACATGAAAAAGACCCTCGTTCGAATTTTGTTAGGCGCTTTGCTGGTGATCTTGGGGTATGGCGCAAGCTATCTGTGGCGGGCGTTGCCCATCATCAGCGGGTACGGAGCCAAGAATCTCTGCTCATGTGTGTTTGTGGGCCAGCGTGAAGAAGCAGAAGTAATCCGCCAGGAGTTGGGCAATGGGTTGCTGGCGTGGGGTACTTATTCGATCAACCGATCCGACTCCAGCGCGTCAGGAAGTGTGCTCGGGCTGGCCGCGCGAAAAGCTGTTTATCGCCAGGGTCTTGGTTGTACACTGGTGGTGGGCATGACGGAGCGCGAGTTGCGCAACCAACAGGTTGTCCGCCATGAACGTGCGTTCGTCCGTACGGACACGGTCGCTTGGCCTTTGGGCGATCGCCTTGATTCAGTTGCCACGTACGTTGATCGGTCCAGGCTACAAGTAGCGCTGGACGTTGCTTTTACGGAAACCGATACTGCCCGGCCCATGAATACCCGGGCGGTAGTGGTGCTATATGATGGACACCTGGTGGGCGAACGCTACGCGCCCGGCTACGGGGTGCATTCCAAACACCTCGGGTGGTCCATGACAAAAAGCATTACCAATGCTATTGTAGGCATTTTGACCGCCCAACGTAACGTGGATGTAAGCGCACCCATTGGCGTTGATGAGTGGCGGACGGATGAACGAAGTAAGATCACGTGGCATCATTTACTACACGCCAGCAGCGGGCTGGCGTGGGAGGAGAATTATGGGGGACCGAGCAAAGCCACCAACATGCTTTTCAAAGAGGCCGATATGGGTCGCTATGCGGCACAGTCGGCTTTGGAGTTTGAACCGAACACGGTGTTTGAATATTCCAGCGGCACCACCAATATCCTTTCGATGCGGGTACGGCAAATCATTGGCGAAGAAGATTATCACCGGTTTTACTACCGTCAGCTCTTTGAAAAAATAGGAGCCCACAGCATGGTCCTGGAGCCGGATGCGGGCGGCACGTATGTGGGTTCTTCATACTCGTGGGCCACCGCCCGCGATTGGGCACGATTTGGATTACTATATCTTAATGATGGCATGTTTGCGGGCCAGCGCGTCTTGCCTGAAGGGTGGGTACGCTATACCACCACCCCGGCTGAGGCTGCCCCGCGTGGCGAATATGGGGCGCAATGGTGGCTGAATGCAGGCGAAAAGGGAAATCCTGCCAACCGGTATTACCCGGATTTGCCCACAGACTGTTTTCAGGCCGAGGGCTATGATGGACAGTTTGTATTTGTCATCCCTTCCAAAAGGCTGGTGGTGGTGCGGCTCGGTCTCTCGCAAAAAAATGAACTGGACATGAATGCGTTCGTGGCAAAAGTTATCGAAGCGTTGCCAACGGATGCGCCCTGAAGAAACGTTTCGCTTTAAGCAATTTGAGGTGCTGCATGCGGGCGCAGCCATGCGGGTAGGTACGGATGCCGTTCTCTTAGGGGCATGGGCCGACCTTACTCAAGCCAAACGCATCTTGGACGTGGGTACCGGCACCGGTATTCTGGCGCTGATGGCTGCTCAACGAAATCACTCAGCCGACATAGACGCGGTTGATATCCAGGTCTCAGAAGCGGCTTTGGCGCTTGAGAATTTTAAGAGGTCGCCATGGCCAAACCGGCTCCATGCCCACGCCAGTCCATTACAAGCTTGGCAAGCTTCTCCGTATGATCACATCATCAGCAATCCTCCGTTTTTCTCGTCCGGTGAAAAGGCGCCACGCATCACGCGGGCGATGGCCCGGCATACTGAGATGCTCCCTCACCCAACGTTGCTGAAGCACGCCAGCCGACTGCTTAGTCCGCAGGGGAAGTTCAGTGTCATCATTCCCGCCACGGAAAAAAACCGCTTCACCGAACATGCCCACCATCACCATCTCTTTGTGGCCCGTCAATGTGCCCTGCAAACCAGACACGGTAAACCCATTGAGCGCTTTCTCCTTGAACTCTCGGGCTATCCACAAGTACCAGAGGTAACCACGCTTATCCTTTACCATGACGCAGGTACCCGCTCACCCGACTACCAGCGGTTGACAGACGATTTCTACCTGTGAGCTGGTAACCGTTTATCAAATTGTCTTCTTGGAGGTAGCGACACAGCCGTATACTTGTAGTATTATTTGTACTGTGCGCATTTTGCTGATTCCCACCCTGCTCATCGTCCTGGCTGATAGCTACGGTCAATTCCGGGAAACTTCGGGCATTCATATTCAGCGCACCACCGCTCCAATCAAGCTGGATGGCGTGGCCGATGAAGCTGACTGGGCTGCGGCTGATCCCGCTACCGGTTTCCATCAGTATTTTCCGTTCGATTCATCCAAAGCCGTGGCACCCACGGAAGTACGGCTCATGTATGATGAGGAATTCATCTACGTGTTGGCCATTTTGAGAAGCCATGAAAAGCGCGAGTACGTTACCCCCTCGCTCCGCAGGGATTTCCGGGGCGAGGCCAACGATGGAATCTCGGTGGTTTTTGACACGTTCAAAGACAAAACCAATGCCTTTATTTTTGGCGTAAACCCCTTTGGCGTGCAGCGCGAAGGGCTCATTGCCAATGGCGGTGGAAGCGGAGGGGATGACTTTTCGTTAAACTGGGACAACAAGTGGTACTCGGCCACCCAAATTTATGACGACAAGTGGGTGGCAGAAATGGCCATCCCCTTCAAAACCTTACGGTTCAAAGAGGGGCTGAGCAGTTGGCTGGTCAATTTCTACCGCATTGATAGCCACTATGCCGAGCGCAGCAGTTGGGCGCCCATACCACGCCAATTTGATATCGTGAGCCTGGCTTTTAACCGCGAGCTGATTTGGGACCAACCGCTGGCAGAACCCGGACCGAACGTATCACTGATACCCTACGTGGCCGGCAATACACAGCGAAACTTTGAAAACACGGATGATAGCGGCAACAACTTGCAGATAGGCGGAGATGCCAAAATTGCCCTGGGGCCTGCGCTAAATCTTGATGTTACGGTAAACCCGGACTTCTCGCAAGTGGAGGTAGATCAGCAAATCACCAACTTAGATCGTTTTGAATTGTTCTTCCCCGAACGCAGGCAGTTCTTTCTGGAGAACGCAGATTTGTTTTCGAATTTTGGCGTGGACGGTACCCGTCCGTTTTTCTCGCGCAGGATAGGGCTCGTTTTTGATAAGTCGCGCGGCCGTAGCGTACCCAACACCATTTACGGAGGGTTGCGCCTGAGCGGCAAGATCAACAACAACTTGCGCGTGGGCTTGCTCAATATGCAAACCGGGCGCGATAAAGATGCGCAAATACCGAGCACTAACTACACGGTGGCCACCGTGCAGCAAAAGGTATTCAGCCGTTCGAATATTGGCTTCATCGTGATGAACAAGCAGGCCTTTCAAGATTCTCTTCGCGGTGATTTTACCCTTGCTCCCCTGCAGTACAACCGGCTGGCCGGAGCCGATTTCAACCTGGCTACGGCTGACAACAAGTGGAACGGGAAAGTATTTTACCATTACAACTTCTCACACGCAGACTCGGCCAATGCCGGGGCACTGGGAGGTTTCCTGAGCTACTCCACGCCCGAGTGGAACATTGACCTGTTTTCGCGCAAAGTCGATAAAAACTACAGCCCTGAAGTAGGCTTTGTGAGGCGAAATGACATCGTACAAATCGCCTCTACTTATTGGTATAATTTTTATCCGCGTTCATCGCGCGTGCAAAGCCACGGCCCCGGATTTGATCAGGACCTGGTTTTCAACCAAACCGACCGAACCGCTACCGATGAACTCGCAAAAAAAGTAAGCGAGGGATTAAACATAGGTGTGCTTGACTACGACATTAACCTGATGTACCGAATCCGGTTTAAGAACACGGCTAATTTTAACATGCGGCTGCGAAAAGAGTACACGTTCTTATTCAAAGGATTTGACCCTACCGGCACGCAGGGACTGGCGTTGCCTGCACTCACTGATTACAATGCATACCTCGTGGTAGCCAGCTTCAATTCCGATGCCCGAAAGCCGTTCTTTTATTCAGTGGATACGCGGTCGGGGCAGTATTTCAACGGGAACCGAATCAACCTTGGAGGCACCCTCACCTATCGCTATCAGCCTCTGGGTTTTTTCTCGCTGGACTTTGACTACAACCGCATCCGCCTGCCCAAGCCGTACAACAGCGCGGATATTGTTCTGATCGGGCCACGGTTTGACTTCACCTTCACCCGCGATATATTTTGGACTACGTTTGTGCAGTATAACGGCCAAGAAAACAACCTCAACATCAACTCTCGTTTTCAATGGCGCTTCAAGCCGGTATCGGATTTGTTTATCGTGTATACCGATGATTACGTAGCGGGCTCTTTCGAAGAAGGTGACTTTCTGCGCATCGGCCGCGCGCGCAGCCGCGCCCTGGTGGTCAAATTGACCTATTGGTTGAATTTGTAAGCTTGTAGCTTTGCGCAGAAGTGGGTTGTAAGGCTGTTTGCCAAGTAACTTCCTTCCCACGAGGTAATTCTCATTCCGATCATGTAGTTTTGCCATCCAACCGATGAAAGCCTATGAAAACCACACTTGGATCCTTGGTAGGTCTGTTGATTGGCTGCCTGTTTTTGGCTAGCTGTAAATCCGACCCTCAACGCACCCTGCCCATGGTAACAGCGCCCTCTGCCGAAAAACGTCCGTTTGAAATCGTGGCCAAACACGGCCATAAGCGGGTAGATGACTACTACTGGTTACGCAACCGCGAAGACCAGGCGGTGATTGATTACCTGAACGCAGAAAATGCCTACCTGGATACTATGATGGCGCATACCCGGGGCCTCCGCGACCGGTTGTTTCAGGAAATGAAAGGACGCATCAAAGAAAAAGACGAGTCGGTACCGGTGAAGCGCGGCAACTATTTCTACTACACCCGTTACGAAGAGGGATATGAGTATCCCATCTTTTGCCGGAAGAAAGACGCCCTGACAGGGCCCGAAGAAGTAATAGCGGACGGCAACGAACTGGGAAAAGGGTATGGCTACTTCAACATGCAGGTTCGTACCAGCCCCAACCATCAACTGGCGGTTTTGGCGATGGATACCGTAGGCCGAAGATTTTATACCCTGAAATTCAAAGACCTGACCACGGGACAGTTTTTGCCCGATCAAATCGAGAATACCACCGGGAACGTGGAGTGGGGCAACGACAACAAGCAACTCTACTACACCACCCAAGACCCAAACACACTTCGGGCAGACAAAGTGTTTCGGCACACGTTGGGTACACCCCCCGGGACAGATGTGCTGATCTATGAGGAAAAAGATCAAACGCTCTCCTCGTATGTATTCAAATCGCGATCCAAGAAATTTCTGATTATTGGTTCGGGCCGTACCGATGCCTCTATGGCGCGCTACCTTGAGTTAGACAATCCAAAGGCCACTATAAAGCCCGTTGAACACATCCGCGAAAACGTTGACTATTCTGCCGATCACTTCAATGGCAAATTTTATATCCGCACTAACATGGACGCCAAAAACTATAAGCTGGTGGAGGCTCCGGAAAATGATCCCTCGGTGGGAAACTGGCGCGAAGTGATTCCCAACCGCGCAGACCTATTTCTGGAATCCGTTGTCCTGTTTAATGATTACCTGGTGGCCCAGGAAACCAACGAGGGCCTGACGCGGATACGATTGATTAAATGGACTGACCAAAGCGAACACAGCATTGACTTTGGCGAAGCTGCTTATGTGGCGGGCATCGGCAGCAATCCCGAGGCCAGTTCCACCCAACTTCGGTTTAGTTACGAGTCGATGACGACACCGCCTTCGGAATTTGATTTTGACATGAACACCCATGAAAAGAAATTGCTCAAAGAGGAGACCGTGCTGGGTGGTTTTGACCGCACACACTACCAAACGGAGCGCGTCATGGTCACAGCCCGCGATGGTGCCCGCATACCCGTTTCCATCGTTTACCGAAAAGACAAATTTGAGAAGGACGGAGGCAATCCATGTTTTCAGTATGCCTACGGCTCGTATGGGTTTTCGATGCCGCCCTACTTCAATGCCAACCGCCTCAGCCCGTTGGACCGCGGATTTGTATATGCCATCGCCCACGTACGCGGAGGTCAGGAGATGGGTGGCCAGTGGTACGAGGATGGTAAAATGCTGAAAAAGAAAAATACGTTCTACGACTTTATAGACGTGAGCAACTACCTGATCGAAAATAAGTATGCCGATAAAGAAAATCTGTTTGCCAATGGCGGTAGTGCGGGCGGCTTGCTCATGGGCGCTATTACCAACATGGCCCCGGAATTATACAAAGGCGTTATTGCGGACGTTCCATTTGTAGATGTGATCAGCACCATGATGGACGAGACCATCCCGCTGACCACATTTGAGTGGAAAGAATGGGGCAACCCGAATGTCCCGGAAGAGTATGAGTACATGCTTTCCTACTCGCCCTATGACAACGTTGAAAAGAAAAACTACCCAAACCTGCTGGTGACCACCGGCTTGCACGACAGCCAGGTGCAGTATTGGGAACCCGCCAAGTGGGTAGCCAAGCTGCGCGAATACAAGACCGATAACAACCTCTTGCTGCTAAAGACTAATATGGAGGCCGGTCATGGTGGAACGAGCGGCCGATTCGAATCGCTAAAAGACGAGGCGCTGATGTATGCGTTTGTGATTGATTTGGCGGGGGCGGCAGCAACAGAAATTCGATAGCAAAAGCAAAGCCTCGTCATGACCCCGTCTGTTAAACCACCTCTCGAAAAACCACGCATTGGCATTACGCTGGGCGATCTCAACGGCATCGGTCCCGAGGTCGTGATCAAGGCCTTGGCCGACACACGATTGCTTAACCTCATCACACCCGTGGTGTATGGCTCGGCCCGTGTACTTTCCTTCTATCGTAAAACCATGAACCTGGAGGAGTTCAACTACAGCCAGGTCAAACAAAAAGGACAGTTCTTCCCTAAAGCCATTAACGTTGTCAATTGCTGGGATGAGGTGATCGAGATTACACCCGGTCAACCTTCGCGGCAAACCGGCAAAGCCGCCCTGACTGCGTTGCGAAAAAGCGTGGAAGAGATTAAAGATGGATTGATCGATGCCCTGGTTACCGCCCCCATCGACAAAAACACCATCCATGGCGAAGACTTTCCGTTTCGGGGCCACACCGAATACCTGACGCAAGAGTTCAACGCCCTGGAAAGTCTGATGCTGATGGCGGGGCAGCAGTTGCGCGTAGGGTTAGTCACCGAACACGTGCCACTCAAGGATGTTCCCTCGTTGCTTTCGCGCGAGCGTGTGGAATTAAAAATACGGCTGCTGGAGCTGTCGCTCAAGCAAGACTTTGGCCTGGCCAAGCCCAGGATTGCCGTGCTTGGCCTGAACCCGCACGCGGGCGATGAGGGCCTTTTGGGCGAAGAAGAAAAAACCGTCATTAAGCCCGTGGTGGAAGATCTGCGTACCAAGGGTAAGTTGATCTACGGCCCCTTCCCGGCTGATGGCTTTTTTGCCGCCGGTCAACACACCAGATACGATGCGGTTTTGGCCATGTATCACGACCAGGGGCTCATCGCGTTTAAAACGCTGGATTTTGACAATGGCGTGAACTTTACGGCAGGCCTGCCCATCGTACGCACCTCGCCCGACCATGGCACGGCCTACAACATTGCCGGTAAAAATATGGCCGATGAAAGCTCCCTGCGGCAAGCCATTTATCTGGCTTTAGATGTCATTAAACACCGCCTTGAGCGTTCGGGGTCAAAATAACCGCGTTTGGCGACCCGCGTTACCGTTCATCAGTCTGCCGTAGCGGGCAGGTGGTTATTGCGTAGTTTTGGATAAAAAGCAGGGCACTATGGACATTGTGACCAAGAAACAGCTAAACGTGCTTATTCAGTTGGCCGAGGCCGACAAGCACTTTGCAAAGGTAGAACGCGACTTCATTCTGAAGCTGGCGCAAGACCGGCACTATCCGCAGGACCAGGTATTGGCGCTCATACGCAATCCCGAACCGATCGATGGCCTGGGCGCCCTCTCCAACGACCAAAAATTTGACTATCTGATGACCTGCCTTGAGTTGGTTTTTGCCGACCAAAAGGTATTTGAGAGCGAATTGATCTTTTGCCGCAGCATCGCTATCAAACTGGGCTTCCGCAAACACATCATCGATTTTCTGGTCGAACACTTCCAAACCAAGAGCCGCGAGGAGCTGAAAAAGGTGGCCTTTGCCGACTATTTGTAGCTCCGAACAGGTACAGACAGGTACGTCTTTGACCCATACCACTGAAAACCAATTGGTTACCTATCTGCACCCCTAAAATTAGAGGCGTTTACACTATCAATTCCCATAAAAAAACTACCTTTGCCGTCTTGTTTTAAAAACCTGTGGGGTGAAGGCTTACCACGTTGATATTGTTGGGTTATCGAACACAGCCCATGGATATGACTTCGAACTGGGCGCTGCCTTTTTTGAAGCTTATGGAAAGGGGGGTTCCGAGGGCGGTGCCTTTCGGGCCCACCTGGTTTTGGATAAACGAGAAACGTTCATCGATGCCCTGTTTACCATCACAGGAAATGCCGCGTTGGTATGCGATCGGTCGCTCGAGCCTTTTGACTTTCCGGTTGACGTTCAGGCCAAAATGGTATTCAAATATGGCGAGGAACCCGGGGAAGTAAATGAGGAACTGACCATTATTGCATACGATCAGGCATCGTTGGATGTGGGTCAGTTGATGTATGAATACATTTTGCTGGCCCTGCCAATGAAGCGTCTACATCCGCGGTTTGCCCATGAAAACGAGGAGGCATCTGTCACGCTGGTATATCAATCGCAGCCTGCGGAGGCCGAACAGGCGATGGACCCGCGTTGGGAGAAACTCAAAAAACTAAAATAAACACTTGTACTTTTTAACACTCTAGGTTATGCCAAATCCGAAACGAAAAACCTCCAAAACCCGCAGGGATAAACGAAGAACCCACTACAAAGCCGAAGCCAAGCAGTTTGCGGTATGCCCTACTACAGGCGAGAACCACTTGCGACACCGTGCCTTTTGGCTCGAGGGCAAGCTCTACTATAAGGGCAACGTGGTCATGGAAAAAGAAGTGCTGGCGTAAATCCGCTTCATGCGCACCTCAAAACAGTCATCGCTCATGGTCGGAGACATCTGTTTCCAACAATAAGCGTACGCGCGGTGCCCGATTGATATGTTCAATCGGGCATCGGCTTTTTTTGCGCCTCCAACTTAACCCACTCTATGAACAAAACAAGGGCAGCCATCACAGCGGTAGGCGGGTACGTACCCGACTATATTCTCACCAACAAAGAACTGGAAACGATGGTGGAAACCACCGATGAGTGGATCACCTCACGCACGGGCATCAAAGAACGCAGAATACTGAAAGGCGAACACCAGGGAGTATCAGTGATGGGCATTGCAGCCGTGAAAGAGATGCTCGCCAAATCGGGTACCGACCCAAAAGAAATCGACTTGCTCATTTTTGCCACCATCACACCCGACATGACGTTTCCTGCTTCCTCCAATGTGGTGGCTACGGCCATCGGGGCGGTGAATGCCTTCAGCTATGACATGGGCGCGGCCTGCTCCGGATTTTTGTATGCGCTGGCCACCGGTGCCAGCTTTATTCAGTCGGGCGTCTACAAAAAAGTGGTGGTTATCGGTGGCGACAAGATGTCATCGATTTTAGACTATACCGACCGTACAACGTGCATCATATTTGGCGATGGTGCCGGGTGCGTGCTGTTGGAACCCACCACCGAAGAGGAGGGTGTTATGGATTACATCTTGCGTAGCGATGGCTCGGGCGAAACGTACCTCCACATGAAAGCCGGTGGCAGTCGCTTGCCGGCCTCGCACGAAACGGTTGACAAGCGGCAGCATTATGTCTACCAGGAAGGCTCAGCGGTGTTCAAATTTGCCGTAACCAACATGGCCGAAGTGGCCGCGCAGGTGGCCGAACGAAATGGCCTTACCCCCGACAGTATTACATGGTTGGTACCTCACCAAGCCAACAAGCGTATCATTGACGCGACTGCGAGCCGCGTGGGCATTACCGAAGACAAAGTGATGATGAACATTGAGCGGTATGGAAATACCACCGCAGGCACTTTACCCCTGCTGCTGTGGGATTATGAAAAACAATTAAAAAAGGGGGACAACCTGATTCTGGCCGCCTTTGGCGGAGGTTTCACCTGGGGCGCCATGTATGTAAAATGGGCGTATGATGGCCGGGGGGTACGCAAGTGACGATCATTAAACAGTACGTATATTTCGAATCTATCATATGGCAACTATTTCAGATCTCAGCAAAGGAAACTACATCCGCTACAACGGAGAAGTAGTGCAAGTAGAAGAACTGCAACACCGCACGCCCGGTAACCTTCGCGCCTTCTATCAAGTGAAGATGCGCAGCGTTCGTACCGGCAAAATCATCGAGAACCGTTTCCGCCCGGGCGATTCGGCCGACATCCTGCGTGTGGAAACCAAGGAGTATCAATACCTGTATGCCGATGGCGAGAGCCTGGTGGTGATGGACAATGATTCGTTTGAACAAGTGTACATCGATAAGACGCTGCTGGGCGAATCGGTGAACTACATCAAAGAAGGTGTCACACTGCTGATTGCCTTCGAAAACGGAACCAACCCGATCACGGCCGAAGCTCCCCAGCACGTGGTGATGAACGTCACCTACACCGAACCCGGGTTGGCGGGGGACACGGCCACGCGCACCCTCAAACCGGCCACGATTGAGACAGGTGCTGAAATTCGAGTACCTTTATTTGTAAATACTGGCGACAATATCAAAATCAACACACGCACCGGTGAATACGTGGAACGCGTGAAGGAATAAGTGATATGGCATCTAAAAAAGTAACGGACAAGGTCGTCAAAAAGATAACCCCCGCCACCAAAGAACCTTCAACCCCCTCGGAAATGAAAACGAACGAAATCAGGGATCTCATCGACTTTATCGCCCAATCAGGGCTGAATGAAGTGAACGTGGAAACAAAGGAGCTTAAGTTGCACGTCAAGCGCGAGCCTGACCAAAAGGTGCTCAAAGCCTCGGCACCGGTGGTGACCGCGCCTCCGGTTATCACCGCTCCCCCGGTAGTGGCACCTCCGGCTGTGACAGCTCCCCCAGCCACCAAAACTGAAAAACAGGCGGCTGGTGGAAAAACCGTTGATATTAAGTCACCCATGATCGGCACCTTTTATCGCTCCGCCAACCCCGACTCCCCCCCGTTCATTTCCGTGGGCGACAAAGTGAGCAAAGGGCAAACGGTATGCATCATCGAAGCCATGAAACTCTTCAATGAAATTGAATCAGAAGTATCCGGAACGGTGATGAAAGTGATGGTTGAGAATTCCTCCCCCGTGGAGTACGACCAGGTTTTGTTTGTTGTTGAGCCGGATTAATCAACCGTCTGGTCAGAATAAAAAAATTCAAGATTCGAAATTCAAAATAAAAGATCCATGACAATCAATGATGTCATTAAAAAAGTTGAGTCTTGAATTTTGAGTTTATCATCTTTAACAAAACTGCATGTTCAAAAAAATATTGATTGCCAATCGGGGCGAAATCGCCCTTCGCGTAATACGCACCTGCCGTGAAATGGATATTAAAACGGTGGCAGTGTACAGCACGGCCGACCGCGAGAGTCTTCACGTACGCTTTGCCGATGAGGCTGTGTGTATCGGAGACGCCCCCAGCAAAGATTCCTACCTGAACATTCCCCGCATCATTTCCGCGGCTGAGATTACCAACGCAGATGCGATCCATCCTGGTTACGGGTTCTTATCGGAGCGGGCGGAGTTTTCGGCCATCTGCCAGGAGTATGGCATCAAGTTCATAGGCCCCACACCTGCCATGATTGAGGCGATGGGCGACAAGTCGACTGCCAAAGACACGATGAAGAAGGCAGGGGTACCTACCATACCCGGCTCGGATGGCCTGCTCAGCTCTATTGAAGAAGGGATGGAGATCGCCAAGAAAATCAAGTACCCGGTGATTGTGAAAGCCACAGCGGGTGGCGGTGGGAAGGGGATGCGGATCATCAATGACGAGTCCGAGTTTAAAAAGGCCTGGGATGATGCCAAGCGCGAGGCCGGTGCGGCCTTTGGCAACGATGGTTTGTATCTGGAAAAATTTGTGGAAGAACCACGCCACATCGAAATCCAGATTGTGGGCGACCAATATGGAAAGGTGTGTCACCTGTCCGAGCGGGACTGCTCGATTCAGCGCAGGCACCAAAAGCTGGTGGAAGAGACTCCCTCCCCCATCGTAAGTCAGGAACTGCGCGAGCGCATGGGCGAAGCGGCCATCAAGGGCGCCAAAGCCATCAACTATGAAGGCGCAGGCACCATTGAATTTTTGGTAGACAAACATGGCGACTTCTACTTCATGGAGATGAACACGCGCATCCAGGTGGAGCATCCGATCACCGAGGAAGTGACGAGCTATGACTTAATCAAAGAACAGATAAAAGTAGCAGCCGGGGTACCTATTTCGGGCAAGAACTATTTTCCGAATTTGTATTCGATGGAATGTCGCATCAATGCCGAGGATCCCGCCAACGGATTTCGCCCCTCGCCCGGCAAAATTTTGCATTTGCACAAACCGGGTGGCCACGGAGTGCGGGTGGACAGCCACGTCTATGCCGGCTATACCATTCCTCCGAATTACGACTCCATGATTGGCAAGTTAATTGTAACCGGCCAATCGCGCGAGGAAGTGATTACCCGCATGAAGCGCGCCCTGAGCGAGTTTGTGATTGAGGGCGTAAAGACTACCATCCCTTTTCATTTAAAACTGATGGACAATCCCGTTTTCCGTTCGGGCAAGTTTACGACCAAGTTTTTGGAGACGAGCTTTGACTTTTCGGATTTGAAGTAGCCGGGGCGTTGGTCGACCTAACGAGTGACATCACCAAGAGCCAGGTCGCAGAACCCGGCTTTTTTTATGATTCAGGCATGTACAACAATTTCTTCTCCGCAAAATCATATAGCGTCAACCTGCGAAGGTTGTAGTACGCAGTCCAAAACGAACGAAGGGCCTGGATGTAGCTCCGCTTGGCATCGTCTTTCTCCGTGAGCGCGATATTGAGGTTGGTGATATCAATTTTACCAATGAGGTAGCGGTTTTGAGCCACCTTGTAGCGTTCTTGTGCTACTTCGTCCGACTTCTTAGTGATTTCCAACTGCAGCCGCAACAATTCAAACTGCCTGACTTGTGTGGTAATTTCCTGTTCAAAGTTCACTTCCTCCTGCGCAATGATGTAGTCATTGAGTTTTTTGTTCGCGGCAGCCGTCCGCATCATCGCACGGTTTCGGCCCCAATCCAGTACGGGCACGTTAAAGCTGATGTTGGCCTGCTGCTGACGCTGCGGATCGGTATACAGGTCACCCACGATGGGCGCGGAATTGTTGAGGCCGTACGAGGCCGTCAAAGACGTTTGGAATCGTCTTCCTTTGGCTTCCGCTACATCGCGTTGTGCTTCAAGTCGCCTGCGCTCAAAGGCTAAATAAGCGGCCCGATTCTGTTTGGCATACAGCAAGGCTTCGTCCAACGAAATGGCAAACAGTGGGATGTTCTCTGGCAATTCCAAGGCGATTTCGTCTGAGTCGGTAAGGCCCAGATAGATGCGCAACGCCAGGCTGGCGTTCTCCAAATCAAGGCGGGCCTGCGCCAAATCTTGTCGCGAACGCAACAACTGCAGTTCGACTTGAAGCAATTTGTCTTGAGACGTAGTGCCGATGTTGTAGCGCCCTTGTTCAATTTTGTAAATGGTGTCGTTGTTGGCCAGGTTGAAGCCGGCAATCTGCTGTCGCGTTTGCGCTTCCAGCACGCTGAAAAACCGATCGACTGCTTCTTGCGAGATGGCCTCTAATTGCTCGACAAACTCCCGTTTAGACTCCTCGTACCGAAGCGGCTCCGTCTGCCGGGCCCACTTCAACGGGTTAAAACCAAAAATAGGTTGTTCCAACTGCACATTGAGGATGGTCCCATTCCACGAGCGAAAGTCACGATCCAAATCATTGAATAGATTAAAATTGGTGTTAGCCGAAATCGTTCCCCCCGTCCAATGAAGCGGTTGCAACAGGCCGAGGTTGGCACTGGCATTGGTTTGATTCACAGACTGAAAAACCAACGAGCCGTCTGGCTGGCGCACTGGAATAAAACTCTGACTGTAGCCCGGCAAGCCACCGTTCAATCGCAATTGGGGACTATAGTTGGTACGAAAACTGCGGTACTGCCAATATCGGTTTTCTTTGCGCGTTTCGGCCTGTTTGGCAAAGGGCGACTGCGCCAGCGCGCGTTGAATAACCTCTTCGATGGAAAACGAACGCTGCGCCCACGCCTCACCGGCACCCACCAGCGCGATCAACAAACAAATGGTTCTATTCATATCGCAACGAAGTTATCGGATCCTGACCAGCCGCCTTGCGGGCGGGTGCAATACCAAATACCAACCCCACGCTGGCAGCCACGCCAAAGGCCAACACGATCGAGGCAAAGCTGATGACCGTAGGGATGCCAGCCACCGCGGAGACACCATAGGCAAGCACAACACCTAAGATTACGCCAATCAGACCACCGCCAATGCTGATCATCATGGATTCAAACAAAAATTGCTGTACCACATCGCTTTTCTTGGCACCCAGCGACAAGCGAAGTCCGATTTCTTTGATGCGCTCCAACACCGATGCCAACATGATGTTCATGATGCCGATGCCACCCACCAGTAAAGAAATACCCGCAATAGCGCCCAGTACATAGTTGAAAATATTATTGGTACGCTGCTGCTGTTTGAGCAACAACTCCGGTATCTCAATTTCAAAATCTACGACCTCATAATGTCTTCGCGAAAGTAAGCGCAAAACGACATCCGCCACGCTGGTCAACTTGGCCGTTTCTTCTACCTGTATCACCAGACGATCAAGCTGGTGATAGTTTTTCCGCTCCGCTTCACTTTGCTGACTGGTGCCGTTATCGATTACCATTCCGCGGCTTCGCATGGACTCAAGCCGGAGCGCCTCAGCCGTGATCAGGTCTCGGTTCTCATACCGGATCAGCACGGTTTGCAAGGGTGCGTACACGTCCATGTTGAAATCGCGGATGCCTAACTTGCTGATGCTGTTCTCGGACACCAGGCGCTCGCGCATCACCCCCACGATGGTGAGCCAGTGTGGTCCCACTTTAATACTTTTTCCAATAGCATCTTCAGTCGGAAAGAACCGGCTTTTAACGGACGCGCCCACAATGCAGACGGGTGCGCCCATTCGTAGCTGCTCCTCGCTGAAATATCCGCCCTGGGCCAACTGGAAATCGTAGATCGAAAAATAGGAAGGGGCCACCCCCACCAACTTGGCCGAACGCCTCACACCGTTGCGTATAACATGGGTATTGAGGATGATCTCCGGGCTGATGTTCGCTAACCCGGGGATGGTCTGTTCGATATTGCGAACATCCCGAAGAGTTAAGCCGGGTGAAAATTTACGCTTCTCTTTCTTGCTCCCTGCCTCTTCAATTCGTTCTTCTTTTTGCTCAATGATTGGCTTTACAACAATGTTGTTTACCCCTACCAACTTGATTTGGTTCAGGATCTCCTGCTGGGCCCCATTGCCAATGGCCAGCATGGCGATCACCGCGGCCACGCCAAAAATAATTCCTAAGGCCGTCAGAAAGGAGCGCACGCGGTTGGCAATCACCGCATCGATAGCGATGAACAGGTTGGCCAGGAGGCGTTGACTGAAAAAAAGCGCCAGCCACTTCACACCTTATTGGTTTGATTGTACCTGTGCCGTAACGTCACCATCGGCACTGCCTTGCTTTTTGCGTTTTCCGTTCAATTCGGGCAAGAGGGTGACGGCATGAGTATCCATACCCTGAGGCACGGACAGAAAAATTTTCTCATTGGCGGCCAGCCCTGCGAGAATAACCGCATCGTTGGCATTCGTCTCCCCCACCAAAACTTCCTGTTTCTCTGTCTTCAAACCATTTTTTCGGAATACGTACGTGATGGAGTCGTGCTGGCTGTGCAAACTTTCCAGCGGCACATAAATGGCATTCTCAATGACCTGGGCCACAATGCGGTTACTGGTGGTCATGGACGGGCGTAAGGTGGGGTCGGTTTCATCTATTTCCACGAGCACCTCAAACACCTTGGCGTCCGAGTTAGGCCGTTGTTCGCCCACATTCGCTACCTTGGTTACCAAACCCGTCAGTTTTTTATCGGGGTATGCATCCAGTCCCA
The DNA here is from genome assembly GCA_964524935.1 of uncultured Ohtaekwangia sp. Classification (GTDB taxonomy): domain Bacteria; phylum Bacteroidota; class Bacteroidia; order Cytophagales; family Cyclobacteriaceae; genus ELB16-189. The sequence goes on from CAZGFJ010000006.1 coordinate 67,928, forward strand.
CAAATACTTTTTGCCCCGTTTTTACCTTGCGTACATCCACCTCATTTACATACGTCTTGGATTGCATTTTGGTAAGATCCGGCAAGGTGGCCACCGTAGGCTCCCACATTTGTATCTGCGACCCCGCTTTGATCGGCTTTCCATCCCATCCTTTATCGTAAATGACCATACCATCCTCAGGCGCCAACACACTGAACGATTCCAGTACTTTCGTCATGCTTTGAAATTCGTCTTGCACCTTGCGCAATTCAGCCGCCACTTCACGCATCTTCTCCATGTTTTGCTTCTTCTTGATCTTATAGTTCTCCAATGCCTGGTCATAGGCGCGCTTCGCCTTGTCCATATTGATTTCGGCTTGTTTGATGGTGGCCGGTGGCTCAAATTTGGATTGCTCCAGTACAATCGCTTTTTCTTCTACGGCATATTCCAAATTGATCAGCTCATCGCGCGATTGACGCAATTGCAGGGTAGTGTCGAGCTGGGTTTGATTGTATTTGGAACTGGCTTTGTCCAACTCGATCTGTTTGGCGTTGAACTTGTTTTGAAATTCGGAACGGTCCAGCGTGGCCACCCAATCTCCCTTCTTAACTACTGTTCCTTCGGCAATGATGTCTTGAATGGTCACTTGCCAAATTTGAAAGTTACGAAGCGACTGAGGCCCAAGGATCTTGACCGAGTTCTTGGCCTCCAGTTCTCCCGTGGTCTCGATTTCCACACGGAACTCACCTTGCCTCACGGCTGCCATGATTGATGCGAGTTCGCCTGTGTCGCCACTGCGAAAAACAGAATAAAGGACAATCAGTGCTGCTGCTACTCCGGTGGTAAGCAATAACTTTCGCTTCATGCTGTAAGATTCAGTTAAGAAAGATAGGAAAAAATACAGGTAATCGCCAATGATTTACCGCCAAGGTGCAGAAAAGGTTACAAGGGAGGTGTTAAAATACTCCTAAAAAAACAGCACGCACAGCAACACACGCTGCGCTTATCTCCGTTGAGCAACGGTAGGTAAGTCTGCAGCGTTGGCACAAGTGCCACTCACCTATTGATTGGGACCCTTTTTTACCTCCACTTTTGCCAGGGCAGCCTCGCGACTGATTTTGCCTGACGAGTAATCGCGCAATATGCTCTGTTTGACTGAAGCCTCAATCGAGGCAGGTATGCCGCACGCAACGCACCGGGTAAGCCGCACATTGAACACCAGAGCCTCATTCTCTTTCAGGCTCTTCAACGTACGGCCATACTCAAGGATATTCTCTTTCAGCTCCTTCTCAAATGCGGGATACAGCTCTTTCACCTTCTTATCGCGGTCGGTTTTCTCCACCTCGCGCAATTTTACGGTGGGCATGCTATACAATCCATCTTCCATCTCATTGCTGGAATAGACCTGCATATAATAAATCACCCCGAAGTCGCGCAGACGCTCAAAGTAAACGTCATCATTGGTAAAGTAGGTCCTGGATAAATCGGAGCGGTACAAGCGGCTAAAGATGCTGGACAATAATTCCAGGTCCGGCTCGGTCGATTCCTCTGTTTCGGAGTTCACCACGCGAATCTTTGCAGCGGCCTGCTCACGTGTGGTTTTTCCGTGTTTGTACTGTACCATATCGTCTTTATTGGCTTCCACAAGCAAATACGACTGCCTTGCACCCCACACCCATGGTTGACGACCATCCTGTCGATTGGTCACTGAAATCTTCTCCGAGTTCGGAAGCTGTGAAAGCAGGTCGCTATAGTCCAGCATAAAATCTTTGATGGCCTCCACCAGTTTGGTCTGATAGGCTCTTCGCGCACTGTCGACATTGATCTCTCGGCCTTTGCCGGTGCGCCCGGTACGTCCATTGATGGTAATCGCCTCGCGTGCTTTCGAACGGGCTTGTGATCGTGCCTCACCATCGTCATGGTACTCATAGTAGAACCCGGGGGCAGCCGCAGGCTGGGAGCCGGTTATCTTTAGCACTTCGCCCACAGCGCTGTTGAGATAAATGAAATTCATGTCATGCGGCAGGCGAAACGTGACACCATATCCGGCCATGTAATGAGCATCGGCTTCGATGGAGAAGAAGGAACGCGCGCCTTGCTGCTGTTTGATCACGGTGCCCAGCACATTCTTGGCAATTTCCAGGTCGCGGGTCATGCGCTCATCGTCCACCCGTTGTGCGAAGATCGGTGACACAGCCACCAATCCAATCAGTATCATCAGTTTTGTTTTCATGTGTTTCTTTTTTTGCGGGCGGGCCCAATTTTGTTTCTGCTAATACGCGGTTAGTTTTTTCGTTGGAACTCCACTGCTGGCGATAATGCTTGTCAACAGTTGTTCCGTTTCTTGCTTGAATTGATGAGTGTTATTCTCCACCGCCAGCAGCCGATTTTGGACCAACGCCAGGTCTTGATTTCGCTGCTCGGTCAGGTACTTGGAAAAATCGACCAGCAAATTTTCCATGTACAGTTTTTGTTCGCTGGCGGAGAGTGTCAGGTACTCTTTCATCGCCCGTTGATTCTCCTCCTTCAACGAAGCGACAAAGGAGCGTATCTGATCTTGCGAAGCCGATGATACCTGATGTACCAACGCATCAATGCGGCCATCGTGGGTGGCAAAATTGGCCCGGATTGAGTGTGCCAGTTTCGCTTGCTGTTGTTCCCAATCGCTTGCCATCTGCTGACGGTTCTCCGACACCGACCGATCGATCATTTGTTGCACTTGCTCAGGCGTGAGGGCGGGAACCTCAATCTCTTTTGGAGAAGATTGTGCTTCGCCAAAAGCAATCGTCAGTTGCCGCGCTTCGTAACGGATGTTGACATTTAACACCCTGGCGGTCACCAGTACGAGTAAAATACCTGCAGCGATACCCATCGGCATCCGCCAGTAGGCCGTTTGCCAAAATGAACCCTTTTTTTCTTCCACGAAAATGGGGGGGGCAATCACCTCCTGGTCTTGCGCGTAGCGAAGCTGTTGGCGAACGGCCTGCCACGCAGCCAGGCGTTTTCGCTGGTCGGGGTTTTGCTGCAAATAGGCTTCTATCTTGGCTCGCTCCTCCTCACCCAGTTCGCCATACACGTAGGCCATCCAAGTGCCTTCATCCGGTTCATAATTCATATCCAATGCTTTCTTTGGTGATATTCCGTCTCTCCAAAATTCCCTTCATCGCCTCAAGACCATAGTACAGCCGCGACTTGGCCGTGTTTTCCGAGATGTTCAACACCTCAGCAATCTCCCGAAACTTAAGCCCCTCGTACTCCTTCATTATTACCACTTCACGCTGTTCGGCACTGAGTTCATACAGACATTGGTGCAGCAGGTCCGAAAGCTCTGCTTGCCGCAACTGGCGCTCCGGGTTATCATGGCGGTGGGGCGATTGCTCCCAGCCCGTATCTCCTCCCCGGCCGGTTTGTATGTCGTTGAGTGAGAGCGACCGCTGACTCTTCCGTTTTCGGGCTTCTTCGCGGCAACAGTTAATAGCAATAGTGTACAGCCACGACTTAAACCTGCCCACTTCCTGAAGAGCCGCCATGTGCCGGTGCATGCTGATGAAGGCCTTCTGCGAAGCTTCCATGGCCTGGTCATGGTCATAGAAAAACTTGTAGCAGAAGTTGTAGATGCGCTTGTACCATAGCTGCACCAACTTGCCTTGCGCATTCTTATCGCCTTCGCGGGCCCGGGCGATGAGCGCATCGGAATGCATCATAGCAATGTCGAGTAAGGTTTCGGCCACGGGTTTGGTCTTTTTCGCTTCCCTGGGGTCACGTATTAAAGATGGCGGTTAGGCACAAAAAGTTTTAGTGGAGATGAAAATATTCCGCCTGACCCGCGCCTATCTTTGCAGGCGTGAAAAAAGTCATTTCCTGGCTTATCCGCTGGGTGCCGCGCAAATATTTACAACGCGTCAGCGGGATCGGCCTTCGCGCCCTGGGTCTGTTGTACCGGGGGCAAAACGTGCAATGCCCCATCTGCGAGCACCGCTATCGCCAATTTCTTCCCTATGGCCGCATCAACCCCCGACCCAACGCCTTGTGCCCTCATTGCCAAAGTCTGGAACGGCACCGCCTCATTTGGCTTTACCTGCGCGAGCAGACTGACTTTTTCGAGCGTCCCCAGCGCGTGCTTCACGTGGCGCCCGAACACTGCTTCATTCAGGCCTTTGAAAAAAGGCATGGCGAAGGGTACATCACGGCCGACATTGAATCGCCTTTGGCTAAAGTAAAAATGGACTTGCATCAAATCCCGTTTGAGGAATCGACCTTTGACGTGGTGTTGTGTAATCACGTGTTGGAGCACGTAGCCGATGACCTGCGAGCGATGCGCGAGATCTACCGCGTGTTGAAATCGGGGGGCTACGCCATTTTACAGGTTCCGTTTTTTCACCCGGTGCCCGAAATAACCTATGAGGACGCTTCCATTACTGACCCGCGGGCGCGGGAAAAAGCCTTTGGCCAGGACGACCACGTACGCAAGTTTGGGAAAGACTATGCGCAGCGAATAAGTCGCGCAGGCCTCAAAGCCGAAGGACACGCGTTCGCGAGCACCCTGGGCGAGAAGGCCTATTATTTTGGTATTGAGCCTAAAGAAATTCTCTACATCGGCAAAAAGTGACGGTGCTGAAAACAAAGAATCGCCCGAACGGGGGCGATTCTTTGTTTTCATGATATTTCAATTAACGCTACTTGCCCAACTTATCAAGGACGTCCATTACTTCCTTCACGTGCTTGCGGCTGGTTTCGAGTGACGCTTTTTCCTCGGCATTCAAGTCAAGTTCGATCACTTTTTCAACTCCGTTTTTGCCAAGCACGACAGGCACTCCCAGGTAGCAGTCCTTGATGCCATACTCCCCGTTTAGTTGGATACATACCGGCAAAATTCTGCGTTGGTCACGCACGATTGCCTCTACCATCTGTGCCGCTGCCGACCCGGGCGCATACCAGGCAGAGGTGCCCATGAGTTTTACCAACTCACCTCCGCCCACTTTGGTGCGTTCGATGATGGCATGCAGCTTGTCTTTGGAGATCAACTCCGTTACCGGAATACCCGATACCGTGGTGTAGCGCGGCAAGGGCACCATGGTATCGCCATGACCACCCAGCAGCATCGCCTGAATGTCTTTGGGTGATACGTTCAATGCCTCGGCCAGAAACGCGCGGTAGCGGGCCGTATCCAAAATACCGGCCATGCCCATGACTTTGGTACGCGGCAGTTGAGACGTAATGTGGGCTTGATAAGTCATCACATCCAGGGGATTGGACACCACGATAATGATGGCGTTGGGCGAATGCTTCACCACATTTTCCGTCACCGATTTGACGATGCCCGCATTCGTACCGATCAGGTCATCGCGCGTCATGCCGGGTTTGCGTGGCAACCCCGAGGTGATCACTACCACCTCCGAACCCGCGGTTTTGGCGTAGTCGTTCGTAGAGCCTACCGTGCGCGAGTCATATAGGTCGATGGGCGCCTTTTGCCAGATGTCCAACGCTTTTCCTTCGGCAAAGCCTTCACGAATGTCCAGCAATACCACTTCATTGGCGATTTCTTTGTACGCCAGCACATCGGCACAGGTAGCTCCCACGTTGCCCGCCCCTACTACGGTTACTTTCATATGTTCTGTTATTTGGTGAAGAATCTTTTTTGGCTGGCAAAGGTATAGTGGGCACACCCAAAAAAGAAAGGCCTCGGGCAGTTTTAACCGAGCGTAAATGAAATCACGGACTGCGTATCGGGGCCGATCTTAAACCGTTCGTCTGTTCGCATGCCCACCACCCAAAAGATGCGGCCTTCGCTTTCCAGCACCGTCACCCCAGGCTTTGCCACTAACGGCACTTTGAGGTCGATCAACAGGTCACTCACCTTCTTTTTTCCGCTCATCCCCAGGGGCTGAATCCAATCGCCCGGCTGCCAAACCCGCCAGGTAACGGGGAACGCGCACACGTGAGCGGGAACCAGTGCAGTCGTGGAGGCGGTGCTGACGCTGACCGGCCCGGACCGGTGTACGTGCAATACCAGGTTGCCGTGGTGGTAGGTCCCTTCGCCCGTGATCACCACAGGCGATGGAGGGGCCACCCGCGGGGCCAACAGGACCGAAGTGCGATCCGTGACCATCTGGTGGGTCTTGGAAAAAAACTGCTTGCCGGGCTGTGCGTCTGCCGCGCTCACCACTTGTTCACATTGTTCCCACACAAACCCATAGCCTTTCGTAAGGCGGTACAATATGGAAGCTGCACCCGGCTGGCGCAACCCCTCTTTGGCGATAGCGGCCCCATGGACCTGCGCGTGCCAATAGGCGCGCTCCCAGTCGGCCACGGCCTGGTCAAATACATGTAACTGATCCTCCAGTTGTCGGCTGCGCTGGTGCCAGGTGGCCTCCAGACCTGGATTGATTTGCTTTAACACAGGTATCACATGATGCCGGATGCGATTGCGGGTGTAGTCGTCCGTACCGTTGCTGGCATCTTCGCGCCACACCACCTCGTGTTCTAACGCGTAGCGTTGTAGTTGTTCCCGGGTAACTCCCAGCAAAGGGCGTATGATGCGGTCGCGCTTTCGCGGAATACCCGCCAACTGCTCGAGGGATGCTCCGCGCGTCCAGTTCAGCAAGACCGTTTCAATGCTATCGTTCAGGTGATGGGCCGTGGCGATGAAGTCGTAACCGCTAGTGCGTACCTGTTCAAACCAATTGTATCGGAGCGCACGTGCAGCCATCTGAATGGACCATCCGGTTTGTTCGGCATAGTTATTGGTCGAAAAGCGGGTCGAAAAGAACGGAATCCCGCGTGTCTCCGCCCATTGCTTTACAAATGCTTCATCACCTTCTGAGGCTTCCCCGCGCAGTTGAAAATTGGCGTGAGCCAGACAAAATACCTGTCCTGTCTGATGCATCAAATGAGCCAACACCATGGAGTCAACTCCCCCGCTGGCAGCCACTACAAACCGGCTGCCCGATGGACAAAGGTCAGCCAAAGACGACTCGAAAAGCGTTTTCATCCGGTAAGCCAAAGGTATCAACAAACACCCGATTAGTTTTACCTTTGTGGGCGTTCATGCGTTGCCTGCTCTTTCTCACCGTACTCGCCTTATCCCTGCCGCTCTGTGCGCAGAAGAAGGTCAAGCTAAAACAGGCCGACAACTTGATAGGCAGCGCCAAAGAGGGGCAGCGTTTTGACCGGCTGCTCGGCAATGTAGTGTTGCAACAAAACCGCACCACGATCTATTGTGACTCGGCACACTTTTACAAAGGCCAAAACCGGGTAGAGGCCTATGGTCGCATCCGCATCACCGAGGGCGACTCGGTAAACTGTACCGCCCAGGCACTCACATATGATGGGAACTCCAAAATCGCCTACCTGCGCAAAAGTGTCGTGTTTACCAAGCTGGGCCTGGCTACTCTATACACTGACTTTCTCGACTACGACCGTCAAAAAAATGAAGCCCGGTATTTTAACGGGGGTAAACTGGTGGATAGCACCAACACGCTCACCAGTCAAAAAGGATATTACTTCCTGCCCAGCAACCTGGCCTCGTTCAAAAAAAATGTGGTGGGCGTGAGCCCCGACTACACACTTACTTCTGATACCCTTCAATACAACTCCAAAACCAAAATCATCTACTTCCGCGACAGCACCAGGGTAATCGATAAGGAAGGCAAAACAGCCATTTATCAGAGTGGCTTCTATGATACCAACCAAAAGACCTCGAACCTCAGCAAGGGGGAAATTGAGACACCCAATAACCGAATGAAGGGCGACAAATATTATTTGGATGATATCCGGAAGTTTTATCGTGCGGTGGGGCATGTGGCCATGACATCCAAAGAAGAGAGTATGACGGTTTTTGGCGATGACGGTTACTATGATCGAAAAAAAGGCATCAGCAAAGTGTATGGCAATGCCTACGTGGCGAAGGTGGCCGAGGACGGTGACACGCTATTTCTCTCAGCGGACACCTTAGTTTCAATCGAGAGTGCCGACCCGCGGCAAAAGCGGTTGCTTGCCTATCACAACGTAAAAATTTTCAAGCGCGACTTGCAGGGAAGTGCCGATTCGCTTGCCTATCTGTCAGCCGATAGCCTGCTTCACTTATATCGCGACCCTATCTTGTGGACGAATGGAAACCAACTCACCTCCGACTCGATACGGATGCTGTTGAAGAACAAAGCCATTCATCGCATTTTTTTGGTTGCCAACGCCTTTGTCATTCAGGAGGACACGCTGAAAAACTACAACCAGATCAAAGGGCGGAAGATGACGGCCTTCTTCAACGGCCGCGCGATCGACCACGTCATCGTGGAAGGCAACGGAGAAAGCATCTACTACGCCACACAGGAAGAAAAAATCGTCAATGACAAAAAAGAAGAACTCGTGGTGATGGCCACGGTAGGGTTGAATAAGATCATCTGCAGCAACATGCGCATCAACTTCCGCACCGGTAAAGTGAATAACATCAGTTTTTACAAAAAACCCGATGCCCAGCTCATCCCCCCTCACGAGTGGAAGGACGAGCACAAGCGGCTGCGGGGCTTTGCCTGGCGCGTCAGCGAGCGGCCGGGGCGAGCCGATGTGGTAAAAACGGCCGCTAAAACGATCAACTGACGCCAATTATTTCATTTGGCCGAATTTTTTTGGGGCTCCTGCTGGCTTTTTCCGCGCAAAGCCTTACCTTTCTTTTGAATTAGTGTGCCTCCATGAAACTGAACGGGTTGCTGATCCTCGCGCTGGCTGTTGCCAACTTGTCGTTTGGCCAACTCGAGTTTACCGATACTCCCCCGTCCGTACAGGCTTCCATATCAGAGGTGGTGCGCTTGCCGATCCTCCTAAAAAACACATCAGAAAAGGCACAAACGTTTACCTTCCGTCTGGCGGGTGAGTTGGGAGCCACCCAGCGGGGTTATTTCTGCCTCGACAAAAACTGCCTTGAGCAGGCCAACCGGGAGTTCACGCGCAGACTGGAGCCGGGAGAGCAACTGGCCGATGTGACCTTTGTGCTGGAGAGTGGCATCATGGCATCCCAGCACACGTTGCGTTTTGAGGCCGACCCCAGGGGCGCGGGGGCCATAGCCGAATACGCAGTAAATGTGTGGGTAGAGGAAAAAAAGGGGCGATCGTTCGTTTTCCAAACCAAAGACATCAGCGTGCACGATATCTATCCAAGCCCCCTCACCGATGTGGGGTTTCTGGATTACCGGCTGCTCAACGAATCGGTTAAAGCCCGAATATCGCTCCAAAACATCCTGGGGCAGCGCATGGGCGACTATGACCTACCTTATGGCGAAACCAAACTGAAGATCTCGGCCGAAGACCTGGCCCCTGGGGTTTATTTTTTCACCCTATATCTTAACAACCAAGGGGTCCTGACACGAAAAATCCTGGTGCGCAAGTAACGCCTCAGCGCTTCCCGCAAAAAATTGTCATTTACGGCCGTTGGCGTATATTTGCAGGCTTGTTTAGGGCGTTTTAGCCTTTGGACACGACTAACAGCGAAATGCGGAGAAAAAGTGGCTTTTTTTGGGTACTGGCGGGGGTTCTGCTCCTGGCATCGTGTAGCAAATTCAGGCGTATTGAGAAAAGCGAAGACTGGCGCGTGAAATACGAAGCCGGACTGAACTACTACGCCAAAAAAGACTATTACCGCACAGCCGTGCTGTTCGAACAGATTCAGCCCATCGTGCGCGGTCTGCCCGAGGGCGAAAAAGTGGAGTTTTACCTCGCCTATTGCCAGTACTATGAAAAAACGTACTTGTTGGCATCCAACCAGTTTAAGATTTTTTACGAAACCTACGGGCGAAGCTCCTTGGCGGAAGAGGCCACATTCATGTATGCCTATTCGCTCTATGCCTCTTCGCCTGATGCCAATTTGGATCAAAGCAGCAGCGTGGATGCCATGACTGCCATGCAAAACTTTTTGAATCGCTACCCGGCCAGCAAGTTTCGAGACCAGGCGGTGGCCGTCATTCAGGAGAGCCAGGTTAAACTGGAACGCAAAGGCTTTGAGAATGCCAAGCAGTATCTAAAACTTCGCTACTACCAAGCCGCGGTAATTGCCTTTGAAAATTTCAAGAAAAATTTCCCCGATTCGCAGTATCTCGAAGAGGCCGCATTTCTAAAATTGCAGGCACAATTTTTACTGGCGGAAAACAGCCTGCCCACCAAACAATACGAACGTTACAATGCTACGATGGGCTATTACCGCGAGCTGTTGGAAAACTTCCCCAACAGCCCGTTGTTAAAAGATGCACAGCGTTTTTTTACCGCCAGTCAAGAACAAGTTAACAAGTTAAAACCCAAAAACTCATGAGCACGAACGCCACCGGACAGCCTTCGATTATCACGCGCGACCTCGACAAGATCGCGGCCCCTACCGGAAATATTTATGAATCGGTCGTAGTCATCTCCAAGCGCGCCCGCCAGATTGCCATCAACCTGAAAGAAGAACTCAATGGCAAACTGGCCGAGTTCGCCACCACGGTGGATAATCTGGAAGAAGTTTTTGAAAACCGTGAGCAAATTGAGATCTCCCGCTACTACGAGCGCATGCCGAAACCTACCTCCACTGCCACGGAAGAATTTCTGGAGGGCAAGCTGATGTATCGCAGACGCAGCGAAACACCCGAAGCGGCTGAATAACATACCCGTGTGCACATGACGCTGGCCGGCAAAAAAATCGTGTTAGGTGTCAGTGGAAGCATTGCTGCCTACAAGTCCGCGGTGCTTACGCGCCTGCTGGTAAAAGAAGGGGCCGAGGTAAAAGTGGTGATGAGCGCTTCCGCCTCGGAGTTTATCACGCCTCTTACGCTTAGTACACTTTCCAAAAACCCGGTGCTGATTGATTTTGTCCAAGACAAAACCGGCCAGTGGAACAATCACGTAGAACTGGGCCTGTGGGCAGATGTGATGGTGGTGGCGCCCGCCAGCGCCCACACATTGGCAAAAATGGCCAACGGAACTTGCGACAACCTGCTTATCGCCACCTATCTGTCGGCACGCTGTCCGGTGTTTGTGGCACCCGCCATGGACCTGGACATGCTGCAACACGGCTCCACGCAACAGAACATTGACCGGCTGCGGAGCTACGGCAACCACCTAATCAAGCCGGGGTATGGCGAATTGGCCAGTGGCTTAACGGGCGATGGGCGCATGGCGGAACCGGAGGAAATCCGGGCCACGCTGACGGCCTTTTTCAAAAACCACCAGGCGCTAACGGGAAAGCACGCACTGGTAACAGCCGGCCCCACACACGAAGCGATTGACCCCGTCCGTTTTATCGGCAACAGTTCCAGCGGAAAAATGGGCTTTGCGATAGCCGAAACCCTGGCGCATTACGGGGCGCAGGTGCAACTTGTAGCAGGACCCACGGCTCAGAAAATCAACCATCCCTCCGTTACCGTTACTTCGGTCACCTCGGCCCAGCAAATGTTCGAGGCATGCTCCCGGCTATTCCCAGGCAGCGACATTGCCGTGTTGTCGGCAGCCGTAGCCGACTACCGCCCGATCAACACAGCTGAGCAAAAAATAAAGAAGACCAACGGCAACCTCACGTTGGAATTGACTCAAACGCCCGACATTGCCGCAGCGCTGGGCAAAATAAAACAAACACATCAGGTCGTGGTGGGGTTTGCACTGGAAACGGAAAACGAACACGCCAACGCGCAAAAAAAACTGATCAGCAAAAACTTCGATTTGATTGTGCTCAACTCCCTCAACGATGCAGGAGCTGGGTTTGGCCACGATACGAACAAGGTCACCATTCTCGATAAGCGCGACCGCGTTCGTGAAATACACCTGAAATCCAAAAAAGAGGTAGCGGTTGATATCGTTGAATCCATCATTGACTACAGCCATGCGTAGCTCCCTGCTCATGGTCGGTCTGCTGGCAGGCGTTGTGCTCTGTACAGAAAGTGGCGGAGTGGCGTATGCACAGGAACTCAACTGTAAAGTCAGTGTGAATGCCGATCGCGTGGCCAGTTCTGACCGGGCCGTGCTGCGCGACATGGAACGCGCCTTTGCCAATTTTCTGAACACGCGAAAATGGACAACGGACAGCTATCTTACGCAGGAAAAAATAAACTGTTCCCTCTTTATCAATGTGACTGAGGGCAGCAACGTAGCCCTTGGCAATTTCAAGGCCAGCGTTCAGATTGCCTCCGCACGCCCGATCTACAACACCAACTATGAAAGCGTGGTCTTCAATTTTGCCGACCGCGATTGGGAGTTTGAGTACGTGGAGTCGCTGCCGCTTGAATACAACGACAATACATACATCTCCAACCTCACGTCCATGCTGGCATTCTACGCTTACGTGATCCTGGGTATGGACTATGACTCGTTCAGTCCATTGGGCGGCAATCCGTATTTTCAAAAGGCACTGATCGTGGTCACCAACGCTCAGCAATCGGGGCGTGACGGATGGCAGGCATTGGGTAGCAATCGAAATCGCTACGCGCTGATAGAGGCGCTCAACAACCCTCAAATGGCCGAAATCCGAAAAGGAATCTACACCTATCACCGCCTGGCTATGGACAACTTTGATAAAACACCCGACCAGGGGCGCGAGCAGGTGCTGGAGGTCTTGCGCGCGGTACGCAAGGCATGGCAAATAAATCCCAACTCCATTCTGGTCGTTTCCTTTTTTGACACCAAGGCCACCGAGTTGGTCAATATCTTTTCGCAGGGCAACATTCAAGTGAGGCGCGAGGCCTACGACATCCTGACGGCCATCGACCCCAAGCGCAACATTTACCAAAAAATCATCGGCAACTGACCCGCACCTGTGCCAAGGGGGTTGTAATTTTCGGAGACGTATGCTCACCCACCTGACCATCAAGAACTACGCGCTCATCGAGCACCTGGAGCTTGACTTCGCCCCTCACCTGAACGTGATCACGGGCGAAACCGGAGCAGGAAAATCGATCCTTTTGGGGGCAGTAGGGTTGCTGCTTGGCAACCGGGCTGATACAAAAGTACTTTGGAATGACACCGAAAAATGCGTGGCAGAAGGGATATTTGACATTCGTTTGTATCGGCTAAAAAAATGGTTCACCGAGCATGAACTGGACTATGCCGACCAAACGGTGCTCCGCAGGGAAATCAGCCCTGCCGGAAAAAGCCGCGCGTTTATCAACGATACGCCCGTGACGTTGGATGTCCTGAAACAACTGGGTCTTCGCCTGGTAGATGTACACTCGCAGCACGAAACCCTCGCCCTTGGAGACCGGTTGTTTCAATTGCACGTGGTGGACACCTATGCCAACAATACCCGTGAACGAGACGCCTATGCGGACCAATGGGAAAAAACAGCTGCCCTCCGGCAGTCGTTTGGCCGGCTCCAAACCGAGGCCGAGACGCTCAGGCAAGAGGCCGACTTCATATCGTTTCAATTAAATGAGTTACAAGAGGCTCAATTACAACCGGGCGAATTGGAAACACTTGAAACTCAAACGGCTGTTCTGGAAAACGCCAACGACATCAAATCCCGTCTGTTGGCGGCCAGCCAGTGGATGACAGGGAATGAACTGGCTCTCGACAAGGCTCTTTCTGAAATCCGTTCCCAACTCCAAGGCATCGCCCATCTGAAACCGGCTTATCAGGAATTGTATAACCGGGTGGAGAGCATACGAATTGAGTTGGGCGACTTGCAGCGGGAAGTAGAGCGCGAGGAAGAAAGTGTGGAAGCCGACCCCACACGGCTGGAAGACATGCAGGCGCGGATCAGCCTTCTCTACCAGCTTCAGCAGAAACACCGAAAAAATACCGTGGAAGAACTGATCGCACTGCGTCAGTCGCTCGAAGAGCGCGCCAACCAGGCACTGAACCTGGATGACGACCTCGCCCGGCTGAAAAAACAACTCGCGGCCGCAGAAGAGACTTTGAAAAAAAGAGCGCAGGCACTCAGCGAAACGCGGGCCAACACCCTCAAACCCCTCTGCCGCCAACTGACGGACCTTGCCCGTGCCCTGGGCATGCCCGATGCTGTTCTCAAAGCCGAACACCTGGTGCGGGAGGCTTCGGCTCACGGAATCGATGTGATCGACTTTTTGTTTAGCGCCAACAAGGGCATTACTCCCAGGGCCTTGCAGCAGGTAGCCTCAGGGGGAGAGTTCTCGCGCCTTATGTTTTGCGTGAAGTATGTGCTGGCGGAAAAAACGGCCATCCCCACCTTGTTGCTGGACGAAATCGACAGCGGCATCTCGGGCGAAGTGGCCGTGCAGATGGCCAAATTGATGCAGGCCATGGCGAGTGCACATCAACTCATCACGATCACCCATCTGCCGCAGTTGGCCGCGAAAGGCCATGCCCATTATTTTGTCTACAAGGAAAACACCCCCACGAAAACCGTGAGTCGCATCAAACTGCTGACCAAACACGAGCGTGTGGAAGAGATTGCGAAAATGATTGCGGGTGAAAATCCGTCCGCCCGTGCGCTGGCGAGCGCGCGCGAATTAATGGGGGCCTGACTTCAATTGAAGGCCTCCAAACCAATACAGCCACAACACACGGCTGGCGCGAAACGAAAAGGGTGACCAAACAATGGCCGATCCTGCAATACAAGCTAGATACACCCAATCGGCCGGCTTAAGCAACACATACAATGCCAGCCAAACCACCACAAAAAGGGCTACCGTAAAGGCATAACTAACATACAGAGCGCCAAAATAAAATCCGGGCTCAGGCTGGAACGAAACCCTGCAATGGGGGCATGTTTGATTCATTTCTGAAAAATGAGCAAGCCTCGTCACAGGATGTGAAAAGACTTTCCCTTCGCGACAACGCGGGCACCTACCCTGCCAAAGTGCGGTTAGCCAGGGGCGCTTGTGCATTGCGTTTGGATGTTTTGTACCAAAAAAAGGCGATTACACCGATGGCGAGATAGGGGGCGAAGAACAGGTACAGAATTCCGGTATTGATGCCTGCGGCAATACCCATGTCGCCATTGCTCACGTTGTTCTCAAGCGTTGTGCGGCACATGGCACACTGCGCCAGAACCGGCTGCGCTCCGGTCATTATCATCACCGCCAGCAAACCCCACTTTTTCATACCGTGGAAATTATCATTATGTATAATACGGACTGATCATCAAATACACCACCACGCCCGTCACCGCCACGTAAAGCCACAACGGAAAGGTAAATCTAGCGAGTTGTTTGTGCCGATCAAAACGGCCGGCCAGCGCCCGCGAAAATGTAAACAAAACAAACGGGATAACAACCACCGACAGCGCAATATGGGTGATCAAAATAAAATAATACACGTACCGGATGGCTCCCTGCCCTCCAAAGGGGGTGGAATCGCTGGTCATGTGGTATACCACATACATCACCAAAAAAAGTGACGACAACCCGATACAGACCTTCATCAAGGCTTCGTGCAGCGGACGTTTTTTGTTTTTGATAGCCCACACGGCTACGATCAGAAGGAGAGCCGTCAACCCGTTGATGGAGGCGTAAATGGGTGGCAAAAACGAAAAGTCATACCCGGGTATCTTGATACGGAACAAAGCCGCCACAGCCAACGGAATGATAACCGACAACGCGATGATGAGTTTCCGGTACGGATCGTGGGCAGATGCAGGGGATGTATTCATCAATAGTGTTTCAAAAGTATTTTCAGTTCCATGATCAGCCGATCCGTTTCCTCGCGCGTGCTGAGTTCATAGTAGCCGCGTATCTGCCCCTCGGTATCCACCAACACGGTATTCCACGGCTTTTCCAACACCAACTGACACCGCACCTCCTGCTGGCGCGTGACCTCAAAATCCGTCACATACACGGGATGTATCTGATCGCCCACCTGGTCTGCCACCCGCTCCACATTAGCCACGATAGCAGGCCCAGCGTCCGCCAAAAACAGCGTAGGCGATGTTGAATCTATCCACGAGGCCGCCACCCGGTACGGGCGGTTGGTTACCGGCACGCACGCAGCCGGCCAGGCACTAACACCTTCGGTATGGAAAACAGGAATGTCAAATTCGTTTTTGCCAAACACGCGCAAAAAGACAAAAACGAGCCCCGGGGCCAGCAATATCACAAAGAGAATACCTAGAATCAGCTTCTTTGACATACCAGAGTAAAACACATAAAAAAGGCTAAAGTTTTCCACCTTAGCCTTTGAATCTGCTGCATCAAAAAACTCAAGGAAGTACCGGCAATTTCATGCCTTCGTACACAAATGCCACCAACATCCAGACGACAAAAATCATCGGAATCAGGATGGACCAGAAAAGCACTTTCACCTCGTACTTCAGGTGCATAAACTCCAACACAATATAGGCTGCCTTTACGATTGTCAGCGCCACAAAAATGGCGGTCTTCAGCGTGCTGGCAGGTATGGCGAACGCAATAACAAATTCTACAGCTGTAACTGCGCCCAGAATAGCCGCTACAGTCCAAAGCTTTTTGATCTTTGCTTTATCGGGCGGAAGTACCGTTACATGTGGTTCGTTTGAATGAGAGGCCATAGCAATACGATCGTTTTGAATAGTTAAACAAGATAAAAGAACGTGAACACAAACACCCACACCAGGTCTACGAAGTGCCAGTACAAACCGACCTTCTCCACCATTTCATAGTGCCCCCTGCGCTCGTACACCCCGGTTACTGTGTTATAATAAATCAAAAAGTTTAACAACACACCGCTGAACACGTGAAACCCGTGGAATCCGGTGATAAAGAAAAAGAAGTCGGCAAAATCTTGCGGGCCGTATTGATTGATTTTCAAATTGGCTCCAAAAACCTCTTTGGTGATCCATTGCCCTTCGCCATTGACAAACACAAAGTCTTTGATCAGCGTGGGGGTATCTGTCCCTACGATAAAGTGCGTCCACTCCCACGCCTGACAGGCCAAGAACGTTATGCCGCCCACGATGGTCCAGAGCATCCATTTCTCGACTGCCTTGCGGTCCATCCGATGACCCGCCTCCACAGCCAATACCATCGTCACGGAACTCATGATCAGAATGAACGTCATGATGCCCACAAATACCAGCGGAGCTTCTACCCCATGGAAAAAGGGAATGGCATCGAATACTTTTTCGGGCACGGGCCAATACGCAGGTGAAAACGAAAACTCATTTGTGACCACTTCCACCGCACCGATGGATTGCCCGGAGCAATTCAGCGGGCTTGAGAATGCCCGCGCCACTTTTTCCACGGCCTGCTCCACCCTAAACTGTACAGTAGCGGTGCAACCTTTCGCGGTGGTTATTACCACACTATAGTCCTTCTTGTTCTCAAGCGACAGCGTAGCGTCAGTCGAGCCCGTGCTCCACTTTGCCGTAAATTTTTCGTTTGAGCCGACCAAGCGCACCTCCGCAGCCCCCGTTCCAACGAAAGCCGGGTGAGCAGAGCGCACCAACCCGTAAGTAATGAGCAATCCCGAAAAGGTAAATGCATCCGACAAAAGAAAAAACCACATCATGAGCTTTCCGTAGCTGGCGCCCATCGGGGATACCCCACCGTTCCAAAGATCTTTTTCGGCTGTTGCCGCTGCTGCTTGTGCCATAGTCAACGCGTAATTCGATTATCTGAAATTGAGCATAAAGATGTACAAATATATCCAAAGTACGCCCAAAAAATGCCAATAAGTAGCGCACATTTCTATCTGATGCAGACTGCGGGAATGCACCTTGAAACGGAAAACCGCCACCAGCACAATCGCCAAAAAAATGATCGCACTCACCAAATGCAGGCCGTGCAAACCGGTGAGTAGGTACACGAACGACTCGGACGTGTTGCCGCCCGCAAAATACACCCCTTCGGTGACGAGTTTCCCCCACCCCAGCACCTGACCTACCAAAAAGCCCCCGCCCAAAACCGCGGTGATCACAATAAGCCACTTGGTGGTGTCCAGATTGTCTTTTTTGGCCGCCCAATAGGCCCCCTGCATGGTAACGCTGCTCAACACCACCGCGAGGGTGGAGTACACGAATATGCCTGGCAGCTCAAATTCGCGCCAACTGCCGTCCGCCCGCTTTACAATGTAGGCCGAGGTAAGGGCTGCAAACAACATGACCACCGTAGCGATAAACAACCACAGGGCAAACTTCTTGGGGTTCATCGCCAGCGGCTTCCGCGGCTCCTCCACAATTCGAAAATCTGTCGACACCGTCTTCTCCATATCCATCACTTTAGATTTTATCCAACAAATAAGCAATCTGCACCACCGGCAGATAGACAAAAGACCCAAACATGATCCGTAGGGCAGACTGTCGGCTGCCGGTTTTCATCAGCGAGAACGTTTGAGCCAGGAAGGCCACACCACATACCGTGGCGATAAAAGCCGAAGTGGTGCCGGTGATCCCAAACGTGGAAGGTAAAAGCCCCAACGGAATCAAAAAAAGCGTGTAAATCATGATTTGAATGGCGGTGTTCAAATCGCGCCCACCCCCCGAAGGCAACAGCTTGAATCCGGCCTTCTTGTAATCGTCATCCGCCACCCACGCAATGGCCCAAAAATGCGGAAACTGCCAGATAAACTGAATGCCAAAAACGATAAGGGCTTCGTACGTGATGGTGCCGCTGGCGGCAATCCAGCCCAGCAAAGGCGGCAAGGCCCCCGGTATGGCCCCAACAAATACAGCAACGGGGCCTACTCGCTTTAAAGGCGTATATACAAAACTGTACAAGACCATGGACAGCAGCGACAGCGCCACGGTAAGGGGATTGGTGACCCACGATAAAATGGCAGTACTGAGCATCATACAGACCACCGCAAATACCCACGCCTCCGACACGCTGACGCGCTGCGTTGGCAGCGGTCTCAGGTGCGTGCGTGACATCCGTTTGTCCAGGTCTTTCTCCAAAATCTGATTGATCGTAACCGAGGCCCCCGACATTAGAAAACCGCCCAGCGTGAGCCACACAAGGACGTCCCAGTGCGTGGTGCCCACCGTGGCCAGACCGTACCCAAAAGCACAAGAAAAAGCGACCAACAACGACAGCCGCACTTTCAGCAATTCCACGTAGGCTTTTGCTTTGGCAGTAACATCTAGAATAGCTTCGGAAGTGGTAATCATACTGCTTTTTCTTTCGCTAATGGTAACACGGCTGACGCCTTTGTGTTCAGCCGCAGAAACACATGCAACTGCCATCCGAACGTGAGGGCTCCCAACAACAAATGCACAGGCTGAACGGCAGCCGGAACGTTAACATAAGCCATGACCGCACCGGTTAAAATGTTGCACAAAAGTAATACCACCAGCCCGCCCGTTAAAGGCTTCAGAGCGCTACTTTTTCGCCATGCCCAAACAACGGGCAGATGCACTAACAGCACCGCCCAGGAAAAGGAACGATGGATCAAAAAATCAGGCCAAACAACTGATATCCAATTACTTCTGGGAATATCATTAGAGACCGCCACATCGATGGCCTCCCGCACCTTTGTACCCAAAAATACCTGTACCAGGAGCAAAATCATCGCCAGGCCCAGCCACCCGCGCCACCGCCCTTCAACGCCCGTTTTCACCGCTCCTTGCAGTCGCTGCACATAGGTAAAAAGGTAGACCAGCAACCCTACGATAAAAAAGGCCACAAACATGTGCACTGAAATGGTCCAGGTAGTAAGGTTGGTGGAGACAACAATGGACCCGAACCATCCTTGAATGACTACAGCCAACAGGGTAAGAGCCGATAACCAAAACACCCTTGGATAGGCCTGGCGAAACCTGATGGATCGCCAAAACATGGCTACAATAAAGAGCCCTATGAGCACCCCAATCAGGCGATTGACATACTCGATCCAGGTTTTTACAGCATTAAAGTCGGCCTCTTCTTTAATGGACGGATCGCTAATGATTTGTTGGGCGGTGCGTTCCATGCCTACCAATGATAGGTAACGCGCAAATTTCTCGTTTTTACGCTGCCGGTGCTCCGAGTATTTGTCCTTGTAGTTGGCGGGTAACTGCTCCACAGAGGTGGGTGGTATCCATTGCCCAAAACACTTCGGCCAGTCCGGACAACCCATGCCCGACCCCGTGCTGCGCACGATACCCCCCACTAAAATCAAAAAGAAAACAGCGATCAGGGTAGATAAGCAGAGCTTATAAAAACCGCTGATCGCTGTTGGTTTCAAAGAATCCGGTGCGAAAGCAACTTAGTGCTTGGCGCTGTGTGCCGTGATGGCACCTGTGCCGCCCAACTCCAACTTAATCTGTTCGTTTTCCTCCGGCAAGTTTGACTCCGGTGTTTCCGAATACGGAATGTGCTGGGGAATAAAGTCTTCCTTGGCTCCCGGCTTGCTGTAATCGTAGGGCCAGCGATATACTGTAGGGATCGCGCCCGGCCAATTGCCGTGTCCGGGATTGCGGGGCGTTGTCCACTCCAACGTAGTCGAATTCCAGGGATTAGCCGGTGCGGCCTTCCCGCGGAAGATGCTGTAGAAGAAGTTAAACATGAAAATGGCTTGTGCCGAAAGTGTGATAATTGCCGCGATACTGACCAGCATGTTCAGATCGGCAAAGCCACTGAACGTTTCAAAGTTGGTCCAGCTGTAATATCTGCGGGGGAAGCCTGCAATACCGATGTAATGCATCGGGAAGAACACGAGATAAACTCCGACAAATGTCAGCCAGAAATGAACATACCCGAGCCGGTCGTCCATCATGCGGCCAAACATCTTCGGGAACCAATGGTACACCCCGGCAATCATCCCAAAGAACGATGCACTACCCATTACTAAGTGGAAATGTGCCACCACGAAATAGGTGTCATGCAACTGTATATCGACTGCCGAGTTGCCAAGGAAAATCCCCGTGATCCCACCCGTCAAGAAGAACGACACTAACCCGATCGAAAACAACATGGCTGGTGTGAAGCGAATGTTACCCTGCCACAGGGTGGTCACATAATTAAAGATTTTCACGGCCGAAGGCACCGCGATAATGAGCGTAAGTAAGGTAAAAATCGACCCCAGGAACGGATTCATGCCCGTCACAAACATGTGATGTGCCCACACCACAAAGGAGAGGATCGCGATAAACAACATGGAGCCCACCATCGCTTTGTAACCAAAAATAGGCTTCCGTGAATTCGTTGCTATAATCTCTGACGTAATGCCGAGGGCGGGAAGCAACACAATATACACTTCGGGGTGACCCAGGAACCAGAACAAATGCTGGAACAATACAGGGCTACCGCCCTGATTGGGCAACGCTTCGCCCGCCACGTATATGTCGGACAGATAAAAGCTGGTCCCAAAACTTCTGTCAAAAATCAACAACAATGCGGCCCCAAATAACACAGGGAACGACAACAATCCGATGATAGCCGTGAAGAAGAATGCCCAGATGGTCAGCGGCATTTTCGAAAACGACATGCCTTGCGTGCGCATGTTAATCACTGTGGTGATATAATTGATACCGCCCAACAGGGTGCTCACAATAAACAATGCCATGGATACCAACCACATCGTCATCCCTAAACCAGAACCTTGGATCGCCTGTGGCAGTGCACTCAGGGGAGGATACACCGTCCAGCCGCCACCCGCAGGGCCTGTGGACAAGAACAGCGAAACGAACATCACCACGCTGGACAAAAAGAAGAACCAGTACGAGAGCATGTTCATGAAGCCTGAAGCCATGTCTCGCGCACCAATCTGCAACGGGATGAGGAAATTGCTAAAGGTACCGCTCAATCCGGCCGTAAGCACAAAAAACACCATGATGGTTCCGTGCATCGTCACCAGCGCCAGATAAAACTCGGCATCAATTTTTCCTTCGGGTGTGATCCAGCTGCCCAAAATCGGGCGGAGCCACTCAAGATTTGATTCCGGAAAGCCCAACTGAAGGCGAAACAACACCGACAGCGTGCCGCCAATCACCGCCCAAAAGATACCCGTGATCAGGAACTGCTTGGCAATGACTTTGTGGTCTTGGCTAAAGATATAGTTCGTCCAGAAATTACCTTCGTGATGCTCATGCTCGTGGCTATGATCATCGTGGTGAGCCGCTTCTACTTTGGTGTGGATATCAATGGTTGCCATAAATAAGATGTCGTTGTTAGTTTAACGTAACAGTAGGATTTGCCAGAGCCGATACCGGCACTTCTTCTATCTTCAGTCCTGCCTTCAACATAGCTGCTTCTTTCAAATTAGCCGGCACATACTTCAAGTAATCCGGGTTCTGTTTCAGCCAGGTCTCCTGACTCGCCTTCCACTTTTCGTAGTCTTCGATGGACTCATGCACAAACACCGGAAAACGCATGGAGAAGTGCCCTTTTCCGCAGATTTCGGTACATGCCATTTCGTAGTTAAAATTCGGATTGCCCGTCAGGCTGCGCATCTCGGCAGTCGACTTTTCTGCAATGAACTTGAAATGAGTCTGCAATCCGGGTACGGCATCCATTTTCACTCGGAAATGCGGCAAAAAGACGCTGTGTAACACATCCTTCGCGCGAATTTTAAGCAATATTTCCTTATCGGGAGGCAAGTGCAGCTCCAGCGACTTAAAATCATCATGGGTGTTGGCGTCCGCCAGGTTTAATCCAAACTCATTGGACGCATCAATCATTTTGTAGTTGACTTGGCCAAGTTCTTTGTCTTTTACACCGGGGTAACGGGCCGTCCAGGCAAATTGCTGCGCCACCACCTCAATGACCTCAGCATTTTCACCGGCCGGGGACGTGATGTCGCTCCACGCGCGAAGACCGCTAAAAATCAATAGGGCCAATACGATGGCGGGAATAACCGTCCAAACGATCTCCAGCTTGTGATTGTCGGCAAAGAACACTGCCTTGCGCTCTTTTTGGTACCGATACTTGAACGTAAACCAAAACATCACCACGAAGATGATCGTAAAGGAAAACAACGTTACCCACATCGTTGTCCAAAACAATCCATCTGTCACACGGCCGTGAGGCGAGGCCGACTCAGGCAGGGTATACTCGTCAAAATGACTGAATGAATACCAATAGAACGCAACCAGACTTACCACCATAAACAACAGCAACAGGTACGCTTGCACGTTGTTGGTTCCCTCCTCCACTTCTTCCTCTTGTTTTCCTTTGGCTACATCCACCAGCCTTCCCACCCGGAAAAGCATGTAGAATATTGCCAGAATCAAAACTGCTCCTAAACCGATTACTAAAGGCATCATATAGTCAAATTAAACAGTTCTATGTTTTAAATGTGATGGTTCAGACTTTCCGCCATAAACGGGTGGTTTTTCGCCACCAGTTGCACCTTTGAGAGGGCCGTCAGCACCACCCATAGGAACGTTGCCAAAAAGATGAGCGCCAATCCAATCTCCAAAAATCCAACGCCTCCATTTTGCTGCATTACGCCCGGTGTTACCATGTTATAGAAATCAAACCAATGGCCTACAATTACAATGGGACACACAACCTTCAACATTGATATTTGACGTTTGGCATCGCGCGTCATCAACAACAAAAAGGGTAACACGAAATTAAGGAAGAGGTTTGCGTAAAAGATCCAACTGTAGGGTGCATTTTTCATCCGTTGAACGAAATACACCGTTTCCTCGGGGATATGAGCGTAATAAATCAACAAAAACTGACCAAACCAGATGTACGTCCAGAAGATGCTGAAGGCAAACACAAACTTGCCCAGGTCGTGAAGATGGTTAGAGTTGACCATTTTCAGGTAGCCGGCATCCTTCAGGTTTACGACAATCAGCGTGATAGTCGCCAGGCCCGTCACCCACCAACTGGCAAATACATACCAGCCAAACATGGTGCTGTACCAATGTGTATCAATGCTCATCACCCAATCCCAGGCCCCGATGGACGAACTGAATCCAAAAATCACCAAAAAGATGGCCGAATACTTGCGCATCTTATACCAATGATCGGTTCCCCCACTCAAGTCCTCGGCCAGCATCTCGCGTTTGATCCATGTGAAAAACATGTACCAAAGGCCAAAGAAGGCTACCATGCGCACCACATAGAATAACGGGAACGACCCGGCAGCCATGGGCCAGAAGAAATACGGGGCCTTGCCATCAATAATGGCATCGTACTCCGCATGGTCTTTGTTATACAGATAATCGTGTGTCCAGTGAAAGATGTCATGTCCGGCCACAAAAAACAAAGCGATCATGATCAAGCCACCGATGGGCATCCAGTGGCCAATCGCCAGCGGGATGCGCTTGATGGGGGCCGACCATCCGGCCTGCGCGGCATATTGGATGGCGATAAAAAACAACCCGATGATTCCGATTCCTGCGAAGAAAATGTTGTTGTGCCAAAGCGAAGTATAAATGCGCTTCAGCCAGGGGGCCGTGCCATGGTGTTCATGTGCCTCGGCTGCGTGCGTGTCAGACGCTCCGTGTTGATCGGCACTGGCCGTCAGCGATGAGGTCGCTGCGTTGGCCGCATGGTCGTCATGGCCGTGGCCGCTGTTGATGGCCAAAAACACACCAAGGATGAATAACAACAAACCCACGGCCAGCACAATGAGAAGTGTGCGCCTGGTTTCGGGCTTAAAGATGTAGCGTTCGTCAGCGATGTGGGTATCGTGTGCGTGTGCAGCCATTTCAGTTATTTTTTGCGTAGAGTTCGTACATAGGTAGCAATCTTCCAGCGGTCGTCAGGACTGACCTGCGATCCGTGCGCGCCCATGTTACCGGCACCGTGCGTGATCACGTGGAAGATGTGGGGCTCGGAGTAGTCCGCGGCTGTCAGGTTGGCCACGCCCAGCGGATACTTGGTTGCAATCTTACTTTCGGCTGCCCCTGTTTTGCCATGGCAATGCTGGCAATAGTATTCATAGAGGACCTTACCTTCAGCCACCAACGCCTTGGTGGAGTCGAACGGGTTTTTCATTCCCGCCACCACCAGGTCAATGCTGTCTTTAGACACGCGCTTATTGCGGTAGGGCAGCCACCCGTAGGCATTGCGCTTCACCGTATGAGGCGCGGGCTCGCGCATGTTTGACACGGGGCTTTTGCGATCAAACGTTGACTTCCCATTGAAATAGTTGCTGTTGAAGTATTCGCCTTTGACGTTGGGATTCTCCAACGCATTGACCCACGCTCCGGACGTGGTGTCCGTAATCTGCGACAGCGGCTCGTAGGCCACTGAATGATACATGTTAGGGGCATATTCCAATCCCGGGTTGTCGCCACCGGCCTTACAGCCCGCCAGCACCACTCCGATCGCGATGGCTGTCAATGATGTGTGTACTATCCGCATAAGCTTATTCAAAATTCTTTTCGTTGACTTCCTGTGCACCGCTGTTTTTTAAAATCGATTCGATCTCCGCCTTGCTCAGTTTGTTATCGGCCAGATCGATGGCCATCACGTGCTTGTCGTCCGTGCTGCGCAAATCGTACTGACGTGGCCATTTGTAGGGCTTCATATCGCTGACGATCATAAACGTGGCCACCATGCCCAACGCGGCCAACAATACGGTGAGCTCAAACGTAACCGGCACAAAAGGCGGCAACGACACAAAGTTTTTACCCCCGATGATCATCGGCCAATCGTAGCCCATCATCCACAATTGCATGATCAGTGCCAGCGAGGTGCCCGTCATCCCAAACAAAAACGCGGCAATGGGCAGGCGCGTACGCTTATATCCCAATACTTCGTCCAGCCCGTGTACCGGAAAAGGGGTGTACACTTCGTGAATCTTTACTCCTTTATCGCGGATGGAAGGTACAGCCTGAAGCAGTACGTCTTCATCGCCAAAAATGCCCACCAAAAAATTTTTATTGGTATCCATGTGCTGTCTATTGCTTCTTTTCAGAGGATGATTTTACAATGCTCTTTACTTCGGCCATGTTGATCACCGGGAAAAACTTGGCAAACAGGAAAAACGCAGTGAAGAACAAGCCAAACGTAAAGATGTATTCACCCACATCGTACATGGTCGGGTAAAACATCGACCAGCTTGATGGCAGGTAGTCGCGGTGGATGGACGTAACGATGATCACAAACCGCTCGAACCACATACCGATGTTTACAATGATGGACAGCACAAACGTGGCCGCAATATTGGTGCGCAATTTCTTAAACCAGAAAAGCTGGGGTGAAATCACGTTGCACGTCATCATGGACCAATACGCCCACCAGTACGGGCCGGTAGCGCGGTTGATGAACGCGTATTTTTCGGCCGGCACCTGACCGTACCAGGCAATGAAAAACTCTGTGATGTAGGCAATACCCACGATGGAACCTGTGATGATGATGACGATGTTCATCAACTCAATGTGGTAGATGGTGATGTAGTCTTCCAACTTAAACACTTTCCGTGTGATGAGCAGCAATGTCAACACCATGGCGAAGCCGGAGAAAATCGCGCCCGCTACGAAGTAGGGAGGGAAAATGGTGGTGTGCCAGCCTGGCACGATGGACGTAGCAAAGTCGAACGATACGATGGTGTGAACCGACAACACCAGGGGGGTAGAAAGACCAGCCAGGATCAACGCCACGGACTCGTAACGCATCCACGTTTTGGCGGCCCCGTCCCACCCAAAGCTGAGAGCGTTATAGATGGTAGCGCGGATTTTGTTGCCCGAGCGCACGGCCCGGTCGCGGATGACGGCAAAGTCAGGTATCAACCCAATGTACCAGAACACCAGTGACACGGTGAAATACGTGGAGATCGCAAATACGTCCCACAACAACGGTGAGTTGAAGTTTACCCAAAGCGAACCGAATGTGTTAGGCAGGGGCAGCGCCCAGTAGAAACCCAGCCACAACCTGCCCATGTGCGCCAGGGGGAAAGTGGCCGCACAAATTACGGCAAAGATGGTCATGGCCTCTGCCGCGCGGTTGATGGACATGCGCCACTTCTGGCGGAACAGCAACAAGATAGCTGAAATCAATGTGCCCGCGTGACCAATGCCGACCCACCATACAAAGTTGGTAATATCCCAGGCCCAGCCTACGGTTTTGTTCAATCCCCACACGCCTACACCTTCCCACAGGAGGACGCACACACAATAAAATCCGTAGGCAAAAAGCACGGCCGAAATGCCAAAGGCCATCTTCCAAAGGGTGCTGGGTTTCCCTTCTACCTGACGGCTGATGTCTTCCGAAACATCGTGTACGGTTTTACCACCGGTGATCAGAGGTTCGCGAATCGCTGACGTTACTTGCATACTCTTTTTTTATAGTAGGGGCAGATGACTCTTCAAAATGTGAAATTCAATATTCAAAATCTGTCTTTTTCAAATCGATGGGTCGTCTCTGCCGGCCTGTTATTCAGTTTGTTTGGGTCACTTAATCTATTGAGAAGCGCTGTCTGCTGTCTTGACGTTTCCTGGATTTCAACGCAATGGCTGCTTACACCGCTTTTTTCTCTCTGTCTTTATTCCTCACCTTGGTCAAGTAGAAGATGTTGGGTTTTACCCCGATTTCTTCCAGCACGCGGTAGGCGCGCGGATTGCCGATCTTCTTGTCGATGCCATATGGCCGCTCCTCGGGTTTGCTGATTTGGAGCAACTGGCTGATGCGGCTGTTTTCATCGTTCATGTCGCCAAACACGATGGCGCCTGACGAACAAGCGGCCTGACAGGCGGTGATTACCTCTCCGTCCTTCAGCGGCCTGCGCTCTTTTTTGGCATTGAGCTTTCCGGTTTGGATGCGCTGCACGCAGAACGAACACTTCTCCATCACCCCGCGTGAACGAACGGTTACTTCCGGATTCAACACCATGCGGCCCAACTCGGTGTTCATGGCAGGGTTGGCCTGGTAGAACTGCTGGTTGTGGTGGTACTTGAACCAGTTGAAGCGTCTTACTTTATACGGGCAGTTGTTGGCACAATAGCGCGTGCCGATGCAACGGTTATAGGTCATCTGGTTCAACCCTTCGGTGCTGTGCGTGGTGGCTGCCACAGGACACACCGTTTCGCAGGGCGCGTTGTTGCAATGCTGACAAAGCATCGGCTGGAAGACGACTTCCGGATTTTCGGCCGCCTGCTCCAGTTCTTTGCTGTTCATCGGAGCATCGCTGGCGCTGCTGTAATAGCGGTCGATGCGCAACCAATGCATCTCGCGTCTGTTGATAACTTCCTCTTTGCCCACCATGGCCACGTTGTTCTCCACATTGCACGCCACTACGCATGCCCCGCAACCCGTACAGGTATTGAGGTCAATGGCCATGCCCCAGTGGTGGTTTTTGTAATCGTGACCTTTCCAGAGGCTGATGGCAGAAGGATCTACTTTTTTCTCCCAATCGGTGATTTTCGCTGACTTCTGCAGCCACTCGTTTGGATTCTGTTTGAAATCGGCCAGGGTCGACTCCTGGATGACGTTGGTCCGGCCCATGTACGTCTGATGTATCTGCGTCTGGGCTATCTGGAAATTTTCGTCTGTCTTGTCAGCTTTGACGCCCGCCACTGCGTAGCTCAACGAGCCATTGGCCATCCCCAACAGAGGGTAGGCATTGACGCCAATGCCCTCGGCCACCTTGCCCACTTTCGTGCGGCCGTACCCCAACGCAATGCCGATGGTACCCGGTTTTTGACCCGGTTGCACCAGCGCAGGCACCGTTACTTTCTGGTTGCCCACCGTCAGTGTCACTTTCTGCGTGCGGCCCTCGGCATCGTTGTTGACACCTAATTTACCCGCATCGGAGATGGAAATCGTCACATAGTGATCCCACACCGCTTTGGTGATGGGATCCGGAAGTTCCTGCAGCAACGGGTTATTGGCTTGCGAGCCATTTCCTACGCCATAGCTTTCGTAGATGACCAATTCATAACCACCCGCCTGCGCAGAGGAAAGGGTGGCCGCGGCCGCGTTCAAATCTCCTTTAAATGTCAGCGAAACAGGCTCTGCCGGAAACTCCAACACGCCATCGTATAGACACTTGTCCCAGAAACTCTGGAAGTCCATGCCATTGCCTGCCTTTCCGTAGAACCAGTTTTTCCAGTTGTCTTTTACCACCTCAAAATAGTCGGCCTGGCCATTGCCACTCCATACCAGCAAACTCTCTTGAGCCTGGCGGGTGCGGAATATCTTCGTGATGGCCGGCTGCGAGAGGCTGTACATACCTTTCTTGGGTTCGGCATCGTTCCATGATTCGAGGTAATGATGGTCGGGCGCCTTGTAGGCGGTAACTGAAGCGGTCTCGTCTTCCGTACTGGAAGTAGATACGGACAGCGACACATTTTTCAAGGCCGCGCCCAACTCGGCACCTTTCGGATGGTCGTACACCGGGTTGCAACCATAGAAGATAACAGCACTCACTTTTCCGCCTGTTACTTCGTTGACGAAAGCCCCCATTTGCTCGTCATTCCCCTGACGGAAGTTGACGGGCCGCGTCACATCGATGGTGTTGCCGTAGCTATCAAGCAAGGTGTTGATGGCATTAACGATCACCTGAATCGCTTTGTCATTGGAGCCTGCCACCACCAATGCGTTGCCGCGGTTGGCCCACAATTCGTTGGCCGCCTTCTCCACGTATTCGATTTGGTTGGCCGGGGCCGCGATGGAGGGCGCTCCTGCCTTGGAGGCCAGTATGTTGTAGATCTGTGCGGCTACCGCTCCCTCTTCGGAAGGCTTGATGGCCGTGCGATAGTCGGCATTGGCACCCGTCAGCGAAAGGATGCTCTCGAACTGATAGTGGCGCGACATCTCCGGTTTGTCCACACTCACTTCGCGTGTGGCCGCGTATTGTTTGGTGAACTCGATGGGCGAAACCCACGTGCCGATGAAATCGGCAGCGATACTCACGATTGTTTTGGCTTTGCTGAAATCGTAGGAGGGGATAAAAGCCGTGCCAAATGACTCTTCGTTGGCTTTTAGCATTCCATAGTTCGACACCTGATCGTACTGGACATGTTGGGTGGTAGGGTATTTGGCTTTGAAGCGCTCGATTACGGCCTTCGTACTGGGGCTCAAAATCGTATTGCTCACAATACGGATTTGTCCACCCTGGGCGGCAATCTCACTCAGCTTGGCGATCACCTCGTTGTCAAGCGTTTGCCAATCGGTGCTTTTTTCGCCTGCCTTGGGTCCGCGCAAGCGGTAGTTGTCATAGAGCGACAGCACGGAAGCCTCCACCTGCGCACTCGTGCCGCCCTTGGTAACCCCGGATAGGCCATTGCCATCCACCTTGATGGGGCGTCCTTCGCGCGTTTTCACCACGATGCTGCAATAGTCACCCCCGTTGATGTAGGTAGATGCGTAGTAGTTCGGAATGCCGGGGTCGACATCCTCCGGCTTATTAACATAGGGAATGGCTTTGCGGATGGGCGCCTCGCACGCGGCCAACGACACGGCTGCCATGCTGAATCCCATCATGCGCAGGAAATCCCTGCGCGAGTGGCCCAAGTCATCGTTTTTGCCTGGTTCTACAAACTCCTTATCGGCATGCTTGACAAACTCGGGGTCGTTGGTGAGCTGCGGTAAGCCTTTCCAGTATGTTTTTGTATTGCTCATACACTAAGTCCAAATCGTGAATCTTGTATTTTGAAATTTTCGGTTGATCAATAGTGACACTTCGCGCATTCCAACCCTCCGATGTCTTCTACTTTCATCTTGTTGTTTTTGCCTTTCGACTGCTCGTGGAGTTGGATGAGTTTGTCGTAGTAGGCATTGTCTTTACCATTTACCTCGGTTTTGCGGTGGCAGTCAATGCACCAGCCCATGGTCAGCAGGCTGTACTGATACACCACCTCCATTTCTTCGATGGGTCCGTGGCAGGTTTGGCATTCAATGCCGCCCACGTTTACGTGCTGCGCGTGATTAAAGTACGCCAGATCGGGGATGTTGTGGATGCGCACCCACTTGATCGGTTCCGTTTTGCCGGAGTAGGTGCCTGTGGCGGGATCGTAACCGATGGCGGCATAGATTTTCTTGATTTCAGGCGACTCAGTTTTGATCTGCGTGTGGCAGTTCATACAGATGTTGGGCGAAGGGATGTTGGCTTGCTTGCCTTTCATCACGCCCGTGTGGCAGTACTTACAATTTACCTCGTTCTCGCCCGCGTGGATTTTATGAGAGAAGGCGATGGGCTGCTTGGGGGCATACCCTTGCTGTACGCCAATCGTGTACAAGCCATCAATAACAGTTTTGAAGCCTACTGTGGTCACAATAAATATGACCAAAAAGATAAAGCCGGGGCTGCGGGTAACGGTAGATAGCGTAATGGGCGACTCCACCACCTCTTTTTCCTCTTCGGTGAGGTTTCTGTTTTCCACCACGCGCTTGAGTGTACTGACAATAAAGCCCAACACCACCAGCAACAACAGCAGGATGACAATCATGCCGATGATAATGGCGTTGATGTAGGCGGAAGGAATACCCGTGCCGACAGCCGGGGTGGTGCCGTCACCAGCGACCGTCACAGGGACATCGGGCTTAACAGCTTCCACTTGTACGTAGGCCAAAATGTCGAGGATTTCATCGTCCTTCAGGTTGGTGAAGGCCGTCATCTGGCTCTTGTTGTACTCGTTGTAGATTTTATTGGCATACTCATCGCCACTCGCAATGAGTTTGGCGGAGTTTTTCACCCAAGCGATGGTCCACTCGATGGAGGGAACGCGGGTCTCAAAACCGGCCAGCGCAGGGCCGGTCCATTTTTCCTTTACCCGGTGACAGGAATAGCAGTTGTTTTTGAATAAGGTCTCCCCGTTTTTCACCGATTCATCATCGGTGGGTACCGTTTGAGCGGACAATGAAGGAGTTAAGAAAAGAAATACGGAGATGAGAAAGATACTGAAACGCGCGGCTCGGTAGTTCATCATGACATATAGGACTTCACCTTATTGATGAAGTGGCACAAATCTACGCCCGGAACGTGGTTTTTCAAATTAAATTTGGGTGATGACGAACTTTATTTGATCGGTGTTCAACAAAAAAATTTGCTGCTGCAACGGCCTGTGGAACAACCCGATTTTGAGAGGAAGAACATCCTTGAACAGTCGCACAACCAACCACAACTTTAACTTATTTAGAATGATTTTAAATTACCATTGCTTTCTCAACCAGTACCTCATCCCGAGTGAAAACGTGTACAGACGAGCCTTGCGGTCCGTGCCAAAATCAACGGGTTTCTCCCGGTAAATGGGGGTGAGAAAATGTGAACTTACCAACCCTATTGAAAAATGAGGTGTCAAGAGATACTCGGCACTGAGGGTGGCAGCCAATGAAACACGTGGATGTTGATTCGCGCTGTTGGCGCTATAAAGTTCCGTTCCTCCTGACTCGGCATAACGTTCGGCATTCGTCCGGGCATAACCTAACAAACTGGTAGATACACCTGCCGACATGATCCATCGCTTGGTTAATGTCAAATTCAAGATCACTGGCACCGAGACCATCAAAATAGTCGTTTGTCCCAAACCACTCGGTTCCGGGTAGGTCGGAGTATCGAAAAAATTGTTGAACCCGTAGTCGGCCGCAGTAATCTGCCCGTCAACGGTTGTGTCAATGCCGCCTGACAGCACTCCAGCCCTGCCAGGCTGTATGCCTTCAATGTGGCGCCCCGCCTGATATTTGTAGCGGGTTTTCGCAACATACCGTAGCAGCGACAGCGCCAACCCGGAGGAGAGGTGGACATTTGCCTTGATGGGAATTCGAACCGACATGCCTACATCACCACCCACTCCCCCATCAATAGAATGGGTTGCTATTTCCTTATCCTCCACTACACGAAACGCATTGTTACCAATTGGTTGCAAATAGTACACGGCATACTCAGCTTGGTATGTGACGTCTCGGGCTGACGCATAGTTTGCGTTAACGGCAAATGCCCAATCAACCTGACTGGTCGCTTCGAAGGCCAGAAAAAGCAAATAGGTCAGAGCAGTAACACGCAAAAACACAAACGAAGATATGGTTTTTGGAGCTCTCTTGATATTCTTGATCAAAAAACGTAACCGGATTGTTGCTTACCTCATCGGTTTACCGAGAAATCAATCTCCCTCATCCGCTCCCTCAAACACGGTCTGGTAAACTACCACGTCCTCTCCGACCCTGGCCAGATCCATATAGCCCTCGGCCCCGCCTTCCTGGTACGACAACGAGAACCTCACGCGCACCACATCCATCCCACTGTCCAACGTTTGCGCACTCACCCCGCTAATCTGGCTGCCCACACCCTCGTTGTTGATAAAGCTAAACCAACCAAAGAAAGACTCGCCCGCACTTTGCATGCCATGGGCCAGCGTTTCGTGCGGCAGCATGTGTACCAGTGTGTCGCGTGGCTGCGTCACGTACACTACCTGATACGAGTTGCAACCGGTAAGGCCCTCCTCGGTGGAGGCGCCCACTCCCGTATCAAACCCAAGATACAACAGGTAGTCGTTGCCTGCCAACCGGAACGAGGCCGTAGGCCGTCCGTCTGCGGGTGCCAGAATCAGTTTTTCGCCATACACCCAGCCGGTATCACCATCGGAAAACCGGACCTGGTACCATGGAAAAACCGAGCAAAGATCCCCACCCTGTGGGTGCTTTAGCCGACTCTCCGATAAAACAGACACGGGCACCAACCGACTGAGTTCGGTCACCGTCTCGGCCTCCTCGGTGGAGTCTTTGTACACGGTCGTTTCGGGCAGCACGAGGGCATCAAAAGCCAGCGTAGAAACCCGAAATGTAGACGCAGGCAATGTTTGCGCCTCGTAATCTGAAGCAGGCGCTTGGTCTACCTCCGACAGGACCAGCGCGGAAGAATCCACCGGTTGCTCGGAAGCACTTTTTGATTGACACGCAACGGCCAATAAAACCAGCCATGGAAACATCGATTTCATAGGGGAAACGGGTTGGTTGATGTCTTGGTACTACCCGGCAGCTTACCTTCGCACCAGCTTCTACCCTGCCTGGCGGTGGGTAAAGGTGATAATAATCTATCCTTCCGCAAAAGCTTCAATGCTGGCCACCGGCCCCACCAACACCAGCGTATCACCGGTTTTGAATTCCAAATCCGGACCGGGGCGGCACGCCACCTCCTTTTTTCGTCCCGTCAACCCCAACAGATTGCGCGACTCCACTGCATGCGTCACGGCCACCAGGTGAAGGTCTTTGTAATCGGCCAGGTTTGCTTGCGCGATTTTGCTACCCACCAGCCGGCCCGGCACGGAAATCTCCACCACCTGGTAACGGTCGGTGATGCGGTACGAATCCAGGGCGGAGGGCATGTTCAACTGGTTGGCAAAACGCTCGGCCGCTTCTTCTTCGGGATACACAAACTCGCTCAGGTTCATGGCCTCGAGCACAGTTTTTTGAAGGGGCGAAGTAACGCGGCTGATGATCCGCGAAACTCCTATGTTTTTCAGCAGTGCGGCCACCATAACGATCGCCCCTTCGTTCTCGCCAATGGCAATGATCACCGCGTCCACCTCTCGCAACGGCAAGGTTTCAATTGCCTCCTTGCGCGTGGCATCCATGGCCACCGTGTGGGTAATTTTGTTTTTCCATTTCTCCACACGCTCCAGTTGTTGGTCTACGCCTATCACTTCATGGCCGCGTTGCACCAACTTGGCCGACAGGGCTGCGCCATAATTTCCTAAACCAAAAACGATGTATTTCATAGGCTGTAAGTCGGGTTGCGGATTAATATACGATGTCTTCCTTGGGATAAAGATAGTGGGGCTGGTGCGCCTGGCGGACTAATGCCGTGAGCAATGTGAGCGCCCCTACCCGGCCCACCAACATCACCCCTATCAACGTGGCCTTGCTGGTGGCGGAAAGATCGGCCGTGATGCCCAGCGACAAACCCACGGTACTGTAGGCTGAAAAGACTTCGAATGAAATGGGCAAGAGCCCTTTCTCGACATCATGAGTAGAAATAATCAACACCGCCAGGCCGATGATCAACAGCGAAAGAGCCATGACCGCGAAGGCCCGATGGATGGAACTGTCAGACACGTGTGTATGAAATACTTCCGTCCGGGCTTGCCCGAAAATGACACTCCTCAAGTTGAGAAAGGCCACCGCAGCCGTGGTGGTTTTGATACCGCCTCCGGTAGAGCCGGGTGAAGCGCCAATCCACATCAACAGTAAATAAACCATGATGGTCGGAAGCGTTAGTTCGGTCATGTTTACGGTGTTAAACCCCGCAGTGCGCGGGGTGACGGAACCAAAAAAAGCCGTGGCGCATTTGCCCCAGGCACTTTCGTGATGGCGCAACGTAGCCTCCCACTCAAAAAACAGGTAACAACCAAACCCCACCACCAGTAACACAATGGTGGTGGCCACGGCCAGCCGCGAGGTGACCTGCAGCAAACGCGTGGAAGGTTCGCGGGCCGGCAGCCCCACCACCCTTCGGAATAAGTTGCTCAGGCGCTGGCGCGCAAACGAAAAAATGTTGAAGACGATGGGAAATCCCATGCCGCCCAGCACCACCAACACAGCAAGCGCACATTGCAGCGGATAGTTGTAGCGCAGCAGCGGATCGTACAACCCCAAACTATACGTGGAAAAACCAGCGTTGCAAAAAGCCGACACAGAATGAAAGACCGCGACAAACAGATGATCCACCGGACGGGCAAACGTAGTGGATGGCAGCATGGCATATATTACCAGCGCTCCGGCTGCCTCGAACACGAGCGTCACCCATACAATGCGCCATACCACGCTAATGATACTGCCCACGCGGTTGCTGTTGACCATGCTGGTCAATGCCAGGTGATTTTGCACCGACACGGAACCGGCTGCGAGGTATGTCAGCAATCCGGTGAACGTCATGATGCCCAGCCCCCCGATCTGAATGAGCGTCAATAAAATCAGTTTTCCGGTGCCCGTGAAAGCGGTGGCGGTATCAACCACGATAAGACCCGTTACACAAACCGCGCTGGCAGATGTAAACAGGGCATCCAAAAAAGAGATGCCGCCGGTGGTGGCCGTGGGCAGCAACAACAGCAACGCGCCCACCGCAATCAACACCACAAAACTGAAAACAAACAGGAAAGAAGGATTGACACGGCTTTGATACACAAACCGCAGCAACACCGACAGCTCCGAGAGAAGAAGGAAAATCACGGCTGCATATAACAGCAGCTTATCGCGCAAAAAAGCCACCGCCCCGGGAGGTATTTCAGCCAGGCGCGCACACCACCACAACGCCAAGCCTGTAAACGCCACCAACAACGCACTAAAAAAATGGGCGCGCCAATGCAGGCGTTCATTCCATTCTGACAAAAATCGAACGATCATGAAAAACAACAGCCCCCGCAGCAGCAACATCAGCCAGGGATAAAAAGCCGCATCGTACGTGCGGAACGGATGAAATCCAAAATCAAAAACAATAAAGGCCGCATTGGCCAGCACCAGCAGGGGAATCAGCACCTGCGACACGGTGTACACGCGATGCGTGACTACTCTGACGGCATAGAGTGAACGATTGACCCAGCGCTGCCCGATCGCCATGCGCAAACGCGCGAGTTGCCGATGAAGTTTTCGGATTGTCACGTATCTTTCGATGGAAAGTTAAGGGTTTTGAAAACAACAATTTATTAATTCTGCCTTAATCGAATGACGTACACGCGCTTTACAAAAATCCATGGCACTGCCTGGATCTTGAGTTGCTTTTTGGGGGTCCTTGCCTGCCAGCAGCCCGCAGTCGTCCCCACACCTCTCTTCAACGGCACTGACCTGAGCGGCTGGCACATGGATGTGCCGGATATGGAAAAAGACTCAACCTTGGTAGCGCCCTTTATCGTGCGAAACGGTATGCTTGTGAGTCTCGGTACGCCCAACGGACATCTCATTACCGACTCCATCTTTTCGGATTACCGGCTCGAACTGGAGTATCGCTTTGCAGCCGAGCCGGGCAACTGCGGGGTGCTCGTGCACGCTTCCACATCCCGCGCATTGTATGCCATGTTTCCGCAATCCATCGAAGTGCAGTTGATGCATGAAAACGCGGGCGACTTCTGGTGCATTGGCGAAGACATCTCCGTACCGGACATGGAAAGCAGACGCGGCCCGCGCAACCAGTGGGGTGTGACGGAAGACAAACAGCGAAGGATCACCAACTT
The DNA here is from genome assembly GCA_964524935.1 of uncultured Ohtaekwangia sp. Taxonomy (GTDB): domain Bacteria; phylum Bacteroidota; class Bacteroidia; order Cytophagales; family Cyclobacteriaceae; genus ELB16-189. Next base: position 104,787 of record CAZGFJ010000006.1, read on the forward strand.
GACAGACGGCAGCGAAAATCCGGTGGGTGATTGGAACCACCTCGCGATCGAATGCCGGGGCGATGAGGTGAAGGTGTGGGTGAATGGCGCGCTAGTCAACCATGGCAACGGGGCCACTGCCGTGCGCGGCCAAATTGCCTTGCAAGCCGAAGGTGCGGAGGTGGAGTTTCGGAAGCTTTTGATCCGAAGCGTTGAGTGATCTACCAAAGGTTCGAAGGTCAACTGTTCAAGGTTCAAAAGTTGAAAGGTTCAATGTTCAAAGGTTGGAAGGTTTGGACGCATGATAAATGTCATGATGCGAAAGGCCAAATGTCATGATCTAGGCGCGGGCGGTTGGCCAATTTTGGCACATAAACCCAAACGCCATGAAACGAGCCTTCAAAATCAGTCTCTATGTAGTTATTGTGCTTGGGATGGTCTGGATCGGACTGACTCTTTGGGTGCAGCAACCCGGTGAGGCAAGGCTGTACCAACGAAACGAGAACAGTGTGCGGTCGATGTGGATCATCTATGACCCCGACCCCATTTACGATCTTGACCGACAAATAGCCGAAGCCCTGGCAGATACCTGGGCGCAATACCCCTGGCAAGTGAACGTGGCCACCGTGGCTGCCATGCCCGACAACGTATCAGGTGCAGAGGTGTTTGTCTTCATTGCCAACACCTATAACTGGCGCCCCGATTGGGCTGTGACCAAGGCCATCGACAGGTGTGAGCTTACCAACAAAAAGTGTTTTGCAATTGCGCTGGGAGCGGGCTCCACAGAAGATGCATTGACGCATTTGATCGAGCGGCTCAAAACCCACGGAGCCCAAGTGCTTGACGGAAAATCATTTTGGTTGCTGCGCCCAAACGATGAGCAACGCATGGAGGCGGACAACGTACCGGTGGCATTAGATGTGGCTCGTGCCTGGATGAATGAGCACATCCACAAACAACAGCTTAGCGATTCGTTGCAGCGGTCAACTCCGCAGTAAGTGTTTGAACAATGGCCGCCATCGGTCGGATGCTTTTTACGTGCTCAATGGCGGGGCCCGCGCACCACACCGTTTTGTACGTGGCGCCAAAAGCCGCTTTCTCCACTTTTTTCATCCCCCAATAAGCAAGCAATAGTTTGGCGTATTTTTTTAAGGTCTTATTATTGTTCAATATCCACTCCAACCAGTTGGCCTTGGTACCCAACTGCTGCACGTATGGTGTGTTGATAACCGTGAGGGCCGAACCTGAAAGTTTAGTCGTGCGCACGATATCCTTTTCGCCATAGTCCACCATGGCTTGCTTATACTCGGGTGAAATATCTGCCTCCTCGCAAGCGATAAAAATAGTGCCAACGGAAACACCGGCAGCTCCCCAAGACATAGCCTCGGCTACGTCTTTTCCGTGGGCCACGCCACCGGCCGAAATAACAGGGATCGAACAATGCTCGCGCAACATCGTGACGAGTTCGCGCGGAGCGATAGTACCCGCATGACCACCCGCGCGTGAATTCACCGCAATGATTCCATCCGCCCCCAACGACTCAACCTTTTTGGCATAGGCCAGGTCCACCACATCACAAAATACTTTGATGCCCAACGGCTTGCATTGGTCGATCACCTCGTTCGGATTTCCCAGCGAAGTGATGATGTAGTCCACGCGCGTATCTAGCAGCGTTTTCAATTGTGGTTTGTATTTGGGATTCGATTTATTCACGATCAGGTTCACCCCAAACGGCTTGTTGGAGAAAGCCTTGATCTCGGCAATGGCCGCCCGCAGTTCAGCATCGGTGCGGTAGTTGAGGGCCGGAAAGGCAGCGGTGACTCCGTTGGCCAGTGCGGCCTTGATCATTTTTGTGTTGGAAATCAAGAACATGGGCGCCACGATGATCGGGTACTCAATGCCGAGGAGTTTGTCAAGAGTCATAGGGAAGGATTTGGGAAAGTCAAGATTCGAGTTTCAAAATTCGAGATTCAAGATTCGAGGTTTCAAGGTCTAAAGTTCACAAAGTTGAGTGTCTCAACGAAACCTCAAAACTTTGAACCGTTAAAACGTTGAAACCTTTCAACCCCTGAACGTTACTTATTTCTTCACACACTCCACAAGCCAGTCCCACGGGTAAGGGTCGTTCATCCCTTCGGGTGGTTCGGCAAATTCGGTATCCCATCCATATTCCAATCGCTCCATCGTTCTGATTTCGAGGTTGGCTGCGCGCAGCGTCACACGCAGTTCGGGCTCCTGATAATGCTTTGTTACTACGTTGTCGATCGGCAAAAGCCCGCGAAGGATATCCCGCTTGTGTCCTTTGAAGCTGTGCAGGTCGGCCGTAGGGATGGCATAGGCATCGGTTCCTTCTTGGCGATGCAGCTCGATCATGCGCCAGGCGGTGAACAGAGCCGACTCGAGGGAAGGCACCACCAGCAGGGCGGTGCCGCCCGGCCTCAGGGCCGTGGCTATGTTGCGAAACATTTGTTCGTTCTTCTCGATCTCCGGCAGCATGATCACATTGCACGAAAACACAAAATCCACCTGCGGCAACGTCAACTTTTTCCGACTCAGGTCGGCACGAATGAGCGTGACATGGGGAAGGTTTCGCTTACGAGCCGCGCGAAGGAGCTGACCCGAGATGTCCATGCCGATGACGGTTTGAAAACGGGGAGCAAGAAAGGGAAAAGCCTTGCCGTTGCCACAACCAAAATCAAGGGCGGTGCCTTCTGGGTTCGCGTGTTTTGAAAAATAATACGGCAGTCGCCCGAGCCGGTCATTGGCAAACACATCGAAAATCTCCTCGTTGTACGTATGGGCCAGAGTATCCCAGTGCTGTTGTTCGTTCATCGGAAAAGAATCAAAGATGGAAGTTCCCGTTTCATGGTTTAATGGTCAAAGTTCGTGGTTCAGCGGGGAAACCCTACCCGATTCTGCTTTAATTTTTACCGCCTGCAAAAAAGAGAACTCCATACTCCCTCACCTCCTGAATCATGACCCCTAAACTTTAAACGTTAAAACGTTAAACTTCGAACCTTGAACTTTGAATGTTGAATTTTCGAACATTGACCTTTACCTGCATTCGTGTTATCTTTCAAACCTATAAACCGTTGTGTTATGCTCGAATCACCGCTTGTCTGGAAAAATCCTTCGTTGTATGTCTTTCTCCCCTTGTTTTACACCGTCTGGTCCGATTCGGTGCTAACCCCCAGCGAGGTGGAAACGATGAAGGGCTTGTTGCGAAGCCAATCATGGCTCACGGACGAAGAGCGCGACTTTCTTCTTTCACAAATAAATCCGGGAAGCCCGCCCACGGCTCAGGAGCTCATCGACTGGCGCGATTCGATCAGGAAAGTCTCTTCGACATCCGCACAGAAACAAAGTTTGGTAGATCTGGGATTGGCGATGGTTAAACATCATACGGAGGGGCGCCTGCCCGATACGCTCGAAAAAGCCAAACCGGCTTTGGATCAAATCGAACAAACGCTCGGGTTTATCAGTCAGGAGGGCGCCTATCATTTTCAACACACGCGCAACACACTCACCGCGCAACAAGCCACGCAAGCCACGTTTGACGTGGCGGCACTCACACGCATCTTGGAGCAAGGCGAAGAAGACATCATCCGCAAGGTGAAAACCATCATCAGCGATCCGGCTTTCCGGTATACGGAGTCCACCGACCTTCACACGAAGCGCGAGCAGGTGTTGCGCTGGGCGCACTACCTGGCGGAGCAAGGGTTGGGCAACATTGCCTACCCAAAGGAGTATGGCGGCAAGGGCGACATGGCATCGTACTTCGCAGCGATGGAAGCGCTGAGTTTTCACGACATCAGCCTGGTGGTAAAGTTTGGGGTGCAGTTTGGGTTGTGGGGTATGAGCGTGTATTTCCTGGGCACCGAGAAACACCACAAGAAATACCTGAAGCAAATTGGCACGCTGGAACTGCCCGGCTGCTTCGCGATGACGGAAACCAACCACGGCAGCAACGTAAAGGGTATCGAAACCACCGCCACGTACAATCACGCCAACCGAACGTTTACCATCCACACACCCAATGAGCAGGCGCGTAAAGAGTACATCGGCAATGCCGCCCTGCACGGGCGCATGGCCACGGTGTTTGCAAAGCTGGTCATTGATGGGAAAGACTATGGTGTCAGCGCATTTGTGGTGCCACTGCGCGATGCCAATGGTAAAATCTTGCCGGGCATTACCATCGAAGACTGCGGCCACAAAATGGGCCTCAATGGCGTAGACAATGGCGTGATTTATTTCAACCAGGTAGTAATACCCAAGGACGACATGTTGGACCGCTTCAGTTCGGTAACTGACGAAGGAAAATTTGAGAGTCCCATTGCCAGCGACAACCGCAGATTTTTCACCATGCTCGGCACGTTGGTGGGAGGCCGCATCGGCATTCCGCGCTCCAGTGTGAGCACCGCCAAAACCGGACTGACCATTGCCATCAAGTACGGAGATCAGCGCAGGCAGTTTGGGCCCGAAGGGGGCGAGGAAGTGCCCATCCTCAACTACCGCTCGCACCAGCGCAGGCTCATGCCGCTGCTCGCCAACGTGTATGCCTTGCATTTTTCGTTGCGCTATCTGACACACCGGTTTCTGACGCGCACCGAAGAAGACATGCAGGAAATTGAGGCCCTGGCGGCCGGCCTCAAAGCCTTTGCCACGTGGAACAACACGCACACGCTGCAACAATGCCGTGAGGCCTGCGGAGGCAAGGGCTACCTTACCGAAAACCGCATTGACGACCTCAAAAACGACACCGACATCTACACTACGTTTGAAGGCGACAACACCGTGATGCTTCAACTGGTGGCCAAAAGCCGGCTAAGTGAATTCAAACAAGAGTTTGCCAACATGAACTTGTTTGGCATGCTCAACTACCTGGGCAACCAGGCCAAGACCTCGCTGTCGGAAATGAATCCTCTCATCGTGCGCAATACCGATGATGATCATCTGCTCGACCCCGGGTTTCACCTGAACGCCTTTCGTTTTCGCGAGCGCGACATCCTCACCTCGGCCGCCAGGCGGCTCAAGCGTCATATCGAATCGGGGATGGATTCATTTGACGCCTTCAATGTGGCCCAACACCACTTGATTGAAGTGGGACAGGCCTATGTGGAGCGCATCATCCTGGAACAGTTTCAGGCAGCCGTGGCGCGTGTTACCGAGGCAGGTTGCAAAGCCGTGCTCACCCGACTGTGCGCATTGTTTGCACTTTCGCAACTCGAGAAAAACAAAGGCTGGTATCTCGAAAACGGCTACATGGAGGGCGTAAAAACCAAAGCCATCCGCAAAATGGTGAACCAACTGTGCTGGGACATCCGGCAAGAGGCGGTGCCACTGGTTGATGCTTTTGATATTCCCAAGAGTTGTTTGGCCGCACCGATTGTGGTAGGTAGTTGAAAGTTCGAGGTTGGAACGTTCGAGGTTTTATGTTCCAACTACTTTTTCATCAACTGATCTTGTTTGATCACCGCTGTCCACACACTGCTCTCCCCGTTGTCCATGCGCGTCCAGATGGGCGCGATGACGCCTTTGTGGGCGGAGATGTTATTATAGTCGCCAAAAAACGCGTTAGGCGTTGGCACAAAGGGACGTTCACTGATTTTGACTTCCGAAAAATTGGATCCTCCATCCGTGGAGTATGCCAAGTACACATCGGTTTGATGGTCCTCGTACGCCCTGCGGTCGTAGTACACAATATAGATGTGCCCGGTTGTTTGGTCTACCGTCATCCACGGTAGAAACTGATGTTTACCCGGTCCATCTTTGTTGATGCGCGCGGGCTGTGTCCACAAGTCGCCATAGTTGGTGGAGCGGCTGAACCAGATGTCCGTGTCGTCTTCGCCATTTCGTTGATCGGCCCACACCAAAAACAAGGTGCCCTGCATGCGCGAAGGGCTGTTATCGACCATCAGCACCGGCATGCCATTGCAGCGGTCCAGTCCGGGGATGCTCATGCTCCAGCCTCCTTTATGCTCGGCCACTACCAAATCGTTGGTCAGCCACGTTTCGCCTCCGTTGAAGGAGCGATCAAAGTAAATGTATCCCCCGTTTGACCACGCCACATACATCTTTCCATCCATGGCAATGGCGGGTACGGCCCCTTCGGCTGTGTTGTCATCGTCTACACAATCACCGGGGTTTTGATTGATCTGTACGGGCTTTGACCACTTCTTACCATTGGATTGGCTAAAGAGGATGTTCGATTGACAAGCCGGGTCGGTAGACCCGTATTTGTCAAACTGCGTCCATGTCACGGCCAACTGTGATTTTTTGGGGTGCACGGCCGGCCATGGTTTGTCCTGGTCTTTGGGTGCGTTTAAGCCGATGGACCTCCCTTCGTCCCACGTCTTGCCTCCGTTGGTCGACTTTTGCACCACGATGCGGTCGAGCCACGCGTCATTACTCCGACCCTGACCGCTGGGGTCGGCCAAATGAAAAAAGTAAATGCTCCCCTTGGCGTCCGACACCAGCGCGGGGTCGCCATACACACCAAAAGGCGATTGCAACGTGGTTTCCTGCCACGAAAGACCGCCATCTTGCGTGTAAATGGCACGGTCCAGCACCACGCCCGCCACAATGTTATCGGGGTTCTTTTTGTTGATCGCAATGCTGGGCTCTACGGGTGCATAGCGCATGCCGGGCTTATGCATCGCGATTTGGATATTCTTGAACTGTGCCTGCGCAAATACGGCCCAGCACACCATTACACAAAAAACAATCACTTTTTTCATATCGTCTCGCTCGTCACAAAGAATTGAATCGTTTTAACTCGGCCTTCCCAGCGGCAGGTTATCATTTACGGGTATTGTCCAACTGCGTGTCCAATCGCTGTTTGCCCACTTCCACAACGGAGCTCCCAAAAACCTGTATGGTGGCTTTGATAAAGTCTTCCTCGTTGGCCTTGTAGATGTTGTCCACATACTTCTGCGGGTTTCGGTCGATGTACGGAAACCACGTGCTGTGTATCTGGATCATAATGCGGTGTCCCTTTTTAAACGTATGAAGCACATCTTGCAACGCAAAATTTACATCGGTTGGTTGGTTAGGAACAAACGGTTCGGGTTTTTCAAAGCTGTTGCGAAAGCGCCCGCGAAACACCTCGTGGCGCACTAGTTGCTGATAGCCGCCCATGACAACGTTGGCCGGGTTATGCCTGTATGCGGGATGGTCTTGCGGATAGACGTCAATCAGCTTCACTACAAAGTCGGCATCGGTGCTGCTGATCGCCACCTTCAACTTGGCCATGATCTCCCCTGCCAGGGTAACGGGGTCCGTCAGCGGTTCGGTCTGAAAGGTGAGCACATCCGGCCGGTGGGCGGCCAGGCGTTGGTCATCGGTCATAAACCTGCGCGGAGTAAACACCAATCCTTCCGTTTGTGACGTGTAGGGAACGGGCTTGGCAGGGTCGCTCACATAGTCAAACACAGCCTCGGCCGGGGTGGGCTTATTGACCGACAGTTTGCCCCGGGCATCGAAAAAGAGTGTAACGGGTGGGATGTCTTTGGGCGGCCACTCGGCAAAGCGTTTCCATTGTTTCAGCCCGCAGTCATACATCAAAGCCTCGGGCAGGTTAGGCTGGCGGTTTTCCTTGAGAATGGCATTGAAAAATTCGCGCTCTACCTCGCGCTGGTAAAACGTAGAAATGCTGTCGCCAAAGTAAATATGGTTGACGGCCTGAAAGCCCGTTTCGCGTGCCCAGTCGCCATGGCTCCACGGCCCCATCACCAGCGTGTTGTACGCACCCTTGCTGCTGCTCTCTATTTTTTTGTAGATGTTAAGCGGTCCGTAAAGATCTTCGGCATCATACCAGCCGCCTACCGTCATCACGCTGTGTTTCACGTTCGTGAGGTGTGGCAGCAGATTCCGCTTCTGCCAAAAGGCATCATAGTTGGGATGCTCCACAATTTGTTGCCAGAAAAAGTTGTCGTGGTGGTACGTTTCGGTAAAGTTTTTCAACGGCCCCTGGCGCAGGTTGAAATCATAGCCATCGGCAATCTTCTGCTCGCGAAAGCGGGCGATCTTGTCGTTATACCAGGCTTCGGTGGTGGGCTTGTCCTTTTGATATCCAAAGACGGCAAACGCAGCGATGTAGCTCTGCAACAGGGCTCCGTTGTGATGGAAGTCGTCAAAGAAAAAATCCGCAATGGGTGCCTGCGGAGATGACGCTGTCAATGCAGGATGGGCATCGGGGATGCCCGCAGCCGTGTAAAAGCCCGGGTAAGAAATACCCCACTGCCCCACCCGGCCGTTGTGGTTGGCAAGATTTTTCAGCAGCCAGTCGATCGTGTCCCACGTGTCACTGGCTTCGTCAATAGCCGTTTTGTTTTTACGGTCGTTACCCGGAATGTTGGGCGTCATGTTGTCAAACAGGCCTTCCGACATCCAGCGTCCGCGCACGTCTTGATACACAAAGATGTAGCCATCACGCATCAAAAAACGCGAGGGGCCCAACGCACGCCTGTGCTTGTCTTTACCGTAGGGGGCCACGCTGTAGCAGGTGCGCTGCATCAGCATGGGGTATTTTCTTGTTTTGTCTTTGGGCAGGTAGATGGAAGTAAACAGTTTGACACCATCGCGCATGGGTATCTGCACCTCCATCTTCTCATAGTTTTGTTTGATGTAGGTAGAATCCGGAACCTGGGCCAGCGCAGCCCCGGCAACGAAAATCAGGTAGAAGACAAGTTTGTTCATGGTTTGCAAAAGAAAGGTGAAAAATAGGGCTTATTGATGCCAAAGACAACGGGATTGTGACGAAGCGGTGGCATCGGGACGAAGCATTGTAGAAAAATACGGTCGACAGAGCTGCCGCTGGGATTCTGGTATTTATTAATGTACACGGTAACGGATTTTTTTAACCGGCTGGGTCCGCGACTTCACAAAACAATAATTTAACATTGGCTTGCTCCGGCAAGGGCGTGCTTGTCCTATCTTTCGGATTCCTTAAAATCGCATGAAGCATTTATCTACGCTGCTGCTTTGCCTCGTCATCGGCAGTGCGCTGGCCCAATCGCAAACAGTCATTGCCTTCGGGTCTTGTTCGCATCAAAACAACGACAACCAATTATGGGATGACATTATTGCCCAGCAGCCGGACCTTTGGATATGGGGTGGCGACAATATCTATGGCGATACGCACAACCTGACGGAACTGCAAACCAAATACGACAAACAAAAAAATCGCGCCAGCTACCAGCGCCTGCTCCAGGCGGTGCCCATTACCGGCACGTGGGACGACCACGACTACGGCCAGAACGATGCGGGCAAGGGCTACACCCAGCGGTATGCCAGCAAAAAACTGGCGGCCGAGTTTCTCGGCTTTGATGGCACCCATGAGGTATGGAAACACGATGGCCTATACAACAGTTACCTGTTGGGCAAAGGAAAAAAGCAAGTGCACATCATCAATCTGGATACCCGCTTCTTCCGCGACACCCTCGAGCGGGTGTATACGATTGACTCGGTGACGAACGAAAGGCGCTACCGCTATGTGGCCACCCAGGGCGATATTCTCGGTGAGGCGCAGTGGCAGTGGTTGGAGGATCAACTCGCCCAAAGCAAGGCCGCCATTATCCTCATCAACTCCAGCATCCAAATCCTCTCCGAAGAGCATCGTTATGAGAAGTGGGCGAACTTTCCTCAGGCACGAGCCCGCTTTTTTGAGTTACTCACAAAACACAAAACCAAACGGGTGATGTTGTTAAGCGGTGACCGGCATATCGCGGAAATCTCCCGCCTGTCCATCCCCGGACTGCCATACCCGCTTTATGATTTCACGTCCAGCGGACTTACCCACACCTGGAGCAAGGCCGAGGGGGAAGCCAATCGCCACCGGGTCAGCGATTTAATCATCCAAAAGAATTTCGGGTTGATTCGCCTCGATTGGCGAAAGACCCAGCCGGTCATCACGTTTGAGATACGCGGCAAGGACAACACGGTTTTTGCGACTCACCGCGCTGAAATGAATTAAATCGAAAACCCGAACAAAATTTGCGGTTGGCGGTTCTTGGATAGGCTTCGAAAGTTTATTTTCGCGGCCTGAAACTGAAAACACGAAAAACTATGAAAAACACCAAATCAATCCTCATCGTAGCCCTCTTCGGGCTCGTTGCAGTAGGCGCCACCAGCTGTGGCGACAAGGCTGCCAAAGAAAAAGCACGGTTGGACTCCATCCGTGTCGCTGACTCTATCGCACAAGCCGCGGCCGAGGCCAAGCGCGTAGCCGATTCCATCGCTGCGTTGCCCAAGCCTATCGCCCAGTTTGTGATGGCCACCCCCAACCTGAGCACATTGCTGGCTGCACTGCAGGCAGGCGAGCTGGCAGAAGCATTCAACGGCTCGGATGCCTTCACGCTTTTTGCTCCGACCAACGATGCGTTTGCCGCTATCCAGCCCACGGTGGATATGCTGCTGAAGGCAGAGAACAAGAGCAAGTTGCAAAACGTACTGAAGTACCATGCGGTAGCTGGCACGTTTAAAGCAGCTGACCTGAAAGATGGCCAGGAACTGACCACCCTTCAGGGTGAGAAGCTGAAAGTGTCCATCAAGGACGGCAAAGTGTTGGTTGGCGGAGCTGAAGTAACCAACCCCGATGTTGCGGTAAGCAATGGGGTGGTGCACATGACCAACAAAGTTGTTGTGCCGAAGAAAATGTAATATTCCCCCCGAGAAAAAATAAGAAGCCCCGCCACTGGTTGGCAGGGCTTTTTTTTTGTTTCCTCCCACACCAACACATTTGGGTTCCGCGAAATTCTTCGCATCTTCTCGCCCCTAATCCAACCCAGCCGCTTTGGAAAAAAAGTACTCGCTCGCAGTCGGTATTGCGCTGGTCATCGCCAACATGGTGGGTACCGGGGTGTTTACCTCCCTTGGCTACCAGGTAGGCCCACTGCCTTCCGGTTTTGCCATCCTCTCGCTTTGGCTGCTCGGAGGCGTGGTAGCTCTATCGGGTGCCCTCACCTATGCCGAAGTGGCCACCACCCTGAAGCGCTCGGGGGGCGAGTATCTTTACCTGGGCACCGTCATCCATCCGGCCCTGGGCTTTGTGGCGGGGTGGGTAAGCATGTTAGTTGGGTTTGCCGGTGCTATTTCAGCCGTTGCCCTCGCCATTGGCGAGTATTCACATGTGCTTCTGCCGTTTGATTCTACCATCACCGCGGTCTCGTCTATCCTGATGGTGTCCGGCATCCATTGGCTTGGGGTACGCACCGGTGGCATTGCACAGACCATCCTGACCAGCCTGAAAATCAGCCTTATTGTATTCTTTTGCGTGGCGCCCTTTTTTGTCTCGTCTGTCTCCCTTTCGGGGATTTCGTTTTGGCCGCAGCCGGGAGATGGGGCATTGATCGTCAGTGCCGGTTTCGCGGTATCATTGGTGTACGTGGTGTATGCCTATACAGGTTGGAATGCAGCCGCCTACATTGCCGGTAATCTCGAAAATCCGGTGCGCAACCTGCCGCGCTCGCTCATCATCGGCACGTGTGCAGTGGTGGTCATCTATTTGCTACTCAACGCCATGTTCCTATACACCGCCCGTTTTGATGAGTTGGCCGGGCAAAACGACATTGGCAACGTGGTGGCCTACAAACTCTTTGGGCCCACGGCTGGTGCGCTTTTCTCCGCATTGTTCAGCATCGCCCTGCTCAGCACGCTCAGCGCCATGACTATCGCAGGACCCCGTGTGTTTGAGGCGATGGGCGAAGACTATCCGGCCATGAAATGGTTTGCCACGAAAAACAGGTTCCACATGCCTTACCTGGCCATCGCCACACAAGCGGGCTGGGCCATCTTTCTGGTGCTGGTCAGCTCCTTTAAGGAAATCATCCAGTATATCTCCATCAGCCTGTCCATTTTCTCTATGCTCACGGTACTAAGCATTTTCTGGGTGCGCAAGCGCTATCCCGAGGCGCAACGTCCGTTTAAAATACCGCTCTACCCGCTGCCCCCTATCGTGTTCACGGTGTGTACCTGCTGGATGATTTATTATGTCACCTCCGATGACCCCCGCATCATCTTATACTCGGTCGGTACCATGATCCCGGGACTTTTGGTTTATTTTGCGGTTCGACCTAAAACCCAACCGTAGTTTATCCCTCTATGAAGCGCTCGTTACTGGCCGTGGTCCTCAGCGCTATGGCATTTGCCTGCTCGGCCCCGCGCCCGGAAGAACCCTCTGCCCCCACCGACACGGTGACGCTGGCCGACACCATCGCCCAGGCGATCGACTCGGCCCAACAGGCCCCGGAAGTGACCGTGCCCAAAGATACCACATTAGACCGCATGGCCCGCTTTGTAGCCGCGTTGCCGCAAATAGACTCCAATTCATACACCGCTCTTCAATCCGACAGTTACTGGATTGACTTTCGGCAATCGATGGACGAGAACTGGGATAAAATGTATAAAAGCAGGCTGAGCAAAATGAGCCGATGGCAAGACTCGGTGTTCTCACAGGCTCACGCACCCGCATTGCCTCTGTTCTACCCCTTTTCAGGTCCTGATTTCTTACATGCCTTTTACCTATACCCCGATGCTCCCGAGTATGTATTAGCCGCCTTGGAGCCCGTGACGGAAATCCCTCCGCTGGACACCCTGACGGTGAAAGACCGCGACCAGTTTTTGGACAGCCTGGGCCGCTCGCTGCGCGACATCTTTCACAAGAGCTACTTTATCACCACCCACATGAAAAAAGACCTGAAGATGATCAAAGGCGTGCTGCCGCCTCTGTACTTTTTTATGGAGCGGGCCGGCTTTGAAGTCTTGACGCGCGAGTTCATCACCATAGACAACGAAGGGATGGCGATAGCCACCGAGGCCCGCAAACTCCATTGGCAAAAAACTCCGGGTGTACGATTTTTGCTGCGCCATCGCGAAAGCCGAGCCTTGAAAACAGTATACTATTTCAGCATCAGCATTTCCAATCAGGGACTGAAAGAACGGCCCGAGTTTGTTCGTTTTTTGCACCACCGCGCTCCCTACAATACGTTTGTCAAATCCGCGTCCTACCTTATGCACCTCAACAGTTTTTCCGACATCCGCCAATTGCTGTTGCAGCAGAGTGCCTCCATCTTTCAGGATGACACCGGTATTCCGTACCGGTTTGTCAAGCGCGACACAGCCTGGCACATACGCTTGTATGGTGAGTACACCAAACCCGTAAAAGACTTTAGCGAAGATAAAAACCAGAAAGACCTGGATTCGGCCTACCGGGCCGGCACCCGCTTGCCCCTGCCGTTCTCGCTCGGCTATCACTGGGGCAGCAACAAACAGAACTATCAATTATTTACTAGAAAAGAATAAGCATCACCCCTTTTACACTTCGCTTATGTTTTCAAAACCCTGGCCCTGGTATATTGCCGGCCCCCTCATCGGCCTCACAGTGCCGTTGTTGCTCTGGCTTGGCAATAAACCGTTTGGCATCTCGTCCAACCTGCGTCATGTATGCGCGGCCCTCATCCCCACACGCCTTCCTTTTTTCCGGTATGACTGGAAAGCCGAGACGTGGAACCTGGTTTTTGTGGCGGGCATGATCCTGAGCGGTATTTTTCTTTCGTTTCTCCCTGCAGAACCCATCGCGGTGAAGCCAGCACTCACGCATGAATTGGCGGGGTATGGCATTACTCCACAAGCAGCCCTCTTGCCGCAAGAACTGTTTTCATGGTCATCGGTACTAAGCTTGCGCGGATTCCTGATTTTGGTGGTGGGCGGTTTCCTGGTCGGTTTGGGTACCCGCTATGCTGGCGGCTGCACGTCCGGTCATTCCATCAATGGCCTCAGTACGCTTCAATGGCCCTCCCTGATCGCCACCGTGGCCTTCATGGTAGGCGGCATCCTGAGTGCGAACTTTCTTCTTCCTTACCTCCTGCGCTTATGAGTACCTTAAGCAATACATCCACACAACCTCTAACCGTTCACCGGGCACATCTTTCCTGGTCGATTATCAAGTACTTGCTGGCCGGCTTTTTCTTTGGCATCGTACTCATCAAGGCAGAAGTTCTCTCGTGGTATCGCATTCAGGAAATGTTTCGGTTTCAGTCGTTTCATATGTATGGTGTCATTGGCTCGGCCGTCATGACGGGTGCGCTTACCACCTGGCTCCTGCGCCAATCAAACGTGCGCACCCTGGACGGTGAGCCAATCACGATTAGGCGGAAACCCTTTCACAAAGGGGTGCCCATCGGGGGATTGTTGTTTGGCGTGGGTTGGGCGCTGACGGGCGCATGCCCCGGCCCTGTTTTTGCCCAGATTGGTTTGGGCTTTGGTGCTGCGGTGGTGGTGTTAGTCAGCGCGCTGGCGGGCACGTACTGCTACGGTGCCTGGCGCGATTGGTTGCCACATTGAGATCGTCAAATCGGCCACGTGTCGGTAAACGTGTAGCCTTTTTGAAATTGCTCTACCTCGGCATCAGTTAATTGACAGGCGCGCAGTTGTTTTGTCACCTTTTCACGATCCAGTTGCTGGCCGATGATCACCAACTCATTAAGGCGGTCGCCCCACTGTTTGTCCCACTTCTTCATGATGAAGTCTTGGTTCTCCAAGTAGGCTTGGCTTTTGGCGCGGTCGCGCAGCGGCACAGAAGCCCACCAGCGTCCGTACTGCTCGGCCCGGGTGGAGCCGCCCGCCTGGCCCCATAGCAACACATCGTTGGGGCGCGAAGCCAACCAAAAAATTCCTTTGCTGCGCACGATGTTGCCGGGCCACTGTTGCACAAACTTCCACAACCGCCCGGGGTGGAACGGCCGGTAGTCGCGGAACACAAACGAAGAGATACCGTACTCTTCCGTCTCGGGCGTATGCACATTGTTCAATTCTTTGATCCACCCCGCAGCCTGTTGTGCTTTTTCGTAGTCGAACAGCTTGGTATTCAAAATGGCCTTGGGCGGCACGTGACCAAAAGAAGACTCAATCAGTTGGGCGTCCGGGTTCAGCTTCATCAAAATGCCCTTCAGTACGTTCAACTGCTCGGCCGAAACCAAATCGGTCTTATTCAACACGATAATGTTGGCAAACTCTACCTGCTCGGTCAATAAGTTGACGATCGTGCGTTGATCCGCGCTGTCATCGGTCAGCTTTCGCGCCAGCAGCGTGTCGGCACTGCCAAAGTCTTTGAAGAAATTGAAGGCATCCACCACCGTCACCATCGTATCTAAGCGTGTCATGCGTGTCAGATCCAGCAGTTCCTCCCCAGTGGCAAAGCTAAATGTTTGCGCCACCGGAATGGGTTCGGAGATGCCCGTGCTTTCAATCAGCAAATAGTCGAATTTGTTTTGCTTAGCCAGTACTTCCACTTCGCGAATCAGGTCTTCGCGCAGCGTGCAACAGATGCAACCATTGCTCATCTCCACCAGCTTTTCTTCCGTTCGTGAAAGTTTGACGCCATTTTCGATCAGCCGCGCATCGATGTTCACTTCACTCATGTCGTTTACAATCACGGCCACACGCAGGCCCTCGCGGTTATTGAGCACGTGGTTGAGCAAAGTGGTTTTGCCGGCACCCAAGAAGCCGCTGAGTACGGTAACGGGTAATTTTTTCCGGGCGAGTGAGAACATACGTGAGCGTGTGATAAGTTATTGAGGTATTCGGTTGGCGATGGCTTCGATGCGGGCCTTTAGTTCTTTCTGTATGGTCAGCATTTCGGCCGGTGTCACATTCGGGGGAGCCTCGTGGTGGTGGTGGTCATGGTCTTCGCCTTCGCCATGATCGTGGTGGTGATGCTCTTCGTTGCCGGGAACTTCGACCAAATCACTCTCCCAAATCTTGATCGCGGCATTCCAGGCAGCGATGGAATCGGGCGAAATACCAGCCGTGGTGTCCGCCTGTAGCGCGTTGATGCGCTCTTCCAACGTACCGGCCAGCGCCACCGCTTCGTTGTGTACGGAGGCTGCTTCTTTTAGCATCGGATCTTCTTTGCTTCCGCCACAGGCTACTGCCAAAAAACCGATGGCGGCAAGCGATAGGTTACGTGTATTCATGATGGGTTGAGAGTACGTGACTACTTGACCAATTCCGCGTCTGTTACTATAAAGTTCAAATGGCTCACATCGCTGTCGTTGAGTTTCAGTTTTCCTTTCACCGTGATGATCTGATCGGCTTTGAAGCGCGGGGGCTTTACGGCAAAGACCACTTCTGCCACCGACTCAGGCCCTGCTCCTCCACAAAAGAAACAGGCAGCATAGGGATACTTCGACAGAATGATGGATTTATCGGGTAAATCAAACGGCATGTAGTGCCCTTTCAAGACGATCTCTTTCCCTTCGCGTGCGCGGATAGCCGTTTGAAAAGTAGGCACCAAAAAATACTCGTTGTGTTCTTTGAAAAACTTGGAGTGAAACGGCACCCGCGCCAACGTGTCCCAGCCATCTTCCTTGGTCGAATCTTGGGTAGTCCACGCGCCCAAAAAAACCGACAACAAAAACAATATCAGCACCCGCGCCATATCCTGTGTTTCAACGTAAAAAAAGAGCTGGGGGCAGTACCAAAAGAATCTCCCAAACCTTAAAGCATACCCACCAGCTCTTCAAAATCATTTATGCAACAATGTTGCAAATATAGGACTTCCCGCGTTTCGCGCAAATAAATTGTCCCCGCTGTGGAAATACTTTTTTTTACGACCGGTGAAGCGCCCGACACGCGCCCCGCGTATTTTTAGGGGATGCAAACATCACCAAATCACGCCATGAAACCGTCCCTCTTACTATTGATGTGCATTTTTCACGGCCTGTTGGCCTTCGCCCAGCCGCGCGGCTTTAGTGCCCCCGCGGCCACCCGGCAAGCCGATCTGGAAAAACAGTTCCTCTCCTACCCAAGCCGCGAACGGTTCAAAAATCACTTGGTCAACCTGACAAAAGAGCCACATGTGGCGGGCACACCCGCCAACGAACGCGTGCGCGACTACCTGGCCGATGTGATGCGCAAGGCGGGCATGCAGGTCGACATCTATCCCTATGATCTGTTTTTGCCCGTGGGCCCGGGCGAAGTAAAAGCAGAGATTGTGCGGCCCAAACGGGTTGCGCTGAACAACATGGAACATATCTACGCGGAAGACCGCTTTAGCTCCCACCCGGACCTGGGTCCGGGCTGGAATGCATACTCGGGCTCGGGCGATGTGACAGGCGAGGTAGTATATGCTAACTATGGACGCAAGGAGGATTTTGAAAAACTGGCTGCGCTCCGTGTTTCCGTCAAAGGCAAAGTGGTCATCGCCCGCTATGGCGGAAACTTTCGCGGATACAAAGCCAAATATGCACAGGCAGCCGGAGCGGCCGCGCTGATCATCTACACCGACCCGGCCGATAATGGATATACCAAGGGGTTGGTGTATCCCGAAGGACCGCAGCCTGACGAAAGCACCATTCAACGCGGCTCCCTACTCACCTTAGATTTCACAGGTGATCCACTCACGCCCTTTGAGCCGGCCTTGCCCACGGACGGCAAAAGGAAAATTGCCCGCAAAAATCCGTCTGACGTGGCCTTCCATACGATACCCGTGTTGCCGTTGCCGTATGGCTCAGCGAAAGAAATTTTTGCGCAGATGAAAGGTAAACCTGTACCCAACGGCTGGCAAGGCGGCTTGCCTTTTACGTATCGACTGGAAGGGGGCGATGGCCTGAAAGTGCGGGTGATGGTGAACCAGGAAAAGAAATTGCAGCGGTGCTATAACGTAGTGGGCACTCTTACCGGAAGCGAATTTCCGGATGAATGGATCATCGCGGGATGCCACTATGACGCATGGAATTTTGGCGCCTGCGACCCCAACAGCGGCACGGCCATGCTTTTGTCGTTGAGCGAATCGTTGGGCAAACTCGCGCAGGCAGGGCATAAACCTAAGCGCACCATTAAGATCGCCCATTGGGATGCCGAGGAGTTTGGTGTGATCGGCTCCACCGAGTGGGTAGAGCAGTTTCGCGAGGAACTGAACGCCAAAGGCGTAGCCTATTTTAATGCCGATGCGGCCGTCAGCGGCAGAAGTTTTGGTGGCTCCGCCAGCCCCACTTTGAAAGAACTGTTGCTCGAAGCCAGCAAAGCGGTCACGTATCCCGACTCAGCCAAGTCGCTTTACCAGGTGTGGCTGACAGGCAGCCGCGGTGCCAAAGAGCCACCCGTGGGCAACCTGGGCGGTGGATCGGATCACATTGGATTTTATATGCACGTGGGAATCCCCTCGTGGAGTGGCGGCACGGGCGGCCCCACCTTGTATCATAGCAACAACGATAACTTTTCGTTCTATGAGCGTTTTGTCGATCCCGCTTTTACGATGGGTCCGATGGTCGAACAGGTATTTGGCGTGATGGGATTGCGGTTGGCCAATGCCGATGCCCTGCCCTATCAACTTGCACGCTACGGACAGGACGTGCGCACGCATCTGGAAACGCTCCAAAAACAAGCCACTTATGCAAAAGATTTTTCCTTCGAGGCTCTATTGAAAGCAGCCGATGAGTTGCGCGCGACAGGCGAAGCGGCCGATGCCGCCATCGCCACGTTTGTCAATCAAAACTTAAACGCAGCCCAACGCAAGCAGGTAAACCAACAGTTGCTCAAATTAGAACGCGCCTGGATCGATGCCGAAGGTATGCCCTATGGCAAATGGTACCGATCATTCTACGCGTCTACCGATCCCTACAGCGGCTATGCGTCATGGATGTTGCCGGCTTTTCAATACGAAGTGAGCCTGCGCTCTACGGCCAATCTGAAAGCGTGGGAAGAAAAGTATTTGGCGACCATGAGACGCCTAGGCGAAGAAATGAAAAAACTGACGGTGGCCATCAAATAAACCGCACCCAAAAGCGCACAGGCGTGACCGTGTGGGTTCACAGTCGCTTTTTTTGGATAGACATGAAGTTTTTGGTCTTTGTCTGGTTGATGCGTACGCCTTGTTTGAGGTAATGGGCAATCTTCTTTTCGTGGATGCTCTCCAGCGAATCAATGACAATTTTTTTGATGTTTTGGGTGTCTCCGGTCAATAAGCCGTATTTGTCCTCCATCATAAAACCTTCCACGAGACCCAGGATCACTTTTTTCAGTTTCCGATCAAAGTTGATGTAACACAACATGCCGTCTTTGCTGTAAAACGGACATCCCCACTTCATCTGCTCGTGTACGCCTTTCACGTGAGCAAAGATGATCTCGCGCAGCACCTCGGCTGTCAGGCGCCTTTCTTCGGGCCAATCGAACAAGAAGTTATCTACCGCAGGTGAGCGCATGGATCAAAGGTAGAAATAGTCGGCTAATCCAATCGTGACGTTACGTCCCGGAAAAGTCAGTCTTCCATCTCCTGGCACATCAAACCGTGCGCGCGCAGCCGGGCTTCAATGTGTCGGGGTTGCACCGATTTAACCACCACGCGCAGCACGTGGTCACTGTCGTGCCGATCGACTGTCCACGACAAAATGCCCTTGAGACGGCTAAGAGACAATGCCGCTTCTTCAACCTGCTTTTCGGAGGCGATGTTGGTCTTGAACGCCAGTATCTGCGAGGTCTCATGTATGTTGCGTCTGGGGTCTTTTTTGTTTCTGCGCCCGCGCCAAATCAAAAAGCCCGTGACCGGCAACAAGGAGGCAGCTAAACTGGCGGCAAAAGCCAATAGCTGCCCAGGTAAACCAAGTATTTTACCGATGTGGATGTCGTAGTTCATGGCCCGCAGCTTTTCGCCCGCGCTCATCTCATCAAAGACCTCTGCCTTGATCCGTTTGCCTGTGTATTGGTCAAATGAATAGTACGAGCCGTTGTAGTAAACCGACTCATCGGGGTACACGCCCACGTTTAACGTAGCACGCGCACCAGACGGAAAATCAACGGAGTAATAAGCTGCTTCAGAATGTTGCTGGCGCATGGCCTGTAGTAGAGAATCTGCCAGCGATGTTGTGCGTGACTCGCCAACACCGACCGATTGCGGCTCTGCATAGGCGGTGACCGGTATGCCTGCGTTGGCAACCCAATAAATCGACTGCCCTACCCACTCGTACGACCATACCAGGCCGGTGACGGCAATGATCAACGCCAGGGGAAAAAAGTAAAATCCATTCACACTGTGTACATCGTAGTTCACGCGCCTCCAGCGCGCAGTCCATTTGATGGTGAAGCGTTGCTTGATAGCGGCCTTGTTTCGCGGCCACCACAACACGATCCCTGTAGCCAACATGACCACAAATATCAACACGGAAACGCCCACCACCTGATGGCCGATGGCCCGGGGCAGCAGCAGCCGCGTGTGCAATTCGATGACGATCGTAAAAAAATCCCAGTTCAGATTTTTGATCCGAAGTATTTCGCCCGTATGGGGGTGGATATAGACATCGTGATATAGCCCCTGCGCTTCGTCATACGCATAAAACAAAACCGTTCGGTCGGCCTGCGTAAATACCGATACGCTGGCATACTGCACACTGTCCAACGGCTGGCCGGTTGCCTTTCGCAAGGCTCGTAAACCCACCGCGTGCAGCGCGGACACGGGTAGCCGTGGCTCGGATGAGGCCGTTTCAAGGTGCGTGAAAGGACGCTCTACCCAACCGCGCAGTTCCGCCTCAAACACATACAAACATCCCGTCAGGGAAATGACAAACACGATCACGCCCGAGATCAGGCCGAGCCACAAATGCAGAAAGGCGGCTATCTTTTTGAGCATCGACCCTATAGTTTTACCTGGCAACCCAAGCGGAAGTTGAGCGGATTGCCGGGTGTGTAACCCCAAAATGCTGGCGAGGTGTCGGTAGCTGAGTTGAACCAACCGCTGGAAACAAACTGCTCATTGGTCAAGTTGAATACATTCAATGTGATGCTAAATCGATCGTGGGCATAGGCCACGTTGGCATCGAGCAAGGCATAGGCGGGCGTGCGCACGTTCCGGTCAGTTGCATCGCTCCAACCGGCCCATACTGCTGTGCGCGCACCCATGTATTGCCAACCAGCCCCCACACTAAAACCGCTTAAACGCCCTCGCAGAAACTTGTAGCGCACCATGGCGTTGCCGGCATGGGCAGGCGTACCGAAATTCGGAAACCCCACCAGTTCTGGATTGGGGTCGGCCGTGATCTTGGCATTCGTGTAGGTATAATTAACGATGGCCATCACGGACGATGAGATGTTTCCCGTCATGTCAAACTCCACCCCGCGACTGGTAATCTGCCCGCGTTGTACATACAACCCCGAAGCGGGGTTTTGCACCAGCACATCGTTTTTCACCGTTTGATATACCGTGAAGTTGGTGTTCATTCTACGTTGAAAAAACGACCCTTTCAAGCCTGCTTCTACGTTCTGCCCCGTGAGCGGCTTGGGCATTTCTCGGTTTTCGGTTTGGCCAATCTGCGGCAAAAAAGTTTGGTCATACAAGGCATAGGCAGAGAAATGATCGTTGAAGAGATACGTGAGGCCCAGACGCGGGGCAAAGGCCACATCGCGCACGGTGGTGCTATCTACCCGCACGCCTTCATCCGACCACGCCACCGACTTCGTTAACCGACCTGCCAGTGTCACAACTACACGGTTGTCAATCTTCATATGATCCTGCACATACAGCGCCAGCCAGCGTTGGCCCCAGTAAGCGCGGGTAAACCACTCCACCTCCGCAAAGGTGCTTTCGGACAGGTGGTAGGAAGGGTTGGCCAGACTCAAATCCAGTGCTCGTATCTTTTCTTCGTCCGTGAGTTCTCCAAAGGCGGAGTTCACGCGGCTGTCGCCAAAGTCGATGCCGGCCAGAATCGAGTGTTTAACTGCGCGGCCGGTAAAAAATGTACCATCGACAAACGCCTGCGCGGCTGTGAGTTCATTGCGCCAATCGTTGCGGAAGTAATTCCGGTAGACGGTGTCTTGCGCGGGCGAGAGCCCCGAAATGTACATGCCATCGCCTCCGTACAAGCCATTTACCCGTGCCACCTGTGCGTTCAATTTCCAACCCGAGTTAAAGCGATGGCTTACGCTCAATCGGCTGTAGTTATCAAAGGTCTTCAATCCCTGGGTGTTGGGGTCAGTAACGGCAAAACTATTCGGCAGCGCAAACAACTGTCCGTTGATGCTGGGCAAACTGGGACTCGTTCCTCCCAGGGTGCGCCCATCCATCCGCATAAAATCAAACTGCACCTGCGTGGATCCGTTGAACGCATAGCGAAGGGCAGGCATAACAAACGTTCTGCGGGTGTTGGTAAAGTCCACCGGTGTTTCCTGGCGTTGGCCACCGGCCACCAACCGATAGGTGAGCTTCTTGTCGTTGGTCAGCGCCCCGCCAAAGTCGGCACTGCCGCGCAGCATGTTCCAACTGCCATAGCCCAATTCCACCGTTTTTACATCCTCCACCGTGGGTTGCTTCGTCACTACGTTCACCAGTCCTCCAGGTTCGGCATTGCCAATCATAAAGCCCGCAGGCCCTTTCACAAATTCCACTTTCTCAATCATGGCAGCATCTTCCTGCTGGTTCCACCAATAGCCGCCCACACCATTTCGAAACACGTTGTTGTACACATCCGTGCCGCGCATGATAAAACTGAAATCGTTGTAATCGCCATACGATTTGATCACACCGCTCACGGTTCGGGCCATCTCCGAGGTAGACAGAATACCCCAGTCGCTCATGGTTTGGCGGGTGGTGACAGAGATGTTCTGTGGCACTTCGATCAAGTCGGCCGAGATGCGGAGCGATTCCGAGGGCTTAAGAGCTACATATTCTTCTTGCCGTGTGCTTTGGATCACGATTTCACTGAGCACATGTTGATCTTCCAATAGCTCAATGGCGAGCGTGACGGGTTGTGGGCCTAGGGTTAACGGCTGACGATAGGTGACGAACCCTACAGAAGTGACCTCGAGTGTGTACGTGCCTGCGGGGGCCCTGAGCCGGAATCGGCCTTGTGGGTCGGTTACCGCCCCTACGCCCGTATTCGCCAAGACCACATTGGCAAAGGCAAGGGGCTTTCCTGCAGCCTCCACCCGTCCTTCTACCGTGGTTTGTGCCCAGGCGCTGAGCAGGCAAAGACTAAAAAACAGCGTAGCGAAAGCGTTTCCCATAGGTTATTTTTTCTTTATTATTATTTAGACTAATTCTAAATATTGTGCAAGTATCGGGAAATGCCGCGGTGAAAAATCACGGTGACGGGAAAAATTTTGCCAAATCTAAAATTGCTTGAGGTAGGCCAGTTTCAATACACCCTGCTGGGTGGCCTCGCGGCCCGCAAGCCCGGTCAATTCATTGACGCTGTTTTGCCGATTGTCATTCCAGACCAAAAATAGAAACGAAAGGGGCCGGTATTCCCATTGAAAGCGGGTGTTTAAAGTAGCGCGTTCTTCGGCTGTATTGTATTGATAAAAACTGATCCACTGCACGCGCGGATTGGCCGCCAGTCGAATCTCGGCCGTGGCGAGGTCGGTGGTCTTTTCCTGCCGAGCAATACCCAAGGCACGCAGTTCATTGTGTGCATAGCGCAGCGTTAGGGCCACCCGCGGGTCAGGTGCCACCCGGCATTGCATGTCAAGCGATCTGATTTTTCCGTTGAAGTACCCTCCCGCGCTGTAGTTGGTGCTGAAAAATAGCTTGCGCGAATTATCGGTTTGAAACGAAAACTGGTGGGCTGAAAAACGATACCTGCCTGCGGCTATGTCAATGTCCAAGGGCGAAAAGGTATCAATCGGATTTTGCCAGTTGGTGACCACACTGTACGAGAAACTTCCCCCGTTTTGAAAGTTTAACTCCACCGGCCGGTAGGAGATAAACCCTTCGCGAAAAACCAGATCGTTGTAGTAATGGTAAAAGTAAAAGGTGATGCCGGGCGAATATTGGCGCAGCCAATTTTTCGGCAACCAGGCCGGGCGCAGCTTGGCGGTAATGGCCGGGCTGGTCAAAATGTAGTTGGTGGCATCGACAAATCCCGCTCGCGCCTGGTAGTCGTCAGAAATGATCGCCTGAATATGCCCGATATAAACATCGTTGGTTTCATAATACGACCAGGCTGCCCCTCCCCAGCCGCGGGTTGTTTCGTTGCCTGCATTGTGCGTGCCGGACAGCATCCAGAAGGTATTGAATTTTTGGTTGGGCCGTAGAAGCCCGTCAAGGGTCAGCGTAGAGTTAGCGTTGGTGTTGCCCAGCGTATCGGCCTCGTCATACCGAAAAGTAGCAAGTGCGCCCACGCGCGTTCCCTGATCAGAAATGTTGTGCGAATAGCGAGCTACGCCAAAGTTGGCCGCGGGTGTAGCACCCTGGCTGCGTTGTCGTATCGCCAGCACCCCGATGTTGCGTTCGGCCGCGCGGTTGGTGTACCGGACGCCTGCTTCAATGGGCAACGGATTGCCGCGCGGGTCTAATCCAATTTGACGGCTAAAGAACGGTTGAAACGCGTCTAAGGCTTGCATGGTATAGATCTCGTTGCCCTCCAAAAAAAAACTGCCTGCGTTCCGGAAACAGTACGGAAAAACGCGCGAGGTTTACCACTTGCCGATCTACATCCACTTGCGCAAAATCTGTATTGTAGGTAACGTCCAGTATTGCGTTGGTGCCAAGGGCATACTTCGCTTCGCCTCCCACCTTTACATCCGTTTCACGTTGGGTATTGCCCTCGCGCGTGGTCTGCCGTGTGTCCACTAGTAAATATGGATTCACCTGCAGGTTCATCCCGTTGTTTTCGGGTGGCTCCAATCCCGTCAGTACTGCCTGGTACGGCATATGATAGGGGGTAAACACCCGAGGGATCGGTGGAAATGTGACGTTCTCGTTGAGTCGCCTCATACACCGAAGCAAAATGATGCCCATGCGATCGCTGCCCGGGCGGTAGCGGATCGATTTCCATGGAATGGCAAACTCGGCCGTCCAACCCCAGGTATGCATCTTGGTGTTCACGCTCCACAACGAAATCCATTCGCGATTGAAACTGGTGCCATCGCTGACCAACAACTCGCGCTGCGCCCCGTGCGGATTGGTTTGAAACACCATGGCGTTACGTTTGTCCAGCAGGCCGTCCAAAGCAAAACCGACCAAGTCGTTTTCGTCAAAACTGAAATCGCGTTGCATGTTGGGCACTCGAACGCCCCTGCGCCCAAGGCTATCATGACAAACCGCACTAACATAGATGTTTCGATTGTCAAACAGAATACGGAACTCCGTTCGAAATGAGGGCGCATCGCCTTGGCGCGGCTCGTATTGAACCAAGTCGGTGATCGCTTCCGCGGTGCGCCAGGCGGCCTCATCCACGTGGCCATCGATCACCATTTTTTGCCAAGTGCGTGTCACCCGTATTTCGGGTGGAGCGGCAGGTGGGTCAAATGTTTCCTGCGCTTGCAACGCCCCAAGAGCGCAAAGCAACCAGCCGATGGTGATCGCCTGCTTCATATATCCACCCGGAGCAGCCAGCGAAGGTCGCCCGTAGCCTCAATGGTGGGCGAGCGATGTACAATTCCTTTTCCCCGGTTGGCGTGCGAAGCTTCTCCTTTCAATATGGCCACATCAAAAGCGGATAGCCGCTGCACCTGCAACAAATCCGTGACGATTTCAGTATTGGTGCCCTTCACCAGCTTTGCGCGATTGACATACGCATCGGGCACCCATTCGGTTCCTTCACCAACATACGTGCACAACAACCGGTAATCATAGCCATCGGTATGAAACTTGGTGCAGGCATCGTCAGCTACCGTTTTCAAGATCAGTTTCACCCGATTGCCGGCCGACAGGGCAAAAGCTTCATCCAGCAGCACCCGTACATCGTGTAGCAAAAGCTGTTTGGCCAAGGGCGAAAACGGGATATTTTCCAAATAGGTACGAAGGCGCGAAACTGCATTTTCAGGAACCACGCTTTCCTGAAACGCAGGCAGCCCTTGCCGGAGGATGAACCGCCCCAACAAATCAATATCTTCTTGAACGGGTCGTTTCCAAACGGTCAAGTTCACATCGGCCGACACAATATCGCGCAGCCGCTGAGGGGCATCCACCACCGCCTGTCGCAACCGCTGTCTGTGGGTAAAAAGGCCAATCATGTTATGTGGTCAATAGCTGCTCGGTGGAAAGCCTTCGAAACGTGAGCCAACTGAACAAAAAGATCCCTGTGCCCACCAGCAATAACAAGATAAAATCAACTCGAAAGGTGCTTTCCACGTGCCTACTTTCGTAGGCATGCGAGGGCAACCGGTCCATGTTTTCTGCGGTCATCCATTCGTTGCGAAACATACGCGGCATAAAGTAAGAACGCCACGCTTCGGCATAGGCAATTACCTGCTGGCGAAAGTCGCTGTAGTGCCGGGCCGAGGTGCCGCTCAAATCGGTGAGCGCATCTTGCAATAAAATAGCGGGTGATGCAAAGCGCCACTGGTCTACCCAGGCTTGTTGGTTTTGCCACTGCTGGTCGTATTGTTCCACAATCGGCATGACCGCCTGTTTGATCAAATCGATCGATGCAAAATACTCGATCCAAAACTGGTACCTGTTAGGCTGAAGGCTATCCGGCTGAGCGAGCTCGGGGTGATCGCGATAATAGGTCTTGAGGATTTCGCTGGCCCGCTTGTCCGCTTCTGCCTCGGCCACGCGGTATTGATGAAGCATGTTGATACGCGAAGGCACTGAGTATAAACGGGTGGCCAATTGCCCGATGATAGCGGGCAGCAACAACACGATGATAATCCAGGCCGACACCAATTTCACGGCATTGCTGCCCGATGACCTGCCCGTCAGGTTTACCCAAAACGCCAGCGCAAACCAAAAAAAGGCATACACCAAAACAATGGCCAGGAAGCTGGCGGTGCCCGCAGGAAGCCCCAGGCCCATTACCGCAAAGGCGAGGACGATACCAACAACCACTACGCCCGCCAGTGCCAAAAAACGCACCAGAAACTTCCGCATCAGCCAGCCAAACACGGAAATGGGCTGTGAGAGTGTCAACCGCAAAGAGCCTGACTCGCGCTCGGACGAGAGTACGTTGTAGCTAAACGCCAGCACCAACAAGGGAAGCAGGTAGATGCAAACAAAGGCCAGATCAAACGACCCAAACAACAACTGCACCGGGTTTGCCAGTTCGGAGAATCCCAATGCATAGGCCTCGCCATACAGCTTGGGCTTGGCGTAGTGGGTAAACAAATCGCTCTGACCGGTCGAAACAAAAGCCAAGGGTTGCGCATCCATGGCCACCACGCGGCCCATACGCTGTCCATACACACTTAGCATACGCGGATCAAGCCACGATTCTTCGTATCGTTTGAGCCCTCGCGCAATGGAATCAATCTCATAGCGCTTGGCGGTCTCACCCGCCCGTTGTTCGTCTCGGGCCTTGGCAATTGCCGCGGTACGGTCGTCCATTTTCTCTTTGCCATTGCGCACCGCAAACAGCGTGATGGCAAAGAATAGCACAAAGAGTACAGAAAGCCAGCGTTCGCGAACGATGGATTTCCATTCATAACCCAAACTCTTGATCATGGTAGTCGTTAAAAAATGGACATCTTCTTTACAGCCAGATAAACCAGCCCCGAGCTCATCAACAGCCACCCCAACAACGTGAGCAGATTTGCGCGCTGAAAAGCCAAAATGGCCGTGGGCGTCAGCGGCTGGTAGTCGAAATCGGGCACGGCCGACCACAAGGTCTCATCAGCCAGGTAATCCCATTCACCGGTTTTGGAATTTTCCACCATGTCCCCATTCATTTTACCCACCAGCATGAGCCGGTATTTCTCTGCGGCATCGGCAAAATCCCAGTGTGCATGGTAGTCGGTACGGCAAATACCCATGGACAAAAAGCGCGTGGGCAAAAAAGGAGACAGTACGGCTAAGGACCGGTACACGCGCGTCTGGTTGTGATAGGTCTCCCTGAGTGTGTTGTAGTGCTTGAAATAGATTTCGGCTTCGTGTTCTTCCCCTTGCTGCATCAGGTAGCCATCCCAGTTAAAGGGCAACTCCGCCACCGTTTTCACCTGGTGTTTGGCCAGCGTTTCTTCTTCCAGTTTCTTGGCGGCCGCATTCCACGGGTCATGTCCGTTCAGGCCGTTGCGCTTGTCCGTGGCAATTTGTTCTTCAAACTCCATTTGTGTGGGATAGGGAAACAACGAGTCAGCTATGGCAGACGAGGCTTTGGGCATGGCTAAACACGAAAGCACCCACAAGGCAAGTAGCGTTACAAAGGCCAGACTGGATCGTGGAGAAACAGCCGACACCAGCAGGGTCAGGTTGGTAAAAACGGCATAGTAGATCAAAAAAACCGCCAATAGCCATGCCAGCGAGCCCATCCCGAAAACACCGTAATCGCGGATGCCCGACAACAAGATAGCCGCAACGGCAAACAGCAGCAGGGTGATAAGGGCCACAGGCATGAACAACGCTATCCACTTGCCGAGCAACAGCCGCCCCACCGGCAAGCCTTGACTTTTCAGCAACCGCAGCGTACCGCTTTCGCGCTCACGCGTAAAGGCATTGAAGCCCAACAGAATAATGGCCAGCGGAATCAAAAACATCAAAATAAAATCCGGAGTCAGGTCGCCAAATCGCGACAGCGCAGTTTGATCTTGGGCGGCCATGTATTGGGCATCGCTGCGTTTGTGCGCTTCCAAGAAAATGCTTACGCCCGCGTACTTGTCCACTCCATTGTCAATTAATGCAAGCGGGTATTTGGGCTTAAACGCATACGTGCCGTAATGCGCAGCCGAATGCGGATTCTTTTGGCCTTGCCCCACCCACTCCTGGCGCGCATTGGCGCGCGCCCGTTCGTGCTGCTCATTGACCGACTCATAGTACCGTTTGCTTACCAACACGGAGACCACGGTGGTCAACAGCAGGGTAACGACCACTATGCGAAAGCGTCCTTCGCGGAAGTTTTCGACCAGTTCTTTACGGATGATGGCGCGTATCATGATCAATTCATGTGTTTCAAATACAGTTTTTCCAAATCGGTGTGATTAATTTGGTCGGTGGTGAGTTGCTCCACCAACCGTCCCTCCCTCATGATGCCGAGGTGTGTACCGGTTTCCTTGGCGCGAAACAGATCGTGGGTGGCCATCAGCGTGGCTACACCCCGCTGACTCATTTTTTTCAACAGCTCTGAAAACTCATTGCTGGCTTTGGGATCCAAGCCCGAAGTGGGTTCATCTAGCAAGAGCGCGTCTGCGCGTTTGGCCAGCGCAATGGCAATGCCCACCTTCTGGCGCATGCCCTTGGAATAAGTACTGATGCGTTTGTGGTGCGCTTCGCTTTGCAGCCCGGCTTCGCTCAAAAAAGTGGTTAGTTCATCGCGTGTGTACTGTTTACGTGCCAAAGCCGAAAAATAGTCGAGGTTTTCCAACCCGGTCAGGTTGGGGTACAGCATGAGGTTTTCGGGAATATACGCCAGCCTGGACTTGCTTTCTTCCGGATGCGTCACCACATCCACGCCCGCCACCGTGGCCGTGCCACTGGTGGGTTGCACAAAATTCAAGAACAAGTTGATGGTGGTGGTTTTGCCGGCCCCGTTGGCACCGAGCAGGCAATAAATCTCCCCGGCCTGCACCGTTAGGTTGAGGGGGTGAAGGGCTACCGCGTTTGCATAGGACTTGCTCAAATTTGAGGCTTGTAACATCATGGCTGTGACGAATTATGACGCAATGAACAACGATCGGAATAAATTTGCAACAATGTTGCATTAATAGTTGGCGGCTATTTCCGCCAGCGGCTTATATTTGCTGCCGCACCGTGGTTCGCTTGCAGGTTCAACCCTGAAGCGATTAAAAGGGAACCCCGTGAAAATCGGGGGCAGTTCCCGCTACTGTAATTCCGGCCTTGACGCATGTCAGGGAAATGTTTTTGTCAATCCAAAGCCATTGTTTCGCTGGGCGCGAGATGAGAAGGCGGCAAAAACCGGAAAAGCCAGGAGACCTGCCGGGGTGCATGTTCAATTCAATGCTTCGGGTAAAAAGCAACGAATGAGAATCCTGAATCGCCCTGGCCGTGCCGGGGCCTTCCGTCTTTTCATTCCAGCCTTTTACTCTTTTTTCAACCCTTAACCTTTTTCGCATGAAAAAAGAGAGAAAAGTCTGGGCAATGACTCTGATTGCCTTTTGGTGGCTGGCGCCAAACAAAATCAACGCCCAGCAACAAGACTCCACGCGGTTGCTCGATGAAGTGACCGTCACCGCAACAAAATTCAGCAAGCGCGTAAGCGAAACAGGCAAAGTACTGCACGTAATCGATGAAGCTCAACTGCAACGAAGTGCCGGCAAAGACCTGGCACAATTACTCAATGAACAAGTGGGCATCGTGGTGGGTGGCGCCAACAGTAACCCGGGCAAAGACAAGTCGATTTTTTTGCAGGGAGCAGCCGGACAGTACACCCTCCTGTTAATTGATGGCGTCCCCGTTAATGACCCTTCGGGCACAGGCGCGGCCTTTGACATCCGTTTGCTATCGCTCGATCAGGTCGAGCGTATCGAAATCCTGAAAGGCAGTCAATCCACGTTGTATGGCTCCGATGCCATGGCCGGGGTGATCAACATCATCACTAAAAAAAACATCAAGCCGGGCATCACCCAAACCCTCACCTACGGCAGCTTTGAAACGGTCAAAAGCAGCACCACGGCCGCGGGCAGTACCAACTACCTGGGCTATACCCTGGGCTACACATATCTGAAAAACCGGGGCGTGAGCGAGGCGCGCGATACGGTCGGGATCGGATTTGACCGGGATGGCATTGAGCAACACGCCTTTCAGGGAAATTTCTCGGTGGCCATCACGCCCAGGCTGGCCTTGCAGCCGTATGTTCGCTATAACACGTTTAACGGCCGGTATGATGCTGGCGCGTTTGCCGATGACCCGCGTGCGCGATACGAAGCAAAGTTATTCAACTATGGGCTAAAAGGCACGTATGATGTAGGAGCGGGCGCCATCACGTTTTTGTATGCGCAAGACCGCACACAGCGTCAGTTTATCTCGCAGTTTCCCTTTTCGGCTGACGGCCGGTTTCAGCATGCCGAAGTCTATCTCAACTATGACATTCGCAGATCGATGCAGGTGTTAGCCGGTGCCAACGTGCAATATCTGAACATGATCGACCCCACGTTGGCAGAAGCCAACCCCTCCGCCACCATCATCAGCCCCTACGCCTCTCTGTTTGTCAGGAATATGGCCGGCTTTTCAGCCGAAGTTGGTGCGCGCTATAACAACCACTCGCAGTTTGGCCGGAAGCTCACGTACAGCCTCAACCCCTCCTATCTCATCAATGACCAAGTCAAAATTTTTGCCAACTGGAGTAGCGGCTTTAAGGCACCCACCCTCACCGAGCTTTTTGGCGCCTTTGGCGCCAACCGCGATCTGCAACCACAGGAAAGCCAAAGTACGGAAGCAGGCGCGCAATGGTTTGTCGGAAAAAAAGCCACGGCCCGGGCAATGTATTTCCAGCGCAGGCTTACCAACGTGATCCAATATAGCAGCGAGTTCCGTTTTGAGAACATCGACCGGCAAAACGACCGGGGAGTTGAAGTAGAGGGCGACCTGCGCTTATCGAACGCAGTGCAACTGCGCACCCATTATGCTTATGTGCGTGGCAACGTAACTACCCGCCAGCCAAACGGGCGCGATACCACCTTCAATAACCTACTCCGCAGGCCTACCCACACGGTTGGTGTATTTGCCTCGTACACGTACAGCCGTTTGTTTATCAGCGCCAACCTCAAAACGTTTAGCCAGCGGCCAGATCGCTTCTTTGACCTGAACACATTTTCGACAAAATCGGTTACCTTAGGACGATATCAGCTATTGGATGTTTACTTTGAGTATCGGTTAAAAGAAGACCGAATTCGATTTTTTGCCGAAGTGCGAAACCTGCTGAATCAGACGTTTGAAGAATCTGCGGGTTTTGCCACACTCGGCCGAAACGCAAACATTGGATTGACTGCCCGATTATGACCAACCAAGCGGAATTTGGAACCAAGCCTTCGGTGCTGGTGGAGAACGAAGACTATTATATCGAAAACGGATTGATGGTCTTCACGGAGAGCTACCACCGAAAACGTGGCTTTTGCTGTAAAAGCGAATGCCGTCATTGTCCGTACGGATATAAAAAGCCACGTAAAAAATAACGACCGTCCAAACGATGGCCCCGACAGAGGCTGGCTCAACCTGGTTTGCGGCCGCCTCTTTTCATTTTATTACGCGACAATCGTTTCAAAAAAATGCAACCTTGTTGCAGTTTTTAACGTTATTTATTAGGCTTTTTTAAAATATTTTTTAGACTAATCTAAAAATTGATACTTTTGAGCCGGTTATGACAACTTGTGCCATTGCTTTGCACCGTCTCGTCATGGGCACACGCCTGCCTTTGACCGTCTTTTTGATTTTTAGTTTCGGGCTGGTCCGGGCTCAAACCGGCCGCATCACCGGACGGGTAACCCAACCGCACGGGCCTTCCGCTTTTGCCAATGTGGTGCTGGTGGGCACGTCCTTTGGTGCGGTCACCACCGAAGACGGGCGCTTTGTCATCGATCTGGTCCCGTTCGGAAAGTACACCGTGTCTGCTTCAGCCGTGGGCTATAAGACGGTTACCATAGTCGTGCAACATGAGCGGTCCGAAACTACCGTGTCGCTTTTTCAGGAAGAAGATATCAGCTCGTTACAAGAAGTGGTGGTAACGGGCACCATGAAAGAAGTTTCCAAAATGGAGTCGCCCATCCCGGTAGAAGTATATGCCACTTCCCTTTTTCGGAAAAACCCAACGCCCAGTATTTATGAAGCCCTCAACCAGGTAAACGGGCTACAGCCTCAGATGAGTTGCAACGTGTGCAATACCGGAAGCATTCAAATCAACGGATTGGAAGGCCCTTACACGATGGTGTTGATTGACGGCATGCCCATTGTCAGCAGTCTGTCCACCGTGTATGGGCTCAGCGGCATCCCCAATAGCATGGTTAAGCGTATTGAAGTAGTGAAGGGGCCTGCCTCCACGTTGTACGGGTCCGAAGCGGTGGGCGGCCTCATTAACATCATTACGCGCGACCCCGCCACCGCAGCCCGCTGGCAGGCGGACGTTTATGGTACCTCGGTGGGAGAGGTAAACACGGACCTGACCGGTGCTTTCAAAATGGGACGTGCCACCTCACTGCTGGGCATCAACCATTTCCAGTACGACCTCAAACGCGACATCAACAATGACAATTTCACGGACGTAACGCTGCAAAACCGTATTTCGGTTTTCAACAAGTGGTCGCTGCCTGTTTTTAAAGACAAAGAGGCATCCTTTGCGGGCCGTATCTTTTACGAAGACCGTTCCGGGGGTGAGTTACAATGGAATTCGAGCTTGCGCGGCAGCGACCAGATTTATGGCGAGTCCATTTACACCAACCGATACGAGTTGATCGGTACCGTTCCCCTGTCGGGATACGAAGATCTTTCGTTCGACTACTCCTACAACTACCATAAGCAAAATTCATTCTATGGCACCACGTTTTACAAGGCCGACCAGCACACCGGTTTCGCGCAAATTCGTTGGAACAAATCAGTCG
The DNA here is from genome assembly GCA_964524935.1 of uncultured Ohtaekwangia sp. Classification (GTDB taxonomy): domain Bacteria; phylum Bacteroidota; class Bacteroidia; order Cytophagales; family Cyclobacteriaceae; genus ELB16-189. The sequence goes on from CAZGFJ010000006.1 coordinate 138,174, forward strand.
GTAAACACCGTCTGTTGATGGGGCTGCCCTATCGCTATATCTTTTATGATGACAATACACCCGGCACCGCCACAGCAGAGGCGGTCAACCAACCGGCCATCACCCACCTGCCAGGTGTTTTTGTGCAGGATGAGTGGGTCGTCTCCTCCCGAATCTCGCTGCTGGGTGGGTTGCGGTACGACTACAATAACGTGCACGGCTCAATCGTCACGCCCCGGTTCAGCGTTAAATGGACCACCTCGTCCACGGGTGTGCTTCGCCTCACAGGCGGCCGCGGTTTTCGAGTGGTGAATTTGTTTACCGAAGACCACGCAGCGTTATCGGGTGCACGCCAGGTAGAAATCCGCAATGACCTGCGGCCGGAAAATTCGTGGAACGGCAACCTGAATTTTACGCAGACCTTGACGTTTGGCTCCGGGTTTGTTAATCTTGATGCTTCCGGGTTCTACACCTACTTTACCAATAAAATTGTAGGCGATTTCCAGGCCGACCCCGACAAGATTATTTATGATAACCTGGATGGTTATGCCATCTCGAGGGGCGTTACACTCAATGCCGATGCCTCGTTTGACAATGGTTTGAAGATCATAGCCGGAGGCACGTGGATGGATGTATATCAAATCGTCAACGAAGATGGCGCTTCAAGCAAAGTACCGCAACTGCTGGCTCCCACGTTTAGCGGAACCGGATCGCTAAGTTATACCACCCCCAACGATCGCTGGGCGGTTGACCTGACGGCACGTGTCAACGGCCCGATGTTTATGCCAGTGCTACCCAATGACTTCCGCAGCGAGAAATCACCCTGGGTACCGTTGCTAAATCTGCAGGTGTCAAGGCATATTCATACCGCCCGTGCCCATTGGGAAATTTACGCAGGTATGAAAAATCTGTTGAACTTCATTCAGCGCAGTCCGCTGTTGCATGCCGATGATCCGTTTGATCGCCCCGGTGGAAAATACTTTAATGCAGATGGGAACCCGCGCCCGGACACCAACCCTTTTGGATATACGTTTGATGTGGCCTACAGCTATGCGCCCGTACAGGGGCTTCGCGGATTTTTAGGGGTGCGCTACACCCTGCACTGATCGCTACTTGCTGATGAGTGTGGATTCCTCAAGAATGAAATTGCCATGTTCAACATCCTTGTCATTCAGGCGTAATTTGCCTTTCACGCGGATGTATTGATCGGCTTCGAATTTTGCCTGTTTTACTTTAAAGTACACTTCGGCAATCGACTCGGGGCCTGCTCCTCCACAGAAAAAACATTGACTAAAGGGGTATTTGGAAAGGATGATGTACTTGTCGCCCTCGATATCCAGCGGCAGGTGATAGCCCTCCAACGTAATCTCCTTCCCTTCCTGCGATTTTAGATCTGTCGGGAAGCTTGGGTAGAGAAAGTACTCTTTGGCGGCCTCGTTGTACTTCGCTTCGAATTTGGTTTTGGCAAAAAGCACCCAACCATCGGTTTGGGCCTTGGCGGGAATGGCCACCCATAGAAGAACAAGACAAACAATCAGTTTTTTCATAAAAATTTTTCTACAAACTCGTTGGCTGATATCTCGGCTGGTTTTCCAGCTACTGAAGCAAAGTCTTTTACGTTGTTGGTAACAAACAAATCCAGTTCCACTATACTCTTGGTATAGTAGTGAAAGGCATCTTCCAATTCGGCAAAGCGAGAAGCGAAGGCTTGTAGGAGATTCACTTGACCGGTGGGCACGATCGAGAGCAGCCGTAGCGCTTCACTTCGTACGTCTTCAAAAGACCTTCCGCGCACTTTTTTTTTCAAAATGCCTTGCAGCGCATCCGTTACCGGAGTATCGGTTACGATTTCATGGCTGCGTACCCACTCGGTAAACAAGATAGCAAGTGACTTACGCTTCTTTTTTGAAAGAATCTTTGCCTGCTTCGAAATCGTTTCTTCACCCTCCAACGTAATCCGCTCGTTCATGGGTTCAAAGTTAGCGAAAAGCGCGAAACCCATCTTACCGTGCCAACACGGTGTGAATATCGGTGCGGTAAGCCTGCCACGCAGGCAACAGCGAGCACAGAAATCCCAACAGCAAACTGCCCGCCATCAAGTACATCTCCTCCACATAAAACACCCCGGCAGTGACGCCCGCTTTCTGGCTTTCGGTCACCACGCCCACAAACAGTGCCAGTACACCATGCCCCAGAGCCAACCCCAACCAGCAGCCCAGCAGCGTAAGGGTCATGCCCTCGAGCGTAACGGCCGTAAACAACTTGGCTTTGGAGGCCCCCATGGAACGCATGATCGCCATGTCGTATTGCCGTTCTTTCAAGGAGTTGTACAACGCGATAAAAATGCTCAAAGCCGATATAAAGATGAGCAAATAGGCAAAACCCATCAGCACATCCACACCCACACCCAGGATGGTAAAGAGACGGGCACTCTCAAACGCGGGCGAAGCTGCCTGCATGTTGGTATCGGCATTGATGAGCCGCGGCAACTGAATGGCCGCAATGGGGTTGCGGTATTTGATCAGCAGCGATGTCACCTCTAGGGTAGTATCGCCCGCCAGCACTCCCGGCACGAGCGGAGAAACGTTTTCGTCTGTAAGAGTTGTACGGTCGTTTAGCACCAGATCGTGCACACGCCATACGCTTTGGATGTTGGTGAGCAACAAATTGTCGATGGGCGACTGCGAAGGCTTTAAGATACCGACCACCACAAACTGATGCTCGTCATGCGAATGGCCGCCTTCGGCCAGCCCGTGGGCGCTGGCAAACCGATCGCCAATCTTCAGTTTTAGCATCGCAGCAGCTGTGTACCCGGCCACTACTTCCAGATCGTTGTTCCACCAACCGCCTTCAGCCAAAGAGGCCCCGTACAATTCCGGATACGCGCGTGTAGTGCCCACGATGCGGTAGGTCTGATAGCTGTCGCCCAGCGACAATGGGATGGCACTCTTGACCAATCGGTGTTTTGCCAGCCGCTCCGCCTCTGCCAGCTTGATGTTGCCGGTGGGAAAGTCGATGTGAAAAATGGAACACAGGATGATCTGCAGCGGGCTGCCCTTGGCGCCCACCACCAAATCGATGCCTTGCGTATTGGACGCAATCTTCTCCTGCAACTGATGATTGAACACCAGTATCAACGTGATGACCGCGATCCCCAGTGCCAACAAGATAACATTCAACGTAGTATTGAGCGGCTTGGCCACTAGATACTTCCACACCAATCGGATCAGGTTCATACTAGGTCAATTGAAGGTGATGGGAGATTGCAGACTTCAACCGCTGGTCGTGGGTGGCGATCAACAGCGTGGCTTCGTTTTGTTGCGCTACTGACAACAACACGTTGCTTACCTTCTCGCAATTGGCATCGTCCAAAGCCGAAGTGGGCTCATCGGCCAGGATCACCGCAGGTCTGTTCATCACCGCGCGGGCGATGGAGACACGCTGGGCTTGTCCGTGACTGAGTTGCTGAACACGCGCCTTTCGTTTGTCGGCCAGGCCGAGTTGCGCAAGCACTTCTTCGGCCCGCTGCTTTTTTACTTCTTTTCCTGCCAGGTAAGGCGCCATCCATAGATTTTCTTCTACGGTAAGCGCGCCAATCAGGTGATTTTTCTGAAAGACAAAACCCAGGGTAGTCCCCCGAAAACGGTCGAGAGCAGCTTCGCCCAGTGAGGTGATATCGGTACCCTGCACGCGGATGCTGCCGTGCTGGCTGCGCAGCAAGCCACCTATCAGGTGCAAGAGGGTGGTCTTACCGCTTCCTGACTGACCCAACAGAAGGTAGTGCTTGCCGGCATCAGCCAAAAAATCCGGAAAAGAAATGGACGTTGCGTGAGGGTATTGATAGGAGAGCGAACGGACTTCAACCATGACGTTTGCGAAAAGCGAAAGGTAGCAGTTGCAACCGACTTGCAAAAGCCAGCCATCAAAATGCGAAAAGCTGTCTCCGCAGACAGCTTTTCTTGAGCTCGAAAGATTTAGGTTATGAAATCAGTTCTTGCCCATTTTCTCCATTTCCTTTTCAAAGGTTTCTTTGAATTTTTCGTAGTCGTAGTCGATTTTCAACCGCTCGTCTTTGGAGAGGCGCTCATTGTACTGCTTCACCAGGTCATCGGCCGACAGTTCGATGGCGACATAGGTCTTGTACGAACCATCTTTGGTTTGCACCAGCTTCTGGCAAATTCTGCGGATGCCGCTCAGCGTTTGGTTTACCACCTCGCGGTTCAGGCTCTCAAAGCGTTGCTCCAACTCTTCCTTGTTGTTGAAGGTGCGCGAGTTCACGTAGTTGTCCGTCACGGTCTTTACCGTGGTTTGGATGCTTTGCGCCAATTGGTTGCGCGCGTTGGTCATGGCTTTGTCATCGGCCACGGTTTGGCTCATGCTTTCGCCCACGGAGTTGGCGCGGAACACCTTGTTGGTGGTGAAGAAGTCAGGACCTGAGCAAGGTACGATCACTTCTTTCTCACCCTCGGGTGTTTTTTCTTTACTCTTACATCCGCTGATCAGGACGGCCGCGGCCAGTACCGCAACAAGCGACAGGTTCACTAACTTTTTCATATTCATTTAGGGATTTTGGTTGTGCAATTTAGCTAATGCAATTTACAGGCCACATTTGGGCGAGGTGCTTTTTTCAACCTCTGTTTTGTCTGACTGGCAAAACTGCCAAACGCCTTTCAAATCGCGGTTTTTTCATTGTAAAATGATGTTTAACAACTCGGGCAGTTTCTCATTTTCCAACATTTTCAGGCTCGCGTTGTAGGCTTCCTGGCTGCTGCGTTCATAGTCCAGGCTGTAGCCCTTGATGCGGTCCAGCGTAGTAGCATAAATTTCTTTGCCGTCTTTCACCGTTACGACTTTGATGACGGTAGTGGCAAAGGTGATAAAAATGCTGCCCGACTGTGAGCCGCGCTCCGAATCCGATGAAATATCCATCCATAACTCGGCCTTCTTTTTGTCATCGGTCAACTCAAAGCCCGCGTTGGTGATAAAGTTCTTCAGCCGGTTGGTCAGTTGTTCGTTGCTCTTGGGCTGGCCGAGGCTCTTTTCTACCGAAGTGACGTAAACTAACGGACGCTGCACGTTTAACAAGGTAGACGATTTGGGCACCACGATTTTTTCGGTGACTAAGGTGTAAATGGGTGACGCATTTTGCCCGGCCATGGCGGCCAGGTTTACTTTCACCGCCACCCGTTGTTCCAAGTCGCGCGAAGCGATTTTTGTCAATAAAATACGTGCCTGCCCGTTGACATCTGTTTTGTAGTCGGGAAAGACATCGCCTGCCCCCTTTTCAAAGAGTGCTCTCAGCGGCAGGCCGGTAATCGGCTTTTTGTTTTCCTTCAAAATGGCCCGTGCCGTGATGGTGATACCGCTTTCGGCCACCCTGCGGTTGACGGCCAATTCACCCGGCACGGTAGTCACCTCGATTCGGTCCAGCAGCGTTTGGATGTTCGAGAGAATTTCGTTGGTCAGCAAAATCTCCTTGCCTTCAAACTCCAGGCGGATGGGCTCGGCCAGGTATTTTTCCACCGCCCGAAAGCCTTGGAAGTAGAATCCCAGCGCCTGCACCAAGTCCCCGTTGCGTTCGGACTGCTTGGCTTTCGTAAAAAAATCCAAGCCCAGCGTCACCGCATTGCGCTTTTGTTCTTCTTTGATCTCGCGGTAGCGCGTTTTGGAGAGGCGGTAGTACACCCAATAGCTGCGCTCGTCCTCCCAGGTGTCGGCCTGCTCAAACTCTTCGATTTCATCGGCCGCAGTAGTCTGGATGATCTGTTCGTACTTCTCCTGAAATTCTTTGTTGGCATCGATGGTGCTCAACACGGAGGTGGACGCCACATTGACTTTGATTTCGGAGACCAAATCCTCCAACGCGCTTTTTTTAGCTGCCTGGATGTGGTTGCTCACCCCATCTTTCACGGCCTGCCCGATACCCACGTAGTAAATGTCCTGGCTGGGCTTGGCGCTGAGCCAGGCCGGCCGCACGGGGGCCGCCTCGCGCCTCTTTTTTGATTCCTTTTTTTCTCGTTTTTGCGAGGTAGCCGCGGGGGCGCAGGCTGCCAGAGCAATCACCAACAGTAAACTTACGGGCTTCACAAAATAGGACGGGTTAGTAGTCGTTTAAAGCATACCACAATGTGTGCCAAACCCGTCAAAGGTATTAAACTTTGCCGTTTGCGGGTAGCGGCCCCCGGGCAGAACATTCAGGGAATTTTGGTAGTTTTAACCGTGTAAATAAACGACAGACATGAAAAACTGGGCAATGTGTTTCGCGGTTTTTGCCGTTTGGGCCTGTAGCGAAACGGAGTCGGTGAGTGATTTTACCGGCCGCGAGACGGTGTATGCCTTACAGGCCGCCTCCGAGTATCCTGTGAGTGGAACGGTGACATTCAAGGAACGAAAAGACGGCCAGACCACCGTGTGGGTAGAGTTGAGCGGAACATCGGGAACGGCCCAACATCCGGTACACCTGCATTTGGGCGACCTGGCCACGGCCGATGCCGATATTGCCGCCCTGCTCACTCCGTTGACAGCCGCCACGGGGCGAAGCGAAACTACCCTGGCCCGCCTGGCCGATGAAACCAACGTGACGTACACCGATTTAGTGGAATTGCACGCCAGCGTGAAAGTGCATTTGGCCGACACGGGGCCTGAGCGCAACATCATTCTGGCAGCCGGCAACATCGGCCGCGCCTTCACGGAAGGCATCAACTCGGGCCGCACCAAAATTGCTCTCTGCCAAAGCAACTAAGAGGTTGTGATGCGCCACCTGTTGTTGTTGCTCGTATGCCTGAGTGCCCTCGCATGCACGTCCGTTTCAAAACAGCCACTGTGGCAAGATGAATTTGATTACGCTGGCCTGCCGGACTCCAGCCGCTGGGACTACGACCTGGGCGATGGGTGCCCCCGCGTATGCGGATGGGGAAACAACGAAGCACAGTTTTATACCAGCGACCTTCGCAATGCCCGGGTCGAAAACGGAGCGCTGATTATCGAGGCACACCACGACTCGCTGGGCGGCAAAGCGTATACCTCTGCGCGGCTGGTGACCAAACACAAAGGTGACTGGACGTACGGCCGCATTGAAGTACGGGCTAAGTTGCCCAAAGGACGCGGCACCTGGCCTGCCATCTGGATGCTAAGCACCGATTGGAAATACGGAGGCTGGCCCGCCAGTGGCGAAATCGACATCATGGAGCATGTGGGCTTTGATCCGGGCGTCATCCACGGCACCATTCACACCGAATCGTACAACCACGTCAAGCGGACGCAAAAGGAAGGAAAGATCACGGTCGCGGATGCCTCCGAGGCGTTTCATACCTATGCCATTGATTGGACCAAAAACAAAATCGATTTTTGGGTTGATAACAACCGCTATCACACCGTAGTGCGAGGCGAAAACGACACCCCAAATGAGTGGCCGTTTGACCAACGCTTTCATTTGATTGTAAACATTGCAGTCGGTGGCAACTGGGGCGGTATGCAGGGTATTGATGAATCCATTTGGCCACAGCGGATGGAAATTGACTATGTACGCGTATATCAGGCCGCTGAATAGCTCCTTGGTTCACCGGTTGGACGACAGTCGCGCGAGGCGTAAGAAATGAATGGGGAGATCGGTTTTTTGGCGCAAGGCCAGGTCACTCAAAATTTCTCCCACGACCGACACAAATTTGAACCCGTGACCACTAAATCCGGCTGCCAGCACCACCTGCTCCTCGGTATCCGGCAAAAAGTCAATCACAAAATGTTCATCGGGCGTATTGGTGTAAAGGCATGTCTTTACCGTGAGTACCTTGTCAAAACCTGACGGTAAGTAGGTTTTCAACGCCTCTATCAGAAGGTCCACGTCCCCCTGTGTGTCGCCCCGGTCGGTCACATCGGCATCCAGCACGGGGCCGGGATAGTGGTAGGCGATCTTTAGCCCGGCAGGTCCGCCCATTTTCTCGTGAGGCAACACAGGGAAGCCGTAAAACGAGCCGGGCAAGGCGGGCGGGGCAATTAGCCAACACGGAAAAGAACCCAGGTCAAAAAGTGCCGGCTGTCGGGGCTGAACCCAGGCAAGCACCTGACGTGTGACGCGCAATGACGAAGCTAACGAAGGGATGAATTGGCTGGCCCAGGCGCCCGCAGTGATGATGAGCTTTCGCGAGCGGTATTCGCCCTGGGCGGTAGTCACGATAATCTCCTGGCCTCTTCTTTTCCACCCCCACACCCGCTGCCGCTCTTGGATCACCGCTCCGCGTGCGATGGCTTGCTCTTTATAAACGGAGAGACAACGATGGGGCAACAGCAGCCCGGCTTCCGGCTCAAAAAGTACCTCGTATTCCGGTGGTAGTTGAAAAGCCGGGAATTGCGCTTGCTGCTCGGACTCAGACAAGGCGCGCAAGGGCAGGCTGTACTGCGATGCCGACAGGCGCGTGCCCGTTAACAAAAAATGCCCCGGTGGCGCAGCGTACAGCAAACCGGTGGGATGATACACGTGCGTGGATGCGCGCTGTTCCAACTGAGCCCAACCGTGATAGGCACGTTTAAGCAGCGGCACATAGTCGGGGTGCTCAAAATAGGCCTGACGTATGATGCGACTTTGCCCGCCATGCGAGCCCTGCTCGTGCGGAGTCTGGAATTGCTCAAGCCCCAGTACCGAGGCACCTGCACAACTCAAATGATAACAGGCCGCCACACCCATGGACCCCACGCCCAAAACAATCGCATCAAAAATTTTTCTCTCCACTGCAAATCTTATTTTTGAGGAACCGAAAATTACATCAATTGCCGTGAAAACCTTGTTCTGGACGATCTTCCTGCTGCCCGCGCTAAGCTGGGCGCAATCCACATCCGAAAAAGAAGTACTAGATCTCCATCGCCAAAAATTTCGTTGGCTGATTGCCAAACAGTACGACTCGCTACAACCCGTCCTTCATCCACAACTGCTGTACATCCACTCCAATGGATGGATCGAAAACGCAACGGAGGTGATTGATGATCTGAAAAGCGGAAAACTATACTATGGCTCGGTAAACGTAGAGGAGGCATCGGCCCGGCAAGTGGGTGACTGCGTGGTCGTGACAGGGCGTGGGCAATTTGCAGGCCTCAATCAGGGCAACCAGTTTTCCATCTCCTTGCTGTATACAGAGGTATACGTGAAAGTAAAAAAGCGTTGGATGTTGTTGCAGCGGCATGCCAACCGCTTGCCATGATCGCTCAATGCGGCCGCAGCTCCATTAACTTGTTTCGTTCATTCTGGAGCTCGCGCGCCAGCTTGGTTTGCTTTTCCATCGACTTGCGTTTGTACTCTTCGTATTCGTGGTTGAGTTCGGAAAAACTCTCCGTCTTTTCGCGTATGGAAACGGTCATGAGCCGCATGCGCGCCAATAGGGTTAGGCACCCAAAGACCAACACCCCCACCACTGCGGCCACCAATAACAGAAATGCGGTTTTGTGAAAAGACACGCCCAGTACGGAGATGTGCGTGCTTGCAAAGGTGATGTCTTCCATGTCGGCCTGCTGATCCGTCATCTGCTTTTTCACCTCGGCCACCTCCCCTTCCAGGGTTTCTATTTTTGCCTCCGCGGAGCGCAATGACTCCCTTTGGGCCGCTACGGAATCAAGATAGATTTTCCATACGCCATCAAGTATGTATTCCTTGATGACTTTGTAGTCTTGAAACGTCTGCGAGTTGTTCTTCATGGTTGCATAGCGATCCTTCAGGCTGAGGTCTTTTTGTTCCAACGCTCTGGTGGCGGCAGGCTGCGCGTGTGTGCCCTGCCAAAGAAACGTGCACATGATCGCACAGGCAAAAAGTCGGAGAAGTTTCATGCGTAAACGGTTTAACGAACAAGTGTATTGTTTTACGCGATGCTGGACAAGGGTTGAACGACCAACGGAAAAACAACCAGTTAAACGGAATACCTGGCCCGATGGATAACCCTTTCGCTACTCCAAAATCTCCACTTCCGCGGGTATACTCAACAACAACACACAGCCTGTTTGGGTGGTTACCGCATGCTTAAGACCGGGAGGCGTGTAAAGATAGTCGCCCGCATGGAGGGTAGCGCCTTCAATGATGGCAGAGCCCTGTAGCACAAACAACTCCTCACCGCCCGGATGGTTGTGGTACGGATACCGCGCACCCGCCTCAAACCGCAAAAGAATGGCGGGGGCACGGCCCTGTTTCTCGTCTCGCCTGAGCGGTTTGACAAAAATACCGGCTGTGGAAATGACGGGCTCCACAAGGGGTGCCCATTCCATCGCTGCGCTCTTGGCAATGTAATCGTGGATGTTCGTTTTCATGATTTTTGGTTTTGATTGATGACCCAAAAATCCGGCTATCCATCACAGCTTGAAATGGACATTTCTGACAAAAGCATGTACGTTTTAGGCGGTGGAACCCTGAAAAGCCTTGGGCGACTGCCCGGTGTGCTTTTTGAAAAAGTGGGAAAAGTAAAATGGGTCTTTAAAGCCCAGTCGGAACGCTGTTTCCTTCACCGACAAATGTTCATACAACATAATCCGCTTGGCCTCGGCCGTCATCAGCCCATAGATGACTTGTTGTGCGGTGCGTCCGGTGTGTAGTTTCGATTGTTGATTGAGTTTAGCCACCGTGGTCGAAAGCCGGGTTGCGGCTGCGGCCAGTGTCAGGTTTTTCTCAAAGTTTGACCTGATCAGTTCCAGAAAACGAAGAAAGAGTGCATCGGGTTTATACACTTCATCACCTCTTGCCATTTTCGATCGGTTAATCTCAATCAATACCAGCTGTATCCGGGCATGGATGGAAGCCATATACTGGTAGGGCGTTCGCGCCAATTCCTGGCGAATCAAATCCAGTTGCGTTTCCAACGCCTGCGGTTGCTGCACGGGAATGATCTCGTTCAGGTCAAAATGACAAAACAGACCGTTGTGGAAAATCAATTCCAAATCGGTGTCGTCCTTGCTGAAAAAATCGAGGGTAAAGTACAGCACCACACCCGAACTTTTTTTCACGTCTTGAAAACGATGAATTTGTCCGGACGTGACCGTCAGCACATGATGGGCCGGTACGCTGAGTTGTATTCCATCCACCTCCAGTTGGCAGCGTCCACGCGAACACCATACCAGCATATACTTTCGCATGCGCTGTGGCGCTTGGCCAGCTGGCAATTGAGCAAAGGTATAGTGTTCAACCATGCTTCCCATGTCATCCCGCTACCTTGCGCACAATCCGCAGGGCCGTATCCAACTCACGTTCGCTGTTAAAAATATGGGTGCAGTGGCGCACGCCAAACTCATCGCCTTGCGACCGCGGGCGCATGCGGGCTTCGTTCCAAAAAGCATCCTGTAGCTGAGGTCCGGTTATGCCTTGAACATTGTACACGGTAATGCCCGCGCACATCGCTTCGGTAGCTGGTGAAAAGATTTTTACCTTCGGCATCTTACGCAGCCCATCGCGCAGGTGGTTGCCGAGAAACTTAATGCGGTCATACACCCGCTGCGGCCCAATTTCAAAATGAAAGTCGAGCGCAGCCTCCAGCCCGATCAAAAGGGAATAGTTGCCAGTCCCTCGCTGGGTAAATCGAAAGCCTTCATCTTCGTGGTTGTTCCACTGGTAGCTTGATACAGTCGTCCACAGGTTTTTCAAGATCTCCGGCCGCACCCACATAAAGCCCGTGCCGGGCGGTGCGCCAATCCATTTGTGGAAGCAACCCACGTAGGCATCGCAGCCGATGTCCTGAACATCCAACGCCACCTGCCCGATGATCTGGGCGCCATCGAGCACGGTCAGGATGCCGCGCTGGCGCGCTTCCGCACAAATCTCTTTTACCGGTAACAGCGCCCCGCTGCCGGTGATCATGTGCGACAACACCAGCACGCGGGTTTCGGGGCGAAAGGACTTCACAATGGTGTCGATCACTTCCTGCGGATCGCGGATGGGTTTGCCCAACTCAAATTCGCGGTAGCGGATGCCTTCGCGCTTTTCGCGAACAATCCAGGCGCTTCGCCCTCCACCGTGCTCCTGGTTGCTCGTGATCACCTCATCGCCCGGTTTCAATGTGAGTCCTTCAGCTATGTAGCTCATGGCCGAGGTCACATTGTCGGTTAGCGCAAGACTGGCCGCGTCAACATGAATGAGGCGTGCAATTTTTTCGCGAATCTCGGGCATATGGTAGTAGCCGGAAATCCAACCCTTGTCGCCCCGGTATTCCCAGTCGGCTACTTCGGTGGCCAGTTTGATCATATGCTCGTTCACTTTTTCTACCACCACGCGTGGCATGGCCCCCACGGTGCCGGGGTTGAAGAACACGCGGTCTTTCGCCAGCAAGAATTGGTCGCGGATCTTGCGCCAGTAGTCGGGGTCATCAGCAGCCGGCATAGCCGTGGCGGTGCCGGCCAGCGCGCTCACGCCACCCAGGGCCAGCGGGGCCAGGGCAATTGATTTGAGAAGCTTTCTACGGGTGCTCATTGTATACTGCCGTAATCAATAGTGGTACTTACACGAAATAATCTCCAATGTTCCCTCAGTTACCCGGTATACCAAGCGATGCTCCTGATTGATTCGCCTGCTCCAAAATCCTTTCAAATCACCTTTAAGCGGCTCGGGCTTCCCAATGCCCTTGAAGGGGTCGCGACTGCATTGCTTGATAAGTTCATTGATTCGAGGAATCATTTTCGGTTGAGTAGACACCCACTCTTGATACTGCTCCCATGCCACTTCCGCAAAGGAAATCGTCATAAATCTTTCAACGACTTCTTGACCACTTTCCCTTCCGTCAATTGCTTTATTCCCAGGCGCAGTTTTTCTGCATTCGCTTTCGAAGACAACAGATACAGCGTCTCCGCCAACGAGTTATAGTCTTTCAAAGACATCACGACCACATCTTTGTTGCCCTTACGATTGACGATGAGGATGTCGTGATCATCGGTAATCTTATCTAGTTTTTTTTTCAAGCTTGCACGAAAACTGGAATAGGTAGTTACATCCATATTGTACAATTTTTTGTACAAATATAAGAAAACCAATTTTATCCATATTCGGCTGGCTATTTCCCATCATCAATCGCCTTCATGCCCTTTCCGGTCAACCAGGTGTTCAGCGCACTGCGGCTTGTGATTACACTCTCCAACTTGCTCAGGTGTCCCTCCAGCTCTTTGCTCAGCTCTTCAAAAACCTTGTAAGCGCCAGCGGTCGGTTTGTTGTCGCCCGTTTCCAGGCTTCTACGTACAGCCGACAATCGATTACCAAGTTTGATGGGGAAGTTGAGCGGATCCTGGCCGCTGCGGTTTTTCGTCTGGTACAAATCTTCTTCAATGGCGGTGAGTTTGCCGATCCACTCATTCGCCTGCGTGGTGAACGTGGCATCGTTGGCCTCTTTAATACGATCTTCTGCCTGCGCGCGAATCTTGCGGATGCGGATGACCGCCTCGTTGGCGGCACTCTCTTTGTCGCGAATCTTCATGGCCAGGCCGAACGTCTCTTTCAGATCGGCCTCGGTTACGCCTTTCAGGTTGGGGTTGATCTTTACGTTGAATGGATACGTTTGCGTCACTCCGCCTGCGGTTAATCGTACCTGATATTTCCCGATGGGCGCCTTCGGCCCGTTTTGGGGGCGCGCGCCCCACATGATGATGCCATCAAAAACCGTAGCGCCCGGGTAGCGCAGACTCCATTTGAAGGTGTTCAAACCCGCGGCTGTCGTGGGCTTGCTCTCACCTGCTCCCCACCAATCTCCCGCAGTTGGTTTTTCTTCGGCCTTGGTGCCGATAAACGAGCGCACCACGCTGCCACTGGCATCAAGGATTTCAAGCTTCACCGTATCCACTTTGTTCTTCAGATAATATTGAAACACGGCATCGTACACACCGCGGATGGCATCGCTCGGCTGAAACAACGTTACCGCTTGTTTCGTTACTGCTTCTGAATGTTGGCGCAGCGGATTGATATCATCCAGTATCCAAAATCCACGACCGTGCGTACCCAGCACTACGTCATCATCCTTCACCACCAAATCGCGGATAGGTGTGTCCGGCAAATTCAACTGCAGCGGTTGCCAGGCATCGCCTGCGTTAAACGACACATACGCGCCATGTTCCGTGCCGAGAAAGAGCAAGCCCGGGCGCACGTGATCTTCGCGCACGCTGCGCGCAAAGTGGCCGTCTTTAATGCCGTTCACAATCTTTGTCCACGTCTTTCCAAAATCCGTGGTGCGGAAAACATACGGCTGGCGGTCATCCACCTGATACCGGAATGCAGCAACGTAGGCCGTACCTGCCTTGTGCCGCGATTCATCGATCATGGCCACCACAGAATGCTTCGGCAAATCCTTGGGCGTAATGTTCGCCCAGTTTTTTCCGCCATCACGGGTAATGTGAATCTTGCCGTCATCGCTGCCGGCCCAGATCGTATTGATATCATGAAACGAAGGCGCCAGTGCAAACACGGTGGCGTAGATCTCCGGGCCATTCATGTCTTTGGTGATTTCCCCACCCGTGGGACCGAGCGTTTCCGGATCGGCATACGTGAGGTCGGGCGAAATTTTTTCCCAGCTCTGCCCATCGTTGGTGGTGCGCCACACGTGCTGCGAACAGGTAAATAACGTATTGGCATCTTTCGGTGAAAATACGATCGGGTACGTCCACTGCCAGCGCTCGGGCAGTGAGCTGGCCGGCTCGCCCGAGAAAAAGCGCGGGTACACCTGGATGTCGCGAATCTGTCCGGTGAGCACATCTTTGCGTGTGAGCAATGCGCCCTGGCTGCCCGCGTAATACACATTCGGTTCGTTGGGGTGCGAAGTGATGTAACCACTTTCTCCACCGCCCACATCGTAGCCCCACTCGCCCAGCACATTCATGTGGCGCCATCCTTCACTCGCCACCGCGATGGTAGAATTATCTTGCTGTGCGCCCGCCACATGGTAGGGCACGTGGTTGGTGGTGGTGACGTGGTAAAACTGCGTGGTGCAATAATCCTGTTCGGTCCAGCTCTTGCCGCCATTCACACTCACGGAGCCTCCTCCGTCATCGGCTACAATCATACGCTGCGGGTTGTTCGGATCTATCCACAGGTCGTGGTAGTCGCCATGCTGGCCTTGTATTTCCTGATCGAATTTCACTCCGCCATCGGTGGATTTCCAGAAATCCACGTTCAGGCAATACACCGTTTCGCGGTCGAACGGATCAGCATAAATGCGCGTGTAGTAGAACGCGCGCTGGCGCAGCTTGCGTTCGTCATTCACTTTCTTCCAGGTGGCGCCCGCATCATCACTGCGGTATACGCCTCCGTCATTCGCTTCGACAATCGCCCACAATCTTTTATTATCCGCAGGTGACACGGTGATGCCGATTTTGCCGAACGGTGGTGCCGGCATGCCCGGGTTACGCGTCAGCTCCGTCCACGTGTCGCCACCGTTTTCCGATTTCCAGAGTTTGCAATCCGGCCCACCGCCCCACATTTTCCACGTTTTGCGATACACCTGCCACGTGGTGGCATAGATGATTTTAGGGTTCGTGCGGTCGATGATCAGATCCGCAGCGCCCGCCTTCGGGCTTACATACAAAATCTTCTTCCACGTGTTGCCGCCATCGGTGCTGCGAAATACGCCTCGCTCTTCGTTATCCCCGTAAGGGTGGCCCAGCGCTGCCACATACACCACATCCGGATTGGTCGGATGCACGCGGATGCGCGCAATGGCCTGTGTTTCGCGCAAGCCCAGGTGGCGCCACGTTTTGCCGCCATCGGCAGTTTTGTACACGCCATCGCCCTGCGTAATGCTGCCGCGCAGCTGCGTTTCACCCCCACCGATATACACAATGTCCGGATTGGTTTCGGCCACGGCCACCGCCCCGACAGACGAACACGAAATTTTTCCATCCGTTACCGGAAACCATTCCTGGCCACCATCCGTGGTTTTCCACAGGCCGCCACCCGTGGCGCCAAAGTAGTATTCGTTGATGCGACCCGGGCTACCACTGGCCCCGAGCGAGCGCCCCCCGCGTTGCGGCCCGATGTTGCGCCACTTGAGATTTCCATAGAAGGCCGGATCAACCGGCTGGGCATGGATTGATTGAATCGACAGCCAGATGACGAGTACGCAAACGAGACGTTTCATAAAGCACGGTTTAGGTAATGACGAAAAGTAACGAGCCAAAAAGTGCCAACCAAGAAAATGTTGATGGGTGGTTCAGGGCGCTGCCGAACACACGAACCGTTGACGGCCCCATCATGTGCACCTGCAAGGAAAACGCATATCCAATAAATCCTGCTAGTAACACAAGGGTAGCGCCAACCAATAGTTTGAACGCCTGCTGACTTGTAACAAACTGTCAGGGAGTGTAACAAATTTGAGTCGCGCGGACGGACACCGGAAAAAGATTGCTTTTTTGCATCGTTTTTCTTGAATGGCACAAAAATCAAGACCTAACCTAACTACGCTACCTTACGTTGTATTGACATTCGGTACACATCCAACCTAACCATCCCATGAAATGAAAACCCACCTTACCCTCTTCATCATTTTGTTATCTGTCTCTCCGCTGCTGGCGCAAAATCCTTTCCGCGGCACAGGCCAACCCATCACTCAAACATATTCCATGACCGATTTTTCGCGAATTGCCCTTTATGACCTGGATGGTACGGTAGAAATAGAAGTGGGCAAACCCTACTCCATCGAAACCCGGATCAATGACATGTATGCTTCCTTGCTCTCGGTGGAGAAATCGGATGACCAGCTCAACATCTCGTTTACGTACAGTAAAGAAACCAACAAATACATTGAGGATACCAAAATCTATGTGAAGATTACATGCCCGCGTCTGGAAGAACTGTATCACCAAGGCAATGGCGCGCTGGCGGTGCGCGATCTGTCGGAGGACGCTATTTCCATTACCCACCTGGGCAACGGACCCGTACAACTGGCGGGGTCTGTGGACCAACTTACGCTGATAACAAACGGCAATGGAGGGGTTTTGGGTGGCAATCTGATCACAAAAAAAGCCAACGTGCGCGCTCTCGGCAATGGGTCGGTAGAAATTCAGGCAACCAATGAATTGCAAGCGTACATCGGTGGCAACGGCAACGTGATCCAAAAAGGTAATGGCAAGATTTCGCCCCAGTCCAAGACGGTGGGCAACGGAAGAATATTGCAATAAGGCCGGGCGCTGAGACGGCCGGGAAGCCAGCCGATCAAGGGTTATTTGCTTCCTTCACGAGGTGGGGTTTCCACGCCTCAAAATTCGCGTATCTTTGCGCGCTCATAAACCCGTATGGACACGCACGTTGATTTCAAAGAGATTTTTTCTGTTACACTGATTTTGTTTTCGGTGATTGACATCATCGGCTCCATTCCCTTTATTATTCTCATCCGCCAGCGCGAAGGACGCATTCATGCTGAAAAGGCCACCTTGATTTCGGCCGTGCTGATGGTAGGCTTTCTGTTTTTGGGGCTTTCCATCCTGAAGTTATTTGGCCTTGATGTCGCTTCGTTTGCGGTGGCAGGCTCCATCGTGATTTTTATTGTAGCCATGGAAATGATTTTAGGTATCACGCTGATCAAAGACGATCCCGATGCCAAGGGGACTGGTTCCGTAGTGCCACTGGCATTTCCGCTCATTGCGGGCGCAGGTACCCTTACCACCATTTTGTCGTTGCGGGCTGTGTATCACGAGGTGAATGTGCTCATCGGCATTTTATTGAATCTGGTCATTGTTTACATCGTGTTGCGGTCGTCTTCGTGGTTGGAGCGCGTGATCGGTAAGTCGGGGTTTGCCGTGCTCCGCAGGGTGTTTGGCGTTATTTTGCTTGCCATTGCGGTGAAAATCTTTAAATCCAACGCCTTGTGATCCGCATCTACACCGATGGGGCCGCACAAGGCAATCCGGGGCCGGGAGGGTATGGTACCATTCTTCAATTCAACGGCCACGAAAAGGAACTGAGCGAAGGTTTTCGCCTTACCACCAATAACCGCATGGAGTTGCTGGCCGTCATCAAAGGGCTGGAGGCCATCAAAAAAGAGGGTATCCCCGTTACGGTGTACTCCGATTCGCAATACGTGGTAAATGCCGTGGAGAAAGGCTGGGTGTTTGTATGGGAGAAAAAAAATTTCGCCAAAAAAGCCAATCCTGATTTATGGAAGCGCTATCTGGCGTTGCATCAACACTTCAAGCCTGTGTTTGTCTGGATCAAAGGTCATGCCGGCCATCCGCAAAATGAGCGATGCGACCGCCTGGCAGTAGCGGCAGCCATGCGTCCACCCCTCGCCATTGACGAGTGGTACGAAGCCCACCAATCGGATGCCGCGAACGAATAAACGCTGCGCGTAAGCCTCCGCAGCTTATCCGATCTCAATCACCACATCGTCCGTCAGCGGGTGGCCTACGCACGTGAGCACATAGCCTTCGGCACGTTCACTTTGTGAAAGACCCTCTTCCTCGTCCAGTTTCACCTGGCCGCTCAGGGCCTTGCCCCGACAGGCGGTGCACAAGCCGCTCTGGCAGGAGTAAGGAAGATCAATACCCTGATCAAGCGCGGTTTCAAGAATGGTGCGATGAGGTTCCACCATCACTTTAAACTCCTGACCATCGTAGCGGATCGTTACTTCACGGGCTTTTGCCTCCGTTTGCTTCTCCTCTTTCTTCTCTTTGTCGATGGTGCCTTGCACAAAACTTTCTTTGAAAATCTTGCCGGCAGGAATGGAGCGTGCCACCAGCAATGTCTCCACGTTTTTCATCATCCCCTCCGGACCGCACATGAGATACGTGGTTCTGTCCAAGCCCCAATCGGGAATCCGCTCAAATAATTTAGAGAGCATCTCATGATTCAGCAGACCCGAATAGCCCTGCCAATTCATGGGTGCTTCATCCAAAATGTGGATGACATGCAAACGCCCCTCGTAGCGCGTCTCCCAGGTGCTCAACTCCTCTTTGAAAATGATGCTGTCAATGTTGCGGTTACAATAAATCAATGATACAATGCTATCGGGCTCCTGCGTGAGCAGGCTCTTGATGATGGACAGCATGGGCGTGATGCCGGAACCTCCGGCAAACATCATCAGGTGACGTTTTTTGTCCCGGCCATACTCGGTCGTAAATTGTCCCATGGGCTCCATTACCTTCACCCGGTCTCCTACCTTCAAATGGTCCGGGAGCCAATTGCTCATCAGTCCGTTCTCTACGCGCTTGACGGAAACCGCCAGGTCGGCATCTACAAAAGGCGATGAACACAACGAATAGGCCCTGCGCACTTCTTTGCCCTGTACAGGTACGATCAACGTCAAAAACTGCCCTGATTTATACGTGATTTTTTGAGCGGGTTGCTCGAAGACAACACGGATGGCGTCCTTCGTCTCCGCTACGATATCCTTAACCGTGAGGTCATAATATCGCGGGCCGCTGTGCTCTTCTTTTTTTTCTTCTTTCTTATCCGACTTTTTAAACAACCCGAATGCCATAGTCCAAAATTAGGTGCGCAAAATTAACCAATCTATGGGTAAAACACGGCCTGGCAGACAAATGTTGGCAAGGCACCGGGGTAGGCGCTAAATATTTAACCAGTAGGTAAACTTGAATACAAGCGAGCGGTTTTTGCTCTTGAATTGCTTGGGCAGGTAGTTTTCGGTGTAGACCACGAAAAAGTCGGAGGCCGGCTGATAGCGCCATTGAAAACGGGCATTCAGATTTACGTTGTCCCTCGCCTCATTATATTGCAAAAACGTAGTCAGGAAAAGCTTGTCGGTAAAGGTCAGATCAAGCCGGGGGCTGATCAGCCAGAAGTCCGTTTGACCATATCCTTCTGCAAAGCGTAGGTCGTTGTATTCGGCTTGCAAGGCCAAACTACCGTACGGCTGGTACCGATAATTAATAGACGTAAAAACGTTCCAGCTGGTGCCATTATAAAACGATCCATATTGCGTGGCGGCAAAATAGTTGAACGTTTTGCGCTGATCGGAATTGTACTCCACCGACACATTGGTCCAGCGGTACTCCTCCCCTTCCTGAAAGCTCAAAAACTTTTTGCTGTCAATCAAACTGAATGAATTGGTCAGCCGCTGAAAGGTGTGATTGACATTGACCTCCACGCTGCTCGTATTCAAAAAGTCGATACCATAACCCAGGCTAACGGCATCATCGGTATGGAGGCCTCCGGGCAGCGTCACCACGTTGCTTTCCAGCCGCGGGCCCATGCGGGCAATCACTTTGCTCTCCGGAAAAAAAGTATACCCCCCTCCGGCAAAGTAGTTCACCTGCCCCGGATACACGCCCCGGCTTGGCACAAAGCCCGTGGCGGCTTGGTAGTTTTCCTGAACGAGGCTTGCTCCCCCGAACAAATCCACATTGCGAACGGTGTAGCTCCCAAACAGGCCGGCCGATTGGTTATTCTTTCGGGATTCGCCATCGTCAAACGAAGCCGTGTAGTAGGAACTCAGCAGCCACTTGTTATCGGCACTCCGCAAGTCGGCATCCGCAGCGATGACGCGATTATACCGGCTGTAGAACGGGATGGTATCATTGTTTTGATAGCGATATCGGAGCACGCTGGGATTGAAGTACCGCTGCTCTTCAACGAGGCCCAGCCGGTGCGACTGTCGCTCGACAAACGTGACCGACACATTAGACTGCTGCCAAAAATTGCGCTGCACGGCCGCCACGGTATAGTTTTGCTGTGGCAGGCCGATGGATTCTTTTTCGCGGGTCTGCATGTGCATGGCCCCGATGCGCCATTTTTGATTGAGCGATCCGCTCAAACGCGCTCCGTAGGCAATGGGCACCTGCACAATGTTTCCATTGCCGGTGGTATCAGTCGCCAGCCCGATGCGTCTGCTAAAAAAGGGCCGCGCATCCGGAAAGCCTGCATTGTCAAACAAGTCGCTGTTTTCCAGAAAAAACTGTCTGCGCTCCGGAAACTGAAACTCGAAGCGCGTCAGGTTGATTACCTGGCGATCGACCTCCACTTGTGAGAAATCCGGATTGACCGTAAGGTCCAAGTTGAGCGAAGGGGTCACGGCCACTTTGGCATCCAGCCCCACTTGCAAGTCGCTCTGCCGATCCACCGGGCCGACCGTTCGGTCTTCGCTCAGCCCCCCGGCCACAAACGGAATCAACGAAATGTTGGTGTGGCTGGGCGGCAGCGGATCTTCCCATATCAATTTACCACCGTAGGCAAAGGAGGCGGGAATAAACTGAATAGGCGTGGCGATCCAACTGCTGGTCAGATTGCGCTTCAGATCGTAGCGCAAAAACGTGATGTTCCATTCCTTTACGTTGTTTTTGTAGCGGATGCTCTTAAACGGGATCATCATCTCGGCCACCCATCGGTCGGCACCTTTGGCTACTTTTGAGTACCACTTATTGTCCCACGTGTCGTTATAGCTATCGTCATCGGCACCGCCTCCGGATATGATGCCTTCCGTTTGGACACCCTGCGGGGTCAATTGAAAATAGAACCCGTTGATACCATCGTTGAACGTACCCATATACACGCCCATGTTGTCATTGCCCTCGTAGTCAAAATCCCTGCGCAACGACTGCACAATATCCGGGGTGGCATCGTCATAACAAACAAAAGAGATATAAAGATGGTGATCATCAAACGTCAGACGGGCTTCTGTCTGAAAGGGCGCAGCGGCTGTATCAACAGGGTAGTTGAGAAAAAAATTGGTAGCCACAGCGGCCCGGACCCAATCGGGTTCATCCAGCACGCCATCCAAATGAATTTTGCCTTTGGCTTTTTTGATGGGCAACGCCATGCCTGGCAAATTTTTCGTTTGCGGATAGGCGGCACCCCAGATCAGAACATAGGAAACAATGAAAATGACAATCCGCATACGTGGCCGCAAAACTACCGGTTCAACGTAAAACACCAACGCACAGATGTCTTTTTGGGTAGTTAACGAACCGTTAAATTGATGTATTTTTACCGCTTAACCGAGTTTCTTCGTGCAGTTCTCATCGCTTATGGCTATTGCCCCGGTAGATGGCCGTTATGCTGCTACCACGCAACCGCTGCGTCCTTTTTTTTCCGAGTTTGGGTTGATCCACTACCGGGTGCGTATAGAGGTGGAATATTTCATCGCACTCAGTGAAGTGGGCCTGCCTCCCTTACCCCGCATAAGTCCCGCCACCACCGAATTTCTACGTAACCTCTATACCACCTTTGACGAGGCGGCCGCCCAACGTATCAAAGACATTGAAAAAACAACCAACCACGATGTCAAAGCCGTGGAGTATTGGATCAAAGAACAATTCGATGCTGCGGGCTTGTCGGCCCGGAAAGAGTTTGTCCACTTTGGCCTTACTTCGCAAGACATCAACAACACGGCCACCCCACTGTTGCTAAAAGAGTTCACGGAACGCGAGTTGTTGCCGCGCTTTCAGTCGCTGCTGTCGCAACTTGCCTCCCTGGCAAACCAATGGCGCGATGTGCCCATGCTGGCCCGAACACACGGACAGCCCGCCTCACCTACGCGATTAGGCAAAGAGTTGGACGTGTTTCGCGTACGGTGGCAGGGGCAACTCGCCTACCTGACAGCGATTCCCTTTGCAGCCAAGTTTGGGGGAGCGACCGGCAACTTCAATGCACACCATGTGGCTTTCCCGGACACCGACTGGCACGTGTTTGCGGATGACTTTGTGGGCAAACGGCTGGGCCTGGTGCGCAGCCATCCCACCACCCAGATTGAACACTATGACCACCTGGCGGCCTACTTTGATACCCTCAAGCGCATCAACACGATTTTGATAGACTTTAGCCGCGATGTTTGGCAGTACGTGGCAATGAACTACTTCAAACAAAAGATCAAGGCCGAGGAAGTAGGATCATCAGCCATGCCGCACAAAGTCAATCCGATTGACTTTGAGAATGCGGAGGGCAACCTTGGCCTGGCCAACGCCTTGTTCGAGCACCTGAGTGCAAAGCTGCCCATCAGCCGCCTGCAACGCGACCTGACCGACTCCACTGTATTGCGGAACATAGGCGTACCGTTGGCCCACACATGGCTTGCCCTACACTCGCTGGAAAAGGGGATGACAAAACTGGAGTTGAACCGCGAAGCCATTGATCAAGACTTGCATGACCATTGGGCGGTGGTAGCCGAAGCGATCCAGACCGTGCTCAGACGCGAGGGCTATCCCAACCCGTATGAGGCTTTGAAAGCGCTGACGCGAAAAAATGAGAACATAACGCAACAGCGTTTGGCTGAGTTTATTGACTCACTCAACATCCGCGACAGTCTGAAAACAGAATTAAAAGCGATTACCCCGTTCAACTATACGGGCATCTGACGTCCTTTTCGAACAATTGGCAGAAGATGGCGTACCAACGGCACGTAAGTATGTCCAAACGTTGCGACCTTTACTGACATGGGCCGATCGCCTGCCAAGCATTTTCTTCACTCCGCGCGCAACAAGGTTATTGCGGCCTTTGTGCTGGCTGCAGTAGCCGTCACGCTGGCGATCGTTACCACCTATTTCAGTTTTGATACGCTGCTTGCCAAAGTGGATGAGTTGGCGGCACCTAACGAAAAACTGATCCGTCTCAACAACTTATTTGAAGAGATTACCAGGCTGGACCAGCGGCAACGTGCGGACGTCCTGCGCCAGCCCGATCGTGCGCAACGCGCGCTGAAGGGACAGTCGGTCGGCATCATGGCCTCCATCGACTCGCTGCTGGTTGCGCCCTGGGAAAGCAAACAACAGGTACAGCGCCTTCAAACCGTCAAGCGCCTTTTTGCCAAACGGAATTTTTATTTGGCGGAATACATGACGCTCCGGAAAGCCGTCATCAGCAAGCAAAATCAACGACAGCTGGACTCGCTGGCCGACCTATTGATGAATGCCGTGCCTCCGCCCGATACGAGCGTCACCACCACGCAGCAAAAAACGACCACCACCACCTACCTGGGCGAACCGGAAAAAAAAGGGAATTTCTTTTCGCGCCTTTTTGGCGGAAAAAAGAAAGAGGAGGCCGGCTTGCCGCTGAGCGAAGTAAAGGAAGAAGTAAGTACACGGATTGATACGCTGGCGTTACACCGTCCTGATTCTACCATCCAGCAGCTTACCCGCCTGCTGAAAACCCTGGAAGAGACCCAACAGCAGCAAAGCAAACGACTGTTGCAGCGCGAATTGGAGTTGGCCAACGCCAACATGGTGTTGGTGACGCAGGTGCTCTCCATCTTACGCGACCTCGAAGCCGAGGAGATTTTGACCGCCCAGCGCAACAACACAGAGGCGCTTCAGTTGGTGAAGGCCAGCACGCGGACTATCGGCACGATCATGATCGTCTTTTTTCTGTTGGCGGCTGTGCTGGTGTTTTTGATCTTGACTGACATTTCCAAAAGCAATTACTATCGGCTGCAATTGGAGAAAGCCAAAGCCGAGGCCGAGCGCCTGGGAAAAGTAAAGCAGCGGTTTCTGAGCAACATGAGCCACGAGATACGCACCCCGCTGCAGAGCATTATCGGGTTCAGCGAACAACTGCCGGATCAGGCCGGCCCCCACGTGCACCACATCCGGCAGGCCTCGCGCCATTTGTTGCAAATCGTGAACGAGGTTTTGGACTTAAACCGCCTGGCGTCCGACACGCTAAAACTGGAAAATGCTCCGTTTCTCTTGCCACAGGTTGTGAACGAAGTGGCCAGATCGGCTGCGGTGCTGGCGCAATCAAAAAAGCTGCCGCTCGAAGTGGTGACGGATCATCTGTCCCCGGTTTGGGTACGGGGTGACGCCTTCCGGTTGAAACAAATGCTGTACAACCTGCTGAGCAACGCCATCAAATTTACAGATACCGGGAAGGTGGTGTTGGACGTACGCGCGAAAGTCGACTTACTGGTTGTTTGTGAATTTGTTATTGCTGACACGGGCATCGGGATGACACCCGCAGAGACTGAAAAAATTTTTGATGAGTTTGAACAAGCGCACGCGGGCATTGCCGAGCGCTTTGGTGGCAGCGGGCTGGGCCTGGCCATCGTCAAAAGGCTGGTGGACTTGTGTCAGGGCGAACTGGACGTGCGAAGCGAGCCCGGCCAGGGCAGCACGTTTACCGTGCGCATGTCTTTTGAACGCTCCGCAGAACCCGCGTTACAAACAGCACCCATGGGGGTGGCCCCCAAGGCAAACGGCACGGTGGCCGTAGTGGATGACGATGCGCTGATTGTGCGCTTGTGTGAAACGATCTTCCAAAAACATGGCCTCAACTTTATGCTGTTCACGGATGCTCGCGAACTCCGGCAGGCAGATCTGAGCCAGGTATCGGTGGCGCTCATCGATATTCGCATGCCCGGGCTTTCGGGCACGGACGTTGCCAAAATGATGCGTGCCCAAGCACCGGCCGCGCGCCTGATTGCCTTTACCGCGCACGCGCTGCCCGAAGAGCAAGACGCCCTGCTCCGGCAAGGGTTTCACGACATCCTCTTAAAGCCTTTTTTGGAAGCGGACTTGCTGGCAAAACTAAACGCCCCTCCCACTCACACCGTAGTCTCAGGCGATATGGACGCACTACAAAGTATGTTGGGTAATGACGCGACATTGATCCATGAAGTGTTGAGCAACTTTTGCACAGATACGGCCGCTGATCTGAAGCGACTATCCAACGAGGACGAGCGAGCGATGTGGCGCGAGGTAATACACCGCCTGGCCGGGCGCACAGGGCAACTCGGCTTTTACGAACTGCATGCACAACTCATCAAGGCCGAGGCTCAAATGGCTGCGGGACATCCGTTGACGGATCACTTGCGCAAATACCTGATCGAAAAAGTTACAGCCTTGCTCGCATCGCTATCGCCCCGCGTCAGCAAGACGTAGCCCTTTATTCGATCCCGTACTTCTCCAATTTCAGATATAGCGTTTTGCGATCAATGTTAAGCAGGCGCGCAGCTTTGGATTTGTTGTACTTCACCTCGTGAAGGGTTTTGATGATGAGCTCTCGTTCCTGCGTCTCATTCATGGCCTTCAGGTCGTAGGCGCTGACGGCCGCGGGTGCAGGTTTGTTGACGGAGACGACCATTTCAGGAGGTAATACCTCAATGCCAATTTCATTTTTAGTAGAAAGCAATACCGATCTGCGTACCACATTACGCAACTCGCGCAGATTGCCCGGCCAGTCGTAACGTTTCAACAGCGCCAGGTATTCGTTTGAAAAAGGCAGCACCGGCCGATTTAACTCCTGGCATGCCTGCTGTTGAAAAAAGGTGATGAATTCCAGCAGGTCATCGCCCCGGTTTCGCAGTGGCGGCACACGGAGGCAAAATTCGTTCAGGCGATGAAAGAGATCTTCGCGAAACGTACCCTGCGCTACTTTTTCGCGCAGGCTGTCGTTGGTGGCGGTGATGATGCGCACGTCCACGTTGATTTCTTTGGCGCTGCCCACCGGCTGAACGATGCGCTCCTGAATGGCGCGCAGGAGTTTTATCTGCACATCGTACGAAAGGTTTCCCACTTCGTCTAAAAACAACGTGCCGCCCTGCGCGCGCTCAAATTGCCCCATCTTGTCGCTGACGGCCCCGGTAAAGGCACCTTTGGCGTGTCCAAACAGTTCTGAGGCGGCCAGCTCTTTTGACAAGGCGCCACAATCAATGGCTACAAACGGCTGCGCATGACGCTTGCTTTGGGCGTGGATGGCCCGGGCCACCTGCTCTTTGCCGGTTCCGCTTTCGCCCTCAATGATCACCGTAAAATCCGTAGGGGCCACCACACCAATGTAGTCATACAACTGCGCTGCCTCCGCACTGCTTCCCTTCACCCACCTCTCCGAGTGGCGCGCGCTGGCTGGGCGTGCCTCCACCGTTGTTTTAGCATGGGTGAGTAATCCGCGCACCATCAATAGTAACTCATCCGGGTTCACCGGTTTGGTGATGTACTCGCGGGCCCCCAGCTTCATAGCGGCCACGGCCGTGCGGATCTCCGAAAACCCCGTCATGATGATGACGGGCACGTGGGATTGCGCATGATGAATTTTTTCCAGCAGGTCAAGACCATTACCGTCCGGCAAGCGGTAGTCAAGCAGTACCAGGTCATAGCGCTTTGCCTGCGCAGCTTTCCATCCACTTTGTGCATCGGCACACAACATTACGTAAAAACCATTTTTTGACAGAAAGCCTTCTACAATACGCCCAAATGTTCGATCGTCTTCAATGATCAGGATAGATGCCATTGGGGAAAAATAAAAAGAAAAAGCCGGATTGCTCCGGCCTTTCAGGTAAACGGTTGTTACCGCTTATTCAAGCGCCTTTCCGTCCTTTGAAAACTTCAGTGTCTTTTTCTCCGCGCCTTTTTTTACTTCCACTTCATAGTGGTCTTGCGT
This sequence comes from uncultured Ohtaekwangia sp., assembly GCA_964524935.1. Lineage (GTDB taxonomy): Bacteria > Bacteroidota > Bacteroidia > Cytophagales > Cyclobacteriaceae > ELB16-189. The sequence goes on from CAZGFJ010000006.1 coordinate 165,406, forward strand.
CTTGTTGTGGTAGATGTTCTCTACGGTCCAACCGCTGTAAGGCTCTGTCTGCAGGGTGGCCTTTACCGCTTCGGGCAGATCGGCCAGCTTGATCTTCACTTTCTCATCGCCCTGGCTAAGCACCACTTCACTGGCCACCGGTACTGCCGTGGTTACCGTAGCTACCCCCACCGTCAAGAAGGCGGCAACAATCATCAACTTTTTCATAGCGTTTACTTTTTTGGTTAAACATGAATTTTACTGTGGATGTGTGCCATTAAATTTATGCCAGGTTCAAACATCTCTCATTTTCAGCAGGTTGACAAAAAGCAGTGTTTCAAAGGTGTGGAGGTTTTTCAACAGATCGTGTATTGTTTCTCCACCAGGTAGCGGTGTTCTGAAACGGGCACTACCTCCGCCAAATGAAAAAGGCCGCACTTGCGTGCGACCTCTTCCTACAACTAACCCTACTCCCGATCTTAGCTGAGCACTTTCTCCAACTGTTCAATGCGCTCTTTAGCGTCCTTTTTACCCAATGAATACGCGCGCTTGTATAATTCGAGCGCCTCGCGCTGTGTCTCTTTCTTTTTGCGGGGCGCCAGCTTGGTGCGCGCAGCCGCCAGCTCCAGTGCCTGACCCTGTGCATAATATAAGTCGGCCTGTGCGTTTACCGAATTCTTGTTTACTTCCTGCACTTTCAACTCCAGGCTGGCGATGTCTTGTTCTTTTACTCTGATCACTTCGGCATTCACGGCCAGCAACGAGTCTTTTTGCGTGACAGACTGGGCCAGCAATGCATTGGCTTCGCGGGCTTTCTCCACCTCTATCTGCAATGCGGCAATTTGCTGGCGGCTACCTTCCAATTCCGACTTCAGCTTCGCGACCATGGAGGCGTATGTTTTGTTCTTTTTGGAGGTCTTTTCCAACTCGGCCAACTTTACCTGTGTATTTTGGATGTACTCATTCAGGTTTTTCAGCCGCTGCGAATAGTCGCTGTACTTGGTACCTTCCACTACGCCCGAACGCAGCACGATGCGGTTGGTCTCGATTGAGTCGAGCATCACTCCTACTTCGTCCAGCATGGCCAACGACTTGGCGTTGGCTTGCAACTCTACCTGCAGAGAATCGACCTTTGCTTTGAGCATGGTGTTCTCTTTCGTGTTACAGCCCCACAAAAGCCCCGCTGCTGTGGCGGCCAAAAGGATTCTACGTGTCATGTGTTTGTAAATTGGTTTTGGTTAACCATAGGCAAAACCCCGACCGAAACGATCCTGTGCGGGCAAAACTGTGATTCTGGGCTGAAAATCAATAAGCTTCCGCGTGATGTGAGAGGTGAACGTGTAGAAAAACTCCACAGCTTGTGGGGCACCCTGGGGAATCATTAATCAAACTTGATGGCCTTTACAGGCTGGATGCGCAGCACCCACGTGGCCGGTATGAGCATCACCAGCGAGACCACCAAAAATATCAGGACGTTCAGGAACACGACTGTAGGCCAGTGCCAGGCTACGGGCACCACCTCCATGTAGTAGTCTTTGGCGTTGAGCGTCACAAAGCCCCACTTACTTTGTATCCAACACAGCCCCAACCCCACCGCATTGCCCCATACGAGTCCCTTCACGATCAGGTTCATACCGTTGTAAATAAACACCTGACGGACGGTGCGATCCTGCGCCCCCATTGCTTTGAGTACGCCTACCATGGGTGTGCGTTCCATTACCAGGATCAGCAGCACGGAGATCATGTTGACACACACGATCCCAAGAATAATCACCAGCAAAATCACCACCTGGCGGTTGAGCAGCCCCAGCCACTCAAAGATGGGGATGTAGCGTTCTTGTACCGTTTCCACGTACAAGTCATAATCGATCTTCTCGTTGATTTGCAAAGCGGCCAGCCGCTCGGCCTCGCGCGTGAAATCGAACGAAAAGAGCGCACCGATGCGTTGGATAACAGACAAGTCCTGCTCCCGGGCAGACTCCATCGCAAATTGAAAAACCTGCCACCAGGAAAAATACCGGTGATGGATGCGAAACTCAACACCCCCGGCCAACGAAGAAGGCCAATCGTTGAGCCGTTGGATCAGGCGGATGTCCGTCAGAACCACTTTGTTGTCGAAGTAATCTGACAGGTTGGTTTCATACATGCCCACAACCGTGAGTCTGCGAAAGCGGGGCGGATTTTGAAAAAAGTGGATGGTCAACTCATCGTGCAACTTCACGTTCAGTTTATCGGCAATCTGGCGGCTCACCAACACCTCCCGCGCATACCCCGAATCGGGCAGGTTCAAAAAACGACCTTCCGAGAGGCTGGACCGAAAACGAAGCGAATCAAACGTACGTCCCACACCTTTTACAACAATGCCCAGCACTTCTTCTTCCGTGCGGATCAACCCCGACTTGTGGCTGTATTCTTGTGCGCGCTCGACAAATGGAAACTGCATGGCCGCTGTCACCGCCTCGCTGTGGAGGTCGAACGGCTCCTCTTCGGTGGCATTGTTGAGCGTGTATTTGGTCACCAGCAAGTGGCCGGTGAAGTCAAATACTTTCTCTTTGATCGTGTCCCGAAATCCGCGCATGATCAGAAACGCTACCATGGAGGCCGCCAACCCGATGGCAATGCTGGCGATGGCAATGCGGTGCACCACGGTGGCAAAGTCGCCCTGCTTGCCTTCGCGGATTCTTTTGGCCAGGAAAAACGGCAGGTTCAAACGATTGGCGTAATTTTAGCTTTTCAATCAGCAAATTAGCAGAAAATGAAGCGTCTTTTTTTCTCTCTGATGATTTTGTTTTGGGGATCGGCAATCCTGGCGCAGCCACCCGTAAAAACCGGAGCTGACCAATTAACACGTGTGATAAAAGCCATTGGCAAAGACCGTGTGGCCTTGCTGGTGAATCACACCGCCACCGTAGGCTCCACCCACCTGGTAGATACCTTGCTGAAAAGCCGGGTGAACATCGTATGTATTCTGGCTCCGGAGCACGGCTTCCGCGGTACTGCGGATGCAGGCGAAATCATCAAAGACGGTGTCGACAGCCGAAGTGGCTTGCCGGTGATTTCGCTGTACGGCAGTCACAAAAAGCCCACGCCCGAACAGTTGAAAAACGTAGACGCTGTGGTGTTCGACATTCAAGATGTAGGCGCCCGTTTTTTCACATATATCAGTTCGCTTCACTACCTCATGGAGTCCTGTGCCGAACAAGACAAACGCGTGATCGTGTTGGACCGGCCTAACCCCAACGGATACGTAGACGGACCCATTCTTCAAAAGGAATTGACCTCGTTTATCGGGATGCACCCCATCCCCATTGCGCATGGGCTCACGGTGGGTGAGATCGCCCGAATGATCAATGGCGAGGGCTGGCTCAAAAACGGGGTGAAGTGCCGCCTGGATATCGTGCCGCTGCAACATTGGAAACACAGCGATGGCTATGCGGTGCCCGTGCGCCCTTCGCCCAACTTGCCAAACGACAATGCCATTGGCTGGTATACGTCTACATGTCTTTTTGAAGGCACGGTCCTGAGTGTAGGGCGAGGCACGAGGCATCCGTTTGAATGGATCGGTCACCCGAAACTGACCTCGCACGCTTTTTCGTTCACGCCTCAAAGCATAGAAGGCATGAGCAAGCAACCACCCCATGAAAACAGCGTTTGCTTTGGTATCAACCTGATCGATAGCCTGCCGCCCCGCGGGGTAACACTGAAGCATTTGATACGCCTATACCGCGACTATCCCGAAAAAGAAAAATTCTTTATCCCTTTTTTTGACAAACTGGCTGGAACCACCGACTTACGGAAACAGATTGAGGCGGGCCTGAGCGAAGAAGAAATTCGGGCCACGTGGCAACCCGGTTTACAGACGTACATGGCAATGAGAAAAAAGTATTTGTTGTATCCGTGAGCGGGAGGTTGGGACGTTAGAAGGTTAGAAGGTAAGAAGGTTGGAAGGTTGGAAGGTTAGAGGGTGAGAGGGTTGGAAAGTTGAAAGAGCGCTTGGGCTACAATTGAAACTGGGCCGTGACGAACACGCCAAATTTGCGCACATCAGGATTGTCGAGGTACGACAGGCGGTGGATGAAGTCCACGCGCAAAAAACGAAAGATGTTTTCAATACCATAGCCCAACTCCACGTAAGGCTTGTCGGTAAAAAATCCGGTACGCACGGTTTCTTCGCCACCGGGGGTGGTTTGGGCGATGAGGGCGCGATTAGCCGGGCGCATGCCCCCCACAATCACGTTAGCGGTACCTAACAGGCGCCAATGCAATCGCTTCAGCAGCGGCACGCGGTTGAGCAGAAATCCTTCCATGTATTGGCGGTATTGCAAGGAGACATACTGGTCGCTGATAAACTCACCAAAATTCATCAGGTTGTAGGTGATGGGCGAGTATAAAAAAGACTGGTTGCCCAGGTGCAAGGTGAGCAGCGGGTACGGAATGGCATTGAATACGTATTCGCCCTGCATGGTCACATAGGCAACGCCCAGCGGACCCGTCTTGATGCGTTTGACCAGGGACATCCGCAATTTGTCGTACGAAAAATCGCTGCCCAACACGCCCTTGATCCCCCGCGTGTAGCGCAAGGTAAGCACGGGCCAGCGGTCAGTACCCAGACTGATGCGCTCGTTGTCATTTTGAATAAATAACTCATCACGGGCATAGCGTGCTTCCAACGACACTTCGGCCGTCTGGAATTCATCCCCTATCGCGGGCGTCAACTCGCCAGGGTTTTGGATAAATCCAAAATTGTATTGCGGATCAAACGTGGAGTACCTGACGGCAATCTTCTGCGAAAAGCCCTTGAACAATTCACGCTGAAAGGCCGCACGTGTCTCGTTGAAGTAGTAGCCGCGCCTAAAAAAACCCCAGCGTGTGGCCGTCAAAAAGAGGGGGTTATCGGCCAGGTCTTCATCATCCACTCCCAGGCGTCCCAGGTCATAGCGGTGCCGCAGGGTGAGCGTGGTCCACCGCTGCCTGGATAAAATGCGCTGGGCGGAGGCATAATACTTTACCTTCTGATCGTTGAAACCATACCCCAGTTGGCCGGCAAAAATCCAGCGTTTGCTAAACGCATAGTTTGTTTTAAAACCGCCCTGTACGCGAAAACCCTCGATGTTGTTCCACGCCAGCAACCCCAGGTAAGGACCCAATTCAATCTTGCCTACTTTCACATAACCGTCCAGCACGATCTTGAGGATATCGGTATAGGTTTTAACGACCGGTATGTTTTTGAGCGTGTCGATCATCTTGTACACGTTTTTCTCCGTTTCGCTGAGCGGCTCATGGCGCAGCGTGTCCCAATATTGGTCATCCTCAAAAAGGCGCGCATCCTCGGCAATCAAGATGGGTCGCTCGTAAAAGCGTGGTTCATAGGGTTTGTTCACCACCACGTTTTTGTTGCTGGTATAAAATTTGGCCAACATACCGGCCGAGTTTTTAGTCAACTCCCCCACATCAATGAGCACGCGATTTTTGACAGGCAGCCATGGACCCAATTTGGTGGGTTGCAATTCTTGTTGGATTTTGATTTTCTCGATGAAGTTGACATTCGCCTGGGCGCCCACGGTGGCATCGATCTGTTTGAGGGCGTAGTCGTTTTTGGTAATCCAAAGGGTACCCGTAAATGCCAGGTCCTGTTCGCTCTTCGGGAAAAAATCCAGCCGGTAACAGTAGTCTGGCCCGATGTACAGGCTATCCGTTAGATCGTACTCATAGTACAGCCGCCACGCGTCTGAAATGGGCGACACAAAGTCTTTCGTCATGATGGTTAGCCAGTTCTGGTAAAAATTGTACTCTTGAAAGGAGGAGCCAATGACTTGACTGACTACGCTGCCATCTTCCACGCCTACCCCGCTGATTTTAGACTTCAATAAATGTTCCTTTTTAAGGGAGGGGTTGTCACGATAGTAAAGCTTGGATACACTCTCGGTAATAAACAAGGGTAAGATGGGTTTTCCGTCCTCCCCTGCAATCCGCTCCACGCTATCGAGTACGGCCGTGATTTTTTTTACGATCTTTTTCTCGCGAAAGGCATCGGAGATGTTGTCCACATCAATTTCGATCTTAGTGTACGTATCGTACTCATAAGCGGTGAGTTTGCGCTTGTCGTTTTTTTCTTTGTTGCGCACGACCCTTCGCAGGATTTCGAACGCGGGATTCTCACCGGCTTTCACCACCACTTCCTGAAGGCTGACCACGTCTTCAGTCAATTGGAAATTGATGGTTTGTCGCATGCCCCGCCTGACGGGTCGAGCCTTACTTTTATAGCCGATGTAGGAAGCTACCAGCGAATCCACCGGGCCGATGGTTTTGAGAGAATAGTTGCCGTCAAAGTCGGTAGTAGTGCCCACCGAGGTGCCCTTAAAAACGACATTGACAAAAGGAATGGGATCACCGGACGCAGCATCGGTTACCTTACCCTGCACAATTGTTTCTTGTGCCCAGCTCGTTGTCGAAACAATCCAAAAAAAGCCAACAGACCCCAGCGTTGCCCAAAAGCGCACAAACAGCTTTGTTACCATCCCAAAAATAACCATTTATACGATGGAACACGCGCACCAGGATGCGGGCAGCGGTATTTTATTTTTCGGGTTACTAACGGCTGTTATGCCCCTACCTGTTCGCGTTTGCCCAAATGGCGCGGTTCGGTCTTCAGCACGTACAGGTCGAGCACAGCCTTAGCCCGAGCCAGGTACTCGCGCCAATACACTTTTGCGGCTGCGGGGTTTGGGGGCTCTTCGGCCACCAGGGCCACGGCTTCCATGTTATAGTACCGGCTGATGAACAACGCGCGGTACGAATGGAATGATTGGGTAATGATGGTGATCTTGTCTTGCCCGAAAATCTCTTTGCTGCGTACTACGGAATCAAGTGTGCGAAGGCCCGCATAATCCAGCGTAATAACGGAGTCGGGCACTCCCGCTTTGATGAGTGCCTTGCGCATCTCCAACGGCTCGTTGTAGTATTTGGTTCGGTTGTCTCCGCTCAACAACAGGTAGGAAACTTTGCCTTGTTTGTACAAAAGGGCCGCAGTGGCCATACGGTTTTCAAAAAATGGATTGGGCGCACCCCCGCTCAGCCGATGGCTGGTGCCCAATACAAGACCTACTTTATTGATGGGCACCGCCTTCGCATCGGTAAACACAAACGCTTCGGTACTTTCAATGACCCAAAGGTTCGAACCGACTATCCATGCTGCCACCACCAGTACGCTGCCTGCGGCCCATTGCGCCAGGCGCTTGATACGACCCATAAAAATACCGATTAAAGCCTGTGCGAAATTACGCAATTGACTTCATAAACTCGCGCTCGAGTACATCCGATCTGCGCACCACATTGCGCAGCCACTTCAGGCGGATGGCGTCTTTTTCTTCATCCCCAAGTTGCCAGGAGATCCCGATCGATTGGCGAAGTTTGTTCAGCAACACGCTGAGACAAATGGCCGAGCTGACCGAGATGTTAAGGCTTTCGGTAAAACCGAACATGGGTATATGCACTTTTTCATCGGTGTGGGCGCGTGCAGAATCGGACAAACCGTTGAGCTCGTTACCCATCACCAGCGCCAGCGGTTCGTGCACGGGCACATCAAAAATGGAGCGGCCATCCGGTGAAGGATCGGTGACCAGAATACGGTAGCCTTTTCCCCGCAGGTGTTCAAAACATGTTTGTGTATTGTCGCGGCCGCGGCCTTTGTGGCGGATCAGATCCACCCAATGGTGAGAGCCTTTTAACACCTTTTTGTTGGTTCCGTACTTGCTGAAATTTTCAATGATGTGGATGTCCTGCAAACCCAGGCACTCGCAGGTGCGCACCACCGCACTGGCATTTTGCGATTGCACAATGTCTTCCAACACTACCGTGATGTGGCGGGTACGTTGAGCCAACACGCGCTCCATAAACTCCCGTTTGTGCTCCGTTACATACTGTTGCAAAAAGGCTGTCAGCCGTTGGGATTTTTCCGATTCCGTCATAAACAAAACAAGAGGGTGCGCGTTGATGATGGCGAAAGTAAGAAGACTTTCCGGCTTGCAACAAACCCTTCCTACCACCTCAAAAAAACACAACATGAAAAAAAACTATCTCATCCTTGGCGGAAGTACGGGCATTGGGCTGGCATTAGCCCGGCAACTAAAGGCACAGGGCCACGGCACCTGGGTGGCAGCGCGGAGAGCTGTAGCTGAACCGGAGGGCATCGAGTCGCAGGTCTTTGATGTCTTGCGCGATGACGCATCGTCCCTTACCGTGCCTGATGCTCTGGACGGACTTGCCTACTGCCCCGGCAGCATCAACCTAAAGCCTTTTCATCGGCTCACCGATCAAGAGTTTGCAGACGATTTTCAACTGAATGTAATGGGTGCGGTGAAAGCCGTGCGCGCACTGCTGCCAAAACTGAAAGCCGCTGATGCCTCCTCGGTCGTATTTTTCAGCACGGTGGCGGTGGCGCAAGGAATGCCTTTTCATGCCAGCGTAGCGGCCTCCAAAGGAGCACTGGAAGGTCTCACCAAATCGCTGGCCGCAGAATGGGCCCCGAAAATACGCGTGAACTGCATCGCTCCCTCGTTAACCGATACCCCTCTGGCTGCGCGCCTGCTGTCGTCAGATGAAAAGAAAAAAGCTTCGGGCGAACGTCACCCGCTCAAGCGTGTGGGTGAAGCCCAAGACATCGCCAACATGGCTGCGTTTCTGTTGTCCGACCAAGCGAGTTGGATCAGCGGACAAATCCTGCACGTGGATGGAGGGATGTCTGCGCTGAGGGTTGGATAGGGGCTAGGGACTTGTTGCTGGTTACTGGCTACTGGTTTCTGGTCACTGGTAGCTAGAAACTAAGAAGACCAGTAACCAGAGACTAGAAACCAGTAACGAGAGACCAGAAACCAGAATCCAGTAACCAGAAACCAGCCACCAGTAAACCTTTGCGAATTGATGCCCGAACCTTGTATCTTTGTATCGTTCGAAGTGTGCGTATGCGTTTAGGGATCATTTTTCTGATGGTTGTGTCGGCTATGCCGGCCGTGGCACAAATGATGCCGTTGGCCTACACACCCGAACATGCGGCTCACGCAGCCGATCTGCAATGCGTGTTCGCTCCCGAACCAATCACTGATCGTCAGCCCGATTCGATGCGTGCGTGGCTGCGTTGGAAAACGGTGGCGAATTTCGCATATGGTAAAGACCGCGGCCACCTGCCCATGATCGCTGATCTTCAGGCCTTGCATCCGTACTTTCGCGATCGGGTACGGTTGCTCATCGAGCGGTGCCGCGAAAAAGGTATTGAACTGGCCGTGGTGGAAACCTTTCGTACCCATGCCAAACAAAACGAATACAAGAACATGGGCAAGCACTACACGCGTTCCAGAGGCGGCCGTTCGAAACACCAATATGGACTGGCGGTAGATGTTGTGCCGATCCGAGACTCCGTGCCGGTGTGGGATAACCGCGCACTTTGGAAAAAAATTGGCTTCGAGGGTGAACGGCTAGGATTGCGCTGGGGTGGTCGCTGGCGCAGTCTGTATGATCCGGGGCATTTTGAATGGACGGGCGGCCTCACTACACATTCCCTCGAACTAGGTATGCTTCCTTCGTTGCCCCAACCCACATCGTATCCCACCCTTACACGCGACCTGACCGAACTGCAAACGTACTGGCAAGCGTGGGAGACCGAACAGGGGATGCCGGCAGCGGCACCCGCTACGCAAACAGGCCGGAAGTGATGCGCCTGGTTTTTCCACGTGATTTTATTTTTGGAACGAGCACAGCCGCGGCACAGATCGAAACAGCGTTCGAGCACGATTGGCAGGGTGTGGTAGCGCGGGACGGAGCGGTATTTGATCGCACTACCGACCACGAACTTCGGCTAAAAGAGGACGCCAAGCTGATTGCCTCGCTGGCCCCATACTACCGCATGGGTTTTTTGTGGAGCAAACTGCAACGCGAGCCAATGGGGAAACTGCATAAGCCTACAGTTAAAATGTACCGCAGCTTTTTGGATGACTTGCAGAAGCGAGGCGTAAAAATCATGATGGTGCTTCACCATTTTACCAATCCGATGTGGTTCGCCAGGCGGGGCGGGTGGGAAAAGGAAGAGAATATTGACCTGTGGATTGACTATTGCAAAAAAGTGATTGATGAGTTTGGCGACTACGTGAGTTTGTGGAACACCTTTAACGAGCCCAACGTGTACGCCAGCTACGGATGGGTCACGGGCTTCTTTCCTCCCTTCAAAAACAACTTATACCTGGCCAGCGTGGTGGTTCGCCACCTCGGCACCGCGCACAACCGCGCCTACAAACAAATCAAAAAACGGTACCCCCACCACCCTGTGGGCATCTCGCACAATGCCACCATCTTTTCGGCCGAAAATCTGTTGGGTTGGTTTCCGGCCCGGCTGGGCGATTGGTGGTTTATGGAGTTTGTACCTGGTCACTTTGAAAAAGCTGATTTTTTTGGGATGAGTTATTACACGCGCATTCCGCACGACCCCGTACCCATCACCAACGTATTGACGCCCGAAAAAATGAAAAAACTCGGCCGGCCGCATGACGATATGTGGGAGTACCATCCCGAAGGTTTGCGCAAGTGCCTCGATCGCTATTGGAGCAAATACAAAAAGCCCATCATCATCACCGAAAATGGCGTGGCCGATGCCAGCGATACCCTGCGCCAGCAAGCCATCAAAGACTACGCGAAAATCATGCACCAGGCGCTTCGTGATGGCATTGACCTGCGGGGATACTTTTGGTGGAGCACGTGGGACAACTTTGAATGGCATTTGGGCCCGAGCTGCCGGTTCGGATTGTATGCGTGCAATTGGGAAACCAAAGAACGCACCCCGCGGCCAAGTGCCGAGATCTTTAAGAAACTCGTGTGGGGTAAGATGATTGATGATTGATCCGGGCTCAAGGCCGCTCGCTCATTCGTACCGAAGTACCTTGGCGGGGTTGGCCGTGGATGCCCGAAAGGAATGAAAGGCCACCGTCAGCAGGCAAATGACCAGGCAAATCAGCGCAGCAGCCACCAGCGTAAACCAGCCCACGTCCACGTGAAAAGCGTACGAGCTGAGCCACCGCTCCATCACAAACCAACCGCCCGCACACCCGAGCAGCGAAGCGATCAATACAAGCGACACAAATTCCCGGCCCATCAACCCGATCAGCGATGGCACCGATGCGCCCAGTACTTTGCGCACACCCAACTCTTTCGTCCTCCGTTCGGCAGCAAATGCCGATAGACCAAACAACCCCAGGCACGAGATAAAAATCGACAGGACAGCCATGGCATTGAACAACCGGCCCCGCTGACCTTCTGCTTTATAAAAATTCTCCCAATCCTGGTTCAAAAACGAATATTTAAAAGGGTACCCCGGAGCATATTGCTTCCAGACGTTCTCTGTCGCCCGAATGCCCGCGGCCTCATCGCCCGGGTTCACCCGCACCAGCACACAATTGTAGCTATACTCCGAGGGCCGCGGGATCCGCAAAATCAATGGTTCGATCGGGTTGTGCAGCGAGCCAAAGTTAAAGTCTTTGACCACGCCCACAATGCGGCCTTTGCGTTCCCACATGGTCAATTCCTGCCCGGCCGTTCCTTGTGCAAAGCCAAATTTGGAGGCGGCTTTCTCGTTTACAATGTAATTGACACTGTCGGTGACCTGTGCGCGGTCAAACGGGCGGCCCTCCGCCATTTCCATGCGCATCGTTTGGATAAAATCATAGTCTACGTTCATGTTCGTAAACAAGATGCGTTCGTCCGGATTCTTGCCTTCCCACTGCACGCCCGAAGTGGAGTTGCCAATATCGATCGGCAACTGGCTGGTGGCCGTCACAGCCTCGATGGCAGGCGATGCCAGCAGTGTGGTACGAAAAGTTTCAAACTTCTCGCGCACGTCACCCTCCATCCATACATAAAACAGGTTTTCGCGCTCAAATCCAATGTCGCGGTCTTCCATAAAATTCACCTGGCGGTACACGACTGCGGTGCTAATGATCAACATGATGGAGAGCGTAAACTGCGCCACGACCAACGTTTTGCGCAGCCGCGCGGCCCGGGCGCCCGACTTCCATTGCCCTTTCAGAACGGCCACCGGCTGAAATCCGGCAATAACCAAGGCAGGGTAGCTGCCCGCTGCCACGGTGGTGAACGCTATGACGGCTAAAAAAATGACAATGACATTTGAGTCCAGCAGTTGAAACGAAAGCGACTTGCCTGTGAGGTCGTTAAAAACCGGCAACAGCAAGATGATCAGCCCCACTGACACCACCGCTGCGGCTGCCACTGTCAGAAAAGACTCGCCCATAAATTGCCGGAACAACTGCCGTGGCGCAGCACCTATCACTTTGCGCAAACCCACCTCTTTTGCCCGCTTGGACGCATGGGCGGTAGCCAGATTCATAAAGTTGATGCAGGCGACCAACAACACAAACAGGGCTACGACACAGAAGACGCGCACGTACTCGATACGTCCACCCGATCGTTTTCCGTTTTCAAAATCACCATGCAGATAGGTTTCTCCAAAGCGCTGCACAAACAACTCAACATTCGTGTTTTCCACATGTTCGCGTATCTCGTGTTTGAACTTCTCACCAAAAGCATGCACATCAGCGCCCTCGCGCAGCAGCAAATAGGTTCGAATGTTGTTGTTATCCCATTGGTCGAGCCATGCTTTATTCTGATCCCAAAAAAAATCAAACGGCAACAGGAAATCGAATTTCAAGGACGAAGCTGCTGGCAAGTCGGCCAACACGCCCGTTACGGTAAATGACTCGGTGGTACCCATCACCAACACCTTGCCCAGCGCAGGCTCGTTGCCAAAAAATTTTTTAGCCATCTTCTGGCTGATGACAATGCCGTGTTTGTCTTTCAGGGCGAAAGTCGCCTCCCCTTCGATCAGAGCGAAGGAAAACATGTCCAAAAAATCCTGCTCAGTATAGCGGCCCTCCTCATAAAAACGTTTGTCGCCAGCTTGAAAGAGCTCGGTCACCTGCCATGTAAAGCGTGCGGCCTTCTCGATCTCGGGGTACTTTTCTTTGACATAAGGCGCCATGGGTCCAGGCGTGGAGGCAAAGGTGAACAAGCGACCATCCGTGTACTGCTGGTTCTCAAGTACGCGGTAAAGCCGCGAACCATTTACATGAAACTGATCAACCTGCCACTCATCATTAATCCACAAAAAAATGAGCAGCGCACTGGCCATGCCCAGGGCCAGCCCCAGGGTATTGAGCAACGAAAACAATTTGTTGCGCCAAATACCGCGCCATGCTACCAGCAGGTAATTTTTGACCATCGTAAACGGGTTTGATTCATTGACCTTTCAACTGCGAAAAGGTTGCCTGACTTCGTTACTCATAGCATTGAAAAAGGTTACATCCTGGATTTTGCGTCCGGGGTGCCCTCAACTGCGGGGTAGTCATACGCCCGCGCGTGAACATCAAACCGACTATGCGAGGGCCTTTAGGCGGATAAAAAAGGTGGTGCCCTTTCCGGGTTCGGTGCGAAAAAAAATCGAGCCGTGGCTTTGCTCAATACCTTGTTTAACAATGGCCAACCCTAATCCCGAACCGGCCCGTTTGGTGCTGAAATGAGGCAAAAAAACTTTGTCCTGAAAATCGGGTGCAATGCCCTGCCCATTGTCTTCTACCGCGATTTCAAACTCAGGCCCCACACGCGCGGTGCGCACCTGCACGGTCATGTGGTCGTCTTCCCTGCCTGCCTGTAACGCATTCAGCACCAGGTTAGAAACCGCCCGCGTAAGCACTTGCTCATCGGCCATCACCCAGGCTTCCGCGAGCGCTGACGTGAACGATACGGAGCCCTGAGGGTGCATTTGATACAACAATACGGTCTTGCGCACGAGTGCGTTCAGTTCCAGCTTTTGCAAAAGAGGGGCCGGCATGCGGGCAAAAGCGCTAAAGGAGGAGGCGATGTCGTTGAGTGCACTTACCTGGGTGAGCAGCGTTTGCAACGACTGCTTTGTCTTTTCGTCCGAGAGCTCTTGTCGCAACTGCATCTGCTGGAGCGTGAGCTTCATGGGCGTGAGGGGGTTTTTGATTTCATGAGCCACTTGCTGGGCTATTTCGCGCCAGGCATTTTCCTTTTGGCTGCGCGCCAGGTCGGTTTTGCTCTTTTCCAGGTTCTGCAACATGGCATTATATTCCTGTACCAGCCGCCCTATCTCGTCCTGCGATTTCCACTCGATCGGTTGGTTTTCGCCCGATAGCGTGGTTCGTCCCAGCCGGGCCGATATAAACCGTAGCGGAAAGGTAAGCCACCCGGCCGCGAAATAGGACAACACCGAGAAAAAGATAAAGACCAGCGTGAAGATGATCAGGATGTTGGCTAACACCACCACCTGGCTGCGCTCATATAACACACGCGATTCAAAAAAGGGAACGCTCAGATAGCCAATCAGTGAGCCCGAGGCCGAAGAACGAAGCGCCACGTAGGCCGCGTTGTAACTCAACGAACCGATCGATTCATCTAACGTCAGTTCGTTGTAGGCCTGGCCGGCAATGGCTACGCGCGCCACAGGATTTACCACCGGAGCAATAAAGTGTTGGTCGTAAATCATGGGCTGGCTGCTGGCCCACAGCGTCCCGTCTGGATAGAAAACAGTAGCATCTACACCCGCCAGCCGCGCCAGCGAGTTTAGTTGCCCGGTGATCTCGAGCGAGGTGGTGAGCGAATCCTGTGAAGCCGCGTTGATCCAAGAGGCCAACTGGTCGCCCAGCGAACGCGCCTCGTTTTCAAACATGGACTTGAGCTGGCGGTCATTGGCGCGGCTCACTGTCTGTTGAAGCGTGTAACTGACGATGAGCAGTGGCAGCACAAATGCCAATGAAACATACAATTGAATGCGCGTGCTATAGTTTAGTCGCGTACCTGCGCGCCAAGCGCGAATGACCAACAAGATGATCCAGGCGACCATCAGCAACAGCCCCACTATGAAGTAGGCCGCAAAATTGGCCAACAAGTCAAATTGCGAATAGGCAGCACCGGTCACCACGGCCGTTGCCCCGTTCTCGCCCTCTACAGCCACATGAAAATGGTTATCTCGACTGATGCCGTGTCGGTACAACTCCGGGTCGCCAATCCAGCGCTTGTCAAAGTCGCGCTCATAATTGAAATGGCCAAAGTGACGCACCACGTTACCTCCGGCAAAGAAAACATAGGAGTAGTCTTTGTTGCGCAAATAGGCCGAAAAGCGCTCATCCAACAGCAACTCCGGAAATACCTGCCGGGGGATGATGCGTTTCTGCGTCAAATCCAACGCGATAAATCCTACGAGCACATCGCCTTTGCGCAGCGGGATATAGCAAAAATACTTGCGGGCCGGCAGTCGACCCGTTTGGGCAAAAAAGTAGAGCCCACTGTATTGGGTTTGCTGCACCTGCGATTGGATCGCCACCAGCCAATCAGACAGGTCCATCGCCTGGCGATTGCCCAACGGCTCACCGAGCGAGCTGAACATCAGGATCGAAAGGTCATATTGATCGAAATAAGAACCGAGGTAGTACCGACTGATCTTCTGGCGCACGGGGTCTTTGCTTAAAAAAGCATTGGCCATCCGCCCGATAATGAAATTGTCTTCGCGGATACGCTGGGCCGCTTCGTTGAGCAGATATTCCGCCAACTGATCGCGATCGGCCAGATACGTTGAGGCAAACCGTACTTGATCTTCGTAGCGTTCTTCCTCCACAAACTTGCGAATGCCTGCCGAAATCAACACGCTAAAGATCAATACGTACGAAAACAAATATAAAAACGTGCGGTGCGTAGTGAACCGGAGCGACCGGGAGAAACCCGTCACAAAGAGAAATGAAAAAAAGACAGCCCCCAACACCAAGGCCACCCCGTACTGCCGATCGGCCATCGTGTTATACAGGACAAAAAAAGCCGTGGCCGCCATCAGCGCAAGCCAAAATCCCATTTTCTGGGCCACGTGGTTCCGATAGGCCAACCGCAGGAGCACATGCAACACAAAAAACGATGCGAGCGCACCCAACACTACCGCCAACAAGGCCAGCAGTCGCAACGGGTCCACGGCCAGGCTCTGCGTGATGTCCAGCGATATGCCGGAGTTGTGAAAGATGGTCTCGGCAAACAAGTAAGGAAACAACAAGGCGAAGTATGCTGCCGTTAAGAGTAACACCGACCACACCCAACGCCCCGCACGGGGCAGCCGCACCAGGCGCGGATAGTATAAAAAGAGATAGAGACAAAGACCGTTCACCACCAATGCGTTGAGCAGCAGATCGCCCAGCGATGGATTGTACCACGAGGAAGCAAAACGCTCCGCGTCAAACACAGGACTGGGCCACCAGCGGGCGGGCACCTGCGCATAGATCATGCCGCACCGCAGCGCTACCCCAGCGACCAAGGCCCACGCAAACACTAGGCCGTGCCGGCCGCCCCGGTGAAGGCGTTGCAGAAAAACGGCAACCACAGCCAACACCAACAATATGCCTGCGGATGCGAGCCCAAGCGCCAACCCATGCGTACCAATCTGATCCGTAGCCGATGACTGTAACCTACACAGCGCAGGGTGGCCGGGCACTTCTAAGGGCCAGCCACTGGCGCCCGTGGCCTCCACCACGCGCGGCCTCCACGAACCAAAAATGGCCGCATTCCACCGGGGCTTCAGATACTGGTTCTTGACTTTGAATTCCTGATACAGGGGTAGGCAGTTGGCCATGACGCGGCCGTCAGACAACACCCATTTTTGCAATACAAATACCCCGCGGTTTGTGTGTATGACTTTCAGGGGGATGTCATCAGCCAGCCAATTGATCTCGGGCAGATAGGCATGGGTACTCCAGCGAGTGAGTTTATCGCGGTGCCACTCATAAAACCACAGGGCCGTGCGATGCCATCGCTGCGAATCCGCCATGAGTTGTTGGGCTTCGCGTTGCACCTGGGCGAGCTGTTGCTCCAGCCGCATGGAGGCCTCGGCTGCCTCCAACCGGTCATCGCGATCTGATTGCTGCACGTCTACCACAAAGGCCAACGTGAGCAGCACCCCGGCCGACAACAACATGACCCACGGACTCCCTGATCGCATTCGCTAAAAGTAGCAAAAAATAGGCGAGAGAGAGCTGCGCGAACCCCGCCTGAAACCGCTACGGGGCGTGACGTTGATTTTTCTTCTCTTCAATCAGATACGACACACCCAACCCTGCGCCACCAAAGATAAACAGCATAGAAAAATACGCGACTTCCTCCATGTCAAATGCCGAATCGAGCCAATAGCCCATCAAAGAACCAAAGCCTACCCCTACCAGAAGCAATGACCAGCGGAGCGCGGGAGACGAGGAGCGCTCTTTCTGGAAAAGGTCGGGAGCCAACCCTTTCTCGATAATGGCCATGCGTTCGATGTTTTCATATTTGCGCAGATAGGCAATCATGACAAACGCGCCCAGGGTGATGATGATAGGCAGCAAGATTCCCAAAATTGGGATGATGATTTCGTTTTCGTTCATGGTGTGTTTTTGGGCGTTTGACGCAGCCCCCCGGTGGCACGTTACACCCGACACCAAAAAAACAGGGTCAGCTTTTTGGCAGACAAATGCCGAGGCAACCAACCCCTGCACCATTTTTTCAAAAGTCCGTAACTTCCGAGCTCACCGCAGCGTCAAACCACCCGTGACTGCCCCCGAAGAGGAAAACCGCCTGCTGGACCGAATTTTGGCTGGCGAGCACCATCTGTACCAGCAATTGGTAGAACGGTACAAGCGCTATGTTTTTACGTTGACGCTCAACGTGCTGAACAACCGGGACGAGGCCGAAGAGGCCGCGCAGGATGCGTTTGTCAAAGCGTTTCAATACCTGAAAGGCTTTAATCGGCAGGCCCGGTTCAGCACATGGCTGTACCGAATTGCTTTTAACACGGCCGTGAGCTACAAGCGCAAACAGCGCCCCGGAGCGCAGCCCGTGGAGTGCCTGCGGGTGGCGGCCGAGGCGGAGGCCTCAGACTCGGTAGAGGCACGCGAGAAAATTGCGTTTGTGCACCAGGCAATGGCACACCTGAACGAAGCCGACCGGCTGGCCCTGCAGTTGTTTTATCTGAAGGAGTTTACGCTCGAAGAGGTGGCGGGCATCTTGTCGCAGAATGTAAATACGGTAAAAGTGCGTATCCACCGCGCCCGGTTGCGGCTGGGCGAGGAACTCAAAAAGATATTGAACGAAGAAGCGTTAACATTGTAGAACATGAAAGAAATCACCGAGGAGCAATTGTGGCGATGGGTTGCGGGCGAGGCTTCGGAAACGGAGCAGCACGACATCCGCGAGGCTCTCCAACACGATGTGTCCGTTCAAAAAAAGGCCGGGCACATCCGCTGGCTGCACGAAACATTGCAGCGCCAGGCGCGGATGGAAGAACCGTCTGCCTCCTTTACATTTCGCACCATGACGGCCCTGCGCGAAAAACCGTTGCTGCCCGGCACATACGGCAGAGGCCTGATGATATTAGCGGGCATTGTGGTGGCCACGGGCTTGGCAGCACTGCTGATGGGTGCGGGCACGTTCGACTCGGAAGCCGTGCCGCTGACGCTGCGACAACCGTGGTTGAATAAACTATTCGGCTCGCTCTCGCTGCCCATCAATGTTAAAACGGTTATTCGGGCGGTGATTCTAGGAAATCTGGCACTCGCCCTTGTCCTGCTAGACCGAACAATCTTGCGACCGTATTTTCAGCGCAGAAACGTCAGCCGCTAAAGCTGGCCCGCAATCAGAATAGCCAGTGTGGTAACGCCCAACGCGATCAGCAGCCCCGTCAAGATAACGACCAACAGGTCTCTGCGGATGGGATCAATGTGCAGATCAGGCAACAAGTTTTTTCCTGTGAGTTTCATAAGCCAACGTTTTTACAGACACGAAGAAAACGCAACGTGTCATAAAAAGTTCGGCAAATATTGTGCAAGTAAGTTGGATGTAGGTTTTGCGCGGGTATTCTCCGCCCGCACCTGGTCAACTACTTTCTCTATGCCAGCGTAATTTATTTTCTGTCTTGCAGTTAGCAATCCCGGAGGCGATGTGGATAATGGCGAAGAACTGCCACAACTTGCTGACAAAAACTACACTTTTCGTTTGAAAACCGTTTTACCGCCTGTCTTGGACAGCAAACATAGCTCGCCTATGACCATTTGAGGTGAAATGGCCTTGCACATATCATATACCGTGAGCGCGGCCACGCTGGCGGCCGTAAGCGCTTCCATCTCCACCCCTGTTTTGGCGGTGGTTACGGCAGCGGTACGGATGTGGGCGGTTTCGCCTGCCAGCACAATGCTAACTTGACAGTCCTCGAGCGGCAGCGGATGACAAAAAGGAATCAGATCGCTGGTTTTCTTGGCCGCCATGACCCCCGCGATGATGGCCGTTTGAAAAACCGGGCCTTTAGCCGTTACAATCTCATCGCCTTGCAAGTGCATGATCACCTCGGGGCCGAGCCAGACTTCCGCCATGGCTTCCGCCATTCTGCGGGTGCTTTCCTTGTGGGATACATCCACCATCGCGGGTTTGTTTTGGTCGTTTATATGAGAGAGTTTTTTGGGGCGGGCCATGACGTGTGTCGGTTACTTTGTAGGTTTACCTCAAAAGTACGTCATAAAGTGATCTCCGTAGAAGAAGCCGCGCGTCACATCCATGGGCAACTGTTTGCACCCAGCCTCACGCACATTCCACTGGCCGAGTGCGCAGGCCGGTTTTTGGGTCGCGATGTCACAGCCGATCGCGACCTGCCACCTTACCCTCGCGTCACAATGGACGGCATTGCCATCAACGCGGCTGATTTTCAACAAGGCCAACGCGCGTTTGCAGTGCAGGCTATCCAGGCTGCCGGCATGCCGCCAAACGTTCTGCTGCCCCACCAATGTGTAGAGGTAATGACCGGTGCCGTGCTGCCGGCAGGGGCTACCACCGTTGTTCGCTATGAAGATCTTGAGATAAAGGACGGCACCGCTACCATAAAAAAAGATGTTTTGGTGGCGGATGGGCAAAACATACATCGCCAGGGCAGTGACGCAGCCAGGAATACGCGGTTGATATCGCAGGGCACGCGACTGTCAGCCATCGAGGTGGCAGTGCTGGCTTCCGTGGGCATCGCTTCCGTGCCCGTATGGCAATCACCCCGTATTCTGGTCGTTGGAACGGGCAATGAGGTAGTACCCGTGGAGGTTGCGCCTGAGGCGTGGCAAGTGCGGCAGTCCAACGCCTCGGCCATAAGGGCGGCCGTCAACCGGATGGGTTTAGCGGCTTCGCAATGCCACGTGGCCGATGATCCGGCAGTGCTCACAGAAACCTTGCGAGCTGCGCTGCAAGATCAGGATGTGCTCATTCTGTCCGGAGGTGTATCCAAGGGCAAGTTCGATTTTGTGCCAGCCGTGTTGAACGGGCTGGGGGTAAGCGAAGTATTTCACGAGGTGGCTCAAAAGCCGGGCAAACCGCTGTGGTTTGGCCGCTCGCAAACGACCACCGTGTTTGGGCTGCCCGGCAACCCTGTGTCAACGCTGATCTGCTTTTACCGCTACATCCAGCCATGGCTGTTGGCGTCCATGGGGGCGCCCCCGCGTGCGCATATGGCGACATTGGCAGATGATGTGCCCTTCAAACCCGCGCTCACTTATTTTTTGCCTGTCACGGTGAGTGCTGAACGCGCCACCTGGATTGCTACGCCATCAGCCGGGGGTGGTTCGGGCGATTTTGTCAACTTGCTGGGCAAAGATGGCTTCATCGAATTACCGCCTGACAAAACGGTGTTCCCAAAAGGAGAGTCATATCCGTTTTATGCGTTTTAGTCCGCTGTGCCACTGCGTCCCTCCATGCCTAAGCCAAACAACGCATAGTCGTACTTAACGGGGTCGCGCGGGTCAAACTTTCTCAAGTTGTTGGTCAGTTCCAAGGCACAGTCCCAATGGAGTTGCTGATAGGTGAGCAGTTTCAGTTTTCGCGCGGTGCGCTCCACGTGTACATCGATAGGACAAATCAATTGCGCGGGTTTGATCTTTTTCCACAGGCCAAAATCCACGCGCGCCATGTCTGAACGCACCATCCAACGCAAAAACATGTTCAACCGCTTGCATGAGGACTGCTTCTTGGGGGCTGCCATGTGTAGCCGCACATGCTCGGGCACTTCGGGCAGGGAAAAAAAATAATCGTGAAAGGCGTTTAGTGCGTGCTCTACATTTTCATCCTCCGCCCCCACCGGAAAAGCATCCTCAAGCGACTCGTGGCGTTGGTAATGATGCTTCAGAAAACGCACAAAATATTGAATGTCTTCGCCATTGAAGGTGCGATGCACAAACGAAGCGAGTCGCTTGGCTTCGCGCGGGGTGTGGTCACACACAAATGAATGGGGCGTATTGCCCATCAGGCTTAATAGCTCCAGCGACTTGTTGATGACGGTCACCCGATTGCCCCAGGCAAACAAGGCAGCAAAGAAGCCCGCCACTTCAATATCTTGTCTGCGCTTAAAGCGGTGTGGTATGGAGATGGGGTCGTTGGCAATAAAACTACGATGATTGAATTGCTTGACTTTGGCATCCAGCAAGGCCTTGAGCTCGTCAAACGAGAGTTCCGCCACGCTATTTATAGTAGGTTACTTCCGCTCTGAACGTGCCCTCCGTAGCACCCAACCGATCGTAGGCAGCCTGTGATACCTGGATGACGGTTAGCGCAGAAGAACCTGCGGGCAAAGGCCCGGCCACGCGCACAAAAACTTCGCGGTTGGTGGCTTCATTCCTTACTTTTAAGATAGTGCCTGGCTTGGCCGAAGCATGGTACGCTAGGTATTTACGGGTGCCTTCGGTTTGAGGGATCAACGCTGCATATCCGGTCTCGCGCACCTCGTTGTAGCCTGCTCCGTTTTCGACCACGCGTTGCGAGACAGCCGTGACGGGCGCGGTGGTTGGCACAGGCGGTCTCTCCTTGACCAGCGTCTCGGTTTTAGTTTGCACCGTTTGTTGGGCAGAGACTTTCATAGGCTGCGCGGTATACAACATCTGCCCAATTTTTACTTCGTCCGAAGGGAGGTTGTTCCATGCTTTCAGTTGGTCTACTGTCACCTGATACTGTTGGGCAATAGAAAACAAGGTTTCCTTGGCTGCTACGGTATGCGTTGACGAGAGTACCTTGGTGCGCACTCGCGGAATGGCGGTAGGCGTGGTGCCTCCCTTGAGTACAAGTACCTGGCCTACTTCCAACGTGTTGTTGGTGAGGTTGTTTAGCGTCTTCAGCTCCTCCACCGAAAGATTGTACATTTTGGCAATGGAGTACAGCGTTTCTTTGGCTGCTACCGTGTGGGTGCGTTGGGCTGCAGGCAACGAGGCTTTGCGCTGGTAAGGAACTTTCAGAATAGCCCCCACCTCAATGCCCGAAGCAGCCGAGGGATTGGCTTCCACCACTTCCAGCACGGTGGCCCCGTATCTCCGCGAGATGCTGTAGACGGTTTCCTTGGGGTCTACCCGATGAATGACATACGTTTTGCCGTCAACAACTTCCGTGCGCAGCGAATCATACGCACGAACAAGATGGGTCAAACATAGCAGCAAGGTCAGCGTTACAAATCCTTTCATATGCTTCCTGTTAGTCCAAAAACGATACCACGATCAATTCCTTTTTGTCTTTGACGGTAAAAAAAATATTTCCGGCCATAAAAAAACTGTCGGTGCCCACGCCATGGCCCTGGTTCATCAACGTTTCGCGCCAAGGTTCGTGGCCCTGCTTCCACACCGCCACGTGCTGGCGCAGGTTTTCATTGTCTTTTTCATACCAACTCACCGCCAGGCAGTCGTGGTGTGCCGCATATTCGATGGGGCCGGTGGGTTCACAACCCAAGGCTGCCCGCAGGTAGCGCGCCACCGTATCAAATTCGACACTACCCTGCCAATAATCAGTAGGCAAAGTTACTTCATTCAGGTTGGGCGGCACAATAGTTTGGGCGGAAGTTGTCGTGGGCGTGCCCTGCCCCAATGACCATGTTTCGTACGTGACCCGATCCGGATTTCGTGCCGACTCGAACCGCCTCAGCACCACCTCGTTGGCCGTCACAAACGACAAGTGACGCCACCATCCTTCGCTGCCCGCGGCAACCGACCAGATTGTTTTGCCGTTTTGATAGTTCAATGCAATCCACTCCACCCGCCTGCTTGTCTCATCACGCACCTCCACCACGGCCAGGGAGGCAGGAGGCCAAACACACACTTTCCACAGCGTGGCGCGGGCCTGCCAACGAAACTCCGATCGGTTTTTCAAGTGTATCGTAGTATTTTTATACAAAATTAGACTTTTGATCGCATGAAGGGGATAAAACTCGCAGGGTTGGTCTTGCTTTGCTGCCTGGCCGCCAGCGCTTGGGCACAACCCAGGAAAAAAGTGATGGTGATGGAGATCAAGGCTGAGATTGACCCACGCATGGCACGCTACGTGAAACTCGCCCTCGAGCATGCCACGGAAACAAAAGCCGACTATATCATCATCGACATGGACACCTACGGAGGCGTGCTAACAGACGCCAAAGAGATTGTTGACCAACTCATGGATGTGGACACGCCTGTCTGGGTATTCATCAACTCCGATGCTGCCTCGGCCGGAGCCCTCATTTCCATCGCCTGCGACAGTATCTACATGTCACCGGGCGCCAGTATCGGTGCCGCCACGGTAGTGAATGGCTCGGGCGAAGCCGCCCCCGACAAATACCAGTCCTACATGCGCTCCATCATGCGTTCCACCGCGGAAGAAAATGGACGCGACCCGCGCATTGCCGAAGGCATGGTGGATGAAACCTTGGTCATCGACAGCATCAAACAAGCGGGCAAGGTAATCACGTTTACAACCACCGAAGCGATGGCCAACGGCTACTGCGAGGCAAAAGTCAATTCGATCGAAGAAATCCTCGCGCGCAATGGCGTCACCGCGTACGAGATTGACCGGTTTACACTGGGCGCAGTGGAAAAAATCATCGCCATCTTTCTGAATCCATTCATCAGCGGCCTGCTGATTCTGGTGATCATCGGAGGGATTTACTTTGAGTTGCAAACCCCGGGGGTGGGCTTTCCCTTGTTTGCCGCCATCACTGCGCTGCTGTTGTACCTGATCCCCTACTACCTAAGCGGGTTGGCCGAGTATTGGGAAATCTTAGCCTTGTTTGTGGGTGTTATTTTAATCCTGGTAGAGATTTTTGTGATCCCGGGGTTTGGCGTCACCGGCATAGCCGGCATTGCGCTCACCCTCGCTTCGCTGGTGCTCATCATGCTCAACAACGACTTCTTCAATTTTGAATTTGTCCCGCTGGGCGATATCGTAACGGCCATGTTTGCCACGCTGGGCGGCATTACCGGGGGCGTGCTTTTGTTGTTCTTGGGCGGGGCGCGCCTCACGCGCACGAAAGCCTTTCGCAACATTGCCCTGATGGACACCCAGGAAAAAAGCGAGGGATACACGGTGGGCCCACATGCGACTACGTTGGTGGGCAAGCGCGGCATCGCCCAAACGGTACTCCGGCCCAGTGGCAAGATATTCATCGACAAACAACTCTACGATGCCTTTACCCGGGGCGAGTTTGTGGAAAAAGGCGAAGAAGTTGAAGTGACTGCGGTGGAGGGCGTCACGCTTCGCGTACGAAAAGTATAGTTGAACCTCCATGACCATTTTGGGCATTATCCCCGCGCGTTATGCGTCCACACGCTTCCCAGCCAAGCCGCTGGTGCGCATTGGTGGCATCAGCATGATTGAGCGCGTGTACCGGCAAGCCGCGCAAGCAAAGCGGTTGCAAAAGGTAGTGGTAGCCACCGACCACGAAGAGATTGCCTATCACGTACGCGCCTTTGGCGGTCAGGTATGTATGACTTCGCCACAGCACACTTCGGGCACTGACCGCTGCCGCGAAGTATTGGATCTGCAAACCGAACCCTACGACTTTGTCATCAATGTTCAGGGCGATGAACCCTTTATTGCTCCCGCCCAAATTGACTTGCTCGCGCACGCGCTGAATGACAACACCCAGTTGGCCACGTTAATCAAAACCATCACACGTGAAGAAGATCTGACCAATCCCAACGTAGTAAAGGTAGTAACGGACCAACAGGGCAAGGCCTTGTACTTCAGCCGTTCGCCCATTCCGTTTTTGCGCGGGGCCACGGAGGCGTGGCTGACCCGACATCGCTACAACAAACACATCGGCATGTACGCGTACCGAGCGGATGTACTGCGCCAGGTGACAGCCCTGCTCCCGTCCGCATTGGAGCAAGCCGAATCGTTAGAGCAACTGCGGTGGCTCGAAAACGGGTATGTCATTCAAACGGCCCGTACCGAACTGGAAACGATGGGTATTGATACGCCCGCAGATCTGGACGCAGCCGAAAAATTTTTGCGGCAATAGCCTACGGCACCGGCTTCAGCTTCAACACCTCCTGCGCGAAATCTTCAATGGCCCGCTGCACTGCGGGCACATCTTGCGACACCAGATGTGAGCCTAACACATGAGCACCGGCCGAGGGCACGGCTACGGCACGCTTTTGATCTGCCGGTGTACCCAATTGCTCATGCATATCCAACATGGCGCTTACCTTCACCTGCGGGTCCTGCTCCATCTCATTTTTATAATAATACAGTGTCAGCACAGGGCAGGTGACGCGTGCGAATAACGCTTCGTTCATCTGATCTTCCAACATTTCCTGAAGCTGGGCAATGGCTTCTACCCGGTAGCGGTCATTCCAGTAGCGCCTGCGCACCGAATCAGTTTGCGCCACGTTATACTTCCCTACCACCAGGTATGTCAATGACAGGCCCCAGGGATTATTGGACAGAAAAGCCAGCGGGTTGTTGATGGCAATGTTGGGCGACAGGTTGATGAGCGCATGTAGCTGATCGGGGAAATAGGCAGCCAGCATGAGCGCCACCGTGCCACCTGTGGACGTGCTCATGACGATCACGCGCTCGCCCAGGGCTTGGCCAATGGCCAGCGCCTCTTTGGCCGACTCCCAAAAGCGGTCGCCCGTGAACGACAACAATTGCTCGGTGGTATCGATACCGTGGTCGGCCAGGCGAGCCAGAAACAGATTGCATCCAAACCTGTTGGCAAAATCGTGATGCACCGGATCGCCTTCTTCCTGACTGGCGGAAAATCCGTGCAAGTACACGACACTGTAGGCCGTTTTTTGTCTGGCGGAGTCAACCCACACGATCCGTGCTTCGTTGTCGGGCTTTACGGAATGTTGCGCTTCCTTGGCCCTGACATACTGTTCCAGTTCGGCCGGTGTCTGTGGCACCACGGGCCACTGCTTGCTCCAGACCGGTGTGGCGGGCGAAGGACCCAGCGCATACAGCGCCATCAAAACTGCGATGACCACGAAGAGAATTTTTATTTTGCGCGACATGCCACGAAGGTAGCCAATACCAGCGACTTTGGGACCACAATACAACCGATCGGCCCGTATGGGCCGATCGGTTGTACCATGTGTTGGTTGAAGATACGAGCGCATCGTGCGCCTGGCGCGTACCCGACCGAATGTTAATACGTCAATGTTTTCAGTACACCGCTTTCGTCTGTCACTTCAATTTTGAATTTTTTGATCTGGCGGAGATCGTAGACCTGTGCAAACTCACCCCTCACCTTGTATTGCTTGTCGTGCAACACGGTATTGTTGGCATCAAAAACACGTACACCGATGGAGTCTGTATCTTTTGAGGCTACCATCAACATGTACTTTCCTTCTTCCGCCAATTTCACCATGTGCACGTGTTTTTCCACCTGCTCGGAGGTGTGGGTAACGTTCTGCACTTGTTTGCCAGCCTGGTCTTCCACGGTAATGGTATAAGCGCCATAGGCCAGTTCGCTGAAGTTGTACGGACGGATGAATCCATCGGTTTGCCGAACGGTCTCTTGAAAAACGGTTTTTCCTTCCGGATTGGCGATGGTTACGGCCACGTTGCCTGTCCGATTTGACTTGTAAAACAATTTGAACTGCTTGCTGCCTTTAGCGTGCGTTACTGCAACAGACGAAACTGCGGTGGGTTCCTCTGTACCATTTGCGAACACCAGTGTTGCAGAACACAACACTGCCATAAAACCGAATGTAATTTTTTTCATAACCTGAACCTTTGCCCTTATGACGGGTGGTTGTTACAAAAAGTTACACGAGGTTTTGTTAAATACCGTTAATAATCCGTGAAAATTGTTAAGAGAAAAATTAAGACAGCAAGTACGCAACTTAATTAAGATGGAACACGTCTTTAGCTTTTTCTGCGTGCTGCTGCAATTGATGCCGGTACCGCAATCTGGAAAGCAGAAACGATTCTTTCTTCTCGGCATCCAGGGAGACAAACTTCAGTTTCTCGGGGAAATCAAAATTCAATTCGTTGGCCAAATGGTACACCGAAAGGGATTTTACCTTCACGTCCGTACGTGCGGAGTTCGAAAGCGAACAGTAGGTGTCCACTAACCGGGCACTGATGGGCTCGTGCATGTCGACTTTCTCCAAACGCACATCGCCACCGGGATATAATTTGTCTTTGAACGTTCGGTATAGCTTATCCATCCAAAAAAGATCGGTGCACCGCACAATGATGTCCGATTCACCCCCACTGTATTTTTTGAGCACGCTTTCCAACTTCACCAGCGCGCCTCGTTTTTCAGTATTCAGGGTGTGATTGAAGTAAATACCAAAGGAAATATCGCGCGTTTCGGCATCGTGCAATAATTGTTTGTAGCGCGGTTCAAAAATATGCAGCGGCACGAGTTCTCCCGGCAAGGGGAAAATCGACAATGGAAACATGGGTATCAATACTGCCTCGTCCACAATTCAACCTCTTGGGGTTAAAAACACATGCAAAGGTAAAAGGTTATACATTGACCAAATAATGGGGTTCCAGCCCAAATTCCGCAGTCAGCCGATCGCGGCCCGGCAAAAAGCCCAGGTTAATCAAGAAGGAGAAGCCCATGACACGGCCGCCCAATCGCTTTACCATGGCCGCAGCCGCCAGGGCAGTGCCGCCCGTGGCCAGTACGTCATCGTGGATGAGCACGTTCATATCACGGTGGATCGCGTCTTCATGCATCTCCAGTGTGGCTGTGCCATATTCCAAAGCATAGTCTTCTTTTATTTTCTTGTACGGCAGCTTGCCGGCCTTGCGCACCGGAATAAACGGTACATTCAACTCTTGTGCGACCAGCGAACCAAAGATGAAACCGCGCGCCTCCACAGCCACCAGCGCGTCTACGGGTTTGCCTATGTATGGGGCGGTGAGTTCTTCCACCACTTTTTTGCGCATGCCCGGCTGAGCCAGCAAGGGTGTGATGTCTTTAAAAACAATCCCCGGCTTGGGAAAGTCGGGAATATCGCGCAGCAACTGCAAGAGGGACGTTTGTAAACTCATATTGAATAAAGCGCCAAACTAAAGTTTACGCGCCAGCTTTCAAAAGTCATGACATCCACAGCACTACCACCAGGCAGTAATGATTTCGGTCTGCCCCTGAAAAGCAAACGAATCGCCCACCTGCTTTCCCACAAGGCTTTTGCCTATGGGCGCTTGGGGGGATACCACAAAGTAGATAGTGCCTTCCATAACAACGGGGCCCACGCTGATGGCCAAAAAGAACCAATGCCTTGTCGATTGCACCAGTGAACCGGGCCCCACGCGATCGCGGGTGGCCTGCGGACGGATGAGCCGTAACGATTCCCAGAGTTTGTTGGCCTCGGCCAGCTGAAACGATGCATTTTCCTGTTGCAGGTGCGCGGCAGCACGGGCTGTTTCGTATTTGTCGCCCATGGCGCTCTTTTGTTCGGCTTGCGCATCGTGGCCCGCGCGCGTCATCACCTCACGCGCGTGCCGGAGGCGCTCCGCTACGAGGGCTTCGCACTGCTTCAGAAGTTCTTGCTTAAGGGCCAGCGTCAGGGCCTCCATCACTTGCCCCAACTCTTCCGCTTGCCTTCAAACCAATCGCTTTTCTTTTCTTTTCTTGACTCAAACCAGTCTTTCTTCTTCTCACGCCTGCGCTCGTCTGTTTTTCGATGCTCAGCCGGCTTATCACCAGTGATTTCAATACGCACCATCCGGCCTTTGTATTCAAAGCCATGAAGGTGTTGGTGCACGGTTTGGGTCAGCGACTTATCGACTTCAAAAAAAGAATAGGCGCCTTTGACGTCAATCTTGCCGATGTCTTTTCCTTTGATACCGGTTCGGTCGCAAATCAGCCCCAACAGCCGTCCTTTGTCCAGGCCGTCCATTTTTCCAATGTTAATAAAGAGGCGGTCGCCCGTGATAAACCGTTCGGTATATCCGCCCTCGTCTCCGCGGCCCGACTTATTCAAATCGGGCGCTCCTCGGTAGTAATCAAGCAGGTGATTGAACTCCAACGAGGTAAATCGCTTGATGACGTCTTCTTTGCTGAGCGGCATCAGTTCTTCATACACGGCCGGCAATAAGTCTTTGATTTCTTCTTCCACCACGTTCACCGCACGCAGACGCCCCACCAATTGCAACAACCTGCGCTGACAAATTTCTTCGCCCGTGGGCACTTCCTTTTTCTCAAAACGGGCCTGTACCACCTTTTCAATTTGCCGTATCTTGCTTACCTCGCGCTTCGTAATGACCGCGATGGAGATTCCCTTTTTGCCCGCGCGGGCAGTGCGGCCGCTGCGGTGCGTGTAAAACTCGATTTCGTCAGGTAAATTAAGGTGTATTACGTGGGTGATGTTGCTCACGTCAATACCCCGGGCTGCCACATCGGTAGCGACCAGCAGTTGCAACGTTTTGTTTTTGAAACTGGCCATCACCTTGTCGCGCTGTTGCTGTGTCAGATCCCCGTGCAGGGCGTTGGCATTGTAGCCATCGCGCATCAGGTTTTCGGCAATGCGCTGCGTATCCAACTTGGTGCGGCAAAAAATCACCCCGAAAATATCGAAGTTGTAGTCGACAATACGTTTCAGGGCATCGTAGCGAAACCGATCTTCCACCACCACATATTGATGTTCGATGTTCTCGTTGCCTTGGTTCTTGTTGCCCAGCGTCAGCTCCACGGGGTCATTCATGTAGGCTTGTGCAATGGCACGCACTTCGCGCGGCATGGTTGCTGAAAACAGCCATACGTTCTTGGTGTCGGGTGTATCGGCCAATATCTGGTCGATGTCGTCTTTGAAGCCCATGTTCAGCATTTCGTCTGCTTCGTCCAACACCACATACTTGATCGTTTGGATGCGCACCACGTTGCGATCCATCAAATCCATCAGGCGGCCCGGTGTGGCCACGATGATATGTGCCCCGCGTTTGATTTTCTTGATCTGCTCGGAGATACTCGCTCCGCCATACACTGCTACGGTATTCAGCGCCTTACTGTTGCGACTGAATTTTTCGAGGTCGGAGGTAATTTGAACACACAGCTCGCGCGTGGGCGCCAGCACTAAGGCCTGGGTAGCAGAATCTTTTGTATCGATGATTTCGACCAGCGGCAAACCAAAAGCGGCTGTTTTGCCCGTGCCCGTTTGGGCCAGGGCCACCACATCGGTATTGCCTTTGAGCAACAGCGGAATGGCTTTTTCTTGAACGGGGGTGGGATGTTCAAAGCCTAGGCCTTGAATGGTTTCGAGGATGGCGCTGGACAGGCCCAACGCTTGAAAAGATGACATGTCGTAAGTAATTAATCCGCAAAGATATCGATTAATTGCGGGATGGCGGCAGAGCCAAAGAATCATTGGACAGGCCGTGCCCTTACTTGCCTTTTCCCACTTATCTTGCGGCCCTTTCGTTGAAATTCGGCTATGAAAATGATTTTGGCAGAACTGCTCTCCATCGGTGACGAACTTTTGTTCGGACAGACCCTGGACACCAACACACACTGGATGAGCACGGAGTTGAGCAAGATTGGCGTAAAAGTGATTCGCAAAACGACCGTGGGCGATGTGGAATCCGAAATGTTAAAAGCCTTTGCAGAAGCCGAACAACGGGCGGACATCGTGTTGATTACCGGTGGCCTGGGCCCTACCAGCGATGATTTGACCAAGCCGTGTTTGGCAACGTACTTCCAATGCGGCATGGCCATGCACGAGGAAGCGCTGGCGGAAGTAACGGAATTCTTCAAAAGCCGTGGGCGCGAACTGACTGAACTAAACCGCCTGCAAGCCCTGCTGCCCACCGCCTGCGAAAAAATTACCAACCCCATCGGCACTGCTCCCGGCATGTGGTTTGACCGCGGGCAAAAAGTTTTTATGTCGATGCCGGGCGTGCCGCATGAAATGAAACGGATGATGACCGATCATGTGTTGCCGCGTCTCCAACAGAAATTTGCACTGCCTGTCATCTACCATAAAATCATTCGCACCATCGGCCTGGGCGAATCTTTTTTGGCCGCCAAAATCGAAGCCTGGGAAAAAGCACTGCCGCCCCATATCAAACTCGCCTACCTGCCCAGCCTGGGCGAAGTGAAGTTGCGACTGACAGGTACCGGAGCATCGCGCGAACAACTTCAACGCGAAACCGAGGCATTGACCGAAACGCTGAAAGAACGCATCGGCCAGTTTATCTATGGCTATGGCGATGAGCCCATCGAAGTGACCATCGGCAACATGCTGCGCGAACGCACCCTCACGTTATCCATCGCGGAAAGTTGCACCGGTGGGTATCTCTCGCACCTGATCACCAGCGTACCGGGCAGCAGTGACTACTTTATTGGCAGTATGGTGCCCTACGCCTATGAGGTAAAAATGCGTCAACTGGGCGTAAAGCCCGAGGTGCTGGAAAAACACGGTGCCGTGAGCGAGCCCACCATCATAGAAATGGCCAATATTGTGCGCGCCAAGTTCAATACCCACATTGGCGTGGCCACCAGTGGCATTGCCGGGCCCGGGGGCGCCACGCCCGAAAAACCAGTAGGGCTCGTTTGGATTGCGTATTCCGACAAATACAAAACGGTGACGCGAAAGCTTCAACTCACCCAAGACCGCTCCATGAACATCCGGTTGGCCAGTTTGTCGGTGCTTAACCTTATCCGGCAAAATCTCCCGTAGCCACCTGCGCAACTACCGCCATCGGGCGCTTCTCAAATAGACATGCCTCACCTCGCGTTATTTCAGCCGCGGGATTTTCGGTGCTTGTCGTTCCCCCTCCATAGATCGGGCAGCGTTTGTCACGTTTGCAGGCGTTGGGCCGGACTGAGGTAACGGAGCCGTGTCAATTTGAAATACACTCGATTGACGCGTTTCAATCGTTGGCACAAAACGTTACCTTTGCCATTCAAAATTCGTTGTCAATGGCACATGTGGAATTGATCATGCCCAAGATGGGCGAAAGCATCATGGAGGCTACGATCTTGAACTGGCTCAAAAAACCAGGCGATAAGATCGAGCAAGACGAGAGCGTGCTGGAAGTGGCCACCGACAAAGTGGATACCGAAGTGCCTTCTACGCATGCGGGCATCCTCAAAGAAATTCTTGCCAAAGAGGGTGACGTAGTGAAAGTAGGCAAACCCATCGCCATCATCACCACCGAGGCAACGGCCGAACACGTCAATGGCGGCACCCCTGCCCCTGCTGCCAAACAGCCTACGGCACAGGCCAACGCAACCACGGTGGCTGCGGCCGGCCTCGCGGCCAACGGACATGGACATGGCTCGTTCAAACAGGCCAGCCGTTTTTATTCTCCGCTCGTCAAAAGCATCGCCAGGCAAGAAAGCATTGACGTGGCCGAGTTGGAAACGATTAGTGGCAGCGGCATGGAAGGTCGCGTGACAAAAAAAGATATTTTGGCTTATGTGCAACAACGCAAAACGGGTCAAACCATTGCGCTGACTAAACCGACCTCTTCCACTCCGCTGGTGCCCGCGTCCGTCAGTGCGGGCGATGACATCATTCAGATGGACCGCATGCGCAAGATGATTGCCGAGCGTATGGTGGACAGCAAACGCATTTCACCCCACGTGACCTCATTTGTCGAAGCCGACATGACCAACATCGTGTTCTGGCGAACCAAAGTGAAAGACGAGTTCCAGAAGCGAAGTGGAGAGGCACTGACCTACACACCTTTCTTCGTAGAAGCCGTTGTGAAAGCCATCAAAGACTATCCGTTGATCAACGTGCAAGTGGATGGCGACCGCATCATCAAGAAACGCGAAATCAACATCGGGATGGCTGTGGCGCTGCCGTCAGGCAACCTCATCGTGCCGGTGATCAAAAATGCAGATCAGTATAACCTTGCGGGCTTGACGAAAATCGTCAATGATCTGGCCAAACGCGCCCGGGAAAATAAGCTGAAGCCGGATGAATTGGCCGGAGGCACGTTTACCATTTCCAACGTGGGCACCTTTGGCAACGTGATGGGCACACCCATCATCATGCAGCCACAGGTAGCCATTCTGGCCATTGGCGCCATCCAGAAGAAACCGGCCGTCATTGAGACACCCTATGGCGATGCCATCGCCATACGCCACAAGATGTTTTTGTCGCATTCCTATGACCACCGCGTGGTGGACGGAGCGCTGGGTGGCAGTATGGTGCGCAGGGTAGCCGACTATCTGGAAAAGTTCGATGTCGATACCCCGATCTAAGCTCGCGCGCAACCTGCGATCCAACCTCGCAGCATTGATCCGAATGACCAACCGCCCCGGGCAGCCCGCAGATTAGTTTTTCGTCAGTGCCCCGGCTGCCACCTCTACTTTGACCAGCGCGGCCTTCTTTTTGCCAACCATGGCCGCCCCCAACGCCAGCGTGTACGTGCCGGGCGTTGCGTCTTTGGCTACCGCAATCGTAGCCTGGCTGGTGTTGTCCAACCCCGCGGCGGGATCAAACGAAACCGTAATGCCTTGGGGCAGTCCGGATGTAACTACAAAATCGGCCTTGGCCTTGCTAAACGACTTCGACTTATGGAGCGTGACCGTGACGGTTTGTGACTCGCCCGCACGAACCGAAATGGCCTCGGTGGACAGTGAAACGGTGAACTCCTTAGCCGGCACCTCCTGCGCCCGGGAGACAAAGGGAAGGCCCACAACAACAAAAAAGAAGCAGATGAAAAATTTCATAAAATGTGAATGTTAAGCGTTTGTGATGTAGACGTAAACGCAGGAGGTGTAACGCTGCCATTTCCACGCTTTGCCGCCATCGGTGCGCATTTTGGGGCCAACATCCCGAGCCGTGGGGTCAACAGAAAGGCGCTTGGGGCCAATGGCAGGACAAGAAAACGAACCGCTCCTTCGAGAACTTCGCGTCAAACAGGGCAAGGTATTTTCGGATCGACTTCTACGCGATGGGTCTGCGAGGGACAGGTGCGGCCATTAGGATAACTCCATCATGCTGCGGAGTTGCTGGATGCGCTCGATCACCTCCTTGCCTTTGGGCCGCGACACCGGGATCATCACGTCCAGGTCGGCAATGGAGAGCTTGTAGCCATTGGTGTTACCCACCACATTGGTGATCGCGTTGATATTGACCATGTATGAGCGGTGGCAACGGATGGTAAAGGCATTGTTGAGCTGGCTTTCAATGCTTTTCAGGTTTACGCGCAGCAATTTGCGTTGTACGCCCGTACCGTTTTTCCACACCACCGTGGAGTAATTGTCGTCCGCCTCCACATACAGCAAATCGGGAAGATAAAACCGGAACGTTTCGGTTGTTTCGGTGTGTAGCGTGATGAGTTGGCGTTCGGGGGGCGCCACCTCGGCCGGCTGTTCCTTTTGTGCTTTTAGCGAGTGTATTTTCTCCAGTTCACGCTTTGCTTCCAGCGCGTCGGTCAGGTTTTCGCGCAGTTGGTAGTTGCGCAACAACAGCGACACCAACGCGATGGTAATGACGCCCGTGGTAGCTACGTTGACGAACGCCCGCGCAATGTTGGCTTGGGGTGTTAACTCCGGGTGCACAAAGGCAATATTGATCCACGAACTAACCAGTGCGATGGACAATACATGCCAGCCCGTGAGCAGAATATACTTGCCGATCGTCCACGAGGTGAAGTCGAACGCACCCGGCAACAACCGCGGCAGCGCAACGATGTTGATGCTTAAAACCGCGATGGTGACGCAGCCAAAAAGCACTTCGTTCTTTTCGTTTTTATAGACGGATAGAAAAAACATGACAAAAAGGCCAATACCCACCGTGAGCATCAGATTTTTACGCTCATCGTTAAAGTAGAACGGGTAGGGCGAATACCACCAATGCGCAAGGCGCGAAAAGACAGAAGAATTTCCCGGCATGAGTAAATCTACGCTTGTATAAACGCAAAAAACCGCCAAAAGATGACGGCTGAAAGATCGGCTGGGGTAAAACGCAATGCTTTGGGGTGAGCGGTCTCAGTAGCGAATCTCCAAATAGCCGTTGATGGCCCTACTCCCATCGCCCAGATTGATCAGGTAAAAATAGGTACCGGCCGGCAGCTTGCCCGCGTTGCCCTTACCGCGGAAGACCACATCCACATTGTTGTACCCGCGCGCCTCGTACACGCGGTCGCCCCAGCGGTTGAAGATGGTGACTTTGTTGTTGGGATAATACTCAATGTTTTGAATCCGAAAGAATGAATTCAGGTCGTCCGCTTCGTTGGGCGAGATACCATTGAATACTTCGATGGAACGATCATCGGTGAGGGCGGCCACGGCATACAGCGCGAACGTAGGAGCCAACTGGCTGGTGACGGAACCCGAGGCAAAACTTCCGGCTGCAGCCGATTGGCCGAGCGAGCTGAACGGGTCGGTGACGGCATTGCTGGCAGCCACGACTGCGTTGGCCACTTCGGCCAGTTGCAGGTTGTCATCGCGCAGCGGCAGGGTGATGGTGGCAGCGGCAAGCGAGCCGGTTGAACTGAGCTCAAAATAACGCTTTTCGGAAAGACGGGGGATCTCAAAATTACCGTTGAGGGCTTGTCCGTTGGAAAGATCGCGCAGGGTGATAGCGCCTGTGGCGGCCACATCCGTCACATTGTTGATGACCACCGGCAGGTAGAGCATACCGTTTCCAATGGGGTAAAGCCATTGCCCCGTGCCCTTGTGCGAAACCGTGCCCACGATGTGTGATGCATCCGATCCACCGGTAATGATCACTCCCGGGTTAAAGATAAGCTTGGCATTGTTTTGTGAGCGGAGGATGCTGCTTTGCAACGCCAGTTCCGACTCGATGGTGATGTTGGCCGAAAATATCTTCTCACCCGCCCCGCTAATGACAAGTCGTTGAAACGACTGGTCGTTGTGGTTGATAACCTGCGGTTGGTTGCTGTTAAAGTTGATTTGTCCATTGCCGGGGTTGTACGTACCCAGGTTTTGCCACGCCCCCGAGATGATCAACTGCCCATTGTTGGTAAGTGTGCCTTCGTTGGTCAGGTTTTCTTGTACGGCCACGATGGTGTTGGCCGATACCGTTACCGTGGCGCCTTTGTTGAAGACGCTTTGGGCCTTTGCCGGGATGACCAACAAACAAAATGCTACCAAAAAGATAATCGTGTGCTGTTTCATTAATAGCGGGCTTTATTTATCGTCAACCAGGTATCCCCTGTTGAGAAAACCGTAATCGAATAGATTTGACCTGCCTCTATTGTCAAGATTCCTGTCGCTGTTACACCATCAATTAAGTCGCCCGCTGCGATGCGAAGGCCTGTACTCGCTCCGGTTCCCGTTGAGCGGACTATAATGATTCTTCCGGGGAACGCAGCCGCTTTTGGCAAAAAGACGTTGCCCGGCTTGGCGGTTGTTGACTGTCCGTAAATGAGGTAATCATCGTCTTTCACATCGTAATCTTCGACACCGGTTGGAAAACGCGTAGGCCTCACCGATTGCGAACCGAATACGGTAAAGTTAGCCGAAGGTATTGATGTGCCAATGCCAACGGCCCCAAAGCCTACAGCCGATTGACCTGACGCATTGTTACCCGCAGTCAACACACTGGAAAGCGCGGGGGTTGAACCACCGGCCGCGGGCACGATGGAGGCGTTGGTAACGCGGCCCTGTGCATCTACCGTGATGACGGGAATATTGGTCGCATTGCCATAGGTAGCAGCCGTCACACCGGTGTTGGTCAGCTTCGCGCTAGTGATGGTGCTGTTGGCGATGTCAACTCCCGCGATACTCAAATCAATTATTCGGTCGCTGTTGATGGTCGAGCTGTTGATCGTAAAACCAGTAGAATACGACCCTGAGATTTGGCCACCAATAGGTGTTTCTAATTCAGTCAATAAGTCCGGGCTCAGACGGTTGACGTTAATGGAACCCGTGGTACCTGCGCTGTTGATGGCCGCAACGATATTGTTCCCGGCTGCTGGCGCAATGGTAGGATTAGGATACGTTCCGGCTAAATGACCGCCCGCGGCACCCCCCGGTGTTACACCGGAGATAGGTACACTGTTTGCCGTGGTGATTCGACCTTGCGCGTCCACCGTGAATGTGGCCACGTTAGCAGCCGAACCATAGGAACCAGGAACAACCGCAGTATTCGCCAAGGCAATCGTACCACTGGATGTGATGGTTCCCCCCGTGAGACCTGTGCCCGCGGTAATGCTGGTCACCGAACCGGGAAGAAACGCCCATTGGGCAATTCCTGCTCCGGACGTTACCAACACTTGGTTGGCCGATCCGGGCAACAACTTATTCACGGTTACGCCACTGGCAATTTTTGCGTTGGTGATCGATCCATCCGACACCTTAGCGGTCGTCACCGCGCCATCAGCTAAGTCAATGGTAGCTACGGCACCGTCAAGAATTTTGGCACTGTTAATTGCACCCGTGCCAACCGTGGGATTCGGATAGCTGCCCGTCAGGTCGCCTCCTGCA
>CAZGFJ010000007.1:0-171306 GCA_964524935.1 uncultured Ohtaekwangia sp.
AGTTATATGGACCACTTCCCTCTTATTTCGCTGCGCCTGCACACGGGCGAGTGGAAGGAAGGACTCCGTACCGACAAGGCCCTGTTGCGCCTGATCCTTTCGCACCTCATCCACAATTCCTTCAAATATTTTTCACCCCACCGCCAGGAGAAATACATAAAGGTGAGCTGGAAACAGAAAGAGGACCGCACGTTCATTTCAGTCGAAGACAACGGGCAGGGTATTGACGAGAAAGCGGGGGTCAAGGTGTTTCAGTTGTTTTATGTTGCCAGTGACTCCCACGGCATGGGGTTGGGCCTGTTTATGGCGCAGTTGGCTGCACGCAGGCTAGGCGGCCGTATCAAACTAAGGCGGAGCAAGGAGCCCACTACCTTCCAACTCATCTTACCTAACCGCCCCAAGGAGATTGAGTTTGCCCTGTTGGATGAAGACGAGCGCATTGCGTTGATGATCCGCGGGCAGAATGCGCTCGCAGCACTGAGTTCCGAGTAAACCATTTGGTTTGCGCCACGGCAGTTGGCATCTTTGCGCGTGCGTTTTACGGAGAACGCGCCTCACATTACCCATGAAGGAGAAAAAATTTAAGCGCACCACCGTTACCGCTGCGTTGCCGTATGCCAACGGCCCGCTGCACATTGGACACATAGCCGGTGCTTACCTGCCAGCCGACACGTATGTGCGCTATTTGAGACTGAAAGGCGAGGACGTCATTTTTGTCTGCGGCTCGGACGAACATGGAGTGGCCATCACCTTGGGGGCCAAAAAGGAAGGTGTTTCGCCCAAACAATTTGTCGATAAGTATCATGTGTTGATGAAGAATGCCTTTGCCGACTTCGGCATTTCGTTCGACATCTACGCGCGCACGTCCAATGCCATCCATCACCAGACATCACAAGAATTTTTTCGTGCCATTGACGCCAAACAAGGGTTCATCGAAGAAACATCCGATCAGTACTTTGATGAGCAGGAAAACATTTTTTTGGCCGACCGGTACATCGTGGGCACCTGCCCAAACTGTGGCAATCCCAATGCCTATGGCGATCAGTGCGAAAAATGCGGTACCAGCCTGAGCCCGCGGCAGTTGATCAATCCGCGCTCCACCGTGTCGGGCGGGGCACCGGTACTCAAGCCCACCAAGCACTGGTACTTCCCGCTGGACCGATTTGAGGGGTGGTTGAGAGAGTGGTTGATAGAAGGGCACAAAGACGATTGGAAGATAAACGTGTACGGTCAGTGCAAGTCGTGGATCGATCAAGGGCTGCAACCCCGGTCCATTACCCGCGATTTGGATTGGGGCATACCCGTGCCACGTGCGGATGCGCAGGGCAAAGTGCTGTACGTGTGGTTCGATGCGCCCATCGGCTACATCTCAGCCACTAAAGAACTAAAGGGTGCCGACTGGGAGAAATACTGGAAAGACCCGGAAACCCGTTTGATCCATTTCATCGGCAAAGACAACATCGTTTTTCACTGCATCATTTTCCCCTGCATGCTGAGGGCCGAGGGTTCGTTTATCCTTCCCGACAATGTGCCGGCCAATGAATTTTTGAACCTGGAGGGCGAGAAGATATCCACTTCGCGCAACCATGCGGTGTGGCTGCACGAGTACCTGAAAGAGCTGCCCGGAAGGCGAGATGAGTTGCGGTATGTGCTCAACTCCATTTCACCCGAGACCAAAGATGCCGACTTTACATGGAAGGACTATCAACAGAAGGTGAACAGCGAACTGGTGGCCATCCTGGGCAACTTTGTGAACCGGGTGATGGTGCTGACGTGGAAGTATTTTGACGGACGCGTGCCATCGGCCCATGAGCTGCCGAACACAAGCGAGAAGCGAGCAAAGATAGTGAACCTGTACCACCAAACGCACCATGATTTGGAGAAGTCGGTAGGGGAGATGATTGGTGCGTTGGACGGATTTCGCTTTCGTGAAGCACAATTTCAACTGATCAACATGGCCCGTATTGGCAACAAGTTCCTGGCGGACACAGAACCCTGGAAGCTGGCCAAAGACGATATGGAGGCGGTGGGCGCGATCTTGAACTACGCACTTACCGTAGTGGGTAACCTCGCTATTGCCAGCGAGCCGTTTTTACCCGATGGCGCTGCCGGCATGTTTCACCAATTAAATATTACTGCGCGCGAGGAAGGCACCCGCTTTTGGAACACCCGGAAGTTGGTGGAGCCTGTGCCTGCAGGACATTTGTTAAACCCCGCTGCGCTGCTTTACCGCAATGTAGAGGATGCCGAAATAGAAGGACAAATACAGAAATTAAGAAAGCCTGTGAACAGCCATCATCCAGTGACGGCCGAGGCCAACACCCTCAAGCCGTTGAAACCTGAAATCGTATTTGATGATTTTGGGAAGATCGACCTGCGTATCGGCACCGTGACCGCAGCCGAGCGGATGCCCAAGTCGGATAAGTTATTGAAGCTGACGGTCAACAGCGGCTTGGATGTGCGCACGATTTTGAGCGGCATTGCCAAATACTATTCGCCTGAAGAGATGGTGGGCAGACAAGTGACGTTTGTGGCCAACCTGGCCCCGCGCAAAATGATGGGCATTGAATCGCAGGGGATGATTTTGATGGCCGAGGACAGCGATGGCAAACTGCGGCTGCTGCAACCGCACGAGGCGGTGATGCCCGGTGCGAGTGTCAGTTGAGCTACTCGTTAAACCGATTCATCGTCTGCGCGATACCGGCCGTGCAGAATGACAGGATCATGTCGCAAGCGCGATCGATGTGGGCCGTCAGTTGGTTGAATTCCTCCTGCGTAAACGGGCTCAGCACATAATCTACCTGCCGTCCTTTGCCAAAGTCGTTGCCTATGCCAAAGCGAAGCCGCGGGTAATCCTGGCCTTCGGTCAGTTCTTCAATGTTTTTCAGACCGTTGTGGCCGGCTGAGGAACCACGCGGTTTCATGCGCAGCGTGCCAAAGGGCAGGGCCAGGTCGTCTACAACCACCAGCGTGTTTTCCTTGGCCACGCCCAACTCCTTCATCCAATACGCCATGGCTTTGCCACTCAGGTTCATATAGGTGTTGGGTTTAATGAGGTGCACCGCCCGGCCTTTATACGTAAACTCCGCCTTGTCGGCCAGCCGCTGAGTGGCAAATGCTGCCTGGTGTACATCGGCCAGCCGGTCCAGTACCAGGAAGCCTATGTTGTGCCGCGTCAATTCATACTCGGGCCCGGGATTGCCCAGCCCCACCATCAGAAACTTGGTCATGTGCAAAAGTACGCAAGTGCGCAAATAGACTCGCAAGGCAACGACCGCTCGACCCAGGCCGGATATTTTTTTGTACTTCCGTTAAACCTGAACGATACCTTTGCGTCCAAGAGCGAAATTTTGAAACGTATGAAAAACTGCATTTTATTCTTCGCCTTCTTTTTGATGTTTGCTGCCACGGCTGTTGCACAGGACCGTACCCCTCGTGCAGACACACGCCAAGCAGCCCAGCGTGCGCGCATTGCCGAGGGCCGTGCCGATGGTGAGCTGACCAATCGCGAGGCTGCCGCACTCAATGCCAACCAACGCCATATCCGCAGGACGGAACGCAGGGCCAAGGCCGATGGCGAGGTAACGGTGGCCGAGAGACGCAGGCTGGAGAAAAAACAAGACCGCGCCAGCCGTAGGATACGCAGGGCCAAGAGCAACGACATTGAAAAGCCGCAGAATTGATTGGGTACTCTTGGAAACAAAAAAGCCCCGCGTTGAAGGCGGGGCTTTTTTATGGATCGAAGATGGAAATGTCCTACTTCTTTTTCTCGTCTTTCTTGGGTGCTTCGGCTTTCTTTGCATCGGCAGCCGGGGCGGCAGCACCCGCTGCGGGAGCAGCCGCGCCTTCAACAGGAGCAGCAGCAGCTGTTTCATCGGCCATCTTGGCTGCGCGCGGCACTTCCACAGCAGCGATAGCAGCCGCTTTAGGATCCAAAAACTCTAACCCGGTGATATTCATATCGCCCACCTTCACCGCGTGGTGAAAGTCTAATTGTGAACAATCCACGTCAATATGATCGGGCATATCTTTGGGATAGCCGTACACTTTCAGCGCTGCGCGCTTGCGCACGAGCATGCCCCCTTTCGCTACACCCGGGGCCTGGCCTATCAGGCGGGTCGGTATCAGCATCTTAATCTTGCGGTCTTCGCTGATGCGCAGGAAGTCGCAGTGAAGGATGATTTCGCTGACAGGGTGGAACTGAACTTCCTGAAGAATGGCCTGGCATTCTTCGCCTTCAATATTCAGGTGTACAAAATGGGCCTCATTGGTGTACACCAGGTCGCGGAAAAGGATAACGGGTGCGGCAAAGTGCACCTGTTTTTCGCCTCCATACAATACGCAAGGCACATAGCCCTCTTCGCGTACTTTTTGGGAACCAACCTTACCGAGATTTGCTCTTCGATACCCTATAATCTCAACAGTTTTCATGGTTGTTTATGGTTTTAAGTGAAACATGAATTACAAACGAATAAAAAGCGAGCTGATGGATTCGTGGTCGTGGATTTTGCGGATGGCTTTGGCGAACAAATCAGAAACGCTCAGCACTTTGATTTTCGGCATTTCCTGTTTCAGCGGGATGGTATCCGTTACCACAATTTCTTCCAGTACTGAATTGGCGATGTTTTCATACGCCTTACCTGAGAGTACCGGATGTGTACACACGGCACGCACGGTTTTCGCTCCTTTGTCTTTCAACAGCGCGGCAGCTTTACAAATGGTGCCGGCAGTATCCACCAGGTCATCCACCAAAATCACGTCTTTGCCTTCCACCTCACCAATCAGGCGCATAGACTCAATCTTGTTGGCCTCTTTGCGGTATTTGTCACACACCGCCAGTTCGGCATCGAAAAACTTGGCAAAGCTGCGTGCCCGCTTGATACCGCCTACATCGGGCGAAGCAAACATGATGTCTTTCAGATTCAGGCGTTTGAGGTAAGGCACGAAGATGTAATTGCCATCGAGGTGGTCTACCGGTATGTCAAAAAAGCCCTGAATTTGGTCGGCATGCAGGTCGCACGTCATGATGCGGTCAGCGCCTGCCGCGGAAATCAGGTTGGCGATCATCTTGGCGGCAATGGCTACCCGTGGCTTGTCTTTGCGGTCCTGGCGCGCATAGCCAAAATAGGGGATGACTACGTTGATGTTGGCTGCGCTGGCGCGTTTGGCCGCATCGATCATCAGCAACATCTCCATGAAGTTATCGGCCGGGGCAAAGGTAGACTGGATGATGAACACGTCATGGCCCCTGACCGAGTCGGTGATAAAGGGCGACATCTCGCCATCGCTGAATTGCTGGTATTGCACCACGCCCAAGGGTTCTCCATACGCATTGGCAATTTTGTCCGCGAGGTAATGGGTGGCCCTGCCCGAAAATAATTTTACTGCCATGCGCTTTGCCCAGGGGGGCGGGTTGTGAAACTAAAAATCCGCCAACTGCCGGGCAATCAGCGGAAAGTGAGTTGACCTACTAGGACTCGAACCTAGAATAACAGAATCAAAATCTGCTGTGTTGCCATTACACCATAGGTCAAAAACGGCCTTAAAACCTTAAAAAGGAGTGCAAATGTAGGATTAATTTTTAAATGCGAAAACGCGGCCTGACATGATTTTTCGGGGATGGCGGCCGGCCCCAATGGCCAGCCGGCTATTGTTCCAACACCCTGGCCTGGCCGTTGGCTTCGATGAACCCTTCCGCCCAAAACCGGTATTTGTCCAAAATGGAGATTACCGCATTGCGCAAATGGCGGTCGTTGCCAAAGTCGATGGTGCCATACAACGTGGTGGCATAGCCTTGCCACACGCACCGGTTTTGACGCCTGTCAAAAAACTGGATAAGCAGCGTGCCGGATTTCAGGTTGTACTTCTGTTTGTCGTACACCAAATCTTCTTTTTGAGTTTTTATCCATTCTTCGATCGCAATTTGATTGTATCCGTTAAAGTTCAGGCTGTCGCCATACATGCGGTAACTGACGATTAGGTGTGGTTTGTTATCGGTTTGCCGATAGCCCAGAAACTTCATGCGCGACACGATGGAACGGTCGATAATGTCGTTGTAGGTGGCACTGTCGGTAGTGCCTACCGCGCGCATGAGCTCAAAACTCCGGTATCGCTTAAAGTTGCCGCGATAGCTGTAGTCATATTCTACGGGCAGCTCTTTGTACCCGATACACGACATGAAAAGCAACCCGATGATCCACACGGAAATCTTCTTGCTCATAGGCACGACATTTAGGTGGTAAAAGGTACATCGTTTTTGATGGAAGGGGCAAACAAAGTATGTTAATTTTTGTGTGTCGAATGGGAATTGATTGAATTTCGGCTGAATTTGCAGCTTATGACCACGCAGTATGACCAGGCAGTAGGTGCGCGCTACCATATCTACAATAGCCTTTTTTTGAATTTGCCGTTCCGCCACATCTCGCGCACGGGCATCCTGCTGCCCCTGCTTCAACAATATTGTCACGATGGTTTTGAAAAAGGTGAACCGGCCACGCGCATCATCGACCGGTTTTTTAGTGAACTGGCACCCCAGGCCGACCGTCAAGAACAGGTTGACATGTTGTTTAAGTTTATTCAA
This sequence comes from uncultured Ohtaekwangia sp., assembly GCA_964524935.1. GTDB lineage: Bacteria > Bacteroidota > Bacteroidia > Cytophagales > Cyclobacteriaceae > ELB16-189. Next base: position 6,581 of record CAZGFJ010000007.1, read on the forward strand.
TACGTGGAACGCCAGGTGGCGCTCTTTGACTCGGTGGAGGATGCCGCGTTTGAATCGATCAACGATGTGCGAGGCCGGGGAACCGCGGACGCTCTATTGATGCGCACGCGCCTGGAGGGGAAGGAATCGTTGTTGCTTGAGCGACTCAGCGAAATGAGTATTCGCATCGTGCTCACCGCGCACCCTACCCAGTTTTATCCCGGCCACGTGCTCGGTATCCTCACCGACCTGGAGCAGGCGATTCGCACAAACGATATTTCTCAAATCAATTTGCTGTTGCGGCAGTTGGGAAAAACCGGATTTATCAATCAAGACAAACCGACACCATACGATGAGGCCGTGAGCTTGTGTTGGTTTTTGGAGAATGTATTCTACCCATCCATCGCTCAGATTTTGCGCAAACTCAGCCATGGGCTGGGCATTGATATGAGCGAGTGGCCCAACGCCAAGTTGCTCACGATCGGTTTTTGGCCAGGAGGCGACCGCGATGGAAATCCGTTTGTCACCACGGACATCACGCTGCGCGTGGCTGCCAAGCTTCGCGAGTCAGTTTTAAAATGCTATCATCGGGATTTGCGCCAATTGCGCAGGCGACTCACGTTTCACGGGGTGCACGCCAAGATCATCGCCATCGAGCAAACGGTTTATTCCATGGCCTATGCCCAGGCTGCGGGCTATGCCACACCGGAGGAAATGGAACGCGAGCTCACGGACGTGCGCGCACTACTTTTGCACGAACATGAAGGCTTGTTTTTGGAGTTGCTCGATGATTTGCTCATTAAAATCAGGGCCTTTGGTTTTTATTTTGCGAGCCTTGATATTCGACAGGACAGCCGCAAGCACGAACAGGTGTGGAAGCAAATCAATGCGGCACTGAGTAAACAGAATAAGGGCATCGACTGGGCGGCTTTTGAGAAATCAGACTCGCGCCAGCAGATTGATTCGCTGCTGTCAATGACAGCCAACCCGGTGTTTTTAAGTTTGGACGATCCGCTGGCAGAAGAAACGGTTCGAAGCATCGTGGCCATCAAGACGATTCAAACACAGAACGGGGCGTTGGGCTGTCATCGGTACGTGATCAGCAATTGTCAAAAAGCGGCTCATGTCATTCAGGTTTTTCAACTGGCCTCCGTGCTCATGGGCGAAAAGCAAATATTGCCGCTGGACATCGTGCCCTTGTTTGAGACCATCGATGATTTGGCCCATGCCGCCACCGTGATGGAAGAACTTTATCAGGTGCCGGTGTACCGTGCCCATTTGCAAGCCCGGGGCAATCGGCAAACCATCATGCTTGGTTTTTCTGACGGAACAAAAGACGGGGGCTACCTGCGCGCCAACTGGTCGATCTTCCGGGCGAAGGAACAGTTGACGGCCCTCTCGCGGCAGCACGGCATTACCGCGATTTTCTTTGATGGTCGGGGCGGGCCGCCTGCACGTGGCGGTGGCAATACCCATGATTTTTATGCCTCGCTGGGCGAGACCATCGAGAACCAGGAGGTGCACATCACCATTCAAGGCCAAACCATCAGTGCGAACTTCGGCAAGATTGCCTCGTGTACATTCAATCTCGAACAATTGCTGTCGGCTGGGGTGGAGGGAGCCGTGTTTCCCAGAAAAGAGGGGCAATTGTCAGAGGAGGACAAAGCCTTGTTGGACGATCTGGCGGAAGCGGGGTACCAGGCGTATTTGGGTTTGAAACATCATCCTCAGTTTGTGCCCTACCTTGAAAAGGTAACGCCTCTTTCATTTTTTGGTGATACCAATATCGGTTCGCGGCCCGTCAAACGAAACGCGGGCGAAGGGCTTCGCTTTGAAGACCTGCGCGCCATTCCGTTTGTGGGTTCCTGGGCCATGATGAAGCAAAATATCCCCGGCTTTTACGGAGTCGGCAGCGCGCTTGAGGCGTTGATCGGCCAAGGGCAAGGGGACAAATTGAAGGCACTGTACAGGCAGTCTCTTTTTTTCCGAACACTGTTAGGAAATAGCATGATGTCGTTGACCAAAACCTACTACCCGGCCACATCGTATCTCAGCAGCGATGCTGAGTTTGGCGAATTTTGGAAGAAGATGTTTGCTGAGTATGAGCGTTCGTGCCGGCAGGTGTTAGAGGTATCAGGCCTGGCCGAGCTGATGGGCAACAACCCTACCATTCAGAGCAGTGTACGCTTGCGCGAGCGTATCGTATTGCCGCTCATCGCCATTCAGCAATATGCGCTGATGCACCTGCGCGGTGCTGCGGAGGCTGACAAGCCATTTGAATTGCGGTATCGCAAACTGGTTATACGGTGTATGTTTGGCATCATCAACGCAGCACGGAATTCAGCTTAACTTTTTGATTTAGAGATTGGCATAAAAAATTTTTGGTGGATTTTTTTTTTTTTTGAATTACGTATAGAATTTTTATTTTTGTCGTATAAAAGAATGAGTTATGGACGCTAAAATCACCTTAAGTTTCAATGCGCAAACCATTGAAAAAGCAAAACGTTTTGCTGAGGCTCATGACATTAGTTTGTCGCGTCTGACGGAGTTTTTGTACCAGCAAATTACCACCAAAAATTACCAGACGCTCGAAGAACTTCCCATCGCGGATTGGGTGACCATGGTTAGCGAAGGCAAGGCTGAGTATGTCGCAAAGCCGCGCGGCCGGAAGGCGATGAAGAACGAGTTTTTTGCCAAAAAGTGAAAGTCTTTTTGGACGCCAATGTGTTGGTAACGGTGCTCAACAAAGAGTACCCGCTGTTCCCGCACGCTGCGCGGCTCGTGAGTTTTGCGGGCACCGCGCGCCTCCGCGTTTACACCTCTCCCATCTGTTTGGCGATTGCGTTCTACTTTGCCGAAAAAAAATCGGGCAGCGCCCTCGCAAAAACCAAGTTGGCACTCTTGGCCGAGCGCTTGGCCATTACCGATGTGGGGCAAGCGGTAGTGTGGCAAGCCGCCACCGATCCGCGCGTGCTGGATTTTGAAGACGGCCTTGAGTATTACGCTGCACGAAGCGCGGGGTGCACGTGTTTGGTTACCGAAGATGCTTCGGATTTTCATTTTGCGGACATCGAAATCATCGGCACGCGCGAGTTTTTACAGAAGTATGTTGTGTAGGTGGGAGGGCCTTTCGCCATTGCGGTGAACTTGTCGCCTCGTATTTGTACCTTTGCTGCCTTTATTGGAAAATTATGCTGGCGGCCACAAATCTTTCATTGCAGTTTGGTAAACGAGTGTTGTTTGACGAGGTGAATATCAATTTTACCGCAGGCAATTGCTATGGCGTCATTGGGGCCAACGGTGCCGGTAAGTCCACGTTTCTGAAAATACTTTCGGGGGAGATTGACCCGACCCGGGGCTCTGTTTCGATGGAACCCGGCAAGCGCATGGCGGTGCTTCGCCAAAGCCACTTTGAGTTTGACGATGTATCGGTGATCGACACAGTTATTCGAGGTCACGCACGGCTTTGGAACATCATGCAGGAAAAAGACGCCATTTATGCCAAGCCCGATTTTTCAGAAGCCGATGGTGTTCGCGCGAGCGAGTTGGAGGCTGAGTTTGCGGAAATGGATGGGTGGAATGCGCAGTCTGATGCGGCTGCCTTGCTGAGCGGCCTGGGCATAGCCGAGGCGGATCACTTCAAGCTCATGAAAGAACTGAGTGGAAACCAGAAAGTACGTGTGCTGCTGGCACAGGCAATCTTTGGTAACCCGGACATTCTGATCCTCGATGAGCCAACCAATGATCTGGACTTGCAAACCATCACCTGGCTGGAGGATTTTTTGCTCGATTTTAAGAACACAGTGATTGTCGTTTCGCACGACCGCCATTTTTTGGATACCGTCTGCACGCACATAGTCGACATTGATTTCAAGCAGGTTCGGTTGTACACCGGCAATTATTCATTCTGGTATCAATCCAGTCAATTGGCCTTACAACAACGAAGCGCGGCCAACAAGAAAGCGGAGGAGAAGAAAAAAGAGCTTCAGGAATTTATCGCGCGCTTCAGTGCCAACGCTTCCAAATCGCGCCAAGCCACCAGCCGAAGAAAGTTGCTGGAGAAAATCAATGTGGATGACATACAGGCGTCTACACGCAGGTACCCGGCCATCATTTTTCAGCAGAAACGCACGGCAGGCGATCAGATTCTGCAGATTGAAAATCTTGGCTACTTGCAAAACGGCACACCGCTGTTTCAGGGGCTGGATTTGTTTGTAAAAAAAGGTGACAAGATTGCTTTTCTCAGCAAAGAAAGTATTGCCATCACTTCGTTGTTCCGGATCCTGACAGGCGAGCTCCAACAGACTTCGGGGGAGTTTCGCTTTGGCCAAACTATTACCACGGCCTACCTGCCGTTGAACAATGAGTCGTATTTTCAATCGGATGACAATTTGGTGGATTGGCTGCGCCAATTTGCCGAAGAGGAAAACAAAGACGAAGTATACATCCGCGGATTTTTAGGGAAGATGTTGTTCTCGGGCGAAGAAGTTTTCAAAAAATGCAGTGTGCTTTCAGGAGGTGAAAAAGTACGCTGTATGACGGCTCGCATGATGTTGGCTGGTGCCAACCTGCTCATTTTGGATGAGCCCACCAACCACCTGGATTTGGAATCAATACAAGCCTTCAACAACGCACTTAAGGATTTTCCCGGCACGGTGCTGTTCGCTTCACACGATCATGAGTTTGTGAACACGGTGGCCAACCGGATTGTCGAAATTTCGCCCAATGGCTTTATCGATAAGCTGATGACGTATGATGAATACATCGAGAGCGAGAAAGTAGCACAACAAAAGGAGGCCTTATACGCTTGATTTTTTTGGGGCTGGCTTAGGGGTGAAGACGTGTTTCGTTGTCTGGATACCAAAACAGACTTTATGAAACACGTATTTATGGCGGCTGTATGTGCGCTGATCGCTACCGCCTCCCTGGCTCAGGAGCAGCCTATCCAAACGATCTTTAAGAGCGGCCATGTGGGGGGCTATGTGGCGCTCTCCAATAAGTTTACCCGCGTGGCGGGTGAGTTTGCCAATATGCCGTACGTCTATGGGGGTGTGTTCATTAATCGGAGATTTTTGTTGGGTGTTGGCATGGCAGCTACCACCAACCACGTGGCAGTGCCCGAGGTACACAGCGAACGGCCGGGTGCGCGCATGAGCTACGGTTATGCGCAAGGCGGTTTGGTAACCGAGTGGGTGATGGGTTCTAACCGGGCAGCCCATGTAGTCTTTCATTTGTTTACCGGAGCGGGCTATACCATGCAGTATGATCGCGATTTTAGTGATGCCGGCAATACGCACCAATCCGTCTATGACCAGAATTGGTTTATGGTGGCCGAGCCGGGTGTGCAGTTGGAGCTGAATTTATTTCGCTGGATGCGGTTGAGCCCGGGCATCAGCTATCGGCAAACGTACGACAGCCAGGGACGTGGCCTGGATGACCATGCCATGAGCTACTGGACCTACAGCGCTACGCTGAAGTTTGGCAAGTTTTGATTGTCCTCGTTTGCGATTTGTGCAGGCCTGTGCCGAGAGCGTTGCGCTCGCAGGCACGTGAAGTCTATGACTTATGTTTCTTCACCCATTCGCGTGCATTGACGAAGGCTTCTATCCAAGGACCAACCTGATCCGACTTCCGATCTCTTGGGTAATGGCCCCAGTTCCATGGAAACAACGATCGCTCGATGTGCGGCATAATGGCCAGGTGTCTGCCATCGGTGGAGGTTAAGGCAGCCACTGCGAAGTCCGAATCGTTTGGATTGCCGGGATAGGTATCGTACGAATAGGTGGCCGCGATTTGGTAGCCGGAGTGCGACTTCAAGTCAAAGCGCCCCTCGCCATGCGCGACCCATGCGGCCAACCGCGTGCCCGCCAGCGAACCAAGCAACACCGAGTTGTTTTTGGGGATCGACAAATTGACAAAGATCGATTCGAATTTGCCGCTGCCGTTATGGTGCATTTTGGGGTGCGCCTGCATGTCCTGTTCGCGGTACACCAGGCCCAGTTCCATCATCAACTGGCACCCGTTGCACACGCCCAGGCTTAGCGTATTCTTGCGTCCGTAAAACTCATCCAGGGCTGCCTTGGCCCTGGGATTATACAAAAAGGCACCCGCCCATCCTTTGGCTGAACCCAAGACATCCGAGTTGCTAAAGCCGCCCACAAACACGATCATGTTGATGTCGCGCAGGTCTTCACGCCCGGCCATCAAGTCGGTCATATGCACGTCTTTTACATCAAACCCCGCCAGATACAATGCGTACGCCATTTCACGGTCGCCATTTACGCCCTTTTCGCGGATGATGGCGGCTTGCAGGCCTGTGCGCATTCTCCGCTTCGGGTCGATGCCATACCTGGCAAAGGTGCCATCAAAGGAGGAAGGAAACTTGAATTGGAGCGGTTGAAGGAAGAGGTTGTCTTTGCGCCTTTCGGCATGACCGTTTGTACGCTGCAAGCGGTCCAGCAAATAGGAGGTGCGAAACCACGTGTTCCGCAAGTTGTTGATGCTCCATGCGATATCCCCCAGGTTGAACTGCGAGTCGAGTGTAACCGTTCCAATTGGTTCGAAGTCAATGCCCCGATTACGCAACACGTCCAATGCCTTTGTATCGGCCACTTGAATTACGACAGCCGGTTTTTCGCTAAACAGGCGTTTGATGATATCACCCGGAGGCAGAGAGAGGTTGACACCAACCATGGGCACGGAGAAGCACATTTCCAACACAGTCGTGATCATCCCCCCTGAGGACACATCATGCCCGGCCCATATCAGCCCCTCATGTATCAGTTCCTGCACGGCCGCAAAGGCCCGGGCAAAATAGTCAGCGTCTTGAACGGTGGGTACCTCGGTGCCAAGTTCATGTAGTACTTGTGCCAGGCTGCTTCCGCCCAAGTGCCACTCACTTTTTGCGAAGTCGATATAGATGAGCGTTGATCCTGCCACCGGCCGCAGATCCGGGGAAACCGTTTTACGGATATCGCTAACTTCCGCCACGGCCGATATTATGACCGTTCCGGGAGAGAAAACGACCTCGCCACTCGGATATTTCTGTGTCATGGACAGCGAGTCTTTGCCCGTGGGAATGTTGATACCAAGGGCACAGGCAAAATCACTCACCGCCTGAACGGCCTCGTACAGCCGGGCGTTTTCACCAGCATGTTTGGCAGGCCACATCCAGTTGGCGCTGAGCGAAACGCCTTTCATGCCATGAGTTAATGGCGCCCAGATCAGATTTAATAGTGATTCTGCTATTGCCAGTTGGCTCCCGCCCGTTGCGTCTACCAGCGTTGCGGCCGGGGCGTGACCGATGCCGGTAGCAATCCCTTTGTGCGACTGGAAATCCAACGCCATCACCGCGACATTATTGAGCGGCAGTTGCAACGGGCCGCACGTTTGCTGTGTGGCTACGCGGCCTGTAACCGAACGGTCGACTTTATTGGTGAGCCAGTCTTTGCAGGCGACCGCCTCCAGTTGAAGCACCTGCTCAAGGTAGGAGCCGAGCTGACTTGCGTCATAGGTCACGTCAGCAAACGAAGTACTTGTCCGGCTATCTCGCAGTACCGTTTTGGGCGAAGAACCAAACAAGTGACTGAGGGCCAGAGAGACAGGCCGTGTATTTTTGGTTTGGTCTACAAACGTAAACTGTTTGTCTCCGGTGGCTGTACCTACCACATACATGGGTGCCCGCTCCCGCTCGGACGTGCGTTTGAGCAAGTCAATATCTTTTTCGTGCATGGCAAGGCCCATGCGCTCCTGCGATTCGTTGCTGATGATCTCTTTAGCCGATAGGGTCGGGTCGCCCACGGGCAAGGCATCGATGAAGAGCGTGCCTCCGGTTTCTTCCAGAAGTTCTGAGAAACAGTTAAGGTGGCCGCCAGCGCCATGGTCGTGAATGGAGACGATGGGGTTGTGGTTCGCTTCCACGAGTGCGCGGATGGCATTCATGACCCGCTTTTGCATTTCGGGGTTGGAGCGCTGGATGGCGTTTAACTCCAAGACGTTGCCAAACTCTCCGGTAACTACGGACGAAACAGCCGCACCCCCCATGCCAATGCGGTAGTTGTCGCCCCCCATCAGCACAATCTTGTCGCCCGATTGCACTTTTTCTTTTTGACTGTCTTTTTCTTTGGCATAGCCCACGCCTCCTGCCAGCATGATCACTTTGTCAAAGCCAAACTTCTTGTCCGCTTCGAAGTGTTCAAACGTGAGTACGCTTCCACCAATGAGGGGCTGGCCAAACTTGTTACCAAAGTCGCTGGCTCCATCGGATGCCTTGATCAGGATTTCGGCCGGTGTTTGGTACAACCAGGGCCGTGGCTGCCAGGTTTTCTCCCACGGCCGTCCACCGTCCAGGCGCGGGTAGGAGGTCATGTACACAGCCGTTCCCGCCAAGGGGAGCGAGCCTTTTCCGCCTGCCAGGCGGTCGCGTATTTCTCCTCCGCCTCCGGTAGCGGCACCATTGAACGGTTCCACCGTGGTGGGGAAATTATGTGTTTCCGCTTTTAGCGAGATGACCGAGTCGAAATCCGTTACTTCAAAAAAGTCGGGTGCATCCTGGCGTGCGGGCGCAAACTGTTCTACGCGCGGACCTTTGATGAAGGCCACATTGTCTTTGTAGGCGGAAACGAGATAGTTGGGATTCTCCTTCGAAGTTTTTTTGATTAATTGAAACAGTGTGGCGGGTTTTTCTTGCCCATCAATGATGAAGGTGCCGTTGAAAATCTTGTGGCGGCAGTGTTCGCTGTTTACCTGGCTGAAACCAAATACTTCGCTGTCGGTCAGTTTGCGCCCCAATGTCTTACTGACCTCGCTCAGGTAGTCGATTTCTTCCTCGCTGAGGGCCAATCCCTCTTTTTCGTTATAGGCTCGGATGTTGTCAACTTCATACACCGGTTCGGGCGTGTGGCGGATGGTGAACAATTCCTGATCCAGGTTGTGGTAAAGCCGTTGCAACATTTTATCATGAGGCGTATCGGGGTTGGTCACTTCCGTGAATTCCTCAATACGACTCACTCCCGCGATACCCATCGTCTGGGTGATTTCCACTGCATTGGTGCTCCAGGGGGTGATCATTTCTTTACGCGGCCCGACAAAATAACCCTCCAGCGACTTTTCAGGCGATGGTTTGGCATGGCCAAACAGCCAGATTAACTTTTCAAGGTCGGAGACGGAGAAAGGCTGCGCATGACCCACCGCATAAACTACGTTGGACGCTGCTCGGAAAAACAAAATCATTTGGAACAGGGGTGGAAATGAAAGGTCAAAAATACAATCATTTAAGCATTTTGCGGAGGTAAAAAAGCGATGGGTGCCGATAACGGAAACTGAAAAAACGGACTGTTTTTTGCGCATGGCGTTGATAAAATCATTTGAATTTCTCGATTTGAGCCTTTACGAGAGAAATTTTTGCGACAGGGCTTATCGCGACCACTTAACGGATTTTTTATTGTAGGTGCGGCAGCGCTTTTTCAATCAGTTCGGGGTGGCCGCTTTCCACCTCGATAAAGGAGGCTCGCGGTAGCTGATCGCAAAACTTTTTCATGTCGCGGGGTCGTATGATTTTATCGAACCGTCCCACCACCAACGTGACAGGAGTTTGGTTTTGGCGGATGAGCGTCAGCAGCCGTCCGCGGCTCACGCGCATGTGCCGGAAGTACACCCACGAGTAATAGACTTGTCTGCGCTTTTCCTCGGTGTTCATTTGCCATTCGGCAAACCGGAGCACCCCTTTGTCCACCAGCCGTAGTTTACGCAGTATGCTCACCAGGCGATACAGCCGTGCGGGTTTCAGGATCATGGATTTGAACAAACCGCGCGTGGCCAGCGGGTAGGTGGCCAGGTTGTACCAAAAGCTCGTGCGTATGCCGTCAGGTGCCAGGAGTAAAAGGCGTTGCACGCGCGTGGCAAAGAGTTCGAACGTGACCATGGCAAACCGCGCGCCCATGCTAAAACCGCCTACGTGGAACCGATCAATTTGACGCGCGATCAGAAAGGAGTGGATGATATCGCGCCAGTGCTTTTTTTCCACGGGGTAGCGCATCGGCCAGGTGCTTTCACCGTGAAAGAAAAGGTCTACGGCATAGATGGTGTACCTGTTTCCCAGCCCTTTTGCCCAGGCGTCAAATACGCTTCGGTGTTGGCCGAAACCGTGGAACATAAGTATCACCTCCAGGCCCGATCCATACCGGGTGAAGTGCAGCGAGGCGTCCCCGTAAGGGAGGAAAAAGTCTTCCATGATGATTTCAAAATTGAGCGTTCTATCGCCTACAATCAAACAGGGAGGCCTTTTTTATTGCGGGGTTCAAAATAAAACACGGGAGACGCGCGTCTATGGAGGCATACCATGTATATGCAACGCGCGGTACCTTTGTCGCTGGCCATGCAGGAATCGATCAAGCAAAACACCTTTTTGAAGGAGAAAGACAAGCTGCTGGGCTTTATCCGAGGGCGCGTATCTTCTTCGGAAGAAGCCGAAGATATTTTGCAGGACGTTTTTGTTCAGTTTGTCACGGGTTTTAACACCATCGAGTCGCTGGACCGCGTCACGAGTTGGCTGTATAGCGTGGCACGCAACAAGATCATCGACCGGTACAGACGCGATGCCGCGCGTCCTCAACGGACGGATCTGGAAGGGACGCTGGCCCGCGATGAGGAGACGCCTTTGACATTACAAGACATCTTGCCCGATTTGGGCAATACGCCCGAGTCTGCCCTGTTGCGCGAAGCCATTTGGGACGAGATCGTAGGGGCGTTGGAAGAGCTGCCTCCCGACCAGCGCGAGGTCTTTATCCAAAATGAAATGGAGGAACGCAGCTTTCGGGAGATTGCCGAAGAGACGGGCGTGTCCATCAATACGCTCTTGTCGCGAAAGCGGTATGCCATCCTGGCCTTGCGCAAGCGCCTGCAGAAATTTTATGACGAGGTGATGGGGTAGGGGTAAGGGATTAGGGGTTAGTGGTTAGGTGTTAGGATTAGTTTAGTGAAGAGATCAAACGGAAAATGAGTATGAAAAAAGGATTGAAGATAGCCTTGATGATTGTGTTGGGCTTTTTGGCGGTGGGCGTGTTTACGTATGCCACTATGTGGCTGTGGAACTGGCTGGTGCCGGAGCTGTTCAAAGGGCCGGTGATCAGCTACTGGCAAGCCTTGGGGTTGCTGGCGTTGAGCAAAATCTTGTTCTCGGGCCTGGGCGGCAAAGGAGGCGGTGGCGGAGGGCGTGCCAAGGCTTATTGGCGTGAGCGCCTGCGTGCCATGTCGCCCGAGGAGCGTGAGCAGTTCAAAGCCAAAATGAAAGACAAATGGTGCCGTTGGGAAGAAAAGGCCCAGAAGCCCGACCCCCCGGCTGGCGCAATCGGTTGAGTAAAAAAATCACCACTTTTTTTGTAAAAAGGCAACCCCGCTACCAAAAAAGCCGTTGTGGAAACCGTGGAAACTTTAGAAATTCAAAAAGTTTCCGCAGTTTTGCAGCCGTATGGAGGAGAACAGCACGAAAGAGAAGATTTTAGCCGGGGTCGAGGGCCTGTTTATGAAGTATGGCATCCGCAGCGTGTCGATGGACGATATTGCCCGTCATTTGGGTATCTCCAAGAAAACGTTGTACCAGCACTTTGCCGACAAGGATGAGTTGGTCATGCACATGTCGCAGATGCACTTAGAGCGTGACCTCAAGGAGTACAGCGAGATCGCAGCTACTTCGAAGAATGCCATTGAAGAGCTAAACCGAATCTCTCTTTGTATGAGGCGCGACTTTGAAGACATGAATCCATCGCTGTTGTTTGATTTGCAGAAGTACCATCCGCGCGCGTGGAATTTGTGGAACGAGTTCAAAGAAAAGTTTATTAAAGAGTCGGTGGTGCGCAACATTAAGCTGGGGCAGGAGCAAGGCTATTTCCGGTCCGAGATCAACCCCGAGGTAATTGCGGTAATGCGGGTGCTGTTGATCGAGGCATCATTCAATGATGGCGTATTTGCCAAGGACAAATTCAACTTCGTGGAAGTGCAAACTCATATGTTCGACTTTTTTGTGCACGGCTTGTGTACCGATAAAGGGTTAAAGCTGTATCTGAAAAACAAGGAGAAATACAATTCTGAATCTATCCCCCAATAACTATATGAAGCGAGTTTTATTTTTAGTTGTCGTAGTCTGGTTGGCCTTATCGGCTGCGCCCGCGAAAGCGCAAACCACGCAGTCATTTACGTTGGAGCAATGTATCAATTATGCGCTGGAGAGTTCGGTAAGCATCAAAAATGCGCAACTGGACGAGGCGATAGCCAAGGCGCGCGTGCGCGAAACTGTGGGCATTGGCCTACCGCAGATTGATGGGTCAGTGGGTGTACAGCACAACCAGAAGTTGAGACGATTTTTTGCCACCTATACCGGACCGAGCGGTTTTCTGGGTGATTTATCGGGTTTTGGAGTTCAGCCTGGTGATGTGGTTTCAGCTCAAAACTTTTTCCAGCTAAAAAGTGCTGGAGATGCCGGGGTTACCATTAGTCAAATTCTCTTTAATGGCTCATACCTGGTTGGACTTCAGGCATCTAATACATTTCAAGAGTTATCGACCAAAGCCGCTGGCCAGGCCAGAGAGCAGACGATAAGTGCAGTTTCAAAGGCTTTTTATTTGGCACTGACAAATAAAGAACGGGTAAAACTTTTTGATGCCAATATTGCCCGTGTTGACTCATTGCTTCGAACGACTCAAGCCTTGAACAAAAACGGATTTGCCGAGAAAATTGATGTCGACCGGATTCAGGTGACTTACAACAACTTGGTAACGGAGCGCGAGAAATTTGTGAACCTACAAGCATTGGCGATTGAACTACTCAAGTTTCAGATGAACTATCCAATGGGTGAACAGATCGATTTAATGGGGACTTTAGACCAAGTGAATGTACCTCAGCTAGCGGCCTACGCGGATGACCTTGACTATAACACGCGCTGGGATTATCAACTACTGAAAACCAACAAGCGCTTGCAGGAACTGGATGTAAAAAACAAATATGCAGCCGGGATTCCAAGTTTGGTGGCATTTGCCAACCTGGGTTACGCGACACAATCGCCCAACGTGTCAGGCTTGTTTCGAACTACTTCCTCTCTGGAGGATAACGGTCAGATCGGCCCGGATAAATGGTATGGTTACTCCCTTTTTGGTGTAACATTAAACGTGCCTTTGTTTAGTGGATTGCAGCGCAACTACCGCGTCCAGCAGTCGAAGTTAAATCTTCTCAAGCTCGAAAATTCGACCAAGCAATTAGAGTCAGCTATCGACCTGGAGGTGAAGCAGGCGCGCATTTCGCTGGACAACGCGCTGCGAACCGTGGTGGCGCAAAAGGAAAACATGGACTTGGCCGCCAACGTGGCCCGCATCACCAAGATCAAGTATGAGCAGGGCGTAGGCTCTAATTTGGAGGTAATCGATGCGGAAGCCAGCCTGCGCGAAGCACAAATCAATTATTACAATGCTTTGTACGATGCCCTCGTAGCTAAAGTGGACATTGACAAAGCCTATGGAAAGCTAAACCCCATCACTCAAAAATAACCTTTCGAAAAACCTGATTATGAAAACAACTTATACACTCATCGGTCTGGCTTTGATCTTTGTTGTCGCCTCCTGTGGCGGTACCGATACGCAAGCCAAGTTGGAGAAACTCAAGGCCCAACAAGCCGAGTTGGCCAAACAAATCGCGGAGCTGGAAAAGCAACTACCCGCGGATACCACACAGAAAGTAAGACGCAAGGAGGTAGCCGTGACGGCTGTGGCGCCCCGCAAGTTCGATCACTTTGTACAAACCCAGGGCATGCTGGAGTCGGAAGACAACATCATGGTCAGCGCCAAATCAATGGGCGTGATCACCCAGGTATTTGTGAAAGAGGGCCAGCGTGTAAGTAAGGGACAGGTATTGGCCCAGATCGACAATGCGATCACGGTTCGATCAATAGAGGAAGTGAAGGCAGGACTTGAACTGGCCAACACGGTATTTGAGCGCCAAAAGAACCTATGGGAACAAAAAATAGGTACCGAAGTGCAATACCTGCAAGCCAAGAACAACAAGGAGAGTCTTGAGAAACGCTTGGCTACGCTCAATGAGCAGTTGGACATGAGTCGCATCAAGTCGCCCATCAACGGCACGGTAGATGAAGTAAATGTGAAGGTGGGTGAAAACGCAGCCCCGGGTTTACCGGCCTTCCGCGTAATCAATACCGACCAGTTAAAAGTAAAAGCCAAAGTGTCGGAAGCTTACGTAACAAACATCAAACCGGGAAACAGGGTTTTAGTGACGTTTCCTGACTTGAATAAGACCATCGAAGCCAAAGTGACGTTCGTAGGTCGCAATATTGATGCGTTGTCCCGTTCGTTTCCGGTTGAAGTGCAATTGCCAACGCTGTCTGATTTGCGTCCGAACATGACCGCTGTCTTACGGGTCATTTTTAAGACCGAAACACAAGCGTTGTGCGTACCCATTAATGTTGTGCAGGATGTTAACGGTCAGAAGGTCGTGTATGTGGCTGAAGCCGACAAAGCCAACACGGTGGCGCGCAAGCGCGTAGTGGAAGTGGATGGTGTTTTTGATAACCTCGCACAGATCAAAGGCGGCCTCAAGGCGGGCGATCAGGTGATCACCTTCGGCTATCAAGGCCTCAACGATGGCGAGTTGGTAAAGATTTAGTTCAAACGAACCCCTCATCTTTTGTTTTATGCAAGACGTTGAAAAGGAATTTAAGCCCACCAGTTGGGCCATTGACAATAAGGTCAGTATTTACGTAGCCACCGTCATCATCTGCCTGGCAGGCATCATGACGTACATCGGTCTGCCGAAGGAAAATTTTCCGGAGGTGGTGTTTCCGCAGATCTATGTGGCCACGATTTACCCCGGTGCTGCACCGACCGACATTGAAAACCTGATTACCAAAGAAATCGAGAAAGAAGTGAAGTCGATTTCCGGTGTGAAGAAGGTGCGCAGCAACTCGGTGCAGTCATTCTCCAATGTGATTGTGGAGTTTGAGACCGATATTGACGTGGACAAAGCGAAGCAGGAAGTAAAAGACGCGGTAGACCGTGCCAAGCCCAACCTGCCCACTGACCTGAAAGAAGACCCGCAGGTCATTGAGATCGATATTTCGGAAGTGCCCATCATGAACGTGAACCTATCGGGCGACTATGATTTGCAAACGCTGAAAAAGTATGCCGAGCAGATGCAGGACGCGATTGAAGGGATACGTGAGATACGCAGGGTGGACATTGTGGGTGCGCTGACGCGCGAGATCCAAATCAACGTAGACATGTTCAAACTGGCTACAGCAGGCGTGGCGTTGGATGATATTTCGCAGGCGGTGGCAGGTGAGAACGTAATCATTCCCGGAGGACAACTTTCGGTCGATGGCATGAAGCGTTCGCTCACGGTTAATGGTGAATTTACGTCAGCCGAACAGATCGCAAACATCGTGATCGGCTCCACCACCGGGGGTAAAATCTACCTCAAAGACATTGCAGAGATTGTGGATTCGCATAAGGAACAAGAGAGTTTTGCCACGTTGAATGGCCAAAATGTGATTACGCTCAACGTGATCAAGCGCAGCGGAGAAAATCTGATCATTGCTTCCGATCAGATCAATGAGATCGTAAAGAATTATAAAGAGAACATTTTGCCGCCGGGCGTGGAAGTGACTATCACGGCCGATCAGTCTGACAACACGCGTGTCACGCTGCACGACCTCATCAATACAATCATTATCGGTTTTGTGCTGGTGACGCTGATCCTCATGTTTTTTATGGGCGCCACCAATGCCATTTTTGTTGGATTGTCTGTTCCCATCTCCAGCTTCATTGCTTTTTTGGTGTTTCCCTCGATCGGTTTTACCCTAAACCTGATGACGCTGTTTTCGTTTTTACTGGCGTTGGGTATCGTGGTGGACGATGCCATCGTGGTGATTGAGAACACGCACCGTGTGTTCGACAATGGCAAAGTGCCCATCCGCAAAGCGGCCAAGATTGCCGCAGGCGAAGTATTCTTACCGGTACTGTCCGGTACGTTGGTGGTGTTGGCCCCGTTTGTGCCGCTGGCGTTTTGGCCCGGTGTCATCGGGAAGTTTATGTTTTTCCTGCCCGTTACGTTGATTGTGGCCTTGCTTGCCTCGTTGCTGGTAGCCTATATCATTAACCCGGTATTTGCGGCCGATTTTATGGACACGCACGACCATGACCATAAGGAGTCCAAGTTTACGCGTGGTTTCAAGATCACGGCCATCGTGTTTGGTTCACTCGCGCTGATGTCCTATATCACCGGGGCATTTGGTTTGGGCAATTTTGCGGTGTTTTTGTTTGGCATCTATGCGCTTCATCATTTTTACCTGTCGCGGTTGATTTCG
Organism: uncultured Ohtaekwangia sp.; assembly: GCA_964524935.1. Classification (GTDB taxonomy): domain Bacteria; phylum Bacteroidota; class Bacteroidia; order Cytophagales; family Cyclobacteriaceae; genus ELB16-189. The sequence continues at coordinate 22,923 of CAZGFJ010000007.1, forward strand.
CAGTTTCAGACTTCGGGCTGGCCACGCGTGCAAGAGGGATACAAAAAGATGGTGGCTTGGTGTTTGGAAGGATGGAAGCCTGCTGCGGTACTCGTGGGCGTAGTCTTTTTGTTTTTCTTCTCGATTATTTTCACCGCCATCCGTCAGCCACCGGTGGTGTTTTTCCCGCAAGGCGATCCTAACTTTATTTTCGCCTATGTGCGCATGCCTATTGGCACAGACCAGCGCGTGACGGATTCCATTACCCGACTGGTGGAGCAGCGTGTGACCGGTGTGGTGGGCAAGGACAATAAAATTGTCAAATCCATTATCACCAACGTGGCGGTGGGTGCGGCCGAAGATCAGTTCTCCGGCACGCAAGCGCAGCCGCACTTGGGTAAGGTATCGGTGGCGTTTGTGACCTTTGCCGAGCGTGATGGTCAGTCCACACGCGTGTACCTGGATAGGATACGGGAATCGGTGCGAGGCGTCAAAGGCGCGGAAATATCGGTTAACCAGGAAGCCAACGGGCCCCCGACAGGCAAGCCGGTGAATATTGAAGTAGCAGCTGATGACTTTGACGTGCTGGTGGCCACGGCAGACCGTGCCAAGCGCTACCTGGATTCATTGCAAGTGCCAGGTGTAGAAGAATTGAAGTCAGATTTTCAAAGCGACAAGCCGGAGATCATTGTGAGCATTGACCGTGAGAAGGCCAACCGGGAAGGTATCTCCACCGCCCAAATTGGTTTGGCCCTAAATGCGGCCATCAACGGTCGCGAAGTATCAAAGTTCCGCGATGACAACGATGACTATGAGATCACGCTGCGCGTAAACGAACGGCAGCGCAATGACATCAACACGTTGCTCAACTTGCCGCTCACCTATCGCGACATGGCCAGCGGAGGCATGGTGCGCCAGGTGCCGTTGTCGGCCATCGCTAAGATTGAATACTCTAACAGCTATGCCGGTATCACGCGTATTGATCAAAAACGCGTTATTTCCATCTCATCAAATGTGTTGGGTGGCTACAATGCCAATGAAGTGGTAGCGGAGATACAATCGCATTTGGCTGATTTTGGAGTGCCGGATGGCGTGACCATCAAGATGACCGGTGAACAAGAGGACCAAGCTGAAACCACCGCCTTTTTGGGTGTAGCTGCTTTGGTGGCCTTTGGATTGATCTTCATGATTTTGGTGACACAGTTTAACTCAACCAGCAAGCCGTTGATAATCTTGTCGGAAATCCTGTTTAGCATCATTGGGGTGTTGATAGGCTTCTCGCTCTTCAAGATGGAGATATCCATCGTGATGTCGGGTGTGGGCATCATGGCGCTGGCCGGTATAGTGGTGCGCAACGGTATCTTGCTGGTGGAATTCACTGATTTGCTGCGCTCACAAGGCGTGCCTTTGAAAGAGGCCATCATCGAGGCATCCAAAACGCGTATGACCCCTGTATTGTTGACGGCCATGGCGGCCACGTTGGGTCTTATCCCGCTGGCGGTGGGTTTGAACATCGACTTTGTTACGTTGTTCACCGACTTGAACCCGCATATTTTCTTTGGCGGTGATAATGTGGCCTTTTGGGGCCCGTTGTCCTGGACGATGATCTTCGGGTTGATTTTTGGTACGTTTTTGACCTTGTTCTTGGTGCCCGTCATGTATTTGATCACCGCTCGCCTCAAGGAGCGTGTGTTTAAGGCCAAACCGGAAGCACCTGCACAGGCCACCGAAGCAGCTTTGGGAAATATCTAGTACACTGCAATAAACTTAATGGGAAAGTCGTCTGTTACATGAGACGACTTTTCCTTTTTATGCTTGCCCGTATGACCACACTTGCCCTTGTATTCGCCTTTCTGTTGGTGGTGGACATTTATCTTTTTCAGGCCGTGCTCACCGTCACCCGGAACTCGCCCCACCCGCTTATTTGGCGCACGGTGTATTGGCTGCCCACGGCTTTTACCTTCCTGGTGTTGTTGTGGTGGACGTTTGCCGATCCGTACACGATCAACGCCAGCGTACGCAATTGGCTGATTTCAGGTGTTTTCGGTATTTACCTGTCTAAGATGGTTGGCTTGTTGTTCCTGTTCGTAGAGGATGTCACACGCCTCTTTCGATGGGTGGCCCGGCAATTTGAAGGCAAAGCTGAGGGCGGTTTGCCAGGCGAGCCCATTTCGCGCTCGGAATTTTTGTCTAAAACGGCCCTGGCCGCTACGGCTCTTCCTTTCGGTGCCATGGCTTGGGGTATTTTGAGTGGTGCGCACGACTATCGGATCCGAAAAGTGGTGGTTAAACTTGCCAAGTTGCCGCGCGAGTGGGACGGGCTTCGGTTGGTGCACCTGAGCGATATTCACAGCGGAAGTTTTTGGAACAAGACGGCCGTGCGGGGAGGTGTAGAGATGGTGCTTCAGCAAAAACCCGATTTGATTTTCTTTACGGGCGATTTGGTCAACAACGAATCAAGCGAGGTGCGCGACTATATTGATATATTCAAACATCTGAAGGCTCCATTAGGCGTGTATTCGGTTACGGGCAACCATGATTATGGCGACTATAAATCGTGGAGCACAAAAGAAGAGAAGCAACAAAACTTTGCCGATCTGATTGAGGCTCACCGGCTACTGGGCTTCGATTTGCTGATGAATGAAAATAGGATGATTGAGCAGGCTGGCGCGAAGTTGGCCATTTTGGGTAACGAAAACTGGGGTGCCGGCCGCTTTTCAAAATACGGAAAGTTGGACGAGGCCCACCGCGGGACGGACGAAGCGGAAGTGAAGTTATTGCTCTCGCATGACCCCAGTCATTGGGATGCCGAGGTGCGCCCCAAATTTCCCGACATCGACATCATGTTTGCGGGCCACACACATGGCTTTCAATTTGGCGTGGAGTGGGGGGACTTTAAGTGGAGTCCCTCGCAATACGTTTACAAACAATGGGCGGGGCTATATACCGAGGGCCAGCAACGTCTTTACGTGAACCGCGGTTTTGGCTATCTCGGCTATCCCGGTCGCGTGGGTATGCCGCCTGAGATCACCGTGATGGAGTTGAAGCGTGCGTAAGACTCCTAACTCTTGCGCAACATGCGAACGGTAAAGTAGCCGAGTAGCGTGCCAATCGCCAGCAACGCGCCCCACAGCCAACGCGGATCTCGAAACCAAGGTTGCACCACGCGTTTTTCCTGCTGCACCATTTCTTTCGCCTCCCCCAGGTATAAGAACGGAATGCTATCGTTCCACTCTTGTTCGAAGTGCGCCACATCGTAAGTAGGCGCGTGTATGCGGGGGTTGCCATAGTTGAGTTGGTACTCGCCTGGCTGTAGGTAGGCGATGGCTCTAACTTGTGGAGACCAGAACGAGGCGCTCGCCAGGTCAATCGGTGGGTTGTCATCGTTGTCAATGGTTAACTGGATTACGTGGCACCGAGTGGGAGCGAAGTAAACCGTGTCAGCTTGATAGGAGGTGAGCACGCCCGCATGCATCGGTTCGGTATAGTAGACCCAACCTTGTTCGGTACGGCTGCTGTCGGTTACGCGCTCCAGGCGATAGTTTCGATAGAATTTCTGACCCTGTCGAGGGGTAAGCGTAAACTTGGAGATCAGCGAGGGTGCCGCCAACCGCATTTTTGCGGTGCTTTGTTTTTGGTTGGTTTGGAGATGGACGTGAGCATGGTGCACTTGGTAGTGGCCCGGCTTTTTTTCCTGCCAAACAAAGGCCACGTTGCGCAGGGTTACTTTGTCATCCGTGCGGATGGCAAAGCGTAAATACCGAAACTCCGACACGGGCCAGTCTACCCGCGTGGAACGATAGGAGATGGCCTGATCGGAGACGATCAGTATCCGTTTGCTGGTGGCCAGTTGAAACCAGTTTTGTTGGTCTTGGCTGCCCTCCACCGTTACGCGTGCGTCCAAATTATCTTCCTCAAACGAGAGAAGAGCACTGTTGACGCGCTGGTCAGCACCGAGTTTGACGCTGAAGAAAAGGGCTCCCTCTTTTCGGGAGACATTGAATGGCACTAGCGAAACGTAATCGGTCGCTGGCGCATCGTTATCAATTTTGATCAGATAGGGGATCTCCAGAGTGTCGCGGTCAATGGCATAGATGCGGAGGTCGGAGAAATCTTCGTTTAGCTTGCCCAAGATGGTTTCGTCTAAGCCGATGGCGTACCAGCCCGCGCTTTCCACGCGTTGGACCGGGCGTTGAAACGAAAACTGCCCATGCGCCTGAACGACACTGAGCAAAAGAGAGACGATCCACGCGCTGCTTTTCATGGAGTGTTTTGATTTTCGTTCTCGGTTTCGCGGGCCATTCTTTTCCGCTTGTTGTAGATAAACGAAGCCATCAGCAAAAGTACTCCCATCATCATCAAGACAACCGTTTTGGCCATTGTGCCCATCCCCGAAAGGTCATAGAAAAACAACTTGAGGAGCGTAATGCCAAACAACACGATGCCCGCCATGCGCAGGTAGGATTGATTTTTGGCAAACCCCCAGATGATCAGGTACAGGGCATAGCTGCCCCAAAGGATACTGAGTGTCAGTTTGAATCCGTTGGCGTACCCGTTCAAGTCCAAGAGCGAAAGCAATTCGCTGCTGAGCAGGGTCAATATGGTGAAGTGGCAAAACAAACGTTCCAACGGTGCAAGCCAAGAGGAACCGTTATCGCGTTTGGCAATAAAGTAGTTCACCAGCAGACCTCCGCTCACAAACGCATAGCAAACATAGCGAATGCCCACATGCCAGATGCCTTGCGTGTAGAAACGATCAGCCGGTGCCAGATACGCAAACCGCAGCGCTTCTAAGGCATTGAGCCCGACAGACAAAAACAGCAAAATCACAAACGCCAGAATGCCAAACACCAGCCGGTTCACAATTACCGAAGGGGCAATCCGATTGATCGCGTACGTGAGCACAGCGAAAAACAGAATGGTGTAGTTGATCAACCACAGGGTGCGAAACCAGCTCCAGTCATAGTTATGGGTGACCCCCCCGTTGGGATCGCGGATGGCGCTTGCCTGAAAGAGATTGGAAAAATAAAGGGCCACCTCTTGGTAAAATGTGACATAGAGCACGAGCACGCCTGTGGCGGGCACGAGGTAGCTAAGCACGGGCATCATACCGGCCAGCCATTTTGACGAAGGGGCGGCATCGGAGCGTTTGCCGATCCACCAGAAAAAACCAAAAGCCCCCGCCACAATCAATGAGGTGAGGAAGTACACATTGACTATCGGAGTGAGTGACACTGCGGCCGGATCGTCCCATCCATAGCCACCCGCATACCGGAAGCTCAGCGTTTGCCAATCGTGCAACAAGCTCAAAAATGAAAGGCCCAATAGTGGATATGCCAATAGCTCATAGGTAGCAAATTTTTTCTGGCGCCCGATCCAAAATAAGACGCATGCTTCCAACGCCCAGATCAAGGTTACCCAATTGCCCTCCAGTTGCACCGGCACGGCCAACGTAAGGAATACCAACACCAAGCCTGCCACGAAGTAGAAGGTGTCTTTGGCTTCGCTCAGGCGCCTATACACAAAAATGCCAACCGAAAAGTGGACGAGCGCATTGAACACCGTAAATAAGCCAAGGTAAAACTCACCGCTCGGATATTCGTTGATGATCGCATAACCCGAGCCATAGTAGATAAAACAGTTGATCAGCACCAATGCCACATCGCCTGCTTTTAGTTTTGCCTGATGGAGTAACTTACCCACCAAAAAAGCGATGTAGAAAAGGACAAAAAACAACGTGCCAAATCCTAAGCTTAGCCAAAGGTGTTTTGTCTGGTCATACCCACTCACCATCCAGCTTCCATAGATGATCCACGTGAGTGCAAAGGCCAACCCAAATAGCACACGCCACATCCGCAGAAAGGAGATGACGAGTATGCCCACATTGGTGATGGTGATGTAGGAGAGCAGCACCGCCACGCGGCCCGAACCATCGCTCAATAAAAAGGGTACTGCGTACGCCCCGATCAAACCGATAATGCCGATGACTTGCAAATTGTATTGCAAGGCGGCAAAGACCGTGAAGCCGGTGGAGGCCACCATCACGATAAAAGCGACTATCTGGGGCATAAACTGATAGAAATCATAGGCCGCAAACGTGATGAAGTAGAGCGTGGCCATGCCGCCACTGAGCAGCACGGCACTAAACGCGTGGTAATCCTTTTTGAGTTTTAGGGCCACGCCCAAGATGGCGCCACCCGCCACATACCCCAGGATGATGCGCGTAAGCGGGTCGAGCATTTGGTGATCAATAGCATACTTGACGCCAAAACTGATGCCAATCACGAGTACGGCAATACCAACCTTGTTCAGCAAATTGGTGCCGATGAAATCTTCCCATGCAGTTTTTTCTTTTTTGGTCGCGGTGTACGGAGGCGACACCGCTTCTTTGGCGATGGGTTTTCGCACAGGCGGAGGTTCGGGGGCCGCCACCGAGATTTTGGTATCGATTACCTCGGGCTGTTTACCGGCCCGCAATTCAAAAATGATTTTTTGAAGTTGCTGTATTTCCGTACCCAGTCGCTGTTGCTGGCGCGATAACTCGTTGAGGCGATTTTCTAAGTCGTGGAGTGAGGGACTCACATCGGTCAGGTTTGGTCAAAAATACGACAATCAACTGACTTTGTCTTGCGCTGGTTTATGTCTGGCGGCTCAGTATCTTTGGTTTTTTGGATCTGCATGAAACCTACCTGGCAAGGCGTATACCCGGCCCTCACCACCAAGTTTACCAGCGATGATAAACTTGATCTTCCGTTGTTTGAGAAAAACCTTCGCGCGCAACTTGCCGCTGGCGTACACGGTGTTATTCTGGGGGGCACGTTGGGCGAAGCCAGCGTGCTGACCAACGAAGAAAAATTTACGTTGGTGAAATTTGCGGTCGAGAAGGTGGCCGGCAAGGTGCCTGTGGTGATGAACATTGCCGAAGGCAGCACCCGCGATGCCGTAAAACGGGCGCACGAAGCCGAGAAATACGGGGCCACCGGGTTGATGATGTTGCCGCCCATGCGCTACAAGTCCGATCATCGCGAAACGGTGGCCTACTACAAGGCCGTGGCGGAGGCCAGCCCCCTGCCGATCATGGTGTACAACAATCCGGTTGATTATAAAATAGAGGTGACGCTTGATATGTTTGCCGAGTTGGCGGAGTGTCCGACCATCCAGGCGGTGAAAGAATCGACCCGCGATGTGAGCAATGTGACGCGGATGATCAACCGGTTTGGCGATCGTTTCAAAATTCTGTGCGGAGTGGATACCATCGCCATGGAAGAAATTATGCTGGGCGCCCACGGCTGGGTGGCCGGGCTGGTTTGTGCGTTTCCGCGCGAGACGGTGGCGGTTTTTCAATTAACAAAAGCCGGCAAGATCCAGGAAGCGTTAAAAATCTACCGGTGGTTCCTGCCGTTGCTGGAGCTGGACATTCATCCGAAGTTGGTACAATACATCAAATTGGCCGAACAAGAAGCTGGCCTTGGCTCAGAATATGTACGTGCACCGCGCCTGACATTGCAGGGCGAAGAACGCGAACGTATTCTCGGCATCATTCGTGAGGGTATACGCAACCGCCCGGTACTCTAATGGCTCGGTTCCATTTGGCGGATATTGAGCTGGCTGCACAATGCATTGATCCTGTCTTCCTTCATTCACCTCAGTACCAATACGGTCCGCTGAATGACGCCTTGCGCTGTCATGTGGTGCTGAAAGTGGAAACCCTGAACCCCATTCGGTCTTTTAAGGGGCGGGGCGCTGACCTATTGGTTCAACGTGCTTCAGGGCCGCTCGTGTGCGCCAGTGCGGGTAATTTTGGTCAGGCCATGGCGTATGCCGCGCGAAAAAGAGGATTGCCCTTGACCGTGTTTGCTTCCGTGAACGCTAACCCATTTAAGATAGAGCGCATGCGTGCGCTTGGTGGTACCGTGATGTTGCATGGTGCAGACTTTGACGCAGCCAAAGAGACAGCGCGTAACTGGGCGGCTGAACAGGGACAACGATTTGTTGAGGACAGCCGTGATGTGGAGACCGCGATTGGCGCGGGGACCATTGGGCTTGAACTCTTGCAAAGCGAAATCGATTTGGATGTCTTGTTGGTGCCGGTTGGTAACGGTGCCTTGATAAATGGAATTGGCCGTGCCTATAAAGATAGTGCGTCCGCTGCCCGCATCATTGGGGTGCAGGCACAAGGTGCCCCGGCTATGATCGAATCCTGGCGCGCGAGACGTAAGGTGAGCCATGCCTCGATGAACACTATAGCGGATGGCATTGGTGTTCGGTTGCCCGTTGAAGAGGCATTGGAAGACCTTTATCCTGTGATGGACGATGGCGTGCTGGTGTCTGAAGCAGGTATCCTGCAGGCTATGCAGTTGTTATTTCATGTTGCGGGCGTGGTGGTGGAGCCTTCTGGTGCCGTTGCGGTTGCGGCCTTGCTGGAACATCAGCGATTCCAATCGATGAAAGTTGGTGTAATTTTGTGTGGCAGCAACCTCACCCATCAGCAAATGGAAGAATGGCTGCAGTAAAGTTTACAACGTTGCCGGTGACTGGTCGCTGGCTACTTGGTCACTACTTACTATCAACTACCAACCATCAACCAGCATCCATGAAAGACGCAACCGTAATCGAAGTGGACAGCGCGCTTAAAGCGGCACAACTCGCTTTTCTGTCGTATAAGAATTTTTCCGGAAAGAAGAAGGCTGAATTTCTTCGTGCCGTGGCGGGTGAAATCGAAGGCCTGGGCAGCGAATTGGTGCAGACCGCCATGCGGGAGACCAACTTACCAGAGGCCCGCATCATCAACGAACGGGGTCGCACGACCGGGCATTGCCGGATGTTTGCGAATCTGGTGGAGGAAGGGAGCTGGGTAGATGCACGCGTGGACACAGCATTACCCGATCGAATGCCATCGCCAAAGCCGGACATTCGGAAAATGCTGGTACCGATTGGCCCTGTTGTTGTTTTTGGCGCTGCCAATTTTCCGTTAGCGTATTCCACAGCCGGAGGCGATAGCATTTCGGCACTGGCAGCCGGTTGCCCTGTAATCGTGAAAGCGCATCCGGCTCATGCTGATACCTCTGCGTTGGTTGCCTCGGCCATATCAAAAGCGGCTGCTCACACAGGAATTCCAACCGCAGTATTTCAACATTTATTCGGAGCAAGTTTTGAGGTGGGCCAGGCGTTGGTAAAACATCCGCTTACCAAAGCGGTGGGTTTCACGGGTTCGCTCGCGGGCGGAAAAGCGCTCTTCGATTTGGCCAATCAGCGGCCCGAGCCCATTCCGGTATTTGCTGAAATGAGCAGCATCAATCCGGTTGTGCTGCTTCCAAAATCGCTTGCCTCCGGCTTTTCAAAGACTGCTTCGATGCTGGCTTCATCGATTACACTTGGTGTAGGACAATTCTGCACGAACCCGGGGTTGATCCTGGCTGTTGAGGGCAAGGGTCTCGATTTATTTGTTGGCGCCTTGTCGGCTGAAATTTCGAAGTCCGCGCCTGGCACCATGCTTCACCAGGGTATTGCCGACAATTACGCAACCCGCAGCAAAAGGGCGTTGGCCCAGCAGGGGATCAATGTAGAAGCACAGTCAAACGAATCGGGCAATACGACCCAGGGCCGGCCGATGATTGTGTCAGTATCTGCGAAGGAGTTTTTGAAAAACCCGTTGCTGGGTGAGGAAGTGTTTGGACCCTTTTCGATGATTGTGAAGTGTGCCGACCGCAACGAATTGCACACTGTTGTAAATTCCTTGCATGGGCAGCTTACGTGTTCAGTGATGGGAGGCGAAGAGGAGATCGCTGAATTTGGGAGCATGGTCAATATGCTTGTAGAAAAAGCAGGTCGGCTAATCGTGAATGGCGTGCCTACCGGTGTTGAGGTTTGCCCGTCCATGAATCACGGTGGGCCATTTCCCGCCACGACCGACAGTCGGTTTACGGCTGTGGGCAATGACGCCATCAAACGTTTTGCACGGCCCGTTGCATTTCAGAACTTTCCGAATGCGCTATTGCCCGATGAATTGAAAGATGGAAATCCGTTGAAGATTTGGAGGATTGAGGATGGAGACTTTAAGAAATCGTAGTTAGATATTGGTCGATCGTTGTTCGTGCCTTTGCCGACTAACGAAAAACGAATCACGATTAAACAAAATGAAGAGTATATTTCACTGTATAGATGCGCACACCTGCGGCAACCCTGTTCGCGTAGTAGCTGAAGGCGGCCCCGACTTGACGGGTGCCACCATGAGTGAAAAGCGCCAGCACTTTTTGCGTGCGTTCGATTGGATTCGGAAAGGGCTCATGTTCGAACCACGTGGTCACGACATGATGAGCGGCAGCATTTTGTATCCACCGGTTGATCCTGCGAATGACGTGGGCGTGTTGTTTATCGAAACAAGTGGCTGCCTGCCGATGTGCGGCCATGGCACGATCGGCACCGTGACAATTGCTATTGAGGAGGGCCTGGTGAAACCGAAGACACCTGGAATATTAAACCTGGAAGTACCGGCCGGACTGGTTCGAATCGAATACCGGCAGGAGGGTGGCAGAGTAAAGTCGGTTAAGATTCGAAATGTAAAAGCTTACCTGGCGGCCGAACATATTTCGGCTGATTGCCCGGATCTTGGTAGGCTGACGTTGGATATTTCCTACGGGGGAAATTTTTATGCGATTGTCGATGTACAGAAAAACTTTCCGGGCCTTGAGCATTTCACAGCCGACCAACTGATTAGCTGGAGTCGTGCCCTCCGGGCAAACATCAACGCCAACTACTCGTTCGTTCACCCGGAAGATCCCACCATCAACGGCTGTAGCCATATCTTATGGACCGGGCGGGTCATGGATCCAAACTCATCGGCCCGCAACGCAGTGTTTTATGGAGACAAAGCGATCGACCGCTCCCCCTGTGGTACGGGCACTTCCGCGCGCATGGCGCAGTGGTTTGCGAAAGGGAAACTGCGCAAAGGAGACACGTTTATTCACGAGAGCATTATTGGGAGCAAGTTTATCGGGCGGATCGAGGAGGAGACACAATTGGCCGGGAAGCCCGCCATTGTGCCCAGCGTGGAGGGGTGGGCCCGGATTTATGGTCATAATACCATTACCATCGATCCCGATGATGATCCGTATGCCTATGGTTTTCAGGTGATTTGAGGTTGGAGGGGCTGGGGGGCTGGTGACTGGTTGCTGGTTACTGGCTGCTATGACGTTGTTTCGCAACATGGTTTTTTTCGAAATTGATCCCATTGATTCCGTTTGGTCGTAACTTTGTGTCATGGAAACCACCTATCGGCTAAATACCAAGGAACTCAGCTCAGAGTTGATCCGATCCATTCAGGAAGCCTTTGGCGACAAGGATATCGAGATTACGGTAACGGAGCAGAGAGATGAAACCGAGTACCTTTTGTCTACCGCAGCCAATCGCAAAAAACTTTATCAGGCCATGGATGAACTGGAGGCCGGCAAGGGCCTGGCGATGACCGTGGCGGAGTTACAGGCAAAATATCTTAAATGAGAAAAATTGTTTTCAGCCCGTCCGCTTTGCAACAGCTTGACGAATGGAAAACAAGTCACCCCGGAATATCAAACCGAATCGTGATGTTGATCACGGCCATTTCGGAAAATCCCTTCTCAGGCATAGGCAAACCAGAACCGCTGAAGCACGCCTTAAAGGGCAAGTGGTCGCGCAGAATCAATCGCGAACATCGGTTGGTGTATGAAGTGACGGACACCGAAATCCGGATACTATCCTGCCGATTCCATTACGATTAAACCATGAAAGTCGGCATTATCGGTGGCGGAATTATCGGGCTCTGCTCGGCTTACTACCTGAAGAAAGCCGGGTACGAAGTAACCATTTTTGATGAAACTAACCTGACGGATGGTTGCTCGTTCGGCAATGCGGGCATGATCGTGCCCAGCCACATCATTCCGCTGGCGGCCCCCGGCATGATCGCCAAAGGCATTCGTTGGATGTTTGACAGCAAGAGTCCGTTTTATGTAAAACCGCGTGCAAGTTTTGATTTATTGAAATGGGGCTGGCACTTTTATCGTCATGCCAACGAAGCGCACGTCAACAAGTCCATCCCCGTCCTGAAGGAACTTAGTCTGTTTAGCAAGTGGCATTTTCAACAATTGGCACGCGAACTTCCTTTCGACTTTGGCTACCACGAGCGCGGCTTGTTGATGTTGTACCGGACGGCCACAGCGGAGCATGAGGAGCGGGAGACAGCCACGCTTGCCAACCGGCACGGTGTTGCGGCCGAGGTTTTATCGGCAGATGAAGTGCAGGCCATGGAACCACACGTGCAAGTAAACGTGCGGGGAGGTGTGTTTTACCCGGGCGATGCGCACCTCACTCCACAGTTGTTGGTGCACGGATTGATCAACCATCTCAAAGCGCAAGGTGTGGTGTTCAAACTTTCGACCTCCGTCACGGGATTTCAGCTTCGTGGCAACAACGTGTCAATGGTCCGTACCACTCAGGGGCAGGAGTCGGTAGATGAATTGGTTGTGGCCGCTGGTTCGTGGTCGGGCGAGGTGGCCAGGCAGTTACAACTCACCCTGCCGATGCAAGCGGGCAAGGGCTACAGTTTTACCGTGCCCGAGGTAAAGAACAACATTCGCATTCCTTCGATTTTGCTGGAGGCGCGGGTGGCCGTAATGCCCATGGGTAATACCCTCCGGTTGGGGGGCACTATGGAGATTACCGGCATCGATCACACCATCAACCTGAACCGTGTGCGCGGAATAGCGGAGGCTGTGCCGCGTTATTACGATATGAACGTTGAGATGCCTGAGTCAGGTAAAATCTGGCATGGGTTGCGGCCTTGCTCACCCGATGGGCTTCCGTACATCGGTCGATTAAAAAATCTTCCCAACGTCATCCTGGCCACGGGCCACGCCATGATGGGGCTGAGTCTGGGGCCGGGCACCGGAAAGTTGGTAGCGGAGTTGGTGGAAAACGAAAAGCCAACGGTAGACCTTTCGGTTTTTGCTGCGGGACGATTTACCAGATGAACGGTATCAACCGCCACCGCGTTTCTAGAAACTGCCGATAGGCTTCACCAAACTGTTCTTCCATCATCTTCTCCTCATCGCGAAGACGCACAGCCAGAAGGATCGCAAGCCCCAAGGCATGCAGCACCGCGAGCAGCCCATTGGCCGTCAGGAGTATGTTGCCGACTACCCCCAGTGTCATGGCCGTATACATGGGATGGGCTAACCAATGGTATGGCCCCGAGGTGATCAGCTTGTGATCAAAACGGATCTGCAGTACGGGGCTCCAATTGCCGCGCAACGTGCGGTGCGTCCAAACAAAAAGCGCCAACGCCATCGCTCCGGTTGCCATGCCCGCAACGGTCGTCCAGATTGGCCACGGCATTTGGGCAAAATCTATCCAAGGAGTGGCCAGCCATACAAGACTGACAGGGATTACAGTTATAGCGACCGTCCATACCACCCTCTGTTCGCGTTGACGCGCTTTCTCAACCAGCACCTGACGATGGGTGGATTGATAGCGTACCTGGTAGATGGCCCGGGTGATAGCCCAGCCGACCCCCAGTACGGCAAAGACAACGGCAGCGCTCATCCGCGCACCCGGCTCATCAGGTATTTTTTCGGAGTGATGCTGAATTTCTTTTTGAAGGCAGCAATGAAATGACTCGGGTTGGTGTACCCCACTTTGTAGGCCACTTCGTTGACGTGGTAAGAGCCAGTATCCAGCATCACCTTGGCGTGATCGAGTTTGTGGTCCAGTAAATACCCAAACACGGTGTTGCCGTAGATTTCTTTAAAACCTACTTTGAGCTGGTATTCATTCAGCCCTGCCAGCTTGGCCAGTTCTTTCAATCCTGGGGGCGACTCGATATTCTTCAGTAAGTATTCTTTCGCATGTTTAATTTTTCGCACCACCTCCTGATCGTTTAGGAAGGGGCAGCTTTCTGTGTTGGGTATTTTGGCGCTAAAATACAGGCCCAAAATCTCCATCGTCTTGCCCAAATAGTAGACACCCTTCACGTTATCGCTCAGTTGTTGCGTAAACAATTGGGAAAGCGTAACCAGCAGGGGCGACCCGATATCGCGCTCGTCATAGAATTTTCGCGTGCTGTTTTCGGGTTTCAAAATGGGCAGCGATTCGTGTGTGAACAAGTCGTGCAGCCGCTTGAGCGAGATGCTGAGCGACACCATCCGTGTGTGAGGGAGTACCCGGAGTTCGAATGGCAGGTCCTTTTCAGGGTTGTAGAAAAAGTACGTTTTGGCACCCCCGATCTCACGGGCATAGTGCGGCCCAAAGGCGAAGGTAGCCCCGCCCCCCAGGCAAAAATAAAAATGAATGACACCCTGATGTACCTGATCCGGCACCGTTATGGCCTCGTCATGGCCATGAGCGATCAGACTGAGCTTCAGGTCGTGCTCTGCGCAGCACACGGTCCAATTGCCGATACGGGTATTTTTTTCTGCTTCGGAGGTCATGTTTAAATGAGTTGTAGATAAAAATGACAAAAGTCAGCTTTTCTATAGCGCTTAAATCATCGATTTTGTTTAAGAATGCCCCAAAATTGCACAAATCATTCAACTTGTTTCAGTCGGACATATTTAATACAAATACGGGTATTTTTTGTTTAGATCGATTCTAATCTTTGTGGCCGAAATGAGAAAAGGAGCTGTTGTTGTCGGGATTGTTTGCTCATTATTGGGTTGGCTGGGAGCACTGGCCCAGCGTCCCGCACCGTTGGACTCCCTCCAGAGCCGCGAGTTGGAAGAAGTGGTCATCACAGCCACGCGCACCGAGCGCGAAGTTGCGTTGCTGCCCATGCCGGTTTCGATCATCAGTAAGTCACAAATTCGGGCGCTTGGGTCTGTCCGCCTGAATGACGTATTGACGGAGCAAGCTGGCTTGGTCATTGTTCCGCAGGTGAATGGGCAAGGGAACGGGCTTCAGTTGCAAGGTTTTAATCCCGATTACACGCTGGTCCTCATCGATGGCGAGCCGATTATTGGCCGCTATACCGGCTCGCTCGAACTGAGCCGCATAGCCGTAGGCAACATTCGCCAGATTGAAATCGTAAAGGGGCCCAGCTCCAGCTTGTACGGGTCGGAAGCGCTGGCAGGGGTGGTGAATATCATTACTGAACGCCCTCCGTCCGGCACGAGCGGCCAGATTTCCGCCCGCTATGGAACCAACCAAACCGTTGACCTAAATGGCGATATCGGGTTCTCTAACGAAAAAGGGGGAGCTTACTTTTTTATGAATCGCTTCCGGACGGATGGATATGATTTGTCGCCCGAGCGCTTTGGCAATACCGTGTCGCCCTTTGCCAGCACTACGTTGTCGGGAAAGGTGTCGTATCGCCTTACTCCGGCTACGGAGTTTGCGATGGCCGGACGTTATTTTCAGGAGAACCAATCCTTTCAGTTCGAAGTATTCAACAACAATGACTCGGTAAGGACGTTTGGCGATGGACGTGTCACGGATTGGAATATCAACCCAACCTTCGCCATGCGCTTCAGTGACCGCTGGAAGATGACCGCGCGCTTTTATGCTACCGGCTACCGCACGCGCTCTCAGTTAGACCTGGAACAACTGGACAGCACCGATTACAATGACTTCTTTAACCAAACCTTTGCGCGCCCCGAGGTGACCACAGAGTACTTTTTGAACGAAAGACACATGTTTACGGCCGGGATTGGACACATTGAAGAGTCGGTCGAGACATCCCGGTACGGAGAGAGCGGCCGGAAAAGACAGTCGACTTCCTACGGTTTTTTTCAATGGGAGTGGCAGGCGCGGCCCAAGTGGTCAGTGATCAGCGGTGGCCGCTTTGATTACAATTCAATCTATGGATCGCAGTTCAGTCCGAAGCTGTCCACGCGGTATGAGTTTTCCGATCGCTTTGCCGTAAAGGCCAGTGGTGGCATTGGATTCAAGGCACCGGATTTCCGCCAGTTATATTTCAACTTTTTCAACACGGCCGGGGGCGGCTATACCGTGTTGGGCACTGAAGTGGCACAGGGGCGGTTGGCCAACCTGGAGGCGGCCGGCCAGGTATCCACGTACTTGTTTGATCCTGCACTGTTGGGTGAGCTCAAAGCAGAGACATCCTATGCCATCAATGTGGGAGCCACGTGGCAGGTGGCACCGCGGTTGGGTACCGAAGTCAATTTTTTTCACAACAGCATTGACAACCTTATCGAAACGCAAGCCGTGGCCATCACTACGGCCAACCAAACCATCTATAGCTATCGAAACATAAGACGGGCCTTTACGCAAGGAGTGGAAGCAAACGTAAATTATCGGCTGGCCCCCGCGTGGATGCTCTCGGCAGGGTATCAGTTGTTGTATGCCAAGGACAAAGACGTGGTCGCCTCGATAAGACGCGGTGAGATTTTCTGGCGTGATCCTGAAACGTTGGCTTCGGAACGCTTGCGGCCGCGCGAGTACTTTGGATTGTACAACCGCTCGCGGCACATGGGCAACCTAAAACTCTTCTACCGCCACCCGTCCAACGGATGGGAGGGAACCGCGCGTGCCATTTACCGTGGAAAATATGGCGTGGGCGATCTGGTCGGGAATATCCAGGGTGAAGTAATACCGCCCTCCAACCGGCCGGGTAACAGCATTCTGGATGTTCACGATGATTTTGTACCGGGCTATGTGTTGGTCAACGTGTCCATGGCCAAGTCGCTGCGCAATGGCTTTCGGTTTCAAGTTGGAATAGATAATCTGTTCAACCACACCGAGCCGGTGTTTATCCCGAACCTGCCCGGTCGGCTTGCTTATGTGAGCGCATCCTATTCATTCAAAAAACAAACAAATAAATAATCTACGTTTCTATGAGTACACGTTCATTTCGATTCTTGCTGGTTATTGGTGTAGTGGCTTCGGTGTTGTTTTTCTCGTCTTGTGAAGATGATGAGCCGACAACAGCCTTAGAGGCAGTCACCGTCCGAAATCTAAATGCGGACTATGCTCCTCTTGTTTTTAACCCAAGTGGACCACCCACCCGCCCCGCGGAAACGCGGAAGTATACATTTTTTAGTTTTAAGACGGGTCAAATTGTACCCAATGCAGATAGCGCCAGTTTGAAGTGGGATATTGCATTCCGTTCGACATCGATCCTTTTCAATAGTGGTACAAGCGGTCCTGGAAATGCAGGCGCTCAGTTTGTGTCGGGTACATTTGATGCCATCACCGAAGCACCCGAAACAGGCTATGCAATAGACAATGCGCCTCGCGGAGGGGCTCCTGTATTCGCTGTTTCCCCCAGTCCGCTGGCTGCAGGGGCAACACCTACCAACCAATGGTGGCAAAACAGTGGATCTCAACAATCGACCATTGTATCGCCCATCGCAGGTCGCATCCTGGTGGTACGCTTGGCCGAAGGCGGTTTTGCGAAAATGGAGATTCTGAGTTACTACGAAAATGCACCCGCTCAGCCTAACAATGTGTCGGACAAAGACCGTCACTATACCTTTCGCTACATCTATCAGCCCAATGGCGGCCGCACATTTTAATTTTAATCGACCATGAACCATAGCCCGGCATAACGTTGTGCCGGGCTCTTTTTTACCCATGCTTTCATTGATTCATAAAATACCACTGCTGACAACAGTATTCTCGGCTTTCTTTGCCGTGCAACTGTATCGGCACTGGGCTACCCGCAGAACTTCGGCCTACCTGCTTTGGTGGCTGATCGGAGTGGTTTGTTATGGGTTGGGTACGCTCACCGAGAGCCTCGTGACACTGTTTGGCTGGAGCGAACCCGTCTTCAAGGCGTGGTACATCCTGGGGGCACTGTTGGGCGGGTTTCCGTTGGCACAGGGCTCGGTGTATTTGATTTTTTGCAAGCGAACAGCCGATGTGTTGATGAGCTGTGTTTCCATTGGGGTAGCGGTGGCATCGGTAGCGGTGCTCTTGTCACCCATTCAATATTCGTTGGTGGAACCTACGCGCCTGACCGGGCGCGTGCTAGGCTGGAGTGAGATACGCTACGTTACGCCTTTAATCAATCTGTATGCCTTCGCCTTTCTGGTGGGCGGGGCAGTATATTCTGCCTATCGCTATAGCCGCGATCGGATATATAAAAATCGGTTTTGGGGTAACGTGTGCATTGCGGTGGGCGGATTGCTGCCCGGCATTGGCGGTTCCTTTACCAAGTTTGGCTACACCGAAGTGCTGTATGTGACCGAACTGTTGGGCATCCTGCTCATCTATGCGGGGTACCGGATCATGCGGCACGATGCCACCGTGTCGATTTACAAGGAGCAGACAGTGGGTCGTGAGTCGTTGGTTAGCCGCGGGAGTCAGTAAGTCAGTAAGTCAGAAAGTCGGTAAGTCAGTTCGCAATGCATGAGTAGCGTGCGCGGCCGCTCGGACGGCAATGGCAATCGTTGCCAGGACTGTTTCTTTTCGTAAAATATCCACATTCCTTGCCTGTCCGGATCGGGCACCAGGTAAAGGGAGGGGTTGTAATTGATTTTGACTCTTTTCGATTTTTCACCCGGGTATGTCACCTTTTGGGCGACCTTATTTTGTTCAATCAAAATCACTTGTACCGCCACATAAAATCTGCGTGTGGTAATAGGTAGCACGGGTATTTTGATAGAACAGACCTCATGTCCAAAGACTTTGACAAAAATAGGCTTGTCAGTAATTTCCTTGCCTGGCACAGGGCGACCCGGTACTGCCTCAAATACACGTATTCCGAAAACACACGTCTTGGTGCCATGCGTTGCCACGCCAACATTCACTTGGTTGAGAAACGCCAAATCGTCATTAGGTTTGACAAACTCTTTGGCGTATAGCTGAGATGACTTTGATGTGCTGATAAAATAGTTGCGCTTGATTTTGGTTTTGCCAAGGATGAATTTGTTTTTCTTGCTTCGCACCGTCACTTCACCCAACTGGCGCTGAGCTTCTTCCAGATAGATGGTATCTACCCGGGCACTGGCGGGCACCACGCGTGACCGATACCCCACATAGCCAGTGCGTAGGGAGTCCGAAGGCTTGGCGCCCAGCATGGCTACTCCGGATTCATTCGTGGCAGTACCCTCGTCTGTGTTCACTTTCCACACGGTGGCGTAGGGCAGCGGCTTTTCGGTTTGGAGGTCGGCTACCACCAGCCGAACGTCACTTTGCGCCCCACCACTTAGCCAGCTGCCAAAAACAAAAGCCACCGCAAATGCCGTGGCTTTCAACAAGACCGTTGTATCCAAAGACGACATGCCCGGCTTTGGCTCAATCGCGGTACATCACCGCTTTAATGGCCTTAACGGTTTTGGCTACGTTAGGCAAAATAGCCTCAATGAGCGTGGGCGCGTAGGGCAGGGGTACATCAAAACTGTTCACGCGCTGAATGGGCGCATCCAGATAGTCGAAGGCATGTTTTTGTACGTGGTAGGTGATCTCGGTAGCGATTGACGACAGCGGCCAGGCCTCTTCCACAATGACCAGGCGGTTCGTCTTCTTCACCGACTCCACCACGGTAGCGTAGTCAATCGGTCGCACAGAACGCAAGTCTACTACCTCGCAGGAAATGCCATCCTTTTCCATTTCGGCTGCGGCTGCCAGGGCCACTTTCATGATCTTGCCAAACGACACAATGGTCACATCGGTACCAGAGCGTTTTACATCCGCCAAACCAATCGGGATCAGGTACTCTTCCGTGGGCACTTCCCCTTTGTCGCCATACATCAATTCCGATTCCATGAAGATGACCGGGTCATTGTCGCGGATGGAGGTCTTTAGCAGCCCCTTGGCATCGTAGGGGTTGGAGGGCACCACCACTTTTAGTCCCGGGGTGTTGGCAAACCAGTTCTCAAAATTTTGGGAGTGCTGCGCGCCCAGTTGCCCGGCATTTCCGGTGGGCCCGCGAAACACGATGGGGCAGTTGTACTGGCCGCCCGACATCGACAACATCTTGGCCGCGGCATTGATGATCGTGTCGATGGCCACCAACGAAAAGTTGAAGGTCATGAACTCGATAATGGGACGCAGGCCGTTGGTGGCGGCTCCCACGCCCACGCCTGCAAACCCCAGCTCGGCAATGGGCGTATCGATGACGCGTTTGGCTCCAAATTCGTCCAGCATCCCCTGGCTTACTTTATAGGCACCGTTGTATTCGGCCACTTCCTCGCCCATGAGAAACACGTTTTCGTCACGTCTCATTTCTTCGCTCATGGCTTCGCGAAGGGCTTCGCGGAATTGGATTTCTCTCATGCTCACTGGTTTGAAAGGTTGTAAAAATAGTACCCCTTGAGCCACTTTAAAAGCGAACAACCCCTTTTTTGGTGGCCGCAAAAAGAAAACCCCGCCAGAGGCGGGGCTTTCCAAGTCGCTTGCGCGGGATATTACTTCAGGGCATTGCGGAACGCCTCGGTGGCCGAAAATTTGGCAAACTCCAGGTCGGTCAACGCTTTTTCCTTGAGCGAGTTGTCAATCGCCACAGCTTTGGTCAAATTGCTTACCACGGCCTCGCCATTGCTGGTTTGTGCGGCTGCCACGGCTGCTCCGTAGAAGGCCAGCGCGAAGTTGCTGTTTTTAGCAGCGGCATCGGCAAAGGAGCGCGCAGCGCTATTGGCGTCTTTATTCAGCAACTGGGCCAAGCCTTTGTTGAACAAGTTAACATCGGTTTCGGTGGCAGCGGAGGTAGAGGCTACGGCTGCACCATAATTGGCCATGTAGATTTCGCAGGCACCCTTCACACCGTTTACGCCACGGGTGATATCGTTATTGGCGCCAGCCAATGCTTTATTAGCGTGTGCATAAGCCTTGTAAGGATTTCCTTTCCACAACGCGATCGTGGCGAGGTTGGCATGTACTTCGGGCGTCTCGCGCAAGCGAGCAGCAATTTCAAGCTGGGCCTGAGCTTTGTCGGCCAGTTCAGCAGCGCGCGAAGGATTTTCTATGGCCTGGAACAAATAGGCAGCGCCCAGATTGTTGTGCGCATTCCAGTTGGTTCCTTTCTTGGTGGCGGCTTCGTAGATGGCTACTTTTTCTTCCAGCGAAGGAGTCAACGTACCGGCATACATTAGTTCTTCAAACGACAAGGCATCTGCGGCAGCGGCTCCTTGCGTAATCTGCTTGGCCAACACCGAAATCTCAGCATCGGTCTTCTTAACTTTCAACGTCAGAATTTCTGTTTTGGCTGTACGCAAACCGGGATATACATCGCGGAACACTTTCGTATAGGTAGGCAACTTCTTCATTTGCTTTTCCTGATCTTCAAACGAGCCACCGGCATTGATGATGTTGAGGTAAGCGGACTTGTCATCAGCCGTGATGCCTTCATATTTAGCCAACGCGGCTTTAAACTCATTCCAGTCGTCCACGACAGGCTTCAGAATAAACTTAATCGAATCGGCCATGCCCTTGTAGTCGTACTTCTTCATTTGGGCACGGTAATATTTTTCGATTGCCTTCGCGCGCTCTTCGGAGAGTTTGCTGTTGATACGCTCGGCTCCTTCAGGTGAGTGGGTACCGGTGATCGTTACCGTGCGTGTTACGTTTTTGGCTGCGATGAACGCATCCAATTGCTTTCCTTTCGTGCTCTTCGTTTCGGAGGTGCGCAATACCGACTTACCGCGTTCAAAGATGAAGTCAGGGATCACTACGGGCGTCAATTCTTCCTGGTTGTTGTAACCATGATCGGCATACGTAGCGAAGTATGACTTTTGAACCAGTTTAGAAGTGGTAATAATGCCCGTGGCCACATCCAAGCGGGGTGTGGTTTTCGTTTTGGTGCCCTTGGCGGCTACGCCCTGTACCTGTACAGTGCCTGTTTTATAGGCGTCCTGGTAAGGGAACGACTGGCTCTTTTTTACCGGTGTTTGCTCAGTGCCACTGTTCGGGTAGTCTTCTGCTTTAAATACCGCAGGCTCCAGGGCCAACTCGTTTTCGCCATACTTGTAAAAAGTATTGAGCGTGTAAGACGTACCCTTTTTCAACATTTTCACGGGCAGGTTGCCCGTCATGTCAAATGCCACGGTGTCTTTGTGGACTTCCAGCGGATTGGGTTTTACCTCTAGTTTTTGCTCTTTGGCAGCTTTGATCATCTGCGGAAGCGTACAACCCGAAAAGGTCAGGGCTCCGATGATCACGAACGCGTAAACGAATTTTCTCATGGTTTTAAATTTGTGGGTTACCTCAAACGAGTGGCAAAAGTACGTTTTTAATGAAATTTTCTGCAATTATAGAGCAAAAAAATGAGATGCCGCGGGCCTGGTAAGGGCAGGTGCGGTCATATCTTTGCCAAGGGGAATTTTTGTCGGTAAACAGGCATTAAACTCGGGTAAAGTGTTTTTTTCGAACTGTTTGCCGTTAGAATGGTTTTAGATTTATTGTTGATATTTGCGCCATGGTGGTCAAACGCATCCAACACTTCTTTGAGCAATACGCCTTTGGTGTTTGCACGTTTTTGGGCGAAAAACTAGGGTTGGCAAGCTCTTCCATCCGGTTGTTTTTCATTTACCTGTCGTTTTTGACATTGGGCTCGCCCCTGGTCATTTATTTATCGCTCGCCTTCATCCTGGACATGCGCAGGCACCTGCGCAAGCGCAGCACTATTTGGGATTATTAAACCGTGTGGGAGGCAGGTCGGCAAACCGCTTGATTCCGTTCAGATAGTACTCACGCACAATGCTCCCGCCATAGACGGGCGCCACCGCATACGTTTTCGAGGCCAGCAGTCTGCGTTTGACGCGCTCGCGTGCAAACGACTTAACAAAATGATAATGTGCCTGCAGTACCGCCACGGTGTGTGCCAGCCCCGTAGGTGTAAAAGAGACAGCCGCCAGCCAATCTAACAGCACGCGTAGGGTTATCTTCCACCATAACTCGCGCGGGGACGTGTGTTTATAAAGCAGGCTCAGCCCGTTGCGGAAGTTCAGATATGTCTTTCGGCTGCTGCCCGTGGCGAGGGTACCTCCCCCTACGTGGAATACGGTGCTTTGGGGCAGGCACCAGACGTCAAAACCCGAGCGTTGCATTTTCCAGCACAGGTCGATTTCCTCCATGTGCGCAAAGTAGTCTTCGTCCAGCCCGCCCAGCGTATGAAAGACGGTTGCACGCACGACCATGCAAGCCCCGGAGGCCCAAAACACCGGGCATGGCCGGTCGTATTGCCGGGTATCCTCTTCCGTGTAGCTGAAAAGGCGTCCCCGGCAAAAGGGATAGGCGAGCTCATCTACGAAGCCGCCCGCGGCCCCGGCATATTCAAAATACGTTTTTTGCTTTTGCGCTTTTATTTTAGGCTGTACGGCCGCGGTGGTGGGGTGGTCATCCATCCATTGAACCAAAGGCGACAGCCAACCGGGTGTCACCTCTACATCGGAGTTCAGCAATACGTAGTAGTCTGCCGGTATCTGTGCCAGCGCCCGGTTATAGCCCCCGCAAAAGCCCCAGTTTTGGCCCAGCTCCAGGAGAGTCACATTTGAAAACTGCTCGCGTACCAACCGGGCCGATTCATCGGTCGAGCCGTTGTCTACCACTACGATGGCAGCTTGCTCGCGGTGGGTAATCACCGAGGGAAGAAACGTGCGCAGAAAATGTGCGCCATTGTAATTAAGTATGACGATCGCGGTGCGCGTCATCCCATTAGGCTGCTTAAGTCCATGCCCGGAATGTTGGGCAGCAGACCCTCGGTGCTCTTGCGAATTTCTTCTTTGGCCAGTGTTTCCGCTTCTTCACCCGCCTTGTTCACGGCCGCCACGATCAGGTCTTGCAGCAGTATCTTATCGTCCCCTTTAAGCAACGAAGGATCCACTTCCAGCGCGATCAGCATTTTTTTGCCGTTGACGGTGGCTTTCACCATGCCGCCACCGGCTTCGCCCGTGGCACGGATGAATTTGAGATTTTCCTGGGCTTCTTTCATCTTGGTTTGCATCTCCTTCACCTTGCCCATCATTTTCATCATGTCAAACATAGCACGTGTGGTTTTGCGTAAAGATAGGGATTGTTACGGCCAGCGCGGCAGCGGTTGGTTTATTTGCGCATCAGCGCCACGGTGCCGGTCTTGACTACCGTTTGTCCGGTCTTGTCTACTACGGTGGCGCGCCATACATAGGCCGATTCGGGCAGGGGCTGCCCGCGCGTGGTGCCGTCCCACGGTTCATTTTTGTCGGTGTAAAAAACCGTATTGCCCCACCGGTCAAATACGTGCAACTCCATGCGCTCGATGTATTTGCCAAACACCGCAAAGGTGTCGTTGAGTTTGTCATTGTTGGGCGTAAACGCGGTAGGGGTGATCAAGCGCGGTTCTTTGCGGATGGTCACCGGGTTGGAGAGCGACACCGGCAGCCCGGCCTGAATGGCGGTGGCTTGTATCCGATAGGTGATCAATTGGTTTTCGTCATCGTCATCCACAAACACGGTGTCGTTGGCCGACAGGGGCGGAAGGATGTTAAGTAAGTTACCTTGGCCGTCATACCGCTCGATGCGGTAGTTCCGCACACCATTGTTCCAACCTTTGTAGCTGCTCCACGCAAGGGCAACTTCGGTGCCGGCCCGAGGTTGGGCGCTCAATCGCATGGGGCACACGATTACCCCCGGAGCGGACGTGTTGGCACAGGCATCCGCATAGCTGATCCGGTAGCAAAACTGCGCTTCGGTTTGGTAGCTATCATCCAGAAATTGAGCCGAGGTTGTTTGACCAAGGGGCTCAAACGCGGCCGCGCCACTGCGCCTGCTCACCGCGTATTCCTCTGCCAACGCAGAGGGCGCTGGCCAGACCAATTCGGCTCCTGTGGCTTGCACGGTTGCACTTGTATTGATTACCGGAAGAAGCGTTTGCGTCACAAAAGAGACACCACACCGCTGGCCCGAGGTGCTGGTGCTGCCGTTGCCATACCGCGTGACGATGCGATAGCAATAGTTGACCTTGCAGTTGATGTCTATGTCGTTAAAGGACGAAGGAATGCCCGGCAGTACACGTATCAGTGAATTGTTGTTGTTGTCGGGTTCCACGCGCTCCACGCGTGTTTGGTTGACAGCAATGCCGGTGTTGGGGATTGTCCACGCCAGGTTGTTGGAGCCGCTGGCCGTTGTCAGCGTAAATCGGTGGCTGCAAATGATGGGCGAATAGACGACCACCGTGTTGGAGCAGGGGTCTACTGTGCCCAGCCGGAAGCAATAAAAATTCTGGTCTGTGTTCAGGTTGCTGAGCCGGGCAGTGGTAACCTGGTAAATGGTTTGCACGATCTGAAACCCGGTCGTGCCATTGGTGGCGATCTCCAGACGGTACTGGACGTTGGGGTCAGGGTTGAGCGCCAAGAGAATTTCAGAGGCGCTGACAGTCGTGAGTGCAGCGATGGCGCTGGCCGCCAGTGTATTGACTGCATTAAACGATAACACGCGTTCGTTGCAATTGAAGGCGCCATCCACATTGCGGCCGCGGACGCGAAGGGTATAGCTGCCCACCGCGGCATAGGTATGCTCAATTTGCTGGTTGTTGCCCGAGGGGATTTGCACTGTGTTGCCATCGCCCAGGTTGATGGAATAGCTGTCATAGCTTTGGTCCGTCACGTTTACACGCACGCGCCTGCCCCCGCAGGAAAACAGCTCTACCGTGGGCACGATGTTCGCCTCCACCGTGATGGTGATGACGTCCTGAAAGTTGGGAAAGAAAACGCGGACTTCATAGGTACCGGGTGTGTTGAAGGTATGCGTGAAGGTTGGTGATGGGCTTTCGTTTTCATATCGGACCGTACACGCCCCTGCGCAAAGCGCCCCCGTGTTAAGGGTGATGGTGAGCGGAGCGCAGCCGCGCTTTTCGTTTACGGTAAAGTTGCCGCCCACGCTGGTGTATGGCTGCGCGAGTACCCTCATGGCCATGATCATCATTCCTGCAATCGCCCAAATCTTTGCGCTTGTCATGCTCCTTGCTTTAACCAGCTTTCCGTTCGTGCGATGTCTTCACCCAACACGCGGTCTTGTTCTATAAACGGCACTATCTTTCTGAAAGTATCTACCCACTGTTCCAAGGCGGGTGATGTTTTCAACGGTCTGCGAAAGGCCAACGCCTGGGCTGCTGTCAGGCATTCGATGGCCAGGATCGAATATACATTGTCCACCACGCGCTTGGCTTTGGTGGCTGCGTTCGCGCCCATGCTGACATGATCCTCCTGCCCATTGGACGACACGATACTGTCCACCGAGGCGGGCGTACACAGTTGTTTGTTTTGACTCACGATCGAGGCCGCGGTGTATTGCGGAATCATCAATCCCGAATGAATACCCGGATTGGCCACGAGGTACTGCGGCAGGTCGCGGGCTCCGGAGATCAGTTGGTACGTTCTGCGCTCGGAGATGTTGCCCAACTCGGCCACCGCTATGGCCAGGTAGTCCAGTGCAAGCGCCAACGGCTGGCCGTGAAAATTGCCAGCCGAAATGATCGTGTCATCCGCGGGAAACACATTTGGGTTGTCCGTCACGCTGTTGACTTCCGTGGCCATGATGTTCGCCACATGATTGATCGCATGAGCCGTGGCACCATGCACCTGCGGCATACAGCGGAATGAGTACGGGTCTTGTACGTGCCGCTTGGGTTGCGCCTGCAGTTCGCTGCCCGAAAGATGGGAGCACACGGCCGTGGCCACCTGACGCTGTCCGGCCTGAGGGCGCAACTGGTGTACGCGATCGTCAAACGGTTCGAGGCGACCGTCAAACACATCCAGCGCCAGTGCCCCGATTTTGTTGGCCAACGCGAGCAGCCGTTGGGCGTGCAACACGCACCACACCCCGTAGGCGCTCATAAACTGGGTGCCGTTAAGGAGAGCCAGGCCTTCTTTGCTTTTGAGATGTATTTTCTCCCATCCCTTTTCGCGCAGCAACTCGTTTCCGGTCAGCACGCGCTGGTGCCATCGCACCTCACCCAAACCAATCAGCGGCAGCGCCAAGTGAGCCAGCGGGGCCAGGTCGCCCGAAGCACCCAGCGATCCTAACTCGAACACGCGCGGCAGGATGTCATTCCCGAGCCAATCGGCCAGCCGTTGCACCGTAGTCAGTTGCACGCCACTGTGCCCATAGCTCAGCGATTGAATTTTTAGAAACAGCATCAACCGCACCATTTCCCCGGGCACTTCCGGCCCGGTGCCGCACGCGTGCGACATCACCAGGTTTTCCTGCAACTGCTCGAGTTGGTGGCCGGGAATGTTTTTGTTGTACAGCGAACCAAACCCCGTATTGATGCCGTACAAGGGCGCAGTGGTGTTTCGTAATTTGTTGTCCAGATAGTGGCGGCACGTTTGGATGCGCTCGCGACTCGCCTCCGAAAGGATTACCTCTGCCTGTCCTGCGGCCACGGCCGTCAGCGCATCAAGCGGAAGCGGATCGGGCGATATGGCAATGATTTTTTTTGGCACGGCCACTCAGCCAAGGCGTTGGATCAACTCTTCCAAGGTCATCTTTTGTTGCTCACCCGTCTCCATCGTTTTCACTGTCAGTTGGCCGCTGGTCATTTCGTCCGTCCCGATGACGACCGTAAACCGTACCTTTTTTTTGTCGGCAAACTCCAGTTGCTTTTTGATTTTCACCAGGTCGGGATAGACTTCGGTGGCGATGCCGTGGGCACGCAGCCGGGCTGCCATGCCCAAAGCAGCCTTTCGTGTCAGTTCATCAAAATGCGCCAGCAAAACAGTAGTCGATCGGGTGGTTTGTTCAGGGAAAGCAGAAAGCTCTTCGAGGGCATCGTACAACCGATCGACCCCAAAAGAAAAGCCTACGCCCGAAACACCCGGGAGGCCGAATACGCCTGTCAGGTTATCGTACCGCCCCCCGCCACTGACGCTGCCGATGGCTACGTTGTTAATCTTCACTTCGAAAATACAGCCCGTGTAGTACGACAGTCCGCGTGCCAGCGTCAGATCAAATTCCACACGGTCATCCGAGCCTCCATAGCTCTGATGCAGTGCCAACACCTCGGCCAACTCGCGCAAGCCTTTTTGCCCTTGGGGCGATGCAACAAATTGCGTTTCCAGAAAAGACTGCTTTTCCGCGGTGGTACCCTTAAAATTCAAGACGGAAAAAACGCGCTCAATGCCCTCGCTTCCGATGCCCCTGGATCGCAATTCGTCTCTGACTTTATCCTCTCCGATTTTATCCAGCTTGTCGATGGCAACAAACAGCGATGACTCGTTCGCCTGTGCCTGGGCTACCTCGGCCAAACCGGACAAGATGCCGCGGTGGTTGATTTTGATGGTGTAATCGGTGATGCTCAGCCGCTGGAATACGTCCGTGATCATCAAGATGATTTCGGCTTCGCACACAAGCGAGTCCGTGCCCACCACGTCAGCATCGCATTGATAAAATTCGCGGTAACGTCCTTTTTGAGGCCGGTCGGCCCGCCACACAGGTTGAATCTGATAGCGCTTGAACGGGAACGTGATGTCGTGCCGGTTCATGACCACATAGCGTGCAAAGGGCACAGTAAGATCATAGCGAAGACCTTTTTCGGAGAGGAAAGGCGTTGTGTTTTTACTATCACGTTTTTCCAATAGCAAGGGATCTGCGGCCTTCAAAAAGTCACCGGAGTTTAGAATCTTGAAAAGCAATTGATCACCTTCGTCCCCATACTTTCCGGTGAGCGTGCTAAGGTTCTCCATGGCGGGGGTTTCCAATGGTTGGAATCCATATTTTTCGAATACCTGCCGGATGTGGTTGAGGATAAACTGGCGTTTGGCCATCTGTGCCGGGCCAAAGTCGCGGGTGCCTTTGGGTAACGTGGGTTTTTCCATAGTGAAATCTATGCAAGGTACGCGCAAAACCTTGTTTTTGGCGGTTTCGCAAAATAATTGGCGCACCCGAAGCCGAAAATTGTAAAACCTGTTTATTTTTGCAGCCTTTAAAAGAAGATCGCCATGTCAGTTACCCGTTTGAAGCGCAAAAACCGCAAGGATAAAGCCAAGGCTGCCCGCAGAAGGACAGACCTGAAGAACCAGAATTTTAAGCCTGTGGCCAAAGCCGTGGACATCGAAAAGATCAAAGAAGAATTCAAGGCGAAAAAGAAGTAAAGCGCCCGCCAACTATTTATCAAAAACAGCCGTGGTTTGTTCCGCGGCTTTTTTTATTGCCCGGTGGGCAACACACCCCGCTTGCCCAGTTCTATTACCTCCATGTTTTTGATTTTACCCTGGGCGATGTCAAAACGCACGAGGGTCTTGGTGCGATGGAATCCATGGTTGCCTGCTGCCCCCGGGTTGACAAACAAGAAACCGTGTTTTGGATCGCGCGTCATGTGGAGGATGTGTGAGTGCCCGGCAATGAGCAAGTCAGGGATTCGTTGTTGCAAAACGTTGTTTATCCGCGGATTGTAGCGCGGTGGGGCTCCTGCAATGTGGGTCATCCACACGTGCACACCATCTACAACAAACCACAGATCTTCGGGTAGGAGCGTTCGCAGACTGCGGTCGTCAACATTGCCGTACACGGCCCTCAGCGGCTTGAACGCTTTTAGTTCCTCCAACAATTCGGCATCGCCAATATCTCCCGCATGCCACACTTCGTCACACGCGTCAAAGTAAGTTTTCACCCTTCCGTCTAAAAAACCATGGGTGTCCGATAGCAATCCGATCTTCATGGCGCGTGTCAGTCGTTGGTGAGTTTGCGTATCTCCCGTTGAAACTGTTCGGGGTTACTCCAAAAGTTTCGGCTGTAGCAAACGTGGTATTTCCAGTGGTTGGCTTCGAGCAGCAAGGGCAGGGTGGCGTGGCGCTCCTTGGGTGATAGCGACTGTTGATACTCATCATCGTCAGTCAATAAAATGGCGTGCGGCTGTTGGTTTTTTACCACCATAAGGTCCAGGTGTGGAAGCATACCCTCGTCATAGCGCACATCCTCTGCGGCCCATGCCATGATGTGGTGACGCAACTTTGCCGCGGCTGTTGTTCGCGAATCAGTTGGCTGTGCCGCGACCTCCAGCGAGAGCGTGTGGGCATAGCGCAAGTAGTCCCGCAGGAGTTTCGGCCCCCGGTTTTTGGTGCCCTCTACGGGCAACTGATCGGGTAAGATACTGGTCACAATGATGATTTTTTTGCGCGCCCGGGTGATGGCTACGTTCAGCCGGTTTTCGCCACCGGCCACGTTCAAGCTGCCAAATTGCGCTTTTACCTTCCCGTGATCATCGGGGCCGTAACCTACCGAAAACAGAATAATGTCCCGTTCATCACCCTGCACGTTTTCAATATTCTTGACAAAAAGGTGTTCGGGCCATGTACGGTCATCTGCGCTGAAGGCCGCGTCCAGGTAATCCATGATCAAGTCTTGCTGAGGCGCGTTAAATGTAACCACACCGATTGACTGATGAGGCTTGGTTTCCAGGCATTCCAACACACAGCGGGTGATGGCTTTGGCCTCAGCCTCATTTTGCTGATTCGCCCACCGGCCCGCTACCTGGATATATTCAATGGGTTTTTCGGAAGAGTAGAATGTTTGTCGATGCGGCAGCAGGGTGAGTTTTCCCTCGTAAAAGTGAGTGTTGGAAAATCGTATCAGTGAAATGGACTCGCTGCGGTAGTGCCAGCGCAAGCCGGTTTGCGGCAGGTAGCGGCTGCATAGATCCAACAGCGATTCGGTTTCCAGATCGGCATGTTCTTCGTCCTCATCGTGCCAGCGCACACGATACGAATCGCCCGGTGGCAGTTGTTGCTTGTCGCCCGCCACCACCACCTGGCGGCCGCGGCACATGGCGGGCAGCCCGTGTTCGGCAAAACACTGCGAGGCCTCGTCAAAGATCACCAGGTCAAACAAAGGCTTCATGGGGAAGATGGCTGACACTGACTCGGGCGAGGCTAGCCAACAAGGCATCAACCGAAACACCTCGTCTTCAAACTCGTGAAATAGTTTTCGCAGTGGCCATCGCTTGCGCTTTTTGGTCACTTGATGGAGTAAGTCTCGGTAGGTCACGCGGTTGTTCAGGCGGTTATACTCAAGGTTGTCGGTAATGGCCTCGCGCACCCGCAGGTGTACGATGTCCGTGCTGCCATGCTGTTTTTGTGCCATGTGCTGCCGCAGTTCCTGCTCCATCAAGGCCAACTTGCCGGATGACACGAGCGTGAGCACAGGGTACTTTGTTTCGATGTGGTCGATCCATGCCAACCGCATGCTGTTTAAAAAAAGACGCTCCAGGGCTTCTGCCTGCCACGAGGGTTCCTGTTCGGCCAGGCGGGCAATAAGTTCGTGTTCATCAGCCGGCAGCGATTGTTTCAACTTGTCATATTCCACCAGTGCGTCAAAGTCGGTTTGTAATCGCTCGCTTGCCAACCGGCCATAGTCCGGAGTCGACAACGCTTTTTCCAATTGCCCCGGAGTGACAAACCGGAGCCACGTTTCCTTGAGCTCTTGCATCCGGTCAATAAAGCTGATCAGGGTTTCGAAATAGTGTCGCCATGTTTTGAGCGTGGCAGGTGGCGCACCCAGCGTGTGCCCCAGCTCGCGCAACGTGTGAAAAAGATTTTTGGCCTGAATGGCACGTTGCTGGTCCTGGGCCCAGTGTTGAAAGGCAGGCAGATGATAGGTCAGAGGCAAGTCGACCAGCCATTTTTTTTCTTTGAGTTTGGAGAAGTTATGCTCCAGGTTGAGGCGGTTATCCAGTTTGCGCTCCAGCGTAGCAAAACCTTCATGGTTGCTTTGAAGCCCGTTGGAGACCAGCGTGCGTGTGATCAGGATTTTGTCTTTTGAAAAAAGCTCCCATCGTATCAAGCCCCAGAGACTCTTGCGGGCCTTCATGCTGCGCGTAAGGGCGCGCTGAAACTGCCCAAGGTGGGCCCCCGCCACAGACGTTTCAGGTCCTGGGTCGCGGTAGCAATCATTCACTACGCGCTCAATATTGGATAGCCACAGTGCACTGGTTTCGTCTGCCGGCTCGTTCAGCATCTGTTGAAAATAAGTGAATCGTTCCGGAGTGTCGATCAACGCCAGCATTTCTTCCATCACCGTCTTTCGCTGCATCAGGTTTTCGCACTCGCTCCAACTGAGGTTGATGCCGATGAGTTGGCGGACCGGCTCATAGGCCCGCACAAATTGAAGCGGGATTTGCACGATTGCTTCTTGCAGTTGCTTGCGGTGCGAGGGGGCGTAGTGAGCAAACGAGAGGCGCTCGCGCCACGGGTGGCTTACCTGCTCCAATCGTACTGCAAAAAAACAATACCGCTGCAGGGTTTTGACAAAAAGCTGTTGCCGGCTCACGGTCCACTGTACATACTGTTGTTTCACGTTCAGGTGAGGCTCCGCGGGCGAGCTGGTCAGGTACAGTTGCTTGATGCTGGCGCCACACTCGCTTTCATCAAACAACGCATTCTTGAATTCCGCCAGCTCTTCGGTGATGTGCGCCATGTGGCGGCACGCCTGGTAAAAATTCCGTTCCAGCAGGATGGCATCCGACTGGTTGTTCAAGGTTTTGTATTCGTCTACCCGCTCAATCTGACTGGCCAGCTGGCCAAACAACGCGGTGCGGTCTTCGATGAAGTCATGCACCAGCCCTGCGTATGCATGCAGCCGCTGGCTTTTGAGGCGCTCGTACACCACGTCCAGTGCGGCCCGTTTTTGGCACACGATCAATACACGTTTTCGGTTGGCCATGGCATCGGTGGCCAGGTTGGCAATGAGTTGCGACTTGCCCGTGCCGGGCGGCCCCTGCACCACCACCGAATACCCCGCTTTTACCTGATGCAGGGCGTGCTCCTGCCAGGCGTCCATGGCAAACACGGTGTGTACATCCTCGTCACGCACCTTTCGTTCCTCGCCCGTGGGCGCATGTTGCTCAAATATCCGCTCCACGGAAGTGGTTCCTTCTTCCAACAAGTGCACATAGTCGGGGATGAGGTATGAACCCGCGCGTGGAAATACGCCCAGGGCTGCTTCTGGAAAAAGTTTCAAGCCACCGTCAACCGTCTCTGCATCAAATTCATCACGGGTGAAAGTACGAAAGGCCGTTAGCTCATCCCGGAAGTTGTCGGTGTTGAAGTGCACTTCGATGCGCGCTTTTTGCAAGGCCTGGTAGATGGCTGTGCGGAACACGGTGCTGTCGCGGTCCACGTCATCAAAATCTTCCTCCAGCAGCTCTTCGCTCAGCGTTACGCGGTGGTAGTGGGCATAGGCAAGCAGAAACGTTTTATTGAATCCGACTTTTTGATCGGCCCGTGGTTCCAGCACCCATTCATGGTTTCGGGTGCTGAGTGAAACCGGAAAAAGTAACAGGGGGCATCGCACGCGCGTGCCATCGGCCAACCGGCCCCGCACAAAGGGCCAGCCTACGTGTAAATCATGCGACCCATGCTCCTCAAACAGAAACTGGCCGAGCCGCTGCAAGTGTTTGAGCTTTTGACTAACTACAGTAGCCAGCGGCAGATGCGCATCGGCCAGTGGACAAATGGCTTTGGGTTTCTCCGCGATGAGCGACTCAATAATCCGGAACGAAGTTTCTTTTTTGAGTTGGCTCAATTCGTGCAAATCCAGGTATTGCCGTACCGTAAGCCGGGGCATAAACAGCATGCGGTTGCCGGCCGCCAGGTTGGTGAGGCGGTGCAAATATTGGCGCAGCACATGGGGCGGTGGGTGCACGGGTGTCATTCGGCCGATACCGTAAGGTAAGGTTTTATCTTGTGAAAGGTGGCAGAGTCTACGTGTTTTAGTTTTAACAAATCGTTGACCGACTCAAACTTCGTATGTTGAAATCGCCAGGTGGCAATCGCCTTCGCCAAAGCGGGGCGGATGTACGGCAGTTTTTTCAGCTCTTGCTCAGTGGCCGTGTTTAAATTAATGCGCACCGGCCGAAACGAGGCATCGATAAAACTACGCAGTTGCAAGGCATGCACGGCAGCGCTATCCAATCCATATACTTCGTACAGTTGTTGTAAACTTACAAATCCGCCCAGTCGGTTTCGGTAGCGTAAGATGCGTGAGGAGAGTACCGGTCCAATGCCGTTGACGTCCAGCAACCGGATACTATCACAGGTGTTGATGTCAAACGGCTCGCGGGGGACGAAAGGTTTTGTTTTCAGGGATTGATCGGAAGATGAGCGCGCCTCGGTCGCGGGTGGGGGCACGAACGTCATCCACGGACTGAGTTGTGCCACGCGAGCCGTATCAATGCCATAGATCTTTTTGACATCCGCGGCTGTTCGGAAGACTCCGCCTTTGTTGCGGTAGTGGAGGATGCGCTGTGCCACACGGTCGGTGATGCCCAGCCGTTGCCAGTCTGCCGCAGTAGCGGTATTGGGATCGAAGCGAAAGGTCTCCGCTTGTTGGGTGAAGGCCGGACCAGCTACGGTGTCGGGACGCGGGGTATTGATTACAGACCAAAGACTGTCGAGTTGGCGGAGATCAGCCGCGCCATCCACCGGCTGACGCACCCACCAGGCGCGATATATCGGCTCGGAAAACAGGGCAACCAGGATAAGCGGAATAAGCAACAAAAAACCGTTGGTTTGGCTTTGCGAAAACCCGAAAAAGGCGCGGATCCAAATTCGAACTTTTCTCATATCCGTTCGCGCGGTACATCAACCGGCCCCTCCATTCCAAAGTTTTGAGATGATCAAGTCAAAAACCTCCACTAAAATCAATACGATGATGATCAATTCCAGCAGGCTGCTTTCGCGTTGGTGCGAAATCTCGCGGAATACGCTCAGGTTGTCTTTGATGATTCGCAGCATGTATTCAATCTCGCTAAAGCGCGTGCGGAGATCAAAATGCTTGATCAGTCCTTTGTGTAATTTGTCCAGATACTCGTTATCCCACACCAGTTCGGGTGCATCAAAGATGTAGATGTTTTCGGCAATGTCATTTTGGGTATTGAGCGCCTTGCCTATAAACTTCATCATGTTGGTGCGACTCATGCTCAGCTTGCCGGTGGTTTCGAGGTTGCGCGTAAATACCTTGATTTGGGTCAGCAGATTTTCAGACGTTTCGTGGTAGGAGTCCAGGGCGACCGACTGGGCCAGGTTAAGCATAGCAATACGGATTACCTTATCGTCCAAGTGCGATACGTTCACCTGGTCAAACTCAAATTCCGGTTCTTCGGCCTCCACCACACTGATGTCATGGTCATCGCGTAACCATTGTGTGACAGGGTTTCGTAACTGGGGCTGTGCCATTTTTACGGCATAACGGATTTCTTCCTCTGTGTGCCCGGAAAAAACAATTACCCCATAGTTGAAATAATATTGATAGCGATCTCCGCCAAAGCCATAAAACAGTTCGGCCGAGCTGTCAGCCAGCGGCTTTAGCTCCAGAAATGCTTTCATGCCCTTGATGTCCAATTGATTGGCCACGACAATGGCCGATAGTCGCACTGTTTTTTCCATACCGTTCAGCCAAATTTACGTTTTATTCACACGAGGCGAAAATGGGGGTTGTATCGAATTACGTATTATTGCGCCTTATAATAAAAAGACCGTCATGAGAAGAGTGTTGGGATTGTTGTTGGTAGGTATGCTGTACCCATTGCTGGGTTGGGGTTGGGGCGCCACGGGGCATCGCGCCAGTGGCCACCTCGCGGAACAGTTATTAACATCAAAAACAAAAAGGAAAGTGAAGGCGCTGCTGCACGGCCACTCCCTGGCTATGGTGAGCACGTGGCTGGACGAAGTGCGTTCAGACTCGACCTATGATTACACGGGCGACTGGCATTGGACGACCATACCGGATGGCAAACGCTACGAAGACGTGGCCGCCAACCCCGATGGTAAAGCCGTGATGATGGTGGAGTTGATCATCCAAAAGTTGAAGCAGGGCGGGTTGCCCGCCAGGCAAGAGGAAGAATATGTCAAGGCCCTCATCCATCTGGTGGCGGACTTGCACCAACCCTGCCATGTGGGGAACGGATTAGACCGCGGTGCCAACGAAGTGAAAGTAAAGTGGTTTGGCCGCGACTCGAACCTTCACCGCGTATGGGACAGCCACATGATTGACGATACACAACTCAGCTACACCGAACTGGCCCAGTCGCTTGTGATGGTAGATAAGACCACTCTTCTTCAATGGAAAAATGCCAGCGTGCGCGATTGGGCGCATGAGTCGATGGGTTACCGTCCAGCAGTATACGCCATTGGCGATGGCAACCTGAGCTACCAATACAGCTATCGCAATTTTAGTACGGTGCAACTGCGTCTGTTGCAATCATCGGTTCGGCTGGCGCATATTCTCAATCAAATTTACGGGTAGCCGGGGGATATTACTCCAGATAGTTTTTCCACCATTGCTGAAACACAACCAACGCCCAGATGCGGGCGTGCACATCGCCCGGGTTGGTCGAGAACAGCCTCTTTTTTAGTTTTTCAATTTCAGGGTAATGGAAGATGCCCTGTTCTTCAATCCTTTTTCGACCCAGCAGGTCTTCGGTTATCGTTGATTTCATCTCGGTACGGAACCATCGGAGCAGCGGTACTTCAAATCCTTTCTTGGGTCGGTGGTACAAGGCGGGCGGCAGCGCTTCGCGATAGGCATCCCGCAGCAGGCGTTTGCGCACCTGTGCGTTGATCTTGTAATCGGAAGGGAGGCTGAATACGAAATTGACAAGTTCAACATCCAAAAAGGGCACGCGTACCTCCAGTCCGTTGGCCATGCTCATCCAATCCACTTTGGTAAGCATGTCGTTCGGCAATACCAGGTTCATGTCGGCCAGCAGTACGTGGTTCATATCCGTGGCGGATGTAAGCGGGCGCAGTACGTTGTTCTTGCGGGAGGCGTATTGCGTCCGGTCTGTTTTCTGCCGGACTTCGGGCGACAACAGATTCAACGCTTCGGTTTCATTGGCAAACGAAGCCCATGCCCAATACCGATCCGGCAAGGGCAAGCGCATACCGTTGGCAAAGCGATTTAATTGACGCAAGCGGTTGCTCACCGATCCGTTCCTCGACTGCGGCAGCGTTTTCCACAGAAAAGACAAGGCCGTCACCATCTTTTCTTGCCAACCGGGATGCAGGCTGCGATAAAAAGCTGCGTGTTTATGGTAGCCCCCCAGCAGTTCATCGGCACCATCGCCCGAAAGGGCTACGGTGGCGTGCTTGCGTGTCTCGCGACTTAAAATATAAACTGCCAGGGCGGACGAATCTGCAAACGGCTCATCGAGATACCGGAGCATGTCATACAAATGCTCGTACAGGTCTTGGTTGGTCAGCGAAAAGACAGTGTGTATTGAGCCGATCTTGCTCGCTACCAATTGGGCGTACGCGGTTTCGTCAAAAAACGGTTCATCTCGAAAGCCGATGGAAAATGTATGCAAATCGGGTTTGTGACGCGCGGCCAGCGTGGCCACCACGGAAGAATCAATCCCGCCACTCAGAAACGACCCCAGGGGCACATCGGCCACCAGCCTCCGCTGCACGGCTGCCTCCAGCAACTGTTGAAAGCGTAGTTGCGCCTGTGGGTAGGACAGGGGGGAGGGAGCCTCGGGCGGATAGGGAATCTGGTAGTATTGCCCTGACTCCATTTGTCCGCGCGTGACCTTCAGCCAGTGCCCCGGCATCAGTTTTTGAACAGCCGAAAAGATGGTGTGAGGGGCGGGCGCATAGTTGAGTTGCAGGTACGTATATAGTGTTTCGTAGTCAACGTGTTTGTCGATTCCATAGTGCAATAGCGATTTTATTTCGGAGGCAAAGGCAAACCGGTTTTCATCGGCCACGTACACCAGCGGTTTGATTCCGTAGCGGTCGCGGGCCAGAAACAGAAACTCCTGTTGTTTGTCGTACAGACAGAACGCAAAAAAGCCATTGAGTTTGTGCAATGCCTTTTCGCCTTCGCGGATGCAGAGATGCAGCAATACTTCGGTGTCCGACTCCGTATGAAACACAATGCCTTGCTGAAGAAGTTGTGTTTTGAGTTCACGGTAGTTAAAAATTTCGCCATTAAAGACGAGGCAATACCTGCCGGAAGGATCCCACATGGGCTGGTGCGCTACTGCGCGCGTGTCGATGATCGAGAGCCTGCGGTGGCCGAGGCATACCCACTCGCTGAGAAAAACATCCTGGTGATCGGGCCCGCGTGGGTGAAGTGCCTGCGTGGCGGCCGTCACGTGTATTTTGCTGAACTTACCTACCAGATTATAGGCAAAAATGCCGGTGATGCCGCACATTATTCGTACCGGGTGA
The DNA here is from genome assembly GCA_964524935.1 of uncultured Ohtaekwangia sp. Lineage (GTDB taxonomy): Bacteria > Bacteroidota > Bacteroidia > Cytophagales > Cyclobacteriaceae > ELB16-189. Next base: position 60,965 of record CAZGFJ010000007.1, read on the forward strand.
TTTGATGGTTTGACAATTCCACGAGCGAGGAAGATTCAAATGCTTGCTTCAACTGCTCGTGGTGTTTCCGAAAGAGGTTGCTTAAGTAGCTGTTCTTGCAGTTGCCGGTCGTTATGAGCAAGAGTAATCTTGGCGATCCCGATGTCATGTGTCCGTAGTAAAAGTCCAGGTCTTTAGTCACCCGTATTCTTTTTTCCCGATCAGCTTGTTCGCTCACGTACTTATCATGCCATTTTTCTCCATCGGACCAATCGGTTATAGGCCGACAATCATGACCCAGCCCCGATAAAACTTTTGATAAGACGGGTGGCAATTGAGCGTCCAGAAGAAATCGCATCAATGCAGCAGGTGACTTTTACTACGCGCCATTTTTGAGGCAAACGCCAAACAAGCTAAGATGTCTTGTTCTTCCAATGAAGGATAATCGTGCAAAATTTCTTCGTGGGTCATTCCGGATGAAAGAAGGTCCAGAATCAATTCAACCGGGTAGCGCAGGCCTCTCAGGGTGGGTTTCCCATGGCAAATATCGGCATCGATAGTAATCCGCGAAAGAAGTGAAGCTTCCATGCGCTAAAAATAAGAAAATTCGTTTACTGCACAGTAGGTTAGGCCAACGTGCACGAAACCTACAACGCGCGCAGAAAAACATTCCGATACCATACCTCGTTGCCGTGGTCTTGCAGAACGATGTGACCCTGACGGAGGGTGCCGTAGGCCGGGAAATCTTTCCACTTACTATCAGCCACCCGGTTTTTCCAGTCATCGGAGTGTAGTTCATACGCTACCACCCGCGTGCCGTTCAGCCAATGCTCGACCTGATTTCCGCGCACCACCAACTTGCCCTCATTCCATTCACCCACGGGCCTTATCACTTTGTTTTGAGCTACGTGCATGTCGTAATTGCAGGCGGCTTTGTTTTCCTCTTTTAGCTCACCGGGGTAGCCTACTTCGTCAATCACTTGGTACTCGGGGCCGGTGGCGAAAGGCACGTCAAAGGCTTCGCTTACACGGAACATTACCCCGCTGTTGCCCTGCGCTGAGATTTTCCACTCGAATAGCAACTCGAAATTCTCAAATTGATCTTCCGTGATCAGGTCGCTGCGCAGGTTTTGTACACCTTCCTGATACCCTTTGCAGTGCAGCGTGCCGTCCACCGCTTCCCATGAATTGTTGAGTTGATTTCGGAAGGGCCGCCAGCCGTTCAGTGATTGCCCGTCAAACAGCGCCACAAATCCCTCGGGAGCTGATGGTTTTTCAGTTGGGCGCGCGTGACACGCCAACAGCAAGAAACAAACACAAACTGGTATCTTCATGATGTCGGCTTTGGTCGTGACGGTTGGATGAGGTCCCACAAATTTCCATACAAATCGGCAAACACCGCTACTGTTCCATAAGACTCGATGCGCGGGGGGCGAACGATGGAAACCCCTCGCGAGATCAGGCGGTCAAAGTCGCGCGCAAAATCATCGGTAAGCAAAAACAAAAACACCCGCCCTCCGGTCTGGTTGCCGATGCTTTTTTGCTGCTGCTCGGTGGCCGCTTTCGCCAGCAGCAACTGACACCCTCCGGCTTCGGGCGCCACCACGACCCAACGTTTATGGTCGCTGAGCACGGTGTCTTCCACCAGATGGAAACCAAGACGGGAGGTATAGAAATCGATCGCCTCATCATAATCGGCCACCAGCAAGCTGACGAGGGCGAGCATCACGGGTTAGAAAATTTTGCCGGGGTTGAGGATGCCGTGAGGGTCAAACACTTTTTTAATGCCCCGCATCAGGTTCAGGTTTACTTCGCCCATCGCCAACGGCATGTAAGGCCGCTTGGCAATACCGATGCCGTGTTCGCCACTGAGGGTGCCGCCCAGGCTGACAGTCAGTTTGAAGATCTCACCGATGCCTTCGGGAATCTTCGTTTCCCAGTCGTGTTCGCTGATGGTTTCTTTCAAAATGTTGACGTGCAGGTTTCCATCGCCCAGGTGGCCGAAGCATACGGTATTGAAACCAAAGGCGCGGCCGATTTCTTTGATGCCGCTGATGAGCTTTGGTAAATTGGCCCGGGGCACCACCACATCATCGCTTTTGGTGAGGGTGTACCAGTTGACGGCCGGGGAAATGTTTTTTCGTATTTTCCACAGTTCCTCTTTTTGGGCTGCACTCTCGGCAAACAGCACTTCGCCTGCCTCGAATTTTTCCACCACGCCCATTACTCGCTCGGCATCGCGCATGAGCACTTCTTCATCGTTTCCGTCCAATTCGCACAGCAGGTAGGCGTTCATACCCTCGGTGAGTTGCGTGGTAACGGGACTGTTGAGCACTTTCTCGCAATATTCAAACGTCTTGGCGGCTGCCTCTTTTTCAAAAAACTCCATGCCGCTCGGAGTGATGCCCGCCACAAAAATGGCTGCAATGGCGCGGCAAGCCTCCTCGTTGGTCGAGAAGGGAATCATCATCAGCACGTTCTTCTGTGGATAGCCGCGGAGCTTAAACACAATTTTGGTGATGATGCCCAGCGTGCCTTCGCTGCCGCACATCAATTGCGTCAGGTTATAACCGGTCGAATTTTTGAGTACGTTGGCGGCCGTCCAGATGATTTCGCCCGTGGGCAGTACTACTTCCAGGTTGAGGACATAATCGCGGGTGACGCCATACTTCACGGCTTTCGGGCCTCCGGAGTTGTTGGCCAGGTTTCCGCCCAAAAAGCACGACCCTTTGCTGGCCGGATCGGGTGGATAAAACAGGCCTTTTTCCTTTACTGCATTTTGAAAAACCTCCGTGATCACTCCCGGCTCAACGGTTGCCTGCAGGTTCAATTCGTCTATGTGGAGTATTTTATTAAACCGCTCCAATGAGAGCACCACCCCATGATGGGTGGGCAGGGCGCCACCGCTTAATCCTGTGCCGGCACCGCGGGGCGTAACGGGTATTTTGTGGCGATGGCAGATTTTTAGAAGGTCGCTCACCTCCTGGGTGTTTCCCGGCTTTAGTACAACCTGCGGCATGAAGAAATAGTCCTCCGTCTTGTCGTGCGCATAGTCCTCTTTTCGAACCTCGTCCACCAGCACAAAGGCTTCGCCCGCCACGCGCTGAAATTGGTGGATGATGTCTTGTGCGATGGTTTCCTGCGCGGCCGGCATTTCCAAAAGAGTGGCGTTTCCCATGTAAGTTGCTACCTTTGTAATGACAATGATTTTTTTCGACTTCAAAAGTACGCAATTGTCACCTTCCCGCGCCCTTCTTTTTGCGGTGGCAGTTATTTTGTTGAGCGGCTGCGGGGCATCGCGCAAAGCCAAACTTCGCGAGCAGAAAACTACGGCCGTCATTCAGACAGCGCGCAGTTATACAGGTACACCCTATAAATACGGAGGTACCACCCGGGCCGGCATGGATTGCAGTGCGCTTACCTCGGCCGCCTACCGTTCCATTCAAGTGAATCTTCCCCGTTCGGCCGATGCCCAGGCCAGCGTAGGCGAAAAGGTGAAGAAGGAAGAACTGAGGCCGGGCGACCTCGTGTTTTTTGCGACCGGCAAAAAGCGCAGAGAGATTACCCACGTGGGTATTGTAACGGAGGTGCGCAGTAAAGAAACCGTTAAGTTTATCCACGCGTCTACCTCGCTGGGGGTGGTGGAGACCAACCTGTTTTCAGACTATTACGTCAAACGGTATCGAGGCGCGCGTAGGGTGGTCGAGTAAATTTCCGGTTGGTCCACCATAACACTCATTTTGCCTTGGCTATTTCCTATTTTTGCCGCCATGTCGCTGGAAGTAGTGGGTTTAACCAAGCTGTACGGGGCGCAAAAGGCCATTGATAACGTTTCGTTTTCGCTGCGCGAAGGTGAAATTGCAGGCTTCCTAGGCCCCAACGGAGCGGGCAAATCCACCACGCTGAAGATCGCCACCGGGTATGTGTCTCCCACCCGCGGCCAGGTGCGCGTTCATGGGATGGACGCAGTAACACAGCGCCAGCACGTGAAACAAATCATTGGCTACCTGCCCGAGCACAATCCGTTGTATACCGACATGTACGTGCACGAGTATCTTCAATTCAGTGGCCGTTTGTATGGTATGACAAGCTCTGCTCTCCGCCAGCGCATGGGCCACATGATTGAGCTTTGTGGGTTGCAACGCGAACAAAACAAAAAAATTGAGTCGCTGAGTAAAGGATACCGACAACGGGTGGGGCTGGCGCAGGCATTGTTGCACGACCCCCGTGTGCTGATCCTGGACGAGCCCACCACCGGCTTAGACCCCAACCAAATCCTGGAGATCCGAAAACTGATCAAAGAAGTGAGTCAGCACAAGACCGTGATTTTTAGCAGCCACATCATGCAGGAAGTGCAGGCCCTTTGCGATCGTGTCATTGTAATCAACCGGGGCAAAATCGTGGCTGATGACGTATTGGATCGCATACTTCAACGTGGCCAGTCCGTGCAAACGCTGCGGGTCGAATGGGGTTCCGCGGTGGCGATGACGGACCTCGAATCGCTGGACGGGGTGGCGTCTGTTTCTGAAAACACACCCGGAACATACGTACTCGTGAGCCGGCCCGGGTGTGATGCGCGGCAACCAATCATGCAATTCACGCAAGCGCGAGGGCTTACGCTGCTTGGGTTGCGCCAGGAGGAAACTTCGCTCGAAGATGTGTTTAAACAATTGACCCAAGCAGAAGCATAGCGCATGTGGGTGATTTTTCAAAAAGAGTTTGCCGGGTATCTTCATTCTCTCATCGCGTACATGGTGATTGGTGTATTTCTTTCGGCCATGGGATTGTTGATGTGGGTGTTTCCTGACTCCTCTGTGCTGGACTATGGCTATGCAGACATGGGGACACTTTTTAGTACCGGTCCTTATGTGTTGCTCTTTTTGATTCCAGGTATCACCATGCGCTCATTTGCCGAGGAAAAACGCATGGGCACAATGGAGTTGCTCTTGACCAAACCCGTCACTGACTGGCAGTTGGTACTGGGTAAGTTTATCGCTGCGTGGGCCTTGGTGGCGGTGGCGCTGCTGCCCACACTTGTTTACTATTACTCCGTTTATCAACTGGGCCGCCCCACCGGCAATGTCGATACAGCCGGGGTCATGGGCAGCTATGTGGGGCTGCTTTTGTTAAGCGCGGTATTTTGCGGTACCGGTCTGCTCGCGTCCTCACTTACGGCAAGCCAAATCGTGGCGTTTATGGTGGCTGCTTTTTTTTGCTTTTTGCTGTACACCGGGTTCGATTCTTTGGCCGCGTTGCCCATGCCCACCGGAGCGGCTTTGTTACTGAAACAACTCGGCATCGTGTACCATTACGATGCGCTAAGCAAGGGGCTGATTGATAGCCGCGATGTCGTCTACTTTCTTTCATCTACTTCCGTGCTCTTACTAGCCACCAAAACCAGCATCAGCAGCAGGCAATGGTAACGCGATGGCAACATAGCAAACGCGTGGGCGATTGGTTGCTGTTGGCCAATGGATTGATGCTGGCCGTGGTACTCAATCAACTGGCATCGCTGTATTTCTTTCGCATTGACCTCACCGAGGAAAAACGTTTTACCATCAAAGCCCCTACGAGGGCATTGCTTACGCAATTGCCGGATGACGTTTTTGTAGAGGTGTTTTTGGCAGGCGACCTTAACCCCGGGTTTACCCGATTTCAGAAGGCCATCGCGGAGACGCTCGAAGAGTTTCGTGTCTATTCCAATAACCGGGTGAAGTACGTTTTCACCGACCCCACCCAGGCCCGTAGTGAACAGGATCGACAGGAGTACTTTCGTTACCTGGCAGCTAAGGGCGTCCTTCCCTTGCCGGTATTTGAAACCAGAAACGGGCAGCGCGTAGAAAAAATCGTCTTTCCGGGCGCGCTAATTTCTTATGGCGGGCAGGAGCGGGGCGTGATGCTCTTTAAAGCCAACCGGGCGGAGCGACCCCAAGAGGTACTCAACCAAGCCATCGAGGGGGTTGAATTTGAATTGGCCAATGCCATCCAGTTGCTGTCGGCCGATGAAGTGCCTACCGTAGGCTGGGTGACCGGCCACGGAGAGTTAGACACCTTGCGCAGTGCGGGCTTCCGCGCGGCCCTGGCCGAAAAGTATTTGGTACAAGACGTATCGCTAATGCAGCCCGCCCATTTGCAGGCACCGGCCGTTTTAGTGTTGGCCAAACCCCGCACGGCTTTTTCAGAGCCGGAGAAGTATCACCTCGACCAATATATCATGACGGGCGGGCGCGCGCTTTTTCTGTTGGATCGGCTGGAGGCCTCGATGGACAGTGCCTCGCGTCAAGACTACTTTGCCTTTCCTTATGAGTTAAACCTGGATGATCAGTTGTTCCGGTATGGCCTACGCCTCAACCAGGATCTAATTCAGGACCGAATGGCAGCGCCTTATCCGATCGTTACCAGCGTCCTGGGCGGCAAACCTCAAATCACCAAACTTTCATGGCCCTTTTTTCCGTTGGTAAACCTGTATGCTAATCACCCGGCAACACGAAATATGGATGCTGTGATCCTGAAGTTTGCCAGCTCGCTCGATACGATCCGGGTAGCGGGTGTTAAAAAAACTCCGTTGCTGTTCACTTCTCCATACGCACGAAGGCTGGGTGCTCCGGTGAAAGTAAGTGTCAACGATCTTCGCAACGAAGCGCCCGCGGAGGAATTCAACCAAGGGCCGTTGCCGGTGGGCTATCTGTTGGAAGGGACGTTCACCTCCTTGTATAAAAACCGTTTTGCCCCCAGGCAAGTTGACCCCACCGGATTTCAAGAGTCCAGCAAGCCCACCCGTGTCATTGTGTTGGCGGATGGCGACATTGCCCGTAACGAAATAAATGAGCGGCAAGGCCGCCCCCAACCTCTCGGCTATGACCCGGTGGCAGAGTATACCTTTGCCAACAAAGACCTCTTGATGAATCTGGTGGCCTATCTGGTAGATGCCGATGGATTGATTAATGCTCGCAACAAGGAAATCAAGATCCGGCCGCTGGATACCGAACGCATCAAAAACGAGCGCACCTATTGGCAAGTAATCAATTTGGTTTTGCCCCTGCTGGTGCTGGTAAGTGTTGGTTTTGTGTTGGCGTTTTGGCGCAAACGAAGGTACCGTACGTTTTAAGCTAACCCCGATGCTGTGAGGACGAACGCCACCTATCTTATTTCCCTTCTTGCCCTGATGGGGTTGTGTGCGCTGTTGGCGCTTTGGCCGCGCGCCAAATCCACCACCGTCAATCCCGATATCTTTCAGGTGGCCGGTCAAACCAAAATTGACCGGGTCGTTTTTGCGTCACCTGCCGACACCGTGGAGTTGGCCTACTTGGAGCAGCGGTGGAAAGTAAACGGCCGATACAAGGCCGACCGCAACCTCATCACCGCCCTGTTTGCTACGGTGTATCAGGCCATCGCCAAACGCGAAGTAGCACCCTCCCTGGCCGATTCGGTGGCCACACTGATCGCCTCGCGAGGCACCCGTGTGAGCCTCTTCGAGGAAGGTGAGCTGAAAAAAGAATTTTGGGTACACGGCAATCCGGTCACCAACGAAACCTGGTTTCAGTTGGCCGATGGCAAACCGCACGTGATGACGATCCCCGGTTATCGCGTGTACATTGCCAGCGTGTTTCAGTTGGGCAAGGACGTATGGCGCGACAAGCGTGTATTTGACCTCCCTTGGCAAAACGTTCGTGCGTGCGAGTCAACGTTTCTCGGGCCGCCCAAAGAAGGATTCCAGGTACGGTTGGCGGGCACCGCGCTGGAAGTGCCGGGCATCGCTGCGGCCGATACCGCGCGGGTGGCGAGCTACTTAGATGCCCTCTCATGGCTGGTAGCCGAGCGCTTTGTGTCTGAACTGACGGCCCCGTGGGATAGCCTCGCGCGTACGCGGCCTTTTCATCGTACGGTGGTAACGGACGTTGCCGGCCGCGCATACACGCTGGAGATATTTCCTCCGCTGCGCGACCAACGCGCGGTATTGGCGCGCAACGGGCAAGGCGAACACCTGTTGATTGCCTATCATGACGCGCGCCCGATTTTGATTCGCCTCCGCGACTTGTCCCGCACTCGATAGGGTCATGCATGGCTGTCAGCGCGCCTGTGCTCGTTTTTAGGATTCCGTTTTCTTTCTAACTTTGCCCCCCTACAACCACTAACGGATTCATTCAATGAAGTTTATCGTCAACTCAAGCTACTTGTTGAAGCAGCTTTCTAATATCAATGGCGTCATTACAACCAACCCTGTGGTGCCCATTCTTGAAAATTTCCTGTTCGAAATAGACAAGACCAAGTTGACGGTAACGGCATCCGATTTGCAAACATCCATGATTACCGAGTTGACGGTGGAATCAAAAGAGCGCGGCAGTATTGCCGTACCTGCGCGCATCTTGCTGGATACCCTCAAAAACCTGCCCGATCAGCCTGTCACATTCTCGATGGATGAGACTACATATGCCATCGAGATCAGCTCTGACAACGGGCGGTATAAATTGGCCGGAGAAAACGCAACAGACTTTCCGAAAGTACCGGCTGTGTCAAATGATTTTTCGGCCGTCATATCTTCCGAGGTGTTGAGCCGGGCGATCAACAACACCATTTTTGCCACCAGCAATGACGAGCTTCGCCCAGCCATGACAGGTGTGTACGTAAACCTGGGTGAAAAGAATACCACGTTTGTGGCCACCGATGGCCACCGGCTCGTGCGCTACCGCAGGGCGGATGTCAAATCCGACAACGGCAACGCCATCATCATTCCGCGCAAAGCCTTGAACTTATTGAAGGCTACGTTGCCCTCCGAAAACACCGATGTGAGCATTGACTTTAATATGTCTAATGCGTTTTTCAAGTTCGGTCATATCCGTATGATTTGCCGTTTGATTGACGAGCGCTTCCCCGATTACGAAAACGTCATCCCCGGGCAAAATCCGATCAAGATGACCATCAGCCGTGCGGACTTTTTGGGATCGCTGAAGCGGATTTCCATTTATGCCAACAAAACCACGCACCAGGTACGGCTAAAAATCACGGGCAGCGAATTGCAAGTCTCGGCCGAGGATCTTGACTTTAGCAACGAAGCCAATGAGCGACTATCCTGTGAGCACGAAGGTGAAGACATTGAAATCGGTTTTAATGCGCGCTTTCTCATTGAAATGCTCACCAACCTGGATGTAGACATGGTGCGCTTGAATATGTCGGCCCCCAACAAAGCAGGGGTGATCTTGCCGGCCGAAAAAGAAAAGAACGAAGACATCCTGATGCTGGTAATGCCGGTGATGCTGAACCAGTACGTTTAAAGCCCTTTCCGCCTAAACCGGAAAAGCCATCGGACGATCGTTCGATGGCTTTTTTTGTGCGGGCCGGTACGAATAAGCGGGCCAAAAGGTTTGCCGGAACCGCATAAATTAATTTCTGCTGCCACACGGTTACATTGCCATTGGCAAATTCATGAATTTACAATAACTTCAACTCGTCAAGCGCTATGGATAGCTTTAGTCAGTGGTGGGATGGCCTGAGTTTTGTGCTCAAAGTGTATTGGGGCATAGCCGTGCCGTTTACGGTTTTCTTTGTGCTTCAGCTGGTGCTTTCATTTATGGGAGCAGAGACGCCCGATGATTTACCCGATACTGAAATCGAGGCCGATCACGGAATCGGGTTTCAATTTTTTACCCTTAAAAACCTTGTTGGATTTTTCACCATCTTCGGGTGGTCAGGAGTGGCGTCCATCCAGGCCGGCCTGTCCATCGGCACCTCGCTGATCGTGGCGGTGGTGGCGGGATTGGCCATGATGAGTATTATGGCGGGCATATTTTATCTGTTGATGAAAGGCCAGGCCGATGGCACCATGAAAATAGAAACCGCGGTGGGTAAGATAGGAGAGGTGTACCTGACGATACCGGCCAAGCGGGCCGGCTTGGGAAAAGTGCAGATCAACGTGGGCGGGGCGCTACGCACACTGGAGGCCCTCTCCGATGACGACCATGACATACCCACCGGCAAACTCATCAAAGTATCCTCCGTGGTAGGTACTACGTTAGTTGTCACTACCAGTAATTAAATCCCGATCATCCTTTAAAACCAGTCAACGAATAAGTTTATGCCCTACATACTGCCCATCATCGTCATTGCCGGATTGTTTGTTTTTGTCATGATCACCACCGCCCTGCGGAGGTATAAGCGCTGCCCTTCTGATCGGGTATTGGTGGTGTATGGAAAAGTGGGAGGAGGAGGATCTGCCAAGTGCATCCACGGAGGCGCGGCCTTTATCTGGCCCGTTATTCAGGACTATGCGTTCATGGACTTAACGCCCATATCCATTGAAGTAAACCTGACCAACGCGCTGAGCAAGCAAAACATCCGGGTGGACGTGCCGTCAAAGTTTACCGTGGGTATTTCAACCGAGAATGGCGTGATGGAAAATGCGGCCGAGCGGCTGTTGGGACTTCAGCGGCAGGACGTACATGCCTTGGCGCATGACATCATCGTGGGCCAGATGCGCCTGGTAGTGGCCATGATGGACATTGAAGAAATCAACACCAACCGCGATAAGTTTTTACAAAACGTATCGCATAATGTGGAGTCTGAGTTGAAGAAGATCGGTTTGAAGCTGATCAACGTAAACATCACGGATATCAAGGATGAAAGCGGATACATAGCTGCCTTGGGGAAGGAAGCCGCAGCCAAAGCCATCAACGAAGCTAAGATACGGGTGGCGGATCAGGAACGCCTGGGCGATATCGGTAAAACCGAAGCCGAAAAAGAACGCGACATCAAGGTGGCTGAAATGGTGCGCGACCGGGATACCCAGGTGGCGGTCACCATTAAAGACAAAGAGGTGTTGATTGCCGGAGCAAAACGCGATGAGCAGATCGGAAAAGTGGAGGCGGAACGAGATACCCGCATTAAATCGGCCGAAGCCAATGCCTTAGCCGTCAGAGGTGAGAATACCTCCAAGATTGCCATCGCCAGTTCGGATGCCGAAAGACGCGAGCGCGAAGCGGAAGCCTTGAAAAAAGCCACTGCTGCTGAAAAGGTGCAGGCAGCCAAAGCCCTCGAAGAAGCCTATCTGGCTGAGCAAAAAGCCGAACAGGCACGTGCGGATCGCGAACGAGCCTCGCAGAATGCCAACATTGTGGTGGCTGCTGAGATACAAAAGCAAAAGGCCATCATTGAAGCCCAGGCCTTAGCCGAACAATTGCGCGAAAAAGCGAAGGGCGAAGCAGATGCCATCTATGCCAAACTGGAAGCAGAGGCCCGAGGGATGTATGAGATTCTCACCAAACAAGCTCAGGGATTGCAGCAGATCGTGAAAGCCTCAGGCGACAACGCCCGGGATGCCGTGTTGCTTTTGATTGTGGACAAATTGCCCGAGTTGGTGCGATTGCAAACCGAGGCGATCAAGAATATCAAGATTGACAAACTCACCGTCTGGGATGGCGGCAACGGAACTTCACCTGATGGGAAAACCTCTACCGCTAATTTCATTAGTGGTCTATATAAATCGGTGCCCCCGCTGCAAGAGATCTTTAACATGGCGGGTATGGAATTGCCCGAGTACCTGAGAGGGAAAACAGCAGCCGAGTTACAGGCGATGGCTGAAGACGCCAAAGCGAAACAAGGACAAATCACCGAGCCCAAAAAAGGCTAAACGACACATCTTAACACGGCACATGAATGATAGCAGGTGGAGGCGTTTTGCGTGATGCCCACAAAGCTGTGGAGCGTAACCGCACGCTCCTGAAAAATGCTACAGCCGGAGTTTTTCAACAGAAACTATTCCGGTACCGGGATCCGCGAAAAAACTTATTGGAAGGAGACCCTCCGTTACTTGAGGCAGATAGGAATGCGATGGTAGCCCGGGCAAAAGCCATCAGCAACCACCAGCATGCCCGGCAGATCGTCAAGATGATCGTGGCGTTGGGTGCGGTGGTTGCCGTGCTGGCGTTTATCTTGCGATGACCTCGTACGTGCGGAAGGAAGACGTCATGGGAGGTTTTTCGCCACGCTCCTTGGCCTGACGGATGTCGTCAAAACCACGCTTGTGACCTTCCAGAAATTCGGGCGAGCCCGTCCACTTTTTAAACGCTTCTTCCGATTCCCAGTGGCTCACGATCAGATATTCGCCCTCTCCGTTGGGGCGCAGCACCTGCATGTCCACAAACCCAGGCATGCGGTCGATGGCATGGGCACGGGTAGCAAACAGCTGCTCGAAGCGGGGGCGGTAATGATCATCGCACTGGATGTAGTTGATGGCAACAAATTTCTTTTCCATAAGTCTTTTATAACCGTATCGGGTACAAAAATGCCCTTGGAAAAAATGAAAAACAAAGTTTATTAAGATTAATTCTAAATAAATTTGTCTTCCGGAACGCGGATTGATCGTTTTTTACGCGATTTGCCGGACAACCCTCGAACCAATAAACTTGTACCTTTGCCGCTCCCCATGAAAACCAGGCTCCTGTTTTTTGTTTGGCTGGCTGTTTTCTGGCTGGTCTTTTTTGAGGTAGGTCGGGTGGTTTTTTTGTTTTATCAATATGATCAAACCGCCTCGCTGGCCCTGAAGGAGTGGGCCGTGCCCCTGTGGCTGGGTTTGCGCATGGATGCCGCCATGACGGGCTACTGGTTGCTGTTGCCCGGCTTGATCTTGGCAGCATCCGCCTGGTTGAATAATCGCGCAGTAGGCCGGTCGCTGGCAGTAGTTATGTACACGCTGCTGACGATTTCCATTCTGATCATTGTGGCCGACTTGGAATTATATAAGCATTGGGGCTTTCGCATCAACAATACGCCCTTGATGTATATGAGTCGGGAGGGGGCCGGCAGCGTGAACACTTGGGTATTGGCCGGTTTGTTTGCGGTACTGGTAGGCTACGGGGTGTTGTTTGGGTGGGCCTATCATCGTTGGCTACACAAGCGGGTAGCCGGGTTTACTCCGATGCGTCCGCACCAGGCAGCCGGTTTTGTTTTGTTGACGGCAGCGTTGATCATCCCCATCCGCAGCAGCTTTTCCGTGGCCCCGCTCAACACAGGCGTGGTATACTTTCACAAAACGAAGGCTTTTCCGAATCATGCAGGCATCAACCCCGTTTGGAACTTCTTTAAGAGCCTGACGATGGATGATGCTCATCGCTATACCAACAGTCTGTATCCCCAAGAGGAAGCGCAGCGGTTGTTACGGCAAATGACATTTGCCGCGCAGGACACCGCACGCGTGCTGACGTTGCAGCGCCCCAACATCGTTCTCATTATTTTGGAGAGTTTTACAGCCAAGGTGATTAAGCCACTGGGTGGCCAGGAGGGCATCACACCCCAGTTGAACGTATTATGCAACGAAGGTCTTTTGTCTGATCATTTTTATGCCAGCGGAGACCGCACCGATAAAGGCCTGGTGTCCATCCTGAGCGGTTATCCAGCGCAACCCCGCACCTCGATCATCAAATTCCCGCAGAAAACGCAGTCGCTGCCGTCCTTGCCACGCGCCCTGCAAGCATTGGGCTACTCTACGTCCTTTTTGTACGGGGGTGATATCGGCTTTGCCAACATGGAATCTTATCTCAACAACCTGGGGTATCAAACCATTACGGACGGAGACGATTTTGACCGGGCGCTGGACGATTCAAAATGGGGCGTACCCGACCATTATGTTTTTGAGCGACTGCTGCGCGAATGTGATACCGCCCGAGCTCCTTTTTTTAAAGCCGTTTTGACGCTCAGCAGCCACGAGCCGTTTGAGGTGCCCATGGAGCATGTGTTTCCGGGCACGGATGAGTCCGCGCTGTTTCTCAACTCGTGTTACTATACCGACCAAAGCCTGGGCAAGTTTATTTATGAAGCCAAAAAAACCGCTTGGTGGGATAGCACGCTGGTCATTGTCACAGCCGATCATGGTCACCGCTTCCCCCATTCGCAGGAGTTAAAAGACAAGGAGAGATTCAAGATACCCATGCTATGGTTGGGTGGTGCACTGCACCGCTCGGGCGTGGTAACGGCCCTGGGCGGGCATGCGGATATTGCCAACACGCTGCTGGCCCAGGTGCACCGGGTAGACACCACGTTTATGTTTAGCAAAGATTTGTTGGCACGTGATGTCGCTCCGTTTGCCGTGTATGTTTTTCACAATGGCTACGGCTTTCTTACCCCGCAGGGAGATGACGTATTTGATTTCGATCTGAAAGGCTATTTGAGGCAAACAGCCGACAGCGCGGCCATTAAGTTTGGCAAAGCTTATATGCAAATGTTGTTCCATGATTTTAATAGTCGATAAGCATGAAGAGAAAAATATGGGCGGTGGTGTGTGGAAGCCTGCTGACGGTCAGTGGTATGGCGCAGGAAATGGGTTTGTCTTTCTCGTATTTTATTCCGCGGAACGGATATTTTTCCACGCCCATTAGTCCCTTCTCCATCCGCGGCCTGGGTGTTGACCTAACTAAGTTTGTGGCCTTGGAGACTGGATTTTCGCTTTACCGCATGAGCGGTTTGAATGTGATCGACACGCCCTTGGAAACAAGGGACCCACTCGTGGGCCCCAACTTTACGGTTTTTGTTCCGGCCGAAATCGTGGTGCAGTTCAAGGGACAGCAGGCAGAATTCAAGATCAAAGGCGGTGGCTTTTTTTTCTATGGGTTTGACCAAAAGATACTCTACGGCAACCTGGATAAGGCCCTTCGTGAGCAGGAGCGCTGGGAGGTTGCCAATGCCTCGGTGACGACCTCCAACCGCCCCGGCTTTGGCGTTCACGCAGGTGTGGAGTTTGTGTTTTATCCGACCAAGCAATTTGGCATCTCGTTGGAATGCAACTACCTGATGGGACAATCAAAATTTCCGATGACAGGGCAATACACCGGGGGAACGATAAATTCGGGTTTGCAGACACTACCGCTCAATTATCCGGACGCCAAAATCGATTTTACCGGTCTGGAGTTTTCGATCGGAGTATTGTTTTCGGGGCAATAGGCCCGCGCATCGGTAGGATGCGCACAGGCCGCTCGGGTTCCGCTTGCTGAAGAAGCGAACGCAGAATCTCGGCCTCTTCGCGGGTGGCGTACACGCCTTCGCACTGATTTGCAAAATCATCCCACGGAATGTGGCATGGGCTTGGCGCACCCCCTTGGTTACGGGGTCTTACCACGGCATACATCCAGGGCTCGGCACATTCCGGTACCGACCGATTGTGCCGGCCTAACCACTGGCGGCTGTCTGAAAGAAACTCCGAAAAAGTTTTCTGCGCCACGCTGTCGCGCTGAAGCAAGGAGTCGGTTTGGGGATGGTTGACGGGCAAAAGAAAGAACTTTTTGCGTTTGTCCACATGTACGTAGGCCAAGTCATAGCTGGCGCTCCGGATGCGCGTGGCAGTGGTTGAGTCTTTCTCAATTTTCTCCAGATCAACCCACACCATCAATCCGCCATTCCGGTAGCGCGGCCGTTGGTTGGAGAGAAAGTTGCCGAGCGACCACGCTATCAATTGGTTTTGTTCGGGAAAAAATTCGATCGGTTGAATGACGTGCGGGTGCGAGCCGATAATGATCTGTGCCCCTTCGCGGAAGCAAAGATTGGCGATGCGCTTTTGAAATTGGTTAGGGCTGCGCTGGTACTCATCGCCAAAATGAAGCAATACCACGATGGCGTCCGGACGGTGTTCTTTGGCTTGGCGAAGATCTTTTTTTATCTGCACTGTATCGATGAGATTGACGATGGCCGGTGCGGGCACGGGTATTCCGTTGGTGCCGTAGGTGTAGTTCAGCAGAGCCATTTTGAAACCGTTTTTTTCGATGAGCAAGGGATAGGTGGCGGCCCGTTCCACCGAGTCTTTGAAGGTGCCCGTATGCTTGACCCTGGCGGAGTCCAGCATGTCGAGTGTGCGATAGATGCCCTTCTTGTGCCGGTCGACCGAATGGTTATTGGCAGTCACCAGGACATCAAAGCCCGTGTTCTTTAACTCGAAGGCCAACTCGTCCGGCCCGCTAAACTGAGGATACCCTTTGTATGGCTTTCCTGCCAACGTAAACTCCAAATTGCCAATGGCCAAGTCGGCCGATTGAATGAGCGGCTTTATCCACTGAAACGTATGGGAATACTCGTACGTTTGGCTGATGGAATTAAAGGCGGAGGCAATCTGTGCATCGTGCTGCATGATGTCACCCACAAACAGCAAGCGCAACCGCGTGGTGTCCTGTGCCTGTAGTTCGCCCGCGAAGAGCATAGCGAAAAAGCATACGTATCTCATGCGGGTGTGGGTTCGGGCATCAATTCCATCACTTTGTTCTCGGTGACCACAAATACTTTGTCGCCTTTGCGCGGTGCTATTTTCGCCAAGCCGGTAAACGAACCAAAGGCGGGTATCAAGCCCTGCCGTTGCCCCAACCAAAAACACGGCAATACCAATGATTGCCTCCCCGCCCCGGCCAACCGTACACCGGGATGAACGTGACCGGAGAGTTGGTACTGGCCCGCTGCGGGCTGCTCAGCCGGATCATGGGTCAAACACCACGTGCCAAGCGACAGCGAAGAATGGACAGAAATATCCCACCGCTCATACTGGCGCTCACTTAAAATGTCGTGATTGCCGCGCACAAGTTCAAACGAGGTGCTAAGAAAATGTGTGCGTATTTGCCCCAGCACTTCCCATTCTTCGTTGTAGTGACTATGGAAAAGGTCGCCCAAAAAAATCATTCGTTCGGGCCGGTAGTGTTGAATCAACTGGATCAGCCGCTCGGTGTTGTGATCGTTGGCGCGGGTGGGTACGGCAATGCCTGCCCTGCGAAAGTGGTTGATCTTGCCCAGATGCAGGTCGGCCAGTACCAACGCACGGTGGTGGGTAAAAAACAAGGCTTTGTGTTCGTTCAATTCGATCGCTTCGCCTTTCCAATGCAACTTCATGACACCGCAAAATACAACTTTCAACCTGCATTTGTCGGCCGGCTGCAACCCTTGAACGTTGCCTGCCAAGAAGTATCTTTGACCCATGAAGTGTTGGATGATGGGAGTGATGGCTTGCGCGTTTTCGTCCCTGGCGGCACAGCGCGATTCGTTGTTCGAACGACATCTTTTTGACAGCCTGCCGTATCGCTTGTTGCGACCCTACCTGGAAGAGCCCGGCCAGCGTTACCCGCTGGTCGTTTTTTTACATGGGTCGGGCGAACGCGGTACCGATAACGAAGGACAGCTGAGTTATGTGGCTCCCCTTTTTTTGAACGACACGCTGCGGGCCAAGTTTCCCTGTTTTGTCTTGCTGCCACAGTGCCCCCTCACCGATCGTTGGGTAAAGGTGGAATGGAACGCGCCCCGGCATACGCTGCGCTCGCAACCGACACCCTCGCTTTCAAAAGTGATGGATTTGATATCGATCGTGAAAAGAGAATTGCCCATTGATGCGAGGCGGGTGTATGTAGGCGGACTTTCCATGGGAGGCTTTGGTACCTGGGAGTTGCTGGCCCGACAGCCCGCTGTTTTTGCGGCCGCCATTCCCATCTGTGGCGGGGCCGATGAACGAACCGCCCCACGCATTAAACACACCCCGGTGTGGGCTTTTCACGGAGCAATGGACAACGTGGTTCCTCCCGACCGCAGCCGTAACATGATTTGGGCGCTGCGAAAGGCGAGGGGAAAACCCCGATACACGGAGTATCCGCTGGTGGGCCATGACAGTTGGACAAACGCCTTGGCCGAACCCGAACTGTTGCCGTGGCTGTTTGCGCAGCGGTTAAAGTAAAATCCAAAACGTAACACTGGCGTAACATCGCGGGCAGTTGTCAACCTTACCTTTGGCCGCACCTAAGTGTTATGTTCGAACTGGAGTTTTCCTACACCGTATTATTGATCGTTTGTTTGTTGGCGGCCTGCGCCTTTGAGTTTGTCAATGGCTTCCATGATACCGCGAATGCAGTGGCCACGGTCATTTATACCAACTCGCTGAAGCCGTGGGTGGCGGTTGTTTGGTCGGGGGTATGCAATGCGGTTGGCGTTTTTTTGGGTGGCATTACCGTGGCGATGGGCATTGTCAACCTACTGCCGGTGGAGTCGCTGATCGATCAAAACATTGCGCATAGCATCGCCATGGTAATGGCTTTACTACTGAGCGCCATCTTTTGGAATTTACTGACCTGGTATTTTGGCATTCCGTGTTCCAGTTCGCATACCTTGATAGGTTCGATACTGGGCGTTGGGCTGGCATACTCGCTGTTGCCTGGCTCGGCCGAGGCAGCCGTAAATTGGGGAAAGGCTCAGGAGATCGGGCTTTCGCTGCTGATCTCACCGTTGTTTGGGTTCTCGTTGACGATTATCCTCATGTTTTTGTTGCGTAACATGACCAAGGGCACGCATGCGGGCGAGAACCTTTTCAAAGAACCTAAAAAGAACGCACCTCCGCCATGGTGGATTCGTGGCATCTTAATTGTCACCTGTACGCTGGTCAGCGGATTTCACGGTTCCAATGATGGGCAAAAAGGGGTGGGGCTGATGATGCTCATCCTGATCGGTATTGTTCCTGCCTACTTTGCGCTCGATCATTCCGTCAACCCGACTGCGCTGGCAGGCAATGCGCGTACGCTGCAGGCCATCGTTCAATCCATTGACCCCGTTCCATTGTCGGCCAAAGACCAAGTCTTATTGGACAGCACCAAGGCACTACAGGCCGATTTGGCCGTGCGCCTGGCCGCTTCGCGCACTGTAAACGACATACCTGCCCAAGAGCGGTTTTTAGTGCGCAAAGATGTGATGTTGATAGCCAACAATGTGAATTACCTGAGCGACAAAGAAGAAGTACGACTAAGCGAAACAGACAAACGAAAAATCGAATCAGAGATCAAGCAACTGCGCAAGCTCACGGATTACTCGCCCCAGTGGGTAATCATGCTGATTGCGGGCTCGCTGGGACTGGGCACCATGATCGGCTGGAAGCGCATTGTCAAAACCATTGGCGAAAAGATCGGGAAAGAACACCTCACGTATGCACAAGGAGCCAGTGCCGAAGTGGTGGCCGCCACCACCATTGGGTTGTCTACCTCGTTTGGGTTGCCGGTGAGCACCACGCACGTATTGTCATCGGGGATTGCGGGCAGCATGGTCGCCAGCAAGGGCATCAAAAACTTGCAGGCGGATACTGTACGAAACATTCTGATTGCCTGGTTGCTTACGTTGCCGGTGGTCATGTTAATGGCCGGCACACTGTTCTTACTCTTCCGCTCATTCTAACCGCTATTCTTGTTCGGCCAGGATCTGTTTTTTTGTTTTGGTTCCTTTTTTGCTTTGTGTTAGGCTCGATTTTTTTGAGTGGATCTTAATGCGCGTGTGTCCATCTTGCCGCACCAGCCTGCGGTTGGTTTTATAACGCGGTGCTTTGTAGCGTTTGGCGCTTTGGGCATAGGTCATCTGGTACGCAGGGCAGGCCTCGGGCGCACACGAAGCTCCCAGCAGGCTTATCAGCAGGATGATGACGATTCTCACGCGCCTATTTTTTCTTTACAGCCAACAGGGGAATATTTCCTTGATAGGCCAGTTTGCGCGTCACGCTTCGTCCAAACAATTTTTCTTGCAGCGACAGGTGGTGGGTGAACGTGGTGAGCAGATCCGACTGGGTTTTGTGGATAAACGCATCGATGGCTTGTGGGATGTCGTCATCGAGGATGATGCGGAAATCCAGTTTGGCGTATCCGTTTTTTTGCACGAGTTGCTCGGCTTTGTGTTTTTGAGCCTCGGTTTTTTTATCCATAACCGGAGCCACGTGGATCATGTGCACGTGTGAGCCGAAGATTTCGGCAAACTCGGTGATGAGCGCCAATTCGCTTTCGGCTGTCTTGAGATCCGTGGCGTACACCAGGCGCTGAAGGTTTCGGTAGTGGGCAAATTCGGGAATGGCCAGTACCGGCACTTTGCTGGCATCAATGACGGACACCGTGGTTCCGCCCAGTCGTACCTTTTTTAGCGTAGATGCACCGCGCGAACCCATGACCACCATGTTTACCTTGTTCCGGTCAATAAATTTCGTAACGGCATCAGCGACCGTGTGCGCGCGCACGGCCCGGAAGTAAAGAGTGAAATTTCCCTTGGCTACTTTCTTAAGTTCCTCCACCAATTTTGCGCCTTCTTCTTCGGCTATGGCCACCAGCGTTTTTTCGATGGAACGCATCTTCAGGTTGGCTTTTGGGATGCCCTCCAGCCGCACTACATTCATTATCGTGAACTCGGCATTCAACGGGCCTGCCAACTTAATGGCATATTCCAGAGCCACGCGTGCCAGGTGTGAGAAATCGGTGAGCAACAGGAGTTTGGGCGGTTGTTTTACGGCCATGGTCAATGGGTTACTGGCTTCGAAGGTACAAATTTGCCGTAAAAACAGGGTGAATAAAATACGGCTATCGGTACCGCCCCCCTGGCCGATGTGTGTACTTTTACTCCCTATATTTTGTATGCCATGAACTACGCTCTGTTTATTGCCTTGCTTTTCTGTACATGCTATGCCGAAGGGCAGCGGCCCGATGCCGCCCGCCTGCGTCAACACGTGCGGGTATTGGCCAACGACTCGCTGCTCGGGCGTGGATCGGGCACTTCGGGTGAGGAGATGGCCGCCACTTACATCGAGCGGCAGTTCAAAGCACTTCGATTGATCCCTAAAGGAGAAAAGGGCTACCTTCAAGCCTTTCCCTTCAAAGGCGGTGCGCATGGCACTGGCCGCGAGGGGGAGGCGAAGAACGTGATCGGCTATATCGACAACAAAGCTCCCTACACGATTGTGATAGGAGCACACTACGACCACCTGGGGTTGGGCCATGATGGCAACTCGCTGGACGCAAACGCACAAGACAAAATTCACAATGGCGCAGATGACAATGCCAGCGGGGTAGCAGGCGTGCTCGAGTTGGCGCGATACTACCAAACCAACAATGTGCGCGAGAGAAACAACTTTCTGTTTATCTGTTTTAGCGCAGAGGAGTTGGGACTATACGGCAGCAAGTACTTCACAGAACACCCCACCGTTCCGATCGCCTCCATCAATTTCATGATCAACATGGATATGATTGGACGATATGAACCGGCCAAGGGTTTGTCCGTAAGCGGTACGGGCACGGCCGCTCTGTGGGAGCCCGTACTGAAGGAAACCGCGGGCTCGTTGCTGGTCAAAACGGACTCCTCGGGTATGGGGCCGTCTGATCATGCTTCGTTTTACCTTAAAAACATTTCTGCGCTGCATTTTTTCACGGGATCACATGGCGATTATCACAAACCATCAGACGATTGGGATAAGATCAATTTTGAAGGCCAGCGTGAGGTGCTCAATCTGATCATCCGCGTTATCGAGAAGGCGGAAGCACAGCCCAAAGTGACCTTTCTGGCCACCAAAAACCGATCGTTGGGGGCTGCCCGCGCCTTCAAGGTGACCATGGGTGTGATGCCCAGCTACACAGCCGATGTGGAAGGCTTGGTGGTGGATGGCGTAAGCGAAGGCAAGCCAGCACAAAAGGGGGGTATCCAGGCGGGTGACGTCATCATCCAAATGGGCGACATCCCCGTAAAGGGCATGCAGAGCTACATGGAGGCGCTAGGGAAATTTAATAAGGGAGAGACGATCGATGTGAAGATAAAGCGCGCGGGCGAGGAGAAAACCCTCAAGGTCACATTTTAGCAACTACCGCTTCAAAAACTTAAACGAGCGTTTGCCGTTGGTGTCGGCATCGCGCAATGCCAAAAAGTAGTAGCCCGTGGGCAGGTCTTTTACTTTTACGCGCAGTTGATGATCATCTAAAATCTCCACTTCCGCTTCCAGCGCGTTGCCGATAATATTGTGCAAGTTGACGCGCACCCGCTTAGCTTGGGGTTCTTCAAATTTTACGTGTAGAAAGTCGGTGGTGGGGTTGGGGTACACTTCCACCTTTTTCGGATCGGTAGAGCTATACGCAACTTCGTCACGCACTTGCCCCCAGGTGGCCAGCGAGACCCCCAAGAAAAGCAACCCGAACGTCAGTAATCGTATGCGCATGGTGTATATGTACGGTAATTTCTGATCCTTAGATGCAATTTCTGCGCCAAAAGTTTAAACAAGCCACAATTATTTCTCACGCCAACCGTTTCAACGCGGCCGCCAAAAAGTCGGGCAGGTCGCCCGCAATAAGGCCCATTTCTGTTTTTTCGCGGGCGCCCAGGTCGCCCGCCAATCCGTGCACATAGCAGCCCACCAAAGCCGCATCTTCCGGAGGGTAGCCCTGTGCCAGCAAAGCCGTGAGGATGCCCGTCAGCACGTCTCCACTTCCGCCCGTGGCCATACCCGGGTTTCCGGTAGGGTTGAAGTACACACGACCGTTGGGCAAGGCGATGGCGGACCAAGCCCCTTTGTTGATCACGATGGACTGAAGCTGCAAAGCAAGTGTCTTCTGCTTTTCCAAACGCTCAAAGTCATCTTTCCACGACCCCACCAGGCGCTCCAGTTCTTTGGGATGAGGCGTTAGGATGGTTCCCTTTGGCACGCGGGCAATCATTTCGGTATGGTCGCTCATGATATTCAACGCATCGGCATCCAGCACCAGCGGTTGGCGGGCGTTTTCAAGAATTTGCGAGAGTGCGTTTTTGGTGGAGGCGTGTTGCCCCAGGCCCGGGCCAATGCCGATGGCATCATACCGTTCCAGCGCAGGGACGGTAGCGATATAGTCTTGCTGTGCTTCGTAGCTTACCATCGCCTCAGGCACAGCGGTTTGCACAATGACGCGACCTGATTCGCTGGTGTGAACGGTTGCCAATCCGACCCCCGCGCGTAAAGCCGCCCGCGCGGCCAACACGGCAGCCCCAGCTTTACCGGTGCTGCCCGCGATCAGCAACGCATGGCCAAACGTACCCTTGTGGTCAAACCGGTTGCGAGGGCGCACGCGCTTGCGAATGGTTTTCAGCGTTGGTATTTGATAGGGCGTGTCCTGTAATTTTCGATAGTCCTCTTGCAGACCGATATCCAACGTGGTCCATTGGCCCACCAGGTGCGCACTTCCGGGCAACAAAAACGCCAGCTTGGGAGCCTGAAAGGTGGCTGTGTAATGTGCATGCACGGTCGTTCCGTGGGTTGCCCGGTCTGTCAATAACCCAGAGGGCACATCCACGGCCACGCGTATGGCTTTGCTCTGGTTGATGAGGTTCACCAACAAAACATCGTTTCCCTCCAGCGGCCTGGACAACCCCGTGCCGAACAGGGCATCGATGATGACGCTGTAGCCATCAAACACGGTAGGGGCAAGGGGATAATTGAGCTCGATGGCGGCCACGGGCAGCCGCTTCCGGTTTGCCAGATAATCCAGCGACTCGGTTTTTCCTTTTTGGATAAACACTGACATGCGGTATCCATGTTCGTGCAGCATGCGGGCGATGCCTATGCCATCGCCACCGTTGTTGCCTGTGCCGCACACCACCGCGATTTTGTGGTGACCGGGAAACACTTGTATAAACCAATCAGTAAATGCCCGGCACGCCCGCTCCATCAAATCAAGCGAGGCGATGGGTTCCTGTTGAATGGTGTGGGCATCCCACGCCCGAAATTGCTCGGCCGAAAACACCTTGATCATGCACAAAGGTAAGTTGCGCTCAGCGATCTACCTCGCCCAGCACGATGTCAATCGAACCCAGAATGGCAATGAGGTCGGCCAGCAATACGCCTCGGCTGATGTGTGGAAGCACCGACAAATTGACAAAGCTGCAGGCCCGGGCCTTGCAGCGAAAGGGTACATCGTTTTTGCCGTCTGCACGAAAGAAAAAACCCAACTCCCCTTTGGGGTTTTCGGCCCGCACGTAAAGGTCTTGCGCCTTGGGGCGGATTTTTTTTGGTACCAGCGCTTGGGGGTCAAAGTCACGCGTGCGTTTGTGATCCCCCAGCAGCTTGTCCAAACATTGCTCGATCAAATGCAGCGACTCGTCCATCTCGCGTAGGCGCACCCAGGCACGGTCCCAACAGTCGCCCAAGGTACCCATCTTGCCTTCGCCTATGGGCACGTCAAACGCCAGCTCAGGATACACCGAGTAGCCGTCCACCTTGCGCAGATCGAAACGCAGACCCGAGGCCCGCAGCATGGGGCCGGTAACACCGCAGTTGATGGCGAGATCAAGCGGCAACACCCCAACGCGGGCCGTGCGGTCGATAAAAATTTTGTTGTTGATCAACAGGTTTTTCAGTTCGCCTAACTTGGGCCGGAAGTAGTGGACAAATTCGCGGCAGCGTTCTTCAAAGCCCACGGGCAGGTCGTAGTAAAGCCCACCGATCCAAATGTAATTGTACAGCATGCGCGCTCCGCTGGCCCATTCCAGCAAACGCAAGATATGTTCGCGGTCGCGCATGATCCAGAAGAAGGGCGTGAAGGCGCCCAAGTCCAGCCCATACGTGCCCAGGGCAATCAGGTGCGATGCAATACGGTTCAGCTCGGCCACGGTCACGCGCACGTACTCTACCCGTTTGGGGATTTGGTCGGTTATGCCCAGCATTTTTTCCACGCCCATGGCGTAAGCATGTTCGCTGTTCATGGCGGCTACGTAGTCCATGCGATCCACAAACGGGATCACCTGGTTGTAGGGCAAGCTCTCGGCATGTTTTTCAAAACAGCGGTGCAGGTATCCGATGTGCGGCACCACGTCTTTCACGATTTCCCCATCGGTGAGTATTTCCAGGCGCAGCACTCCGTGGGTGGAAGGATGTTGCGGGCCCAGGTTGAGGATCATCTCCTCGGTGCGGAGGGCGCCCACGTTGAGTCTGTTGGGTTCCGATACGAGCAGATCGGGTTGGTAGCTCATAGATCAGCAGGCGGTTGTGGGGCTTGGTATGCCACGTATACTCCATGGTAATATTCTTCGTGCCGGTAGTCCTTTCGCAAGGGGTGTCCAACCCAGTCGGCCGGCAATAGGATTCTTCGCAAGTCGGGGTGATTTTTGAAACGGATGCCGAGTAAATCGTAGGCTTCGCGTTCATGCCATTCGGCTGTTTTCCAGAGGTGGCATACACTGTCGGTTTCGGGATTTTCGCGCGGCAGCATGACCTTGATGGCCAGCGACTGGTGAAAGGGAATGGAGTAGAGGTGGTAGATCACTTCCATCGTGTTGGCCTCAGGGCCATTATCAATGCCCGTCAGGCACGACAGCATGTCAAAGTACGTAGCGGGATTTTCGCGCAGCTCGGTGAGGAGGGGAATTAGATTTTTGGAATCCACCCGAAAGGTAGGAGGATGGGCCGAAGATTCGGGCGCCAACTGATATTTCTCAAGCACCGCGTTCATTGCTACGCAAAGTATTTTGCCAGAAAATCTTTCAAAGGATTCAATTCAAAAGAATGTAGATCCCAAACCTCTGGATTCAGGTAGCTCCGGGTTGAGCCACGGGAGCTTTCAGAGCTTTGAAAAGTGCCGGGGTAGATATACATCTTGGACTTCAAGTCAATTTTTCTCACATTTTCGATTCCTATTTCTCCCACACAAGTTGCATACGCATCAATACAGTCGATGATGGGGCGATTCTTTTGTGGAATGCAATCCATCAGCAGCGATTCCAGATTACCTGCATCTTGGTTGTTTGGGAAAAGGAAAATGTCATCCAACGTCAACCTCAATTTCTCCGCTTGGTTTCTGATTTCTGTCAGTGTCGAGTCTTTGCCGGGTACATCGGCATCGAAAATCAAGATGTTCAGATTGCCTTTTTTTGTGCTGAGTTCAATAGCGGATTGAGACCGATGCAATTTACTGACATTTCCTTCTACTTTGATAAATGCTTTGTCGTTCAGTTTTGTGCTAAAATGAAATTGGACAAAGTCCTGTAAGAATCGGCTATCCTCTGCACCTTCAACAATCAGTGTTACCGAGAGCGTCATAACCGCACCTCATTTCCCGCGTTGATGGCGAATTCAAATTGGGAGAACGGAAAGGTAACAGAAGAAACCTGTCTGGTAGTGGCGTTTTCGACCATGGAAACCACCCTCGCCAGGTCTTTTAGATGTGATAAATCGTCTGCCAGCGCCTCCTTGAAGAACCGGACGCACTCTTCGCTGTGCGTGGTCATGAAAAGCTGTACATCGTTTTCATGAGCGGTATGCAAAATCACATTCCAAAACTCTTTCATCCGGCTAAAATGAATGCCAGTGTCGATTTCGTCAATCATCAGTCGTTTTCCATTTTTGGCAATAATCTCCATGACGATTCTTAGAAACTTGACCGAACCGTCTCCAAACAGCGCCAGAGGGAGTGTAGTATTTTTGTCAGATTGGGTAATTATCAAGTGAGGTTCTTCGTTTGGAAAAGGCGCAGAGAGTTCAATCCCATCAAACGTAGGGATGAACTTCCGCATGGATTCAATCAATTTGCCTCGGATCCTTCTGTTTTTTTGAATGGTACTTGAATAGAAATTAGTCAAACTGCGGTCATGGCCACTCTGCAGTGTGATAAGGGGACTACTGAGTTCGTGGTTGGTGGTGGCGAGCACAGTACCAAAATCATACGTTGTTGGTTTTGCTTCACCCGGGGTTGAAAACATCAGTCGCTGCAGATGTTTTTCAAATTTCAGAAAGTACTTATCCAGTTTGTCGTGTCGGCTCAGTCGAAACTCAACCGCACCTTCTGCATCTTGAGAGTAGGTTTCTTGATTACAATAGTATTCGAGATCTTTTACAGTGACTGACGTTTTGAGTTTTTTCAGGCTTAGAGCATTGGCAACATTTGATATCCATACATTGCTGTTATCATCCACCAGCAACGCCTCCAACACACTTGTTTTTCCCACGTTGTTATCGCCCACCAGTAAATTGAACTGCCCCAAATCCGTCATTTCAAACGATTCGAACCGCTTGAAATTTTCTGCCTTAAAACTGGTGATGTGCTTGCTCGTGTCGCCCATACTCAAAAGTACGATTTTCTATATTTTTGTTGCATTCATTAATTTTTCAACCTCCACCGGCTTCACCCGGCTTTCGCCCCGTATCTTTTCATGCAGTTTAAGTATCCCACCGATCAATGCCTCGGGCCGTGGGGGACAGCCCGGCACGTACACATCCACAGGGATAATCTTGTCCACTCCTTTCACCACATGGTAGCCGTGCTGCCAATAGGGGCCTCCGCAATTGGAACACGAACCCATGGAGATGACATACCTCGGCTCCGACATCTGCTCGTACAACCGTTTGATGCGGTCGGCCATTTTGAACGTGACCGTCCCGGACACAATCATCACGTCCGCCTGGCGCGGGGTGGCGCGCGGTGCCATGCCAAAGCGGTCCATGTCGTACACCGTAGTGCCGGTGCTCATGAATTCAATGGCGCAGCAAGCCAAGCCGAACGTCATCGGAAATAACGAAGAAAGGCGCGCCCAATTCAACAGGTCATCGGCCTTCGTCACCAATACGCCCCCTTGTGCAAATTCCTGATCCAAAAATCCCTTCATGGCGTTGATTTATATTTCTCGTTGATGGCCTCGTACAATTTTTTTGGCACCACGGCATCGACAGCCGTGGGCTCGGGTTTGGGCTTTGCCCAGTCCAGATGACCCTTGGCCCATGCATAGGCAAGCCCGATGGAAAGCAGTCCCAGAAACACCAACATCTCCGCGAACGCAAACCACCCCCAGCGCCCTTGCGTGGCTTGCTGCAACGTGGCATCGTCATAGATGGTAGCCCAGGGAAACAATAAAATGATCTCTACTTCGAACAACAGGAACAGGATGGCCAGCACATAAAACCGAAAGTTGAATTGCACCCACGCCGGGCCTACGGCCTGCTCACCGCTTTCGTAGGGCAGTTGTTTTTCGACAGACGGCCGATCAGGCCGCAGCAATCGCGAGGCAAACAAGGCGATGCCCACAAAAGCCAGCCCACCCAACACGAAAAATACCAACTGCCCCCACCCCGAAAAGTCTCCTTCTGCCATCGCCCAAAGATAAGAGGTTTTAGACGGGCCTCGATGTTTTGCCGGTCAGATCAACAGGGTGAAAACATCACACATCTTCAAAACCTTCGTCTTTGGGCTCCCACAACTCAATCTTGTTTCCATCGGGGTCCATGATCCACCCAAACTTTCCATAGGGATATTCTTGCATTTCGCCCACCACTTCCACGCCCTCTGTTTTTAAGGCGGCCAACAACGCCTTCAGATTGGCCACCCGGTAGTTGATCATGAAGGACTTGTTGCTCGGGGCAAAGTAGGGGGTAGTGTCGGGGAAGGGGCTCCACGCGGTGGAGGCCAAGGCGGGGGCTTGGGGCTGCTCCGGGTCAATCCATTTGAACGCAAACCCCCACGCATCCATCTTCATGCCCAGGTGTGTTTCATACCATTGTTTGATTGCCTGAGGGTCTTTTGTTTTGAAAAACACGCCTCCCAAGCCGGTTACTCGTTTCATAAAGTGGGGTTTATTTCCTGATGGTTTTTTCATAGACAGCAATCCATTCTGCGGGCGACACTTTGGCGGCAAGTTCGCCCACTAGTTTCAAGGGTACCTCGTCAAATGCCCGGAAACGGATACAGGATTTACCCATGTCCGGTTTTTTGTCGGAGTACTTTTTCCATTCGTTGATAAACCAATCATGCAAGGGGCCTTGGTAGACCATCATATGATACACGGCCAGGTGATTTTTTTGCGAAGCCAGACTGATGAATGGCAGCGCATCGGCAGGATTGGTGTGATAGCCGGACGGATAGATTTTATGGGGCACTACGTAACTGATCATGCCGTACTGCATCGTTTCTTCAAATCCTTTCGGGAGATTCTTTTTAATTACCTGACGGATTTTCTTCACGGCTTCCGCGCGCGCTGGAGGCAACGTGCTAATGTATTCGTCCGCGGTGGTTGCTTTTGACTGCATGACTAGGAGGATTGGTGAGGGAGGAATTCTTTTTTCCGAAGCAACCCAGCCACGATCAAGCTGATGATCAGGCCGATCGGAAAGATCTCAAAGCAGGTGATGCCAAACCGGATCAACGGATT
Source organism: uncultured Ohtaekwangia sp. (assembly GCA_964524935.1). Lineage (GTDB taxonomy): Bacteria > Bacteroidota > Bacteroidia > Cytophagales > Cyclobacteriaceae > ELB16-189. Next base: position 89,834 of record CAZGFJ010000007.1, read on the forward strand.
TTCGTACAGCACGGCAAAGTCTTCGAGTTGCCTGATCTGCTTTTTCAGCTCTTCCTCCCCCTTGACTTGCTCCTTGAGTTTGTCGATTTGATGTTCATACATAGCCTCGTTATATCCGCGGGAAACCGTACGGTAAGCTATTTCCCACGAAATCGAATAGATAACAGTAGCCAAGATCGTGATCAGAATGCCAATTTGAAACGCTTTGGCAAACGTGATTGCACCGCCCTGCGAGTCGCGGTAGTTTTTGACACCAAAAAAAATCAGTGAAAGAGCCACTACCATAGAGGTATAGCCCACCAGCATGCCGTTGTCGAGCGTGATGATACCCCGATCATAGAGGGGCGCTCCGATAAAAAACATAGACCCGACAATTACCCCGGCCAGGGAGCCGTAAACGAGAATGATTTTTTTCATGTGTCTTTTTTTGCTCAAAACAACGCTGCCCCAAGCCCGCGCCCGTCATCCTTGTGGGTGATTTTCGGAAAATTAGCAGAAATCACCCGAAGTTATGATTGTGGAAAAATCGGACCGACTCCCCGGCATCAGGGAATCAACCCGCATTCTTTGGCCCGCTGGATGGCCTGGGTCCGTCTGTTTACGTCCAGCTTTACAAAGAGGTGGGATGTGTGTGTTTTCACCGTGTTTACCGACACGAAGAGTTGGTCGGCTATCTCCTGGTTGCTCAAACCCTTGGCCAGCAATGCCAGAACTTCATGCTCCCGTTTGCTGATACCCATCCGCTCCAGTTCGGCCACGTTTAACTCAAAAGCAGACACGGTAACGACTTTTTTCCGGGTGAGCTTGAGCCCGGCCCAGATGCCGATGGCGGTGAAGAATATGGCAACCAGGCCGAGGTAGAATTCGACCGAAAGATCGCGCACGAGGTACTGGTACTCCATGACTTTGAGCAAAGCGATCAACGCAGCCAACGCGACCCCGTACATGAGCACCGTCTTATGGATTGGTTTCATGAAGTCCTCTCAGTTTTCATAGGCGCGCACGACCTGCCGTTGCTTGCCCAGCCGTTCAATACCCAACTCCACCACATCGCCCGGATTCAGGTAGCGAGGCGGATGAAGCCCATGTCCCACGCCCGAGGGTGTGCCGGTGGAGATCACGTCTCCCGGAAGCAACGTCATAAACTGGCTGATGTAGTGTATCAGGAATGGAACCTCAAAGATCATGTCATCGGTATTGTTGTCTTGCATCAACGATCCGTTCACGTTCAGCCACATCTTCAGGTCATTGAAGTCGGGGATTTCATCGGGTGTCACGAGGTAAGGGCCCAGCGGGGCAAAAGTGTCGGCACTTTTGCCTTTGGTCCACTGGCCGTTACGTTCCAGTTGAAAGGCGCGTTCGCTGTAGTCATTGTGCAAGCAGAAGCCCGCCACATGGTTCATCGCATCTTTTTCTTCTACATATTGTGCCTTTTTGCCCACCACCACGGCTAGTTCTATCTCCCAATCCATTTTGGTGCTTCCTTTGGGAATGATGAGCCCATCGTGCGGGCCCGTGATGGCTGTGGTGGATTTGAAAAAGAAAATCGGCTCGGGTGGCAGGGGCATCTTCGACTCAAAGGCATGTTTGGTGTAGTTGAGCCCTACGCAGATCATTTTCGAGGGCCGCATCACGCAGGGCCCGATTCGCGTGCTGGGGGGCACGGGTGGGAGCGAGGGTTTTGTCTTGAGCCAGGCTGCCAACCGGTCTATCCCGTTGGAGTCAAAAAACGCTTCGCCATAGTCTTCACCAAAGGCCGACACATCGTACATTTTTTCATTGAGGAGGATGCCGGGTTTTTCATGGCCAGGCGGGCCAAAGCGGAGGAGGTGCATGATTTAATAATTGGTTAACTGTTTTTCTTTTGAATTTTAAAGCCAACTTGAGTTCGGTGGCGATATTTCTCTTCCTGCTTCTCTTTTTGGAGTAAATAGTTGATTGCCTCAGACACGTCTTTGAAGCGTTTATTGAAGCGATCTTCTAATTCATGCAACCGGGCCGTTAATTCTTTGTGACTCAAGGCATATTCTTTCAGCGCGATAAAAGCTCTTACAATTGCGATACTGGTCTTTCGAGCTTTTTTACTTTTGAGTACGTTGGCGAGCATGGCCACTCCGTGCTCGGTAAAAGCAAAAGGCGGAGCGATCTTAGGCCTTGTGCTTGATGTCGTCACAAATTGTGATGACATCACCTGCCACTCACTAGGCGAAACCCGGAACATAAAATCCGCCGGAAACAGGTCTTTGTTTCGTTTCACTGCTTGATTCAGTGCACGCGTTTCTACGTCATAAAGTGCTGCCAAGTCGAAATCAAACATCACCCGCTGGCCTTTGATCTCATAAATGCGTTTGTGGATACCTTGAGTTTCCATACGTATTCATTACCCCGCCCACCCATCCCGGTCCAAACTGCGGTACTGTATGGCTTCGGCCAAATGCTCTATTCTGATCTCCTCGCTGGCGGCCAGGTCGGCAATCGTGCGCGATACTTTCAAAATCCGATCGTAGGCTCGGGCCGAAAGCCCCAAGCGCTCCATGGCGGTCTTTAACAACTTCACCCCGGCCTCGTTGATCACGCAGATTTCTTTGACCATCTGCGAGGGCATCATGGCGTTGCAAAAAATAGAAGGCTGCTGGTTGAACCGCGAACTTTGTATTTCGCGCGCTTTTACCACCCGTGCGCGTATGTCGGCACTGGATTCACTCGAGCGCTGGGCCGTCATCTCGTCAAAGCTTACGGGCACCACCTCCACATGCAGGTCGATGCGGTCTAGCAACGGCCCGCTGATTTTGCTCAGGTAGCGTTGCACTACCCCCGGGCCACACACGCACTCTTTTTCCGGGTGATTGTAGTAGCCACAAGGGCAGGGGTTCATGCTGGCCACCAGCATAAAGTTGGCCGGGTAGTCGATGGAGACTTTGGCGCGCGAGATCGTCACCCGCCTTTCTTCCATGGGCTGGCGCATGACTTCCAGCACCGTGCGCTTGAATTCCGGCAGTTCATCCAAAAACAGCACTCCGTTGTGCGAAAGCGAAATCTCCCCCGGCTGCGGATGACCACCGCCCCCTACCAGGGCTACATCGGATATGGTGTGATGCGGACTTCGGTAGGGCCGCGTGGTGAGCAACCCCGCTTCTTTGCCGAGCTTGCCCGCCACGGAGTGTATCTTGGTGGTCTCGAGTGCTTCTTGCAGCGTTAACGGAGGTAAAATGGTAGGCAGGCGCTTTGCCAGCATGGTCTTACCTGCCCCGGGCGGCCCGATCATAATTACGTTGTGGCCTCCGGCTGCGGCAATTTCCAGCGCCCGTTTGATGTTTTCCTGCCCCTGCACATCGCGAAAGTCCGTGTCGTAGGCGTTGAGTTTGTTCTGGAAGATCTCGCGGGTGTCCACTCGCAGCGGTTCAATCGCCACGCTGCCTTCTACAAAATCCAGGGCTTCGGCCAGCGTTTCCACACCAATGATGTCGATGTTGTTCACAATGGCGGCCTCGGCCGCATTTGCCTTTGGCAGGATGAAGCCCTTGAAGTTTTCCTTGCGCGCTTGGATGGCGATGGGCAACACCCCTTTGATGGGCCGTAACATCCCGTCCAACGACAGTTCGCCCATGATAATGTAGTGCTCCAGCACGTTGGCTTCGGTTTGCCCGGAGGCTCGCAAAATACACAAGGCGATGGCCAGGTCGTATGAGCTCCCTTCTTTCCTCAAATCGGCCGGTGCCAGGTTTACGACTACTTTATTACGCGGCATGTAGTAGTTCAAACTCTTCATGGCCGACTCCACGCGGTGCTGACTTTCTTTCACGGCACTGTCGGGTAAGCCCGTCAGAAAGAAACCCTGGCCCTGCGCCACGTTGACTTCTACGGTAATAGTTTTGGCGTCCACCCCGTGCACGGCTCCGCCAAATGTTTTCGCTACCACGTTACGCTACTGGTTATTTTGTTCACGTTAAAGATGTGGAACAAACCTCGGAAATGCAACCCGGTATCAATAACACGAAGGATGGGTGTCGGATAGAACTTAAATTGATTCCAAACAATGCAACACCTACTTTTATCCCATCATGATGAAGCGGCAAGCCATCGCTTGGATTTTTGCATGTGTCTACATGCTCGGCTCGACCGAGGCGCATCAGGCGTTTCGCATGCCGTTGTTGGTACAACACTACCGGGCGCACCGAATTGAAAATCCGGGTGTGAACTTGTTGGATTTTATCGTAGACCATTACATCACCCTTCACGACTCAGCCGACAAACGTCACGAAACCTTGCCGTTCAAAGCACATGACTGCGTCAGCGCTGCCGTAGCCACCCTTGCCCCGGAGGTAGTAGGTACCTATAGCAGGCGACCCGTTCATGTAGGCCAGCCGCATCTGCCCCCCGTATTTTGCTTTGTTCATTCATCGGTGTACGCTTTTATTTGGCAACCGCCCAAAGTTTAATGACGCACCCTCGCGAGGGCGGTGCGGTGGTTATTTCCTCTTTCCTTTTCTCTGGCGTAAACATTCACAGACAATGCTGTCAGCATGTATTGATTTTTCCTTGCGTAACAAACTCATCGTGGGTTTGCTCACACTGGCGCTCATCGGGTGGGGTACTTACTCGGTCACGCAGCTGCCTATTGATGCCGTGCCCGACATCACCAACAACCAGGTGCAGGTCATTACCGTAGCCCCTTCGCAAGCGGCCCTTGATATTGAGCGGTTTGTCACCTTTCCGGTGGAACAATCGGTAGCCACCATTCCGGGCTTGGTGGAAGTACGCTCCTTTTCGCGGTTTGGTCTCAGTGTGGTCACCATCGTATTCAGCGAAGAGACCGATGTATACTGGGCGCGGCAGCAAGTGGGCGAACGGCTCACCGAAGCGATCAAACAAATTCCGCAAGGGGTGGGCGTGCCCGAGCTGGCGCCCATTACCACCGGGCTGGGTGAAATTTATCAGTACGTTTTAAAAGTAAAGCCGGGCTATGAAACCAAATACTCCCTCACCGAGTTGCGCACGTTTCAGGATTGGATCGTGCGCAGGCAACTGCTGGGCACTCCCGGTGTAGCCGATGTCAGCAGCTTTGGTGGCAAACTCAAGCAGTATGAAGTCGCCATAAATCCCCTTCAATTGCGCACCTTGCAGTTGACCCTGAACGAGGTGTTTGAAGCCCTGGCGCAGAACAATCAAAATACGGGAGGGGCTTATATCGAAAAAGGACCCAACGCCTATTTTATCCGGAGCGAAGGCCTGCTTGAAAGCACTGATGACATAGCCGGGCTGGCGGTGGGCACTACGGCCTTGGGCGTTCCTATACAACTCGGTCAGGTGGCCACCGTGCGCGAAGGTCATGCCATTCGTTTTGGGGCAATGACCCAAAATGGCGAAGGCGAAGCCGTAGGTGCCGTTGTCATGATGCTGAAAGGGGCCAACTCTTCGGAGGTGATTCAGCATGTCAAAGACCGGATTCGCCAAATTGAAAAGACGTTGCCGGAAGGCGTTGTCATCGAACCCTTTCTCGACCGCACCAAGCTGGTAGATAATGCGATCCAAACCGTGACCACCAACCTGGCCGAGGGCGCCCTGATTGTGGTGTTCGTGCTGGTGTTGCTGCTTGGCAATGCGCGCGCGGGGCTGGTGGTTGCTTCGGTCATCCCCCTTTCCATGCTGTTTGCCATTAGTTTGATGAACCTGTTCGGGGTGTCCGGCTCACTGATGAGTCTGGGTGCCATTGATTTTGGCTTGATTGTAGACGGAGCGGTAATTATTGTCGAAGCCACACTGCATCACTTGGCAGCCATGAAGGCAACCGCACGGCTCACGCAAGCAGAACTGGATCGCGAGGTAGGTTCATCTGCCCGTCAAATGATGGGCCCAGCTGCGTTTGGCCAACTGATCATCTTAATTGTTTATCTGCCCATCCTCTCGTTGGCGGGTGTGGAAGGAAAGATGTTCATACCGATGGCGCAAACAGTGATTTTTGCATTGATCGGTTCTTTGCTGCTGTCACTTACGTACGTGCCTGTGGTGTCCTCCCTTTTGCTTGGACGCAACATTGGAACTTCGGCTACGTGGTCCGATCGTTTCACCACGTGGATCAACTTGCGTTATCAGCCTCTTCTGGTGCGCGCTCTGCGGCTACCCGGCCGCATAGTGGTGGCTGCGTTGTTGTTTTTTGTCGGTGCGTTATGGCTCTTTACCACACTCGGTGGCGAGTTTTTACCTGAACTGGATGAAGGCGATTTTGCGGTCGATACACGCACCTTGCCGGGCAGCAGTCTCGCGGAAACCGTCAACGCCACACTGCGTGCTGAGCGCGTCTTGCTTTCGCACTTTCCCGAGGTAATCAAAGTCATTGGCAAAATAGGCTCCTCTGAAATACCTACCGACCCAATGCCGATCGAAGCCGCTGACATGATGGTGGTGATGAAAGATAAAAAAGCGTGGGCTACGGCTGCCACCAAAGAAGAAATGATCGAAAAAATGCAAACCGTATTGCGCGAAGAAGTGCCAGGCGTGTCGTTCGGCTTTCAGCACCCCATTCAAATGCGGTTTAATGAACTGATGACGGGTGCCCGTCAGGATGTCGTCATCAAAATCTATGGCGAGAACCTGGATAGCTTATCGGCATATGCAGACCAAGTGGTCCGTTGGGTGGAGACCGTACCGGGAGCCACGGACATTTTCAAAGAACGCATTACCGGGCTTCCGCAGATTGTTGTGCGCTACGATCGTCAGCAGATGGCGTTATTGGGCCTCTCCATCGCGCAGGTAAACAACGTATTGAACACTGCCATGGCCGGACAAGCGGCAGGCCAGGTCTTTGAAGGTGAGAAGCGATTTGACTTGGTGGTGCGCGCGCAGGATGAGCAGCGTAAATCAATCGAGGACGTAAAGAATTTGTACCTCCGTACACCGCAGGGGTATCACGTGCCCTTGACCCAGGTGGCCTCGGTATCCCTGGAAAACGGACCAGCACAGATACAGCGTGACGATGCCAAACGGAGAATTGTGGTTGGCTTTAACACCGTGGATCGCGATGTTCAGTCCATTGTACATGAATTGCAGCAAAACATAACAGATAATATGAAGCTCTCGGCCGGTTATTACCTCAGTTATGGCGGCACGTTCCAGCGTCTCAACGAAGCCACACAACGTTTGGCCATTGCGGTTCCGGTGGCATTGCTCTTGATTTTTGTGCTGCTTTATTTTGCCACAGGCTCCGTCCTGAAGGGACTGCTTATTTTTACGGGTATTCCGCTGTCGGCCGTGGGCGGCATCATAGCCCTGTGGCTTCGCGGGATGCCCTTTAGTATTTCTGCGGGCATTGGTTTTATTGCCCTCTTTGGCGTGGCTGTTTTGAACGGCTTGGTGCTGTTGGCAGAGTTTAGCCGCCTGAAGAAGCAATATCCCGATTGCACCCTGGCCGACATCATCCGGGAGGGCACACGCACGCGCCTTCGGCCCGTGGTGATGACCGCGTTGGTCGCCTCGTTGGGTTTTTTGCCCATGGCACTGTCGCACGGCAGCGGGGCCGAGGTACAAAAGCCACTCGCCACCGTGGTCATTGGTGGCCTGCTCAGCGCTACCTTGCTTACGCTGTTCGTACTACCGTGTCTATATACCCTAGCACATTCGTGGAAATGGGCACGGCCCTCGGTGATTACAATGGTCCTTGGTTTTTGGATATTGGGTGGCGGGTCAGCGTTGGCGCAGGAGCGTGTGTCGTTGGAGCAGGCAGTCACGGAAGCGTTACAAAATAATCCGCGCGTAACGGCCGCGGCATGGGAAGTGGCAGTTCAAGAGAGACTGAAAGCCACTGCGTGGGAAGTAGGCAAAACACACGTCATGTACATGCAGGGGCAATACAACAGCGCCAGCCGACAAGACAATAACCTGACCCTGTCACAGGCGCTTCCGTTCCCTACAGTCATAGCACGAAACCGGGCATTGCTGGCTGCTCAACTTGAACAAGCAAAAATGGACGAGACCGTGACCCGCCATGAGTTGGCCTGGCACGTGAAGCAAACCTACTACGAATTGGTGTATGTGGGCGAACGCATCCAGTTGTTGCAATCGCTGGATACCCTTTACCAACGCGTAGCAGAAACGGCTTCGTTGCGTTATGCCACCGGTGAGTCGAAGATGATTGAACGTTCGTTGGCAGAAACGCAGTGGAGAGACATTCAAAATCAACTGCGGCAGGCCCAAGCTGAGCGCATGATTCAACAGACGCTCCTGGCGGTGTGGATGAATCGACCGGAGGCACCCGACATTCAGACCTCCGTGTTGGAAGAGCGCGTGAATCCCTACGCGGACGCGGGACCGCTGGCCGAGCAAAGCCTTTTATTGAGAGCCGCACGGCAGCCGCTTGCCGTCATGCGTCAGGAAAAAAAACGGGCTGCGCAACAGCTTTTCCCCGATCTGCACGTGGGCTATTTCAATCAAACGCTCATAGGCACCCTGCTTCCGGGGGGTGAAGTGGCAACGGCATCCAGACGCTTTTCAGGCTTTCAGATGGGCGTATCGCTTCCGCTTTTTTTTTGGTCGCAGAGCGCTCGCACACGCGCAGCCGGTCTGGCGGTGTTGCGCACCGAGGCGCACATGCAGCAACAAACCCGCGCGCTACAGGGCCGGTGGCGGCAGGCGTGGCAAGAGTATGAAAAAAACAAAGCGGGATTGGCCTACTACCGGCAGTCGGCCCTGGCCAACGCACACGAGCTGATACGGCAAGCCGGCTTTAGCTTTTCGCAAGGCGAAATAGGTTATGCGGAGTATGCACTGGCGCTGACGCAAGGGTTTAAAATCCGCGAAAGCTACCTGGCACAACTGCACCAACTAAACATGTCCGTCATCACACTCGAGTATCTGGCGGGCGACCAATAAACTTTTTGCATATGAAAGGAAAAAACAACCTATTGATTTTTGGACTACTTGTGTTTGTGTTGGTTGCCTGTGATCGCCCCGAGGCCCGGCAGGAAGCAACCCCCGGTAGCGAAACCTCGATTCAATTGTCGGCCGATCAGCAGAATCAGATGGGACTCCGCACCGTTTCGATCGAAACGCGGATGGTGCCAGAGACCGTACGCGCCCAGGGGCAAGTGGACGTGCCCCCGCAAAACATGCTCACGCTACACGCAGCGATGGGAGGCTACGTGAAAGCCACTTCGCTGCTGCAAGGCCTGCGCGTGCGCAAAGGTGATGTGTTGGTAGAGCTGGTGCACCCCGACTATGTGCAATTGCAACAAGATTACCGCGAGGCAATGGCCAAACTGGATTTTCTGAGGGCCGATTATGAACGGCAACAGGAATTGGCGCGGGGAAACGCCAATGCAGCAAAGGCGGTTCAATTGGCTGCAGCCGAGTGGGCTGCGATGCGCGCCCAAACCGATGGGCTGCGGGCTCGATTGCAGATGCTCATGTTGGATGCTGGTGCCATCGAACGCGGAGACATTGCGCCTTCAGTTAAAGTGTATGCCCCGATGAACGGGTTTGTAGGCGAAGTGAACATCAACGTAGGAAAGTACGTGAGTCCTTCCGAACCATTCGCCACGCTCATCAACCTCGATCACGTACACGTGGAGTTGGAAGTCTTTGAACCGGAAGTATCGCGACTGCGCGAAGGACAAGCGATTCGTTACCGCCTCGGCCGCGATACGACCAGCTATAAAGCTACCGTTTTTCTCATCGGAAAAGAGATCAGCGCGTCACGCACCGTGCGCGTTCATGGTCACCCCGTGCTGCCCACGCCCCCCATGCTGCCCCGTATGTTCGTCTCGGGCGATATTGTGGTAGGATCAGCGATGCAACACGTGGTACCCGAGGAGGCCGTAGTGAGTTTTGAACGCAAAAAATTTGTTTTCCTACAGTCGGCCGACCCCACCCGTTTTGAGATGACCGAGGTGCAAAGCCAACCCGCGCAAAAGGGGTGGGCTACCATAGTATGGGCGGGCGAATCCCCGGCATCCGGGCAGGTTGTCAAAACAGGCGCCTACACATTGCTGTCGATGCTAAAAAATGCAGAAGAAGAGTAGCTTTGGGTTCATCAAAAAAATACATCGTGACAACTACCTCTACGTGCCTGGCACAACTTTTCATCTGCCTGCTGGGTCTGGCCTCTCCCGGGCTCGCGCAAAACAAAAACATTCCGCTGGACGAACTGGCGCGCAAGCATGCCATCCGCTCGTTCTCCGAGTTTTACGAGTTGTTGAGTCTTGCCAACGATGCCCACGTGCCGGCTGACATCGAAAAGAATGTGCAGTGGTGTGAGGCGGCTTTTGCCAAACGCGGTTTTACGACCCAGCGCTTGACAACGGCCACTGTTCCGTTGCTGCTGGCCGAGCGGCCGTCCAAAAACGCCAAGAAAACGGTGCTGATCTACCTGCAAATCGATGGACAACCGGTAAACCCCACGCAGTGGGAGCAGGAGAGCCCATGGAAGCCTGCGCTCAAAGAGCGAACCAGCGATGGGCGGTGGGTGGAAATTCCCTATGCCCGTCTGCAAGAAGAGCCGCATCCCGAGTGGCGTATTTTTGCGCGCTCCACCTCCGATGCCAAAGGGCCCGCGGCTGCATTTCTGGCTTCGCTGGATGCCCTGGCAGAAAGCAGGCGCTCGCCCAACTATCATCTCAAAGTGATCATGGATTTTGAAGAAGAGCTGGGGTCGCCCCACTTGCCAGGAGCTGTAGAAACCTTTAAACAAGCATTGAAGGCCGATATGCTCATTATTTTTGATGGGCCGCGCCATGTGAGCAACCAACCCACGCTCAGTTTTGGTGCGCGGGGTATCTGCGAAATGACCCTCACCACGTTTGGCCCGCGTGTACCGGTGCATAGCGGTAACTACGGCAATTACACGCCCAACCCGGCCTTGCGGCTGTCGCAAGTATTGGCATCCATGAAAGATGAGCGCGGCCGTGTAACGATACCTGGATTTTATGACGGGGTGGCGCTGACAGACGAAGAGAAACGTGTGCTCAAACAGGTGCCGGATGATGAAAACGAAATCAAGAAATTTCTGGGTATTGCCCAACCCGATGCGGTGGGCGAGAATTTTCAAGAGGCCATGCAATATCCCACGTTGAACATCCGCGGGTTGAACGCGCTGTACATCGGCAACAAAGCGCGCACGCTCATCCCCGCCTGGGCCACGGCCGAGATTGACATCCGGCTGGTGCCCAGCAGCGATGCCGACCGGTTAATCGGGCTGGTGCGCAAGCATGTGGAGGATCAGGGCTATTACGTAGTAGCCACCGAGCCTACCGAGGATGAGCGCAGGAGGTACCCCAAGATCGCAGCCATTCAATCCAGCGTTTCCTATCAGGCCTTTCAGACGCCATTCGACTCGGAAACCGGTATTTGGTTGAGCAAAGCGATGACGCGTGCCTTTGGTCGCGAGCCCATTAAGGTGCGCACGGCCGGAGGCTCCATACCCATTTCACCTTTTGTGACTACACTGGGCATACCGGCCGTGGCCGTGCCCACCGTGAATGCAGACAATAACCAGCATGCGGAAAACGAAAATATTCGCGTGGGTAACTACATGGAGGCCGTGAAAACGTTTCTGGCCATTTTATTGGAACCCTTGCCGTAACAACCACAGTTTCCTGCATGGATATGAAGGCTTTGATTTTCATCGGGTTATACAGGCGGGGAGATCGTGAATGATCGGTGAGTCCGTAAAAACGAACAACCGTCTTTTGGCATAAGCCGATTGCGACTATCTTGCGCCCCGCAATGGATAGTTTTGTTGTATCGGCCAGGAAGTATCGCCCGCTCGGCTTTGATGAAGTGGTGGGGCAGGAGCACATCACCACCACGCTCAAAAACGCGATCGACAACAACAAACTGGCGCAAGCCCTGCTTTTTTGTGGCCCCCGCGGAGTGGGTAAAACGACTTGTGCCCGCATTGTGGCGCGCATGATCAATGGTTTTGAGGAAAAAGCCGAGCTCAATTCGCTCAATATTTTTGAGTTGGATGCAGCCTCCAACAATTCGGTCGAGGACATCCGAAACCTCATTGACCAGGTGCGCTACCCACCCCAGTTTGGCAAATTCAAAGTCTACATCATTGATGAGGTTCACATGCTCTCCAATGCTGCCTTCAATGCCTTCTTGAAGACGCTGGAAGAACCGCCTTCGTATGCCATTTTTATTTTGGCCACAACGGAAAAACACAAAGTTATCCCCACTATTCTTTCGCGGTGTCAGATTTTTGACTTCAACCGGATTCAAATTTCGGACATATCGCGACAACTGAAGAAGATTGCGGATCGAGAGAACATCAAAGCCGAAGACGAAGCCCTTCACCTGATCGCTCAAAAGGCGGATGGCGCCCTGCGCGATGGTCTCTCCATTTTTGATCTGATGGTCACCTTCTCATCGGGCAAGGAGGTCACGTTCAAAGATGTGCTTAACAACCTGCACATCCTGGATTATGATTACTATTTCAAGGTGGTGGATGGGTTGCTGGCACAAGACACTGCAGGCCCTTTGTTGCTCCTGGATGAAATCCTGCGCAAGGGTTTTGACGGCCACAATTTTTTGGTGGGGCTGGAAGAGCACCTGCGAAACCTGCTGGTGGCGCAAGATGCCCGCACGCTGTCGCTGATGGAGGTGCCCGATAGTACGCGCAAAAAATACGAAGCCCAGGCCAAGGCCGCGTCCCCCTCGTTGCTGCTTACGTGGCTAAGTGTTGCCAATCAGGGGGATGTTCAGTACAAGGCAAGCAAGAACCAGCGGCTGACCGTTGAGTTGGCGTTAATGAAGATGGCCCACGTACACCACCTGGTCGATTTGAAACCTTCCGCAGAGGTAGTAAAAAAAAAAGTAGCGTAACGGCTGCCCACCAAGTTACGCCCATGGCCGAGGGTGTGCCTGCCCTCCAAACGAACGAGCAGGAGGAAACCACCCAGCCGGTGACCGCGGACGAGGCGCGGCCGTTGTTCACGTCCATTCCCCCACCCAGCAGTAGCAAACCAAAAGCCACTCTCAACATCAAGGGGATTGCCAAGCCCGCGTCCATCAAAGAAACCCACCTCGAAACAAAGGCTACCGTAGCGGTTTCCAATGAGCCGGTGGAGTTTGCGGTGCTGGAGCGCGTGTGGAAAGAATTTGCTGAAACAAAGAAGGACCAACCGGCCGAGTACACCTTATTGCAACGACCCATTGAGTTTGAGCCCCCCGTCATCCACATTTACCTGGGCAACCCTGTGGAGGAACCCTTGCTGGCCGCGTTGCAAACCGAGTTATTGAATTTTTTGCGTGGCCGGCTGCAAAACAACGGATTGATGCTGAACAAGCACTTTAACCAGCGCGATGAAGTACGGGTGATTTACACCAACAAAGAGAAATTTGATCATCTCACCTCTAAAAACCCTGTGCTGTTGGAGTTAAAAAAACGCTGGGGGCTGGATCCGGAGTTTTAAGGCAAATCGCGCACGTTCCGCAACCTTTTGGTATCAACAGTCGTTATTGATAGCAATACTATCATGCAACGCGCTAACGCGACATAGATATGCGTAAGTCGGCCCTTCTGATATTGATACTGAGCTTATTGTCCTTCCTGGAAGAGGGGCGCGGCTCGCTGTCGTGGGTGGGGGGCGGCACGCGTGAGGCAGCGGAAGAAGTGGTAGGATCGATGCAGGAATGCCTCTCCGCTACGCAAACCGTTGTGCGACAAGCCCGCCCCGAAAAGGCGCATGTGACAGGTGCCACGTTTTTTGTTTTCGCACAGCCACTAACCCAGCCACACCAGGTGTTACCGGGTGTTGGCAAACTCTTTCTGCGGCACTGCAGCCTACTGATTTGAACACGGCTTTCCTGACCTAAGCCTGCTTGTTCAAATTTTTTTCAACAACATAAAATCTATTTTGTATGGAACGGATCAAGTTTAATCTGGATGATAAAGGTGTGCGCGTTTGGCTCTTTATCATCGGTTTTTTTGCCTTGATGGTGTGGGCCGCTATTCAGTTACCTCAAATCATGAATTAAGATATGGAAGCACGTGCAAAAACATCCATGCTCGACTATTGCAAGCTTATCTTGAAAGCCGTGCGGTTCGATGCGCGGCTGTTTCGCAAAGAATATCGCAAGTCGTTGCTTCGGCTTAACCGACTCGAAGCCGTTGAATTGAAACGCTGGGTGCGCTACCAATTGGTTTCGCCTCCGGCTCCATCTCCCAAACACGTATACTCAAACCAATAAAACTATGAAACCGATCTTTTGGCTGTTGTCGATCTCGCTGCTGGTGTCAGGCTGTGCCGTAGTGCGGCAGGGTGAAGTAGGTATGAAACGGAAACTGGGCAAACTGAACCAACAGGTGATCCAGCCGGGTGCCGTGGGTTTTAATCCTTTCATCACGCGCATCATCAAGTTGCCCATCCGCACGATGAACATGGAAATCACGTCCAACCTGCCCTCCAAAGAGGGGTTGAATGTCAATGCCGTCATCTCCATACTGTACCGCATTGATCCTGCCAAGGCTCCCTGGATTGTGGAAAACCTGGGTCTCAACTACGAAGAGGTGATCATCAGCAGTGTGTTCCGCTCGGCTGCAGCCGATGTGTGTTCGCGCTTTTATGCGAAAGACATGCACTCGGCACAGCGGGCCACCATTGAGCGCGAGATCACCGAACAGATGTCCAAAGTGATTAACCCGCAAGGCATCATCGTAGAGGCCGTGCTGATGAAAAACATCCAACTGCCGGCCGGCCTGGCGCGGGCCGTGGAAGAGAAGTTGGAGGCCGAACAAGATGCCCAGCGCATGGAGTTTTTATTGGAGCGTGAGAAGCGCGAGGCGCAACGCAAAATGATCGAGGCGCAGGGCATCCGCGATGCGCAAAAGATCATAGCCGAGGGGCTAAGCCAGCGCATCATCGAGTGGCAGAGCATTGAGGCATTTAAAGAGGTCGCCAAGTCGCCCAATGCCAAAGTGATCATCACCGATGGCAAGGCCCCGATGATGATCAACCCGGCCCCCTCCGGCAATTAGTTTCGAACGTATCACAAAAGCCGATCTCGACCGGTTCGGGGTCGGCTTTTATCAACCTATCTATCCGTATGAAAATGTTATTGGTCTTTGCAATACTTCCACTGGTGGCTATGGCACAGGTACCTACTCATTCAAACGAAGCACGCAGCTTGGCCGAGGCGCTCCGGCAACCCGGCACCACCTGGCTAAACCTGAGCCGTCAAAACATCGAGGCCTTTCCCGATTCGATTTTTCTATTAAAAGAACTGCGTTACTTAGACTTGAGCCATAATCGCATTGCCCAGTTGCCCCCGCGTATTGCCGAACTTCGCCAGCTTACCTACCTGGTTCTTTCATACAATCAACTTCAAGAATTGCCTACGGAAGTACGATCGCTAAGCAACCTGCAAACCGTTTATCTGGACCACAACCCCTCGTTGGATATGGGTATTACCCTGGAGCGACTTACCCCGCTGCCAAACCTGAAAGTATTGAGTTTGGCAGGCGATAACATTAAGGTAGTGCCCCCGCAGGTAGCGCAATTGAAAACGCTGGAGTCGTTGGAACTGTCGGAGAACCCGCTCACCGCCCTGCCCGACACCATGGCAGAGATGAACAACCTGTCGGTTCTTTATATCAACAACGATGCCTACTTCAACCTGGAAAGCAACATCCAGGTGCTAAGCCGCATCCCCAACTTGTCGGAACTGCACATCGAGAACGATGAAGTACAAAAACTGCCCGACAACATCCGCGAGCTGGCCCAGGTAGAATATTTGTTTCTGGTGGGAAACAAGATTCAGGAATTGCCACCGGCCATACGGGAGATGCCACGACTGCGCTACCTTGACGTCCGCGACAACCAAATACCCGCCCACTTGCAAGATGACTATATGCGCACCCTTTCCCCCCGCATTATTTTACGCATCAACAACAAACACTCTAAACAGAAAAAGCGATAGGCCATGCGTTTCTTTGCGATTCTACTTGTGTTCTCCGTCTTTCATAGTCATGCCCAACAAAATCTTTTCAACATTCCCTCGGGCGATATCACCAAAAAAAACGAGTGGTTTTATCAACATCAGCTTAACTTCTACGACATCGATCAGTTCGAGTCCAAGTCGCACTTCGTGTATGGTCTCGGCAAAGGCTGGGATGCAGGGGTGAACGTGGTCGACTTGCCGCTGCAACTTGGAAACGGACGCTTCCTTTCCTTCAATGACGATAGCCGCAGGAAACCTCTGTATCCCATCGTGATGGGCACAGTGCAAAAGCAATTTCAAGTGGTACCCACGGTGCAGTGGAACATCGGTGCACAAGCCGGATTTAACGTCAGCGAAACGATTGACAATAAACGATTTGCCTATTTCAACTACACCCTTTTGCGCTGGAAGCCTGAAAGTGGCAAGGGCTACCTGATTGCAGGAGCCTATATAACCAACAACGTGTTTGTGGGCGGCCCGCCCGAAACGCAGCCGGGCTGGATCGTTGGCTATGAGTACAAGTTGACTGACAAATGGCTTTTGATGGGCGATTTCATTTCCGGGGAACACAAAAAGTCGCAAACCATCGTTGGCTGCGGGTATAACCTCACCAAGCGCGTTCAGCTTTTTGCAGGGGCACTGCTGGCTTTTCCCAACGATGCGTTGCAGGATGGCGTGGTCATCGAGATCAATATCTACGGGTGGGATTTTGCGGAAGACCATTGATCCTCTGATTTGGCCGCGCTTCGTTTTGCCGTTGCCAAATGCGCTGCGAATCCGCTACTTTGGGGACAAACTCCCAGATCATGCGATTTCTTACCTCCGCTTTTTTTGTCCTCCTTTTTGTTTCGTGCGCGCGCCATCCGGAAGCGGACATGGTCATTCAAGGCGGCACCATCTATACCGTCAATGACCGGCAACCCGCGGTAGAGGCCGTGGTGGTGGTGGCCGACACCATTGCGTTTGCTGGCAGCGCCAGCGCGGCACAAAAATGGATTGGCGATGGTACCGAAGTGATCGACTTACAAGGTCAAACCATGACACCCGGTTGGATCGAGGGCCATGGGCACATCATGGGATTGGGCTATAACGAATTGAACCTGGACCTGATGGACGTGAAGAGCTACGAGGAACTGGTGGAGCGCGTGCGCGAGGCGGTAGCAAAAGCACAGCCGGGCCAGTGGATACTGGGGCGCGGATGGCATCAGGACAAATGGGATACGAAGCCCGCTAATATGGTGAAGGGCTTTCAGACACACGACTTGCTCAGCCAGGTGTCGCCCGAAAACCCGGTTTTTCTTCGGCATGCCAGCGGCCATGCGGGGTTTGCCAACGCCAAAGCCATGCAGGTGGCGGGCGTTAATCAATTGTCAAAAGAAAGGCTGTCCGAAAACTCACAAGAGGGTGGTGAAATCCTTCGCGATAAATTGGGCAATCCCACGGGCATTTTTAATGAACGGGCGCAGCAATTAATCACACGGTTTATTCCAGAGGCCACCGCTGAAACCGATGCGCAGGCCCTGGAGTTGGCCGTCAAAGCATGCCTGCGAAACGGCATCACGAGTTTTCATGACGCGGGCGCTTCGCGCGAAAACATTGCGCTTTTCAAGCAATTCCGAAGCGAGGGCAAACTAAACACGCGGCTGTATGTGATGATCACCGGATGGGATAGCCCCCTTATCTATGAATACTTCCGGCAGGGCCCCGAGATAGATAGCGTTCATCTGTTAACCATCCGCTCGGTAAAGCTTAATTGTGATGGAGCTCTTGGCTCGCGTGGGGCCTGGTTACTGGAAGAGTACTCAGATCGCAAAGGATTTTATGGCATGGCTACCTATCCCATGGATTCCGTTTTGAAGATGGCGCGCGAAGGCCTAACGCATGGCTTTCAGATTTGTGCCCATGCCATTGGCGATCGTGCCAACAAGGAAATACTGGATCGTTTTGAGACCGCGTTGAAGGAAAACGCGGCTCTGCGTGATCATCGTTTTCGCATTGAACATGCCCAGCATTTACACCCGTCCGACATACCCCGGTTTGGAGCGCTAGGGGTGATACCCGCTATGCAGGCCATCCATCTCTCGTCTGATCGGCCCTGGGCCATCGAACGGCTGGGCGAAAAGCGTATCAAAGAAGGAGCGTACATGTGGCAATCGTTGCTGCGGTCGGGAGCCATCATCGTCAATGGTACGGACGTGCCTGTTGAGCCGATCAATCCGATTGCCTCTTTTTATGCTTCGGTCACCCGAAAGACACTAAAAGGTGAGCCGGCTGAGGGTTTTGAGCCGGCCGAGAAAATGACACGTGAACAAGCGTTGCGATCATACACCTTGGATGCCGCGTACGGAGCGTTTGAAGAAAAGATCAAAGGCTCTATTGAGGTAGGCAAACTGGCAGACTTCACCGTTTTGTCGAAAGATGTGATGCGCGTGGGCGAAGACGAATTACTGTCCACCCAGGTAAACATGACCATCGTGGGAGGGAAGGTGCTGTATAAACGGCCATAGGCGTAAAAAAAGGCAGGCCGCGTGAGCGGCCTGCATGATACCCTGACAAGGAGGTGGTTACTTTAGGAATTTGTGCGCCCGTTCCACCAGCATCTTGCGGTCGGCCGTAATACTGGGGTCACTATAAATACGCGATGAAAGCTCAGCCACCACGCCTTTTTTGTATCCCAGGCGTTCGGCTATTTCTTCGCAGAAATGAATTTCGCTTTTGAACACCTGGCCATCGCTTTTCATCAATTGAATAAGCAGATACAGGTTTTCGAACTTTTGGTCTTCGGTAAAGGAGGACAGATCACCGATGGGGCGCGGGTTTTTCATCATCTGTTCCACTTCATCGCGTGTGAGTCCGTTGGCTTTGCCGATGGTGTGAATGATTTTGGCTTCCTTTTCACCTACGGTTTTGTCGCTGGCGGCCAGGTTGATCAGCACGTTCAGTTGTTCTTTTATCATAGGGGTTCAAAAAATTTGAGCTAAGGTAGGGGATTTTCAGCCTCCAAAATGCGGCAAAAAGCCAACATTTCTTACACTGGTTGAAATTTTAGTATAATCGGGGCAACTTTTTGCGCAACCCTGCGATAAACGGAATGTCTATAGACAAAACGAAGATCATGAACCGAATAAGGATGAGTTGGCTGGCCATGAGCCTGGTGCTTTGGGGCGGTGTGGGTGCATTAAAGGCGCAGACGGGCGAAACCCGCAGCCTGGTCCCTTTTACCGTACTGAAAGTTTCGCAGGGCATTGACGTGTACCTGCGCAGGGGCGACAAGGAGAGTGCCCGCGTGGTGGCCAACGGGGTCAGTTCCGAAAAAGTATTGACGGACGTTTTTGACAAGACCCTGAAGATACACATGAGTGGCAACTCATACCGCAACATCGATGTGAAGGTATATGTGACGTACGTTTCGCTGACAAAAATTTATGCCAGTTCCGCAGGAAGCGTGTTTGCCGAAGGAGCTATCAAAAGCCCCTCGTTGACGATCAGTACCGGTAGTGCAGGTTCGGTGGAGGTATCGATCGAATCGCAAGACGTCATCCTGAGTGCCTCCAGTGCGGGCGAGATCACCGTGGAAGGGAAAACCGATCGGTTGGAGGTGGATGCTTCCAGCGCGGGCGACATTGATGCGTATAACCTCGAGGCCAACCGTGTGACGGTGGATGTGTCCAGCGCGGGGTCAGCGAAAGTGACGGCCCTTAAAGAACTGGAGGCTGAAGCCAGCAGCGGGGGTGACGTTCGCTACCGTGGCAGTCCCGCGAAATTGAACACCAGTTCAAGCAGCGGTGGTTCGGTGAAGAAAACCAACTGACGAAGAAGACGGGCCTGCTGCGTACCAGCCGGCCCTCCCCATGTCAGGCGCTGATGACCTGCGTCCAGAGTCGTTGCTCTTATTGGAGATCTGATGCCTCCCGCGTATTTTAAGGCGAAAATTTGGTGTCATGCTTCCCACTGATCCCGTCACGTTGTTTTTTACGCTGCTGGTGAGGTATGCGTTGTTGGCGGGGATGGCGTTCTTGATTTTTTATGTCTGGAAACGGAGTAATTGGCATAACAAAAAAATCCAACTTTCATGGCCTTCACCTGGTGACTACAATCGAGAGGTGATTTACTCACTGGTCACCACCGTGATTTTTGCGGGAGTAGGCACGCTGATTTTTCTCACGCCCTTTCAACAGTATACGCAGGTATACACCACGGTCGAGGAGTTCGGGTTGGGGTATTTTGTAATGAGCATTGGGTTGATGCTGTTGATCCATGACACCTATTTTTATTGGACTCACCGCGCGATGCATCATCCACGGTTGTTCAAGTGGTTTCACCGGGTGCACCACCGGTCGGTTAACCCTTCCCCGTGGGCCGCATTTGCGTTCCATCCGCTCGAGGCGGTGGTCGAGGCAGGCATCATCTTCGTCATCGTTTTTTTGATTCCGGTACACCCGCTTGCTGTGGCCCTTTTCTTGCTACTGATGACCGTGTACAACGTATACGGCCATTTGGGATTTGAACTGTATCCTGCGGGGTTTGCTGCGAGCCGGATAGGGCGCTGGATCAATACATCGGTGAACCATAACCAACACCATCACTATTTCAAAGGCAACTATGGGCTATACTTTTTGTGGTGGGACCGGTGGATGGGAACCCTGCGTACGGACTATGAAAAGGAATATGAACAGGTTGCCACGCGCGCTCAGGCGGATACGACCTCAGTAGGGCGGCCTTGAAACACTTCCTTGATGGCGTAGGTTTTTTTGTTTTGGGATTCGTAATAGACACGCATCACCAACTCGGCAATCAGGCCAAAGGTTAAAAACTGAATACCTGCCAGCGCCAGCGAAACCCCGAGCAGCAGCAGCGGACGGCCCCAAATGTCTTGCCCCATGAGCTTTACGGCCAGCAGGTATATGTTAATGATCATGCCGGCCATAAAAGTGAGTAATCCCAACGGGCCAAACAGATGAATCGGCCTGCGGAAATACTTTTGAAAAAATGCCATCAACAGAAGATCGCTCATCACTTTTAACGTACGTCCCAGCCCATACTTGGATTGGCCATACAGGCGCGGACGGTGGTTCACTTCCACATCGGTGATTTTGGCGCCCTGAATCACCGCCAGAATCGGAATAAAGCGATGTAACTCTCCATACAGGTCGAGGTTTTTGGCGACTGAACGCTTGAATACTTTCAGCGTGCACCCATAGTCGCGTATGTGTACGCCCGACAATTGCCGGATAAAGTAGTTAGCGATCTTACTGGGAATTTTCCGTAACAGTGTACCGTCCTGTCGGTTCTGTCGATAGCCGGCCACCACGTCCCAACCCTCCATCTCCAGTTTTTTCAGCATGGGCAAGATGTCGGCCGGGTCGTTTTGCAGATCGCCATCGAGCGTCACAATGTATTCGCCCCGTGCCATGTCAATGCCGGCTGCCATGGCGGGTGTTTGTCCGTGATTTCGCGTGAAGCACAGCAGTGTGGTTTGGCTGTTGGCCAATGACTTAATCTTGGCTACCGTTTGATCGGTCGAGCCATCGTCCACCAAAATCAACTCATAGTCATGGCCCGTCAATGCATGGCCTACTTGAGCCAGCAACGGCTCGATGTTTTCTTCCTCGTTGAAGAGGGTGATCACCACAGATAGCTTCATGACAAAACAAAGGACGGCCGTTTTGGCCATCGGTGAGCGGCCAGGCGCATTAAGATTTCGTTATCACAGATTTACAATTCGTTAATCACCCCGGTGGTTCTGGCTTGGTTGCGGGGGCGGATTTTTGCCCCATGAAGGTTGATAAGCATTTGGTGAGTGTGGTCGTGCTGGCGGCCGTGAGTTTTTTTGCCAACGTGGGCGGGTTTCCCATTTACATTTTAGACGAAGCCAAGAACGCTGCCTGTGCCATGGAGATGGCGCAACGCGATGATTGGGTAGTGCCCACCTTCAACGGGGCCTTGCGAACGGATAAACCTTCATTACACTATTACTTTATGCGCGCGGGCTATGCTGTTTTTGATGTTACGCCCTTGGGTGCGCGCTTCTTTTCGGCTTTGATGGGCGTGCTGACGGTCGTACTTGTGTTTGTGTTTGTCAGGCGCGCGGCCACCCTGCAGGCTGCCTGGCTTGCCAGCGCCATGTTGATGTGCTCTATTCATCTGGCTGTACAGTTTCATTTGGCGGTGCCCGATCCCTACCTGATTTTTTTTATGACGGCTGCGTGGCTGGCATTTTCAGCTGCGCGAATGTGGGACCGCCCTGCGTTTCTATGGGTTTCATACGGCTGTGTGGCGCTGGCGTTTATGGCCAAAGGCCCGGTGGCCCCACTGCTCTTCGGGCTGGCCGTGCTGGTGGGTTTGGCGTTGCAAGGGCGGTTGACATGGCGCGAACTGATGTCACTTCGCCTGGCTGGAGGTGCGCTGGTTTTTCTGGTCATTGCCCTACCATGGTGGGTGGCCGTAAGCGTGGCTACGGAGGGAGAGTGGATTCGGGGCTTTTTGTTTGATCACAACGTGAAGCGGTTTACAAGCACGATGGAGGGACACAAGGGAGTGCCGGGGTTGGCCGTAATCTTTTTCTTTTTGGCTTTGCTTCCGCTGTCGGTAGTGCTGCCCCAGGCACTACGGCATGCCTGGAGTAGGCGAAAGGAGCCGCTGATGGCGTGGACCTTAAGCGCGGTGGCGGTTACCGTCATCTTCTTTTCTTTTTCGCGCACGTTTTTGCCTACCTATGTGGGGCCCTCTATACCGCTGGGGGCTATTTTGCTGGCCCTGTACATAGATCGGGTGATGAAGCCGGGCGGCACGTTGGCAACGTCAAGTGTGGTGGCCGCCAGTGTCATTTGTCTGGCGCTTCCGGTGAGCGCTTTCTGGGCGCTTCGCGCAGATGCTACGGTGCATTCGGTGGCGGCACGGGCCTGGCTGTTGCTGCCCCTGGCGCTGGCAGGTATCATGGTCTGGGTCGGTCGGCCGCATCGGTCGGCCGGTTGGCAAGTAACCGTGCTGCTGGCGGGCGCCTTTGTAGCCATCCAGTTGTTGTTTTATTTTATTGTGCCCGCGCTGCTGCGCCACAACCCGGTGTCAGCCAGCGCGGCTTACCTGCATGCCGGTAAGCCGGTGTACATCTATCAACGCGCCAATCCTGCTTTTGTGTTCGAGGCCCAACGGCCGATACCGGTTATTCATCATCCGGCCGAGTTGGAATACATTTTGAAGGATGCGCAAACCCCTGTTGTACTTTTGACCCGTCAAAGCGAAGCCGACACGCTGTCGGCTTTTGGATTCAAGACTGTTTTTGAAATGCGCGATTTGTTTGAAACGCCCCGGACGGTCGTTGCCGAGAACGGCTTTTGACGAAGGGGCGCATGGGCAGCTTCCGGTCCATCCATGAACGTGGATGATTGACGAGGAACAGCCAAACGGTGAGGGGAACGGCTACCCCAATCACGGCCCCTGCAGCCACATCAACCATAAAATGTTGGAGCAAATAAATCCGCGAAAGCGCCACACCTACCGCCAGGCAGGTAAGCGCAATGCCCCATCCCCGGTGCCGCGCCAGTAGCATGACTACGGTGGCCATGCAAAAAGCCGTAGCTGTATGGCCGGATGGGAAACTATAGTGCGCGTGTACGCGAACGCCCTCGGCCACGTGGAGCAGCGAGGCATCTAACACGGCTATGGGCCGGGCCATGCCCGGAAAAAGCAAGCGTTTGGCAAAGACACACACCAGGCCGTGGCCTGCCCAACTGGCGGCCACCAGAACAGCAGCACGCCAATTGACAAATGGAGTCGCCAGCAAGATGGGAATGAGAAAAAGACCCTCGCCCCACCACGTGATGATTTTCATCAGCTGATCCAGCACCGGGTGATGCAGCCCGTTCAGCCAATAAACCTCTTGTCCTTTCGGAATCAGGATGGCGGCCGCGATCAAGAGCGTCAGCGAATAAACGATCCAGGGTAGTGTTTTGGCAGACGCGCGGTGCAGCAGTTGGGCGGGCAGCATGCTGCAACTTAGGGCGGCTTCGTTGCCGCGTATTTTTGCCCGGTTTGCGAAACCATTAAACCTCGATTACGCTGGTTTTACGCGGTTGATACACGGGTAACAAAAAACTAACGATGGATAGCCCCTTGTCTGCACCCGCTCAAGCCCCTTGAATACATATTTTTTCCGAAAGGTGGGTGATGAGAAACCCTTACTGTGTAAAATTCGACTATTTTTGACGGCAAATTGACCAAAAAACAACCACTTATGGCTCATTTACGCTTTGAAGCACTGAAAAAACTAAACGAACGGGGCCGTGTGCCCGTGGATCTCCCCAAACCCCTCATTTCACAATTTTTTGCTGAAAACGTGTTCGGCATGGAGCAGTTGCGTGCCACCCTGGCGCCCGCGATTTTCAAAAAGGTGAGCTCCGCCATTAAAAATCACGAGAAAATAGACGAGACCACGGCCGATGCGGTGGCGTCTGCCGCCAAGTCGTGGGCCATTGCCAAAGGAGCCAGTCATTTTACCCACTGGTTTCAGCCCATGACCGGAGGCACAGCTGAGAAACACGATTCGTTTTTTGATGCCCTTTCCGGTATTGAAAAGTTTAAAGGCAGTGAACTGGTGCAGCAGGAGCCGGATGCTTCTTCGTTTCCCAGCGGTGGCATCCGCAGTACGTTTGAGGCCCGCGGCTATACCGCGTGGGATCCTACTTCGCCCATGTTTTTGTATGGCAAGACGCTTTGCATCCCCACCATCTTTGTGTCGTACACCGGTGAAACACTGGATGCCAAGTCGCCTTTGCTAAAAGCACTAAAAGCCGTGGACGTTTCCGCTACGCGCGTGTGTCAGTTGTTCGACAAAGACATCAACCACGTGACCGCTTCGCTGGGACCGGAGCAAGAATACTTTGTTGTGGACAAAGCCCTGTTTATGGCGCGCCCCGATTTGGTGATGGCGGGCAAAACGGTGTTTGGCCATGCACCTGCGCGCGGACAGCAGATGGAAGATCATTACTTTGGTTCGATTCCTGGCCGTGTGTATGACTTCATGAAAGAGTTTGAAATCGAGTGCTGGAAGTTGGGTATCCCCGTGCGTACACGCCACAACGAAGTTGCCCCCAGCCAATTTGAGGTGGCCCCGCTGTTTGAAGAGGTGAACGTGGCCAACGACCACAATCAATTGATGATGGACGTAATGAGCCGCGTGGCCGATGAACACGAACTCAAAGTGTTGTTTCATGAAAAACCGTTTGCCGGCCTCAACGGAACGGGTAAGCACAACAACTGGTCGTTGATCACAAATACGGGTGTCAATCTGTATGCGCCCACGAGCAGCGCCCGTGACAATTTACTTTTCCTCACGTTTTTCGTTACCACCATCAAGGCCGTGCACGAGCATGCCGACTTGCTGCGCGCCAGCATTGCTACCGCGGCAAACGATTTCCGACTTGGTGCCAACGAGGCTCCGCCCGCCATCATGTCGGTATTTATTGGGTCGCAGATGACGGCCGTGCTGGATGAACTGGAGAAGAAGGGCAATGTGAAGATTGAGAAGGGCGACAACATGTATATGAAGTTGGGCATTGACCAGATACCCGAGATTATTTTGGATGCCACGGACCGGAACCGCACTTCGCCTTTTGCCTTCACCGGAAACAAATTTGAATTCCGTGCAGTAGGGGGCAGCGATAACTGTGCCACGGCCATGACGGCATTGAACCTGATCGTGGCGGATCAACTGGACAAATTTTACGAATCGGTGACGGCCGAAATAGAAAAGGGAA
Source organism: uncultured Ohtaekwangia sp. (assembly GCA_964524935.1). Lineage (GTDB taxonomy): Bacteria > Bacteroidota > Bacteroidia > Cytophagales > Cyclobacteriaceae > ELB16-189. The sequence goes on from CAZGFJ010000007.1 coordinate 115,522, forward strand.
CCGAAAAGCGCCTTGCGATCGTCAACGTGTTGCGCAAGTACATCAAAGAGTCAAAGGCGATTCGTTTCGAAGGCGATGGATACTCGGAGGAATGGGTGAAAGAAGCGGCCAAGCGAGGCTTGAGCAACATCAAAAACACTCCTCGTGCGTTGGATGCTTACCTTTCAAAAAAGTCGCTGGAATTGTTTGAAAAGCACGGTGTGCTCTCGCACAAAGAGGTTGAGGCCCGAAATGAAATCCGCCTGGAGGCCTATATTAAGCGGGTGCAAATCGAGGCGCGTGTGATCGGTGACCTGGCTATGAACCACATCATTCCCACGGCCATCGCCTACCAGAACAAACTGATCGAAAATGCCAACGGCCTCAAAGGGTTGGGTGTGGACAACAAGACGGTAGTACAGACGATCAAGGAGATTTCCGGCCACATTGACGCCATTAAAAACGGTGTGCGCGAAATGATTGAAGAACGCAAGCGTGTAAATAAGATGACCGATACGCATAAGCGCGCCATTGCCTATTGCGAGGATATCAAGGAAGCCTATTTTGATAAGATCCGCGATGCGGTCGATAAGCTGGAGCTGCTGGTGGATGATGAGGACTGGCCGCTGGTAAAATATCGCGAGTTGTTGTTCTTGCGTTAGTTTGCTCCCCGAGCCTGAGGAGCGGTAGCCGCTCGGTTTGTTGCGTTATTCTGTGGTTCTTTTGCAAGCCTTTGCGGAATGATCTTTCCGCAAAGGCTCACAAACGCCCATAGAGAGATTCAGGAATTCATATTATCCTGTATGCGATTTAGGGTTTCTGAGTACCTTCGGTAGATAGCTCTGTTGTTGCACCAGAGTTGACAGCGACCAACGGAAGAATTCAGGAAATCACCATATGTCCCCCTTCTTGGGGTATTCTGGGTGTCGCCTTTTGTTTTTCCGTGTTTTGTGCCACCTTAGCCTTGTTAATTCAAACCTCAGAAAACCTATGCGCGCTGTTTTCTTGCTCCTGGTCGCGGCTGTGGTGGCATCCGCCCAAACGCCTCCCGTTATCAATAACGTTCGTGCCAACAATATACTTACCCGCTTCGCGGCCCAGCGCGTAACACCGGGCGATATGACGTTTGGCATTACAACACCCCGCACAACCACGATTATCGGAGATACCTATTTCGATAGCCATTGGGGACTGTCGTCCATCCAATTAAAAGATGACGACCGCTTGATTGAAGGCTACTATACCCGGTATGATGTCAAGAACAATGAATTTGAGTTTCTGCTTGGAAAAGAAGTGCGCGTGCTGCCTGGCAAAAAAGTAAAAAATGTGATGTGGATCGACTCCCTTTCAAAAAAACCGAGGGTGGTCACTGCCATGACCGATTATACCGTGGAGGGCGTGCCGTTGACGGGTTTTATGGAGTTGCTGGCTGAGGGCGATTATCCGCTCTTTAAGCGCATTGACCTGGAAATTCTAAAACCGGATTTCAGTCCCGCTTTGAACGTGGGTAGTAAAGACTATCGCATTATCAAAAAGACGTCATACTATTACGGGATCGGCAACGATCTCCATCGGCTGAAGAATAAGAAATCGCTGGCGGCACTGATCGCCAAATGCCCCAAAGACGTGGTTGGGTTTATGAAAGCAGAGGCCATCAATACTGGCCAGGAAGATGATTTGATAAGACTCTTTGTGTTTGCCAACCCCGGCCGGTAGTTCCAGATTGAACGGGCGCCATCAGAACGAGTACCCGATACCGATGTTGTAAATCACCGGTTCGCGGTCGGTGCCGAAAGGTCGTATGAATTTGAATTTGTTCAACACAAATCGCTCGCCCTCCGGACGGGCCGGGTCATAAGCTTTGATGCCTACATCGAAGCGCAGTACCAGAAACGAAAAGTCGAAGCGCAGGCCAAAGCCCGTGCCGATACCCAGTTGTTTAAAAAACTGACCGAACTCAAATTGTGTTGTGCCTGTCCATTCCGCTCGGCTCTCGTCATTGCGTGTCAAAGCCGTTGGGCGAAACGACCACACGTTGCCGGCATCCACAAACAGAGCCCCGTGCACAAAACCAAATAGCTTTTTGCGCAGCTCGATGCTTCCTTCCAACATGATTTCTCCGGGCCGCTCGAACTGGTAGTTGAATAGTCCGTTCTGCCCCGGGTTGCCACTGAGGGGGGGAGGCGAGGTGCCGATGCCCAACCTACGCGGCCTCCAGGCGCGCACGCTGTTGCTTCCACCTACAAAAAAATATTTTTCGTACGGCAGCACGCGATTGTCGGAATAGGCGTATCCCACGCCCGTGTTGGCCCGGTATGCCAAAATGGTATTCTTGTTCAGGATTTTGTTTCTGCGAAAATCCACGCTGAGCCGCACATATTGAAACAACGCCAAACCCTCGCTGGTCACCAATCGGGGTGTGTAGAAGTTGAACATACTGCCCCCGGCTTCCACCTGTGCGCGCAAAAAGTAAGAACTGCGTTCGGTATTGCCATAGTTGTTCGGATTATAGGTAAACGAAAAGATCATGGCACTGACAAACGAAGGGTCAAAGGAATTGCGCAGGTTGTTGCCCTGGGTGGCTTGCAAGTTGGTCAAAAGCGAGTCGAACGCGGGGCTGAGGTTGGAACGAATGATGTTGAGGCTGAGAGGTGTAAATGTGTACTGCCGCGTTCCTTTGGAATCCCAACTGTAACTGCCCGACACGGTCAGGATCGACCGCGTGTATTCGGGGCGGCTGGTATAGGTATAGCCGCCCAAAAGGCGCGTGCGCGGGTTGTTCTTGGCATAGCGATAGTCGGCCCGCGTGCTGAAGGGAAATAGAAACTGGGGGATGGTGATGGTAGCGTTCACGCTGGCTTCGGTGCTTCGGTAGAAGCTGCCTTCGCTGGTGGCAGCCGCCACGCCTTCAAAGCCAAAGCGCCCCGTTATCTCAAATATCTCCAGCCCGCGAAACAGGTTTCGCTTTTTTAGCGTGGTGGTCACATACGGGCCCGGAAACCCTTGTGTCACCGTAAGGCCCGCTTCGTTCGACCAGGAATAGCGGTCGAGTGCGCTGGTGAAAATGTTGGCGATAAAACGGCCGCCCGAGGTGTCATAGTTGATGTTCACGAATTTGAACACATCCAGGTTGGCTAATTGGCGCTGGGTGTCAAACGTTTTGGCGCGGCTGTACAAGCTACTCTTTTTGACAAATACCCGTTGGGTGAGTATTTTTTTGTTGTATTCGTCCCGATAGTAGCTGTAGGTGATGCCATTGTATTTAGCCATCCCTCGTTTCAGGCCGGGCCCGGCTTGGGTTCCTGCATCGGTGGTGAAATTTACGCTGTCGACCACAAACTGTTTGTGGGTTTCGCGCTTGGGCGGATTATCAATACTGATGCGGATGGCTAACTGATAGGTGTCGCCATGGGTCGAGTCCACGTCAAAGTGAATGTATTGGCGGCTAAAGTCATAGTAACCATTGTCTTTCAAGAGGTAGTCGATGCGCTCGCGTTCTTTTTCCAGTTTTTGCTGGTCAAAGCGCTCGTTGCGTCTGATCAGACTCTTCTGGCTGGTGACCAGGCGCAGCACGTTGCTGTCGGGAATGTTAAACGCCAGGCTGTCATAGATGAAAGCGCGGCCGGGCGTTACCTGGTAGAGCACCGACACGCGTTTTTTATACTCGGATATCCTGGCTACCGTTTGGGCGCGAAAGTAACCGCGATTGAACAGGTAGTTATTGATGCGTTCCACGGTGAGCACCACGTTTTGACTATCGTATACCGAGGCAGGCTCACCCCATTGCATCGGCATGTTGCCGTTTTCAATCTTAGAGTTGAGTTGGTCAACTTTACGCTGTTTGCGATACTGGAGGTTGGCTTTTTTTCGTGAGGTTCTCGCGTGGGCTATTTTGCGATCAAACTTCTTTTCAGTCGAATCTTTTTTGGTGATGAACTTTTGCTGGTCGTACCGCACTTCACCCTCGTGGTGCATCCAGACCAGCGTGTTGATGGGCAAGCCCAGCAGCCTTCGGTTGGCTTTCTGCACAAACACATCTTCCAATTCATCAGTAGAAAAACCGCGGGGTGTTTTTACCTTTTGTTTATACAGCAACTTTTGATTTTCTTGGAGGTACCTTGTGCCCAGGCAGCCACTGAGCAACGTGGCCAAACACAGATAAAGAACAACGCCTTGCGCGCGGACAGCAAAACGGTTCAGTATGATACCCAAATCAAAAAGCAAGTTTATCAAGCAACTGCAAGTAAAGAAATACCGAAAACAGGAGCAATGTTTTGTGGTAGAGGGTGCAAAAAGCGTGCAAGAGCTTCTGCGGTCGGATTTTGAGGTGGTGTGGTTGGCTGCTACGCCTCCTTTTGTAGAGGCAAACGCCCGGCTTTTTCAGAAAAAAAAGGTTGAGCATATAGCGGTCGATTCGGACGAACTGGCCGAAGTGGGGTCGTTTCAAACCAACGATGGCGCCCTGGCCATCGCCCGCTTTAGACCTAACGTGCCCCCGCGAGACAAAACAGGTATCAAGCTCGTTCTGGACGATATCCGCGATCCCGGCAACCTGGGAACCATCATCCGCACGGCCGACTGGTACGGAATCCGCGATATCATCGCCTCCGAAGAAACCGCTGACATCTACAATCCCAAAGTGGTGAGCGCCACCATGGGTTCGTTTTGCCGGGTGCAGGTGTTTTACACATCTCTCGTGGAATATCTGCCCCAACAGAAACTTCCGGTGTACGGTACTTTTTTGGAAGGGCACCACGTGCATCACTTGTTTTTCCCCGAGAGTGCCTTTGTGGTGATTGGCAACGAGGCGCACGGCATCTCTGCACCCGTAGCCGAGTTGGTATCTCAGAAAATCACGATCCCCAAATGGGGCGATGCCGAGTCGCTGAATGCAGGCGTGGCCACCGGGATTATTCTCGACAACCTGAGACGATCACAAAAATGAATTGCTTTGTTGGGCTGCCTCATCGCTGAGTTTGGCTGCATTTTCTTTACCCAGGTAACGGTCGATGAGGTAGTGCCCACCGTAAATGACGGGTGTGAGCGCAATGGCTACGGCAAACTTGTACAGGTAATTAGTGATTCCAATGGCCACCAGTTGCGTGTTGGGGTAAATGCCATAGAAGGCAATAAACAACACCACGAAACTGTCGATAAACTGCGATACCAACGTGGAGCCCGTGGCGCGCAGCCACAATTTTTTAGGCCCGGTGATCCTGCGCAGCCGCTGGAAAACAAACACATCCACCAACTGGCCCAACAGAAACGCAGCGAGGGATGCGATGATGATGCGCTGGCCTTGCCCCAATATCTTGTTGAACGCAAAGTTCATATCAAATGCATTGCCCCCGGCATCGGTATTGTTGGCGTCCAGCCACCATTGGGCAGGGGGCAATTCGATGGTTAAAAAAATCACTACAAAGGCATACGCGATCAGCGCGGCCGTCAAAAAGCTGATGCGTCTGACACCTGGTTTTCCAAAATATTCATTGATCAAGTCCGAGGTGATAAACACCACCGGCCAAATAACCGCTCCGGCCGTCAGGTTAAAGTCCATCAAAAAGCCAAACAGGTTGAGATGGGCGGGCTGTAGCCCCACGGTTTGCTCGGCCGAAAAAATCTTGACGCCAATCAACTCGGCCACGATGGCGTTGGTGAGGAATATACCACACAGGAGGATGAACAGTCGGTTTTTTCGTTTCTCGAAATCAGGCGTCATGCGCGTCTATGTCAAAAGTGAGTCCCTCCAAGGCTAACAACGTTTCAGGAAAAATGTCTTTGGCTTCGCCCAATAATCCGTCCAATTCGCGGTATCGGGCTGAGAAATGCCCGATGATCAGTTTTTTCACGTGCGCTCGTCTCGCTATTTCGGCCGCCTGCCGGGCGGTGCTGTGCAGGGTTTCGATGGCCTTATCGCGATCGGCTTCCATAAAGGTGGCCTCGTGGTAGAGCAGGTCAGCGCCTGCCACGTGGGTTGCCACCTCTTCTGAAAAAGCGGTATCCGAGCAATAGGCATAGGCATAGCTGGGCTTGGGCGGCAGTGTGAAGTCGGCCGCACGATAAAGCACGGTGCCCTGTTCCATAATATCTTCACCCTGTTTTAGCCGGGCAATGTGCTGCAACTTCATGCCCGGCACCAGCCGGGTTTTGTTGATGCGCAAAGGCTTGGTCTTTTCACGAATCAAGAAACCCGCGGTGGGCAGCTTATGCTGCAAGGGGATGGTCGAGACGGTTATCGCCTCGTCTTCCATCAGGCATTGTGCCACTTCGGTGCGAAAGGGAGTATGGCAAATCCTGAAATGGAGGGCTGAATGGGAGTACTTTAGTTGCTGCGCGATGATTTCCTCCAGCCCGCGCGGACTATATAAATGCAGATCGGCCGTTCTTTTTTGCAAATGCATGGTGAACAAAAGCCCCATCAATCCCAGATAATGATCACCATGGAGGTGGCTTATGAAGATGTGGTTGATTTTATGAATGGGCAGTTGGTAGGCGCTCAATTGCATCTGGGCGGCCTCGCCACAGTCCAACAGCAGGCATCGGTTTTGAACGTGCACCCATTGGCAGGAGGGGTGGCGGCCAAAAGCCGGGACGGCCCCGCTGGAACCTACTATGGTAACGCTGAACCCCATGAGAAACGGTTCGGGGGCTGCGGGCGGCTATTCGCCTTGCTTCATGTCTTTCTCGATCTCGTGCATAAACACCGCATCCACACCTTCGTCTACGGTGGGCAAAATATTCAGCACGCTGTCCAGTTGGGAAATCTTGATCAGTTTCATCGTATGGTCGGACAGGCGGCACAAAACAAAAATTCCTCCGTCTTCCTGCAAGATTCGATTACCCACCAACAGGGCGCTCAGGCCGGAGGAGTCGGTGTATTTTACTTCGGCCAGGTCAAGAATGATGTTGCGTACCCCCTCGGCATGCAGTGTCACCATTTCGGATTTTAAGTTGGGGGCGATGCTGGAGTCTAATTTTTCTTCGTGCAAGCTAAGTAGCGTATACTTCTCCTGTTTGTCGATGGTGTACTTCATGGGTGTTCGTAAAAGTCCGTTAAAAATACGTCAATTTATGGAATTAACGATACTGCGCTCGATTCGTTCCAGCACGTGCCCCGCGGGCAGTGCGGCCAGGGGCGTGCCCATCACGTGGCGATACAATTCGCGGTAGCGGTCAGCGATCGACCCCACCACCGCATCGGTCATTTCCGGTATGCGCTGACCTTCTTTTCCCTGAAAACCGTTTTCCATCAACCACTGGCGTACAAACTCTTTCGACAGTTGCTTTTGCGGTTCTTGTTGCTGCTGGCGCAGGGCATAGCCTTCCGCGTAAAAGTAACGCGAGGAGTCGGGCGTATGCACCTCGTCAATGAGGTAGATCGTTCCGTTATTTTTTCCAAACTCGTATTTGGTATCAACGAGGATCAGTTGGCGGGCCGCGGCCAACTCCGAGCCTTTGGCAAACAAGGCCAGGGCGTACCGTTCCAGCGTTTGGTAGTCACGCTCACTCACCAGTCCCCGGGCCACAATTTCTTCGCGGCTGATGTCTTCATCATGGCCTACCGCAGCTTTGGTGGTGGGCGTGATGATGGGCGAGGGCAGTGGGTCGTTTTCGCGCAAGCCATCCGGCAGCGGTACCCCGCACAGCCTCCGTTTGCCTGCTTTGTATTCGCGCCACGCATGGCCGGCCAGGTAGCCGCGCACGACCATTTCCACTTTAAAAGGTTCGCACCGCCAGCCGATGGTCACGTTGGGGTCGGGGGTAGCCAGCACCCAGTTGGGTACCAGGTGCTTGGTGGCCTCCAGGTTGGCAGCCGCAATCAGGTTTAGCACCCTTCCCTTATCGGGGATGGCGCGTGGCAAGATCACATCAAAAGCCGAGATGCGGTCGGTGGCCACCATCACCATCCTGTCGCCAAAGTAGTACACATCGCGCACCTTGCCGCTGTAGAATCCAGTTTGCCCCGCAAAGTGAAAGTTGGTTTTGCTGATCGCCTCCATGCCGTTAAAACAAAGTGTGCAAGGTAGGCATGCCCTGCCGAAGGGCAATCGCACCGGATGCGGATTTTTGGGGGCCTGTCAAGGAGAGGCCCTGCGACCCGGATAAAACGCACCCGGATTTTTCGAGCCACCGGCCTGTGGCAAATTCCGCTATATTTGCGACCTGATTTTTTAAGCACTTTTTTCATGGGTCTGAAATGCGGCATCGTGGGGCTGCCCAACGTGGGGAAGTCCACTCTCTTTAATGCCATCTCCAACAACAAGGCCGAGGCTGCCAACTTTCCGTTTTGCACCATCGAACCAAACGTGGGCGTGATTTCCGTGCCGGACGAACGACTCCGCATCCTGGAAGGACTGGTAAACCCTCAAAAGGTCATCCCCACCACGTTTGAATTTGTGGACATTGCAGGCTTGGTTAAAGGAGCGAGCAAAGGCGAAGGTTTGGGTAACCAGTTTCTGGCCAACATCCGCGAAGTGGACGCCATTGCCCACGTGGTGCGGTGTTTTGAAAACGACAACATCATTCACGTGGAGGGCCGTGTAAACCCGGTGGCGGACAAGGAAGTCATCGATACCGAACTCCAACTCAAAGACCTGGAATCGGTAGAGAAGAAGATCAGCAAAGTGGAGCGTACCGCCAAGAGTGGCGATGCCAAAGCCAAAAAAGAGTTGGCCACGTTGTTGCAGTACAAGGAGGTACTAAGTGCCGGAAAAAACGCCCGAACGCTGTCACTTGATGCGGAAGACAAAAAAGCGGTCGAGGACTTACAATTGCTCACCGACAAGCCGGTGATCTACGTGGCTAATGTGGATGAGGCCTCCATTCATACCGGCAATGCCTACGTGGACGCGCTCACCCAACACGTGAAGCAGGAAGGTGCGCAGGTGGTGATGGTATGTGCCGCCATTGAAGCACAAATTGCCGAGCTGGAGAGCGAAGAAGACCGGAAGGTTTTTCTGGAAGAATACGGCCTGAAAGAGTCGGGCTTGAACCGGCTGATACGGGCCGCGTATGCCCTGCTGGACCTGATCACGTACTTTACAGCAGGCGAAAAAGAAGTGAGGGCTTGGACCATCCACCGCGGTTGGAAAGCCCCGCAGGCGGCCGGGGTCATCCACTCCGACTTTGAGAAGGGCTTCATCCGTGCGGAGGTCATTAAATTGGCCGACTATCAGAAATACAAGACAGAAGCCGGCTGTCGCGAGGCCGGTAAACTGGCGGTGGAAGGAAAGGAATATGTGGTTGAAGACGGAGACATCATGCACTTCCGCTTTAACGTCTGAAGGGGGCCCTTTTACACCTTCATGACCAGCCTAAAATTTTTCTTTTGGGGGATTTGATATTTGTTTGATTTGTAATACTTTAGCACTCCGCACCTCAATTTTTAGCGGAGAGCCATTTTTTCAACAAATTTCGCAGTCCCTTGAGAATCCGGATTGTCTTTGGTCTAAAAAACCGCGGGGCGTACGTGCCGTTCCACCATCAATTTTTGTTGGCCCAAACCATCAAAGGCCTGATCATTTTGGGGGGTAAAAGAGAATATGCCTCGTACACAGCCTTCAATTTTTCGGGCCTGAAGGGGCAGATCAAAATCAGTCGCAAAGGGCTGCATTTTTTCTCGTCCAAAGTGACGTTGGTATTCTCGGCTGCCGACAAGGTGTTCATGGATTACTTTCTGGAAGTGTTGTTTGCGCAGCGCGAGCTGATGATCGGCAACCTGAACCTGGTGCCCGAAACGATGGAGGCCGAAGAGCCGGTCGTCATTGCCGATTCGATGAAGTTCTTGTGCATTTCACCGGTGGTGCTGTTGCCTGCCTCGTTCAATGACGAAACCGGCAAGCGCTTTATTTCGCCCGAGCAAGACGAGTTCTCTGATTTGCTATACGACAGTACCATCCAACGGATGGAGGAGAGTGGGAAGTATACGGCCGAACAACTGGCCAGTTACTACAAGTTTCAGGTGGTGCCCGACAAAGACTATATCCAACGCATCCAGGATTCGCACAAGAAGTTTGCGCGTATTTATCCACTCTTCGATGCTGACATCAAATACGAAGTACGCGGTTACACCTTCCCCTTCACGTTGTATGCACCCCAACCGGTGCAACAGTTTATCTATGAAAACGGCCTGGGCTTGTACTGTCACAAAGGATTTGGCATGCTGGACGTGGCCGGCCAGGACACCTCCAAACGCGAGCAAGACATGGAGCTCACATACGCCTAGCGGCTATTTGCCGGCAACACATAATACCCGATCAGAACATCCGCAGCAGGACGAAAAGGACGGTAGTATACCAACACTTCATACAGATTTTCCGTCTCAAAGTGGCTCCCCTCGAAAAAATAGGGATCCGTTTTTCCCCCTGATACAAGATATACGTAGTCGTACCAACCTTGTTTCAGCAAAAAGCTACCGGTGTAGGCACGGGTTTTGGCATCATACGACAACTGGTTTTCGGGGGTAAACTGCCATTGATTAAACGCGCCAACCACGTATACATTTCCCTCAATGGCAGGTGTGGCGAGCATAAAATTTACAAACAGGTAGTTCGCGGCCAACGCGGGGTCATCCTGGTAGTCGCGGTTGTCGATCAGGTAATTGCCGTTAAAGTCCGGATATTGGGCATAGGCGTTGCTGCCCCGCGGTTTGTCGACCATCACATTGAGCTCAAACGGGTTGGCCCTCCGGTTGATGCTGCCCGTATTTTGCCCGGGGAAATTGAGCGACCGGAAGTCGACAAAGCGGAACTCATTGCCGCCCTTGAAATGTTGGTCGCTGTCAAAAAAGCGATATTCAATTTGCTGGCGGTCTTCGCGGACAAAGCTTGGCTGTACCTGGAAGCGAGCGTTATCCCACCGTTGATTTTGACGGATCACTACGTGCACGGTCTCCAGCGGATTAATGATTTCTACGTTTTTATAATTGACGGTGAAATCGAGCTGTTGATTTGACCCGCGCAGGGTTCCCAGGCCGCTGATCTGATCGTCTCGGCCAATGACAGTACGATTGTCAAAAACCATAAATCGTTTGGTCAGGATCAGGTCTTTCTTGTCGCCATCGCGGTACACGATGGCCACATAATTGCCCGGTAACGAAACGGGTGGAATCGGAAACCGATAATGGTAATACACCACATTGGTGTTATTGGAAAGCTGATGATCGTTGATCACAAATTCATTGAACTCCCGCAGGAAATCCATGTCCTTCAACACCGAGGGTGTCCAATCATAATTGCAGTGTACCAGGCGCACATAATAATTTTGGCGGTCTTCCTGCAAATCGTCAAAGGCCAGCACGAGGTTTTGCTGGCGCAGGTTGGCTGCGGCCGGCTGAAAATGATCGCGGGGCGTGCCCAGCCGCGGATATAGTTGAACGGTGCGAATTTGGTCCTCATAGGTGCGGTCCGCCAGGCTCAGTTTTTTTTGACCCTGACAGGCCGCGGTGACTCCGAGAAAGAATAATAACAAGCGAAGCATCGGGTGAAAGTCGCACAAAAACACCAAAAAACCGTGCCAACAAGTCATTTTCGTTGGGGGTGGCTTGCATGGCGGGTCGGGTTGTGATTCCCTTCGTCCTTTCCAACCTTTGCTGCGGGGGCGGTGTCAAACCGTTATCGAGCAAAATGATCAGCGAGCAAGCGCTCATCGAAGGCTGTTGTAACCACGACAGGGCCTGTCAACGGGCTTTGTATGATCGCTATGCGCGCAAAATGTTTACCGTATGCCAGCGCTACACGCGAACCGCGGCAGAAGCGGAGGACGTTTTGCAGGAGGGGTTTATCAAGGTATTTGCCCACCTGAAAACATTTCGCGGGGACGCAAAGCTGGAAACATGGCTTACGCGGATTTTTATCAACGCGTCTCTTAACTACCAACGGCAAAAACTCTATTTGTTTCCGATGGTAGACGTAGAGACGGTGCCGCTGGTACAGCACGGACACTTTTCACTGGTCGATTTGGAACTCGAAGAGCTGTTGAATCTGATCAAGGCGCTACCTGATGGCTGCCGGGTGGTCTTCAACTTGTTTGCCATCGAGGGGTATGGACATAAGGAGATTGCCGAGCTGCTCGGCATCAGCGAAGGAACTTCCAAATCGCAGTACAACAGGGCGCGGCACTTATTGCAGGAAAAACTATCGAAATACGAACGAGACTATGAACCCTACCGAAAGACAACCCGTTGACGATGCCTGGCGCGAAGCGCTGGCGGGCGCGGAGTCATCGCCATCACCCCGCGTGTGGGCCGCGGTAGAGGGGGCACTGCATGCGGCTGAAAACCAACGAAACAAAAGGCGCGTGGTTTTCTACCAACGAGCGGCTGCAGCCATCTTGCTGCTCAGCCTGGGTTCGGGTATCGTTGTCTACGAACGTTGGCCGTCTGAACAGACCGCGCTCATCCAATCGGCACCTTATCCGTATGGCAACGGCCTGGGCTCGGAAGGGTCGGCCATGACAGAATCAACGGGGCATGCCTCGGAAACTACCCCATCGATAGCGTCTTCGGCTGGCGATCGTCAACGATCGCACACCGAACATGATGTCACACCCCAGGCCAGAAAAACCACGCTGTCCAGCGGTGCCAGCAAAACAGAACGACACAACTACGCTAAGAAAAATCAGAACGATGACGCGCGCTCGGTCGAGTTTTTACTTGCCCGCCAAAAACCGGAGTTGTCATCGAACGATCCTTCTATGACCGATCTCCCAATGACAGCCGCGCCAGCCGATCGCGCGCTGGTCGCCTCGGCCGGTGACGTTCCCGCTTCGGCAGACTCTGCCACGGTTGAGGCCAAGAATCTAACCCCGGAGGAGGAACGGGAATTGGTGCGAAAGCTGCTTGGAGACGAACAACCCCTGGAGCCGAAACGCCAGAACGAAAGCCGTGGCATGTGGGCCGCGCTGGGGGCGTCAGGCGGAAGCTATTCACCGGGCGCATTGCCTGATCATACCGCGCTCATGTCGGGTACGGTGACGCCCGGCAGCGCCTTGGCGGCAAATCCAACCAGTGAGCGGGCCACGCGGGGCAAGGCCTATTCGGTGGGCTTCTCGCTGGGTCGGCCGGTGGGCGATCGCTGGATGGTTCAGGCAGGCGCCATGTACATGAACCAGCAAATCGATTATACATCCAACATCACCGCCATTAGTCCTTTTAACACCGCCACGGCCTTTACGGCCGATGCATTACAACGCGGCAATGTGGCCTCGCTGCAACTCACCACGCCCTATGTGATAAACAGCGTGTCGGAATTTGTGTCGATTCCCGTGCAGGTGGGCTATCGCGCGGTCGATCGGAAAATCGGGGTGATGATAAGCACAGGAGTGGCCACCGACTTTTTTGTTCGAAACACGCTGATAGATCAGTCGGGCCGTGCCGAAACGGTCCGTCAGTCGGCCGGTAGCGAGTCTGCCTATCGCCCGGTTACGTGGGCGGGGTTGGGTAACGTGGAGGTCAGTTACCGACTTGCGAGGAACTACTCGCTGGCCGTAGTGCCGGGGATTCGTTATTCGCTGGGTGATGTGAGCCGTGCCGATGACAGCGTGTATCAGCCCCTGGTGCTTGACGTGGGCTTCCGGTTCCGGTATCAATTTGATTAATGTTGTCGGCCGAAGGGTTAGACGTTTTCCTGCTCAGACGTTTTCGCAGAACGCCAATGCGCGCACTTCTGACCAATACATGCCATCGGCATGAAACCGGGCAAAGCCCACATGACCGCCCCGGGCCGGGGACTCAAACAACACCTGACTGCCTACCTCGGCAGGCAAGGGAAAACACAACGGGCTCAGGAACGGATCGTTGCGCGCGTTAACGACCAGTGTGGGCGTTTGGATGTGAGGCAATACATACAACGAAGAACAGCGCTCGTAATAGTCGATGGCATGGGCAAATCCGTGTAAAGGCGCAGTGTAGGCATCGTCAAATTCAAAAAGTGTTTTGATTCGATCCAGCGCCCTGGTATCCAAGTCCGGACGCACACCTGCTTTGGCACGTACCTTTTTCTTCAGGTTTCGTAGAAATCGTTGCTCATATATCCAGTTGGTTCGCTGCCCGATCTTCAAACAACTGGAATGAAGATGCAGCGGCACCGAAAAAGCCACGGCTCGGTTCACCGGAGCAGTGGGGGTATCACCCAGATATTTTAACGTGAGGTTGGCGCCCAGACTAAAACCTACCAGACAGATTTTCAAGTAGCCCTGCGTACGGCTATGGGCGATAACATGCGCCAGATCGTCCACCGCACCGCTGTGATAAAAACGGAGTTGTTTGTTTACTTCTCCGCTGCAGCCGCGGTAGTTCCACGCCAGCACATCAAACCCATGTCGGGCAAAGGCGAAGGCCATCCCGCGCACGTACGGCCGGTGGCTATCGCCTTCCAGCCCGTGGCTGATGATGACCAGGCGTGCATGCCCTTGCCGGATCCAATCGAGATCAAGAAAATCATCATCGGGTGTCGCGATGCGCTCGCGCACGTAGGCTACCGATGGCGCCTTGCGCAGCAACGCGGGGTATATCGTTTCCAGGTGGCCATTGATAAGGAAGGCCGGAGGTGTATAGTCTTTTAAGTCGGGGCCGGTACGCAAGGTCATTTCCAGTTCATGCGAACTTTCAACGAGGTGATGTGCGCCAGGTGATGTTCGCCATGCCATGCATAGGTGCCGGCCACTTGTGCCAGCCGAAAGGTTTTTAATGATTGGTTGTGAACAAACTGCCGGGCCCATTGGGCTTCATCCATGCCACGCATCAGGGTCACCCATTTGTCGTGCAACGGTTTGAGCAGTGCCACCGATAGTTGTGCCAGGCCTTGTGTTTCCGGAGTTTCGGCCCATCTTTTTTCGTCATAGGCCTTGATCGTGGGCACCTCTTCTGTCAGCGCCCATTTGAAACGGATGTAAGCATTCATGTGGCTGTCGGCCATGTGATGGACGACCTGGCGCACCGTCCAGCCGCCTTCGCGGTAGGGGGTGTCTAGCTGTTCTTCCGACCATGTGCTCAACTCCTTTTCCACGTGTGCGGGCAGTCGTTTGATGCGCTCGATAAAGCCGCCTAAGTCCGCGGGTGTATACGTGTCGAGCGGAGTGAATTTTCCGATGGGATAGCGTAAGTCGGTCACGGAGAAGGGTGTTGGTTGGTAGTTGGTAGTTGTTGGTCTGTCATATCTGGTTGCTGGCTTCGGATCGATAGTCGATAGACTATAGGTCCATCGACCATCGACTTTTTACTTATTCAGCTCCTCTACCGCCTCTTTTAGCTCCTGGTCGTCATAGGGTTTGTTCAGCTTCACAGGATTTTTCTTTCGTTTTTTGCGCACGCGGATGTTGGTGAACTCGATGAGCAGCGAGAAGGCCACCGCAAAGTAGATATATCCTTTGGGGATTTCCTGGTGCATGCCTTCGAGCACGAGCGTAAAGCCGATCAGGATCAAAAAGCCGAGGGCCAACACTTCCATGCTGGGATGTTTTTTGATGAAGTTGGAAATCGCTCCCGAAAAAAACATCATCACGATGATGGACACAATGACCGCGATGATCATGATGATCACCTGTTCGGGGGGCACGATGCCCACGGCCGTCAGGATGGAATCAAACGAAAAGATGATATCCAGCAGGATGATTTGAAAGATGGTGCTGGCAAAGGTGGGGATGATGCCCTTTTTCTGTTGTTCTTCATCTTCTTCATCACCCTCCATTTCGTGGTTTATTTCCATGGTGCTTTTGGCGATCAGGAACAGGCCCCCGAAGAGGAGGATGAGGTCTTTGCCGCTGATGGCCATGTCGTGGCCGATGATGAAGTTGGCGGGGATGGTAAAGAGCGGCTCTACAAAGCCGATGATCCAGGTGATGCCCAGCAGCAGGACGATGCGGACAAACATGGCGAGTCCGAGGCCGAGGTTGCGCGCCTTTTTACGCTGCTCCTCGGGCAGCTTGTTGGACACGATGGAGATGAAGATCACATTGTCGATGCCCAACACTACCTCCAGGAAGCAGAGGGTGAGCAAGGCCAGCCAGGTATCGGCCTGAAGGAATATTTCCATTGTGGCGAGGTTACAAAATGCGAACAAAATAGGGAAAGGAGGCGAGAAAAGGAAATCAGAGCATAAAGAAAGCCATCCTTTGGATGGCTTTCTTGTTACTTGTGCTGTACGATCTGCTACTCGCTGTGCACCACCAACACCTTCTTCCTCACCGCTTCTTTTCCGCTGCCGATTTGTACAAAGTAGAGGCCGCCGGCCGCTGATCCGGTATCAATCGTCTTTTTCCCTTCACCGGGGGCAAAGCTGCCGATGAAGGCGACACGCCCCAATTGATCCACTAACTGTACAGCCGTTGTCTTTGAGACGGGGGCAGGCAGTTCGATCGTCAGCTCCCGGTCGGCCGGGTTGGGGTAGAGGGAGAGGGCATCGGCTGTGGTGCGCGGTTCTACTCCTGTGATTATACCGGGAATTTCATTTGGCTTATGAAGTATCGCTTGTAACACGTTCTTGTTGTTTCCTTCTACGCGCTGTACGAACACCGCAATACGCGGTACTGACTGCATGGACTTTCGGTTCCACCGAAGGGATGGAAACGTCAATACTCCGTTGGGTGCTATGGAGGTCGGGATCAATATGCCTGTGGGCGAGGGTAGAATATCGGATGCTACATAGGTAAACGCGCTATTTCCACTTTGACCTAGTAAACCGGTTGTGTTCACTACAGAGTCAAGCACCACCACAAAGAGACGCGTGCCTGCTGTGAGCAGAGGTAGTGAGGCGCTGATATTTCGCAAGGTGACATTAATGTCTACTTCACTCGGGCTTACCAGAGTGGAACTTACTTCCAATTTTGCGGCAGATGGCGTGAGTACCCGATTATCAAAGGCGCTCGACAATGTTCCGGCATTCAACGGTCTGATGTTGGAACCATCAATCAGGATGGCTGCGGGCTCCACCAGGCCGTAGAAGGCCGTTCGCGAATTGTGCATCATGGGATTCAGTTCATTAATCGGATCGGCACCCGGAAAGGCTGTGTGATACTGCATACGCACTACTTCCGCCCGATTGAAATTATTGAACAAGTTGTTATGGTTGGAAATACCTGGCGTTGACGAATTCGTGAAGCTTTCGACCAATACCACTCGGCTCCGCTCTGCCACCTGTACGTTGTCAAATGAAAAGCCCTGAAACGTACCAGGTGCGGCTGAGGCGTACGCTATCCTAAACACCACCGATGTTCGTTGAGAGGCCGGGAGCAATGTAAGCGGATCAATAGCAAAAATTGATTTTTGCCAGTCGAAGGTGCCTGACCATCCACGGTCGGCCGCGCTTTGGTTACCCGGGCTGTTGATGATACCTGAGCGGTTGTACCAGTTGATACCGAGATTTAAATCACCTACCACTACCCAATTGTTTTCGTCTTCCAAATTTCCCGTAGCATTGTACTGCAATACCGCCCCATCGGATCCCTCGGCCGTATTTGACCACGTGTCAAACGAAAAGACGGGGCGTGTGGCTTGGCTAAAGTCAAAACAACGACTCAGTACCCAGGAGCTCTCATTTGCATTACTGCCCCCAGTCAAATTCGTTTTCCATGCACGCGTGACGTTGTTATCACTAGCGGGAGCGCCCAGATTACCCAACGCCCAGGATGGATTCTCGCCTCCAACAAGCCAACCATCGGCATTTGATTCAAAGTCCTGGTCATAACCGAGTGCCTCTGTAATAGGCGCATATCTCGGGACGATATAGACGGGCTTTTGAATAGTGTCTCTGCAACCCGCGGCTGTTTGTACGATTAGTCTAGCGATCCCACGTCCATCGTTTGAGTAATTCACTGTGGGGTTGTTTGTGGTTCCCCCCGTTACCCCGGTGAATGGTAGCGTCCCAGTAGTATTAAAATTCCAGTTATACGTTTGAATGGCTATTGGGGGTGAGCTTCCCTCGACAGCGGTAAATACAGTTGTCGATACGCCATCTCTACAAGGGTTTTCCCATTTGAAATTTATTTGCGGCTGCGGACTGACGGTAATTGATCCAACGGGTGCTACTACAGTACAACCATCAGATGTAGTCATTGTATAGTTGACCGGGAATGTTCCTACGCTGGTATAGCGATGTTGAGGATTTGTATAGGTGCCTGTGGTTCGTCCGTTATTATTGTCAGGTGCAACAATTGATCCACTCCCCGGGCGAAGGATACCTCCGTCTCCAAATGTCCAGGATGTAGATACAATCGCGCTGGGTGAACTAGCAGGGACAATCGTAGAAGTATTTTGAATGTTTACGGGTACATCAACACAGGCTTGGCCGACCGTCAATGAAGGCGCGATGTCGGGCAAGATTGTAAAGTTGATAGGTCGTGAACTTCTACATCCCGCATTGTTGACATACTCAAAAGTTAGCGTATAAGGACCTGGCGGTAATGAACTTAACGCTGGATTTAAAGTTGCCTGACCCGTCAAAGGATTTGGTACTATAGCAGCCACTCCCGACCACGTACCAAGCTGCGGAGGAGTTCCACTTATTGCAGGGTCTCCATTGTCGAATGCAGAGAAAACGATCGGTTGATCCGACTTGCAGATATCCAGATCTGGCGCGGAGAAACTTATGGTAAGCGAGGGCAGAGGCCTGACATTAACAGTCAAAATGCTCGGGCTGAGTAGCCCTTCACAACCGTTGACAGTTTGAGTTATCTGAAATGAATAGGTCGCAGGGGCAGCGGTACTAACCGCAAGCGCTGCTGAGATTTGAGCGCTGGTTGGAGTACTTACATTGTCCAAAAGTAATGTAGTTCCGCGGTACCATCTTATATTGTTAGGTGATGTTATCTCAAAGTCTCCCGGGGGAATGTTGTCTCCTACACAGTAATTTCTAGTAATGTTTCCCACCGGAGGCCCCGGGATGGGCTTGACTGTTACCGTAACAACGCGGGCCGGTTGAGGTAACGAAGGTTGTTTATTGCTCTCGCAACCATTAACAACTTGTGTCACGAAAAGAGACGTTACACCGGCAATATTCGGATTAACTACGCTTACTGGAGGGGCAAATGAGTTACCAGCACCAACAAGGTTGGTTAAGGCAGCGTTTGAGTACCACCGATACTGATTGGGATTTGTAAGCGGTGTTGCCGATAAAGTTGTGATTGGAGTTCCTGCGCACGATTCAGGACTAATACCTTGAGGCGAAATGATATCTGATTCTTCTACGGTTCCGGGTCGGGCGTTGACTGTTAAGATCACTGGTGCAGACGTGCCGGAACACCCGGTCGCAGGATTTTTGTAAGTGTATGTAATACTAGTAGTTCCCGCACCGCCTAACTGTGTTGGGTTGAACGACCAAACAACTGGCGAACCGGCACTTGAAACAGGCGTGCCCGGTCCAATTTCACTGAAAAAATCATCCAACGTGTTGTTCGAATTTGCGGGAACGCCAATTAAATCAATCGAGGCATCGTCCGCACAGAATTCAGTCTTTGACACGGTTATGGATGGCGAAGGAGCAGTTCGTATTTCGACCCACTGGTAGGTATTATATACCCCGACATTGGCGTTGATTCCTGTTGTACTTCTACAAGGATACCCAGCTCCTGGGTTACAGACGGCAAAGCCAATGGGTATTCGTCCACTGAAGTAATTCACTACACTTTGATACGCGGGAAGTTTGGGATCAAATCGTGCGTTACTTGGATTTGTTATAGGAACAAAGTCGGAAACTACCGGATCGTAATACACATAATAGTCAACTTGCCACGGAGTTGCCGGAGGTAATGGTAACAGACCCGCAGTTCGTTCAGCAATGAAGGTTGGATCAACCGTAAAGTCTCCGCTGGGCGCATTTCCACTATTAAAAGAGGTAGGTGCGTTGTTACAGTACACCGGATTTAGTCCATTTATCCCTGATGTAAAAACAACAAAGGTTCGTTCTCCGACAAATTGACTTCCAGCGCCATTAGTGTGGGTGTACTTGATCACGTAGCTGCCGGAGGTCAATGATCCTGGATTAAAGCGATAAGATCCCCCAGCCAGGGTGATACCACTTCCAGTGAAAACATTGGTTGATGTTGCCGTCCCTTGGCTGCCCACTAAATTGACAGGATTACTGTTAACATTAAAACTGGAAGTGTTTGGATCTACGGTTACATCACCCGCAAGAGCCGCCACGGTAAATGTAACAGAAGCGGGAGGGGTCGCTTGAGAAGCGCTAACAGATCCAAGTATCGTCCCTGGCACCACGCCTGCGACATTTAACGTACCTCCCGATCGGGTTATTGAGAGAGGCCCGGTGGCAGCCGGAGAAACGGTGCCTGGATGGGGATGCCCTACCTGAAGGCCGGATATGGTGATAGTGTTGGTGTTTGAGGTGCCGTTCAGATTGATGCTGAATTGGGCAATGTTAACGCTCGGGTAACTATAATTCGAAGGAGCGGAAAGATCACTGCCGGATACAGAAACGCCTGAGACAACGGTTTGATTAAAAACAAAACCAGCAGGCAGTGAGATCGAAAATGTATAAGTTCCATTGGTTCCCGAGATACCCGCGGGATCTGTTTCTGAAATCACGATGTTGCTTAAGGGCTGAAATGCAATACCATAAAAAATGGCAGGTGTTGAGCCTGTAGTGACAGCAGAGGCAGGACTGGATATGGTGATCGTGGTCGATGCGTCACCCAAATCATTATCAAAGGAATCGTCCGAAACAGACAGCGTGTGTGCTCCTGACTGATTCAGTCTCAGGTCCGTCCATGCAAACTGTCCGGCCGTTAAAAAAGGGGTCAATGTTTGTGCGCCAGGTGAGATGGTGCCCGGGCCGCTGGCAACCGAAATCCCCACCTGCCCTGTATAATCAACATCCAGATTGTTTTGAGTGTCACGAGCTTGTACGGTTAGGGCAAAAGGCGTGTTTGTGGATACACCTGCAATCGATGCGGGAACGTTCAATATCGTTGCAATTACCTCAATATCATTTGTTCCACTGGCGGGCGTAGCAGCACCTCCGGCATCAGTGGTCGTAAAGCCGGAACCCGAAGAACTAGCCGCAGCTGCGATGATAGTCACTTGAATAACAGCATTGTCAGTTACCACATTTTGAAAAGTCGCTCGTACATTGAAATTTCTTGTACCATTGTCGGCAGCAGAAAGATTCAGTCCGGTGAATGTCACATTGGCGCCTGTGACAGCCTGCTCTGTACCACTTACCTCGGTACCTCCATCATATAAGGCCACGCGTCTGACCATGGCAAAATTGGTTAACTGAATCTGGAGCGAAGTCAGTGTTGTAGACTTGTTATCACCATCGTTGGCAGGCAAGCCGCCATCGCGGATTTGAAAACGAGCCAAACTCACGCTATTAGAACCATCATCATTCAGGCTGTTACCCCGGAAATTGATATAATTGATTTGGTTGGTGGTTTCACCATTTAGCGCAATATCTGACTGTTGGGATGTGCCAAATGTGAACGTCCGGTTATTGAACGCAGGGCTAAAAGGTGTTTTACTACCATTCATTGTCACATTTGCGACCGAAAAGTTTGGCGTCACTGGGTCTGTACCGTTGGTTACAGAATTGGCTACATCCACGACCCAGTAAAAATACACGGGGTTGGACTGGATGACTACGTTAACCGAGTTGTTGAAGTTGCCGTCAGGCGATCCATCTGTCTCCACGACAGTTCCTAAACTCCCGGCTACCGTTGAGCTATACAGGTATTCGTTTGGTGCAAATTGGGTACTCGAACCATTGTGATCAAAGTCGATGGCGGTAATGGTTTGAGAACCGTTTGACGTCACTGAAAAGCCGGCTAAGACCTGAAGCGTTGACCCTGCCGACAACAAGGTACCGGCAATGACCGGTGAGGTGCCCGGTGTAATCTCTGTAAAAGTGGCAGTAGGGTCAACAAATGAGTAGTTCGTGCCGGTCGATGTGCCGGTCGCGGCACCCGTAGACAACGTGATAACTGAGTTTGCCAATGAGGCTTGAATGTTTCCGGAGGCGCTGCCATCCACATTCACGACTAAAAAGTAGTAACTGGGTGTGGAGGTTATGTTTTCGGACAGCGCTCCAGCAATCGCAATTTGTGAAGCTGATGGTGTAATGGTGGCCGTTACGGTGCTGTTGTCCACGGTAGTTGTAAAACTGTTGTCCGTTGATTTGATCAACGAATACGTATTCCATTTTCCGGCAGGATCGGAAGTAACCTGAACGTTAATGGCGGTTACGGTTTGTGCTCCACTGGAGGTGAGGCTAAAGCCAAAAACCGCTCGACCGGTGGCAGTACGCACGAGTGGAGAGGGGGCAACCCCGATCGTGGCCGCGCCAATGGTCAAAAGCGGAAGGAAGCTATAGGTCGTTCCGGTGGCGGTACCGGATGCGATTCCCGGGCTAACACCAACATTGCTACCCGTTAAAGAAGGAGTGATGGAGGCTGTAGATGCATTTACTGTAGGTTCAACATTAACCACCAAAAAATAATTTGATGCCGCGGTCGTGATATTTTCGTTCAGGCCTGTAATGGCTATTTGCGACCCTGAAGGAGTAAACGTCAGGCCTGCCACGGTAGTGTTGTCGCCACCCGTGGAAAAACTGGCGTCTGTTGACTTAACCAGCGAATAGGCTGTCCACTTACCTGCCGCGTTGGCGGCCTGAATGTTTATGCTATTGACAGTTTGGGTTGCCGTAGAAGTTAATGAAAAACCGAATACTGCTACACCATTGGCTCCTGCTTGGAGAGGCGAGGGGGCAACCCCCGTGGTTAAGAGACCGATACTCGTGTCGGGTGCCGCGAAGGAGTAGGCAGTGCCTGTGGCAGTCCCGGAAGCCGTTCCTACACTCAATGTAACATTGGACGCGCCCAAGGATGGCGTAATGGGCGCTGTGGCGCCTGTCACGGTGGGTTCAACATCAACCACCAGGAAATAATGACTGGTCGTACCCGTACTATTTTCATTTAAGCCGGTAATTTCAATTTCGGTTGCGGAAGGAGTGAAGGTCAGGCCCGGCAGCGTGGTGTTATCTCCGCCCGTTAAGAAGCTTGCGTCAGTTGACTTAACCAATGCAAAATTGGTCCATTTGCCGGATGCATTTGCAGCCTGGATATCAATGGCAGTAATGGTCTGCCCTCCCGTGGACGTAAGTGAAAACCCAAGTACAGCTTGCCCGGTTGCCCCTGCTTGTAGCGGAGATGGGACAACCCCCGTGGTAAGGACGGCAATGGCAGTGTTAGGAATGGCAAACGAATAGGCGGTACCCATGGCGTTTCCACTAACGGTTCCTGTGAAGGCTGTCACACTGGCCGCGGCCAGCGAGGGTGTCACGGCAGCTGACGTACCATCCACGGCTGGATTGACATCCACAACCAAAAAGAAAAATTCATCATTGGGTCCATTGTCGCTATCGAAATTAGTTAACGGTGAGCCCGAAAAAGAAATATCGCCCGCATTGATAGTGCCGTTGGCAATAAACGTTTCAGATCCGATGCCCCCAAAAGAGTTGTCGTTGGATTCGTAAAGACGGGTATTGGTGAACTTTCCAACCGGAGTAGATGACATTGCAAAAGTAATGACGGAAACCGAATTTCCGCCTCCTCCGGCTTTCGAGAGTTGAACACCTAAAATTGCGATGTCAGTCCGGCCACCTGCTAACGGTGACGCGGCTACTCCGCCAGTTATTCCCGTTATCGTCACATTCGGCTGCGCGGTAGCAAAGGAGAATGCTCCCAACACCACAAATAACAGAAGGTACTGAGGTAATGATTTCTTCATAGGTCCCATTCGTTGTAACGCTCGTATTACTTTCCTTAATTTTCTAAATTTCCGTTTTCATCAAGTTTCATCAGGAACACAGATGAATAGTCACCGATGGTGTTTGTTCCGCAAACGATAAGCCCGCCATCCTTGGCACGCCTGACAGCCGCCACCTCTTCATCACCAGCCCCACCCAACGTTTTCATCCAAATTGGATTTCCAAAGGCATTTACTTTGACTAAAAAAACATCCTTACCACCATTTCCTTTTTGTGGATTTGTTTGCATGGACCCGGCTACCAGAAATCCGCCATCCCTGGTTGCGCAAATCGCCTTACCTTGATCAACAATGGACGATAGTCCGGGATCAACCGCTACTGTTCCATTGAACGACTCAATACCGTCAAAGTACCGGATGGTGGTAGGGTCAATCAGCCCATTGGCACGCACCCGAACAAAGAACATATTGCCGGCCGAGCCATCGGTTTGGCTGCTATAGGTGCCTACCACGCCAAATCCCAGACTTGGGTTGATGGCCGGTTGTATGTCGGCTGGCACCATAAACTGCGTGGTGGTTTGTCCCAGTTGGCTGAAATTTGAGTAAATGGCCGAATCCTGTACGGCCGGAATCGCCAACCACGATCTGTTAAATGACCCCTGTATATCAGCGATAGCGGTTGCCCAGATAACCTGGCCTGAAGGAGACAAGTGAACAGATTTGGCATTTTGGTAGGTATTATCGGTCAAATCGAAATCGTTTGACCAATTGGGAGACAAATCAGCATTTCGAACGAACAAAAGTTGCTTCTCGGGTGCAGAGACCTGGTTGACGACTCCTTCTTTGTAGGTGCCAAGAATAAAAATCCGCCCATCCTGGGCAACTGTAACAGCACCGCCAAAAAAGTCTTGTTTGATGGCGTTGACATTTGGATTGCTATCCGTTAGTACGAAAGAGCGAAGAAGTTCGAAACCACCACCTATGATGAGCGTCCGCATAGAGGAAATGGTCACATTGGCCGCTTGCTCGGCATCCGCTTGAACGCTGATGCTATCCCCCACAATTACATATCCTCCGGTAGATAATGGCTTAATGCTTTTACCTGTACCGTTTGGAAAGGAAAAGAAACCACCCAGACGATTTCCCTGATCGTCAACCTCGAAAACAAGTGTGAAGAAGGAGGTATTGGCCTCAATAGTTTGCTCAACATTAGCTAGGATGACGTAGCCATTTTGAGTAGGCTCTACGGAGGCTGCGGTCATACTCGAGGCTCCTTCATAAAATTTTACGAACGTGCTGCGCTGAGCGGGATCCGCTTGTTCTAAGTTCGTGCAGGATCCGGCTAGCAATATGGAGGACAGGAAAAATGGGTAAAGTCGCTTCATTTTCGAGGGATGATTTTTTTGGGCTTGAACACGTCCACTACATATGACAGGGCCAGCGATAGGGAACTGATTTTGAATTGCGGGTCGGCATATCCATAGTTCCAAAGTAACGACTGGTTCTCATAGGCAGTCTTTTGACTGGTAAGCCCGTTTAGTCCGTGTGCGTATCTGATCTCAACCACAAAAAGACCCGAGCCCATTTTCATTTTTACACCCGTTCCAACCAATAGACCGACATTGATCGATTCGCGGGCAATATCGATATTAGCCTCAGGAATTGAAGAGGCATCATCGCGCTGACGCTCGGCCGATATACTGGAGTTCAATAAATAGCCGATGCTCACACCGCCAGCCACGTATGGTCGAAACTTACGGTGGAGGTTTGATTGCGCATTGAGCACAGAGTACTCCAGCGTGACCGGCAACGATGCCCAATTTTGCGTCTCAAAAGCCGTGAGCTCATTGCGAAGAATCACTGAAGATACTGGGTCCTGTCGCAGTACCGTTTGTGTAAGGCCAAATCGATGCTGTTGATAGAGTAAGTCTGCGTGGAGTGTCAACTTAGTGCTGATGGGTAAGTCTGCGGCAGCGCCAAATTGGATGCCAAATAAAGCCTTGTATGCGCTGGCGTCATCAAACGAAACGGCCGCTACCTCGTTGGAAACATTGGGGCGACTGAAATTGCCGCCTAACTTAAGCCCAACCCGAAAAATGGGTTCCTTGCGGAAGGTGTTAAACAACGCTACAAATTCAGCAGGATCTATTTGAGGGTTCGGTTCATAGTAGGGATCAACCTTTTTCAGATTGACCATGGCTTCATCTGCCTTCTCAGGTTCTTCCAAATAGATATAGGTAAGGGTTAGCAATCGATACGCTTCTACTTTTTCTGTTTTAGTTAAGCCACCGGTAGCAGGCGTGGCCGCAAAGCAGTCATTTTTCCCATCAAACAGTTGTGAGACCTCATGAAGTCGGCCTTGTTCGTACGTAGCGCGGGCCAGCCGGAGTACCTGGGAGCAACTCGGATTCTGCGCAAGTGCCCGGCTAACGGCCAAAAGCACAAAAAAAATAATCAGTCCATTTTTCATTCTGTGCAGACTATTTAAGCGGTAACGATTCACACGTTTTTTCGCGTGGTATTTCCTTCACGGGACCTACGAAATTCTCCCACTGCTCCACAGTCATATTATCTTTCAAATAGCCACACAGAAGTCCGCTCATGGTTTTCATATTCGTTGGCCATGCGTGAATGGTTTCGTAGACCACGTTTGAGACATTGTTATCTGCATCTCGCTTAACATCGTCTTTTTTGCTGTGAATTCCCGCTACCAACTGTTCATCGTCAGGGGTAAAGGCCATGCTCCAAATCCAGTCGTGGTCACTCATGGTGATGGGATTGTCATTGAGGCGCTTGATATTCCACATTCGGATTGAAAAGTCTTTACTCGCGGTTGCCATGAAAGTACCCGCATGGTTGAATTTGATCTGCTCAATTGCGGCTTTATGGCCCGAGAGCACTCGCACAGGAATACCATTGTCGAAAATGCGAACCGTTCCGCGTGCGTCTCCCACGATGATTCGCCTTCCCTCCGGGGCAAAAGCCACGGCTGTTAATTCCGCGGTACCTACTTTGGTGACCGTTTCCTTAAAGTTATTCCGCGCATCCCATTGATATAAATTGCCGTCTTTGCCAGCACCGATCAATAGGTTACCATCCGGGCTAACGTCTAAGAAATTGATTTTAACGCTTGGTCTCACGACTTCGCGGGCTGTTTTGAGGTCGGAATAGCGAATGCTGCGTCCTGCGTTGTCACGGGCGTAGAAACCTTTCCCGTCTGGTGTGAAATGAATATTCTCAACATCCCCTACAAAACCAAAAACTTTTGTCTTGAGCTTCTCATCTTGAAGGGAATAGACCTCAACATAGTTTGCATCGCGGTTGGGACTATACAAACCACCTGCAGCCAACAGAGACTCGTCAGGTGAAATATCCAGTGAGTAAATTTGAAACTCCGAAAAGCTCTTGCCATTATTCTCTGGCTGCCGAAGTATTTCGGGCTGCCATTTGTTGGCGACAAAACTCCATACGATAATCCGCCCATCTGACCCGCCTGAGTAGATGTGTCCACTTTTTACACGTGTTTCCAATGCGCGCGCGGCACCGCCATCATGGCCAGTCAAACTTTTAGTCAGCGGGTCGTCATTGGCATCTAAGGCGCGAAACAATCCATTGTAGATGTCATTGTCATATTCACCTTCCTCCTTGTTATGACGGGTGTTGTAATTGTAAGCCTGCTGCGCCAGCAGGGCAATTGTTTGGCGGTCATCTTTATAGTCAATTGTTTTGAGGGCCATTGCTTTGGCTATGGCTACCAACCGCCTACGGTCCGATTCGCGCTTGGCGGCTAAGGCTTCCGCTTCCGCTTTTCGGGCTTGCTGTTCCCGTTGGGAGGCGAGCTCTGCGTTTCGATCCGCGCGGGCTTTTTCTGCCAACGCTTTTTTCTCGTTCACCTCGGCTTTTTCTTGGGCAGCCACTGCAGCGATTCGTTGCTTTTCTGTTTCTGCTTGGGCATCCCGGGCGGCTTGCTCAGCTACTCGTGCTGCTGCCGCTTCCCTTTTGGCAGTTTCGGCCGCCTCTCTTGCCTTCTCCGCGTTTTCAATGGCCAACTTCTCCTGTTCCTTGGCGCGTGCCTCCTGCTCTTTTGCATACGTCTGCTGCACAAACGCATATACCATTGCCACCAGGGCCAACAAGAGAAACGCTCCGAGCACCAACGCGGTGGTACGCGCGCGCTGCAACTTGCGTTTGGCCTCCAGTTCCTTGATGCGCTGCTCGGTTTCAAATTCTTTTTTGGAGTACTCCAAAAAGATCATCGTGCGCTCGAAGGCGGGATTGTAGCGCTGCCCCCACACCAACGTGGGCTTGTGTTTGGCTTGCCAGTTCAGGGCCAACTGCAAATCGGGTGGCCGCCACAAGCCGGCCTTACCCACCTGGTACTGGGCTGCGGCTTCGCTCAAACGCAGGTACATCTGTACGGCCTCGGCCTCATCGTCCACCCAGTTTTTCAGGCGCACCCAAATGCGCATCAAACTTTCGTGGCTGATGTCCACCATGCTGCGCGAGGTGAGTGGCGTGCCATGGGCAGGGGTGAGCAATGAGCGGCCGGGCTCGCGGAACTTCTCGATCACCGCGATCACCTCGTCTTCGCTCACATCGGCAATGGCTGCTATTTCGTTCAGACGCGTGGGCCTGCGGATGCCGAAGTTTTCGCCCCGCTTTTCGGTAATCGCCTTAAACAGCGCCTCGCATACGTGCTTTTGGTCATCCTCCAGTTCATCATAGGCTTCGTTGGCGTGCATGGAGAGCGCTTCGGACATCGTGCCGATGGCCTCGTAGTGCTTGAGGTCCAGCGGCTCGTCTTCTACATCGCGGTAGTTGGCCCAGTAGCTCCATGTACGCATCAGGGCGTGTTGCAAAATCGGCAACTGATCAGGGTTGTCGCCCAGGTCGTTGAGCAGTTGTTGTGTCAGGCGCGGAGAGATCTTCGCTCCGCCCACGGCCACGGGTCCTTCAATGGCTCTGCGCTTTTGGTCGCGCGTCATCTGGGGGATGAGGTAGTGGCTGTCGTTGATTTTGCGCGTCAGCTCCGGAAACTGCGCACAGTCGCCAATGAAGTCTGAGCGCATGGTAATGGCCACGTAGATGGGCGCATCTTCATAGTTGATGGCCTCCATCAACAGGTTCACAAAGGCAAGGGTCTCGTTGACCGAGTTGGGGTCGGTGCTGTCTTTGAAGCGGAACAATTCTTCAAACTGGTCCACCAGGATGAGGTAATTGATGTCTTCCGACCTGCGCGACTGCTGGATGGCCTCCACCAAGCCCAACGAACTGCTGCGCAGCAGCGTGGAGACGATGGTGCGCTTGATTTTTTTGTCCTCGGTGTCTGCTGCGGTGTAGTCTTTGGCGGTTTTGAGCAGCGCTTCGGACAGGTTGTCGATAGGGCCGGAGCCGGGGCGCGTCACCACCACCTCCCAGTTGGGCGAGGCATCGGTGAGGAAGCCACCGTATAAAATCGGCAACACCCCGCAATAGATGAAGGAAGACTTACCAGAGCCGGAGGGGCCAATGACGCCCACGAACCGGTTTTTGGACAGCTTCAACAGCACTTCATCGCTTTGGCCTTCGCGGCCAAAGAAGAGATGGCTTTCCTCGATCTTGAACGGGCGCAATCCCGGAAAGGGGTTGTCGGCCACTTTCGTGGAGGGCATGCCTGAATAGTCGTCAACGAGTGTGCTCATGGGCATTAAGCGTTAAGTTCTTGTAAAAATGATTGGAGCGACTCAGCCGGGCGGGCCGGGTCGATGAGACGCATGTTTTGGGTGCGATATGTTTCCGCATTGGGTGCGATGATGGCCTTTCCGGTAATGGGTTTTTTGCGGCCAAAGCCGGGCGCTTTCATCAGATCCAGCACTTTCATGCGTACCCATTGTTCATTTACTTTCCCTTTGTAGATGACGGCCACGTCAAAGTTTTTGAGGTTGTCGATGTGGCGCTTGCGCACATCCAGTAGTTCGCCTTCAAAGGCTGGTGTCAGCACGCGGTAGCCTGACTTTTCGATCAGGTCAATGAGCGGGCGAACTTCGTGGTGGTCGATGCGGTCGTGCAGCAGATACACGCTGCGTCCGTTCACGTCTTCTGCCTGTTTGCGCTCTTGTGCTTCCAGCAGTTCTTCGCGCATGATGTTTTTGAAATCTTCCAGCGGGTTTTGAAGAATCTCCGCTCCTTCTTGCGCTTCTGTATCGCGCTTGAGCGAGTCGATAAAGTTTTTTTGCTTCTCGCTGGCATTTCGAAGATTCGGAGCGATCCAGATCAGGCGGGCAAATTCCTCTTTGCGTTGGTGTTTGGCGGTGGTTGTCTCGGCTGCCAGTCGGTTTTGCAAATCCACGATGGAACGTTCACTTCCTTCCGGTATTTCACCATAGGCGCTGCCGATCAGGTGGATGGAGAACTGACTTTCTTCTAAATCTTTGCGCACGGTGCGTTCCAGTTCGCTGGCCGTGGTAGGCAAGGTGTTTTTGGGCAGCACCACATAGCCGTGGCGTTGCAATTCGCGCTTGATGATGTTGCGTTGTACGGAGAGGTCATGGGCGGTTTCGGCCAGGAAGATGGTTTTGCGTTTGTAGATGTTTCGCACCTCGGCCTTGGCTTCGCCTTCGTTTAGGATGAGCAGTGCTTCGTGGATGTCATAGGCCAAGTCCACCAGTTTCATCCAATATTGCTTCTCGGCTTCGGCACTGAAAAAGTCGACATACTCCTTCATTTGGCCGGTTTCCGTATCAAGTTGATACATGTCGTAGCCGATCAGGTCGCGCAGGCGTGGCGGCTGTTCGGCCAGGGTCAGCGGGGCCTTCAGCACTTTAAAGATGCGGTTGATTTTGGAGGAAGCCGTGGCCTTGTGGAAAGCCTCTACCTGGTCTAAGCAGCGGCCCGATTGCACAAATTCTTTGGTGAGCACACTCACCAGCACGGCAGCATTGTCCAGATGGGGAGATGTGGCTGCATCAAACTCGGATTTCAACACCACACGCGGCTTATGGCCCAACACCTGAATGAGCATCAGCTCCAGGAATTTTTTAAACTGCGTTACCCAGCCGATGTCGGACTTTTTTGCCGTTTCGTTGTCCTTTTCGGCAAAGGTGATGAGAATGTCTATTTCATGCGCCATAGCATTATGCAGGTTGAGGTTCGGTTTGTTTTTCGGTCATGTTTCGGATCAGTCCTTGCACCAGTTCGTGGTGTTTGGCCATCACAAAGTAGAAGTCGATGAGATTGATGCGGAAAAGGACGGATCGTTCGGTTGCTTCGATCTGCGAGTAGCGCACGTTGGCATCGGGTTCAAACAAATCGCCTGAAACCTGCCCTTGGCGCAACCTGCCCACTTCCGCGTTTTCGTGTGTCAGTTTCACTTCACCTGTAGCCACAATCAGCACGGGGGGCACTTCATCAATCGTGCCGATGGTCATTTTTTCGCGGGCATTCAGCGTGACGGGCGAAATTTTGTCGCAAAGGTCGCAGAGCAATTTACCGGGTATGTTTTTGAACGGTGGCAGCTTTTTGATCAGCATGATCATCTCAATCCACAGGTAGAAGCCATCGTCCAATCCGTCCAGCAGTTGGTTGTTTTCGATGGACGAGTCCAGATAGCGTTTGTCGCGTGCCGGCAAACGGTCGGAGATAACCTGATAGATGTGTTTGTCCTTGTTGTAGATGGCCCAGGCAGCGGTTTCCTGCAGCAGGCGATCCTGGTTGAACATTTGCCCAATCAACCCACGGCTCACGCGGAAGTCGGGCAAGTAGGGGGTGAGGTGAATGGCGCAGGCTTTGGTCCAGCGGTTGCTCAGGTTAAAATCGCGGTTGAAGATGTAGTTGATAACTTGTACGGGATTATAGCTCTCGCGCGGGAAGTAGACCTGGAGCTTGGCCAGCTTGTCGGCCGTGGAGGTGTCATCCAACAGCGGCACCAGTTTGGGTTTCAAATCATTGTCAACAAACAGGTCAAGGAGTTCCAGGGCATACTGAACGCTATCGGGTGTCCCCAATTCAATGTTTTCTTTGACCAACTGTACCGATTCCGGATCGTACAGCAGCGAGAGCAAGAGTGTAATCTGGTCATAGTTGTCGCGAATCTCCTCGCGCAATGCCTCGCGCAAGAATCCAAATTTTTCCTCTTCGGGCAATTCGTCCAAGGCGGCCAGATTCCATAGCGTTTTGCTCATCTCGGTGTCGAGCAGGTCTTTGATGGCCAGCACCTCGCGCCCCTGTGCCCGGTAGTTGATGAACCGCAGGGAGTAAAAGATCTGCTTTACGATACGCTTGTCAGGGTAATCGGCTTTTTTCCACAGTAGCTCCAGGGCGTTTTTGCCTCCGATGTAGCCCATGATCTGCACGGACTTTAACATCACTTGTTCACTCTGGCCCGACTTGTGAAAGGCGGTTTCCAGGTAGGGTAGTACCGGCTCACCGGCTTCTTTCAGAGCCGCGGCTGCCAAATGGCTGTAGAGCGGAGAGTTGAGCATCTCGATCAACACCGACCAGGTCTCCTGGCGCTTTACTTTGCGGGCGGTTATCAGGGCTTCGGTACGCACGCGTGGGTCGGCATCGCGCAGCAACTCCAGCAGCATGAAGATGGTTTTGTTGTTGGTGAGCTGCCGCAGCATCTTGGCGGCCAGTTGGCGATCGCTGTATTTCACTGACTTGGCCAATCGCTGCAGTTTGTCGGGCGAAATGGCCATGTAGTCGCTGTCTTCCACTGCTCCGGCCGCTTTCAGGGCCAGGCCTTTCATTTCCGTTTCGCGTTCGCCCAGGCCCAACTCCTGTATTTTGGCGAGCGCAAACTGACGGATCGGCTTTTCGCTCGAATCGGCCAGGCGGATGATGGACGACTCAAACAAGGCCGGCTCCAGCTTTTCCATCAGGCGCAAGCCATAAATCACCTTGTTTACAGCCGGACTGGCTACTTCTTTTTGAAGCACGCTATCGAGCGTGTATTCGCGTACCACGTCTTTTTCTACGGTGGACTTATTCTTCACCAGCGATCCCTGCAGCGTTTCCTTATAGCCGTGGTACATGCGGTTGGTCACCCAGTACCAGATGCCCAGGATGGGCAGCGTGAAGACGCAAATCCAGATCGGACTTGAGTAGTCCGTGGTATTGATCAGCACGATCAGCCCCCCCGCAATCGCACTGCCCAGGGCGGTCACGATACCTTCCAGCTTGGTTTGCGTGTCAATTTTGATGGCCGAATCGAGCGGAACATAGTAGAACTTAAAAATGGGGCTGTCCAGTGCTTCGCGCAGCGAGTTCACAAACAGCTTGCTCATGGCGATGGAGATAAAAAAGAAAATAACCATCGTGGCCTCCCCGCTGGTGACGTCATAGCCGAGTGTACTGCCGACTACCAAGGCAATGATGGTAAAGGCAATGAGCAAGAGCGGGTTGATGATAAGCGCCACGCGCAACCCGTACTCCTGTTGGATGCGATCAGTGGCCAGGCTGGTAAACAAGAAGCTGAAAATCACGACTGCGCCCTCGAATAAGGCCAAAAAGCTGGGGATGTTGTTCTGATTGGAAGAAAACTGGTTTACCGTAGCATTGTAAAAAGAGTAATCAATGAAGCGTAGGGCCACAAAGGAGGCGACAATGAACAAGGCCATCTGTACGATGTACTTGTTGCCCAAAAACTGAAAAAGCGACAATTTTTTGATGTCTTTTTCCGAGCGGATGACCGCCCGCCCTTTGGCCAAAAACCGATTCGACAACACGGCAAACAAGATCACATAGCCGATGATGGCAAACAGGCTCACCGTGTAGAGTTGTTTGGGAGCCACCCCGTTGGCCAACAAAACAGGAATGGCAAAGAAACCGATGATTTGTGCAATCATGGTACCTAAGTCCACACTGCCAATGATGCGCTTGGACTGCCGCACGTTGAACATGCGGTTGAAGGAGCCCCAAAAAACGAGTTGCGTTACAAACGTGAAGGGCAGTACCAGGGTGAAGCCAAAAAAGTAAATCAGGTTGTCGTCCTCTAAGTATTGTACGGCATAGGTGTCGCCAAACTCAATAAAGGCTGTCAGCGCCACCACCACCACCAGGTTGGCGATGGCCAAAAACGAAAACGAAAGCCGGCCTTGAAAAAAGTTGAACAGGAGGGTAGTAACCACACCAAAAGCTCCGGATACCGCCAGGGCCACCGGCAGGTCTGCCTTTTCATCATAGTGTTCCAGGAAGAATGTCTGCGAAGCAACGGTAAACGTGGCCATAAAGACACCCATCAAAAAGCTGATGGCTAACAGCAGCGAAACCGGACCTGATTCGTTCGGCTCAACGTCCAGCATTTTCATCAGGCGGTTCAGCATAGGCGGGGGTTTGACCGCTCAATGTTGCACAATTCACCGAGAAATCCAATTAAATCACTGGTTCGTTTTGTGATCCGTATGACGTGGTTGTTAAGAAGTTGAGCAGATAGTGACCCCTAAACGTGTTACCGTTCACCGAAAAATTCTACTTAAAGGATGCGAAATCTGCACACATCGACACCATACGAAATCCGCAGCAAAAAGCTCAAAATCAGCGGTTTGATGATGAGCCAAAGATTCTTTGGCCAAGGTCGAATGGGAATCATAAAAGTCAATAAATCAGTATTTTGAATTTATTCACATCAAGTAATTATGGAATCAAAAGCGAGCTATCGCCATAGCTCAAAAAACGGTAGCCGCGGGCCAACGCTTCGTTGTAAATCGTGCGCCAGTCTTCGCCCACGAGTGCGGCCACCAGCAGCATGAGGGTTGAGGCGGGCTGGTGAAAGTTGGTGATCATTCCCCGCACCACGCGGTAATGATAGCCGGGCACCAGGTAGATCGATGTCACGCCCGTCAGCAGGTCCAACCCTTCGCGGTCCATCTTGGCCAGCACCTGCGCCATTGATTCCGTTAGTAGCAGGTCGCGCGAGGTTTCATATGGCTGGCGCTGGCCAACAATAAAGGGGGCATCGGGTTGCGTTGCCAATTGCACTCCATACCAGTACAGGCTTTCCAGCGTGCGGGCTGAGGTAGTTCCCACCGCGATGATGGCCGGCTCACGGATCAGGTTTTCGAGGTTTGACCGGCTGATGACCATCTGCTCGGCATGCATGGTATGATCCAGGGCGTTATCCACCTTTACCGGCAAAAAAGTGCCGGCACTCACGTGCAGCGTGAGGTAATCCAGCCCAAAGCCTTTTTTTCGCAGGTTTTGCAACACGGCCTCGGTAAAATGGAGCCCGGCCGTGGGGGCGGCCACAGCCCCTACGTGTTTGGAGTACACGGTTTGGTAACGCGCAGCGTCCTCTGGCACGGGCGTGCGTTTCAGGTAGGGGGGTAGCGGAACCTGTCCTGCCAGGGTTACGATTTCCGCAAAGGTCACTGCTTCCGGCCAGCGGAACGCTACCAACCCTTTTTCCCTGTCCACCAGTGTGGCCTCCAGCCAGTGCTCGCCCACGGCTGCGGTCAGCGTGGGCGTGTTCCACCGCTTGGCGTTACCGAGGGTGCAATGCCACAGGCCGCGGCCGCGGGCTTCCATGGCTTGTGAGATCACACGGACATCCTGCGGCTGCAGCAAAAACACCTCGATGACGGCCCCCGTATCTTTTCGAAAGAGCAGCCGTGCCGGGATGACTTTGGTGTCGTTGAAGAACAGGAAGCTGTTGTCAGGTAGCAGGTCGGGCAACTCCCGAAAAACGTGATGGGAAATAACTCCGCCCCGGTAGGCCAGCAGTTTCGAAGCATCGCGCTCGGCCAACGGGTGTTTGGCGATGCGTTCTTCGGGCAGCGGGTAGGCATAGTCCTGGATGCGGATCAACTGTGGTTGGCTCATGGGCTGTAAAGATACTTGGGATTGGTCTAGCGTTGTTGCATCTTCGCCACATGGCTCTGACCCTACGTCTGCAGCGCTATGCCTTGCAGTTCGACTTTGAAGCGCGCACTTCGCGCGGCATTATGTGCGACCGCACCGTGTGGTTTTTGTGGGCCCACGACACCACCGACCCCGCCCGGCAGGGCGTGGGCGAATGTGCCCCGCTTCCGGGCCTCAGTCCCGAGCTGACACCCGCATTTGAGGAGCAACTGGCGGCCCACGTGGAGCGGCTCAATGCCCAAGGACTGCCCATGCCCGCGGCAGAAGACATAGAGGGATTCATCGAAAGGCACGTGGGTTCCGCGGAAGCGGTGGGATCATCGGTGTTGTTTGCCTTGGAGATGGCCCTGCGCGATTGGCAGCACGGGGGCCAGCGCTTGGTGTTCCCCGGTCCCTTTGCGTCCGGGGCGCCCATCCCCATCAATGGGTTGATTTGGATGGGCGGTTTGGATTTCATGCTTCAGCAAATCGAAATCAAGATCCGCGAGGGGTTCCGCTGCATTAAACTGAAGGTGGGCGGCCTGGACTTTGAAAAAGAGTGCGATGTGCTGCAATATGTGCGCAGAAAGTACTTCCGCGAAAACATCGTCATCCGCTTAGATGCCAACGGGGCCTTTAAGCCCGATGAGGCCCTATACAAGTTGAAAGAGCTGTCACGCTTCGATATCCACTCCATCGAGCAGCCGTTGAAGACGGGCGCGGCCGAACTACCGGATCTATGCGCGCAGTCGCCCATCCCTGTGGCACTGGACGAAGAGTTGATTGGCGTGCATCAACGGGCGAAGAAAGAGGAACTATTGAAGCGCATCCGACCGCAGTTTGTGATTTTGAAACCCAGTTTGCACGGAGGTTTTTCCGGCACGGCCGAGTGGATCGCGTTGGCACAGCAGCACGGAGCAGGGTGGTGGGTCACCTCCGCGCTCGAGTCTTCGCTGGGGCTCAATGCCATTGCCCAATTTACTTCGCAGTACCCGCTCGCGATCCCGCAAGGGCTGGGCACAGGCATGATCTACTCCAATAATATTGAATCGCCTTTGGAAGTGGAACGGGGTGTGTTGCGCGTAGGCACGTCACCCTGGGACCTGGCGGAACTAACAGAACGTCCGCAGGAATAAGACGCGTCATGCAACCCACATATTATCTCCGTCTTCATTGCACCCCATTGAAATTAGCTTTTGTTTTGCGGGCCCATGTCCGATCGCTCCCGTCACCGCTTTTTTCTGAGTGTTTACTTTTTTTTGTCAGGGGTGTGTTTTTCTACCTGGGCCTCGCGTATTCCCAGCATCAAAACACAGTTTGGCTACAGCGATGGCGAGCTGGGCACCGTGCTGTTGGCGATGCCGCTGAGTTCGCTGGCCGGCCTTCCCTTTTCCAGTTGGCTGGTTTCGCGTTATGACAGCCGCGTACCGGCCGTGTTCTCATTCGTTTCCCTGGCCGTAGGCTTACTGCTCATCGGGTTCGCACCTACCACGTTCACGCTCGTAGTGTCCGTCTGTTTATTTTCATTTAGCCTTCGCATCGCCAACATCGCCATCAACACGCAATCCGTATCGGTGCAGCGCATGTTTGACCGGAAGATAACAGGCGCGCTCCACGGCTTGTGGAGCACGGGGGGCATTGTGGGGGTGGGCATCTGCACCTGGTTGGTGGCCTGGAACGTACCCATGGGTGTTCACCTGGCGTTGGTTGCGCTGACTGTGATGGCCGTGGCAGGATACTCGTATTCTCACCTGCTGGCGGGCGACCGCGCCACTGCTGGCAACAAATTCAAGTTGGGCAAGCCGGACCCCTATATTGTTTACTTGGGGCTGATCGTGTTTTTCGCGCTGGTCTGCGAAGGGGGCATGTTCGATTGGAGCGGTGTATTTTTTCGCGAGGTGGTCGGGGAGGATTTGTTCACGCTTGGCTACCTCATTTTTATGGTATGCATGGCGGTATCGCGTTTCACGTCCGATTGGCTCATGGAACAACTGGGCATGCCGCGCACCTTTGTGCTGAGTGCGCTACTGGTGGTTTCAGGCATCGGGCTGGCTGTGGGGTGGCCTCTATTTTGGCCGTGCATCATCGGATTTTGTTTCGTGGGCGTGGGTACCGCGGCCGTTATTCCGATGGTTTTTCTACTGGCTGGTCAATCTAAAAAATATGCTCCGGGCATGGTCATCGCGATCATTTCCACCTACGGTACCGCTGGTATGCTGCTGGCTCCTCCGTTGATTGGCTACCTGGCGCAAGCCATCGGGTTAAGGTATGCTTTTATCACGTTTGGCCTGGCGGGCATGGTGGTCATCCCATTGTCGCGCTTGTTTTTCCATCACCGCCAACAAGAGGCAGGTCGCTAACTTGGCTTCGAGGCATTTTGCCCATTTGCTTTTTTTGGTAAGTTCACTTGCTATTTGTCGGTGACACCTTCGATTTTGCCGCCCAATCGCACATTTCTTTTCGGTTTGGTTGTTTGTATGTTCCACTTTTAACCCTCTACCCATGAATTTCAGACCCGAGATGAAGTCAAAAGAGCAGCTTGCCGCAGGGCAGGTGCCCGCGTATGAGTCCGTTACCCAGTACATGGTGAAGGCCAGCGAACTGATCTCGTTTCGGCCCGACCAAAGCATTGAATCGGTGATTGATGTGATCATCGAAAAGGGCATCTCCGGTGCGCCCGTGCTGGACGAAAAGCGTAAACTGGTGGGCATCATTTCTGAAAAAGACTGTTTGCGGATCATTGTCGATCAGGCCTACCATAACCTCCCTTCATCTTCCCGCAAAGTGTCGGATTACATGACGGCAAACGTCAAAACGCTTCCCTCTTCGTGCGATATCGTGGAGGCGGCCAACGAGTTTTTGAACAGCCCGGTCAGACGGCTCCCGATTGTCGACAATGGCATTCTGATCGGCCAGATCAGCCGGAGAGATGTTTTGCGAGCCTCCAAAAATATTCGTGCAACGACCTGGTAATTAGGTAGTTTTTCCTCCGGTGGAGGGGCTGCCCCGGGGGTACGCTGGCGGCTCCGCAAAGGGATGCTACCCCAACATCCCGAAGTGAAAATAAACCTAAAAAATTTAGTTTATCGCTTGAATATCCCGAAAATTGCCCATTAATTTGCTAAAAATATTAGCGTATGGGTGGTCAACTGAAGATTTCTAGCAAAAGATTGCGGTCGGGGCGCTTTCAGGTCAATTTTTCCACGCAAGGACCGGATGGCTTCTACGGTTATCTGCTGGTGGAACCGCATACTTCTGTCCGCGACATTGTACTGAAAATTGAGGAACACCTGCGGGCCGCGCAGCAGGCTGATCGCTATCTGCAGCCTTCCCTGTTTTCGCTTGGCAAGCGGGCCACACCTGCCTTGGAACCCATCATGTTATTTAAAAACAGAGCCGCATGAACCTCAACGACCGCATCCGTCAGGAACGAAAAAAGAAAGGCTGGACCCAGGATCAGTTTGCCCAACAGCTCGGTATCAAGCGCTCGCTGGTAGGGGCATACGAAGAAGGCCGGGCCGAACCGCGCCTGGAGTTGATACAGAAGATGGCCCAACTTTTCGATGCTTCTGTAGATAGCTTTTTGGGTGACCGCGAACTGGCGGCCGCCTATAAACGCGGAAACGAAGTGTTGGTGGTAACGGTAGATGAGCATCAACGCGACAACATCGAGTTTGTGCCGGCCAAGGCCGCAGCCGGCTATCTGAACGGATATGCTGATACCGAATTTGTCAAAGAGCTGCCCAAGTTCAAATTGCCTGTGCTGCCGCGTGGCACCTATCGCGCCTTCGAGATCAACGGTGACTCCATGTTGCCCATTTTGCCGGGTACCGTGGTAATCGGGGAGTACGTAGAGGATCTTCGCCATTTGAAAAATGGAAAAACCTATGTGCTAGTGACCAAACGCGAAGGCATCGTGTACAAGCGCGTGTTCAACTACCTCGATGAAAACGGCAAACTATTTCTGGTGTCCGACAACCGTCAGTACGCGCCTTTTCAATTGGATGGAGACGAGGTACTTGAAGCGTGGGCTGCAAAAGCCTATATCAGCGTCCAGTTTCCCGATGTGGAGAGCAAGCATGAGTTTAGCAAAGAACAACTCACCGAAATGATCCTCGACTTGCGTCAGGAGATACAGCAACTGCGCGAGGAGAAAAAGAAAAGCCCATAGCGGATACCAACCCTGACCCTCGCCCTGTAAGGCGGGGAGGGGTGGTTGAAATCATTCTGAGCGCAGCGAAGAATCCCCCGGAATAGCGGTAGCCGAAACTTACGCCATCTGGGCTTACTTAATCGAGCGATACAACATTTTGATCTTGGCCTGCAATGCGGGCGAGGGCGGCACCACCGGCAGACGGGTGTGAGGCTCGCAAATACCCATCAGGCTAAGTAAAAATTTGATGCCGGTAGGATTTCCCTCCTCATACATAGGCCCGTTGATGTCGAGCAGTTTGAATGCCTCCGTCTGCGCTTTGTGGTAGTCGCTTTGGGCTGCTGCCGCAGTCATCCGTTTGAAAATCACCGGGTAGGCGTTGGCCAATACGCTTATGACGCCCGCGCCTCCGATAGCATAGAGCGGCACGGTAAGCAAGTCATCGCCCGAGATCAGCAGGAAGTCGTTGGGTTTATCGCGTGCAATGGCCATGCATTGTTCAAGGTTGCCGGAGGCCTCCTTGATGCCGATAATGTTTTGATGGCGGGCCAGCCGCAGGGTGGTGCTGGCCGATAGGTTGCTGGCCGTGCGACCCGGTACGTTGTACAAAATTATAGGAACCGGACTGAACTCGGCCACCGCTTCGAAATGCTGCGCAATCCCTTCTTGTGAAGGCTTGTTGTAATATGGGCTCACCGAGAGCAGCGCATCCACGCTTCGTAAGTCCGTGGCGTCAATCTCCTCTAAAACGCCATGCGTGTGGTTACCACCAATGCCATAGACAATCGGCAACTTTTTGCGATTGTGTTTGATGACAAAGTCGAGTACTTCCTTTTTCTCGTCTTTGGAACACGTGGCCGACTCCCCCGTGGTGCCCATCACTACGTAGTAGTCCACCCCGCGGGCGGTATGGTTGATGAGTCTTTTCAACGAAACGAAATCGATCTCTCCGTCTTCCAAAAAGGGCGTTACCAACGCCACGCCCGTGCCACGCAATGATTTCATTTGTCTTATCGCAGATTTTGGGTGTATTTCAGCATGTTTTCGATCAACGTTTTGACAGCCCCTTTTTGTTCAATCATAAGCTCAAAAAAGGCTTCGCCCTGTGGCTGATAGGAACCGATGCGGCAATGGGCCTTGCTTTTGGCGAGCAGATGCAGAATCAACGGGTTGTGCTCCTGGTCGACATAGTACAGATAGTCGAAGGGGAGTCCGGCAAATTTTTGCGCAGGGGCCGATTCAATGTTTCCCCAAAAGGAAAGATCCTGGAGGGTGAAGAAATCAAAAAGGAATTCATAGTTCTCTTTTTTTCGGGGCAAAAACTCAAGGACGCTGACGCGTTTGCCGTCCAGTTCCAGTTGCTTGATAAAGTGTTTGATTTCTTCGTGTTTGGCTTTGTCTTCCACGCTAAAGATGATGCCCACGGCTTGTGCCTGGCGGTACGGAATGCTGGCCCGTAGGTTTTTGTTTTTTTTGAGGGCTGATTGGGTGCGCCACTGCAAAAAGGTCTGCTTGAACATGGCCGCAAGATAACGGCTTTTTTTGGTGTGGCGTTGGGGTTATTTACCTGCGTTGGTTCATACTTCGGCTATCGGACTTTGCTGCGATTGCGTACGAATAGGCCACCAGGCCCCGAGGGCACGAAGCGTCAGGGAATTGCGAGGGGTAGTCGATATCTCCAAAGGTATTGGGGTTCGTTGTCGCGTGGGTGAAGCACCAGCCAGTGTTTGCGAAACCGCGGGTTAAATGGCGCCAAGCAACCAGATAGGAGATGGATATACGCAACGGAGTTGCGTATATTTGGGAGTTGGTGGCAATGCCGCGGGACACATGAGAGTATTTGAATTAAAATCTGACGGACAACTAACAAGGGAAATCATTGGCGAGGTCGGTGATGAATACTCAGTTTCAGAGAGACTCAAAAATAAAATATTTGGCGTTGGACAACTTAGATATACTTCGGGCAATTTAATACTTGACGAGTTTTACGACCGACATAATCAAACAATAAAAACTCATTTCGACTGGACAAAGAAAGGAGCCGTGATTCGTATAAGAACGATGACTAACATTTATGCAATCGGACTAAATGACAACGGACTCAAAAGAATCAAACTAATAAAAAATCCAGACCACATCTACGCTATGCCATTCTTTCCATTTTGGACTCTTTTAAAACTTGGGACTCCAATAAGAATTGCAAAATGGTTTAGAATACGTGGTGACAAGTTCGACAAGGGAAAATGTGAAATTACAATTGAACATGCCGACAATGTCATGACCTATGAATTAACGGGAGACTTGTGGACCGACTGTGTAACGACTTTTCAAATTGAAAGAGTAAAGGACAAACTAATAATTGAAGATAAACGGACTTGGGTGACTGATAATGGATTTAGAGTGAATAGCGGCACAGCCACCAACAACATGTTTGCGCTATGGCCGGGCGACAAGTAATATTTTAGTATTCTTATAAAACCAACGTTTGGTTTCGCGGGACAGCCCGCGGCTTCGGAAGCCGGCCACATCGCAAACACAAACGTTGGCTGCTATTATGCTT
The DNA here is from genome assembly GCA_964524935.1 of uncultured Ohtaekwangia sp. Lineage (GTDB taxonomy): Bacteria > Bacteroidota > Bacteroidia > Cytophagales > Cyclobacteriaceae > ELB16-189. Next base: position 157,738 of record CAZGFJ010000007.1, read on the forward strand.
AAAAAAATGTATAACCTACAAGAGACATCGATAGAATGGGCACTCCTCCATTTGGAGAGATTTTATGACAGTGACTTTTATCCGAGACTGTTTGAATTTGAAGCAATTAAACATGACTGGTCAAACATTAAGTCATATCTGCTGAATCTTGACCTCGATAAGTATGCACCAAAAGTGCCTTTAACTACACTCGCGCCAAAACCTAATGGAACATTTAGAGTTGTTCATCAACTGGAACCACTTGACAGTTTAATTTATACTGCGCTTGTTCACGAAAACGCGGGACTAATTGAGTCAATGAGAATTCCCGAGGAAAGAAAGATAGCATGTTCATATAGAATTAAAATCGATTTGACCGGCTCTTTCTTTGATAGGGATGCTATTGGCTATCTAGAGTTCATTGAAAAAGCTGAAGAACTGGCTAAAGAATTTAAAGATGGCTCTGCACTAGTCTGTGATATTACTGATTTCTATAATCAGATTTATCTGCATAGAGTTAATAACATTCTAGCTGAGGGTGGTTCGAAATCAAGCAAAGCTATTGAAGAATTCTTATCAGGAATTAACAATAATGTCTCAAAAGGAATTCCTGTAGGCCCAGCTCCTAGCATTATAATTGCGGAGGCTATAATGTCCGATATTGACAAAATGATTTTAAAATACACAGATAAATTTGTACGTTATGTTGACGACATTTATCTTTTTTTTAAGAGTGAAGATGAAGCTATTTTCTTCTTACATCAGCTAACAAAATTTCTATACTCAAATCACAGACTTACTATTTCTTCTGAAAAAACAGCAATACTACCAACTGAAATATTTATTGACACTTACATTACTGAAGAGGAAAGAACAGAGAAGCAAGCAATCCACGAAGAAATTGAAGAAATGGGTTCTGGAGATTATCCTTCAATTGAGGAAATTCGTGCTTTTGACGAACTTGAAGCTGGAGAGAAAATAAAAGTCCGAAGTGACGCATACAAAAAATTACTCGAGCAATCCCTTGAATTCGATAGACTTGACTTAGGACTAGTAAGACATATTTTAAGAAAAGCAGGACGTTATAACATTAGGGGAATTATTCCTTTAATTTTTAAGAATTTCAAAAAACTATTACCAGCAATTAGAGAAGTAGTTATTTACTTTGACAGAGTACTAAATGAGGTAACTGTTAAAAAATATGAAAAGAAATTCGAAGCGCTTCTCTCAGAGGACTTTTTAAGAATTCCATTTATTAACATTTGGATATTTACACTCTTTCAAAATGAACTATTTAATAGAACAAAAATAAACATTGACTACAAGTTAATTTTAAGAACAAGGGAGAGGGCCTTAATTGCAAAACGTCAAAACGACAAGACATGGCTTAAAGAAATCAAGGATGGACTTGATACTCTTGGGACCTGGGACAAACGGGGGTGCTTATTGACATCAGTTATTCTTTCAGAAGACGAAATGAAACATTGGTTGGGACTTGAATCAAGTCGTGGTGACGTACTGAATAAAGCTGTATGTTCATATGCAATTTCTTTAAAAAAGAGGTTAGCATAACAGTAGCCAACAAAATGTTTGCGCAATGGTGGCGGGACGTCAATGTATTAAGTATATTTATCCTATAACGTTTCCCCCGGGGACAGTGGCTGCTTCGGAAAGGCACCACTGCAGAAACACAAAAGTTAGTCAGAATGCCGTCCGACAAAAAAGTAGAGTTGTCCATTTGGACTACTTTGTTTATCTTTGACCCGTGGATAAAAAACGTTACCTGATATTCTTTAAGAATTATTTTCGGGACTTCTATGACGACCAGACAACTAAAGTTCAAAAGAAAATTCTTTGGACTTTAAGAGTAATTGAGGACCTCGACCGAGTTCCTGAGCTTTACTTCAAGCATTTAGAGGGCACGGACGGACTTTACGAAATCAGAGTTCAAAGCGGTAGTGACATTTTTAGAATCTTCTGCTTTTTTGACAACAGTAACCTGGTTGTAATTGGACATGGTTTTCAAAAGAAAACAAAGAGAACACCTGAAAGAGAAATTGAGAGGGCTAAAAAAGTAAAACGGGAGTACTATGAAAACAAAAAACTTAACAACCCTAAGTGAGTTCATCGACAAAAAGGTCGGTAAAAAGGGGACAAAGAAAAGAGACAAATTTGAGGCGGACTACGAGGCATTCAGACTTGGAGTTCTTATTCAACAAGCGAGACAAGAGAAAGGACTGACGCAAGAACAAGTTGCAGAGTTGTCGGGAACAAATAAGTCTTACATTTCAAAGCTTGAGAAAGACCTAAAGGACGTTCGCTTCTCGACTCTTCAGAGAATTATAACTGAAGGACTCGGTGGACATCTTGAGATCTCGATTAAGTTTTTAGAATGACGGCACTACCGCCAACAAAAGGTTCGTGCAATGGCGGGGTTCGGTGTAAGCCCGCCCCGAAAACAGGACAGTTTTGAAATAGACTTACATCGACAACATCCGTTCAAACTCCTCCTCCGAGATAATCTTCACACCCAGCTTTTCGGCTTTCTCCCGTTTCGCGGGGCCCATGTTATCGCCTGCCAGCAGGTAGTCAAGCTTTGCAGAAACACCGGAGAGGATGCGCCCGCCATGGGCCACGATTAGTTCCTGCAATTGGTCGCGCTCATACTTTTCGAACACGCCCGAAATCACAAACGATTTGTTTTGAAGCACATCACTTATTTTTTCTGGCTCCTTCATAGCCGAAGTAAATTGCAAGCCGGCCTTCTGAAGTCGCTGCACCTCGCGTAAGTTGTCGGGCTCGCTAAAGAAGGCCACCACACTTTGCGCGATTTTTTCACCCACTTCGGGGGTGGCCAGAAGCTCTTCATACGAAGCCTTCTGTAGGTTATCCATCGACTTGAAGTGGCGCGCCAGTTTTTCGGCCACGGTTTTGCCCACGTAGCGAATCCCGATGGCAAACAACACGGCTTCAAAGGGCACCGCTTTCGATGCTGCGATGCCATCGAGCATGTTTTGTGCCGACTTGTCTTTGACTTTGTCGAGCTTGAGCAAGTCTTCTTTGGTGAGGTCGTAGAGGTCGGCCGGAGTATTTACCAAGCCTAAGTCATACAGTTGCCTGATGGTCTGTTCGCCCAGCGAGTCGATGTCCATGGCTTTGCGCTGAATGAAGTGCTCGATGCGCCCTTTGATCTGGGGCGGGCAGCCTTTTTCGTTGGGGCAATAATGGTTGGCCTCTTCTTCGTGGCGCACCAGAGCGGTTTGACACTCGGGGCAATGTTCAATGTACTGAACGGGCTTCACGTGCGGCCCTCGTTTAGATCGATCAACCCCCGTTACTTTTGGTATGATCTCGCCTCCTTTTTCAACGAACACATAGTCGCCCACGCGCAGGTCGAGTCGTGCAATTTCGTTGGCATTGTGCAGTGAGGCGCGCTTAACGGTGGTGCCGGCCAGAAACACCGGCTCCAGTTCGGCCACCGGGGTAACGGCTCCGGTGCGGCCCACCTGATAGGTAATGCCGTTCAGGCGTGTGCTCACGCTCTCGGCCTTGTACTTGTAGGCAATGGCCCATCGCGGGCTTTTGGCCGTGAAGCCGAGCGCCTTTTGTTGTTCCAGCTTGTTGACCTTGATCACCACGCCATCGGTATCGAGCGGCAGTTCGTTGCGTTGGTGCTCCCATTCGTTTATGTAGGCGAGTACCTCATCGATCGTCTGGTATTTTCGATAGGTAGGTGAAACGTTGAAGCCCCATTTTTCGAGCAGCCGGATTCCTTCTTCGTGGGTGCTGGCTGGCAGGCTATCGCCCAGGAGATAGTACAGGTAGCAGTCCAGCTTCCTCCGGGCCACTTCGGCAGAGTCTTGCATCTTTACGGTGCCCGAAGCGGTATTGCGTGCGTTGGCATAGGTTTCTTCGCCAATGTCCTCGCGCTCTTTGTTGAGTTGCTTAAACACATCGCGGGGGAGAAACACTTCGCCCCGTACTTCAAAATACGCGGGAATGTCTGTGGCCTTGATGCGCAGGGGTAACGACCGGATGGTTTTGATGTTGGCCGTTACCTCATCGCCCCGCACGCCATCGCCCCGGGTTACCGCTTTCGCGAGCAAGCCATTTTCATAGATGAGGCTGATGGAGACGCCATCGAACTTGAGTTCGCAAAAGTATTCGTAGGGTTCACCGTCCAGCCCCTTGGCCACGCGGCCATCGAAATCGCGCAGTTCTTCGGCCGAGTAGGTGTTGCCGAGCGATAACATGGGGTAGCGATGCACCACGGTGGCAAATTCTTTGGTGATGGTGCCGCCCACGCGTTGGGTAGGCGAGTCGGGCGCGCGAAACTGCGGAAAGGCATTCTCCAGATCGATCAGCTCTTTCAGCAGTTGGTCAAATTCAAAATCAGAGATCTCGGTTTTGCTCTTTTGGTAGTACAGCTCGTTGTGGTGATGCACCAGGCGGCTTAGTTCTTCTATCCGGTGGCGGGCTTCTTCGGGTTTCATCGCTCAAAAATAGGCAAGAGCATTCTCAAAATCAGACGTTGACAAAGTGCAACGTTTGACACGCAACCCACCCAGCCGTTTCTGTGCGCAGACGGGTGGGCCCAAGGCTCACCTTGACGAAACCTTTCTGTAGTGCGGAGGTCACTTCCGTGTCGGTAAAATCGCCCTCTGGTCCAATCAATATCAGATAAGACGAACCCGGCTGCGCTGCGTGTTTGAGATGAACCGGGTTAAGCGCGTCAGCCTGAGCAATGAACTTTTGGGAGGCATTCGCTGCGAGCACCTGCTCAACGTCAACCAAGCCGTTCAAGGCCGGAAGAAATACCTGTTGTGACTGCTTGAGCGCGCCCACCACTACTTTTTGGAATCGCTCCAGGTTGATTTTGCCTCGCTCGCTGCGCTGCGTGGAGATGAACGTTACCTGGTCGATGCCCGTTTCGGTTAGCTTTTCCAGCATCCACTCGGTACGGTCATTATTCTTCGTGGGGGCAATGGCCAGGTGGATACGGTACGGACGGGATGGTTGAGTATGTACTGATTGCACCTCGAAATGACATTGCTTATCGGATGTCTCGCGGATGCGAGCGTGGATCAACAAGCCCGCCCCATTGGTGATGGCAATATCATCGCCTGCCTGCAAACGCAAGACACGCACCGCGTGGTGCGATTCATCGGCTGAAAGGGCGGTACTTTGCGGAGTAAGATCTGCCTGAAAGAAAAAAGGCGCACTTGCAGACATGGCGCCTACGCATAGTTCTCTCTGAGAGTTTTTACCAGCGTAATATACGTTTCCATAGCCTTCTCGCTGGCCATCCCTTTTTTCTCTTCCCACGCCTGGTATTTGGCGATGCCCCGAAAGTCAAACCCACCCGGGCGTTCACCCGCAACGTCTCCCTCGGTCGCCTGTTTGTAGAGGGCGTACAGCTCCAACAGTTCTTCGTTGGATGGACGCTTGGTAAGCTGTTGAGATTGGGCAACAGCCGCTTGAAAATCGTCAACCAATGGCATACGGGGTGGTGTTAGTAGAATAAAAATGAGAACGAACCCTGTTTCGGCTCCTTACTTTCGGTTGGCCAGCGAGACATAGGGGCGCTGGGTGGCCCCGGTATAGATTTGACGTGGACGGCCAATCGGCTCTTTGTTCTCGCGCATTTCTTTCCATTGCGCAATCCAACCGGGCAGTCGGCCCATGGCAAACATGACGGTGAATAAATCCACCGGGATGCCGAGTGCGCGGTAGATGATGCCTGAATAGAAATCAACGTTCGGATACAGCTTGCGCTCCACGAAGTATGGATCTTTCAACGCAGCCTCTTCCAATTTTTGGGCGATCTCCAGCACCGGGTCGTTGACGCCCAGTTTTTTCAACACATCGTCAGCCGCCTTTTTAATAATCTTGGCGCGCGGGTCGAAGTTCTTGTACACGCGGTGGCCGAAGCCCATCAGGCGGAAGCCACTGTTTTTGTCTTTGGCCTTGTTGATCCATTTTTCGGTATCGCCCCCGTCTTTCTTAATATTCTCCAACATCACGATCACCTCCTGATTAGCACCTCCATGCAGCGGGCCCCACAACGCATTGATGCCAGCTGAAATGGAGGAGTAGATGCTGGCCTTGGAGGAGCCTACGATCCGCACGGTGGAGGTAGAACAGTTTTGCTCATGGTCGGCATGGAGGATCAGCAGTTTGTCCAACGCGTCCGCTACCACAGGGTCGACATGGTATTGTTCGGCCGGCAGTGCGAACATCATTTTCAAAAACCGCGAACAATAATCCAGGGAGTTATCCGGGTAGTTAACGGGGTGACCGACTGCATTTTTGTAAGCCCAGGCCGCAAACGTGGGCATTTTGGCCAGCGAGCGTACGATGCTGAGGTAAACACCCTCGGCCGAACGGTTGGGGTCAAGTGACTCGGGGTAGAAGGCCGTTTGCGCACAGAACAGCGAAGCCAGCACACCCATGGGGTGCGAGGTGGAAGGAAAGCCGTCCAGGATTTTCTTGATGTCCTCGTGTACGAGGGTGTGTGTCTTGATGTCGTTGGTAAACTTGTCCAGCTGGGGCTTGGTGGGGAGCTCGCCAAAAATGAGCAGGTAGGCTACTTCAATAAAACTCGATTTTTCGGCCAGTTCTTCAATGCCATATCCGCGATAGCGCAAAATACCCTTGTCGCCATCCAAAAAGGTAATGGCACTTTTGGTAGCCCCGGTGTTCTTATATCCAAAATCCAAGGTGACGGCCCCTGTCTCCTCCAGGAGATTGCTGATGTCAATGCCGATCTCCTTTTCCGATCCTTCCACGAGCGGGAACGTGTACGATTTGCCGTCTATGATGAGTTCTGCGGTCTTGGACATAATAAAAATGGATTAATTAGTTAGCCTCTAAAGTAGCAGTAACAGTTGTTAGTAGGAAATAGTTGGCTGTAAAAAATCACCGGCCGGTTGTTTTAATTGTTTCCTAAGATAAGCGGCATGCCGTCTTTGCTGCTGCCCACCACCACAATTTTGCTGTTAGGCGATTTGGCCAGTTCCAGGGTAGCTTCAATTCCTCTCATTTTCAGCAGCTTGTCGGTCAAACTATTGTTAATGATATTGTTGGCTCTTGACTCGCCTTCGGCCGCGATCCGCTTCCGTTCGGCTTCGCTTTTTTCTTTATCCAGGCGAAACTGGTAGGCCAGCGCCTCTTGTTCCTGTTGCAGTTTATTTTCGATGGCCTGCTTGATCTGTTCGGGCAGTGCAATCGAGCGAATGAGCACGGCCGTGGCGTGCACGTTGTTCTTGTTCAGGATGTTTTCGGTTTCGGTTTTGATGGCCGTTTCCACCTCGGCCCGCTTGGTGGAATAGATCTCTTCGGCCGTAAAACGGCCCATCACCTGGCGCACGGTGGAGCGTACCTCAGGGATGACCAAACCCGCTTCGTACGACTGCGTGAACTGTTCGTGGATGTAGCCGATTTTGTCGGGGATGGGATAATACCGAACGGTAATGTCCACATGGATGGACAAGCCGTTTTTGTCGAGGATGTCCATGTTTTCGTCAGACGACATTTCGTTCACCTTGTAGATGTACACATCGTTCCACGGTGCTTTCAGATGCGTGCCCGGGCCAATCACATTGTCTTTATCGAGCCCCCGGCCAAACGGGTAAAAAATGACTGCGCGCTCGGTGGCGGCAATATTGTAGAACAGGCTGGAAGATAGGGCCAGCAGGACGATTAGCGCGATAATGCCCAGGATGATAAACGGAAGTCTGCGGTTATTCATAGAAGTGATTTTTCGGTCGGCCAAATTAGGCAAAAGAACCCCCGCGCAAGGGGCGGGGTTGAAAATTAATTTGTTTGCCAATCGGGGGCGAGCAAAAGGGCCGGGGCAAACCAAAAACAAAGGGCTGCCTTGAAAGACAGCCCTCGTTGGTTCTTGCCAGCAGGCATCGGTTAGCTGCTCAGGTCTGACTTGATGTCGTCTATTTTATTCTCTACCGCTTCTTTGGCGGCTTCAAAATTTTCCGCCACGGTAGCCTTTACTTCCTCGGCCTTGTTCTCTACGGCTGAGCTTACCGCGGCTGCCTTTTCCATCACGGCTTTTTTGGCGATGGCGGCCCGCTTGACCACGGCCTTTCTTACGGTGCCGGCCTTTTTAGCGACTTTCTTCTTTACCGCGGTTGCTTTTTTGACCACGGCTTTTTTGGCTTTCGCGATGGCGCGCCCTGCAGACTTGGCCTTGGACTTCACCTTGCGCACAAGCGATTTCTTTGCTGATTTTTTGACAGCTTTCTTCGCTGCCTTGCGTGGGGCCGACTTCTTTACGGCCTTCTTTGCTTTTTTTGCCTTCTTTGCCATAGCTATTGTTCGGTTGGTTTTTATGTTTTGCGGTTATCCAAATGTAGAAAAAGGAAAGCGACACCCGCCACACTAGGCCTCGAAAATTTTTCGAAAAAAAACCTCGGCCACCTTTGGGTGCCGAGGTTTACAGGGGTTCAGTCTCTGCCGGGCTGTTACATCTCTTCCCTGACCGACAACAGCGAGCTGTGGTACCGCGCCTCGCGCCACTCACCACCCTCCCGTTTCCACACAATGGTGGCAATCACGGCAAAGCGCAGGCGTTTTACACCGGCCATGAACACCTGGTCAAAATCCACCACCGTGTAGCCCATATCTGTCCCCTCGCTGGCTTCGTAGCGGGTGATCTCCGACCAGGTTTCGGCTCCCATCGCTTGCAGTTTCTCAAACAGCGACCGGAACCAATGTTCCCAGCCCGCACGGTCGCGGATAACTTCCGAACCGCCTTCGGTGTTGATGTCGATGATGCCAAAGTCATCATCGCAAATGGTCGCCAACTGGTCGAAGTCATGCCGGTGCACGCAATCGAACATGGTGCGTGTCAACGCATAGAACGGTTTGTCGGCAAACGCCAATTCCCGTTCGGGGATGACCACTGCGGGGGAGGTCATTTAGCTGATTTGCTGCTGACGGCAATGTTGTACACGACCAGGCCAAAGCCGATTTTGTTGATGGCATCGGCAATGTTGTAGAACAAGTCGACATTGGCCGAGCTCCAGCCCAGGCCAGTATTCAACCACCCGCCCGGCATACACATGTAGCCGATTGGGTAGATGGCCCATCCCACGAGCACGAACCACGCCAATGTGCGGATGCCGCGGATCACCACCGGGTCGCCCGATTGCTTGGCCAACTGGGCCACTTCGCCCAACCAGGCCGTATAGAGCACGTACACGTAACCGATCGTGGAGAGCACACCCCACAGCACACTATGGCCCGTAGAGCCATCCGTGAAGGCCTCGCCAATGTAGCCGGTCACCAACATCCAAACGGACGCCAGAATGAGCTTCCACATCAGGCTGGTTTTGGCACCGGCCGGGCGCGTCAGCAAAAAGAATTCAACGCACATCAGGGGCACGGTCAGTGTCCAATCGATGTAGCGCAGAGCCGTGGGGTTTTGGCCCGTGGCCAGGTAGTAGTCGCGCATGTAGAAGTAATGTACGGCCGCAATGCCCGTGATCAATCCGGACACTAACAGCGACAGTTTCCACTTGCCCTCTACACTGCCACGCTCCACGAAGAAAAATACCGAGGCAGCCAACATGGCCATGTACCCGGTGAAGAACGTAAACGCGATCGGGTCATCCACTGGAATGGCCACGACATCAGCTAAAATAGTCTTCATAAAATTTGTTTAAGAGTTTTGTTGAAATCTTAAACATGGGGTTGTGCCCCTTGTTCAACCGTTTGCGGAGTCGGTTGGGTACCCGTTAATCAAAACCAGGAGTTTGTTTGGACTTTGACCTCCCGCAACCCTTTTGTTCAAAACAAAACCTGCAATCAACCTCGATTTTGTTGGAGTAGAGTGAACGCAAAAAAGATGCTGATTCGCCTGCGCTGGCGTGGCTGTGACGAGAGTCCATGTTCGTTTTTATGAAAGCGCACGCAGCCGTTGCAACAACGGGGGATGAGAATAGTGGAAAAAGACATAAAGCGGGTGGGGGTGCAGGAGGCTAAGCGTGTCGGCCGACAATTTCTTGAGTGCGCGCGCCAGCGCTTCGCCCGAGTAGTTGGTGCGCGCATAGGCATCCGCTTCGAATTCATTTTTCCGACTCAGCCAGTTGGCCAAAAGACCAATCACTCCGGAAATGGGCGCAAATAGAAGCCCAAAGGCGACCAGGTTGAGATGAATGGCGTGCTGCCCACCTCCAAGCGCCAGCGATAGGTTCTCGTAAAAAACGAAACGCGACAATACAAAGAGCACAAACACAATCTGAAGCACCGACAAAAGGTAGCCCCACACGATGTGCTTCTTTTTGTAGTGTCCTACCTCATGAGCCAACACGGCCACGAGTTCTTCCGTGCTGTGGTTGGCGATGAGCGTATCGTAGAGAACAACCTTTTTGCGCGTACCCAGGCCGGCAAAGAACGCATTGGCCTTGGTCGATCGTTTAGATCCGTCCATGACCAGCACCTGATCCAACGGGAAGTTCACCTCTTGAGCAAAGGCTTCGATGGCGGATTTTAATTCGCCCTCGGGCAGAGGCGTAAGCTTGTTGAAAAGGGGCAAGAGCCACGATGTGTAGAATACGTTCATCAACAACATGAACGAGGCTGCCACCCCGGCAAATGCGATCCAGAAGGAGGGACCCCATCGTTCGATCAAAAAAATCAAACCCGCCAGTAGCGCACCCCCCACGATGCCGCCCAGCAGGTATCCTTTGGCTTTATCGAGCCAAAACGTACGCACAGAAGTCTTGTTAAAACCATATTTTTCCTCCAGCACAAACGTGTGGTACCATTGAAAAGGCAGCGACAAGCCATCGGAGGTAACGGTGATTACACCAAAGAAGAGCAAGGCCAATGCGATCGGATGAGCCGTAACGTGTCGCAACAGGCCGTCTAACCACCCAAAGCCGCCCGCGGCCAGAAACATCAGGGAAAGGACAAACGACACGCCACCCGAGACGAACGCAAATCGCGTCTGCTCGCGCTGATAAGATAATGACCGTTGGTATTTTTCGGGAGGATAGAAATCGGTTAACGCTTGGGGCACGTCCTGGCGCAGATTTTTGAGGTTCAGCCATTCGAGGCCCTGGGCAAACACAAAGCCCGCCACGGATAGGGCGATGAGGATGTACAGGATGGTAGGTGCCGTCATTTGCGCTACTTTTGTGGCCGCAAAAATACGGTATGACGTTTTCGATCAATACACCTGCGCTGCTTTTTCCGGCCATCACCCTGCTGATGCTCGCCTATACCAACCGCTTTTTGGCCCTGGCTACGTTGATCCGTAACCTTCACGCCAAGTACAAACAATTGCCTGACGAGCGCGAGTTGATTCGCGAACAGATCAAAAACCTGAAACGCAGGCTGGTGCTGATCAAGCAAATGCAGGGGAGTGGCATCCTCAGTTTTTTTCTATGTGTGCTGTGCATGCTCTTTGTGTACGTGGAGCACGAACCCTGGGCTTTTACCACCTTCGGGCTCAGTTTGGGTTTCCTCTTGTTGTCGCTGGCGCTCTCGCTCAACGAAGTGTACATTAGCACGCGCGCGCTGGAGATTGAACTGAAAGACATGGAGCAAGACGCTTAGGCGAGCAAACGCGCAATTGCTTCATCGATGGGGGCAAAGCGAAATTGTTGGAGTTCTGTTTCCATCAATGCCCGGATGTTTTCGGTGCATAGGTTGCCGATGCTGCCCTCGTGTGTGTGATGCACCCGGGCATCGGGTGTGAACGTGTTGTGAGCGATGGCCTGACCCACCTGTCGATAGGCATCCCGAAAGGGCACGCCTTTCAATACCAACCGGTTTACTTCTTCTACGCTAAACAAATAATGATAACGAGGATCCGCCAGGATGTGGTCGCGTACCTGAATGGAGGAGAGCATAAACGAAGCCATGCGCAGACAGTCGCGCAGCGTGCCAATGGCGGGGAACAGTTTTTCTTTGAGCAGTTGCAAGTCGCGGTGATAGCCCGAAGGCAAGTTGTTGGTCAGCAGCGTAAGGTCGTTGGGCAGGGCTTGCAGCAGGTTGCACTGGGCGCGGATCAGCTCAAACACGTCCGGATTTTTTTTGTGGGGCATGATGCTGCTACCGGTCGTGAGTTCGTCCGGGAAGGAGATAAACGAGAAGTTTTGGTTGAGGTAAAGCGTGACGTCCATGGCCAGTTTTGATAACGTGGCCGCGGTGTTGGCCATCGCCTGAGCAAACATGCGTTCTGTTTTACCGCGGCTCATTTGCGCATACACCACGTTGTAGTGCAGGGTGTCAAAACCCAGCAGTTGGGTAGTAAGCGTGCGGTTGAGTGGGAAAGACGAGCCATAGCCGGCCGCAGAGCCCAGCGGGTTTTTGTTTACGATGGTGTAGGCGGCACGCCACGAGGCCACATCATCGACCAGGCTTTCGGCATAGGCGCCAAACCATAGTCCAAACGAAGAAGGCATGGCCAGTTGAAGGTGCGTATAGCCGGGCAACAGCACGTGTTTGTGCTGTTCGCTTTTGGCTTGCAGGAGTGTGAAGAGGTTTTCTATATCGTTGATGATCAATCGTATCTGCTCGCGCAAAAAGAGTTTGCAGTCCACCAACACCTGGTCGTTGCGGCTGCGGCCGCTGTGGATTTTTTTTCCCGTGTCGCCCAGCGCGCGCGTCAGCAACAGCTCGATTTGTGAATGCACATCCTCTACGCCTTCCTCAAGTTGAAATTGCCCTTCTTCGATTTGATGATGGATTTTCTTTAATTCGTCAGAAAGGGTGTGCCGTTCCTCCCGGCTCAGGAGGCCCACCGCCTCCAACATGGCGATGTGCGCCAGCGAACCCAGCACATCGTGTTTGGCCAGAAACAAATCCATGGTGCGGTCTTGTCCTACCGTAAAAACCTCTACTTCTTTTAAGGTGGTCGTGTCTTTTTGCCAGAGTTTCATGCGACAAAGGACGCACTATTTCTGAACGTTTGGACAACGAAAGGGCAAACAAAATCGCCCTGCGCCATGGCGTAGCCTGCATGTGGCCTTGGGGAAAGAAAATGAATTTTCCCCTTTTTCGGGGATGTGAGGGGCGGCTCCGAAGGACGATATTTAAAAGTTAATATTTGAACTAAAAACAGCATGGAAAAAGCGGGAAGGATGCGCACGTGGCATGGGTTGGCTTTGTTAATATTGATGACAATGTGGGCCGGAGCGATGGCTCAGCCGCTGGCGGGTACCTACACGGTGGGCAGTAGCGGAAACTACACCACACTGACGGCTGCCATCAGCGATTTGAGCACCCGGGGGGTGAGTGCTCCCGTCACCTTTCGGCTGCGAACAGGAACGTTTACCGAACAGGTGTCAATCGGGCTCATCACAGGAGCTACGGCCACCAACACGATCACGTTTGAAGCCGAGAGCGGAAATCCCAATGATGTAGTGGTTACTTTTTCCGCCACAGGAGCGTCTACAAATTTTGTTTTCCGGCTGGACAACGCCCGCTTCATCACTTTCCGAAATCTTACGATTCAACCCACAGGCGCTGCATTTAACCGTGCTTTTCACGGACTCAACACCCTGACCAACCTCACCTTCGAGAATTTGCGCATCACGCTGCCATCCTCTACGGTGAATAATG
>CAZGFJ010000008.1:0-150403 GCA_964524935.1 uncultured Ohtaekwangia sp.
TAGAATGCCTGCCTGTCACGCAGGAGGTCGCGGGTTCGAGTCCCGTCCGGACCGCCAAAAAAAGCTTTGCAGGTGCAAAGCTTTTGTTTTTATGGGGCGCAAACCTGGGTTCAAAAAGGCACCCACGAAGTCGTGTTCACTTCTGCTTTTAATTCGTTCAAAATATTGTACAGCCCGTAATAGGTGCGGTTAATGTACAAGGCATCTTTTACGCCCCGCGCCCTCTTGGAATTTCTCAGTTCTTTCATGCCCGACAGTTGCTCGCCAAACCGGTAAAGCGAATCAAAATACGACTGATCAGAAAAGTCAAACGCGGGTGTACGGAAGGGGCGCCCCAACAGTTCGACCAATTGGCTGAAGACTTCCGTAAAAAACCGCTTGTCTTTTTCCGAGTCATCAGGGTAAATAAAGCGAAGGTCATAAAAGGCTTTCTCCAGCTTTTCGGGTCGCTGCAAAATGTCTTTTTCCAGCAACTGAAAATATACCCCATAGAATCCCGGGGGAATTACTTTCACACAGCCAAAATCAATGACCCCGAGTTTGCGATCGTGTGTGATGATAAAATTGCCCGGATGCGGGTCGGCATGGAGCGATTTCAACTCATGAATCTGATAGTGATAAAAATCCCACATGGCCTGTCCCAACAACGCTGCTTCGTCCCTTGTCCACGTCTGCGTTTTGATGAACTCGCCCAATGGTTGGCCCTCAATCCAATCCATGGTGAGGATTTTAGCAGACGAATAAGCTGGGTAGTACGTAGGGAATACGAGGTTGGGGATTTGTGCGCATTGCTGGGAAAGTTCCATGGACCGCTTCAACTCCAGGTCGTAATCTGCTTCTTCCAAGAGCCGCGACTCCACCTCACTGATAAACTCATCGTAGTCAGCCGGATTGAGTTTGAACATGCGCAGCGCAATCGGCTTTACCATGGCCAGGTCGCTTTTGATGCTATCACCCACGCCCGGATATTGAATTTTAACCGCCAGCGTCTTTCCATCTTTAGTCGCCTTATGCACTTGTCCCATGCTGGCCGCGTTCTGTGCCGAGGTCGTGAACGTGTCAAACAACTCGTTGGGTCGTTTTTTGAAATAGCGTTCAAAGGTGCGCACCACCAGCGGATAGGACAACGGGGGGGCGCTGTACTGGGCCATGGTAAACTGCTGCTGGTACGCTGTAGGCAGCAGGTTTTTATCCATGCTCAGCATCTGGGCTACTTTAAGCGCGCTGCCCTTAAGTTCGCTGAGCGAACTATAGATATCGGCAGCGTTGTCCTCATGCAGCTCTTCACTGCCCAGGTTGGGGTTTACCAGTTTTTTGCTGTAGTGTTTGAGATAATTGCCGCCAATCTTTGCCCCGGTGGCGATAAATTTGGTGGCACGTTGTACTTTACTGACGGGTATCTGCGACTGTTCCTTCACTGCTTTTTTCATCCTTCCCCCCTGCCCTTATGTCGGGCTCGCTTTCGCGGATTAATTTTTTGATGATTGATATAAGAACTTACCAAAGTCCAGCGCATTATCCAGGATGCCTTTGCCGATCAGGTCAAAGGCAAGATTGACCGATTTTTCGATTGCCGCATCGGTCTTCTCGAAATTTGCACTTTCGTCATGACTCCAGAATTGAAGAATGAACATCAGGTGGAGCCAGAACAGCCCATCATACCGCTGATCCAACAAGGGCCGCTTTGCCACTTCTCCATTTTGGATGCCTTGGGTGATGACACCTTTGATCCAGTCATCAAAGATCGTTTTGAAGCCTTTCAGGAACACCGGCAGCTGCGCGGGATTCTTCCAGCTTTTTAACTGCAAGAGCACGAAACTGCGGTCAGCCTTAAGCATTTCGGCTAAGGTGAAGTGAAACGATAATATCTTCTCGCGCGCGCTGAATCCGGCATAATTTTCATCTGCCAAAAGGCGCTCGCGCACCTGCGTGGCGTAGGCTGTCCAAATAGACTTTTCCAGTGACTCAAACGATCCAAACTGGGTGTAGAACTCATCTTCAGGCATGCCCAGTCCTTCGCAGAAGGAAAAAACACTGGCCGGTTGTTTTCCGTGGGTGAGTACGTATTTGCGGTAGGCTGCCCGAATCGTTTCCTCGCTGGTGTTAGCCGCCTTCCCCTTCGACTTCTTGCTTGTTTCCATAGCGTGAATGATAACCTTTCTCGATGTTACTGATAAAACCGAAAACAGTATGCAAAGTTTTGGCCATTCGTTAATAAATTGTTGGCTCAATGAGCCGCTCCCCTCGCCTTTGGTTTTGCGCTGCCTGCTGGATGCTGGTGGGTATTGCCGCCTACGGACAGGAGTCGCCCGCGGAGCTTTTCATGAAGGCACAACGTGCCATTGATAATCGACAGTTTACCACCGCATTAGCGCATCTCAACGAGTGTCTCCGCAGAGACCCATACCACCCGGAAGCCTACTTCTGGCGCGGCCAGATGCGCGAACGATTGGCCGACCGGGCCGGTGCCATTAGCGATTACAGCATTTTTCTGGAGAGCCAGCCGGACCATGCTGAGGCACTGTTTGCACGCGCCCATGCGAGGATGGAAGAGGGGCACTATGCGCTCGCGCGTGATGATTTCAAACGGCTCATGCGTTTATCATCATCCGAAACCAATACGGTTTTTTTTCAGGTGGCGCCCCATGAGGGAACCCGGCAAATGCTCACCGCACAAAGTGCCCTGCGGGCCGTCATTTATGGCGGCTTAGGACTAATCGACTTGCACACCAAAAACTTTTCACGGGCCGTAGTCTATCTCGACAGCGCTCTGGCCCTGCAACCCACTACCGACTACCTGCTCAACAAAGCACTGGCTCTCCATTATGGCGGAGAATCTGCGAAGGCGTTGGCCGTATACGAGCAGGTGTTGCGCACAGAACCCAATAATGCCCTGGCAAAACACAACTTGGCTCAGCTTACCAAAAAGACCGCGAGTGTTCAGCAAACGGAAGCATTGCTCACCCAAGCCATCGATGACAACCCCAAGCTGCCGTTTGCCTATGCCGAACGTGCCTTTTTGCGGTTAAACAATAACGATCTGGCGGGTGCTTTCGCGGACTACAATCAAGCCATTGCACTCGACCCGCAGGAGCCCGATTATTGGGTGAACCGCGGCATCGTATTGGAGAAGCTGAAACGATATGCCGAGGCCATCCGAAACTACGACCAGGCCATTAAAATACGAAACACGTATTCACTGGCGTGGCTGAACCGTGGCAATGCTCATGTGAAGTTAAACCGACTCAAAGAAGCGATTGACGACTACTCGGTGGCCATCGCCTTTGCGCCCGAGTACGGGTTGGCCTTTTTGAACCGGGCGGTGGCGTATGAAAAAATGAAACGGCCGGTGGAAGCCTGCCGCGATGCCAAAAAAGCCGAGGCCCTTGGCATGACAGTTTCGGAAAGTTTCAAAAATGCGGTGTGCCGCTGATGCCCACAAAAACTATGACAAAACGAAAAAATCCTTTTTTGCTGATGATGAGTCTAGTGGCTTTGCTGCTCATCCATCCGTTTGTGTACACCCAAGTAGCGCGACCGTTTTTTTATTCCATCATATTGAGTTTTGTTGTCTTTAGCGGGGGGGCATCTACCTACCTGCCGCAGTGGCGAAAGGTGGAGTGGATTTTTGGTGTCGCGGCCATTGGCATGACCTGGTTGGCGTTTATTTTTCCGGCCATCACCTTGGCCTCCCATGTGGTGCTGCTCTCCTTTTTTGTGCTGACGGCTGGCATTTTAATCAAGCAATTTATCATCCAGCCCCGGGTGGACTCGGTCATGCTAATTTCGACCATCGATGCGTATTTGCTCATCGGCTTTGCTGGCTCGCTGCTGTCGCTGATTGTGTACGAGTTGGTGCCAGGCTCTTTCAATCTGCCAGTTCACTTTGGCAATCCGCAATTTGAAGATTTTGTGTATTTCAGCTTTGTGACGCTGGCTACGCTGGCTATGGCGACATCACCCCCATCCATCCCATCGCACAGACGCTGGCCGTGTTGCTCACGATGATCGGGCAGATCTACTTTGCCATGGTGGTGGCGCTGGCGATTTCCAAGTATGTGGGTGGACAAGCGAAGTCAGAAGGCTAAGTCACCCAATGCAGCGTGGCCGGCTGGATCGGATTGACAAACGGCTCATCGTTCTGCTGCGCTTTGTGCCAATGCCGCTTGATTTCATAGTACCACCGCGCCTGCATATCCGGTTCGCCAATCAGGCTCAACGTGGGGTTGGATTGCAGCCCTTCATTGAGCTTGTGAAACACGCCCAAATCCTGGCCAATAAACTGCTTACCCAGGCGCTTCAGCGGCAACCACAGCGCATTGGCCAACCCGATGGAAGTATAAAAGATGTGAGTGAGTTCAGTCTGCTTTTCGTTGAGGGGCGTCAATATTGTAATGGACACCACTTCTTTGGTGCCCATCTGAATGTGCTCGGTACGGATGCCGGGGATTTCAAACGTAATCTCTGTGCTGGTGCCGCCCTTTAAAACGCCATAGCCTTTGGAGTTGCTGGAAGGTGCGTGGCGCACCATTTTGAATCCCTTTGGGGTGGGCTCAAAGTGTTTTTCTTTCAACTTCAATTTCTTGGCCGACCGCCAATACCACGATTGATGCACAAAGGTAACGTGGGCCGGATCGATCAACCCGATGACCGAGTGGTCGATATCCGCAGGCATGATCACGGTTTCAACATGCTTAAACTTTTTGTCGGCCGGCAACAGGAGATCGGGGGCGGCTTCTTTGGGTTTTGTATGGGGCAATTTTTTCTCCGGCACGTACACCCAAATGGTGTCGTTCTTTTCCTCTACGGGATACTGAAAGACTTTGATTTTGGACGGATCGAAGGTGGCATCGGGCGGCATGGCCGGTATGCCCGTGCATACGCCTTGCGTATTGAACATCCAGCCGTGATAACAGCATTGGATCGTATCTTCCTTGAACCACCCAGCCGACAGTGGCACGCCCCGGTGCGGACAGTTGTCGCGCAAGGCAAAGACTTTTCCGCTCGCATCGCGACCAAACACGATTTTTTCGCCCACGATTTCGCGCCCCACCAACTTGCCCTTTTTCAATTTGGAGCTATGAAAAGCGAAATACCAAAGGTTTTTCAAAAAGAGAGCCTGATCTGCCATGATGCAAAGAAACGAATTTAGCGCGTGCTCGCCTTCTTTTTGGCGGATCGTTTATACGGCAACACCGGCTCGGCTGCCAAGGTCTGCTCGTGCGCAGAGGCATGCCCGGGCTTGATCAGCAAAGCAACGGGCAGCGACAGTCGGACAGAGAGCACGCGGATCATGTGAAGCGAGAGGCCGCGTTGGCGATTCAACACTTTGGAGGCAGTACCCTTATCGCCAAAGGCGTCCAAAAGGTCGGATGCCGTAAGGCCCAGCTGTTCCATTCGGGTCTCAATGGCATCAATCGGATCCAGATCGCCCGATACCCACACGCGATCCTCGTATTCTTGTAACAGATGAATCAACAGACGAAGCTCCCTGCCCGCAGGACTGCCGGGAGCCGGAACATTTTTTGTGAGTTCCTCCACGCGACCCATCGTCTCCCGATACATCCGTTTATTCTCGATCAATGACCCTTTCATATGTTGATTTCGGCTTTTCGTACATCTATTCTGTTGTATTGAGCGTGGGTTCCAATCCACTTGATCTGCATCATTTTGTACAGAAACACGACCCGAACGACTAACCGATACCGGTTTCCTTTGATGTCAAAAATCACGCGGTCGTCACCTACAGGAAATGCATCTGGGAAGTCCTTCGCCAGTTCATGGAAATTCTGCCAGGACGCTTTCCGGCAAACGACATACCATACTTTTAAAGGTACTTCAGCATCGGCATGACGTATCCAGAATTTCTCAAGCGTTTTGTATGCCAGCACGTTCACCCCGCAAAGATAAAGAAAGTTGGCAAAATGCCAACCCTGTTTTAAACATCCAGCCGAAGCCGCACAAACACCGGCTCGCGCAGTAACTTATCCTCCGTCATTTTTGCGTATTCAATATCGGCCATCAACGTAGGCTCAATCCAGGTACTGACCTTTTCATCCATCACTTTCCGGGCAAAAGGCTTGGGGGTAACCGTCCGCTTTTTCATTTGATCCACGATGACCTTCATCATGGCTTCGTCAAAGCCGGTTCCCACCTTTCCGCGATACTCCCACGTGTCCCCCACGCGCTCGGCCAAATGAAGCCCGCCAAACAGCTTGCTCCGCTCCCCCTGTCCCTCAGAATACCCAATGATGGCACACTCCAATGTATTGCGGACTTTCACCTTTACCCAACTGTCGGTGCGCTTGCCGGGTTGGTAGATGCTGTCGAGGCGCTTGGCCATGATGCCTTCCAGCGCGAGCGTCTGTGCCGCTTTCCACAGCGCTTCGCCATCCTCCAGCATTTCGCTGATCCGGAAGGGCGTCTGGGGTTTAAGGGCGTCCTTGAGCCAAACCCTGCGCTTTTCCAATGGCTCCTGAGTTAAGGTGCGACCGTCCAGGTGAAGGACGTCAAACAAATAACAATGTACCGGAAATTGTCTCATCAGTTTTTCTGCGGCCGTGCCACTGGCCGCCAACGTGCGCTTCAGTACATGGCTGAACACCGGTTTGCCCGTGGCATCCAGGCAGACAATCTCGCCATCGAACAAGCCACAGGTAGCCCGAAAGTGTTCGGCTTTCGTCAGCTCGGGAAAGGCGTGGGTGACATCGAGGTTATTACGCGTACGCAACCGCACCTGCCCTTCGTGCAGCGACAGCATCACGCGGATTCCGTCCCACTTCACTTCGAACCGCCAGGCATCTCCGGTGGGCACCTGACGGTCGGCACTGGCCAGCATGGGCGCGATGGGGTCTTGCAGATAGTTTACTTGCGGCTGATCCACCCGTTCCACCATCCAATCCTTTTCCTTTTGCAATTTGTAGATGCGATACTCAGCGGTGATGGCCTTGCTGTTCAGTCGAAAATAAAAACCATCTTTTTTCTGTTTGGTGATGGTGTAGTTTCCCAGGGCATAAATCCACATTTCACCCGCCCCGTACTGTCCTTTCGGGATGACGCCATCAAAGCTCAGGTACTCCACGGGGTGATCTTCGGTTTGCACAGCCAGCCGCTTGATGCCAGGTATGGGCGGAAGTCCTTTGGGCACGGCCCATGATTTTAACACGCCCTCGCGTTCCAGCCGCAGATCGTAATGTAGGTGCGAGGCATGGTGCCGGTGTACCACAAACCGGTTTCCGGGCGTAACGGCCTGCTCACCTGACGGCTCGGGCGTTTTGGAAAAGTCGCGTTTGCGCGCATAGGTCTTCAACTGTTCGGCTGTCTTGGTTTTCTTTTCGTTCAGCTTCGTGGCGGAAACAGGCTGCATGTCTGCGACCCGTTGTGTGTGTAAGCCAACGGCATGGGCATCGATGGACTCCCAAGCATCACCTTCGTTTTTCAGCTTATCCAACACGACTTCCATCGTAAACCGCTCGGGTGTGGTCACGTGGGGAAGCTCATCCCACGAAAGTGGCATGGAGACGGGCGCCCCTGAACGCCCCCGCAGACTGTAAGGCGACACAATACTTTGGCCTGACCTGATGCGATAAATATCAATGAGCACCCGGCCCTTGCGCGCATCCTTTTTAATGTGCAGGGTAGTGGAGGAACCATTGCCTTCTACAAATGACTGGGCAATCTTCTGCGCGGCTTCAAAAACACTTGCAAAGGAATGCTGCGGCAGCAGCGGGCAGCAGATATGTAACCCCTTGCCGCCCGTGGTTTTCACGAAGGGGGTGTAGCCAAACGGTTCGATGTGGGCCTTCAACGCCAAGGCGATGGGGATTAGTTTGGTAAAGTCAAATCCTTCGGGCGGATCAAGATCAAACACCATGTAATCCGGGCAGTCGAGATGCGGCCTGCGCGCGTGGAGTTGATGAAGCTCCAACGCGGCCAGGTTGGCCATCCACACAATGGACGCGGGTTCGGTAGCGATGATGTAATCTTTTTTTTCCTGGCCCAGCGTTTCAAACTCCAGCCAGGGCGGTGCCCACTCCGGCCGGTTTTTTTGATAAAACTGCTCTCCGTGGATGCCATCCGGAAAACGGATGAGCGTAAGGGCCCGACCTTTGATATGATGGAGCAGCGTGGGCGCCACGGCCAGATAATACTCGATCACCTGGGCTTTGACAATGCCATCCTCCGGGAACAGTATTTTGTCGAGGTTGGAGAGCTCCAGCTTCCGCTTGTCAAGCTGCACCCAGGTAGACTTTTTAGCCATGCGATGATTTGGGTGTACGGAAGACAAAACCACTCACCACCAGCGCCCACAGCACGGCTGCAATAAAGCTCACCACCTGGTTGCTAAAATCAATTTTGGAGGGCAGTATCCATGTGCGAAGATGGAACAAGGCAATCGCGACAGCACATACCACCAGCCAATACGTCATGTTGATTGCATTGGCTTCTCCGCGGGTGGGCAAGCGAAAAAAGTAGAACAGGATCAACACCATGCCCACCACGCTGCTGATGTATTGCAACGCATAAAACAACGGATAATTCACCTCGCCCAACGGCAGCGACACGGCATTGTAGTACGGTCGGAATTCGTTGACAAAATAACCGTTGTTATGTGTAAAGGAATCCCAAAACAAATGGGAAGCCGATCCCACGAGCAGGCAAACCAACACCGAAAGATAGCGCTGCTTCCAGTACGACAGAAAGTCGAACTCGCGCAAGGACCGCAAGCGCCTCTGTACGGGCCCGGGCAAGTTATCAATCAGCGACCGCTTTACCACCTGATGAAACGCCAGCAGCAGTACGAGGCCGATAGGCAAATTGAAATACACCAATCCCGCTAGCGTGTGGCCATGGATGCCCTTTACCTGCATGCGTAAGAAGTATTCAAAGTCGGGAGTGATGCTGCCCACCACCAAAGCCGAAGGCAACACCCGGCCCCACCGGAGCAGGGGCAACATCAAAGCCGGATGAGCCGCGGTGAAAGGCATCAGTCGTGCAACGTGTGGGGTTTCGAAGGAAGAAAAATCCATCCGACCACCAAGCACAGGGCGGCCACGCCAATGGGATACCAAAGGCCAGCGAGCGGATCGGTGGTGCGCCCCGCCATATACGTGGCAATGAGCGGGGTAAGCCCGCCAAAAACCCCGTTGCCAATGTGGTACGGCAAGGACATGGATGTGTAGCGGATCCGCGTGGGGAACAACTCGACCAAAAATGCCGCGATGGGGCCATACACCATGGTGACCAACACCACTTGGGCGAAAATCAACGCGATCATCGCATACAGTCCGTTGCCCGATAACTCAAGGGACATTTCCGATTTGGGGGCTTGCCCGCTTCCGCGGATGGTCTGCTTTTCCACCAGCAGGGTACCATCGGTAAACACACGGGTCACTTCGGTGGTGGTGGCGCTGTTAGTACCCGCTTGGCGGTGTGTCGTGATCGACTTTTGGTCCATCAGCTCGGTTTTGGCACGTACATCGCCCAACGAATACATCGCTCCGTAAATGGGGCGATACAGTACCACGGCCAGCAACATGCCAGCTAACATAATGTGCTTGCGACCTATTTTGTCAGACCACCAACCAAAAAAAATAAACAGGGGTGTGGCCAGAAGCAAGGCCACGGCTATGATGAAGTACGATTGCGTCAGCTCGATCTGTAACGTCTTCTGGATAAACGTCATGGCATAGAACTGCCCCGTGTACCAAACCACACCTTGCCCGGCCGTGGCACCAAATAGGGCAAGCAATACCCATTTCAGGTTTTCTTTTTTGGTAAAGCTCTCGCGGATGGGATTGACGGACAGCTTGCCTTCGGATTTGATCTTCGTGAACAGCGGAGACTCTTGCATGCGCAGACGGATGTAGATGGACACCGCGACCAGGAAGGCCGAGAGCAAAAACGGAATGCGCCAACCCCAATCGGCAAAGGCGGTCTCCCCTACGCTTTTGCGCACCGCCACGATCACGCCAATCGAGACGAACAACCCCAACGTGGCGGTGGTCTGGATAAAACTCGTGTAGAAGCCACGTTTGTTTGCAGGTGAATGCTCGGCCACATACGTGGCGGCCCCACCGTATTCGCCCCCGAGCGCAAGTCCTTGCAACAGCCGCAGCAACAATACCAGCACCGGGGCGGCTATGCCCCAACGATCATAGCCGGGTATCAGTCCGATGGCAAACGTGGAACCGCCCATGATGATCAGCGTGACCAGAAACGTGTACTTGCGCCCCACCCGGTCGCCCAGGCGCCCAAACACCAACGCGCCAAACGGACGCACGATAAAACCGGCCGCAAAGGTGGCCAGCGTAGAAAGAAAGGCTGCGGTGGGATTCGCCTGTGGAAAAAACTTCACCGACAGGATGGTGGCCAAGCTGCCAAACAGGTAGAAGTCGTACCACTCGATCAACGTGCCCACGGAAGACGCGGTGATGATGGGCCATAGTCGAGGCCTTGTTGGTTCAACTCTTTTCATGCCGGCATCAAAAATATCTGTATTTTTCGTTCCGTAAACGAATTAACCGGAGATCATCACGATGAAAACCATTAGCATAACGGCCAGCGAGGCCGAACTGAACTCGTTTGGTATCGAAAAAAGCGAGATGGCGTTCGCAGAATTTGTAGACACCGTAGGCCGGGAATTGGCCAGGAGGAATCTCGCCAAGTGTGTTGAGATTTCTGAAAAATATGGACTCTCCGGACTAAACTAACAATGAGCGGAGTACAAGCAGAGATTGATGTTGTCAGCAAAACAAAGATTAATTTTTGACATCAACGCGTATTATGGCAATTAGGCTGCCCTTCAAAAGAAAATCTCCTGTGCCAGCCGGTAGGTGTTGGCATGCGCTTCTATGATGTCGCGAAAATCAGGCGAGTAGCCTCCTCCCATGCTCGCCACCAACGGTATGTGGTGGCGCTTGGCCATTTCCAATACTAACCGGTCGCGCTGTTTGCACCCTTCGCGCGTCACGGCCAATTTCCCCAGCTTGTCCGTTTCCAAAATATCCACGCCCGACTGAAAAAAGATAAAATCGGGTTGCACCGTATCAAGTAGTCGGTTGAGCTGACTCTCCAGCGTGTTTAAGTAGAATGAGTCGTTGGTGGCGTCAGGCAGACCGATATCGAGGTCGGATTGCTCCTTTTGCAGCGGATAGTTGTTGGCTCCGTGCATACTAAACGTAAACACCCGTGGTTCCTGACGAAAAATCTGTGCAGTACCATTGCCTTGATGCACGTCCAGATCCACGACCAAAATCTGGTTGGCCAGTTGATGATCCAGCAGGTACTGCGCGGCTATGGCGATGTCGTTCAGCAGGCAGAATCCTTCGCCCCGATCCGTGAAGGCGTGGTGGGTACCTCCGGCAATGTTCATCGCCACACCATATTGACGAGCAAACAACGCACACTCTATTGTGCCCTGCATGATGGTCGCCTCGCGCTCCACCAACGCGCGGGTGAGCGGGAAGCCCGTACGCCTGATCTCTCGGTCGGTAAGCGAAAGGCTTGACAGCCGTTGTACATACGATGGGTCGTGCACACGCACCACCGCATCCACGCGTGCTTCCGATGGCGCAAAAAAATTGTCGGTCTTTACGGTGCCCTCATAAAGCAGTTGCTGTGGCAACACCTCATACTTGCTCATCGGAAAGCGATGGCTTGCGGGCAATGGCAGCACGTAGTTTTCCTTCCAGGCAATCATCAACATAACGCAACAGCAAAAGTAAAGCTCATGGGCGTGATAGTGTCGTCCCAGGCCTGGCATCCAAACGAAGTGAGGTGGGTTTTGTTTGCCGGGGTGATGTTTCCCCGTACCTTGCGGCATCTATTGTTTCGATTCATGAAGAAGTCCACCATCCAATTTGAGATCGACCTTGACGACAAGAACGTGCCCGAGCGCATCCGTTGGGACGCCAGCGAAAAACCCGAGGCGGGACTGTCCGAAACGAAGGCCATCAGCCTTTCGCTGTGGGACCATCAGCAGAAAAACACCCTGCGTATCGATCTGTGGGCCAAGGATATGCCCGTGGAGGAGATGAAGCGTTTTTACATTGACTGCATCGGGGGGCTGGCGCAAAGTGTACTCACTTCGACAGGCGATGAGGTGATGGCGGCTGAGATGAATGCTGTGTGCGACCGGTTGGCCGAGCATCTGCGGAAGGAAAGCCAGGGCCAGTAGTGCCTCCCCTCGCCCCGTCCACCCCACGGTTGGCCACAACCGATTGCAAAAAAGGTTTCCGGCAAACGTTTGCTTTTGTCCAAATTCTCGTAGTTTTCGGAATTAAACAACTCAACTCTATGACTAAATTCTACATGCGAACGCTTCTGCCATTGCTGCTGGTGTGCACAGCCGCGGTGGCGGCCTGGGCGCAAACCACCGTATCGGGTACGGTGAAAGACGGTGCCACGGGCGAGACACTGGCCGGTGTAAACGTGGTGGTGAAAGGACGTGTGATCGGCACGGTTACCGACCTGAACGGAAAGTTTACATTGAACATCAAAGAAAACCCTCCTCTGACGCTGGTATTTTCCTTTGTCGGGTTTGGCTCACAGGAAGTAGAAATCAAGGATGCAAACACTGCTGGCCTGGACATTTCGCTGCAGGAACAGACGCTACTGGGACAAGAGATCGTAGTGTCCGCCTCGCGTGTGGAGGAGAGTATTTTGAAGTCGCCTGTCACCATCGAAAAGATGGACATCATCGGCATCCGTCAGTCGGCCGCACCTGACTATTATGACGGGCTTGCCAATATGAAAGGAGTGCAGACGAACTCCGGCAGTTTGAATTTTACGGCCGTAAATACCCGCGGCTTTGCCACCATTGCCAATACCCGTTTTGTACAATGGGTAGATGGTATGGACACCCAGGCGCCCCTGTTGAATTTTCCTACCGGTTCGATTATTGGCATCGGTGAACTTGATGCCGAAAGCATGGAACTGATCCCGGGTGCAGCCTCTGCGCTGTACGGCCCCAATGCCTTCAACGGCATCTTGATCATGCAGAGCAAAAGCCCGTTTGACTACCAGGGGCTCAGTGCACAGGTTAAAGGGGGCATCGTGACCTCCGAAGCCGGAGGATCGCATCCCCTTACGCAATACAGCGTGCGCTATGCAAAAGCCTTCAATAACAAGTTCGCCTTCAAGGTGAATGCGAGCTACATGCAAACTACCGATTGGCTTGGCTCCGATTACGTGACCGACCGCAACCGCCCGGAGTCAACGGTGGATCTGCGGTCAGAATCAAACTTTGACGGATTGAATTTGTATGGAGATGAAACGCCCATTCCGGTTCCCATCGGGGGCACGTTTGGAACCCTTGACCTGAGAAGGACGGGCTTTTCCGAAGAGGCGATGCTGGCGGCTTTTGATGACGACCGCGATGCAAAAACGATCAAACTGGATGGCGCCCTTCACTATCGCCTGAATGACAAAATTGAAGCGATTTATAACTACCGGTTTGGAGGTGGCAGTTCCATTTACCAAGGTACCGAGAAATATGCGTTGCGCGATTTTACCCAGCAATTCCATAAGCTTGAGTTGAAAGGAAGCAACTTCTTTGTTCGGGCCTATCGCACCGCCACCGATGCGGGAGATTCGTATAATATGTCAGCCCTCGGTGGATTTGCCAATGAAACCATTCGTCCCACGGCCAGCTCATGGGCGCCTGCCTATGCGCAAGCGTACGTTCTTGCTATGCAAGGATATGTTCCCGGTGTGCCAGCCGGAAATCCCGCGGCAGCCCACGCAGCGGCCCGGGCTTCGGCTGATGCCGGCCGGCCGGCCGAAGGCTCGGCCGAGTTTGTCAACCTGATGCGTCAGGTTCGCTCACAGTTGTTCCAGGGAAATCCTCCGGGTGCTTCCTTCGTAGATCAATCACGTTTATACCACGCGGAATTCAACTATAAACTTTTTGATCAAATCAAGTGGGCAGAAATCCAGTTTGGCGGTAACTTCCGTCAGTACAGCCTCTTCTCAAATGCCACAGTATTCAATGAAGCGGCCGAGGGCGGTGAGGCCGAGCGTATCAAGATCAACGAGTTTGGCGCGTATACGCAAATTGGAAAGAGCATCGGGAAACTGAAGCTGACCGGCTCCGTGCGGTACGACAAAAACGAAAACTTTGACGGACAGGTCACCCCGCGCCTTGCGGCTGTGTATGAATTGGATCCGAACAACAACCTGAGGGCCTCGTTCCAGACCGGGTTCCGCAATCCTGATACACAGGCTCAGTTTATCTACTTCCCTTCCTCGGGTGGCACGCTGTTGGGTAGCACAGAGGCCAACGCGGCACGCTATGGCGTCCATAACGGTGGCGCTTATACACAAGAGTCGTTCAATGCGTTCCGGGCCTCCGGAGGCACCATCGACCCGAACACCGGTGCCGTATCGGGCGGAAATCAGGCGTTGTTGGTGACGGCTGACCTCGCCTATGTACAACCCGAGCAACTGCGTTCGTTCGAGTTGGGATACAAAGGGCTGATCGGATCGAAATTGCTGGTGGATCTCAGCGGCTACTACACCTCTTACTCGGATTTTATCGGTGGGCAAATTGTGGTGAGCAAAAACGCCACCACCCACCAGGGCAATCAGGTGAATGCCGGAACGCTGTTTTCGCCTTACACCAACTCCACGCAAGATGTCACGTCTACGGGCGTAGGCCTGGGTTTGACCTACAGTTTGCCGCGGAACTTTGTCGTGACCGGAAATTACAACTGGGCCACGTTTGATGCAGAAGAAAGTCCGGAATTCCGCGCAGGCTTCAACACGCCTGAAAATCGATTCAGCGTGGGCGTGAGCAATCGCAAAATTGCCAAAAACCTCGGCTTTAATGTTAATTATCGTTGGCAGCAAGGTTTTGAGTGGCAATCTTCGTTTGGCATTTGGCAAGTGCCTGAGTTTGGCGTGCTGGATGCACAGGTGAACTACAAGATCTCTTCGCTCAAGACGGTGGTTAAGATTGGTGGTACCAACCTGGGCGGTGGCGACTATCGCACCAACTTGGGTGCTCCGTTTGTAGGACAACAGTACTACATCTCGCTTACTTTTGATGAGTTTTTGAAATAGACAGCCCAAACTGATATGTTATGAAATTTAGAAATAGATTATTCTCGTTGGCGGGCGCGGCAGCGCTGGTTGTCGCGTGCTCGCAGGAACCTATTGTGCCTCAGCCTGCCACGCCCGTTGTGCCCGAAGTGCCAACCCCGACCGCAGGCTCGGCTAATTTTAGCAAGTTTATAGCCGTTGGAAATTCGCTTACGGCCGGATTTCAAGCAGGCGCTCTTTTCACTGAAGGCCAAAATAATTCCTTGGGTGCAATCTTGGCCAAGCAATTCCAAGCCGTTGGTGGCGGAGCCTTCAATCAGCCATCCATTAACTCAGTTAACGGATGTTCAAATTTAACTGCGGGTTGCACTAGAGGTAGATTGGTGTTGTTTGACCCGGATGGACCTGGACCTTTGTCAGCTGCACCAACGCCCGCTGGAACTCCTGGCGTACCCGCCCCCTTTAACACGTCTGATGGCCCTGCTGCCTTCGATGGAGACAAGACAGCCCTGAATAATTTTGGTGTTCCAGGGGTAAAACTAATTGAGGCTGTAGGAGTGCCAAACTACGGTACCTTGAATCCTTATTATGGAAGGTTTGCCTCAAACCCGTCAGGTAAGACTTTACTACAAGACGCTGCTGAAAAAAATGGAACATTTGTTCTAATGTTTCTGGGGAGCAACGATGTTCTAAAATATGCAACACGTGGTGCCATTGATAACCCAAGTGGTACAGGAGAAAATGATATGACTCCGGTGGCAAATTTCACCGCTGCATTCTCAACCGGCTTAACTTCTATACTAGGGACAACAGCAAAAGGAGTGGTGGGCAATATACCGAGTATATCAACAATTCCATTTTTCACGACTGTCGCTTGGAATGCGATTACATTAGATGCAACTAATGCGGCAGCTCTGACCAGCCAGTTAGCCACCAATTACAATGGTTTTCTCAATGCGATGGTGCAGGCAAGTGTAATAACTGCCGCGGAAAGAGATAGACGTCTTCTTTCATTTGCCGCTGGTCCTAATGGTGTATTGATTACCGATGAGACTTTGACCGATTTGACTAGTGCCATGGTGGCAAATGGAGCAAGCGCTCTAGTTCCTTTTGCTCGGGCCCGTCAAATGACTTCACAGGATCTGGTCTGCTTAACTGCTGGAAGCTATCTTGGTCGACCTATCGACATAACAGGAGACGGAACACCGGACGGAACTAATGGCGTCTCGATACCTTTGGCGAACTCGACAAACGCAACCACTCAATCGCTCAAGGGTGATGATTTAGTATTGACGTCAACGGAAATTGCAATTATCAGCGAACGAATAGCGGCATTTAACGCTGCAATATCTGCTGCGGTGAATGCTGCAAATACGACAACCCAACGAGTAGCACTTGCAGACGTCAACGCAGCCTTTGCAAAACTCGTCACGGATCGTGTACAGGTGTTCAATGGGGTGACCATCACACCGTCTTTTGCCCCGCCCACCGGTGGATTCTCAGAAGATGGTGTACACCCCAACAGCCGCGGATATGCTTACCTCGCCAACGTCTTTATCGATGCTATCAATGCAAAGTTTGGTGCTACTGTACCGCGGGCGAGCTTGGCAGATTACAAAGGTACCGCGCTGCCACTTAATCCTTAAATTAGATAACCCGGTATCTAAACAAAAAACCCCGCCTCGTGCGGGGTTTTTTTGTGTCAAAACAATTCCTTGGCAATTCGGTAAATAGGGTCGCTCTTGCCCATCGAGTAAAAATGCAGCGTGGGTACACCCGCCTGGATCAATTCCTTCGACTGCTGAATGGCCCACCGGATGCCCAGTTCCTTAATGGCTTGGTTGTCCTTGCACTTCTCGGCTTCGTCCGACAGTTCTTCGGGCAAATCGATATGAAACACCTTTGGCAGCACCGTAAGCTGTGCCTTGCCCGTCAGCGGCTTGATGCCCGGGATAATGGGCACATGAATGCCCGCCTGCTTGCACTTATCGACAAACTCAAAGTATTTCTTGTTGTCAAAAAACATTTGAGTCACGATGTACTCTGCTCCCATGTCGACCTTGAGTTTCAGATACTTCAGATCTGTTTTCAGGTTAGGGGCGTTAAAATGCTTCTCCGGATAGCCCGCCACGCCTATGCAAAAGTTAGTGGGCGCGGTGTTCTCCAGGTCTTCGTCCAAGTACAGGCCTCGGTTCATCTTCACCACCTGGTCGAGCAGCTCGGACGCATAGCGGTGACCATCGGGCTCGGGCACAAACTTGGGCTCGCTTTTGATGGCATCGCCTTGCAGCACCAGCACATTGTCCACACCCAAAAAATGCAAATCGATCAACGCATTTTCGGTTTCCTCCCGGTTGAACCCCCCGCAGATGATATGGGGTACGGTGTCCACCTTGTAATGGTTTTGGATGGCCGCACAAATGCCGACTGTACCCGGCCGCTTGCGTGTCGAGATGCGCTCCAGCAGACCTCCCTCCTTTTTGCGGTACACGTATTCCTCACGGTGGTAGGTCACATCAATAAACGGAGGTTTAAACTCCATCAGCGGATCGATATTATCAAACAGGTTGCGGATGTTTTCCCCCTTGAGCGGTGGTAATATCTCAATGGTAAATAGGGTTTTCCCGTTGGCGCGTTCTAAGTGATCGATTACTTTCAAGTTGTAAAGTTTTAAGGTTGGAGCGTTGGAAGGTTGGACGAAGTAAACTGTAAAGTTCTAAGATTCGAATATTTGTATTCTCAAAGTGGCCAGTTGTAAGGTCACGGAGATTTTGCAGAACCGTTAGACTTAGCTCGGAGATACCTAATCAAGGCAAGATTCATCGATTTCGTTTCCTCTATTTTTTGTTGTAGCCCAACAACTGTTGATTCATCAAAATAGGCGAGATCCAGTGCTACATAGAGCAAGCTTTTTAGCTCGTTGGCGGATGTAAATGAAATCTCCAGATAGCGAATAAATTCCTTACTGCTTTTTCGACCGAACCCTTCAGCAATGTTGCTCAAAACAGAAATGGAAGCTCTTCTAATCTGGTCTCTGAACCCATAGTCACTGGCCGCCCGCCCATTACTTGATACTTCATATACCTCTTTTACGAGCACACGCGCAGTCTGCCAACACCTCAAATCTTCAAATCGATCAACCCTTGCCATATCTTTTTGTTATTTCACGAACCTTACAACCTTTAGACCTCCAAACTTCGAAACCTCCAATCGTCCGCAGATTCAAACATAGGACAAGTTAGGTGCCAACCACTTTTCCACTTCGGCAAGGGTCATCTGTTTGCGCTGGGCGTAGTCGGCTACCTGATCTTTTTCGATTTTGCCCAATCCAAAGTAGGTTGACTTTTCGTGCGCGAAATAATAGCCACTCACGGCCGCGGCCGGATACATGGCGTACGACTCCGTCAGGCGAATACCTGCCTGTTTCTCCGCGTCCAACAGCTCAAAAACGGTTTTCTTTTCGGTATGATCCGGGCAAGCCGGATAACCCGGTGCAGGGCGTATGCCCTGATACTTTTCGTCAATCAGCTCTTCTTCGCTCAGACGCTCGTCTGTGGCATAGCCCCAAAGCTCCGTGCGCACTTTTTTATGAAGCAATTCCGCGAACGCTTCGGCTAACCGATCGGCGAGGGCTTTCGCCATGATCTCGGAATAGTCATCGTGTTTCTTTTTATATGACTCCACCAGCCGCTCCAACCCCACCCCGGCCGTCACGGCAAACATCCCCACATAGTCCAGACGATGGCTCTCGTGCGGGGCCACGAAGTCCGCCAAACAGAAGTTGGGCAGGTCTTTCGCTTTTTGGTTTTGCTGGCGCAAGAAGTGAAGGGTTTGCAGCGGTTGGTTACCCGCTTTGTCGGCATAGAGCTGCACATCATCTCCGATGGCACGGGCCGGATAGAACGCCAGCACCGCGTTCGCCTCCAGCTTTTTTCCAAAAACAATTTGTTGCAGCATCGTCTGTGCATCGGCATAGAGCCGTTGCGCTTCCGCCCCCACTTTCTCGTCTTTCAGGATGCCGGGGTAGCGACCGTATAACATCCACGTCTGGAAGAATGGAGTCCAGTCGATGTAGCGCGCAATCTCTTCCAACGGATAGTTTTTCAATACCTTTCTGCCGATAAACTGCGGTGTTTTGATGGCAGCCGATGACCAATCTATCTTTACCTTGTTTTGCCGCGCTACAGCCAACGGCAGGTAGTTCTTTTGCTGCTGGCGGCTTTCGTGGTCTTTACGCAGCGCGATATACTCTTCTTTGACTTTCGTTTGAAACCGGGGGCGACTATCCGGGTTGATCAGTTCGCTGGCCACGGGTACGGAACGCGAGGCATCCAGGACATGAACGACTGGTCCCTCGTACACCGGATCGATTTTCACGGCCGTGTGGATACGGGAGGTAGTGGCCCCTCCTATTAGCAAGGGCAACGTCATGCCGCGGTGCTGCATCTCTTTGGCTACGTACACCATCTCGTCCAGCGAGGGGGTAATCAATCCGCTCAACCCAATCACGTCTACCTTCTCTTCCACGGCCTTATCCAAAATTTTCTCCGCTGGCACCATCACGCCCATGTCCACCACTTCGTAATTGTTGCAGGCCAGCACCACGCCTACGATGTTTTTTCCGATGTCGTGCACATCGCCCTTCACAGTGGCCATCAATATCTTGGCTGCCGGTTTGCTCACGGCACCCGACTTGCGTTTTTCTTCTTCTAAGTAGGGAGTTAAATAGGCTACCGCTTTTTTCATCACACGAGCGCTCTTGACCACCTGGGGCAAAAACATTTTGCCGGCCCCAAACAAATCGCCTACCACGTTCATGCCCGCCATCAGGGGGCCTTCGATCACCTCCAGCGGACGGCCGTACTTCTGGCGCGCCTCTTCTGTATCGGCATCTACGTGGTCGATGATGCCCTTCACCAGCGCGTGCGTCAACCGCTCTTCCACGCTGGTCTGCCGCCATCTTTCGTCCACCTCTTTCTTTTTGGCAGCGCCTTTTACCGACTCGGCAAACTCGAGCAGCCGTTCGGTGGCATCGTCTCTGCGGTTGAGCAACACATCTTCCACCCGTTCCAGCAAGTCTTTGGGAATCTCATCGTACACTTCCAGCATGGTCGGGTTCACAATGCCCATGTCCATGCCATGGCGGATGGCATGGTAGAGAAAGGCCGAGTGCATGGCTTCGCGTACGGCCTGGTTTCCCCGAAAGGAAAACGATACGTTACTCACCCCGCCACTCACATGCGCGTGCGGCAAGTGCTCACGGATCCACTTCGTGGCCTTGAAAAAATCCACCGCATAGTTTCTGTGCTCTTCGATGCCCGTGGCCACCGGAAAAATATTGGGATCAAAAATGATATCCTGGGGTGGAAACTTTACCCGGTTGACCAAAATGTCATATGCCCGCTGGCAGATGTCAATTCTTCGCTGATACGTATCGGCTTGCCCCTGTTCGTCAAAGGCCATTACCACCGTGGCCGCCCCGTATCGCTTCACCAGCTTGGCCTGTTTGATAAACTCCTCCTCGCCTGCCTTCAGACTGATGGAGTTGACGATCCCTTTGCCTTGCAAACACTTCAGTCCCGCTTCAATCACCTCCCACTTGGACGAGTCGATCATGACGGGCACGCGCGAGATCTCGGGCTCAGAGGCCATCAAGTTCAAAAACCGAACCATGGCAGCTTTCGAGTCGAGCATGCCCTCGTCCATGTTTACATCAATGACCTGTGCCCCACCGCGCACCTGGTCTAAGGCGATCTCCAGCGCTTCATCAAACTTATCTTCTTTGATCAGTTTCAGAAACCGGGCTGAGCCCGTCACGTTGGTGCGTTCGCCTATGTTTACAAAATTGGAGCTGGCGGTGATGGTTACGGCTTCGAGACCGCTCAGTTTTAGCAGATGGGTAGAGTTCAACGTTCGAGGTTTAAAAGTTCAATGTTTAAAAGTTGGAGGTTCACAGAAATCCAAATTCAAGATTCAAAATTCAAAATATCAGCATGCATCATTACCTAACACCTTTACCTCTAAACATGAAAACAGTCTAAGCAACCTCCTGTTTCACCTTCCGCGGCTTATACCTCTTCGCCAACTCCGAAATCTTCCGGATGTGCTCCGGTGTGGTGCCACAGCAGCCTCCCAAAATGTTCACCAGTCCTTCTTTCAGGTATTCCTCCACCTGGGTCGCCATTTCATCGGGAGTTTGGTCATAGTGCCCGAACTCATTGGGAAGCCCGGCATTCGGATAGGCGCTCACAAAAAAGTCTGCTTTTTCATTCATGATCTGCAAATAGGGCCGCAGTTGATTGGCGCCCAACGCACAGTTGAGTCCCACGCTCAACAAGGGCACATGCGAAACGGAAATCAAAAATGCCTCCGTGGTTTGCCCCGACAGCGTGCGGCCGCTGGCATCAGTGATGGTGCCCGATACCATGATCGGAACCTTCCGGCCGGACTCGTCAAAATACTCTTGCACGGCAAACAACGCAGCCTTGGCGTTAAGCGTATCGAACACCGTCTCGATGAGCAGCAGATCGCTGCCACCTTCCACCAAGCCTTTAGCCTGCTCCTTGTACGCGATGCGCAGATCGTCAAACGTAACCGCCCGATAGCCGGGATTATTGACATCCGGAGAGAGCGAAGCGGTGCGGTTGGTGGGCCCCATGGCGCCCGCCACAAAGCGCGGCTTAGAAGAATCCCTTTTCGTAAACGCATCGGCCACCGCTTTGGCAAGGCGGGCCGACTCGTAATTGAGCTCATACACGATCGACTCCAGGTGATAGTCGGCCATGGCGATGGTGGTGCCGCTGAACGTGTTGGTCTCGATGATATCGGCACCGGCTTCCAGGTATTGGCGGTGGATGTCCTGAATGATGTCGGGACGGGTTAGCGACAACAAGTCGTTGTTGCCCTTCAGCGGATGCGGATGGTCTTTGAAGCGCTCGCCCCGGAAATCGGCTTCTTCGAGTGTGTGCTTTTGGATCATGGTGCCCATGGCACCGTCCAATACCAAAATGCGTTCTTGCAGTATGTCGTAGATGGTCATGCTCTTTCGTGTGTGTATATCCAGAAAGAGCCCGTGCGAGTGGCCGCTTATCTTTTCCGCCATCGATTGCTCTTTGGCGAATGGGAATTAGCACCAAGGTTTTTACAAGGTTGCTAAGACGTCAACGGGCCCGGTCCCTCGGTCTTTCTGGATAAGCGATGCAAAGAAACACAATTCGGTAACAATTTTAAAATGCGGATGCCTAATTTTGCACGTGTTTAACCCGCCTTTGCCTTGAAACTCGCAGCCATTGACATTGGCTCCAACGCCATCCGCTTCCAGGTATCCTCCGTGCTGGAGAGCGACAAGCAAACGCTGTTCAAAAAGATGGAGTACGTCCGCTTTCCGCTGCGCCTGGGCCACGATGTGTTTACCACCAACCGCATTAGCAAGCCCAGCGCGCTTAAGTTCAAAAAACTAATGAAGGCCTTCAAGCTCCTGTTGGAGCTGTACGAAGTGGACGACTACATGCTATGCGCCACCTCTGCCATGCGCGAGTCGGAAAACGGGGCCGAACTGGTCAAAGAGGTCAAAGAGGAACTGGGCCTCGCCATCGAAATCATCGATGGGAAGCGCGAGGCCGAACTCATCAACAAAGCCATCCAATCCTACCTGGGCGACCAAACCTACCTGCACATTGACGTGGGCGGTGGTAGCACGGAACTGAACGTCTACTTCGGGGGGAAGAAAGCAAAAACCAAGTCCTTCAAAGTGGGCTCCGTACGCATCCTGGAGCACCACGACCTGCCCCAGGTATGGCGCGACATGGAGGCCTGGGTGAAAGAGAATGTAAGGCCCGGCCAGGGCAAAGTGACGGCCGTGGGCACGGGTGGTAACATCAGCAAGATTTATGAGCTGGCCAAGCTGAAGCCTCACCGGCTGATGTCGCTGAAAAAGATGTATGAAGTAAAGGCCCTGATTGAGCGCCACACGCTGGAGGAACGCATTTACAAACTACAAATGAACCCCGACCGCGCGGATGTGATCTTGCCCGCCAGCAGCATCTACATGAACGTAATGGAGTGGGCCGAGGCCAAATACATCTTTGTGCCGGAGGTGGGTCTCAAAGACGGCATGATGCTGCACCTCTTTGAGCGCAACGCGGTCAAAAAGAAAGTGGGATTTATCAATCGCGAAGATCAGTCGCTGGGGCGGAAAACCACGTCCGTGCAGAAAAAGGCAAGTTGACGTTGCACAAAATCCGAGATCGATTGAAATTCTGACCCCAGCGCAGGCATCGAACAATCTGCTTTCCGGCCTGGTTTACCAGGATCCTTTGCTTGCACCCAGCACTGTATCCGGACGCCTAACACACGTTAGTTTCGAGATTCCTTAGTCGGGGCTCTCCCCGGTTTCTTTTATCGCGTTGCGTTCTCTGTTGACCGTGCTGTCGGCCGGGTTCATCGAACTCTTCACCCGCCCCTGCGTGGTGGTTCTACTTTTGGGGAACCAAATCAAGCAGAAAACCCAAAAAACACCGACTATGCTCCACAAAATGATACAAGAGGTGAAGGAAGAGCTCTCGGCCAAGCTTTTTGCCTCGGGCCTGGAGTTGACGAAAACCCATCAGGCGCTGGACCTCGCCCGCGAAGTGGTAAGCCGCAAAATCAGCGAACAGATGGCGGGCGGAAATACCGAGGGGCTGATGGATCTGTTTCATGGCGTGCCGCCTTTGGATCAGAGCACGCTGGTACGCAACATGGTGTCGGATTTGGAGCAGAAGCTAACCACGAAGACGCACGCGCCCGATGGCGTGGCCCGGTCAGTGTCGGAGTTTGTGGTGCCGTTTTTGATGAACCGCATCAGCCATGCCGTAAATACCAACGGGAATGCACAGGACACCTTGCGTGCGGTGGCTGACAACAACTCACCCCTGCGCCAGATCAAACGCCTGGGCGGAAATGTGTTCCGGGTGTTGTCGTTTTAGACTCTGATCGGCTGTCCCCCAAGTTAGCGCGCGTTTGCAACGCCAGGTTAACCCGATTAATCCTTTGCTTTGTTGGCGTGGTGCAAGGGCTTTGCGCGATCGGCCCACCCACAAGCGAGCCCAACATCACACTATAACCAAATCTACTCTTAACCGATATGCCAAAGGCACGTGTACAAACGCGCGCCAACGGACAGGGTTAATACAATAACTGGTCTCAGTGGTCGTCCTTTGACAAAAGCTCATTTCCTGTGCTTTAAATTTTTGAAAAATCAGCTTACATACGATGCTGAAGTTTATTGTAGACCAAAGGACCTCTTTCTTATTGGTCTGTTCTACCTTATCCGTAGCTATTTTTTAATTTAACTAGGTCTGATGCGAGTTGATTAAAGGGGCCAGACAGCGTACTTCCTCTATCCTTTTTTCCGGCAGTGCCGACTTTTTCTTTTAAATTAAGAGTTACAACGTATTTATCACCGCGCGGATACGCTGAAAGTGATAACGTCAAAATTCCGTTGTCGTACGTCTCACCACCCAATTCAAAACCACAATTTGCTAAAGAAAAAATTATGACTCCCAATTTATTGTCATACACAACCGGGCACGCAATGTACCCTTCGCGGCAGCTTTCCCAATCAATTTCAATACGCCAATTTCCATCGGGCGAAATTCTTATGTATTCATTTACTTCTGTAAACTTTTTGTGTTTAAGATTCTCTTCGCTACGGCTCTGATTTGTTAGGAGTTCAGAACTGTGTTTAGTGGGGGTTTGAAGTATTGTCGATTTTGCTGGTGTTACGATTTTAGTTTGTGTTTTGAAATAGAATTCAAAGCTGCGACTTATCCAAAAAAGTAGACAGAAAAGACCAAGTAAAGAATAAAGTATTGTATTTAACGCTATACGCTCCTTTTCAGAGTAAACGGTGTAGCACGTTAAGTATTCACCAAATACGACCACTTCAACTGAATCTCCGATGCTGGTTTTGTCAAATTCCTTTTTTCCTACCTCTGCTTGAATGGTGAATATTCCCGGCTTTTGCACCGCGACAGGTAAGTCGGCAACATCGAAGTTAAATTTATAGCCAGCAATATGTTCAATACTATCGGATCTGCGTCTGCGGTATTCGACATCCCTAATTTCCTTCCCTCGCAAAGGGACAGTTAAATATAAATCGCTCTTTAACTCGTGCTGAAATTGAATATTGACAAAAGCAGTGAGAGAAAGTAATAGAATTGAAACAATCAAAAAAAGTGTAGCCAATCCATCTAGACCCTTCCATCGAGTACGCAAGGTAAATGGCTTAAAAAAGGTTTTTAGCATTTTCAAAGCGAATGTTGCAAATAGAAACGTCACAACTCAAATACTCTGCCCTTGTTAGTGTTGCACACAGGCTTTGCGTAATAGGTCTCTGCAAACCTAAGCAGATTCGGAGCGGGTGACTTTGCGGACAAACATAAGTGAATTTAATTATCCCCATCTTTATTGCTTGCATCTTTGCGCTTATTGGTGTCGGTGTGGTCTGCAGACTTTGCGCGATCGGCCCACCCACAAGCGAGCCCAACATCATACGATAACTAAATTTACTTATAACCGAAACAGAAAAGGCCCGCGTTACAAACGCACGCCAACAGAGACAATAACCACCTTGTCTCACCCCTTCTCCCCCAGCCTTACGCCTTTCAATACTTCTTCTTTGTTAAAGGGCTGGTTGTAGAGCCGCTTGCCGAGGGCGCGGTAGAGGGCGTTGGCAATGGCCCCACCCGTAGGTGGTAAGGCGGGCTCACCCAGCCCCGTAGGGTCAATGCCGTTGTCCACAAAGTGAACATCGATGGCCGGCACTTCCTTGAAGCGGATCAGCCGGTAGCTGTTGAAGTTTCGCTGCTCGGCCGCCCCTTCCTTAAACGTGAGGTTGCCAAACAAGGCATGGCCCATGCCGTCCACAATGCCGCCCCGCACCTGCTGGTAGGCTCCGCTCAGGTTCACCACAATGCCGCAGTCGGCCGCTGCATAGATTTTTTCGATGACGGGCGTATTGTTGCGCATTACCACCTCGGCCACCTGGGCCACATAGCTGCGGTGCGAGAAGTAAACGGCAAACCCTTGCGATACATTTTTTTTGGTTCCCCACCCCGCCTTTTCGGCCGCCAGTTCAATCACTTTGCGCATGCGGTCAACGTCATACTTCACAGCCCCTGTGGGTGTGGCCTTGGCCTTTTCAAGCAGCGCCAGACGGAACTGTACCGGATCTTTCTTGGCGGCCTCGGCTACTTCGTCCAGAAAGGCCTGTTCGGCATAAGCCAAAAAATTGGTGATGGGCGCGCGCCAGGCTCCGGTGGTGATGGGCGATTTATGTTCCACCGAGTCGATCAACAGGTTTTCCACCGCGCCCGAAGGAAAGTTGTCTTCGCGCGTAGGGTTTCCTGCATTGACGCCCACCCCGCGCAGCTTGTAGCCGATGAGGTTGCCGCGTGCATCCAGTGCGGCCGAAAAACGGTAGCGCACGGCCGGGCGGTAGCTGCCGCCCATCATGTCGTCTTCGCGTGTCCATGTTACTTTTACGGGAGCATTCACGAGCTTTGAAACTTCTGCTGCTTCCACCACATAGTCGGCCTTGAGCCTGCGCCCGAAGCCGCCTCCCAAGCGCGTGAGCTCCAGCGTGATTTTATCGGGTGCGATGCCCAACAACCGGGCCACTTCGTTGCGCGCCATGTCAGGTGTTTGCGAGGGCCCCACCAACTCCACTCCATCGGCACGCACGTGGGCAAAGAAGTTCATGGGCTCCAGCGGTGCGTGGGCCAGAAAGGGACACTGGTACTCGCGCGTGATTACTTGTGCCGCACCGGCAAACGCCTTGTCTACATCGCCTTCTTTTCTGCGCACGGTTACGCCCTCGGTGGTGTTGAGCAATTCCTTGAACAGCTTGTCGTGGTCGGTCGTGCTCTCCAGCGCAGTGTCTTTTTCATATTCCACTTTCAGCACTTTGCGCGCCTTCAGTATCTGCCAGGTGGACTTCCCCACGATGGCCACATTGTTTTTGAACGTCAACACGTCAACAATACCCGGCAAGGCCTTGGCGGCCGCGGCATCCACCGACTTGATCTTGCTGCCAAACTGCGGGGGGCGTTGGATCATGGCATGCAGCATGCCTTCGCGGTACACATCCAATCCGTACAGGGGTTTGCCTGTCACCATCTCGGGGTTGTCTACGTTGCGAATGGGTTGGCCGATGATCCTGAAATCCTTTTTGTCTTTTAGTTTGATATCGGAAGGCATGGTCATCGAGGCCGCATCGGTCGCGAGCGCTCCATACGTGAGCGTGCGTCCGGTGGCCGCATGGATTACTTTTCCCTGCTGCGTGGTCAGTTCAGCCACGGGCACACCCCAGCGTTTGGATGCCGCTTCCACCAGCAGGTGGCGCGCAGTGGCACCGGCCTTGCGCAAGCGTTCCCACGAATGCGGAATGGCACCGCTGCCGCCCGTCAGTTGGCGTTCA
Source organism: uncultured Ohtaekwangia sp. (assembly GCA_964524935.1). Taxonomy (GTDB): domain Bacteria; phylum Bacteroidota; class Bacteroidia; order Cytophagales; family Cyclobacteriaceae; genus ELB16-189. The sequence continues at coordinate 27,503 of CAZGFJ010000008.1, forward strand.
TATTTTTTAGTGTCCAGCGCGGCCTGCACCACGTTCACTTTTGTCCAGTCGGCATCCAACTCTTCGGCCACGATCATCGGAAACGATGTTTTGATGTTCTGGCCGAGTTCCGGGTTGGGCGAAAAGATGGTGATCACATCATCAGGCGAGATGGACAGATAACTGTTGAAGGCGATGGGATCAGCGCCCGTCACTTCTCCCAGGGCGGCTGCTTCGCCCTCGTGCCAGTGGAACCCGAGCAACAGACCGCCCGTGGCGGTGAGGCCCAACTTTATAAAATCGCGTCTTGATGACTTGGCAATCGCTTCCATGGTTACGGGTTGGTTTTGGTGCTGGCAAGTACTATTGCTTCGTGGATGCGGTGATAGGTGCCGCAACGGCACAGGTTGCCGTTCATGGCGGTTTCAATATCAGCGTTGGTAGGCTTGGGTTTTTTGGCGAGGAGGGCGGCCGCCTGCATAATCTGCCCGGCCTGGCAATAACCGCACTGCGGCACGTCTACTTCTTGCCACGCTTGTTGTACCGGATGATCGCCCTTCTCCGAGAGCCCCTCGATGGTGACTACTTTTTTGTCGCCAATCGCGGACACGGGCAGTGTGCACGCGCGCACGGCATTGCCGTTGAGGTGAACGGTGCAGGCACCGCACTGGGCGATGCCACAGCCATACTTGGTGCCCACCAGGCCGAGGTGGTCGCGCAGCACCCACAACAGGGGCGTGTCGCTTTCCACATCGGCCTGAACAGATTTACCGTTTACTTGGAGCGTATAAAGAGCCATATCGCTTGGGTTTACGTGGTGAAGGTAATAAAATGATGGGAGCTTAAAAATTGTGTTTATGAGAAAGGTACCGCCCCGTACGCGATCGCGTGCACCCTCGAAAAGTTGCCCTTGAAACAACCACGGATCGCATGGCTACCAGCTTTTTAGCTGGACATATCAAAAAAGAATGCCTTGCTCAAAAGAGTTATCAATCGGGGGCAGCGGCCGTCTACGCCACCCTTACGCCTAAATGAACGCCTAGTTTCACAAACTGCTCCAGCCATTCGGCCGGGTGTTCGTGCGGTTCGCGCGTTTTGTTTTCTACCGACATCTGGAAGTAGAGATTCTGCGTGTGGTGCAAATCCAGTTCGATGTTAAATTTATTCAGCAACGGGAACAGGCGATTGAGCCGCTGGATGCGCTTCAGGTTGTCGCGCTCGCTGTTGACGCGATGTAATTCTTTGAAAACACTTTTGCCTGCCAGGCGCGACACCTTGTCGGGATCTTCGATGGTCAGCTTCCACTTTTCCATTTCTGCCAGGATGCGTTCCACTTCTTTGATGTTGAGTTTGTCCGACTCGAAGCAATCGATCAAGTCGGCATTGAGGATGTACTCGAACGTGGTGCGGTAGGCGTTGGGAATAGGGATTTCATTGTTGGCAAGCGCGTTGATCAGCGGATAGTCGCGGTTGTAGGTTCTGCGCAGCGATTGTTCCAATTCCTCCAGGCTTTTGTTGGCAATCATGTCCAGGATCTTACGCTTCTCATCTTTGAAGAGTTGCCAGATGGTATACTTGTCCGGCCCGAAGTACGTTTGCATGATACCGATGACGTCTCCGAGGCGTCCGTTGTCAAAAGCATGGGTGAGGCGAAACTGCATACTGGCAAACTGGTCGGGGTTCATGTCCAGCGAGATGTTGCCAATGATGTTGTGCACGCCAATACAAACCACGGCAAAGGCAAACTTCTTTTCGGAGCGCGTCACCAGCGAACGCACCTTGGTAATACCCAACACCAGTTTTTGTTCGCCAGCTTCTTTTTTCAGAAAAAACTCGTTGGCGGCCGCGTAGTTGAAGAGCGGCAGAGATTCGGGCTCTTCTTCAAAGATAGACGAGACGGCATAGTGCATGCCCACGCGCTGCAAGTTAGTTTTGGAGGGAAGCACGTACTTGTTGTACACCACGGCCCCGTTTTCGCACGAGGGCACATTGCTGGGGGCCAATGCCAGCCTGCGCAAAAACTCCTCATCCAGGCTGACCCCTGCGAGTTGATTGGCCAGTTGTATCACGCGGCAGGCGTACTGCATCACCTGGGTAGTCTCAATGCCGGATATCTCATCAAAAAACCATCCGCAACTGGTGTACATCAACAGCGCATTGCGTTGCATCTCCATCAAGCGCAGCACGCGCGTCACGTTCACATCGGTGTTTGCGTGATCTTTCAAAAACCTTTTAACAGTCGCATCTCCTCGTTTGAGGATCACCGCGATGTATTCGTTGCGCGCCTGCCACGGATCGTGCAGCACTTTGCCGCCTTCCTGTTCAAAAATGGTTGCTACTTCATCACGTAGCCAGTCTAAGGCTTCGCGCAGCGGTTGTCGCCACAACTGGTGCCATCCAGGTTTGCCGCTGTTGCATCCGCAGTTGCTGCGCCAGCGCTCCACGCCATGAACGCAACTCCATGAGCTGTTTTCCACGATCTGCGCCTCGTAGGTGGGAGGAAACAACGCCAAAAACTGAGCATAGTTGGTAAGCCCCACCTGCGGGTCTTTTTCAATTTGTTCCAGGCAAAAGGCCAGCGCCATGTCGCCATGGCGATGATGGTGACCGTAGGTTTCGCCATCGGTGGCGATGTGCGCCAGTTGGGGTTCTTCGGAGTGGTGGTCCAACGGGGCGGTAAGACTTTCGGCAAACCGTCTGCCATCGTTCAGCAGGCCATTGAAGGCCACGCCTTGCGAGATGTCGCCATCATAAAAGAACACGGCAATCTTACGGCCCGAAGGCAATGGGCACCAATACGGCCTGCGCGTGTCTACCGTCCGGTCGTTCACAGCTTGCCACGCCTCTGCTCCTGCTGCGCGAATGCTTTTCGCCTGACGCGGGGCCAGCACCGTAAACTTGATGCCGTGATCTACTAAAATCTCCATCGATTCTACATCCACGGCTGTTTCGGCCAGCCACATCCCTTCGGGCTTGCGCTTGAAGCGCGACTCAAAGTCACGGATGCCCCACACCACTTGTGTCACCTTGTCGCGGTGATTGGCCAGCGGCATAATGATGTGGTTGTAGACCTGCGCCATGGCAGAGCCGTGCCCGCCAAAATATTTTTTACTTTCTTTATCGGCTTCTAAGATGTGTTGGTAGGTCTCTTTGTCATTTTCCTGCATCCATGACAGCAGCGTGGGCCCAAAGTTGAAACTGATGCGCGCGTAGTTGTTGGTAATCTTGTTGATGACGCGGTTTTCGTCCAGGATGCGCGAGGCTGCGTTGGGGGCATAGCACTCCGCCGAAATGCGTTCATTCCAGTCGTGATAAGGATGGGCAGAGTCTTGTACTTCGATCACTTCCAGCCAGGCGTTTTCGCGGGGCGGCTGATAAAAGTGACCGTGAATGCAAACAAACTTTTTCCGAGGCATCGTCTAGGTATCTGATGGCTGTGATTTTTGCCAACCCATGCAGCCGTGGCGCCTGGGCGGCATCGTCACAACCCCTAAAAATACACTATTGTATTTCAAACTCAGCCACTTCTTCGTGCAGTTTCAGAATACTTACCGACAACGGGGCCAGGGTCATCGTGAAGGAATAATCCTTCGAATGATACTTGACGGGCGAGGTGTGCAACACCCCCGGATTATGTACGCCACTGCCTCCAAACGCCTGATTGTCAGAGTTGAGTATTTCTTTCCACGTACCCCTGAACGGGACACCCACTCGGTAGTGATGACGTGGCTCCGGGGTGAAATTGCAAACGATTACGAGCGTATCTTCTTTTGCATCGGCTCTACGCTGATAAATGATAACGCTGTTCTCACGGTCAGCATAATCGATCCATTCAAAGCCACGCCCATCAAAGGGATAGGTATACAGCGAGGGCTCTGATTTGTACAGCGCATTTAAGGTCTTGATCCACTCAAACACGCCCCGGTGTGGTGCATGATCCAGTAAATGCCAATCCAAGCTCCGGTCGTGATTCCATTCGGCCGACTGGCCAAATTCGCCACCCATGAACAGCAACTTGGTGCCGGGGTGAGTGAACATGTAGCCATAAAGCAATCGTATATTGGCAAACTTACGCCATTCATCGCCCGGCATGCGACCCAAGATGGATCCTTTGCCGTGCACCACCTCGTCATGCGACAAGGGGAGCATAAAGTTTTCGGTGAAGGCGTAAACGATGCTGAACGTTATCTCGTTTTGGTGATACTTCCGATAAACCGGATCTTTCTTGAAATAGCTGAGGGTGTCATGCATCCAGCCCATCATCCACTTTTGTCCAAAACCCAGGCCACCGAGGTAGGTGGGCTTCGAAACCCCGGGCCATGCGGTGGACTCTTCGGCAATGGTGATCACGTCCGGGAAGGTGCCATACACGGTTTCGTTAAACTCTTTGAGAAACTGGATAGCCTCCAGATTTTCATTACCACCGTATTGATTGGGTATCCACTCCCCTTCTTTGCGCGAATAGTCAAGGTAGAGCATAGAGGCCACGGCATCCACGCGAAGGCCGTCAATATGAAACCGATCGAGCCAGTATAGAGCATTGCTGATCAAAAACGACCGTACCTCGTTGCGGCCGTAGTTGAAGATATAGCTGCTCCAATCCGGATGAAAGCCTTTGCGCGGGTCGGCATGTTCATACAAATGGGTGCCGTCAAACTGAAACAATCCGTGGGCATCGCCCGGGAAGTGCGAAGGCACCCAGTCGAGGATCACACCAATATCTTCCTGATGCAGTCGATCCACCAGGTACATAAAGTCCTCGGGCGAGCCATAGCGGCTGGAGGGTGCGTAGTAGCCTGTCAACTGATAACCCCACGATCCGAAAAACGGATGCTCCATCACCGGCAAAAACTCTATGTGTGTAAAGCCGGCCTCCTTCACGTAGCGCACCAATTCTTCCGCCATTTCGCCATAACTAAGTGAGCGGTTGCCGTCTTCCACTTTTCTGCGCCAGCTGCCAAAGTGGACTTCATACACGGAATATGGCTTGGCTTTACCCGCCTGCTTCTTGCGTTCATTCATCCACACACTGTCTTTCCAGGCATAGTCGGTATTCCAGACAATGGAGGCAGTTTTCGGAGGGGTTTCGGCAAACGTGGCAAAGGGATCTGCTTTTTCGAGAACGGCCCCGGTATTGCTGTGGATATGATACTTGTAGATCTCTCCGCGCTGAATGTCGGTAAAGAACGCCTCCCAAATGCCGGACTCATCCCAGCGGGGATTGAGTTTGTGCGACTCGGAGTTCCAGCCATTGAAGTTGCCGATGACAGATACCGCTCGGGCGTTGGGCGCCCACACGGCAAAGTACGTTCCTTTTTTTCCGTTGAATTCGGTAACGTGCGCGCCCAACTTCTCATACAACTTGAAGTGCCGCCCCGAGCGAAACAAATGAATGTCAAAGTCGGTAAGCAGCGTGGTAGGCTGTTCGGTTTCTTTAGAGGATGATTTCTTCTTTCCCATGATTTAAAGGGGTTACTTCTTTTTCTTCTCGCGTTCTTCCTTCGCCAGCAGGTAGCGCTGCATGTGATAATAAATGCCGCGCAGCGGGATGATGACCCAATCGGGGCGACCGTTGAGTTCGTAGCCAAGTTCGTACACAGCTTTCTCGATCAGGTACACGCGTATCAGCACCTCATCTTCGTCTGATAGCGTCATTCCTGTGCCCTTCCGTTCCAAGTAGGCGCCCAGGTAAAACCGGCTCACATAATGCTGCCACTGTTCGGCCCACTGCTCCAAAAACTCCAGGTCTTTTTCGCGATAGTTTTCGTTTAACAGGATTTTGCCAAAGGCGGCATAGTGAAAAGATCGTATCATACCCGCCACATCTTTGATGGGACTTTTCTTAAGCCTGCGCTCGCTAAAACTGAATCCGGGTTCGCCTTCGAAATCAATGATCACAAAGTCTTTGCCCGTAAACAAGACCTGCCCCAAGTGGTAGTCGCCATGGATGCGGGTTTTAATGGCATTGATTCGGGTTTGATAGATTTCGCCAAAGCATTCCAGTACCTGCTCTTCCAGGGCCAGTACTTTATCGGCCAAGGCCTGCGTATCGCGGTGTAGTTTAGGCTTCTGCTGTTCTAATAACTTGAACCGGTCTTTCAGAAGTTTGCGTAGCGAGGAATAGAGTGAACGCTGGTAGTTGGCCGTGAAGTACTCAGGCGCAAAGGCCGGATTGGACGAGTCGCTGGCCAACGCGAGATGCATTTCGGCCGTTCGCTGGCCGAGGCGGACCACGCGTTCGTAAAAGCCCCGTCCGATAAATTCCTGGATGATTTCGGGTGCTTCCTCAAATTTGATGGCGGCCTTATTGATAAGCTTCGGCAACTTTTCTTTTTTTGCCTTGGTCATTACGCGCTCGTAAAAGCGCCCCACCGAGTCGATGGTAACGTTCCACGCATCGCCTTGATTCTCCACCTTTTCCTGCAACAGTCCAAATACAATGGTCTTGCCTTCGTTGGTATGCAACTCCATGCTGCCGGCATATTTGGGCGAATTTTTGAAGCTGGTGTTTTCCGACAAAAATCGAACAATCTCCAGATCGGGGTTGATCTCTTCTTCCAGCTTGCGATAGAATTTGAAAAAGTATTGATCGTTGTAAATGATGGCCGTGTTGCTTTGGTCGGCTTTCAAAATCTTCGAGTCCACCTCGCTGGCATTGAGTTTGGCGAACACGCTGGAATGAAACTCCAGCGTGCCCTCATCTTCCTTGATGCGTATTTTTCGGTCCATGGCCTGAAACAAAAAATCGCGGAAGCCCTTGTCGTAACTGCTGTCGAGGATAAAGCCGGACTTACCTTGAATTTCGGCCCGGCACACCACACTTTGAGAGGTATACTCTACCTTGTCGAATATGCTGTCGGACGGCACAAAGCACATGGGTAAGAAGTATAAGTCGGGTAACCGCTGCACGTAATGCACTTCAATAATGGTGAGGAAATGCATTTCGCCTTCCACTTTCAACGGAATCACTTTGTTAACACCCATTTTGCTGATGATTTTGGCTTTACCGCCAAACCATCGGCATTTTTTCATAAAGGGCTGTAATATCTTGCGTTCGAACACACGTACTTCGTTGTAGTTTCCAAAGACGCGTTCCCACGAAATGTCCGTCTTGAACAATTGCAATTCACTGCCTCCCGTGCCCGCTTCCTTTTTTTCTGAATCATCTGCCTGGAACCAGAAATATCCGTACGGCCCAATGGTGATGGGATACTCACCGCTTTCTACACTGCGGAAACGATTTTGGCTAAATGCCTCTGTGATGTCGCAATCTTTGAAGTCAGACAGATCAAGTGTGGTAGCCTGCGAGAACTGTGAAAGGTTGGCTACTACGATGAGGCGCTGCTGCTCATATGTGCGGGCAAACGCCAAAACTTTGGCATTAGAACTGTCGATAAACTTAAGGTCACCCCTGCCAAACACATTCAGCCGTTTGCGCATGGCCAACACATTCTTGATCCACCACATCAGTGAGGAGGGGTTTTCCTCCTGCGAAGCCACGTTGACAGACTCGTAGCGATACACCGGATCGGTGATGATGGGCAAATATAGTTTTTGCGGATTGGCCGAAGAGAAGCCCGCATTTAAGTTCATGTTCCACTGCATGGGTGTGCGCACACCAAACCGGTCGCCCAGGTACACGTTGTCGCCCATACCGATTTCATCTCCATAGTAGAGCACAGGCGTCCCGGGCAGCGAGAACAGAATGGTGTACAGCAACTCAATTTTTCTGCGGTCGTTGTTGAGTAGCGGGGCCAGTCTCCTACGGATACCGAGATTGTGTTTGGTGTTGGGGTCGTTGGCATAGGCCTTGAAGAGGTAGTCCTTCTCTTCCTCGGTGACCATTTCCAGCCCTATTTCGTCATGGTTACGCAAAAACAGGGCCCACTGACTGTTAAGCGGTGTTTGAGGTGTTTGTTCGATGATGTCGATGATCGGATAACTATCCTCGGTACGCAAGCCCAAAAAAAGGCGTGGCATCAGCGGGTAGTTGAAATTCATGTGACATTCCTCGCCATTTCCAAAATACGAGGCGGCATCTTCCGGCCACATGTTGGCCTCGGCCATCAGTATCCGATCTTTATACTCTTTGTCGATGTGCGAACGCAGCTTTTTGAGGAAGGCGTGAGTTTGTGGAAGGTTTTCGCAATTGGTGCCTTCTTCTTCGAACAAAAAGGGTACGTTGGGCAGACGAAATCCATCCACTCCCATCTTCAGCCAGAAGTCTGCAATTTTGATCATCTCCAACTGCACTTCGGGGTTGTCATAGTTCAGCTCGGGTTGATGGCGGTAAAATCGATGCCAGAAGTAGGCCTTCGCCTCGTTGTCCCAGCTCCAGTTGCTGCTCTCTTCGCTGCTGAACATCACGCGGGCCTCTTTGTACTTGTCGGGCTTGTCGCTCCACACGTAGTAGTCTTTATACCGCGAGCCTGCGCGCGCCTTGCGCGACTTCTGAAACCACGGATGTTGGTCGGAGGTGTGGTTGAGAATCAATTCGGTGATCACGCGGATGCCTCTCCGGTGGGCTTCCTTCAGCAAAAGTTTAAAGTCGCTAAGGGTGCCGTATTCCGGATGGATATCGTAATGGTCGGTCACATCATAGCCATCGTCTTTAAGGGGCGAAGGATAGAACGGCAGCAGCCAAATGGCATTTACTCCCAGATCATCCAAGTAATCCAGCTTTTGCACCAGGCCGGGAAAGTCGCCAATGCCATCGCCATTGCTGTCATAAAAGGCACGCACACTCAGTTCATAAATGATCGCGTCTTTAAACCAAAGCGGGTCGTTTGTTTTTATTGGGGTGGCCATGGGCTACATGTTCGACTCGTGAATTTCGACTTTAAATAAATGAAACGGCATTTTGTGCGGGTTTAACTCTACATAGTTCCACTCTTGCGTCCATGTGTAGCGCTCATCCGTCATCAAATCATGTAATTTCAAATTAATGTGCTGCCCGAGGCGAAGCAATTGCCGCGGCACTTGTACGTAGCCCGACTGGTTGGCATGCGGATCCAACGTGACGACCGCCAGGATAATGCTGGACAGGTCGTCCGTTGCCTTGATGTAGGCCAGCAATTGATTATTCTCGATGGTCAGGAACTGCATGTTCCAGGTCGACTGCAAGGCTTTGTGTTCCTTCCGATGCTGATTCACCATTGAAATGATGTCTGTCATCCGGTTGGTGCGCTTCCAATCATGGTGTTTGATCTCAAACTTTTCCGAATTGAAGTATTCTTCCCTTCCTTCGATGGGCACATTGTCATACATCTCGTACGCTGGTCCGTACATACCATAGCTGGCCGACAATGTGGCCGCCAACGCAAAGCGGATGATGAAGATATTTTCCCCCTGATGCTGTAGGTGATACGGCAAGATGTCCGGAGTGTTCGGCCAGAAGTTGGGACGGAAATAGTTGCGCGAAGGACCATTGACCAAATCATTCATGTACTGGATGATTTCTTGTTTGGTGACACGCCAGGTGAAGTACGTGTACCCTTGCTGAAAGCCCACCTTCGCCAACGAGGCCATGACTTTGGGTCGCGTAAAGGCCTCCGACAAAAAGATGACCTCGGGATACTTTTTGTTTACTTCACCAATGGCCCACTGCCAAAACGGTATGGGCTTGGTGTGCGGATTATCCACCCGGAAAATCGTTACCCCCTGCTCTACCCAAAAGACGATCACCGATTTTAATTCTTCCCACAATGCTTTCCAGTGGTCGGTTTCAAAGTTGAATGGGTAGATATCCTGATACTTTTTGGGCGGGTTTTCCGCATATTGTATTGACCCATCAGGCCGTTGCTTGAACCACTCGGGGTGTTCCTTTACATAGGGATGATCGGGGGCGCATTGAAATGCCAGGTCGAGTGCGATATCGATACCGAGCTTGCGCGCCTCACGGATCAAGTCGCGGTAGTCGTCCAGTGTTCCCAGTGCAGGGTGAATGGACTTGTGGCCGCCTTCATCACTACCAATGGCCCAGGGCGACCCGGGCTCCCCAGGCTGCGAACGCACGTTGTTGTTTTTCCCCTTTCGATTGAGTTTTCCAATCGGGTGGATGGGCGGAAAATAGAGTACATCAAAACCCATGGCTGCCACGCGCGGCAACAACCGGATACAGTCCTTGAACGTTCCATGCTTGCCCGGCTCCAACGAGGCGGAGCGCGGAAAGAACTCATACCACGTGCTAAACAGCGCGCGGGCATGTTCCACGTGAACATTGATCTGAGAAGAAACCGACTCATTTTCAATGAGCGGATGGCTGTGTACCAGATCGGCAAACTCTTCGCTCAATACCCACTGAATAGCCTCGCCTTGTCTGGCCTTGTCCTCCAGCCTGGCAGCTGCGGAGGCGAGGTTGTCGCGTTCGCTACTAAGCTGGTGCAGGAACAAGGCTCCTTCCATCAGTTCCACCGAGACGTCCACTTTCGCGGCCGCTTTCTTTTTGAATCCATCGTACCAGGTTTCGAAGTGGTCGATCCACGCCTGTATGTAGAATGCGTAAGTGCCTACCTTTTCCACGTGGAAAGAAGCCGCCCATTCATCGTTCACGGTGGGATGCATTTCCGCCCACTGCCATTCGTTGGCTTTTTCATGTTTGTAGCGTATGCGGGCCCGTATGTGGTCGTGTCCATCGCCAAAAATATGCGCCCCCACATCCACCCGCTCGCCAGCGGTTCGCTTTACCGGATAGCGGCCCCCATCTACTTCGGGCTGAACGGATTCAATGATTACTCTGGCTTTTGTCATGACGCTACTTGATAACGAGGGAACTATAAGCGGGCACGCGAATTTCGGTGGCTGACACTGAAGCGGCCGGGTGGGTCGTAAAATCGATCGTGGAAAAATCCTTCAGGGCCGCGGTGACGGCAACGGTTACTTCCACATCCGACAAGTTGTGGAGGATCAATCGCTTTTCATCTTCGTGGTAACGAATCAACGACACCAGTTCTCGCACGCCTATGGGACTCTCTTCCAGCATGCCATAGGTCAATGCCTTGCTTTGGTTACGATACTGGATCCAGTTCTTGTAAAAATGAAAGAGCGAAGCCGGATCCTTTTTTTGTTGCGCCAGCGGCACCACGGTCTGATCTGTACTGTAGCGGGGCGCTTCCCATGTGGTTTGCATGGCATCCGCAGCGCCTGCCGCCCACACAAAAGGCTCGCGAATGTACTCATCGGGTTTTACACCCAACATGCCGATCTCTTCGCCATAGTATACGTACGGTGTGCCGGGCAACGACATCAACAGACCGGTGGCCACACGCATCTTGTTCAGGTCACCGTTCAACTCACTGAGTATTCGGTTCTGATCGTGATTTTTGAGAAAGGTAGCATCAATGTACTCGGCTGTATTTTGCCGATAAAAATCGTTGATGCGCTTATAGGTTGCGATCAGCCCTACCGAATCTACCCCTTTACGAACGACATCGGTAATGGCATAGCCCATATCAAAATTGAACAGGGCCGGCAGGCCTTTGAGGTAGGGCGCTACTTCCTCGGCACGCGACCACACCTCGCCCACCAGGTACACATCGGGTTTGATTTTGGTCATTTCGCTACGAAACCACACCCAAAACGCATGGTTGTCAGCCGCGCGATCGGTGGGAAAAATATGCTTGGCGGCATCGAGTCGAAAGCCGTCCACATTCATGTCTTTGAGCCAGAACGATCCGATGTCCACAAACTCCTCCTTTACGTTGGGATTGTCGAAATTAAGGTCGGGCATGCCACCCCAGAAAAATCCGTAGTAGTGTTCGGCAAGCGTGTCGCCCTTTACCGGATGCCATTGGGTGATGTTGTCGGAATCCAGCGAGATGGCTTTCTTGGCGATCTGTTCGCGGATGGAATCTTTCTTGGCCCATACATAATAGTCGCGATAAGGGCTGTTTTGGTCACCGATGGCGCTTTGAAACCACGGGTGATCGTATCCTGTATGGTTGAGGATTAAATCCACCAACACTTTAATGTTTCGCTTATGGGCCTCTTTTACAAAGTTCTTAAAGTCTTCCACGGTACCGTACTCAGGGTCAATGCTCTTGTAGTCAGTCACATCGTATTTGTGGTACGTTGGCGACTTCATAATGGGCATGAGCCACACGCCCCCTACGCCCAGCTCTTTCAAATGATCCAACCGGGCCGTCAGGCCGTTGAAATCACCGATGCCATCGCCATTACTATCGGCAAAGGAACGCACAAATACTTCGTAGTTGACCCCGTGAGGCCACTGGGCCACCGGCTTGGATTGCTGACAAGCAAAGGGAAAAGCCCACAACAGGCCGATCCAAAGAAGGGAACGTGTTCTCATTTGATTTTAAAGATGAAAGATGCGTACGAGGGAAGCTCAAGGGAAAAGGAATAGTTTTCATCCAGGCCGATATCAACACCGCTGCGAAGCAGGTCGCGCCCTACGTATTTGACCCCGGCTTGTAGTCCCATCTGTTGGGCAAGTTCCGGGGGAAGCGCAATCGTAGCGGGCAGTGCGGACCCATTAAAGCTTGATACTATGAGTATGCGTTCGTCATCAAAGTAACGGACAAATGCGTGCATGAGGTGGTTGATGTTTCCTTGTGCCTGATTGAAGGAAGTGATATCGCTGTACTCCCCGGAGTGAATTGCCGGATTGTTGCGGGCAAACGTGAACACATCGACATAAAACTGACGAAGTGCCTTTTGATTTTCACTCAATTGCCCCCCATCAAACGCGCCTCCATTCACCCACTTTTGATGTTGGGGCACACCCCAATAGTCGAAGATCGTGGTGCGTCCGTCTTCACCCGAAAATCCCTCGGCTCCTGCTCCGGGCTCACCCACCTCCTGCCCAAAGTAGATCATCACGGGGGCCTGATCGATGCAGGCGCTGATGACCATGGCCGGCACTGCCTTCCACGGGTCACCGGCAAAAAAAGGTGACGCGATGCGCTGCTCGTCATGGTTCTCGAGGAAGTGAAGCATGCGATGGTTAATGCCGCTTAAGCCCTGCTGGATGCCCGCGATATGCTGGGTGGCCGATTGGCCGTTGATCAGCAGGCGAAGCGTGTCGTAGAGTTGAACCTTATCGTACAGGTAGTCGAACCGCCCGTTGTCAATATAATTTCGGTATTGTCCGGGGTTGTAGATTTCTGCGATAAAGATGATGTCCGGGTTAACCGCTTTCACCTGAGGGATGACCCATCCCCAAAATTCGTGGGGTACCATCTCGGCCATGTCGCACCGAAAGCCATCCACTTTTTTGCGGGCCCAAAACACGAGGATGTCGCGCATCTTCTCCCACGTGTTGGGTATGGGATCGAAATACGTCTTGCGTCCGTTTTGAATGTCCACGCCATAGTTGAGTTTCACCGTTTCAAACCACTCGTTGATGCCTGGGGTGGCTGTAAATTGGTCATTGCCCGTTGCCTTGGCCGGCATTTCGATGTATTGCCTGTCTTTGGTGGGATGGGGATTGTTGCCTAGCGGAGTGTATTCTTTGGGCGGCTCAAACGACTGGCCGGGCAAGTAGTAGAAGTTGTTGGATGGCTTGAAAGCCACGGAGGTATCATCGCCTTCGCCCAGGTCTTTCATGTTGGCCGGTTTGGCATCCGAGCGATAGGCACGCGCCACGTGGTTGGGCACAAAGTCGATGATTACTTTCAACTTCTGCTGATGTGTGCGGGCAATCAATTGTTCGAACTCCGTCATCCGGTTTTTTACATCTACTGCCAAATCGGGATTGACATCGTAATAGTCTTTGATGGCATAGGGCGAGCCTGCGCGGCCCTTCACCACGTTGGCATCGTCTAACGGTATGCCGTGGGCTGTGTAATCCGTCAGCGAGGCATGTTCTAACACCCCGGTGTACCACACGTGTGTGGCCCCCAATTCTTTGATACCTGCCAGTGCGCGTTCGTTGATATCATTGAATTTGCCCACGCCATTTTCTTCCAGCGTGCCATACGGCTTGTTGGCCGTTTGGGTATTTCCAAAGAGGCGCGTCATCAGTTGATAGATGATCATTTTTTTGGAGGAGGGGGGCATGGGCACAGGTAGTTTTTCTTGGCGTTTTTGACATGAAAACGCGCCCGCCAACATCAGTATAAAAAAGCACTTTTTCATCCGTTTAAAGGTAAATATTAGGCGTGTTACTGCAAGTGGCGCACAAGCAAAAAAAACGAAAGAAAAAGCCAAGCCGGCACGTTCCAAGACCGCCCGCTACCGCGTTCGCAAAACGCTAAAAATAAGATAAAGCGCTACGGTAACCCCACAGATCAACAACCCCAAAAACTCCCGGGCTTCCTCAATGTAGGGATATTGCATTTTGGCTACATCGTCAAAAAGCAACGCCCGGTCGGGGGAACGATACCAGGCCGCCATACCTGGAAAAAGAACAACCAGATAAACTACAAACAAGATGAGCAAAACTCCCAAGAATATCTTGGGATAGTACTGAAACATCGCCATCACACACGCTACAGCCGTCAGGCCGTAGATGATTATCCAACGAAGGGGGTCGGGGTCGTTCACTTGTACAAACGCAAACGCTACAAACGTGAGGGCCAATAGTCCATGAAGAAGTTTGCGCGCCATATCAGAAAATAGCACCAGCAATCGTAGCCGTCATCATCGTGGCCAGCGAGGCAGCCAACATGGCCCGCAAACCTAGCTTCGACAGATCGCCCTGGCGGCCGGGAGCCATACCGCCAATACCCCCTATCTGGATCGCGATCGAACTGAAGTTGGCAAAACCACACAGCGCATAGGTCGATATGAGCACCGCCTTCTCACTCAGGAAGCCACCAGCCTTGAAAGCTGTCAGATCCGAGTAGGCTAAAAACTCGTTTAGCACCATTTTCTTACCCAGCAAGCTGCCAACCTGTAACGACTCGCTCCAGTCCACACCCATGGCAAACGCAAACAGGCGAAACACCTGCCCAAGCACGTACTCTAAACTTAAGCCCGCGTATGCGCCTCCGGTCGAGTTTCGGATCCAATCGTTGACGCCTACCAGGTCGCCCAAGCCCTGCAGCCCCCAATTCAGCGCCAAAATAATAGCGATGAAGGCCAGCAGCATGCCGCCAATGTTGAGTGCCAGTTTTAGCCCGTCCGCGGCCCCGCTGGCCAATGCGTCCACCAGGTTGGTGCCAATCGTTTCACGATTGACTTTTAACGATTGGTCGATTTTCTCCGGCTCTGACTCAGGAAAAATGATCTTCGACATGACGATGGCGGCCGGTGCGTTCATGATAGACGCACACAACAGATACGTAGCAAAGGTGGCCTTGGTGGTGGCATCGCCACCGCCCAGCATGCCTACGTACACGGCCAATACGCTACCCGCGATAGTGGCCATGCCACCCGTCATCAGGCAAAACAACTCCGAGTTGGTCATGCGCGCGATAAATGGCTTCACCAGCAAGGGCGCTTCCGTTTGTCCCATAAAAATATTCGCTGCTGCGGATAGGCTCTCCGAACCAGACAGCCGCATGGTGCGCGTCATCACCCAGGCAAAGCCATAGACGATCTTTTGGAGGATGCCCAGGTAGTACAAACCCGTGGTGACGGCCGAAAAAAAGATGACGGTAGGCAGCGCCTG
This sequence comes from uncultured Ohtaekwangia sp., assembly GCA_964524935.1. Lineage (GTDB taxonomy): Bacteria > Bacteroidota > Bacteroidia > Cytophagales > Cyclobacteriaceae > ELB16-189. The sequence continues at coordinate 43,053 of CAZGFJ010000008.1, forward strand.
AAACGCAAACAAAAACCCCAGGCTATGGCCTGCGGCAGGGTCTTCAAAACTGTTTTTGGACAAACCTCCAAACAAAAAAATGGCGCCTTGCCGCGCAAAGTCAAGAAATGCCACAAACTTGCCACTGACCCACGCAAAGCTTTCGTTTACCAATCCCACTTTGAAAATGGCGAGCCCAAACAGGATCTGCAGGGCAATACCAATGCCTACCGTCTGCCAGCGGATACCTTTGCGGTTGTTGGAAATCAAAAACGCTACGCTCGTTAGTACGAGCAAGCCCATCAGCCCGCGAAATATGTCCATTGGAATTGGTTTGGTGGCTTAGTTGCGTTTGCCCATCTCATCCCGGATTTTGGCCGCCCGCTCATAGTCCTCCTTCTCGATGGCCTCTTTCAATAAGTCGTTGAGTTTGTCCAGTGTATAGTTCTTGAAATCATCACCTTTGCGCGAGGGATCTTTTTTTACGCGGGCCTTCTCGGTCTTTGGCTCGGCCTTCTCTTTTTCTTCGTCTTCTTCCTCATCCGTCAGCACAATGCCAGCTTCCGCCAGGATGCTCTCGTACGTAAAAATAGGTGCATCGAAACGCAGGCCTACGGCAATCGCATCGGACGGGCGCGCATCGATCTCCGTTTTCTTTAATCCATCGGTGCAAACGATCTTGGCGAAAAACACTCCTTCCTTCAAATCGGAGATGACGATCTCTTCCACATGAAAGTGAAAGGTGTTAGCAAACGCCTTGAACAGATCGTGCGTCATAGGCCGGTTTGGGATAATTTTCTCGATTTCGATGGCGATAGCCTGCGCCTCAAACATCCCTATGATGATGGGCAGTCTTCGGTTGCCATCCGCCTCGCCCAAGACCAGCGCAAAGGAACCGGACTGCGACTGACTGGACGAAAGCCCCAGTATTTCAAGCTTGATTTTCTTCACCTACCAAAAATAAAAAAACAAAACTACACATTACCGGGCTGCTTTGATCGCCTCGGTCAATTTTGGCACCACCTCAAAGGCATCGCCCACGATCCCATAGTCGGCTGCTTTGAAAAAAGGTGCCTCCGGGTCTTTGTTGATGACCACAATACACTTCGATGAATTCACGCCCGCGAGGTGCTGAATAGCCCCTGAAATGCCCACAGCAATGTACAATTGTGGCGCTACTTTTACGCCCGTTTGGCCCACATGCTCATGGTGCGGCCTCCAGTTCATATCGGATACAGGCTTGCTGCAGCCCGTGGCCGCGTGAAGCGTGTGTGCTAACTCTTCTAACATGCCCCAATGCTCGGGTCCTTTGAGGCCACGCCCGCCTGACACCACAATGTTGGCTTCGGGCAACAATACCTCGCCCGTAGCTTTCTCCGTTTGGGTAATGGTCGCATTAAAGTCGCTGTCAGCGAGCGACACGGTGACGGGAGTGACGGCAGCCGGACTGCCGATTTCCTTGATCTCGGCTGCATTCTTTTTGATAACGATTACCTTTTTGACATTCTTCATCTCTACAAAAGAGAACGCCTTGCCCGTATAGATGCTGCGCTTCACCACAAATCCCTGCGACTGATCTGGCAACTCCACCACGTTGGTGGCCAAACTGGCTCCCATGCGAACCGCCACTTGTGCAGCCACAGGAGTACCCAAAGACGAACCGGCGAGCACTAACAAGTCGGCACCTTCATCGCCCATGATCTTCGTGATCACGCTGGCATAGGCCTTAGCGATGCCCTGATCCAATCGGCTGTCGGCCACATGAAGGACCTTAGCCGCACCATACTTACCGAGATCAGCCAAGGCCCCCGACTCAATGGTGCCCATGGCCAATGCCGTCACCTCTCCTCCCATGGCCTTGGCGTAGGCCACCGCCTCGAGCGATGATTTCTTCACTCCTCCATCCGCCCGCTCCACAAACACCACTATTTTCATATCCACTTTTCTGTTTGTTGTTACAATACTTTTGCTTCGTTCTTCAATCGCGTCACCAACTCAGCCACATTTTCAGCAGCAATCATCTTCACCGCTCCTTTTGCGGGCGGCAATTCAAACTTCTTGTTTACGATAGGCAGATCGATGTTTTTGGGCTCGACTACCTTCAGCGGCTTGGTACGGGCCGACATGATGCCGCGCATATTAGGAATCTTCCATTCGGCAATGGGCTCCTGGCAGCCGGCCACCAGCGGCAGCGAAGCTTCGAGGTACTCTTTGCCCCCTTCAATTTCGCGGGCCATCTTCACTGTGTTTCCAGCCAGCTCCAACTTCATCACGGGCGAAAACGAAGGCAGCCCGAGCAACTCGCCCACCAGGCTGTGAACCACCCCTCCGTTAAAGTCGATCGACTCACGGCCCATCAAAATCAAGTCGTATCCCTTGCCATGCTCGGCAATCTGCGCAGCCACAAAAAGGGAGTCAGTCGGCTCGGCGTTGACACGGATGGCATCATCGGCACCGATGGCCAGCGCTTTGCGCAGCGTGGGCTCGGCTTCGGCCGTGCCCACATTGAGCACCGTGATGGTAGCCCCTGTACTCTCTTTTAGTTCTACGGCCCGGGCCAGCGCATAGTCGTCATACGGACCAATAATGAACTGTATCCCATTGGTATCCAGACGCGTATTGTTGTCGGTGAACGCAATTTTCGAAGTGGTGTCAGGCACATGCGAAATACACACAAGAATCTTCATAGCACAAATCCAGCTTACGGTTGGTTGCGGTCTGCGACCGCAGAATTAAATTTGGCCTCAAGATAGGCGATAAAATCAAAAAACCGAACCAGCCGACCGATTTTAGCCCATGAACGAAACCCGCCTGGCGTACCTTCGCCAACTGACCACCGAGGAGCCCAATGATCCGTTTGCTTTCTATGCCTTAGCCCTTGAATTGGCACCCACCGAACCGCGCGAGGCGCTCACGCTTCATCAGCAGGTGGCCGCGCGCTTTGGCGACTACTTGCCCAACTATTATCACTACGCGATGCTGCTGCTGAATCAAGGCCAAACAACCGAAGCGCTGGGTGTTATCGCCACCGGCATCGAGGTAGCACGCGCGCAACGCAACCTCAAAACCCTGGCCGAGTTGGAAAATCTGTGGGAGGAAGCAACGTAAATTTCAACAATTCGCGAAAGATTTATACTTTGGAAGGTCTATGGCATGGGTTAACACACGATTTCAAAAAGCACTCCTTCTTTGTGGGGTGGTCTCCGCGGGGTTGGCAACTTCCGCCTGCGCGCAGCAAGACTCGGTGGCCTTGGCCGAAGAGTATTATCGCATGGGCATGGAGATCTTTGACTTCACCCACCGCAAGCAGGCCACTGAGTTATTCACGCTGGCCACCCAAATGAACCCACGCAATGCCCGGGCTCATTTCATGACCGGCAAGTCCATCATGCTCACCATCCGCAAAGAGCAGTCGCTGCCCTACTTCAAACGCGCTCAGCAACTTGACCCGGCCGTAGACAAAGACATTTTGTATTACCTCGGGCAGGCCTATCAATATTCGGAGTTGCTGGACAGCGCCAAAGCAAAGTATTACGACTATCTGAGGCTCACGGAGTCGACCAACGACTCGTTACAAACGGTGAGGCGCCAGGAGGTAAAGCGCAAGCTGCTGGAATGCGACCAGGCCAAAATCTTTATGGCTTCGCCTGCCAATGTCGATATCGTGCACATCAGCAATAAAGTAAACAGCGAATACCCCGACTATGCCCCGACCATTACAGCCGATGAATCCATGCTGGTATTCACTTCGCGCAGACAAGATGGAAACCTGAACCCCAAGCTGGCGGCAGATCTGGAATACTATGAAGACATTTATATTGCGTTGCGGCAAAACGGGGAATGGCAGGAAGCCAAAAATATCGGCCCACCGCTCAACGACCGCTACCACAATGCCAGCGTGAATCTGTCGCCCGATGGCAAAGAGATGTTCATCTACCACGATGAATACGGGGGCGATATTTTTGTGAGTTACCGAAAGCCGGATGGCTCATGGACGGAACCGGAATCGCTGAAAGAGATCAACACCTCTTACACCGAAAACTCGGCCTCCGTAACAGCCGACAACCAAAAACTTTTTTTCACCAGCAACCGCCCGCCCGGGATTGGCGGCACCGACATCTACATGGCCACACGCACCAAGCAGGGAAAATGGGGCAACATCAAAAACCTTGGCCCGGTGATCAACACCCCTTACGATGAAGATGGCGCGTTCATCTCGGCCAACGGCAAGCACTTATACTTTAGTTCGAACGGCCACATTGGCATGGGCGACCTGGACATCTTTCGGTCTACGTACGATTCGATCTCAGACTCGTGGAGCGAGCCGGTCAACCTGGGATATCCGATCAACTCCACCGAAAACGACATCTACTTTGCCCTGACGGGCGATGAGCGATATGCCTACTTTTCCTCCGTCAAGTTCCAAAACCATGGAGAGCAGGACATCTATCGGGCCGACATGCGTTTTTGGAAACCCGTCACCTACGAAGAGCGGGTTAAAATCTATGAAGAGAAAAAGAACCAGGACTCATTGGCCGTGCCGCCACCGGATACCCTCCGCCAGGTGATCGCGCCCGCAGTGGTGTATTTTGTGGTAGACCTGACCGTGGCCGATGCAGCATCCAAACACCCCCTGGACGCAGAGGTGATTCTGGACAGCGAAGCCGGACCAATGACGCGCGTCAACAAAACCGGGCCGGGCAAATTCCGCATTGAGTCGGCACCTGCATTTTCGTTGGTGGCCCGCAGCGAAGGCTATCTCCCCTCGGCACGCAAAACTTTTACGTTTGATGGCATGGACACCTCGGTTCGCGTGGATACCCTCCTGCTGGAACGCATCCAGCGCGACATTCCGCAACTGCTGAACATCTATTTCAACTTTGACAGCGATATTCCCAACTCATACACCGAAGTGGACCGGCTGGCTTCGCTGCTGGCAGAGGCCAACCACCTGCGCGTGATTATTGCCGGCCATACGGATGACGTTGGCAACGACACGTATAACCAACAGCTCAGCGAGCGCAGGGCCCAACGCGTGCGCACGTATCTGCTGGGCAAGGGCATCGAAGCCGGCCGGGTGGAGGCCATCGGCTACGGCAAAACCAAACCCCTTGTTCCCAATACCACCAAGGCAAGCCGCAGGTACAACCGAAGAACGGAGTTTACCATAATGGATAAGTAACCGCAGTGACAGAATCCGAAGGAACGAGGTTTTTGAAATTTGTACCTAACCGTTGATAACAATACAGCTATGAAATATCTGATTACATTTCTCCTTGGTGCTCTCATAGCTGACGCTCAATCAAAACTGGAGGTGACGGGTGATGCATTTATCCAACCCGGCAGCACGTCCGTCCTTTCCACCTCCAGAACCTGGGCCTTAGTGGTTGGGATATCAAAATACAGAGAATTACCCCGCGATGCGGAACTCCGCTATGCCCACAGTGATGCGCAAAACTTTTATGAATACCTTACTTCGCCTACGGGAGGGCAGGTTAAACCCGAGACAATCAGACTGCTGCTTGACGAAGAGGCCACCGCCAGTGAAATATATGCGGGATTGGAATGGCTGCTGGAGAAAGTTCAACCCCTCGACAAGGTGATTTTCTTTTTCGCGGGGCATGGCGATGTGGAAACCAAGACATTGCGCCAGCGAGGATTTCTGTTAGCTCATGATTCACCCCGGGCAGGATATCATGCGGGGGGGACGCTGCAAGTGGGCTACCTTCAAGACTACCTCGAAACACTGTCAACCCAAAATAAAGCAAGCGTGCTTCTTCTGGTGGATGCCTGCCGGGCAGGCAAATTGGCGGGCGGAGATGATGGCCAGGCACAGACCACGGCCAGCCTGCGCGAAACCTGGAGCAACATAGTCAAAGTACTCTCATCGCAACCTGGAGAGAAATCACTGGAAGGTACAAACTGGGGTAATGGGTACGGAGTGTTCACCTACTTTCTGATTGACGGGTTAAAAGGGCTGGCCGATCAAAACGATGACGGATTTGTGTCATTGTCGGAACTGAATATGTTTCTTAGTACCGAGGTTCCTCGCGCGACCAGCGAAAAACAAAATCCGATGGTGTCGGGAAGTTTGAAGATACGGTTAAGTCAGGTGAATCCTTCCGAGTTAGCACTGGTACGCACGAAGCGCGCGCTGCAATCTCACGATCACGCTACGGTCGTGGCCAAACGCGGCAACACGTCAACCGATACGCTATCAGAACAGACACAAAAAAATTATCGTCTTTTCCGCCAGGCGTTGCAACGGCAAAATCTCATTACACCCGGAGGTCAAAACGCATTGTACTACTTGCGACTGATCGAGCGTGAGGGCAACCAAGAATTGTCCTCTGACCTGCGAAGAGCTCTGGTAGCCGCCATTGAAAAAAATACGCAGATCGTCATCAATCGATACATGATCAACGATAAACGCCTGCAATCCAAAGAAATAAGTCAGGCTGCCAGCGAAATGAAGACGGCTGTATCCTTGATAAGAGAGAATGACATCCGCTATCGGTCAATGAAAGCCAAAGAACTTTTTTTGGATATTGGATTTCTGACATGCATTTGCCACGGAGATGAATTTTCATCCGAAATAACCACTAACGCCCTCCAGAAACTACGCCTGGCGGCTGCTTATGAACCGGATGCTGCCTACCTGTATAATAGCATGGGCAACGTTCATTATTCTGCCAAATCATACGACTCTGCCGAGTTCTACTATCAAAAGGCTTCTGCGCTGGCGCCTAAGTGGTCTTACCCCGTTAATAATCTGGGAACGGTTTATCTCTCGCTGGGCAAAAAGAAGCTGGCCATCGAGTACTATGAAAAAGCATCCGCACTTGACCCCGATTTTGCGCACATTTATAACAATTTGGGCAACTTGTATCAAGATCAGGACAAAGCAATCTACTTCTACCAAAAAGCGCTGAGCGTGGATGATTCAGCCAGCCGCGTCTTCTACTATTCACAGATCGGTAAGGAGTACCTGATGGGGCGGAAATCCACCCGCGCCAAAGCTTTCGAGTATTTTGACCGGTTGATGGGCATAGATTCGTATGATGCGGCCTACCAGCTCGAATCAACAGCCAAGGACCTGGCTGACTGGGGCTTCGTGGAGGAGTCCCAAAGATACTACGAGGAGGCAGAAAAGGTTTATGACCGATTGATTGACAAAGAAAAAAGGAATTCTCCCCTTGACAGTGCCCAGTTGGCCGTGCTGCTGGAAGATCGCGCTCAGATTTATATAGACTGCGCGGAAGCGGACGGGTTCGGCCCCTCGTCCAAAGAGCAAATTCTAAATTCACTGAGTTTATTTCGCCAGGCAGTGGCCTTGTTGCCCCGCGATCCTGATATTATGTTTTCAAAAGCAAACGCGGAGATTCTGGCCGGAGAACAGATTTCTTATGCATTCTATGATTCTGCGAAACGGACAGCGCGCCAAGCCTTACAATTAAATCCGGTCGACCAGAGCTACTACTGGGGTCAATTAGGCGATGCTCAGTATCGCCTCGAACAGTACGACAGTTCGTTGCTTTCACTTAATCAGGCGCTCACCTCGGCCGATGCTGCTTCGCTGTCCAACTATCAACTAACGAAGTCGTACTCGTTAATCGCGCTGGGCCGACAGATCGAAGGCTTACAGGTAGCGCGAGAAATGCTTTCGAGTGGATATAAGCCGGACGTTGCCGAAAACGAGTACTTCGCGGAAATCGCGGTGGAGGCGCACGACTACGCGCTGGCAGAACTGTTCGTTGCAAACGCCCTATCTCAGGCTAAAAAGGAAAATGTGAGCCCGGCAACGTCTTTTTTTCTCAAAGCCCGCATTTACGATGCTCGTCAAAACAGTACCGAGGCTCTGGCCTGGCTCAAAAAGGCTTTCGCCTCGGGCTACGAAGCGGACATCGAAGCATTGAAAACCAGTCCCTTTGTCCATATCAACAAAGATCCGCGATTTACCGCGTTACTCCGGAAGGTTCAACTTTCCGCAAAGAAACAGTAATAGAATGACTGCTAACCCCAGTTTTCTACACTCACACTGCCGGAACGTACCGTCAGCACATCGCCCACGTCCCCCAAAATCTCGTCTATCAAACCATATCCCTTCGCTTCCGGGGCGGTCATGTACTTGTCGCGGATGAACTGCGCCTCGATCTCTTGCCAGGTATGGCCGGTGTGCTTCCCGATCAGGTGAAACAGTTGTGCTTGCAGGCGTTCCTGCTCGCGCACGGCAATGCGCACATCTTCGGTGTAGCCGCGGGCTCCGCCACCGGTCGGGTGCATGTGAATGGTGGCGTGGGGCAACGCATAGCGTTTGCCTTTGGCGCCAAAGCTGAGCAACGCGGTGCCCATGCTGGCCGTCACCCCGATGGCCACGGTGGATACGGGTGCCTGGATCATCTGCATGGTGTCATAAATGGCCAGGCCCGCATACACCTCGCCCCCGGGGCTGTTGATGTAGAGACTGATTGGCTGTTTTTGGTCCAGGCTGTTCAGGTACAGCAACTGCGCCACAATCACATTGGCCACGGCATCGTTGATGGCCGTGCCCAGCACCACGATGCGCTCCTTCAGCAGCAAACTGAAAATGTCATAGGCCCGCTCCCCGCGGCCGTCCACGACCATCGGAATCAAATTTGCGTGTGTCATGGTCTACTGATTAAAGTATTGAAGAATGCGTTGCTGCCACAGCCGCTTTCGCGGATGCGAAAACAAGTTTTGGTGAACGGCCTTTAGCTGCTGCTTTAGTTGATGGCGGCCAAACGCCACCGCGGCCGCTTGTATTTTTTGTTGCAGGATGACGTTGCGCTGCAGCGCGGGCTGGGTAAGCATCCTTGCCTCAAACACCAGCCGCTCGTCCGGACGCAAACGGCCGGCCAGAAACTGTTCGATGGTGTGGATGTCAGTCAACGAGGCGCTCATACAGATGGGGGTTTTGTCGTACCGTTTCGCGTAATTTTTCAAGGCACTTATACTTTTGCACCGAAGCCGAGTGTTGGCTCCGGAAGCCAAAGACGGTGGTGATGCGACTTATCCGGGTTTCCTCCAGGTAGAAGGCGCTCAGCAACTTAAGACAGCGCTCGCCCACCGTGGCCAGAAATGTCATGAGCGCGGAGGTCTGCACCGAAGGAAAATAGTCGTCCGGTATTTCCAATGAATACTCTGCATCTGTCAGCGAGATGGTGTTCCGCGCTTGCCGTGTTTGGCGCAGCCACAAATGCTTGGCGATGCCCATCAGGTAGGCCTCGGCCGATGTACGCAGGGCCAGCCCTTTTGTCCGCTGCTCGCAGTAGATGACGAGAGCGTCCTGAAAGATGTCTTGTGCATCGGAAAAGGAGCCGCCCTGGCGGGCCACCCAGCGGGCCACCATAGGGAAGCCCGACTCATACAGTGCCTCCAGCGGAGGGGACGTTACCCGCGGGGCTTGTTCCTGTGTGTTGGTCATGTCATTGGTTGCTTTTATACCTATGTGCCGGTGGCGGAGTAAATGTCACCGGAATAAGGGGAATTTTTTTGAGGAGGCCACGAAGGCACAAAGGCACGGTGGGTTCCTTTTTGGCGTTGGACATTAACACAGCGCCTGCGGAGGTGTCGGGATAAATTCTTGTGGTAGCGTGTACCCGCTACCTCATTACCCAGTTTTCTATTTCAATTCGGTTGAGTCTTTCAAAGTCAGAAACGTTTCTTGTTACAAGCGTCAAATTATTTGAGATAGCTGTCGCGCCAATAAGTAAATCAAAGTCGTCAAGCGGGAGTCCTTTTTCGCGTAGTCGTGCTTTCTCCTTTGCGTAAATGTCGAAAGAACTGAAAATCGGTATGATGGTGAATTTCTTTTTTCTCCGCAGAGTCTCCGTTTCGGGACTCTGCGGCTAATTCTCTCCCCATTAATCCCCCGAGGCGGGAGACTCTGCGGAGAATTAAAACTGATATATTTCTCTCGACTTAACATTATTGGTTGTTCTTCACTCCCAGTGGAAGGGTTGCTGCCAACACACGGCTATGTTCTACTGCACATAACCCGAAAATAACCGAAGCCCCAAAAAACGCTCAAATCTGAAACACAATCTTACCTACCTTATTCGGGCGGGTAATGTCGGCAAAGGATTCCGCGATCTTTGAAAACGGCCGTATCGAGTCCACGATGGGCCGGATCTGGTGTGTGCTCACAAAGGCAAGCATCTCATTAAACTCATGGTCGTTGCCCATGGTGGAGCCGAGCAACGAAAGCTGATTCCAAAACATGCGGTACAAATCCAACTTGGTAGGCAGGCCGTTGGTGGCCCCATAAAATACAATCTTGCCATTGGGCTTCAGCACTTTGATAAAACTGTTGATCTGGTCGCCCCCGGCACTGTCGATCACCAGATCAAAACCGCCTTTGGTCTTCCACAGCTCGCTGTAGTTGGCTTCCTTTTTATAGTTGTACGCACCCTTGGCGCCCATCTTCAGGGCGCGGGCGATCTTCTCATCGCTGCCCGAGGTTACGTACACGTTGGCGCCCGCGGCCTTGGCAAACAAAAACGCAAACTGGGCCACGCCTCCGCCAAAGCCTGATATCAAGACGTTCTGTCCCGCGGCCAGTCGCCCCCGCCTGAACAGCGCGCGGAAGGCGGTAAGTCCGCCCAGCGGCATGGCCGAGGCTTGCAGAAAATCTAAGTGAAACGGTTTGTGCTGCAGGCGGTCCACGCTCACCAGTGCATATTCGGCAAACGTGCCATTCACCGGCATGCCCAGGATCGTGTACCTGGGCGATTGCACTTCGGCATCAACACCCCAGTCGATGTTGGGATTGATGACCACCTCCTGCCCTACCCACGGCTTGTGCTCTTCGTCAAATACTTCTTCCACCACGCCCGCGCCATCCGAGCCCATGATCACGCCAAAGCGGATGTTGGGGTACTTGCCTTCGCGTATCCAATCATCGCGCCTGTTGAGGGCGGCAGCCTTCATTTTCACCAGCGCTTTGCCCGGGGCCAGCACCGGTTTGGGAAGGTCTTTTAGTTCGATGTGGCCGGGGCCGGAGAGCACCAACGCTTTCATACGTTTTTTCGTTTGTTGAAAATTACTAAGCGCATCCCTGCCAACCAAACGGAGGCTTGAAAGATTATCTTTGTCGCCCATGAAAAAGGTAGCGCGGGCGATGGCCGTTTTCTTTTATGTGCTGGCGGGCGTCAACCACTTCTGGCATCCGGGGTTTTATGAGGCGCTCATTCCCGACTATCTGCCGTACAAGGCCGTGCTGAATGCGGTCAGCGGACTGGCCGAAGTCATCCTGGGGTTGCTGTTGATTTCCCCGCGCACGCGCTTGTGGGCATGTTATGGCATCCTGGCCATGTTGGTGGCCTTTGTACCCGCCCATATTCACTTTATCCAAATCGGGGGCTGCGTGAGCGGAGGATTGTGCGTGCCTCTTTGGGTGGGCTGGGTACGGCTGGTAGTGGTCCATCCGCTGCTGATGGCGTGGGCGTGGTGGATCCGGACGTGAGCACACGTACAGCCGCTTGCTACACTTCGGGCAAGGTGAGATAAAACGTGCTGCCTTTGCCTTCCTCACTCTCCACGGCAATTTTCCCCTGGCTTGCTTTCGCCAATTCGGATACAAACAGCAGGCCCGTACCCTGCCCCGCATCGTCTTTGGCAGGCTTCAGCGCAAAGGCGTGCGCCTGTTGCGCGGCACTCATGCCCTTGCCAAAGTCGCGCAGGCCGATGGTCACGATGCCATCCTTGCGGCCGCCAAAAAAGACCACGGCCGTGCCGGGGCTGGAAAAGCGGATGGCGTTACTCAACAGGTTTCGCAGCGCAAGTGTGGTCAACGCCCGGTCGGCAAACACCATCAGCACCTCGGGCACCAGCATCTCTACCTGGATGTTTTTTTGCGCCAGCTCATAATGCATCAGCTCCACCGTTTCGCGGAGGGCGGGCAACACATTGAACCGTTCTTTGCGCAGGGTGAAAACGCCCGTTTGCATGACCGACCACTCCGCCAGATTTTCGAGGGCCTGCGCTACGGACGCACTTTCGGCACCGAGTTGTTGCAACAGCGAGTGATATTCGGTGGCGGTCACGTTTGCCCGTTTTTGCGACAGCGTTTTGGCAAACTGCACCAGCGAGGCCACCGGTGTTTTCAGATCGCGCACCACCACCGAAAAGAAGCGTTCTTGCCGGGCTTTGGCCTCCGCCAGTTCACGTTCCGCAGCCTGCAGGGCCACCAGCATTTCTGCTCGTTGTTTCCGGAAATAATAGACCAGCACCCCGAGCATGACGGCCAGCGCCACCAATGCCACGATAAAAAAACGCACCTGGCTCTTGTTGGCTTCTTGCAACGCTTGCTCTGTCAGTCGGAAGCCCGCCCGCTCGTCTTCGGCCAAACTGACCAGCGAGTCCGTGATGGCGAGGGTGGCGGCCAGCATTTGATCATGGCCGACCGTCTGCAGCGAATCAAACTGACGGGCTTTGGCGAGGTAGCGCAGCAAGCGCGTGTCGTCTTCTTCCAACACGTACTCCATCGAGTCAAGGTAGGGATTGGCCTCTCTTTCCAACTGGGCGGCAGCCGACAACGTAAGTCCGCAACCGATGATCAAAACGCACCAACGCAGCATGAGGCAAGATGTTGATTTCCGCGGACAATCAGAAACCGATGGACTTTTCAGTCATCGAGAAACGTGTTTAGAACGGTGCATCTTCATCCGCCCGGGGCGGAGGCGACTGATTCATGCGGCTTTCGCGGGTGATGCTGGACAGCGGACGCAAGCCTTCGGGCGCATCATAGTCGGCAAACTTGGTGTACTTGCCGATAAATTTCAGCTTGACGTTTTCCAGCGAGCCGTTTCGGTGTTTGGCGATGATCACCTCGGCCATGCCCTGCGTGGGTTGGCCCTCTTCGTCCACATCGATTTTGTAATACTCCGGCCGGTAGAGGAACATCACAATGTCCGCGTCTTGTTCAATGGAACCCGACTCGCGCAGATCCGACAATTGCGGACGTTTGTCGCCCCCGCGCGTTTCCACCCCGCGGCTCAACTGCGACAGAGCAATGACGGGCACATTCAGCTCTTTGGCCACGCCCTTGAGCGCCCGCGAAATGGACGCGATTTCCTGTTCGCGGTTACCGCCAATATCGCCCTTCATCAACTGCAGGTAGTCGATGACGATGAGTTGGATGTTGTGCTCGGCTTTGAGCCTGCGGCATTTGGCGCGCAGTTCCAAAATAGAGAGTGCAGGAGTATCGTCAATAAAGATGGGGGCGCTGGACAGGCGGCTGGTTTTGTGCACCAATTGCTGCCATTCAAACTCGGCCAGGTTTCCTTTTTTGATTTTTTCGGATTCGAGTTCCGCTTCCGCGGAGATGAGTCGGTTCACCAATTGCAGCGAAGCCATCTCCAACGAAAAGATGGCCACGGGGTGGTTGAAATCCACGGCCGCATTGCGCAGGGCGGAGACAATAAAAGCCGTGTTGTGCGTTACGGTCATGTCTTCCAGCAGGAAAAGACGGTTTCCATCGATCTCGAACCCATAATAGTCATCGACACGGTCGGCTTCCACGGTGATGCCCGTATGCCGCCAATCGATAGCGGACGCGCGCAACCGAGGCTTTTTGCGCTCTACCTGCACGGGGATTATCTCCAAGTTACCGCTGATGCGTACACGCCAAACCTCGCTTTCAAAATGGCGTTCGGCCAGCGTGGCTTTTTTGTTGACGATAGACGTCTTAAAGCCAAGGGTATCGCATAAAAACTTGATTTGACGAGCCAACGTTTCGTTTTTCTGCGTGATCTCAAAGACATGAAACTCAGCATTGTAGTGACCGTCCGCATCCAGAAGGCCTGCCAACAGACGCAACCGGTTGGCTGTGGAGTTGACCAGGAACGACTCTGGAATGTGTTTGTTTTCCAGCACCCCCAGCGTACGCAGTTCACCCTGCACGGAGTAATTTTTTTGTCCCCCACGCCACCCTTTGGTAATCCCGTAGTTGTTGGTTTTTCCTTCTTGCTCATAGGTGACCAACTCCTGGCCCAAATCATCGGCATACTGTTGAAGATAGTCAATGACTTCGCGATCGGTATTGGTCAGTCGGGAACTGTAGGAATGGCCATCGCCCAGCCACAGACCTAAAAAGTACGGGTCCAACGGTACGTCCGTCTCGTCAAACTCCACCGCCACTTTATACCCTTTGTAGTTTGATTTGAATTTTTCGGACTGCTTCAGATAGTCCCGCACTTCGATGTTCAGCACGTCACCGTGTTGATGGTTTCCTTCGTTTCGGCTGCGCTTGAGCGACAAAATGTGCGATTCGTTCACCCGATAAGAAATACCGTGATTTTGGTGTACCCAATACATCATTTCGCGGCCACGCGCCAAGGAAAGTACTTTACGGGGTGTGGAGTCATCGCCCATCAACAGTTCACCGGGTTTCACATCTTCCACGTTTTTCAACATACCGTCAAACATGAGCACGCGCGTGCCTTTGCCGAGGCACTTACCCATCCCGGGCCTCGCGGCAATGATTACCAAATCCGATTTCTGCCACCCCGATGTCACGCGGTCCAATCGCGAGAAGCCGCTGGGGATGCCCGTCAAACCGTCTTTGTGATTTTTTTTCTCTTGCAGTTCCTTGATGGCCTGGTACATCAACGATTGCATCTTGTCGTAGTTCTTCCGCAGGTTGGTATCGGATATCTTAAAGATGGACTGCTCGGTTTTGTCGAGCAATTCAAACACATCGGTGGTATCCTCATACGCATCGCTGTGTACTTGCGAGGCAATCTGGATGAGATCGCGTTTGATCGCCATCTCAATGATGATGCGGGCGTGGTATTCAATATTGGCCGCAGAGCTGACTTTGGACGTGAGTTCCGCCACGTAGTACGCGCCCCCCACCAATTCCAATTTTCCGTTTTTGCGCAGTTGCGCCACCACCGTGCGCATGTCCACCGGCTCGGAGGCTTTAAACAGATCGGTAATGGCCTGAAAGATTTCGCGGTGGGCTTCGCTATAGAAGTGCTCGGGCCGCAAAAACTCGATCACAGCCGTGAGCGCATTTTTCTCCAGCATCAGTGCGCCCAACACAGCCTCTTCCAGATCAAGTGCCTGAGGCGGAAGTTTACCGAGGCTCTCGGAGATATCTCTCGCAAGCCGGGTCGACTTACCGGTGCCCCGGTTGGCCAGGGCACTTAACCTCACAGGCATTGATCCTTGCTCCATACATTCGTGGTTGTTGTACGAGTTTTCTTTTTAGGGCAACAAACGTAGGTGTTGGTTGCATACTTCTACCCACAACTGATTCACAACTGTAGATAACTGCGCACAACTTGTCCACACGAATTTGTGCATAAAAAAGCGGGGCGCATGCGGATGTGCCTCAATTTAATTTGAGCGCGCTTAGTTATTGAACTATTTCACTTAATTTTAGCCGAGTTTTAGTTCACATGGCCACTTCAAAAAGGTACCACGTAATATCTGTAAATGAGAACCTTACCGGCAAGTTGGCCGAAGCCCTGACCTCGTTGGGCCACCGGGTGTCCGGTTCGGACGAAAACAACTGGAATGCAGAAAAAATCACCCGCGACCTGACGGCCGTCATCGTGGGCATTCGCGCCAGCAAAGACAACCCAGAAGTGGTAAAGGCCCAGCAACTCGGACTAAAGGTTTATACCGTGCCCGAGTTTATCTATGATTTTTCGCAAGACAAACAGCGGCTGGTGGTAGTAGGCAGCAAAGGACGAAATGTGATTGCCTCTATCATCGTGCACGTACTGAAAGATCAGCAGCGGGAATTTGACTTCATGATCCACACGGCCCCCGACCAGCAGGCGCAAGTAAAGTTAAGCGATGCCCCGCTCATTGTGGTGGAAGCCGGTGACAACCCTTCCTCTTCGCTGTACCACACCCCTTCGTTTATCAAATACAAGCACCACATTGGCGTCATCAGCATGATCGACTGGCAGTCATCGGCCAAAAACCTGAGCGAAGATGACTACATGCGGCAATTCGATTTATTTGCCGATGCCACACCCAAGGGCGGCATTTTGGTGTACGGTGAAATGGACAAGGTGGCCACGGTACTGTGCAACAAAGAGCGACCCGATGTTACCTATGTGCCCTTTAAAACCCATGCCAGCGCCACCGAAGGGGGCCGCGACTATTTGATCGGCAATCATAAAGAGCGCATTCCGCTGGGCCTCACCGGAAAACAAAATTTGCAATACATCAGCGGGGCATTGGAGGCACTCAAGAAAATCGGGATCACACAAGATCAGTTCTACAAGTCCATCGCCACGCTCGAAGCCGGCCACCCCGCGGCCTGAGTAGCACGCATCTCCCTTTAACCACCCGTTCCCTTGAAACTCAATTTAAAAGTCCCGCTTTGCTTTTTTGATCTTGAGACCACCGGCACCGCCATCTCGCACGACCGCATCGTTGAAATTGCCGTCATCAAAGTAATGCCCAACGGAGAGGTCATCCGCAAAGAAGACGTGCTCAACCCCACCATCCCCATCCCGCCATCTTCATCGGCCATCCACGGCATTTGGGACAAAGACGTGGTGGAGAAACCTACGTTTAAAGAAGTAGCCAAAGAATACCACCGCTTGTTTGAGGGCAGTGACCTGGCCGGCTTCAACATATTGAAGTTTGATGTGCCCGTGCTGGTGGAAGAGTTTCTGCGGGTGGGGTTGGAATTTGACTACAGTCGCAGGCGCATCATTGATGCGCAAAAAATTTATCACTTGATGGAGAAACGCAATCTGGCGGCTGCCTATCAGTTCTACTGCGACAAAACATTAACCGATGCCCACTCGGCCGCGGCCGACACGCAAGCCACCTATGAAGTGTTGATGGCCCAGGTGGCCCGGTATGAAAACCAACCCGTGACAGATGGCTTGGGGAAGGTAATCGGCACAGTTAAAAACGACATGGAGGCCATCCATCAGCTCACATCTTCGGAAATGGTAGACCTGGCCGGGCGCATGGTACGCGATGACAAAGGCCAAGTGATCTTTAACTTTGGCAAGCACCGCCTCAAGCCAGTGCTGCAGGTACTCAAGGACGAGCCCTCCTATTATGACTGGATGATGAATGGCGATTTCACACTGGATACCAAACGAAAGCTGACCGAACTGCGGCTTAGTCAATTGAAAAAATAACGTTGGCCTGCGATTTGCACATCCGAGCTGCGGCAACGTATCTTGCCTGCAACACAACCGAACTAACCCCTTTTTACGAACCATGAAAAAACAAATCTTTGTCGCCCTGGCCGCGATTCTTTTGGCCGGTGCCCTGCAGGTAAATGCGCAGGAAAACGCATTGAAAATCAATGTACTGAGTCCCATTGTACGCACCCTTAATTTGTCGTATGAACGCAAACTCAACGCCAACTCAGGTTTGCAACTGGGCTTGTATTACACAGGCGCCTCGGCCAGTGATGTCACCTTCCGCGGCTTTGGCATTACGCCCGAGTATCGCTATTATCTTTCGGAAACAGAGGCCATTGAGGGTACGTACATCGGCCCGTTTGTGCGCTACACCAGCTTGAATGTGGAGGAGGATTTTGCCGATGGCAATGATGCGGAAGGTACCTACTCAGGCTTCGGTGGCGGATTGGTGATTGGCCGCCAGTGGGTATTCAAAGAAAAAGTGACACTGGATGTGTTCCTCGGCCCGCAGTTCATCTCAGGCAACTTCAAAGCAAAGTCCGGATCGCAGGAAGCCAATGTCGATTTGTTTGATGGCTTTGGCTTGCGCGCGGGCCTTACGCTTGGTTTTGCTTTCTAAGAGACGTTTGATATGGTTTAATAAAAAAGCCACCTCCCAGGGTGGCTTTTTTATTGCACTTCTTTCCAAGTATGGTCGGCCAGCAACTGCACGGCCGCCACAAACTTTTTGAATGGGATTTTTTTACCCCACTCCGCGGGCGCTACCATCGACACGAGATGTGTGCCCTCTTCCCGTTCGTACAAATAGTAAATCTTGCCAATGACAGGCGCGAAACTAAGCTTGGCGTCATAAATGATCATCGACAACTCCTTTCGCTGTTGTATCTCTTTGGCTTGCAGTGCGAGCAACTCAATCTGCTGGCGTATTTGGCCAAGCTGCATATTGGTCTGCTCTTCCATGGCGGTGAGCGCACTGTGGCGTATCATACCCTCTTCGCTGGGGCGGATGACAGCACCCGACACAGAAGCCGAATAGGGCAATACGCTCATCTGCTTGTGATACACCTCCACGTTGGTCAGCCAGGTACCTTCGTCATTTTTCCGTTTTTGGGTCAGTTGCAAATAGCCCTTGGGCGTAATATCGTGGATGACTTCCAATACCAGCCCTTCCTGTCGATAAAACGAAACCACCATTTTCACGGAGTCGACAATGGAGCACCGCACCCGGTCGGAAAAGTCGCTATCCGGTGTGTCCACCAACTCGTGCGTGGCCAGCACCGAATACTTGGAAGAGAACGCCTGGTCTTCCAGCGTCACCCAGTTCATGCTGATGTTTAACTGCCGCTTGGCCTCGCCCAATTCGATGCGATAGATGCCCGATTTGGGCCGGGCGCCAAACTCATACGTTCCCCGCTCGGGAAACAATTGCCAGGAAGATAGAAAGTTATATGCTTCGGTCATGAAAACAGGAGGCGTACACGTGCGCGCGCTACCATAAGGCCGCGAGGCCAAAAATGTTCAAACGTGGTCGTATAATTTAGCGCTAGTCAAGGCTTATAGTACGTCATCGCTTGGGGGATCCATCCTTGCAAGTCTTTGATGCGCGTGTCATGCGAAGGGTGAGTAGACAAAAACTCGGGCGGTTGCTGGCCCCCGCTCAGTGCAGCCATCCGTTCCCAAAACGTAGGGGCCTGCCGTGGGTCATAGCCCGCCATCGCCATAAAGATGATGCCCAGGTAATCGGCCTCGGATTCGTGCGACCGGCTAAACTTCAACATACCCAAATTGGTGCCGGCACCGATGGCCTGCATCAACAGTTGCTCACCGCCCGTGGGGTTTTGCCCCATCAGTACGGCAAAGGTGTTCATGCCAAACTGAGCGGCCATTTGCTGGCTCATGCGCTCGCGCCCGTGGTTGGCCACGGCATGCGCCACTTCATGGCCCATGACGATGGCTACGCCCGTTTCGTCTTTGCAAATGGGAAGGATACCCGTGTAGAACGCCACCTTGCCACCGGGCATACACCAGGCGTTCACGGTTTGATCGTCCTGGATCAGGTTGAATTCCCAGGCAAATCCCTGCAATTCAGCGGCCTTACCATTATCCGACATGTATTTCTCCACCGCCTTTTGGATACGACTACCCACGCGCTTGATCATCTCAGTCTGTTCGCGGTTGGTTGAAATAGGTCCCTTCGCGATCACTTCGGCATATTGCTGCTGTGCCATCGGGATCAACTCCGTATTGGATACCAGATTTAATTGTTTGCGGCCCGACACAGCCACAGTGGCACAAGCATAGAGCGTAATCGCCAACAAACTTAACAACGAAGCGGTACGAGTCATGGGGAGAAATTTTCGTCAAAAATACAAAGGACAACGGAATATTGTTGATAGTTTTGTCAAAAGGAAACCCTTCATCATGCGCATCTTCGCCATCGGACGCAACTACGTAGACCACATTCACGAATTGAACAACGAAAAGCCGGACGATCCGGTCGTCTTTACCAAACCCGATACCGCGCTACTGCGAAACAATGCCCCCTTCTACCTGCCTTCGTTTTCGAACGATGTGCACCACGAAGTAGAAGTGGTGGTGAAGATCGGCAAAGAAGGCAAAAACATCGAGGAAAAGTTTGCCCGGAAGTACATCGACTCCATCGGGCTGGGGATTGATTTTACAGCCCGCGACCTACAACAGAAAGCCAAAGAGAAGGGCCTCCCGTGGGACATCGCCAAAGGATTCAACGGGTCAGCGCCCATCTCCGACACGTTTATTCCGCTGGCCCAGGTGCCCGACCTGCAAAACATCCAGTTCAAATTGGAAGTGGATGGAAAACTAAAACAACAAGGCAATACCAGCTTGATGATTTTTAGCGTTGACTACATCATAAGCTATCTGTCGCGATTTTTTACACTCAAAACCGGAGACCTGATTTTTACCGGCACGCCCAAAGGCGTAGGCCCGGTGACCATCGGCAACCGACTAACGGCCTATTTGGAAGATGAGAAGATGTTGGATTTTGAAGTTAAGTAGCCTGCTGCTGACGGTTGTTTCGTTCCGCGCCCATAGTCAATTTGATAACCCCGCCCGCGACTCTTCGCTCGGTGAAGAAAAGAAGGCGGTAACCTATCGCTTCCCCTTCAACCCTGGCCAGCCCAATCAATTGGCAGGCACCATGGGCGAGTTGCGCTCTAACCATTTCCATGCGGGCATTGACATCCGCACGCAAAACATGGTGGGCCTTCCCATTCTGGCGGCAGCCGATGGTTATGTCTCGCGCGTGGCTGCCAGTGCGTTTGGCTATGGTCATGTACTCTACCTTACGCATCCCGATGGGCAGACCACCGTGTACGGTCATCTGGATCGGTTCAAGGGAGCCATTGCCCAACACGTGTTGGAAAAGCAGTATGAACGCCAGTCGTTTGACATTGACCTCACCCCGGAACCGGGTAGGTTTAGGGTCAAGGCAGGCGATACCATCGGCCTGTCGGGTAATACGGGGGGCTCCAACGGCCCGCATTTACATTTTGAAATCCGCAACGAAAAAAACGAGGCCATCAACCCCCTGCGGTTTGGCTTTAAAGAAATCAATGATAACCTGCCGCCCATCGCCCAAAAAATTGCCCTGCGCACATTGGATGCCAACGCACGCATCAACGACCGCTTTGGCCGCTTTGAATTTTACCTCGCTCGCCAAGGCAATGAGTATTTACTGAGTCAGCCCATTTTGGCCCACGGCCGCATCGCCATCGAGCTACTGGCCCACGACAAGGTGGATCGGGCACACTTTCGCTGCGGCATCAATCACATCGAGTTGTTGGCCAACGATCAAAAAGTGTTTGAACAGAAAATTGAAGTGATCAACTTTCAAACCACGCGGCAGATCCTGGCCGTGATGGACTACAAAACGCTAAAGACCAAGGGATCCCGATTCAACAAGTTGTATGTGGATGACGGCAACGCGCTGCCCTATTACGACCCTTCGCTGGCAGGGGGCATTGTGACCGTGGCGGGCGACCCGATACAAGTGAAAGCGATGCTGACCGATATGGCGGGCAACCAAAGCCGGGTGACGTTTCAGCTCAAGCCAAGTCCACCGCCTAAACAGGTAAACACGCTGGAGCCCATGACCCAGGCCATGGAAACAGATGTGACCGATAACACGCTGATCGTTTCCGTAAAGCCCACGCCCGGTGACACTCTGCGTACCCTCACCGTGTACGACAAAGGGAAAACGCATATCCTTCATGCTGACTACTACAACGCGCAGCGTCAGGTTTTCTTGGTCGACTTGCGCCAGCATCTGCCTGACTCCGTTCGGGCGGGCGAGGCCACCGTGGCCACCCATTTTGCCGGCCGGGTGCCGCCTGGCATCGCCTACACCTTTTATTCCGATTGGGCCGAGATTTCGTTCCGTCCGAATTCCTTGTACGATACGCTTTATTTACCCTTGGCAAAGCGTACGTCCGAAGCGGCTGAAGTCTTCACCGTGGGCACGTCCCTCAGCCCCTTGCAAAGCGAAGTAAAAGTCAAACTGAAAACGGAGAAGTCGTATGGCCCGAAGGCGGCCGTCTATCTCGGTTCGGGTGCCTACGAATACCGGGGCGGAACTTTCGAAAACGGATACGTGACGTTTGACACGCGCGACTGGGGCAACTTTTCTATTTTGGAAGACAGTGTGGCGCCCACCATCTATCGTATCCGTTGCACCCCTACCTCGGCCCGGTTCCGCATCCGCGACAACCTTTCGGGCATCGCGAAGTACGAGGCGAACATAAATGGCGAGTGGCTGTTAATGATCTATGATTATAAGACCGGCATCATACAGTCGCAACGCAAAGACAAACGGCCGCTCAAAGGCGAATTTGTTTTGCGGGTAACCGACCGGGCCGGCAACACCCAAACCTATCAACAAACAATCCCCTAACCGTATGGCACTGGCAGTAGGTACCCCCGCACCCATGTTTGCCGCCAAAGATGAAAATGGCAACATCGTGCGTCTTTCAGATCTAAAAGGAAAAAAGGTAGTCTTGTATTTTTATCCCAAAGACATGACGCCCGGCTGCACGGCCGAGGCGTGCAGCTTGCGCGACAATTACAAAGCCCTACTCAGGGCGGGCTATGAGGTATTGGGCGTGAGCACCGATGACGAGCGCAGCCACCAGAAGTTTATCGCCAAAGAAAAGCTTCCTTTTCGCCTGTTGGCGGATACCGACCGCACGTTGCATGAAGCCTATGGCACGTGGGTAAAAAAATCCATGTACGGGCGCGAGTACATGGGCACGGCACGCGTGACGTACGTGATTGATGAACGCGGGGTGATCGCTGAGGTGATCGAAAAGGTGGACACCAAAAACCACGCGGCCCAAATCTTGGACAAGCCGACTGAGGCAAAAACGATACCGGCAAAAACGGCCTCGGCCGCGCGCAAAAAGCCTGCGAAGAAGTTGGCTAAGAAGGCAGTGAAAAAAGCCCCTAAGACGGCAGCGAAGAAGAAAAAATAAGTACGATCCCCAAACGGGTAACGGCCGCCCACCGCTTTCGCGGTGGGCGGCCGCGTTTGGTGGCATCCGCATATCAAAAAGGCCACCCACACCGGCCCCATTCGGCCATTTTTTGTTTACTTCGCACTTTCTTTTTTCTATGGCCTCCATCGACCAACTCAGAAAACTCGCTACCCAAATCCGAAGAGACATTGTGCGCATGGTGCACGCCTGCCAAAGCGGCCATCCCGGGGGCTCGTTGGGCTGTACCGATTTCTTTGTTGCGCTCTACTTCCACGCGATGAAGCACAACACCGACTTTAGCATGGAAGGCAAAAACGAAGATTTGTTCTTTCTTTCGAACGGGCACATTTCACCTGTTTTTTACGCCACCCTCGCTCGCGCGGGTTACTTTGATGTAAAAGAATTGGCCACCTTCCGAAAAATAGACTCACGCCTGCAGGGCCACCCCACTACCCATGAGCACTTGCCGGGAGTACGTGTGGCATCAGGATCGCTCGGGCAAGGACTGTCCGTGGCGCTGGGTGCGGCCCAAGCGAAAAAACTCAATGGCGATGGTCACTTAGTATATGTGCTGATGGGCGATGGCGAGCAGCAGGAAGGACAGATTTGGGAAGCCGCGATGTATGCCGCACACAATAAGATTGACAATGTCATTGCCACCATCGACTACAACGGCCAACAGATTGACGGCTCGCTGAAAGAAGTGCTGGACCTGAAAGACTTGAAAGCCAAGTGGCAGGCCTTTGGCTGGGCGGTGATCGAGAGCAACGGCAACCAGATGGAAGCGGTAGTGGAGGCGCTGGCAAAGGCAAAAAGCCTGACGGGCCAAGATGTGCCGGTGCTCAACCTGATGCGCACCGAAATGGGCTTTGGTGTAGACTATATGATGGGCTCGCACAAATGGCATGGCGTGGCCCCCAATGACGAAGAACTCAAGCGCGCCTTGGCACAATTGGAAGAAACGCTGGGCGATTATTGATAACCGCCTCAGAGCAGATATCTATATCACAAACCAAGGAATGACCGCCATTAACAGCGTGACGATAAACCAAAACAGAATCCGCTTGTCGGAGCGCGAGAGGTTTGAAAACTTCATTTGCATGCATACGCTACCACATTTAGCAAGTTACTTCCCATTCGCGCTTTAACCGATCATTAACATTTTTGCTCTTACTCATGACCCGATACACCTTCACCGAAAAGAAAGACACCCGCTCCGGCTTTGGCGCAGGCCTGCATGAACTCGGCAAACAAAACCCCAATGTGGTGGCCTTGTGTGCCGACCTCACCGGGTCGCTCAAGATGGATGCCTTCAAAAAAGAGTTTCCGCAACGCTTCTTTCAGGTGGGCATTGCCGAGGCCAACATGATGGGCCTGGCGGCAGGTTTGACCATGGGGGGCAAGATCCCCTTCACCGGCACGTTTGCGAATTTTTCCACGGGCCGTGTGTACGACCAAATCCGCCAGTCAATCGCTTACTCAGGTAAAAATGTGAAGATTTGTGCGTCCCACGCGGGGCTAACGCTGGGTGAAGACGGTGCCACCCACCAGATACTTGAGGACATCGGCATGATGCGCATGCTGCCCGGCATGACCGTGATTGTGCCATGCGACTACCACCAGACCAAAGCCGCTACCCTGGCGCTTGGCAATCACATCGGCCCCGCTTACCTGCGTTTTGGGCGGCCGAGTTGGCCCGTCTTTACAGCAGCCGACAGGCCTTTTACCATCGGCAAAGCTGACCGGATGATCGAAGGCAAAGACGTGACCATTTTTGCCTGTGGCCATTTGGTGTGGAGTGCCATTGAAGCCGAAGCGGCCCTGACCGAAAAAGGAATCTCGGCCGAAGTAATCAACATACACACGATCAAACCGCTGGATGTTGAAGCGATTCTGGAATCGGTGAACAAAACCCGCTGCGTGGTGACGGCCGAAGAACATCAGATGAATGGAGGCTTGGGCGATGCCGTTGCCCAAGTACTGGCGCGCTTCCGCCCCACTCCGCTGGAAATGGTGGCCGTGAACGACTCCTTTGGCGAAAGCGGTACACCCACCCAGTTGTTGAAGAAGTACGGTTTGGGGCCCGAGAACATCGTAGCGGCAGTAGAGCGTGTAGTGAATCGCAAGTAATCCCAACTTTTGGGCGATCATCCGTGTCCATACATCAAAACACATGGATATCAAGACGATGGCTGTAAAAGCAAGTGCACTGTTTCTCCTGCTAACACTCGTGCAAGCGACTTGCGTGGAAGACGAAGCGGGCGTTGCGTTCAGCGATGCCACATACACCGGCACCTTTATTCGCTCAAGCCCCAACGCCAAGTTTGCCCCCGCTGCCGTCACGCTTACGATCACTGGAAACAGCTTCGAGGGCAGCAGCCATACCCCTCGCTATCCGGCTATTTGCCGGGGTACCGTTCAGGCCAACAGCACCACGGCTACGTTCACGAACGAATGCTTCTGGACTGCTGATTTTGATGGGTCTTTGATCTTGTCCGGGAAATACGCCCTCAGCCGCCAAGGCGAAGAAATTATCCTCACAAAGGCTTGGGCGACTGCTTCCTACGATCAATATCGGCTAACCCTGCAACCGGCAGATTGAAAGAATTGACCTTCATCCCGGCTTCCCCTGAGCACCAAGACCTCCTTGAGCGGTGGGACGAGCAGGCG
Organism: uncultured Ohtaekwangia sp.; assembly: GCA_964524935.1. GTDB lineage: Bacteria > Bacteroidota > Bacteroidia > Cytophagales > Cyclobacteriaceae > ELB16-189. The sequence continues at coordinate 68,362 of CAZGFJ010000008.1, forward strand.
CATGTGATTGAAAGCGACCCGAACGATGACTGGAACTGGGGCGTGGAGCTGACACGCACGGTCGCTTGGCGCGAGCAATGGGTGGCACTGGCCGCGCAGACACCGATCGGTTTTATCCAAATCATTGATCCTCAACAGGAAGAATCCCACTATTGGGGCGAGATCGGAAACGGATACCGCGCCATCGACATTTGGATTGGCGAGGCCGACTTTCTTGGAAAAGGGTATGGCACACGCATGATGCAATGGGCCATTCAGCGTTGTTTCTCGGATCCGACCGTTCATACGCTGATCATCGACCCGCTTACCGCAAACACGCGCGCTATACGCTTTTACGAGAGACTGGGCTTTGCGTTTGTGCGGCACCAGCGATTTGGCGAGGATGACTGCAGCGTGTATCAACTTTCAAGACCCCCCGGCTAGCTCAAAAAAGGAGACTCGGGATGGTTTTTCCCTTCACTTTTTTAGTAGTTTAGCGATCTTAAAACCAAGCTACAGACCGCCTTATGGTATTCGATTTAGACATGATCAAAAAGGTGTATGCCGCCATGCCCGGCCGCATTGCCAAGGCTCGCAAAGCAGTAGGCAAACCCCTCACGCTTGCCGAGAAAATACTTTACAGCCACCTTCACAACGACCAAAAACTGGAGGCCTTTGGCCGCGGCAAATCCTATGTCGATTTCGCCCCGGACCGCGTGGCCATGCAAGATGCCACCGCCCAAATGGCCCTGCTTCAGTTTATGTCGGCCGGCCGCCCCAAAGTAGCCGTCCCTTCCACCGTCCATTGCGACCACCTCATTGTGGCCAAAACCGGTGCCAAAGATGACCTGACCGCGGCCAATGCCGAAAGCAAAGAGGTTTTTGATTTCCTCGCCTCCGTATCCAACAAATATGGCATCGGCTTCTGGAAGCCCGGTGCAGGCATCATCCACCAGGTGGTGCTCGAAAACTACGCCTTCCCGGGAGGCATGATGATCGGTACCGACTCACACACGGTGAATGCCGGAGGTCTGGGCATGGTGGCCATTGGCGTGGGCGGGGCCGATGCGGTAGACGTGATGGCGGGCATGGCGTGGGAACTGAAATTCCCAAAGCTCATAGGCGTGAAACTGACCGGCAAACTCAACGGCTGGACATCGGCCAAGGATGTGATCTTGAAAGTAGCGGGCATCCTCACCGTAAAAGGCGGCACGGGCGCCATCGTGGAATACTTTGGCGAAGGAGCCACATCCATGAGCTGCACGGGCAAAGGCACCATCTGTAACATGGGTGCCGAAATCGGGGCCACCACCTCCACGTTCGGCTATGATGCCTCGATGGAGCGTTACCTCATCGCTACAGGCCGGGCTGACGTGGCTCGCATGGCCAACCAGATCAAAGAACACCTGACAGCAGACCCCGAGGTGTATGCCCATCCCGAGCAATACTTTGACCAACTGATCGAAATCAACTTATCAGAGCTCGAACCACACCTTAACGGCCCTTTTACCCCCGATTTGGCAACGCCCATTTCTAAACTGAGGGAAGAGGCCGCCAAAAACGGCTGGCCCACAAAGGTGGAAGTGGGGTTGATTGGCTCATGCACCAACTCGTCCTACGAAGACATCTCGCGCGCGGCCTCGCTGGCCAAGCAGGTAGCCGCCAAAGGACTCAAAACGAAGGCGGAATTTACGATAACCCCCGGTTCAGAACAGGTGCGTTATACCATTGAACGTGATGGTTTTATCGATACGTTTGATAAGATTGGAGCCAAGGTGTTTGCCAACGCCTGTGGCCCGTGCATCGGGATGTGGAGCCGTATGGGTTCCGACAAGAAGGAGAAAAACACCATCGTCCACTCGTTTAACCGGAATTTCCAAAGCCGCAACGATGGCAACCCTAATACCTACGCCTTTGTCGGCTCGCCCGAGTTGGTAACCGCCCTGGCGATTGCCGGAGATCTTGGCTTTAATCCCCTCACGGACTACCTCGTGAACGAACAAGGTCAACAGGTAAAACTGGATCCACCTACCGGAGATGAACTGCCTACCAAAGGCTTTGATGTAAAGGATCCCGGCTACATTGCTCCGGCCAAAGACGGCAGCAAAGTGGTGGTGAAGGTAAGCCCCGATTCGGATCGCTTGCAATTGCTCGAGCCATTCAAGCCCTGGGAAGGCACCGACTTAAAGCGCCTGCGGCTGCTCATTAAAGCAAAAGGCAAGTGTACCACTGACCATATTTCGATGGCCGGCAAATGGCTGAAATACCGCGGCCACTTAGACAACATCTCCAACAACCTGTTGATTGGTGCAACCAACTATTTCAACGAAAAGACCAACAGCGTCAAAAACAGCCTGACGGGTCAATATGACGAAGTGCCCCGGGTGCAGCGCGCCTACAAGGCACAAGGCATCGGCTCAATTGTGGTGGGCGATGAGAATTATGGAGAAGGATCTTCGCGCGAACATGCCGCCATGGAACCGCGCCATCTGGGCGTACGCGCCATTTTGGTAAAGTCGTTTGCCCGCATCCACGAAACCAACCTGAAGAAACAAGGCATGCTGGCCCTTACGTTTGCCAACAAAGAAGACTACAATAAGATACGCGAGGACGATGTATTTGACATCGTGGGGCTTACCACCTTCGCACCCGAAAAACCGCTCACCCTGGTCATTCACCATAGCGATGGCACCACCGAAAGCATTCAGGTAAATCACACCTACAATAAAAATCAGATCGAGTGGTTCAAGGCGGGGTCAGCGCTCAATGCCATGAGCAAAGGCCCCAAGAAAGTGGCCAAGGCAGCTCCCAGGAAAAAAGCGAAAGCCGTACAAAAGACGGCCAAAAAGAAGCCGGCAAAAGCCGGCAAAAAAGCAGTGAAGAAGGTCGCTAAAAAAGCGGTGAAAAAGGTGATCCGGAAATCGGGTAAGGCCGCTAAAAAAGCGATCCGGAAAGTTGTAAAAGCAAAGACTAAAAAGAATGTGAAGAGAACCGCGAGCGCCAAAAAGAAAAAGAGGTAACCGCTGCCCTCACCATAAAAAAAACCCGCCAAGCGCGGGTTTTTTCATGGTGGGTGATGCGCGACCTCAAGCGCGGCTCACTGAACTTTTTTTCCGCTTTTGTCGATGACTACCACCGAGTTTTCCCCGTTGGCATTGGTGGTCTTCACAGACAACTCCCCACTGTCGGCACGGAACGTCAATTCCGCAGGGATCGCATCGAGCAAGTAATTCATCGCCCAGGCCAGGCCATCTGAACGGTAGATTTTGGCGATCGTGACAGGGTATTTGTCACCCGCTTTTGCTTCGGAGTAAATGGCCGTGAAATACACAAGCCCTTTTGCATCGGCCGTGGCCAGCGCTTTCAACACGGGCAGGTTGCGCTTGGTAAAATTCTTTTTGTCGACCGGAAACTTAGCGCTCACATCGGGCTGGCGCGAAGGTTGTATAGTATAGAAATAGCCGGTAGCAAGCGAATCAACAAAGGTGAGCCCTGTGGTGAATTGGTTGTCGGCAATGAACAAGGGCACGTGTTTCTGCGTGTAGCGGGCGTCCGGTACCAGCGGGATCGAGTCAGTTTTGTCCACGATCCAGATAAGTGCTTTTTCCATTTTCTGCCGTTGCAGCGTCAACTTGTCACGTTCGCGGTGGGCGAACTCCTGCGTGGTGTGAATAAGGCTTTTGAGCACCGAGGGTGTGCCATACGCGTGGGTGATAAAATGAGCGTAGTCTTTTTCGGCTTCCGCAAAGTTAAGGGCGCTCAATGTTTGTGTGATACTATCCAGCCGATGCAGGACGGCCAATTCGCTGTTGAGGTGAGTGATGCGCAGGGGTACATCGGCTGAGTCGCGGTGCGGGCGGTGCTCGACCTTCTCATTGGCGTATTCCAACTCTGCCACCTTCATTTTAAATACGGCCATCGGCATGGGTGTGGGGTCGTATTTTTTTAGCTGGTCGAGCAGCAGGCGGTCAACCAATTTTGTGAGATCGTTGCGCACGGAAACCGAGTCGCGTTTTACCTTGGCACGCAGCTTATTGATCTCGTTGTCATAACTGACTAAGTTTTCGCGCATGGGAAAAATCTCTTTGGTAATGACGGTTTCTACACCATCGGCCCAACGCTTGTAATCCCACGCCCGCACGTTGTCTTTATAAAAGTCCGGGGGCTCTGTTCCCTCGGCTTTGAAATCGCGTATTTCTCGCAAGTCGAGAGCCGGGTTATAGCCCGTTTTGCCAAGCACCTGGTTGGAGGAGCGAAAATGGGAGAAGGTGGTGGCGGCCGAGTCGAACGTGAGTGACAGGTTTTTCAGCTTTTTGATCAAGGCCTCGTCTGCGCGCAAATACAATTCTTTACTGCTGGCCGCACCGGCCTGTAGTTCGCGAAACAGCTTTTCGGCCCGGCCGTATTGCGCTACCGCATCTGCGAAAAAGCTTTTGGCCACTTTCACTTTCTCTTTTCGCTCTTTGATGGCTTTCATGCGGGTTTCAATATCCAACTGAACATCGGAGAGCTTGATATCGAACTTTCCGGTGCGCAGATCCCTGCGGGAATACATGTCGTATTCGTCTTCATCGCGCAGATCTTTTTCGGTGATGGATTTAAACGCACGATCCAAAAAGTAGAGGGCTGAATCGCTGTTGAGCAACAACGCCTCGGTGTTTTTCAGGTAGTCGATCTTCTCAGCCTTGTCCTGGTACACAAAACCCATAAACAAGAGCGCATTGGGGTTGGGTTTTGATTTGGTCTCGGCCAGGTGCTTTTTCAAAAACGGTTCGGCCTGTTCATATTGCTTGGATTTGAGCAGGTACAAGATGTCCTTGTACTTCACTTTTTGCGCTTCGCTTGACAGCGCCATCACAAAGCAAATGAGCACGAAAGCGGATGTTCGTAGGTTCATGGGGTGGTCAGTGATGTGCGAAATTAGGATTTTCGCGTTACTTTGCTGGTTGAATAGACAATAACCACGCCAAGATGCACCGTCTGATGCTTGTTTTAAGATGGCTTAAGCCCCTGCTCTCGGCCGGGCTTCTGATCGGTTTTTTGCTGGTTACGGGGCTGTTTGATGATGTCCAGTATTACGCGCAGTCGGCTGTGTTAAAAACGGGCGTGTTGGCTGCCTCGACCGAGGCCCCCGAGGAACCCCCACCCGCTTTCGACTTTCAGTTTACGCTGCAAGACATGCAAGGCAATCCGCGCGCTGCCTCCGAACTCAAGGGCAAGGTGGTGTTCGTGAATTTGTGGGCCACCTGGTGCGGCCCTTGCCGTGTAGAGATGCCCTCCATCCAAAAGCTTTACGAGGAGGTAGGGCAACATCCGAGTATCGCGTTCGTCATTCTCTCCATCGATCGAAGCGAAGACAAAGAGAAGGTGCGCGCCTACATCGCGAAAAAGGGCTTCACCTTCCCGGTGTACATGCCGCTGGGGTATCTCACCGAACAACTGAATGTGCCATCCATCCCAACCACGTTTATCATCGACAAGGCAGGGCGGGTCGTGCAAAAAGAAGTGGGCACCACCGATTTTGGCAGGCCCCGTTTCCGCGCCTATCTTGAAAAGCTGGCAGCCGAGTAAAAAGTCCATTTTTTGCTTTTTTTGCCCGTTTTGCGGGTTTACGCGGTTCTTCTATCTTTGCGCGACTTTAGAAAAAGCGTGCCCGAAAAGGTCGGGCACTTTGTTTTAATCAAACGTAAACCTGTTATGCAAAATCTACTGTATGCAATGCCCGTTTTCGGTCTGTTGGGCTTGCTGTATGTACTCTGGAAAAGTGCCTGGATCAACAAACAAGACGCGGGCACCGACAAGATGAAAAAGATCGCGGGCCACATTGCCGAAGGGGCCATGGCCTTTTTGAAAGCCGAGTACAAGATATTGAGCATATTCGTAGTGTGCGTGGCATTGCTGCTGGCCTTTACGGCCAATAGCGAAACATCTTCGCCCCTGGTAGGTCTGTCGTTTGTATTGGGAGCGTTTTGTTCGGCACTGGCCGGGTTTATCGGCATGCGCGTGGCTACCAAAGCCAACGTGCGCACCACCAATGCGGCCCGCACCAGCCTCGGTAAAGCGCTGGAAGTAGCCTTCACAGGCGGTTCAGTAATGGGCATGGGCGTGGTAGGCCTGGGTGTGTTGGGCCTCAGCGTACTCTTTATCATTTATCAGAATCAATTTGATAATATTAACCAGATTCTAACCGTGTTGACCGGTTTTTCATTTGGTGCTTCGTCCATTGCTTTATTTGCCCGCGTGGGCGGAGGTATCTATACCAAAGCTGCGGACGTAGGTGCGGATCTGGTCGGAAAAGTAGAAGCCGGTATCCCGGAAGATCACCCGCTGAACCCCGCCACCATTGCCGACAACGTGGGTGATAACGTGGGCGATGTGGCTGGCATGGGGGCCGATTTGTTTGAATCATACGTGGGCTCCATTGTAGGTACCATGGTGTTGGGAGCGGCCTTCTTTGCGCTGCCCGAGTTTGCGGGCGATGCGTTTGGCAATGGCCTCTCCCCTGTGTTGCTGCCCCTGGCGTTGGCCGGGGTGGGTATCATCATGTCGTTTTTGGGAACGTTCTTCGTTCGGGTAAAGGAAGGTGGTGATCCGCAAAAGGCTCTGAATGCAGGCGAGATCATTTCGTCCCTGATTATGATTGTTGCCTCCTGGTTTATCATTAAAGGCATGCTACCCGAAACGTGGCAATACAATGATCCGCTTTATAACAGCAATGGCGAATACACCGTTTACACGTCCACCGGCATCTTCTTTGCTACCGTCATTGGCCTGGTGGGCGGTGTGGTCATCGGGTTGATCACCGAGTATTACACAGGCATGGGCAAAAAGCCCGTGTTGTCCATCGTTCGTCAGTCGTCCACCGGTGCGGCCACCAACATCATCGCGGGCTTGGGCGTGGGCATGATGTCCACTATGTGGCCCATCATCATCATCGCAATATCTATCATAGGCGCCTTCCATTTTGGCGGCTTGTATGGTATCGCTATCGCGGCCGTGGGTATGCTTTCCAACCTCGGCATCCAGTTGGCGGTAGACGCGTATGGTCCTATTTCAGACAATGCCGGAGGCGTGGCTGAAATGTCAGAGCTTCCTAAAGAAGTCCGCTCGCGCACCGATAAGTTGGATGCCGTGGGCAACACTACTGCAGCCATCGGAAAAGGTTTTGCCATTGCCTCTGCAGCATTGACTGCCCTGGCGCTGTTTGGTGCATTCATGACCACGGCCAACCTGAAAACCATTGACGTATCGAAAGCCAACGTAATGGCTGGCTTGTTCATAGGCGGCATGCTCCCCTTTGTGTTCTCTGCTTTGGCGATGGGCGCAGTAGGACGCGCGGCCATGTCCATGATTGAAGAAGTGCGCAGGCAATTCAGCGACATTCCCGCACTAAAGGCAGCCTTGGCTGTGATGAAGAAAAATGGAGACAAGGACATGAGCGAATGGTCGGCCGAAGACCAGAAGACGTTTCAGGAAGCCGATGGAAAAGCCGAATATGGCAAGTGCGTAGAGATCTCAACCAAAGCGGCCATCCGCGAGATGGTTGTGCCCGGGTTGATGGCGGTCATCGTACCGGTGGTCATTGCCTTTTTGCCGGGATTCGGAGTGGAATCACTGGGTGGCATGTTGGCTGGGGTTACCGTATCGGGTGTATTGATGGCGATTTTCCAATCCAATGCCGGTGGTGCGTGGGACAATGCTAAAAAGAGCTTTGAAGAAGGGGTTGAAATCAATGGTCAGAAGTACTTCAAGAAATCGGATCCGCATAAAGCGGCCGTAGTGGGTGACACGGTAGGGGACCCGTTCAAAGACACCTCCGGACCTTCGCTGAATATCTTACTTAAACTGATGTCGGTCGTGGCGCTGGTCATTGCCCCGTTCCTGGTACAAAAGGATGATGTGAGCGCGAAATTGCCGCAAGTCCCCGCTGAAAAAGCCAAAATCGAGGTAACAGCAAGCCCGGTGATGGAGAAATAGGTTGACTAAAAAGTCGTTTGTTCACGAGAACCCTGCAGCCTGCTGCGGGGTTTTTGTTTATAGCCAAAAAAGAAAAAACCATGATTGTTCGCATTGCCCTCCTACTTACCCTCTCGCTCTCCGCCCATGCCCAGGTAACCGGATATTGGAAAAGTGTAGACGATCAAACGCAGGAAATCAAGTCGGTGGTGGAGATCACGGAGAAAAACGGAACGCTTTTTGGAAGGGTAGTTCAGATATTTCCCAAGCCGGGCGATGACCCGAACCCGTTGTGCACGCGCTGCGCCCCGGCTGACGACCGCCATCGAAAACCCATTTTGGGTATGGAAATCATTCGCGGCCTCACCCGCTCGGGCAGCGAATGGGCTCACGGCACCGTGCTGGACCCCGAAAAAGGCGAAGTTTACCGCTGCAAGATTTGGCTGGAGGGCAACAATCTGAAATTGAGGGGTTACGTGGGCCCCTTTTTCCGTACTCAAACATGGCTCCGTCATTCCAACGGAAAATAACGAACTTTCGACCAGCAGAAATTTCCGTTCACCATCACCTAAAGGTTACCCGAAGTGGCATTGCGTGTATCTAAGTCCGTTGGGCAGTTTGATGAAGTTGAGGTGTTTGAACGAATCCGCCAAGGAGACGAAAAAGCACTGGAACTGATTTACAAAAAGTACTACCGCATGATGACTAAGTTGGTCATCACCAACAGTGGTACGGAAGACGAAGCCCGCGATGTATACCAGGATGCCCTGGTGGTGTTTTGGCAAAAGGCCCGATCTGGAAACCTAGTGCTCACCTCAAAAATGAGCACCTACATTTACAGCATCTGCCAAAACCTATGGCGCAAAGAACTGGACCGGAAAAAACGCCTGTCCAGTGAGGAGAAGGACTCGGCCGAGCAGATGGACATGGATACCCCCGAGCGGGAGAAAATCATAGCCAAATGCCTGGCCCAACTGGGCGATACGTGCCGGAAGGTGTTGACGATGTACTACTTTGACGAGCTATCGATGCAGGACATTGCCGATCAGCTCGGATTTGCCAACACCGACACGGCCAAAACAAAAAAGTATAAGTGCAAACAAAAGTTGGATGAACTGGTAAAAGCGCAGTACAGCGCACAGGATTTTTTAGATTGACATGCGCATGGAAAACATGGAAAAAATAGACGACTATCTGACCGGCAAACTGAACGATGCCGAACGAGCCGATTTCGAGCAGCGGCTGGCGCAAGAGCCTGCGTTGAAGAGCGAACTGGCTACACAGCGCGTCATCATTGAAGGGGTGAAAGCCGCCCGAAAGGCCGAACTTAAGGCCTTGCTAAATAACGTGCCCGTGCCGCCCGTGACCGGCAGCAGCTCGTACGCCTTGAAGTGGGCAGCCGGGGTAGTTGCCACCGGGGCTGTTCTCACAGGGCTATACTTTGCAACCGTAGGCGATAAACCGGTGCCCGCGGTGGTCGACACGCCAAAAGAACTCGCTCAAAAGGCAGCGCCTGACGATCAACCGGGCGATGCCCTGGCCAACCCCGCCCCCGCGGCAGAGGAACCGACCGCCCCACCCGATGAAAAAGTATCCCGCAACATTAAAAGAACAGCGGACACATCGGCCCAGGAGAAAACCGCATCTCAGATAAAAACGGCCGAAAAGCCTACATTGTCGGTGATGGATCCTTCGGACGAAGTGAGCACGGAGACCGATGGAGCGGAAGCGGCTACCTTAGATGCGCCCGCGGTCAAAGCCGCACAGATCGAAGTGGAAACCGACAGTTCGCTAAAGAAGTATAACTTTCACTATCAATTCGCCAGCGGCAAGCTGATATTGTATGGTGCCTTCGATAAGAGCCTGTACGAAATTCTGGAGGTGAATGGCGACAGTCACGCCATTTTTCTGTTCTACAAGAACAATTACTACCTGTTGGACGAGCGCCAAGTCAAGATTACGGAGTTGAAAGCGATAACCGACCCCGCGCTGCTGCGGCTGCTAAAAGCCTACCGGCAATAAGGCGCCCCAAAACGGCATAGCCCCCCTTTTGTGTCCAGCACAAGAGGGGGTTTTTGTTTGAGCGGGCGCCCGGAAACCGCGCCTTTCGCTATCTTTACAGCGCATGCCAGAACCGGTAAAATTCAAGGTCCGTAAGAAAAAGCTGGGAAGTTATCCGTATGTCAGCGTGGTGTTGAGCATCACCTTGGTACTAACGTTCATTGGTGCCTTCGGCTGTCTGCTGATTTACTCCAAAGAACTGGAGCGTGTGGTACGCGAAAACGTAAAAGTGCAAGTGTACCTGAAAAGCCAACTAACAGACAGCGAACGAAAAAAACTCGAGAAAGCCATCGCCTCCAAACCTTTTGTCGTAAAAGGCAGTACCCTTCAGTTCATTTCCAAAGAGGAAGCTGCGAAGCAGTTTATCAAGGAAACGGGTGAAGACTTTAAAAAGCTGTTGGGCGAGAACCCCCTGCGCGATGCGTATCTGGTAAATCTGGACCCTGCCTACCACGACAAGGCTAAACTGGCCGAGGTCAAAAAGGAATTGGAAAAAATGCCCGGTGTATTTGAGGCCTTCTATATCGAAAACCTGATCGATTCGATCAATCAAAATGTGACCAAAATCGGGTTGGTCCTGTTGGGCATGGCGGTGCTATTACTGGTGACCGTGATCCTGCTCATTAATAACACCCTTCGGTTAGCGCTGTTCTCGCAGCGTTTTCTGATTCGGAGCATGCAATTGGTGGGCGCGCGCGATTGGTTTATCCAACGGCCGTTTTTGGGGCGGGCTGCCCTTCATGGGTTTATCGCAGGCGTACTCGCATCGTTGATGCTCACCGGACTGTTGGTGCTGGCCGACCGGCAAATCGAAGATATTCGCCAAATCCAAAACACCGAGCGGCTGGTCATTTTGTTTTCCGCTTTGCTGATGGGCGGCATCATCATTGCCGTGGCGGGTACATACCGGGCGGTGTATAAGTACCTGAAACTTTCATTGGACGAACTGTATTAATTATGAGCAAACTTCCCTTTGGTAAAAAAAATTACCAGTTAATGATCGTGGGCCTGGTGGTACTGACCCTCGGCTTTGTCATCATGTCCATCGACAAGGAACCTTATGGCTTTGGCTTTTTAGGACTGACACTGGGCCCCATGGTAGCGATGGCCGGGTTTATTATAGAAATTTTCGCCATCGTGTATTCTCCCAAAGAAGAAAAGAAGTAACACAATGTCGATAGGCGAAGCCATCGTCCTGGCCATCGTGGAGGGGCTCACCGAGTATTTGCCGGTGTCATCCACCGGTCACATGATCATCGCCTCTTCGGTGATGAACATCGCGCACGACCCCTTCACCAAAACCTTCACCGTGTGCATTCAACTGGGCGCTATCTTGTCGGTGGTGGTGCTGTACGCACGTCAGTTTTTTAAGTCACTGGACTTTTATCTGAAGCTGTTCGTGGCCTTTGTGCCTGCGGCTGTGGCCGGCTTTCTGTTGGGCGACTACATCGATGGTTTGCTTGAGCGGGTGGATGTGGTGGCGTACATGTTGGTGGCAGGAGGTTTGTTTTTTCTGTGGATGGATCGGATTTTTGGCCAGCGAGATGACTATCCTGCGGATGACGTTACGTTATCGCGCGCGTTCAAAATCGGATGGTTTCAAACCCTGGCCCTGGTGCCGGGCGTGTCGCGGTCGGCCGCTACCATTATTGGGGGACTGGCTCAAGGCATGAGTAAAAAAGCTGCGGCTGAGTTTTCGTTTTTTCTTGCGGTGCCCACCATGTTTGCGGCCACGGTCTACAAGCTCTATCAATACATCGGAGACGGAAACTCGTTTGGCAACGAGCAACTAACATTATTAGCGCTGGGCAATGCGGTGGCTTTTATTGTCGCGCTTATCGCGATCAAATCGTTTATCGGCTTTATCACACGCCATGGCTTCCGGTGGTTTGGTTACTACCGCATTGCCGTGGGTGGCACCCTGCTCATTCTGTATTACCTGGGCGTTCAGCTCTCGGTTGTATAAACGCGTATGGAGACACCGGATCGCGTCTTGCTGGTCAACAAACCCTTGGAGTGGACTTCGTTTGACGTAGTCAATAAGTTGCGCTACCGGCTCAAACAAAAAAAAATCGGACATGCGGGCACGCTGGATCCGCTGGCCACAGGACTTTTGATCATCTGCACCGGAAAAAAGTGCAAAGAAATTGACTCCTTTATGGGCTTGGAAAAGGAATACACAGGTACGTTGGTGTTGGGCCAAACAACTCCCTCTTATGATCTGGAGACCGAGCCAAGCCCAGCCGTTGATGTTTCTCACATCACAACTTCCCGGGTGCAGCAGCAAACCGTGCGCTTTACCGGCACGATACAACAAGTGCCGCCCGCCCATTCGGCTATCAAGGTCAAGGGTACGCGCGCCTACACATTGGCACGCCAAGGGAAAGACGCAGGATTGGAGCCACGCACCGTGGAAATAAAAGAATTTGAAATAACACATATCGACCTGCCTCAGGTAAGCTTCCGGGTAGTGTGTTCCAAAGGCACGTACATCCGGAGTTTGGCCCATGATTTTGGTCAGGCGTTGGGTGTGGGTGCCTATTTGTCGGCTTTGTGCCGCACCCGCATCGGGAACTATCAGTTGGCAGACGCGTTTGATATTGAGCAGATTATGCCATGAAGATTTACTACGCCATCGATGACTTTCAGCCTCTTCCCTTCGCGGTGGTCACGTCCGGCACGTTTGACGGTGTGCATGTCGGCCATCAAACGATCTTAAAGCGGCTACAAGAAATTGCCCAACGGCACCATGGCGAAACCGTGGTAATTACCTATTGGCCCCACCCCCGTCTGGTACTTAACCCGGAAGAGCGGGACCTGCGACTATTGAACACCTTTGAGGAAAAAGCGGCCTTGCTGAAAGAACATGGAGTGCAGCACCTGCTGCGCATCCCGTTCACCCGGGAGTTTTCCTCTATTTCCTCACAAGCGTTTATCACGGGCATTTTGGTCAACAAACTCGGTACCCGCAAATTGGTCATTGGGTATGATCATCGGTTTGGAAAAAACCGCGAAGGAAGCTTCGAACAACTAAAAACCAACGCTCCTACTTACGGGTTCGAGGTGGAAGAGATTCCCAAACAAGAGGTCGATCACATAGGCGTCAGTTCGTCTAAGATACGCAAGGCACTGCTGGAGGGCGACATCGCCACGGCCACTCATTTTCTGGGTAAACCTTACTCGCTGACAGGCCGCGTTGTCAAAGGCGACCGGCTGGGCCGGGTATTGGGTTTTCCAACCGCTAATTTGCAGTTGGATTTTCCCCACAAACTGATACCCGCACAGGGGATTTATGCAGTTACTGTACGGCACGAATCCCAAACCTACGATGGCATGTTGTACATTGGCAACCGCCCCACGGTAGATGGTAAACGCCAGGTGATCGAAGTCAATATTTTTGATTTCACCCAGGAAATCTATGGCGAGTCACTCCAGGTAAACGTTATATCCCTGCTGCGGGGAGATAGCCGCTTTGGCGACTTGGAAGAACTAAAGCACCAATTGCAACGCGACAAGGAAGCTGCGTTGCAGATACTTCGCCCGTCATGAACAACCCCATACTTTGGCAGCCGTCCCCCACCGTGCGCGAGCAGGCCAATCTCACGCATTTCATGACGTGGTTAAAAACTGCAAAAGGCCTGGCCTTTGACGGCTATGACGACTTGTGGGCGTGGTCGGTAACAGAGATGGAGTCTTTTTGGGAATGTCTTTGGCAGTACTTTAACATCGCGCATGATGGACGCTATCAGCAGGTATGCCGCGGCACCATGCCCGCAGTCCGGTGGTTTGAAGGCACGCATGTCAGTTATTGCGAGCATGCCTTCCGGAACGGCCCGCACGAACAAACTGCCCTTATTAGCATCAATGAACAGGGCACGGTACAACACCTTACGTACGGTGCACTTCGGCAGCAAGTGGCGAAGCTGCAGCGCTATTTGCAGACCGTGGGCGTAAAACCGGGCGACCGCGTGGCGGCCTACCTGCCGTGTGCGGCAGAGGCCACGATCGCTTTTCTGGCAGTCAATTCCATAGGGGCTATTTGGTCCAGTTGCTCACCGGATTTCGGAACCCAGGCGGTGGTCGACCGGTTTGCGCAAATTGAACCCGTAATGCTTATTGCCACAGACCGCTATCACTATGGCGGAAAGACATTTTCCAAAACGGAAACCGTCAAAGAGATTATCGCTCTTTTGCCATCCGTAAAAACCACGATCCTTGTGGGCGCAGCCGCTTGGCCGAAAACCATTACGTGGAACCAGATACAACAAGAAGCCGACAGCGAATTGACTTTTCATCGCAGTGCGTTTAACGACCCGATCTGGATTCTCTTTTCCTCCGGCACCACCGGCTTGCCCAAGGCCATCGTGCAGAGCACAGGCGGTATCCTGCTCGAGCACTTGAAGTACCTGTCGTTTCATCAAGATGTAAAGCCGGGCGAACGCTGTTTTTGGTATACGACCACCGGCTGGATGATGTGGAACTACATTCAAAGTTCGTTGCTCCTGGGTGCCACTGTAGTGTTGTATGATGGCAGTCCGGCCTACCCTACCCTCGATCACCTATGGAAACTGGCTGACGATCAACAGTGGAATCATTTTGGGACGAGCGCTGGCTTTGTTTTGGCTTGTCTCAAGGCGGAAATCCAACCCAACCGCGCACGAGGCTTCGATGCCCTGCGCTCCATCGGATCCACGGGCAGCACGCTGCCACCGGAAGGCTTTGAATGGGTGTATGACCATGTGAAAAAAGATGTTTGGCTCACCTCGATGAGTGGCGGTACGGATGTCTGCAGCGCATTTGTAGGTGGAAATCCCCTTTGGCCCGTTCGAAAAGGCGAGATACAGTGCCGGGCGCTGGGTTGTGCGCTCGAAGCGTGGAATGACAACGGCAAACCGCTGACGGGTGAAGTGGGCGAAATGGTGATCGTAAAGCCTATGCCCTCAATGCCCGTCTTTTTTTGGGCCGACCCGAACTTTACACGCTACCGTGAGAGCTATTTTGAAACATATCCTTCGGTGTGGCGCCATGGCGATTGGATTGAGATCACTACACATCAGGGCGTCATCATTTATGGGCGATCGGACGCTACGCTCAACCGGGGCGGTGTACGAATTGGCACGAGTGAAGTGTACCGCGCGGTGGATAAAGTCAGCGAAGTAAAAGACAGCCTGATCATCTGCCTGGAAAAAGACCATGGGGAGTTTTACATGCCGCTGTTTGTGGTGATGGCCGAGGGATACACGCTAACGGACGAGGTGAGGAAGAAGATTAACCATACGCTGCGCAACGATTGCAGCCCGCGGCACGTGCCCGATGACATCATTGCGGTGCCGGACATCCCCTACACCATCAGCGGCAAAAAAACAGAGACGCCCATCAAAAAAATTTTGATGGGCAGAGACCCTGAAAAGGTAGTAAATGCGGGATCATTGCGAAATCCCGAGGCATTGTCATTCTTCATTAAACGCTACCAAAGCAACCCCACGTAATGCCCAACCGCCTCATCCATGCCACCAGCCCCTACTTGCGCCAGCATGCCCACAACCCGGTGGACTGGTATCCGTGGGGCGAAGAAGCCTTGGCCAGGGCCAAGGCGGAAGACAAACCAATCTTGGTGAGCATCGGTTACTCTTCCTGCCATTGGTGCCACGTGATGGAGCATGAATCCTTCGAAAATCAGGACATCGCTGCGCTTATGAACGAGCACTTTGTGTGCATCAAAGTCGATCGCGAAGAACGACCGGACATTGATCAGATCTACATGGATGCCGTGCAGGCGATGAAGATCAATGGGGGTTGGCCGTTGAATGTTTTTCTGACACCTGACCAGAAACCGTTTTACGGGGGAACATACTTCCCTCCGCCCCGCTGGGCCAGCGTATTGACGCAACTGCAAAGAGCCTTTCGCGAACGAAGACAGGAAATTGATGAAAGTGCCGAAGACCTGACGCGGCATCTGAACACGAGTGACACCAGCCGGTTCGTCAGCGCCCCAGCCGATGAGTTTCGGTGGGAACAAATGGAGCAAGCCTTTGCCGTGTTGGCGAACCGGTTCGATCACCAATGGGGTGGTATTGACAAAGCACCCAAGTTTGTGATGCCGGCCATCTGGCAATGGTTGGCCATGTACCGGCATATCGACCCGAAACCCGAAGCCGACCACATGCTGCACCTGACGCTACAAAAAATGGCCGATGGCGGGCTCTATGACCAAGTTCGGGGCGGCTTTGCACGATATTCTGTAGACCAGGAGTGGTTCGCCCCGCACTTTGAAAAAATGCTGTACGACAACGGGCAGTTACTGAGTCTGTATGCCACCGGGTATCAACTTACTCGCGGGCCCCGCTATGCCGAAATCATAACCGAGACCTTCCAATGGCTCCTTGCGGAAATGCAGCACCCACATGGCGGCTTCTATTCGGCACTCGATGCCGACAGCGAGGGTCGGGAAGGTCGCTACTATGTTTGGACATATGCCGAGTGGAACGCTGCGCTGGGTGAACAGGCAGCCCTGTTTGCCGACTTTTACTCCATCGAGCCGGATGGGAACTGGGAACATGGATTCTCAATCCTCAAACGGCCCGCAGACGTAGACGAATGGGCGTCTCAAAAAAAAGTGACGGCCTTCCTCTCACAGCTTGAAGTGGCCAAGACCACCCTGCTAAGCCATCGAGCCAAGAGGCCACGACCTGGGTTGGATGACAAGATATTGACGGGTTGGAACGCTCTTACTATTACAGGTCTGGTTCGTTCGTACCTGGCCACCTCTCATCGCGACATGCTGTTAGCAGCCGAACGAGCGGTACGCTTCATTGAAACAAACCTGATGCGGGATGACATGGTGCTGAGGTCATTCAAAGAGCATCCCAATCCCACCGAAGCTTTTCTGGAAGACTATGCCGCGCTTATCGAAGCGTACGTGGAGTTATTTCAGGCTACCTTCCATAAAGACTTCCTGACAAAGGCGGAACACCTCACCCACTACGTACTCCGTCACTTCTACGATGCTGAAGATGGGTACTTCCACTTCGCCTCTCACCGGAGCGAAAAACTGATCGCGCGAAAGAAGGAGATTTTTGACAATGTAATCCCTTCGTCAAATGCCCTGATGGCAGGCAATCTTTTGACGCTTTCCACGCTACTGCAAAAAAATGAGTGGGGGCAAACGGCCCGGCAAATGGCCGGTGGCCTGGCCAGCCTGATCGCGCAAGAACCTGTTTACCTTTCGCAATGGGCCCATGTGTTCGCGCGGCTTGCCACGGGCAGTTACGAAATTGTGATGACCGGGCCGCAGGCTGTAGAGCTTCGATTGGAAATGGGAATGCACCATTTACCGCTCGCCACATTTTGCGGCAGCATCCATGCCAGCAACCTGCCGCTGTTGCGCGACCGTGTGCCTACCGATGGCACCACACGCGTGTATATCTGCCGAAACAACACCTGCCAACTGCCCGTCACTACCGTATCGGAGGCGCTTCGCGTTATCAAAGACGTAAGCAAAAGCGTATCTTAGTCGCTTCGATCAGCTTGTGGAGAACGATCTATTTGACGAGAAAACAACCCTTTTCGCGGACATTGCCGTGCCGCTGCCCGTACCCCAATTTTTTACCTACCGTGTGCCCGCGGCCATGAATGAGCAGGTTGAGGTGGGTCATCGCGTCATCGTTCCGTTTGGACAGAAAAAAATTGTAACGGGTATTGTTATGGCGCTGCATACGAAACCCCCGCGCGACCGCGAAGCCAAATACCTCTTTGAGGTGTTAGATTCTTACGAGATCGTGTACGAGCAGCAGCTCCGCCTGTACCAATGGATGGCCGACTATTACATGTGCACGTTTGGCGAAGTGCTCAATGCCGCGTTGCCCGCGGGGTTGAAACTCTCCAGCGAATCGATTGTGCAACTCAACCCGGCATTTGACAACGAAACTACCTCGTATGCTTTTTCGGAAAAAGAAAGGTTGTTGCTGGCGCACCTGGCCAACGGCACGCTGAACTACACCGAGGTGGCCAAATTGCTCAATACCAAGAACATCTATGCGCTCATCAAATCGCTGCTGCTCAAGGAGGCGATCTTGCTGGTCGAGGAGGTACGCGACAAGTACAAACCCAAGACGCAGAAACGCGTCCGGTTGGCTCGCGGTCAGCATTCCAGCGAGGCGCTGGAAAACATTTTTGAATGGGCAGCTTCGTATCCCAAGCAAGAGGAATTGTTGTTGCGGTTTCTGCAGGACGTACCCGTACTTCAGCATCCGGAGAAAAACATTCATGGCATTGGCAAGGCAACGTTGCTGGAAGGTTTGTCCGAATCGGCCTATAAAACGCTGGTCAGGAAGGGTGTATTCGAAGAATTTGACGTAGTGGTGCCGCGCATCCAGGTAGAAAAGTCCCTCGCACCCCCTGCTCTCTTGCTCAGCGAAAAACAGGAAGCCGCACGCAACCAACTGCTCACCCTCTTTGAGACCAAGAGCACAGTATTGTTGCAAGGCGTGACGGGTTCGGGTAAAACAGAGATTTACATCGATCTCATCAAGCGGGCTCTTGAGGGCGGCTCGCAAGTGTTATACCTGTTGCCGGAAATCGCCCTGACCACTCAAATCGTGCAACGGTTGGCCAGGATGGTAGGTCATGAAGTTGGTGTTTACCACTCGCGCTTTTCGGATAATGAACGCGTGGAAGTTTGGAACCATGTATTACTGGGCAAAATCAAGTTTGTGATAGGCGTGCGGTCGGCCGTTTTTTTGCCTTTCGACAACCTGGGGCTGATCATTGTAGACGAGGAACACGAGGGCTCGTACAAACAGCAAGACCCCGCCCCGCGCTACCATGCCCGCGACACGGCTTTGGTGCTGGCCCATCAGCATCATGCCAAGGTGGTACTGGGCAGCGCCACCCCTTCGCTCGAAAGCTATCAACAAGCCCGCAGCGGCCGCTACGGCTTTTGCGAACTTACGGAGCGCTTTGGAGAGGCTGTGATGCCTGAAATTGTATTTGCCAACATCGCACAAGAGAAACAGCGCAAAACCAACAAAGGTGAGTTCACCTCGCGTCTGCTGAACGAGATCAACGATACGCTGGCACAAGGCGAACAAGTTATTCTGTTTCAAAACCGCAGGGGCCATTCGCCTCTGGTGCAATGCCATGATTGTCATTGGATGCCGCGGTGCGTACAATGCGATGTGAGCCTCACGTATCATCAATACAAACAAGCATTGATATGCCACTATTGCGGCTACCGCGAGGAGATGCCCCGGCAGTGCCCAAGTTGTTCTTCGCCACGCATCCTCACGCTCGGTTACGGCACTGAAAAACTCGAAGAGGAGCTCAAACTTCACTTTGAGAACAGCCACGTCCTGCGCATGGACCTGGAGACGACACGCAGCAAGACCAGCTATGAAACCATCCTCGAAGCTTTTGAGAAAGGAGATACCGATATCCTGGTGGGCACGCAAATGGTTACTAAGGGCCTCGACTTTGACCGCGTTAACCTGGTGGGCATCTTTGATGCCGATCGGATGTTACATTTCCCCGACTTCCGTTCGCACGAGCGGGCCTTTCAACTGATGGTGCAAGTGAGTGGCCGCGCAGGCCGCAGGGTCAAGCGCGGAAAAGTGGTGATCCAAACCCGCCAACCCGATCACCCGCTGTTCGGCTACGTGGCAGCAAACGATGCGAAGGGATTTATGGAGGCCGAACTGCACGACCGCCACCGCTATTTTTACCCGCCCTTCACCCGATTGATTGAGATCACCTTGCGCCACCCCGATAAGCGCGTGGTACGCGAGGCAGCCGATCAGTTAAGCAAAGACATCCAGCGCGCATTAATGGGCGTGCGCGTGGTGGGCCCTGGCGAACCGATGGTGAACAAGGTCCGAAACGAATACTTGATGAACATTCTTCTAAAAATCCCGCGCGAAAGTGGACACCTGGCGCAGCTAAAAACCACCTTGCATCAGTTGGCCGATGACATTACCCGCTTAGCAGGTAAGCGTACCGTAAAAATCATTTTTGATGTGGACCCGATGTAGCCTCTGACCCGAGTTCGCGGCAGCGCCTTTCACGCTAAGATGTCCCACTCTTCGTTCAGTACCGGAATGGCTTGATGAGCCGTAAGATCAAACTGACAGGGAACCACCGAGGTATAGTTGTTGGCGATGGCCCATTCATCATTGTCTTCGCCCTTGTCAAAGTTGACAAAACTGCCCGTCATCCAAAAGTAAGGCTTGCGGTTGGGGTCGATGCGTCTGTCGAATTCTTCGACCCATTTGGCATTGGCCTGGCGGCAAATACGAATGCCCTTGATGGGCTCGCTTTTGATGGCCGGAAAATTGACATTTAGTGCCACCCCTTTTGGCAGGCCTTTGTCCAGTACTTGTTGTGTGATTTTCCGGATGTAGTCGGCCGTATGGCTGAAGTCGGCATCGTGCCGATAGTCGCACAGAGAAAATCCAATGGCGGGAGTGCCCTCGATAGCCCCTTCAATGGCGGCCGACATAGTGCCGGAGTACAACACGCTGATGCTCGTATTGCTGCCGTGATTAACGCCACTGACTACCACATCGGGCTGGCGCTGGCCCTTTAATACGAAATGCCTCGCCATCTTTACACAGTCGGCCGGGGTACCCGAACATTGATAGGCTTTGACGCCTTCAAAAATATCCACCTCCTCCAGCCGAAGCACATTATTTACGGTGATGGCGTGACCCATGCCCGATTGCGGGCTGTCGGGCGCCACCACCAGCACATCGCCCAATTGTTTCATTACAGTAACCAGATGGCGTATGCCACGAGAGGTGATTCCATCGTCATTCGAGACGAGAATAAGAGGTTTCATTATTTTTTGACGAAGAAAGAGTTGTAGTAGTCGATAATCTGAGAGAGTTCGTATTTTTCGTCAAACGACAGCCGGTTTTGCTTGGCAAATTTACTTACGTCATCAGCCCTCGATTTCATCATGTCCAGCCAATCACCACGCTTACCCCGAAACTCTTCCACGTTACCGTTCTCCTTAAGTAAGAAATATCGTTGCACCAACACCAGGCGCGTGTATGAGCCAAAACCATAACCATACGTAAAGGTTCGGTATTCCAGGTATTCGCGCGTCAGCAGCGTGATTTTTCCTTCGCAGAGCAACTCAAAAAAAACGGGGGCCTTGTATTCGCCTGAAAGGGCATACGGCAACGAGAAAAACTGACGATAGCGTTTTACGGTGGCATCAAAAATTTCACAATACAGCACCTTGCGGGCCGTAAACGACTCCAGCTTTCGATTGGCCTGTAATTGCAATAAATCGGTTTGCATGTTGTAGTTGACCAACCCCTTTAGCGTGTCGCCCTGCTCAGTTACGATCTTTCCTTCGTGCCACAGTTCAAAGGGAAATTGCTGCGCCTCTGCCGAAAGACAAACGATCAACAAACAACCCAAAGAACCAATTCGCATAAATGCTTTTTTACTTTTTTAGAATGGTATGGCCTAATTTATCACGCTTGGTCTGCAAATATTTCTCATTGTGCGGGTTGGGCGCAATTTCAATGGGTACATTCTCCACAATTTCCAGGCCATAGCCCATCAACCCTACCCGCTTCTTCGGGTTATTGGTCATGAGGCGAATTTTCGATACGCCCAAATCGTGAAGTATTTGTGCACCAATACCATAGTCGCGGCTATCCATATCAAAGCCCAACTGGAGGTTGGCCTCTACCGTGTCCAGCCCTTGCTCCTGGAGTTTATAGGCCCTGAGCTTGTTGAGCAACCCAATGCCACGCCCCTCTTGCTTCATGTACAGTACGATTCCTTTCCCCTCTGCATCCACTTGCCGCATGGCATTGTGAAGTTGCGAACCACAATCGCACCGGCAAGAGCCAAAGATATCGCCCGTGACGCACGATGAGTGAACACGTACCAATACGGGCTCATCTTTATGCCACGTACCCTTTGTCAGGGCCAGATGTACTTCGCCTGTATTGATTTGCTCGTAGGCCGTCAGGTGAAAATCGCCATAGTGTGTGGGCATGTTTACATCTACCTGTTTGCGTACTTGCGACTCGGTGCGCATGCGGTAGGCAATCAGGTCTTTAATGGTCACGATCTTTAGTTTGAAGCGGTCGGCCACCACGCGCAAGTCGGGCAGGCGCGCCATGGATCCATCTTCGTTCATGATTTCGACCAACACCCCTGCCGGGCGGAAACCCGCCAGGCGAGCAAAGTCAATAGCAGCTTCGGTATGACCTGACCTGCGCAAAACGCCCTCCTTTTTGGCTTTGAGCGGAAAAATGTGTCCGGGTTTACCAAGTTCTTCGGGCTTTGTTTCAGGGTCGGCCAACGCTTTGATGGTTTTGAAACGGTCATGGGCCGAAATGCCCGTAGTGCATCCGTGGCCGATCAGATCAACCGATACGGTGAAGGGTGTTTCAAAGGCGGCCGTGTTTTTGCCAACCATCAATTCCAGGCCCAACTCATCGCAGCGTTCCTCACTCAGGGGTGCACAAATGAGTCCCCGGCCGTGCGTAGCCATAAAATTGACGATTTCAGGGGTGATGCATTCAGCCGCGCAAATAAAGTCGCCCTCATTTTCCCGATCTTCATCGTCTACCACAATGATCACTTTGCCATTTTTGATTTCCTCGATGGCTTCTTCGATCGTATCCAGTTTTATTTTGTCCATAATCCGTTTTGCCCGGCCTTTTTTACTAACGCGGCTGTGCGTGTTTGGTTAACGTGCCACTACAATACCAAGTTCCCTGGCCAGCTCTTGTTCTGCCTGTTTTAAACCTGTTTGCACCGTCAGCGCTTCGTCCAGCTTGTCCCAGTCTCCCGTTGATTCCGCTCTCTTCACTTCGGCCAGGTTATCTTCCATCATTTTCTGCACGATCCGAAACTTGAGCCTGAGCACGTTGGTCAAGGTCATCTGGTCCAGTACCTGATCTTCCCGGGGGATAAAAATATTGTACTTGTCGCCCCAATGCTGACTCGTATCGTAGCGCGAGGTGATCAGATCGGTGACAGCCACCTTTACCGGCTCGCTGCCGTGCCGCAGAAAGTACTCGCTGCCGGGCAGTTCGCCCTTGGCAAGCCCTTGCTTATAGGCTTCGTGTATCTCGCGAAACGTTGTGTTGGTAAACTCCACATCGTCCAATTCATGCATCAGAAACTCCGCCACGCTCTGATCAGTCAGCTTTCGATCAGCGTAGTTGAGCAACAAACGGATGGTTTCTCGTTCCTGATATTGAATCAGGCTTTGGGCATCCACCTTGGCGGGCGCGATGACGTCCTCCACGGGCTGGGTCTCGATGACCGAGTCATCTTCGCGCAGCCGTTCCTTGTCTTTCTTCTTGCGCTCGGCTATGAGCAACTTGTTCAGTTCGGTAAGCAAGACGGCCTCTGCAATCTTCAGTAGGTTGCTGGTTTCCTGAATATACACCGAGCGCTTGACCGGATCGGGTATCAGCGCAATGGAGCCAACGATCTCTTTGATAGACTCCGCTTTTCGGATCGGGTCGCCCGCGGCTTCTTTGGCAAAAAGGCTCGCCTTAAACGACACAAAATCCTGTCGTGCCTGCGTGAGAAAGTCGTGAAAGGCCGTGGTACCCACCTTGCGCGAATAACTGTCGGGATCTTCGCCATCCGGAAAGAGTACCACGCGTACATTGAGGCCGCCCTTGAGAATCAGATCGATGCCTCGGATGGCCGCCTTGATCCCTGCGGCATCGCCATCAAACAACACCGTCACGTTTTCGGTGAACCTGCGGATGAGTTTGATCTGCTGTTCGGTGAGGGCAGTGCCCGAAGAGGCCACCACGTTTGGCACATCGGCCTGATGCATCGAGATCACGTCCGTATAGCCCTCCACCAGGAAACAATTGTCTTGCTGGCGGATGGCATTTTTGCCCTGAAACAACCCATACAGGACATCGCTCTTGTGGTAAATATCGGTTTCCGGTGAGTTGATGTACTTGGGTTGGTTTTTGTCCTTCCCCAACATCCGGGCGCCAAAGGCGATGACTTTTCCGGACAGGTTATGAACAGGAAAAATGACCCGACCTCGAAAGCGGTCATAGGCGCGATGCGGTTGCCCTGCTTCGTCTTCCTTCTTTACCACCAGCCCCGTCTTCTCCAACAGCTCCCGGTTGTATCCCTTGGCCAGCGCTTCCTTACTAAGGTGGTCCCAGCCCTCCAGCGCATAGCCCAGTTCAAACTTTTGGATAGTGGGATCGGTAAAGCCTCGTTCGCGGAAATAACTCAACCCAATGCTGCGCCCTTCCTCCGAGTGTAGAAGTTGGTCTTTGTAGAACTCCTTGGCGAAATTCATCAAGATGTAGAGCCCCTCGCGTTCAGACTGGGCGGCTTGCTCTTCACTGGATTGCTTATCTTCCTTGATTTCGACACCGTATTTTTTGGCCAGGTAGCGGATAGCCTCGGCATAACTGAGCTTTTCGTGCTCCATTACGAAGGTGAAGGCGTCTCCGCCTTTGCCGCTGCTAAAGTCTTTGAAAATGCCTTTCGAGGGCACCACGAAAAAAGACGGTGTTTTCTCGCTGGCAAACGGACTGAGCGCCTTGTAGTTAGCCCCGCTTTTCTTAAGCGACACAAAATCGCTGATCACATCGACAATATCGATGCGGTTTTTGACTTCCTCAATGGTGTCGCGTGAGATCAATGGGTGGGTGAACTGACGAACAAAGATACGAAATAGCCGAGCACAAGAAGGATCATCCACCAGCCGGGCGGCCGCGACCAAACGGGGCGACAAATTAAATTTCCCGCTTACCAAACCAGCGGCTAACTTGCACTGTTTTACACGCAATGAGTTTTACTTCGGACGATATTATCGGTGCGCTTCGCACGGTGAATGACCCTGACCTAAAAAAGGATCTTGTCACACTGAATATGGTACGCGATGTGGCCGTTTCGCCTACCAAAGTCGCCTTTACAGTTGTGCTTACCACACCGGCCTGCCCGCTCAAAGAAATGATTCGGCAAGATTGCCACAAAGCAGTGGAACAAGTAGTGGGTAAAGATGTTGATATTGAGATTGTTATGACCTCTCACGTAACCACCAGCCGAAGCCTGGCGCCCGTGCTTCCGGGAGTGAAAAACATCCTGGCGGTGGCCTCGGGCAAAGGCGGGGTAGGCAAGTCTACCGTCACGTCCAACCTGGCGGTAGCGCTGGCCCAGACAGGTGCGCGAGTGGGACTCATCGATGCGGACATTTATGGCCCTTCGGTACCTGTGATGTTCAACTGCGAGGCGGAGCAGCCCGAGGTGAAAGTGGTGAACGGAAAAAACGTAATCATCCCACTGGAGCAATATGGGGTGAAACTCATGTCGATCGGATTTCTGGCCCCACCTGACAGTGCGGTGGTCTGGCGCGGGCCGATGGCCAGTGCTGCGCTGAAACAATTTATCAGCGATGCCGACTGGGGCGAATTGGACTATTTGCTGATCGATATGCCGCCCGGCACCAGCGATATTCACCTGACATTGGTTCAAACGGTGCCCGTGACGGGCGCCCTCATCGTTACCACGCCTCAGAAGGTGGCATTGGCCGATGCGATCAAAGGGCTGGCCATGTTCAAACAACCCCAAATAAATGTTCCGGTGTTGGGCATCATCGAAAACATGGCCTACTTTACACCCGAGGAATTGCCTAACCACAAGTATTTTATCTTTGGGAAGGACGGAGGTAAAAGCTTGTCGGAGAAGTATGACGTTCCGCTGCTGGGGCAAATTCCAATTGTTCAAGGCATCCGCGAAAGCGGTGACAGCGGCCGACCGGTGGTGTTGAAGGAAGGCCCCATGGCCGAGGCGTTCATGACGTTGGCCGAATCTGTGGCGCGCCAAGTTGCCATCCGAAATGCTACCTTTGCACAAACAAAAAAGGTGGAGCTAACCGTATAGCCGCATGGTAAAAGAAAAACGGGACGACCTGAACGAGCGCATCGAATCTTCGTTGGATTCGATCCGGCCCTACTTAGAAGCCGATGGCGGCAACGTGCGCGTGCTGGAGATCACCAAAGAAAAGGTATTGAAGCTGGAGTTTGTGGGAAATTGCGGTAGCTGTCCCATGAGCACCATGACCTTTAAAGCGGGCGTGGAAGAGGCGCTGAAAAAAGCGGTGCCCGAACTGAAGGCGATTGAAGTGGTGAACCTGGCTAATGCACTGGGGTAACTCATTCTTGTGAAGATTCTTTGTCAGCGGCCAACGGGTTTCAACCCGTTGGCCGCTGTATTATGGCCGCCCCCCTATTTCATAGGTGGCCAGCGGAGCCACGGATAAATCGACAAATATCTGCTTCTGGAAT
This sequence comes from uncultured Ohtaekwangia sp., assembly GCA_964524935.1. Lineage (GTDB taxonomy): Bacteria > Bacteroidota > Bacteroidia > Cytophagales > Cyclobacteriaceae > ELB16-189. Next base: position 94,656 of record CAZGFJ010000008.1, read on the forward strand.
TTGAAATGCGCGGCCATGGCGATCATGGCCGCGTTGTCGGTGCAGTATTCAAATGCAGGCACATAAGTGCGCCAGTTTTCCCGTGCCGCTTCACGGGCCAAGGCTGTACGCAGTCCGCTGTTGGCCGCCACGCCACCGGCTATGGCAATTTCTTTGATGCCGGTTTGGCGACTGGCCCTCGCCAGCCGCAGCATAAGCATGGTCACAATCTGCTGCTGATAGCTCGCACAAATATCGGCCAGGTTGTTTTTCACAAAGTCCGCATCGGCCGCCAGGCGATCGCGAACAAAATAGAGCAAAGCCGTTTTGATGCCACTAAAGGAGAAGTCGAGCCCTGGCACGGTAGTGTTCGGAAAAGGAAATGCTTTGGGGTTTCCGGTTTGCGCATAACGGTCGATCAGCGGGCCACCGGGATATGGCAATCCCAGTATCTTGGCCGCTTTGTCAAAGGCCTCTCCCGCGGCATCGTCACGCGTTTCTCCGATGACGTCCATGGTCAGGTAGTCTTCTACCAACACAATCTGTGTGTGCCCTCCGCTCACCGTCAGGCACAAAAAGGGAAAAGCTGGCTTAGGGTCGTCAATAAAATGCGCGAGCACATGTGCCTCCATGTGGTTCACTTCGATCATCGGCTTTTTCAATGCCACGGCCACCCCTTTGGCAAACGACACGCCCACCAGCAACGAACCCAGCAGACCCGGGCCACGCGTGAACGCAATGGCGTCAATCTCAGGCAGGCGTATACCGGCCAGGGTCAATGCCTCGTTAACCGTGTATACGATGTTTTGCTGATGCGCCCGCGAAGCCAATTCGGGTACCACACCCCCATATTTCTGGTGCACCTTTTGCGAGGCAACTACATTATTGAGTACCTTGCCCTGTTGGATGACCGCAGCAGATGTTTCATCGCATGACGATTCAATGGCAAGCAGCAAGGCACTCATAAGGGCGATGGAAAAATGAACCTGCAAGTTATCAAAAATCGGCTGTTACTCTGGCTCAAGCGCGTGCTGCTGTACGGACTGTTGGGGGGATTGGTGTTTCTGTTTGTGAGTTTCTTTGTGTTGCAAATTCCGGCCGTGCAAACGCGTTTGTCACAGCGCGTGATGAACCGGTTCGGAGCTGTGTCGGGATTCACCATCCGCCACGATCGCCTTCATTTCGTGTGGTACGACCGCCTTCGCATCGAAGGTTTGCTTATCCTTGACCCCGCCCAAAACGTGATGATCGCGGCCGAGCGGCTACAGGTCAACTTCAACCTCAACTCGCTGCTGGCCCGAAACGAAATCAACTTAGATGGTGCGCGCCTTCAAAACACTCAGGTTAATCTGATCAAACTCCAGCACGACACTGTGCGCGATCTGAACATGAACTTGTTCATCGCGGAGATCAACCGGGCAACTGCCTCCGGCAAAGGCGGAGGTGGCGGGGCCAACGTCAACATTGGTGAAATTGTCCTCGACCAGTCTTCGCTTTCCTACATCGATCCTTTCAAAGATTCAATCGCTACAGGCTTTGACTACCAACATTTTCGGTTGGGTATCCCAACGGCCGAAGTGGCCAATTTTAAGGTCATTGGCGATACGCTTCAGATGCAGGTGCGCTCGTTGGTGGCCGAAGAACAAAGAACCGGGCTGGCCATCAAGGAACTTCGAACCTTTTTCCGGATTTCCCAGCGAGGGATGGAATTTTACGAGGCGCATTTACGCGTGAACAACAGTGAGATCAACGACACGGTGGCTTTTTTTTATGAGCAACAAGCGGACCTGGGCGACTTTAACAACCGGGTGACGTTGCTGGTAAAACTCAAAAACACCGTCATTGACCCGGCCGATCTGGATTTGTTTGCACCCGGGGTGCGGTTCATAGGTCACCGGCTGTACGCGGAAGGCACAATACGCGGGCGGGTAAAACGGTTGGTTTACGAGCAAATGAACGTGCGCATGGGAAACACCCAGTTGACGGGCCGCTTGCAGATGGATGGGTTACCCGCCATAGACGAAACGTTCATGCAAATTGACTTGCGTGACAGCCGTGTGAATTTTAATGATCTGGAAACCATCCTTGGAAAGACGATAACCCAACAACTGCGACCACTCGGACAACTCTCGCTCAGCGGCAGCTTTACGGGATTTGTAAATGACTTTGTAGCCAAAGGCGTCTTTCAAAGCACGTTGGGGAAAATCACGTCCGACATTAACCTGAAAATCAACCCGACCGATGCCGACCGCTCGGAGTATCGCGGACGATTGCAATTGACCAATTTCGACTTGGGTACCTTTCTGGGTGACACGGCCCTGTTTCAACGCGTCACCATGGCGGGCGAAATCCGAGGCAAAGGATTTTCTGTCAGCTCCACCGACTTTGTACTTAACGGTCAGATACCATCTATTGGCATCCGTGGCTACACCTATACCCGCATCACCACCAATGCCGAGTTTGCCAGTCAGCTTTTCAACGGTGATGTCACCATTGATGACCCGCACCTGCAATTGAAGGCCACTGGCACCATCGACTTCCGCGAGCGAAGAGATGCCGTGAAGATACGCGCCACGCTGGACACTGCGTTTGTTGACAAATTAGGTTTCATCCGGGAGCCGCTTTTTGTACGCACCGAGCTGAGCATCGACTCGCGCGGATTGCAACTCGACAGTCTTTTTGGGGATGCTACCTTTAACCAGACCACCATCGCCTACCGCGGTAATCAAATCTCACTAGACTCGATACGCATTCGCTCCGAGCTGGCCAACAGCGTGCGCAGCCTCAGCCTGGAGAGTTCTATTGCCAACGTGTCGCTCACGGGTACGTATGCCTACACCACGCTTTTTTCTGACCTCCAGAAACTGATTCTCGAATTTGGGCTTAACATCCAAAACGACCAGCAAAAACTGCGCGACTACTATGCCGCCAAACCCGCTACGGAGAACACCTACGAGGCTGACTTCGCGGTATTGCTTAAAACGCTTGCGCCCGTCAGCCACTTGATCGGTCGCCCCATCGAACTATCCAAAAACACACAACTGACAGGCAATTTCAGCAATGGCTACACCAGCCGCCTGCGCTTTTACTCCCACATCGACACGGTGTACTTTCAAGGCAAAGAGTTCGATGATGTCTCCATTGACTTCAACGGATCGAAGATACGCGATAGCACAGACGTGCTGGCGATGCTCACCATCGCCTCGCACGAGCAGCGCCTGTCAAAAGCCTTGATCACTCAAGACTTGCTGTTGGAAGCCATCTGGAACGGTGATCACATCGATGCGAGCCTTGATGTCGATCAAAAAGGATATGAACATTCGGCCAACATCCGCGCTGAGGTGGATTTTGATCGCGACAGCACCTTCATCACCTTTGGCCCTTCGGCCGTGCGGCTGCTGGGTACCGTGTGGCGCGTGAGCGATGCCAACCGCACCCGCATAAGGGCCGATGAATGGGCCATCCAAAATTTGAAGTTTTCCAACGCCAATCAGTCTGTTTCATTAGACGGCCACATCTCGCGCGATCCGGACAAGAAACTGAACCTGCAGGTCAACGACTTTTCGCTCAATGTGTTAAAAACATTGACGGGTCTTGATCTGACCGGCACGGTGAATGGCGAGGTGACGGCCGGTGATCTGTATCGCGAACCATATGTCCAAAACGATATTTCCGTATCGGAACTTGAAATCGATCAGTTTCTGATTGGCAACGTCACGGGCACCACCCAGTGGAACCGCAGCGAAAACCGGTTTGACATCAACTTGCTCATCGACCGCCTGGGCGACCGGACGCTAAGTGTGGGCGGCTACTACCGCCCTTCCGAAAAAGACGGGCTGTACCTGATCGGGCGATTGGACAAGACCAACCTCAAGCTTGCCGAGCCGTTCCTGCGCGGCATTTTCTCCAAAATGGATGGCACACTCACCGGGCAGTACACCATCCGCGGCAGCTTTCGCGAACCCCGCATTGAGGGCGAAGGCAAAATTGAGAACGGCCGACTGACGGTCGATTATCTCAAAACCGACTACCTGGTTGGTGGCATCCTGGCCATGTCTCCCTCCCAAATCATCTTTCGGCAGGTGGAACTGACGGACGCCTTTGGCAGCCGCGGCAACTTGAGCGGCTATCTGGAACACCGCTACTTCCGCGATATGCGAATCAATTTGGAAGGACAGTTCCGCAACCTGCAAGTACTCAACACGACCAACAAAGACAACGACCTGTTCTACGGACAGGCCTACGCCACCGGCCAACTGTCATTCACGGGGCCCCTGGCCAACATGAAAATCAGCGCCACCGCCCGCACCGAAAAAAAAACACGGATTTTTATTCCGATCAGTGGCGCCAAAACGGTGGAACGCAAAGAGTACATCCAGTTTACGCCCTTCTCTGACACCGCCTATGCCAAAAAAGCTGCCGTGCAAACCGCGCGCAAGGTGCAAACCTCCGGCCTTACCATGGATTTTAACCTGGACATCACCCCGGATGCTTACGCAGAAATCATTTTTGATATCAAAGCAGGCGATATCGTACGCGGCTATGGCAAAGGCGATATCAAACTGCAACTGGACACCAAAGGGGAGTTCAACATGTTTGGCGTATATGAGTTTGAGCGCGGCTTTTACAACTTCACCCTATATGACATTATCAACAAAGAATTTTCGATCAACAAAGGTAGCCGCATCACATGGTATGGAAGTCCGTACACCGGCACGCTTGATTTGGATGCGAGCTACCGCCAACTGGCATCGCTCTCGCCCATCCTCACAGATCAAACCCTGTCGAGCGCTTCGGCTGTGCGGAGAAAGTATCCGGTTGAGGTTTTGCTGAGCCTGGACGGCCCCATGTTGAGTCCGCAAATAAATTTTGACATCGCTGCGAAAGACTTGCCCGACAACCTGGTGGCTGAAGATGGGCGATCCGTCCGGCTTCAGTTTGAATTCAACGCGTTTAAAGCACGGCTGGATGAGCAAGAGTTGAAACGTCAAGTTTTTAGTTTAATCGTGCTGAGGCGTTTTTCACCACCGGATGCCTTTGCCACCAGCGGCAGCCTGTACAACAGCGTGAGCGAACTGCTCTCCAACCAACTGAGTTATTGGCTCACACAGGTAGACTCCAACCTGGAAATCGACCTGGACCTGGGTACGCTGGATCAGGAGTCGTTTAATACGTTTCAACTGCGCCTCTCCTACTCCTTCTTCAACGGCCGATTGCGCGTGACACGCGATGGTACATTCACCAACCAAAGTAACCGCTCGGATGTAGCTTCGCTGGCCGGTGATTGGACGGTAGACTATTCGCTGACAGCCGATGGAAAGTTTAAAGTGAAGATGTACAGCCGCTCCAATTTCAACCAGGTGGTGTCTACCCTGGGCAATCAAAATGCCGTGACCACGGGCGTGAGCCTGTCGCACACGCAGAGCTTTAACCGGATCAGCGACCTTTGGCGATCAGCCCGTGAGCGCAGACGAAGGGAACTGGAAGAATCCGCGCAAGACGAGCAAAACCCGCCAGACGATGATTCGAAATAGTCTATGGCTCACCTTGCTGCTGGCCTTGCCAGCCGGGGCACAAGACTCGCTAAAAGTCGACTTCGCTAAACGGCAGCGGACCGTGATTTACGGAAGCACCGCAGCCTACACGGTGAGCATGGTGGGCCTCAATGCCCTGTGGTATAGTCAGTACGATCGGCAGTCGTTTCGCTTTTTCGATGACAGCCGCGAATGGAAACAAATGGACAAGGTCGGCCACTTTTTTGCGGCCTATCAGGTGACCGCCATTGGTGCGGCCACCTGGCGCTGGGCCGGGGTTGACGAAGCCACAGCCGTGCGAAGAGCGGCCCTGGTAAGTTTTGGTATCTTGTCCTCCATTGAGATCCTCGATGGATTTTCGGCTGGCTATGGCGCTTCTGGAAGCGATTGGGTAGCCAATGCGTCCGGGGCTGGACTCTACTGGTTGCAAAGTGCGGTATGGAAACAACAGCGAATCTATCCAAAAATGTCCTTTCACCGCACCTCGCTGGCACCCCAGCGGCCCTCGCTGTTGGGCAACGGACTTCTGGAAGAAATTGTAAAAGACTATAACGGACAGACGCAGTGGCTTTCGGTGGACATGGACAAGTTTATTCCGGGCTGGCCGAAGTGGCTCAACATTGCCCCGGGTTATGGCGCACATGATATGCTCTTTGCCGAAGATGCTGCCAACCACGAAAACGGCCTCAGTCCTTACCGCCAACTGTACCTCGGCCTTGACTTTGACCTGACGGCCTTCCGATCGAGAAGTAAGTTTTGGAACACCCTGATCTTTATCGGCAACATGGTGCGGCTGCCAGCGCCCGCATGGGAACTGTCGCGGGGCAGGCTAAAGGGACATTGGATCTATTTCTGATCTGCGTTGGGCTTATCCTCCGCCAAGGCATGATCAGATGATCATCTCACCAGAAACTTTTCCATCGTCTTCTCATTCACTTCCAGCCCAAGCCCCGGTGCGGTGGGGATGAACAGAAATCCGTTTTCGAACGTGAGCGAATTGTGGAAGAACTGTGACAAGTTGAGCTCGGGACGCATGCCGCTAAACTCCTGCACCTTGGCTGCGTTGGGGATGGAACCCAACAAATTCAAACTCGCAGCGGTAGCCAACGTAGGGCGTGTGTTGTGCACCATCACTTCTTTTTCAAACGCATGGCCCATGGCCGCAATTTTGTGGCACTCGGTAAGGCCGGCACATTTCACAGCATCCAGGTTCAGACAATCAGGATTGCCGATGGTGATCAAATCGCGGAACTGCCACTTGTTGTATTCGTGTTCGCCTGCATTCACATCGCACGGCAGCGCTTCCACCACCTGCCGCAAGCCGGGATAGTCCATGCTGCTCACGGGCTCTTCAATCACCTTCACGTTGAACTCCTCATACAAACGCAGACCCAGTTCAATGGCTTTACCAGCCGTGTAGCCATTATTAAAATCCACAAACACATCCACCTGATCGCCTATCGCCTTGCGGATGGCCTTGATGCATTCATAAGTGTAATTGCCTTCCGGATTACGCCCGCGGTCGTACAACTGCATGCGGGCCTTAATGGTTTTATACCCTTGTTCTACAAACGCCATCCCTTCACTCACCATCTCGTCAATCGTCTTGAAGCTTTTTCCTTTTTTTCGTCCATAACTTCCGTAGACCGCCACTTTCTCAAGGCCACTGCCGCCCAGCAGTTTGGACACCGGTTTGTTTACAAGACGGCCTTTCAAATCCCACAGCGCGTTATCAACCCCCGCCACAGCCCCCGGCACAAATCCGGTGTTGCCACCTTCAAAGCCTTCGAAGAACATTTGCGTCCAGAGGTACTCACTGTCGAAGGGGTCTTGCCCGATCAACATCGGTTTAAGAATATCCGCTATGATTTTGGCAACAATAGGGGTGCTGAAGTGATCTCCCTCGCCCCAGCCGCTGATACCCGCATCGGTCTCGATCTTCACATACGTGGCACTGTCGGGTGCGTATGCCTTTACATCGGTTATTTTCACACCCGATTTGGCGGGCTTGCGCTTCTCTTCCGTTTGCGCTAATGCAGGTGCAGCGGCCACTGCTACGGACGACAAGCCCAGCGTTTGAATAAATTTTTTCCGTGTGAGGTGTTTCATGTTGCTTTTGTTCAAAATTTATAGGAAGGCGTCAGACATGTCTTGGTGTGACCTCAGCCCTGCCGGTCTTCTTCACGGGAAGGGGTGGGAAGCCAATCGATTTAGTTGCGTACGCCCACGCGCCCGGCCCATGCCTCGTATTCCATTGCCAGCAGCGCCACAGTGTCCGGATGGGTTGCTGCCACGTTGTTCAACTCACTGCGGTCGCGCGTTACATCGTACAATTCCCACGCGCCCTCCGGCTCGCTCACCAGCTTCCATCTTTTATGGCGGACTGCCTTGCTGCCTTCGTGCTCCCAAAAAATGAACCCGTGAGGTTGCCAGCCGGTGTTGGTCAGCAAGGGTACCAGGCTATTTCCTTCGGTAGGCTGAATGCTGAACCCACCAAATGTTTTCGGATATGCGGCACCACTCAGTTCAACCACCGTAGGCATAATGTCGATCAGGTGCGTAGGTTCGTGCACGATTGATGTTGGTTTGGCTATTTTAGGATAGTGCACGATAAAAGGCGTAGCAATGCCGCCTTCGTGCGTCCAGTGTTTGTAAAGCCTGAATGGTGTGTTCGAGGCATTGGCCCACTCTTTTCCGTACGCAGTGTACGAGCCTTTTTCGCCTGCAGCGGTGGCCCGCGCGATGGCGGCAAATTCTTTTAAGTCTTTGTCGATGCGGCCCCCCAGGGTTTCGTGGCAGGCGCCATTATCCGACAAAAATAGAATCAACGTGTTGTCAAGTTCACCGGCTTGCTCCAGTTGGCGTACGATTTTCCCGATGCCCTCATCTACTGATTCCATCATGGCGGCATACACCGCCATCTTCAAATCCCACTCTTCTTTGTTCGCGACTTCGCTCCATGCGGGTACCGCTTCATCGCGGGGTGATAAGGCAACGGGTGAATCAAACAAACCCAATTGCAATTGCTTTTGATGACGCCTTGCGCGGAGGGAATCCCAGCCTACCAAATACTTGCCTCGGTATTTGTCGATCTTGTCTCTCACCGCATGCAAGGGCCAGTGCGGAGCCGTGTAAGCGAGGTAAAGAAAAAAGGGATGGTCATGCTGTAGTCCTTCGGCCACAAACCGGGCCGCGCTGTCGGTCACGGCATGGGTCATGTAAAAGCCTTCCGGCAGGGAAGTACAAAGGGTATTCTGGTTGACAATTTTTCGGTTGGGCAGCACTTCAAAATAACTGCACGCACCGCTAATCAACCCAAAATATTTATCAAAGCCGCGCTGCACAGGCCAGTCGAGGGAGTCTTCGCCCACGTGCCATTTGCCGGCCATGTAGGTGTGGTAACCCGCTTGCTTTAACACCTCGGCCAGTGTGACGGAGTTTTGAGAAAGCCAACCCTGATACGCGCCCGTTTCGCGCACCCTTCCATGGGTAGCCACCATGCCACCCATGCCGGCCTGGTGTGGATATAAACCTGTAAGCAACGATGCTCTGCTTGGACAACAACGAGCCGCATTGTAAAACTGCGTAAACCGAATTCCATTTAAGCCCAACTTATCGATGTGGGGTGTTTGAATCTCCGAGCCGTAGCAACCGATGTCGCTAAAGCCCATGTCGTCCACCAGCACCACGATGATGTTAGGGCGCGTGTCGGCATTTTTCGCGGGTGGATTGCAGGCGAGCAGTGCTACAAATGTGAGTAGGATGGTTACTTTTGTTATGACCTCACCCCCCTGCCCCCTCTCCGGAGGAGAGGGGGGCTCTTCAAGTGGGGAGTTAGAAGATGTTTGAGAGGCTCCTGACGGCTTGTTTACCGCGGCTATCAGCTGTCTGACGCGCGCGACCCGATTTTTGATATGGCCTATCGTCATCATTCAATCACTTTTGCTTGTGTAAAAATGGTTTCATCATAGCTAATGCCCAGGCCCGGTTGGTTCGATACCGGCAGCGTTCCATTTTTTGGCTGAAAGTGCGGGGCAAACCAATCGCCACTTTTGCGGCCTACGGCATTGACGGGAAACTCCTGAAACCCGTACAGGGCCGAACTGACCGCAGCGAGGTGCAGGAACGGAGCCTCCAGCGGATCGGATTTAGGTGAATGGGGAGCGAACCCCTTTTTGTGCTGCTCGCATAGTTTGTTCACAGCCAACCCGCGCAAGATGCCTCCATTGTAAAACACATCGGGTTGCAACACATCCAACCCATGGTTTTTACAATACCACTCAAACCGATGAAAGCTGGTGTCCTGCTCGCCACCGGCTACTTTCACTTTCTTCAATGCATCGGCTACTTTTTTGTTGGCTTCAAAATCTTCCCACGGGCAAGGCTCTTCAAAGATGGCCACCCCGTGCGCCTCCAGAAACTTGCCCATTTCAATGCCTTGCTTTACATCAAATGAACTGTTGGCATCGGCATAAATGGTGAGTGTATCGGAATGCTTGCGGAGCAGCTCGACAATTTTATAGCTGCGCTCTTCCGCCTTGGCGCTGGTGCCCATGCGGCCGCCTACTTTTATTTTTACTGCATGGCATCCGCTCAGCGCCAGCTTCTCTTTGATTTTATCGACCTCTTCTTCAGCGGGATTGTCGCGCGTAAGGCTGGATAAATACATGGGCACTTCCGTGCGAAGTTGTTTGCCGAGCAGTTGATGCACGGGTTTATTTTCCGTTTTGCCGAGCAGATCCCAAATCGCCACCTCCACATGGCCTACGCAATTCCAAAACGGCATGCCGCTGAATTTGTAGTTGCGCTCATCGCGGTAGACGCCATCAGTCAATGACTCCAACTGGCGCGCATCTTTTCCGATGAAGAAGGGCTTTACCAGTCCGTTAAAAATTCCGTACAGATAGTCTATGCGGGTGTTGGTGAACGTGATGCCCTTTGCGCCATCGGCCGAAGTAACCACCACAAAGTGATTGTCTTTCCATTTCAGCAACTCGATGGATCGGATGATCACGGCTGCGGATTGCGAAAAGGTGACAGGGGGTGCCCAGGCCATCGCCAGGCTGGCCATGGCTGTTTTTTGCACAAACTCTCTGCGGGTCATGATGGTAAAACAATTGCTTCTGATAAGACGTTGGCCGCGAGTTTTTCCAGTACAACGGCACTGTCGGCTAGGGCGGCTTCTTTTCCAGCGAAAGCCGTCAGCGAGAAAACTCCGTCTAAAAAAAGGCTTTGTGCCTCGGTTTCTGATAGTTCGCTGACACCACACACTGCCACGGTTCTCTTGCCCAACCGGTGGGCCAGGGCGCCCAACCCGGCTATCAACTTACCGTGAAGCGTTTGCCGGTCGAGCTTGCCTTCTCCGGTAATGACCACGTCAGCCCACGCCACGGCAGCCGACAGATTAGTTACCTCGAAAACGACATCGGTGCCGGGCCGCAACCGGGCGCCCAGCAGCGCGTGGGCGCCTCCCCCAAATCCGCCACCGGCTCCGGAGCCGGCTACCTTCTGCAAGTCGATGCCGGTTTGGATTTGGATAACGTGAGCAATGTGTTGAAGCCCTTGATCCAGGGTGCGCACGTCTTCTTCACCCGCTCCCTTTTGCGGGGCATACATGTGTGCGGCCCCCTGTGGGCCATAAAATGGGTTGGATACATCACATATCGCAATGATTTCACATGCGCTGATGCGAGTGTGAAGATGGCTGAAATCGAGTTGTTGCACGCGATGCAACCGCTGCCCCGAATGGACTCGTTCTTCACTATCCGACAGCACCTTTCCTCCCAGAGCTGAGAACGCACCTAGCGCAGCATCGTTGGTAGCGCTGCCGCCAATGCCGAGCACGATCTTGGTCACGCCACGGTCTAAGGCGTGGGCGATCAACTCACCTGTGCCAAACGTGGTGGTGTGAAGAGGGTTGCGTTCCGAAGCGCGTAACAACGCCAGGCCGCTGGCGCGCGCCATTTCGATAAATGCGGTGGTTTGATCCCTCGAAACGAGATACGAAGCGTTGATCTTGCGCATGAGCGGGTCATGCACGGTCAGCGCAACTTCCACGGCCTGCGTATGCCACCGAAATACATCGAGCGTTCCCTCGCCCCCATCGGCCAGTGGAAACGACCGAAATGCCATCGGGCGATGAGAAGACCGAAGGCCAAGCTCCAGCGCCTCGCAGACTTGTGCGGCCGTCAAGGTTCCCTTGAACTTGTCGGGGGCGATCAGCACGTTCATACCAACGCCCCGTAAAGAAGAACAACCACCCCTAACGCCATCAACCCTTGAAGCAAGGTCATGATCGTCCAACCACGATATGAAGAAGCAAGATCAATGCCTCCGAATTGGGAGACGACCCAGAAATAGGAATCGTTGGCATGTGACACTGTCATGGCACCTGCTCCGATGGCCAGCACGAGCAACGACAGCTCTACAGGGTCGGTAAATCCCGCGGCAGCGGCCAATGGATACGCCAATGAACTGACGATGAGCATGGCACTGGTACTCGAGCCTTGCGCACTTTTGAAAAGGGCGCTTACACCAAAACAGACCACCAGGAAAGATATCCCGCCCAAGGACTGCTCGGTCGTCCACGCGGAAATGATGGCGGCCAACGGACTTTTGCCCAGCACCGCACCGAACGCGCCCCCGCAACCGGTAAGCAGCACAATCGGCCCGGCCTGCTTAATGCCTTTCTCAATCCACACGGCCGTTTTGCCCTGCTGTCGGAAAAAGTAGAGCCCGATGGCTACGGTAAGCAACAGGGCGATCATGGGCTGACCCGCAAACTCCAACAGCGCCACATCCACCGCGGTCAAGGCCAGCACGGAGCCCACTGCTATCAGGGTTACCGGCAGGAATATCAATACCAGCGGTACCCACAGGGGCAGCTCTTGGTTGACCGTAGGCAATGTTTCGTGGGCATGGATCGATACGGTGATCTTCGGGCCGATGTAGCGTGCGTAGAAGAATGCCACCAGCGACACCGGCAACGAGACGACCATCCCCAAGAGGATGACGAGGCCAAGCGAATCGCCTGCACCCAGGTTGGCCGCGGCATTCATCGGACCAGGGGTGGGCGGTACCAGCGTGTGTGTGGTATACAATCCACCGGCCAGCCCCAGCGTCATCGTAGATGCCGGCACGGCAGCGGCCTGCCCTACTGACCGCGCCAGGCTCACTAATATCATAAAGCCCGAGTCGCAAAACACCGGTATACCCAGCACCATGCCTAATAGTGTGATGCCCAGAGACGGTGACATGGAACTTCGCTGCTGTACTAATTGCCCCAGCCGCTGCACAGCACCCGACTCTTCCAATAGAACACCGAGAACACTACCGAGCACCACCACCAACCCAATTTTGCCGATGAGCGATCCAAAACCCGAACCGATGGTATCCAGCACGGAGAGCCCGTCCATCCCGGAAGCGATGCCAAAAAACAAGCACGCCAACAACAAGCTAACAAAGGGATGCCAATGAAACCGTGTGCCGCTGTAGACAATGAAAACAATCGTCAGGAGCAACACCGCTGACAGATACCAGCCGGACGAGATCATAAGAAGAAAGTAGGTAATTGAAGTTGCATATGGGCGTGAGGCTACCTTGAACGAAGTTCTTAAAGCACCCGCGAAAGTACGCAACATCTTGAAAACCGACCGGATCACCCCGCGTGGCTACCGAGTGGGCCGAAAAACAGCAGCCTCTACTTAACACTTTATTAACAACATCTTGTCGTTTATGCCGTGTACCTTTCCCGGCATGTTTTTGGACATGATCCGTCAATCGCGGGCACGAGAGGATCGCCCGTTTCGATTCGCCACCGCCACTGCCCTTCTGCTGCTGACGCTCTCTGCTGCGTTGAGCTTGGTTTTACAAGTGGCGTTGGAACAACGCTGCACTACGCGGTTGGTGCTGATTTGGCTCCTGGGCATCGCGTTCTGGCTGATGGTGGGGCCGCAGGTATTCCGGTGGGGGTCCGAACAAAAGAGTACCGTTAGACTCAGCCTGCTGGGTATCGGGCTACTTGGCTTAAATCAGATCTTGGTTTACCTGGCGGTACCCGCATTTTTATTCCTGCTCTTTGGCTGCCACGATGCTCACAATCATTGGCTCATCAATACCTTGAGCAACAACCTGGTCGCAAATGCCATTTGCTTTGGCAGTTTTGTTGTTGCCGCGCGGTGGCCGACCACGGTTGGTCGCACTGTTAACCACCCCTCCCCCGCGGCAACCGCCCGTGCCACACACATCACGATAAAGTATGGCAACGTGGCTCGCCCGGTGCCTGTTCAAACCATCTTTCTGATTGAGGTAGAGCACAACTGCATCAGCCTGTTTACTGAAAATGGTAAGCACGTGTTATACCGGTCGCTTTCCTCTTTTCTGCAAGAATTGCCCGACTCTTTTGTGCGTGTTCACCGCTCGCGGGTGGTAAACAAAAACCATGTGCAACAAATTGCGCATTTGCCCTCTGGCGATGCGGTCATTACCCTGAAAAACAGTATGGAAGTGCGGATGAGCCGCACGTACAAGACGTACTGGCGCTGAGTCCTCGGGGCCATGTCGCTGCTTCCGGCCCTCTATATCCATCCACTGGCCCATTTGTCCGGGGACGCGCACCGGATAACCACCGATCTTGCGGTGCAAACCAACCCAATTACTTCGATGCGACATACCCTAGTGCTTGCGCTCGTGTGCATAACAACCGTCACATTTGCTCAAACGGAGGAGGACCGGCAGGCGCTTATCCACCTCAAAACCGTACAGTGGCCCAAGGCTTATCGCGAGCAGGATACGGTACTGCTCAAGCGCATATTAGCCGATGAGTTTCAGATGATCGAAGCCTCGGGCGAAGTATCCACCAAAAAACTTGAAGTCGCGTACGTCAAAAAGAATAAGCCTTCCTACAGCTCCTTTACCTACACCATCCAACGGCTGGATATTTTTGAAAACGGCACGGCCATCGTCTCTGGCACCGGCCTGGTAAAGGGCACTGGCAAAAATGGCGCCTATGAAACTACCTATGCCAGCTCCAACGTGCTGATTAAACGCCATGGGCAATGGCAGGCTATTGCTTCGCATGTATCGGGGGTGAAGCGGAAGTAGTTTTTTTCACCATGAATGAGACAATACAATTGGAGAACAACAAGGTCTTCCTGAAAATAGCATCCGTGGCTGCCATGGCAACGGCTGTCACTACGTTTGTGCTATGGCTATTGCCAAAAATGTACCATGTGCCCACAACTTTTGATGAGGCTATACTGCTGTACGAGAATTCTTATTATCTGTCACGTCAATGGGTGAATTTTGTTCACATCCCCCTGGCGCTGATTGCTTACGCTGGGCTCGCGCTGGTAATTTTTAGACATAAACCCATTCAATCTTTTATGGGAATGCTTTGGTTTACAATTTGGGGCACGGTGGAAATGACGGGGATCACCATTATTTTGTTCACCGTGAACGTTCAATGGCGCGAACAATATGCCTCAACAGATGCAGTTCAAAAACTCGTATTGAAAAACAACATCACTGCCTTTTTCGATGTCTGGGACAGCCTGTTCTTTGTGCTGTTGGCAGCATTCCTTCTTGGCTCCGCATTCTTTGGATGGGCCTTGTGGCAGACCAGAGGGCTGGGTAAAATCCTATCCTGGCTTTTTTGGTTGGCCGTTCCCCTCACTGCGCTCATCATGTTATCAGGTTATGCCCACCAGACCTGGGCAGACACTATAACCGAATATTTTTACCCGATACTTCAACCTGTTAGCCGGACTGTCATGGGGCTTTGTACTTGGAAAAGCCTGGATAAACCTACATTAGCAGCGCCTGGTTGAGATTTCATGCACGAATAAATTCAATAGTTTTGTCATGCCGAAACGAGTCACCGTATGAAGACTCTTCAAAGCCTAAAAGTAAGACCTGTTAGCACACGAAACTGGCCCGACTTTGAAAAGCTCTTTCAATCAAAGGGCGGGCCTAGCTACTGCTGGTGCATGGCTTGGCGTATGACAAAAGAGGAACTGAAAGAAAACACCTCGAACAATCGAAAGAAGTACATTTGGCAGCGCGTAAAGGCCAAGGTACCCATTGGACTGCTAGCATATACCGCTCGCGAGCCAGTTGCCTGGTGTTCTATCGCCCCGCGAGACACCTATAAAAGACTAGGGGGGGTTGAGGGTCTCGAAAATGTCTGGTCAATCGCCTGCTTTTTTATCAAAAAGGAGTTTAGAGATGCAGGACTGATTGATGTATTGATCGAAAGCGCCAAAAAGTATGCAAAAGATAAGGGGGCAAAGTATCTCGAGGCCTATCCCGTTACTCCAGACTCACCAAGTTATCGATTTATGGGGTTCATGAACACATTTGAAAAAGCGGGATTCCGGTTCATGAAAAAGACGGGCACCAGAAGAAATGCGATGATCTGCACGTTATAAATTTTTTATATGTGGAAATTTGTTCTTACAACCACCTTCATTGCCGGGACGCTTGATATTTCTGCCGCATGCCTGAGCGCCTATTTCCGGTCAGGAGCAACACCCGAACGCGTATTACGCTTCGTGGCAAGCGGTGTTTTTGGCAAAAGGGCATTTGAGGCCGGCTCTTGGATGCCGCTATGGGGTCTGGTCTTTCATTATACCATTGCCTTCGCCTGCACCTTATGCTTTTTCTTGCTATACCCAAAATGGAAAAATCTTGTCTACAATCCATGGATCAATTCGGTACTGGTAGGAGTTGTTGCGTGGATCGCAACAGAACTAGTCATCGTACCATTGAGCAACGCGCCTGCCGCGCCCTTTACATTTTTTCGAATCGTGACAAGCATGGCCATCCTTATCCTTTGTATTGGCGCGCCCATCGCCTGGCGCGCCCATCACTTTTTCAAATAACAAAAAGGAGCAACGAACCGGCCACGGAGCAACACCAAGAAGCAAAACTTAATCATATCCTTTAACGGTGTCACGCACTAAAATAGATATTACCTTAAGCCTAAAACTTGTATTGCGTTTAGCATAGGCGATAACACCGATCTGATAAACACTTCGCGTATCAAAAGCTATGTTACCAAAATTTTTCCATCTGCGCGTAGCTGAAAAGCTCGAGTATGGTATTGTTAACTTTATTCGTTGATCTTTCTCGGTCGGAAAATAGTATCGGTGTACTAATCCCCGATTGCTTTCGGAAATAATGTTAAAGCCATAGGTGTTGCCATCTCCAATCAAGTCAAGCTCAAAGGCCTTAAAGTCACTGACATTCGCATTTGGATTGTCAAAATAACATGAGGCAAATCCACCGTTGTTGCGTGTGGAAAGTTGCCTCGAGAATTCAAAGTAACCATGCACCACCCGGCACGAGCCGGTGGAAACACCGCCCATCACATCGTCATTAACCATACGTAAACTGGCTGACTGTCCCGGCAGCGCAAAATACCCCTGCTGGTCGACTTCCTTAACCCGGAATAGCAACAGCTCCGGTCAAAATCCTCAACTTAGCGTCAAAAAGTGCCGATGTTTTCAGGGAGGACGGGCGCAGGCACGTCTCTTACACAACCCAAAGCCGATCTCATGTCTCCAGAGGTAATTCCATTGCTGCCGCCCATTGCATCCCTTCCCCGCAAAACCTACCCCGTAAACGTGCTGCAATTTGGCACGGGCAACTTCCTGCGCGGCTTTGCCGACTGGATGCTCCAGCAAGCCAACGACAAACTCGGTTTGGGTTGGGGCGTGGTGGCCGTGCAGTCGGTGTCTCATGACGACTCGCTGCAAAACCAGCAGGGACTCTTCACCATAGTGGAACGCGGGTTCGTCAATGGAGCATTCCGGTCAGCACATCAGCGCATCGAAGTCATACAGCGGGTCATCAATACTCAAACCCAGTTCGGGCAGTTTCTGCAAGAGGCCGAAAACCCAGCCCTGCAACTAATCATATCCAACACCACCGAATTGGGCATTCAGTTCACCGAAGACGACCGGCCCGTGTCCGAAGCGGCCGCTACCTTTCCCGGCAAACTCACGCAGTTGTTGTACCAACGGTTTTCCCGGTTTCCCGAACAGCGGCTCATTATCCTCCCGTGCGAATTGATCGAACGCAATGGCGACCAGCTGCGCGAATGCGTGCTCCGCTATGCCGACCATTGGCAACTGGGCGAAGCGTTCAAAGACTATGTGCGTACGCACGCCTTTTGCAACACACTGGTAGATCGCATTGTGCCCGGCAAACCCGCCGATGAAGAAACGCTGATGCGCGACTGGGGCTACCGCGATGTGTTGATCACCTCGTGCGAACCGTACCACTTGTGGGCCGTGGACGCCCCCGACTGGGTGGCTCACAAATTTCCGCTGCACAAGGCGGGCGTAAACCTGGTGTATACCGATAACCTGGAGTATTACCGGGTACGCAAGGTGCGCATCCTCAACGGATCGCATTCCATCATGGCACCGGTAGGCTTCCTGGCCGGCCTCGAAACGGTGCAAGAGGCGATGGAACACCATGTGGTTGGCCCCTTTATTGAGGCGTGTTTGCACGAAGAAATTGTCCCCTCGCTTCCGGGTGATCATGCAGCGCTGGAAGCCTACTCGCAAGAGGTGCAACAGCGTTTTCGCAACCCTGCCATCCGCCATGCGCTGCTTTCCATCACGCTCAACAGCTTTGCCAAGTGGCGCGTGCGCCTGCTGCCCAGTATTGAATCCTACTACAAAAAGAACGAACTGGTGCCCGAGCGCATCTGCTTTGGCTTGGCTGCGCAGTTTTTTCTTTATCGCGGACTAAAGTCAGGCAAAGAAATTGGCCTCAAAGATGACCCGGCCGTTATCGCCACGCTGCGGCAGTGTTGGCAAGAAGCCTCTTTTACCGAAGCCGGATTGGAAACGTTGGTCGGCCAGTTGCTGCGCCAAACAAACTGGTGGGGCAAAGACCTGAACGACCTGCGTGGCCTGCGCGAAAAGGTGGGGCATTACTTATATGTGATCGATCAACACGGCATCCGGTCCGGCATTGACGAGCTAAACCGTAACTTGATCTAACGCTTAAGCCGATGGGTGGACTCTCGTACCACCAGGCGGCTTTTGATGAGCCGTCTGATGGGTTCCGTTGACTCATTGCGAACCTGGTTGAGCAGTATTTCAGCAGCTGCCGCGCCCATGTCGTAGGCGGGATGATCAATACTGCTGAGCGCAGGCTCCACAAAGCGGCAGATATTCTCGTTGTTGAACCCGAGAATGGCGATGTCGTCCGGCACGCGCAGACCCGCTTTCTTGAAAGCATGCATCATCTCAAGGGCGGCATAATCGTTGATGGCGAAAACGGCATCGGGCCTCTCTTTCATTTTGAGAAGATGGCGCGTGTACTCTTCCGTTTTGTCGAGCTTGTATTGTGATTGGATGATGTAGCTGTCACGCACGGGGATGTTTGATTCTTTCAAGGCATCGAGGTATCCGTGCAAGCGGTTGCGGCTGTTATACAAATGCTGCGGCCCTGCCACAAAAGCAATGCGCTGGCAGCCCTGAGCGATGAGGTGGTGCGTAGCTTCCTTTGTTACCTCATAATTGTCGCTGTATACTTGCGAAGCCTCCAAACCCTCCACGATGCGATCAAAAAAAACCAGCGGGATGGACTTACTGATGACTGCTTCGAAGTGATCATAGCGATCGGTCTCGCGCGAGACGGACACCAACAATCCATCCACCCGGCTGGATACCAGCGCCTGCAGATTCTTTTTCTCGGTCACATATGATTCGTCCGATTGACAGATGATCACATTGAAGCCCGCCAGGTTGGCCATCTTTTGAATGCCGCCCACGGCTTTGGCAAAAAAGCGGTTCACCGTTTCCGGGATGATAACCCCCAGGGTGTTGGTACGCTGCTGTTTGAGGCTCACGGCCACTACGTTGGGTTGGTAGTCGAGCTTGCGCGCCAGTTCCAACACGTTCTTTTTGGTGTCGGGGTTTACATCGGCATTGCCGCTGAGCGCCCGTGAAACGGTGGATTTGGAGATGCCCAGCAGGCGGGCGATGTCTTTGATGGTGACGGGTGCTTTGCTCATGCGTGAACGGCCAGAAGTGAATGACTGCAAACTACGAAAAAACATGGGATCGTTCCCGGGAACGTTCCCATAAAAATAAATTTCACAAATCAAAATTTCTAAAGCTGTTTTTGTAAAAATTCTTGTACAATCGCACCAGTAAGTGTTGCAAACGATTGATTTTTCGTCCAACCGCAAAAAACAAACGACCACAAAACCCAACGTCTTATGATGGCCGCATCTGTTGTTCCCGTGCTCGGCACCCCCGTCATGGTGGCCCACAAGTCCGAGGCTGACTTGGCCGAAGAGTTATTGAATCGCGTGCTGCGCGAGGGCGACCCAAAATCGTTCGAGAGACTGTTCCACGCCTTTTACCGACCCTTGTGCCGTTACTGCCGCAAGTTTGTAGCGTCCATGGACGCGGCCGAGGAAGTAGTGGGCGATGTATTTTATGCGCTGTGGAAAAACCGCACCAAGTACGAAATCCAAACGTCTGCCATCTCCTATCTGTTTACGGCCACGCGCAACCGTGCCTATGACCACCTGCGCAAGCTCCAACGCGACCGCTCGTGTTCGCTGGAACAGGCTATGCACGTATCAACCATGGAACCCTCGTCACAGTTGGTACTGGAAGCCGATGAAATCCAGCAGAAGCTACAGGCTGCGGTGGAGAGCCTGCCGCCCGGCTGCCGCAAGATATTCCAGATGAGCCGCGACCTGGGCATGAAATACACCGAGATAGCCGAAGCGCTGGGCGTGAGCATCAAAACAGTGGAAACACAGATGGGCAGGGCGCTGAAGAATATTCGCTTGCACCACGAAGCGGCAGAACGTTAGCGTCAGTGTAGGGGTAGCGAAAGCCGTTTCCGTCCTGAAGAAGGAAGCAAAAGGACGCAATACCCCGTGACATCCTCCCCCACACTATCGGACGAACAATGGGCTGAAGTAGCCCGAATGTTGGCCAATGAAACCGGCCCGATATCCGATGAGGTTCGGGCATGGGTGACAACAGATCGCTGCTTGAGCCGACTACTCACCGACCGAAAGTCATTGACTACTGAATATGAACAAACAAGCCTCGAACGTGCATGGAAGACTCTACAAGACAGAATTCAATCAGAATAGTTAATTGGTGCTGGGCAATAGTTGCACTCATCGCCCTATGGATGCCCGTGGCCGCGCAGACTCCCACGCGCGGCACAATCATTGGAAAAATCACGGACAAGACTTCGGGCGATGCACTGGTTGGGGCCACCGTGCAACTGTCAGGTACAGCACAAGGTGCGGCCACTGACCTTGACGGTCAGTATTTCATAGGCAATGTACCGACCGGCAAACGTAGCTTGGTGATTTCGTATCTTGGGTATCAACCGCTGACCGAGGAAGTAACCATCGAGGGCGGTACCAATACGTATAATTTTTCTCTACAGATTGACTCGCGAGTAATGGATGAAGTTGTTGTAACCGCTCAGGCCATCGGCCAGGCGGGAGCCATCAACCAACAAATCAACGCCCCCACCATCGTCAGTGTCATCTCCCGCGATCGCATCCGAGAACTACCCGACCAGAACGCAGCCGAAACGGTAGGGAGGATTTCGGGGGTGTATGTTCAGCGGGATGCCGGAGAAGGTCAAAAGGTGGTTCTTCGCGGCATTGCTCCACGCTTCAGCAATGTTTTAGTGAATGGGATTCGCTTGCCCTCAACCGATCCCGCAGATCGGTCGGTTGATCTAAGTATGGTAGCCCCCGACATGCTCAGCGGTATTGAGGTGTACAAGGCCATGCGCCCCGACTTAGATGCCGATGCTATTGGCGGAGCCGTCAATTTTCAGTTTAAGAAGGCCAGCGATGAACCGGAACTACTGGTAAACGCGCAGTACGGGTATAACGGGCAAGCAAAAGAATTGGGTCAATACAAAGGCTCTTTCAGTTACAGTGAGCGATTTATGGTTGACAGGCTCGGGCTGGTGATCACGGGCAACTTCCAACGCGCCAATAGAAGTTCCGATCAACTCAGAGCTACCTATAATTTCTTGGAGCAAGACGCCCTTCGCAACAGCCTTATTGAACCTGGAGAACTCGTATTGAACCAAATAACTGAAATCAGAACACGATATGGTGGCAGCATTACAACAGATTTCAAAATAAATGACCAAAATACGCTGTTGTTTAATGCGTTTTATGGATTGCGAAACAGTGATGATGTGAGACGGAGGCGCAGATTCCGTTGGGATGAACAGCGGCAAGAGTATGATATCCGAGATCGTAACATCGATGTAAGTATTATGAGTGGTTCGTTGACCGGTGAACATCGGCTGACCAACAACTGGCTGTTGACATGGCAAAGTGCCTTTTCTCGAAGCACCCAAAACACCCCCCAAGCATTTGATACCCGATTCCGTGAACTAGGCGCGTTTTTGGGTTCTGCTAACCTCATCAACCAAAGTGCTGACTCTATTATTTCACTGGCTAAAAATCAGGTAGACCAAACGTTCATGAACTTCGGTTCCATTGACTCCGACAAGATCGTGGAGGACGCGGTTAATGTTCAGGTTGATCTTAAAGTGCCCTTGAGCCTCGGGGATAAGATTGCATCCTTCTTGAAGTTTGGGGCGAAATACCGAGACAACATTCGCTCACGGGAGCGTAACACCTTGATCGCAAATTATTTTACAGCTACCAGCGGACAAATAGCCAATTTCTTGCGGGATTTTCCAAATCTGTATACGCGTGTCCCGATCAATCAAGGTATCGCCATTTCGAATTTTCTCACCGGACCGATAGCCAACAACTTTTTGAATGGTGACTACTTTATGGGCCCTGGGGCTGGTTCCACGAACGGACCCGGCTTAAGTAGGGGTTTAACTTCTGGCTTATTGACTAACATGGCTTCACTCGGCTACCTGGATAAAGACTTCCTTAACGATGTGGACGACTATGAAGCCACCGAGCGAATTTACGCGGGATACGCCATGACTGAAACAGAAATCAGCAAACGGCTTTTGATTTTAGCGGGTGTGCGCTTTGAGCGGACGCAAACGACCTACCGCGGCAAGTTTATGACAGCGGGGGTTGACCCCGATGACGGGGGCGCGTTTGAGTCCGTGACAATTGACAGCGTAGGCGGAAGATCATATAACGAATTCCTACCCATGCTACACATGCGCTACAAAGTAACCAAGTGGTTTGACATCCGGGCAGCCGCCACGCGCACGATGGGTAGGCCAAATTTCTCAAGTTTAATACCGCTGCGAAGAATCAACGATAACGACCAATTCATTGACCAAGCAAACCCCCTACTACGCCAAACAAGAGCCTGGAACTATGACCTTTTCCTATCCTTTTACAACAAGAATGCGCTCATCACAATAGGCGGGTTTCACAAGCGGCTGACTGACATCGACTACATCCGTACCTACACTCTTATATTTCCTCCAGACGACCCGTATGCGGGGTATGAGATACGGACGCCCGACAACTCGTCAAGCACCACGATCATTAACGGCATTGAACTGGACGCTCAGTCAAATTTGCGCTTCTTACCCAGCCCATTTAACGGCATAATACTGGCGGCCAATACAACGTTCATTACAAGTACAACTTTCTTCCCCTTCGTACCAGATCCTATTCGCAGCCCCAACCGCCCCTTTGCTCCCACGGTGGATTTAAATGGATTTCGAGAGGGACGAGCACCGCTGCAGGCAAATCTGATTGCCAACTTATCATTGGGATATGAGCGAGGTGGATTTACGGGCCGCATTTCGATGGTATACCAGGGTAACACATTCCGAGAGTTGGGTACACGCGCGGCACTTGACTCTTTTCAGGACGGAAATACACGGTTTGACCTGGCCATAAAGCAGCGGGTGACAAAAAACGTCAGGATGTATCTCAATGTGAATAACTTCACTAATGCAGCCGAGCTTTCCTTTTTTGGAGATAACTCCAGACGAACAGCCGAAGACTATTTTGGATTCACTGCTGACCTTGGAGTACAATTGCAATTCTGACAACGAATGAAAACGCTATTTATTCCCTGCTTTTTTTGCTTGATCTCGGTACTGCCGCTAAAAGCGCAACGAAGAGTCATAGTCCCTGAAGGATTCGGAACGTTGAATGAAATTATTCGTAAAGATACCATCGCGGGAGGGCAGCGAAAAGATCCGAACACCGTTTATGTGCTGAGGCGAGGCGGGGTGTATGTACTAAGCGGAACCATCGTATCAAGTGGCTTTCCTTTATTGATTGAAGCTGAGGAAGGTAGCGGCCCACGCCCCTATGTAGTGATGGGTTTTTTGGAGGGTGGATCGCAGGTGGAGGAATGCTTTGATGTGAGGGGCAACGCCACGTTTCGGTCAATCCACCTAACAGCAGTTAACGAACTAAAAACTTTCATTGCGCGTGTGGTCTCCATATCAACGAACAATGCACGCGTTTCTTTTTATGACTGCTTGGTGGATGGATCCGGACAAACATTTATCCGCGTCAATAACCCCGGCTGTAAAGTGTACTTACTGAATTCAACTGTGAGTCGCATGGGCCGACCCAGCAACCCCGATAATGGCCGGGTCATTGACGAGCGTGGAAACCAAATGGATTCTGTAGTGATTGAAAATACAACCATGTATAATGTCACTTCTCGCATCATACGCGATGGGGGAAGCGAAATCAACTACGTGCGAATGAATCAAAATACCTTCGTGAACGTAGGCCAGCGGTTGGCTGCCGTGGGGCCGGTGAATCGTTTTATCTTCACGAATAATCTCGTGGTCAATCCGCGTTTCTTGGGAAACACGGCCACCAGTGTAATCGTCAGTTTAGAATTCAATCCATTCGGAGCAGATCCCTCCATCAACCTGAATCACAATAACTATTACTATCAAACAGAAATCTTAAATGCCTGGCAACAAATTCGCGATGCAGGTTTTAGCCGGGTCGAACCAGCTTTCGTAAGTCCGGCAAATCAACCTCTGCTCAACCAGGCTACGGGCATTGTACGTCAACCCGTATCATTTTCCAATCCACCGGTCGCTCCGACTGTGTTTGTTCTCGAGTCTGAATTGAGTAATAGTTCAACCATCCCTGACTGGGATTGGACAGGAGCCTTTGCTGGAAACCCTTGGGAAATTAACGATATTGCCTATCATCGTTTTGCCTATTCCAGTAGCGAGCCCTCGTATACCGGATCAAGCAAGGGAGAGCCCCTTGGAGACTTGAGATGGTTTCCACAATTTGATGTGGCTTGGACGGTTACCGATCTAGTCCAGCAGGCACAGCAGCTTATTGCAAGAGAGATGAATAATCCGGTCATCGGAGGGGACGGTTCGGCCCTTTCTGTACTTCAAAATGCAATTGCAAACGCGTTGAATGTGGCCAGTAACAACTCATCAACAGGTGCCCAATTGGCCAATGAGCGTAATGCCTTAAAAACTGCGATGGACAACTTTCGGGCATCATTAGTAATCACAGAAGTGATGCCGGAAAGTTTGATCTCTGTTTTTCCGAATCCCGCCCAAGAGGTCTTATACATCAAGTCAGAGCAAGCATTTGCGCGTGTCGATCTAGTCAATAGTGAGGGGCGCAGCGTCCTGTCAGAGGTGTCTCAATCAAATACAATAGTGTTGGACATACGTGGCGTATCACGCGGATTGTATCTCTTACGCATCCAAACAAAGGCCGGTACACAAACCAATAAAATATTTATTCGATGAAGAAGAATTTACTCGCCCTGCTTTTCGTGTCTTGCTTGCTGCATTGGGGTTGCAAGGACGAACCGGTGGCTATTGATGCTCTTCGCAATGCCACCATCCTCCTAAGCAAACCGTGGGAGACCGCCTATGTACGAATCAACGATGCTGATGTTACGGACCTGGGGTATTCGCTGATGCAGTTATCTTTCACCGAAGACGGTACTTGGACTTCGACCAATGCAAACGGCCTGTTTGCAGTCGAGGGCACATGGGAATTCGCGCAAAATGATGCTTCCAGACTGATCCTGTCGGGCCGGGAAACACGTATCGTATTAAACCCCGAAGGTAGCACGCTAACCATTCGTTTCGAGCGCGTAGGAAATGAAGTGATTGGAGGGCGGGCCTCCCAATCGGGAGGTGATTATGAGATCTATTTGTTACCCAAGTTCGTTCCATAGTGTCAGGGCCTTAGGGTAAGAATTCGTCTATACATTGTACAATCAACTAAAGTCCATAAAACAAACACATATGAAAGCAGCTAAATTGTTCCTGTCTATGCTGGCAATAGCCAGCGTAGCAGTTTTTTTGTCCTCGTGCGGGGAAGACGAGGAACCGGAGACGCTTCCGCCCACGCTTAGTTTTACTGATACCGATGGGGTGGCAACAGCCGAGCGAGGCGGCTCTGTGAACATCGAGGTTAACTTGACCGCTCAGGGGGGAGTCAGAACGTTGACTGCAAACGGGGCTCCCGTAGTAGTGACGGCCGGGCAGATTCAGCAGACTGTCACTTTCACCTTTACGGTTGCCGCAAATGAAACAGTGGGTGACAAGAGCATAGAGTTTATACTCACCGATAATAAATCACGAACGGCTACCGCTACTTACACCGTCACTGTCGTGGGTTCCACTGTCCAAATCACATCAGATATTACTGCCAACACTACCTGGTCAGAAGGGAATATCTATGTTTTGAACAACACCATTAAAATTGAAAATGCCACGCTGACAATTGAGCGAGGCACAACCATCCAGGCAGTGGACGATGGGCGTCCTGTGAAAGATGCTGCCAAAGTACTCGTAGCCCTGCGCGTTGAGCCGACAGGAAAACTAATCGCCAATGGCGAAGCAGGTAAACCGGTGGTTTTTACCGCGAAGCCGGTTGGTACGGCAGCGGCCGCACCGGGCATGTGGCGTGGACTCATCATTAAGGGTGATCCGGCAGCAGCTAATCACAATGCAGGGTCTCTGCGATTTACGCGAGTTGAGTTTGGCGGGGGCGATGAAGACCTACCCACCGATGACAAAGGAGCATTGACTTTTGTAAACGTAGGCATGTCTACTGTAGTTGAAAATGTGCAGGTATTCAAAAGTCTAGGACAAGGCTTCAGGTTTGAAGGATCTACTATGGCGATGAAAAATTGCATCTCATTGGAAAATCTAAAATCAAATCTTCAACTTCGCCATACTGGAACAACTGCGGCAGATATTAAACACTCAAATGTTTACGCGCAAGGGTTTATTTCAAATACCATTTCCGGCAACAAGGATACCCGCGACATCTTGATCAGCAATCCACCAACCGGTTTAAATGGAAATACGCTGACGGTCTCCAACATGACGCTTTTAGGTCCTGGAGCAGCATATACGGTGGGAGGTGCTCCCTCAACGGTCGATGGCATGAGAGCCGAATCGCGCGCTGGCAGAGTGTTGATCTATAACTCGATTGTCGCAGAATTTCCCGAGGATGGCATACGCTTGTCAAACAACGTTGCCGAAACGCGAATTGAACACTCGTTTTTTTTCCGAATTGGTGGCACCGATGCTACCGGTATCCCGAGTCTGGGTAATTCAACAGCCCTCCGCGAAAATGCGGTGCAATTCGCCACCGGATTTAATAACAATATTAGCCCCACCACGACCACCATTGCGGGCATCGGGGTAAACGACTATACACCAAATGCGATCCAAGCTTCGACCTACAATCCCACCGCACTAAATGACGCAAATTTCACCTTCCAGGCCTTTCAGTACGTGGGCGCCATTGGTTCAACCGACTGGACAACGGGAGGTTGGGCTCGCAATGCCGATGGCACAATTAGACAGTAATGTGATTTGTTTTAGGGTAACTTGTTGTTTGAGAATCCCCGTGCACGCGCGGGGATTCTTTTTATAACCTCATGGACACACACTTCTCGCTATCGAATAAAACGGCCGTCATCACAGGCGCCAGCGGAGTGCTCGGCTCGGTGATGGCACGCGCACTGGCCGCGGCCGGTGCGCGGGTCGCTCTGCTCGCGCGCAGGGAGGAATCCCTTCGCAGCGTGGCGCGCGAAATAGGCCCGCCCGGCCGCGCACTGGCAGTGGTGGCAGACGTGCTCAACCGCGAATCCTTAGACAAGGCCGCCCATCATATCCGCCAACAGTTCGGGCCGATTGACTTGCTCATCAACGCAGCAGGCGGAAATCAAAAAGGAGCCACCGTCTTGCCTCAGCACAGCATTTTCGATCTGGACGCCAAAGTTTTTCAGTCGGTGGTAGACCTGAACCTGACGGGTACACTACTGCCCACACAAGTGTTTGCCAAAGACATGGCCGAGAAGCGAAGCGGCTGCATCGTCAATGTCTCTTCCATGGCCGCCTATCGCCCACTCACGCGCGTGGTCGGCTATGCGGCAGCCAAAGCTGCCATCAGTAATTTTACCCAATGGCTGGCGGTGGAGATGGCCACCAAGTATGGCGAGGGCATCCGCGTCAATGCCATCGCGCCCGGTTTCTTCCTGACCGAACAAAACCGCGAACTGCTGACCCTCCCGGACGGCAGCCTGACCGACCGGGGTAAGCAGATCATCGCCCACACGCCCTTTGCCCGCTTTGGGCAGCCCGAAGAACTGGTGGGCACGCTGCTTTGGCTTTGCTCGGATGCCAGCCGGTTTGTCACCGGTACTATCATTCCCGTGGATGGCGGATTCCACGCGTATGCAGGCGTTTAAGATCTTCAGTGAAACACGCAGCAACGAAACGGACAAATGTTTTAATGGACATGAAATCATACACAGCCCCTCCCCGATTGGAACAAACCTGGCGATGGTTTGGACCGAACGACCCCGTACGCCTGCAAGATGTACGACAGGCGGGCGCAACCGGTATCGTTACGGCCCTGCACCACCTGCCCAACGGAGCCGTATGGAGCCTGGAGGAAATACATACCCGAAAAAAGGAAATCGAACGCGCAGGGCTCATCTGGAGTGTGGTGGAGAGCATCCCCGTGCACGAAGATATAAAAAAGCAAAAACCGGGTTTTGAACGCTATGTGGCCAACTACCAACAAAGCATAAAAAATCTGGCCGCCTCCGGAATCAAGACGGTGTGTTACAACTTTATGCCCGTGTTGGACTGGACGCGCACCGACCTGGACTATGTGGTAGCCGATGGATCTAAGGCGTTGCGCTTCGACAAAGTACAGTTTGTGGCGTTTGATGTGTTTTTGCTCAAGCGGAAAGGTGCCGAACGGGAGCATGGAGCCGCGCTGGTGGCCGAGGCAGAAAAATTCATGCATACCGCCAGCGCTGACCAGCTCCAGAGGCTACAGCGCAACATTTTGGCGGGTTTGCCAGGCTCCGAAGAAGGCTACTCGTTGACGCAGTTCCGGGATGTGCTGGATGAGTATGCGGAGATAGACGAGGCCAAACTGCGAAAACACCTGTACGAGTTCATAAGCCACATCGCACCGGTGGCGCAGGAAAACGGTGTCCAACTCGCCATCCATCCGGACGATCCGCCCTACCCGATTTTTGGCTTGCCGCGCGTGGTGAGCACCGAAGCAGACGCCCATCGGCTGTTGCAGGCGCATGACGCTACCGCCAACGGCCTATGCTTCTGCACCGGCTCCTTTGGCGTGCGTCCCGATAACGACCTGCCCGGGATGGCCGAACGGCTTTCGTCACGCATCCATTTTGTGCATCTTCGGAGCACCAAACGCGATGCCGTAGGCAATTTTTATGAAGACAACCACCTGGAAGGAGATGTGAACATGCCGGCCGTCATGAAAGCCCTAATTATCGAGAACAGACGTAGGGTAAAGCCCATCCCTTTTCGTCCTGATCACGGGCATCAAATGCTCGATGACTTAACCAAAAAGACGAACCCCGGTTATTCAGCCATCGGTCGCTTACGCGGACTGGCCGAACTGAGAGGGCTGGAAATGGGAATACAATCGATGTTGACGTAACTTACACCACGCCCGTGTCATGATCAAAACCACCAAGCCCTTTTTAGCCGAGGACTTTTTGTTGGAGAACGAAACCGCCTTGGTACTGTATAACCGGTTTGCGGCAAACGAAGCGATCCTCGACTTTCACAACCACCTCTCCCCGAAAGATATTGTCGAGAACCGCCAATTCGACAACATCACAGAAATATGGCTGGAGGGCGACCACTACAAGTGGCGGGCCATGCGCAGCAATGGCGTAGCCGAAAAGTACTGCACCGGTCAGGTGCCGCCCAAGGAAAAGTTTATCAAGTGGGCCGAAACCGTTCCCTACACATTGCGCAATCCGCTGTATCATTGGTCGCACATGGAGCTCAAAGCCTATTTTGGTATTGATCAATTGCTCAACGGCCAAACCGCGGCACGCATTTATGAAGAAACCTCCGCCCTGCTGCGCACACCCAACTACCGCGTGCAGAGCCTGCTCGCCCGTATGAACGTGTCCGTGCTTTGTACCACCGATGACCCGGCTGACTCGTTGGCCTATCACCAACGGCAGTCCTCGTTGCCGTTCAGGATGTTCCCCACCTTCCGGCCGGACAAGGTCTATTCGTTTGCCAACACCTCGAACTACCTGTCGTATCTGAAGCAGCTTGAGCTGACGGCCAGCGTCAACATCCAGTCGCTGTCTGATTTGTTGATCGCGCTTCAGAAGCGTATAGACTTTTTTCACTCAGTCGGTTGCCGCGCTTCCGATCATGGGTTGGAGCACCTACCGTATCAGCCAATCACCAGCTCTAAGGCTGCTCAGTTATTTGAACGTGTGCGTGCCGGCCATGATTTAGAAGCCGACCACGCGGAACAACTCAAAACCTATTTGATGCTTGCGTTGTGCGAAATGTACCAGGAAAAAAAATGGGTACAACAATTTCACCTGGGGGCGTTGCGAAACAACAACACCCGCATGATGCAGCAGCTGGGTGCCGACACCGGCTTCGACTCGATCGGAGACTTTCCGCAAGCTAAAACACTGGCGCAGTTCTTAAACCATCTTGACGCCAACGATCGGCTGGGCAAAACAATCCTGTACAACCTAAACCCGGCCGACAATGAAGTCTTTGCCACGATGATCGGCAACTTCAACGATGGCAGCATGCCGGGCAAAATGCAGTACGGGGCCGCTTGGTGGTTTCTGGATCAAAAAGACGGCATGGAAAAACAAATCGATGCCCTGTCAAGCCTCGGTTTACTGTCGCGCTTTGTAGGTATGGTGACGGACTCACGCAGCTTTATGTCATTCCCCCGCCACGACTACTTCAGACGGATTCTGTGCAACCGCCTCGGGAAAGAGATCGAAGCCGGAGAGTTGCCCGATGATGAAATACTGATCGGCACCCTGGTGAGAAACATTTGTTATCATAACGCCAAAAACTACTTTCAATTTCCGCAGGCATAAATCATGAGTGTGTTTGTTTCGTTTGGTGAGGTACTGCTGCGCGCATCCGCGCCCCAGGCCGCGCGACTTCCTCAAGCCACGCACCTGGACATCACCTACGGAGGTAGCGAAGCCAACATAGCCGCAGCCCTCGCACAATGGGGTATTGCTGCGGCCCACGTCACAGTGCTTCCGCAAAACGAGCTGGGCCACGCGGCCCTTTCTTCCCTTCGTGGCTGGGGCATAAATACTGCGCACATACAACGGGCGGATGGGCGCATGGGCATCTACTTTTTGGAACACGGTCAACACCTACGGTCTCCTAAGGTTTTATATGACCGCTATCAATCCGCTTTCGCGCTTGACGCGCTTAATTTCGACTGGGAAGCTATTTTGGCGGACGCGAAGTGGTTTCATTGGTCGGGCATTACCCCCGCTATTTCGGCCACAGCCGCCAAGGCTTGTCAACAAGCCATCACGATAGCCAAGAAAAAAGGCATCCGCATTTCAGCCGACATCAATTACCGGAGGGTATTATGGCAATACGGAAAAAAACCCACCGATGTGATGCCAGAACTGGTTTCGCAGTCGGACATGGTTATTGGCGCTCCCGCGGATTTTGAAAATTGCCTGGGCATTGCCACATCGCCTGAAACCCCATTTGCCGAAGCGTGTAATACCGTGCAACGACAGTTTCCGTCCGTGCGCGTCTTCGTCAACACCCTGCGCACGAGCCACCATGCATCGCATCAACAACTGCAAGGGGTTTGGTATGAAAACAACACCGTGTTCCAGTCACGAAACCACGACATCCAACCCATTGTAGATCGCATTGGCTCCGGAGATGCCCTGATGGCCGGCATTGTATACTGTCAATTGCATCAGCGAGCGCCCCAAGAAACAATCGCATTTGCGACAGCCGCGGCCGTTTTTAAACATTCCGTACCGGGCGATGTATTGATGGCCGACCTGTCGGAAATAGAAGCCGTGGCCAATGACCGCGCCACCGGCAAATTATTGCGTTAACATGAATCATCACTTACAACAAATCGCCCAGCGGCTCGTCACAAACAAAGTAGTACCGGTATTTTATCATGCCGATGAAAAGGTGTGTCTTTCCGTATTGGAAGCCTGCTACGAAGGGGGTTTGCGCGTGTTTGAGTTTACCAATCGCGGAGACGCGGCCCCATCCAACTTTTGCGCGCTACGAAAGAAAATTGATAGTGATTTTAGTGACATGATGATCGGGGCTGGCACACTGTACGACAATGCCACTGCCCACGCGTTTATCCAAGAGGGCGCGGATTTCATTGTATCGCCTGCGTTGATCCCCGAAATGCAAACCCTTCAAACCAATCACTATACGTTGTGGATACCCGGGTGCGCTACGGTTTCCGAGTTGGCGCAAGCGCGGGCGTTGGGCGTTTGGCTTATGAAGGTTTTTCCGGGCGAGTTGCTAGGCCCCACCTTTGTGGCAGCGGCCCTTTCAGTCATGCCTTCGTTACAACTCATGCCCACCGGTGGCGTCTCTCCCACCCGCGAAAATCTCCAAACATGGTTTAAAGCAGGCGTGGCCTGTGTCGGTATGGGGTCGCAACTGATCACGCGCGAACTGGTGGCCAAACAGGATTGGAAGCAATTGGCACAGCGCATCCGCGAAACAGTAACCATTACCCAGGAACTCAACCGCTCATGAGCAACGACAAAACCATCGGAACCTATCGTTGGCGCATCTGTGCGTTATTGTTTTTTGCTACCACGATCAACTACCTCGATCGGCAGGTCATCAGCTTGCTAAAGGACGATTACTTCGAGCCTCTGTTTGGCTGGACAGAGACAGATTATTCGTTTTTGGTCATCTGCTTTCAGGTGGCCTATGCCGCGGGCATGCTGGGTGCCGGCTGGCTCATCGACAGAATCGGAACAAAGCTCGGCTACGCGATATCTATTGTCTTGTGGAGCGTAGCCGCAGTGCTGCATGCCTTTGCCAGGGGCATTCCGGGGTTTGCTGCTGCGCGTGCCTTCTTGGGTGTGAGCGAGGCCGGCAATTTTCCGTCCGCCATCAAAACCGTAGCCGAATGGTTTCCAAAAAAAGAGCGCGCGCTGGCCACCGGCATTTTTAACTCAGGCGCCAACATTGGGGCCATCGTGGCACCCCTTTCGGTGCCGCTGATTGCGTTGCATTTTGGCTGGGAATGGGCTTTCATCGCCACGGGGCTTACCGGCTTCATCTGGCTTTACTTTTGGTTTCGGTACTACGAGATTCCAAAAAAGCAAAGCCGGCTCGGTGAAGCTGAGTTGCAGTACATCTCGTCCGATCAACCAAGCGAAGCTGCAGGCGATGGCAAGCCCGTCCGCTGGGCAAGTTTGCTGGGCTACCGGCAAACATGGGCGTTTGTTATTGGTAAGTTTTTGACCGACCCCATTTGGTGGTTCTACCTTTTCTGGCTACCCTCGTTTCTGAACAAAGAATACGGGCTTCAAAAAACAGAGCTCGCACTGCCCGTGGCGTTGGTGTATTTACTGGCCAGCGTAGGCAGCATCTTTGGCGGCTGGCTCTCAGGAAGTTTTATGACGAAAGGTATTGACGCCCACCGGGCCCGGAAAAAAGCCATGCTGATCTTTGCTTGCATGGCGGTGCCCGTGGTGATGGCGCAGGCGGCCGGCAGCATCACGCTCTGGTTTGCCGTCATCATCATCGGTATTGCCGCAGCCGGCCATCAAGCGTGGTCGGCTAACCTTTATTCGGTGGCATCGGACATCTTTCCGAAAAAGGTGGTCGCATCCATCGTAGGCATTGGAAGCATGGCGGGTGCCGTGGGGGGAATCCTCATTGCCCAAACAGCCGGTCGTCTGCTCGACTACTTCAAGGCGCAAGGAGCCATTGAATCGGGCTATTACATCATGTTCTTTATTTGCGGCTCGGCCTACCTGCTGGCCTGGCTATTGATGAACCAATTGATTCGTAAAAATGAAACACTGGAACTGTAGTTATCTATGTTGCCTCTTGTGCCTGGTGATCTGGAGCTGTCAGACACGTCAGACAACAACTGTATATATCATCACCGACTTTGGCGCCAAGGGCGACAGCGTCACGCTGAACACCGAGGCTATCCAGAAGACCATTGATGCGTGTGCCGCTGCCGGAGGAGGTTCGGTGGTCATCCCGCCCGGCAGGTTTCTGACCGGAACAATCAACCTTCGAAGCAACATCGACTACCATTTTGCCAACGGGGCCATGTTGGTGGGGAGCGGAGATATCAATCATTACAACAAGCCCGAGGGCGAGCACAACATCATGCTCATCTCGCTGCAGCAGCCTGCCGCCCCCGAAACGCTGCGCGTGTTGCTAGACGGAACAGCGGTCGAGAACGTGACCTTCAGCGGTCAGGGTATCATTGAGGGAAATGGCCACAAGTTTTGGGATGCTGACTTCCAGGCGTTGGAACGGCCGGTACCCTGGATTTCATTTCGCAACGCGCGCAACATCACCATCCGCGATGTCACTTTTCAAAACGCCCCCAGTCATGTTTTGCGTTTTGCCAAAAGCGAAGGCATTAGGGTGGATGGCATCAAAATTCAAAACCATCCAAAAAGCCCAAACACCGATGGAATTGATATCGTAGACACACGCAACGTGCATATTGCCAACAGCTTTATTAGCACAGGCGATGATGCCATCTGCCTTAAAACCGATGTAGGGGGTCTGGTCGAGAATGTGGTGGTCACCAACTGTATTATTGAAAGCGATGATGCGGCCATCAAATTTGGAACAGGGTCCGCCTCGGTAACCCGGTATTGTACGTTTAGCAACAGCGTCATCCGCAAAAGCCGTTATGGTGTAAGCTTGTTTATGCTGGAAGGTGGCGTGTTTGAAGGAAATCGGTTTTCCAATTTGATCATGACGGGCGGATCGCGGCACAAACACGAGTACCCGATTTTTATCGATGTTGATAAAAAGCGACCCACCGATGCCTATGGTGCCATTCGTAACACTTCGTTTACGAACCTGACGATCGCTACCAGTGGAAAAATATTGATCAACGGCCGTCCGGAAATACCGATCGAAAATCTTCAGTTGGAGAATATTGCTTTTTCGGTGCAACAAGAAGCGGATTTCAGCAAGGCCACCAAGCCCCGCGGCAACAAAAATTTTCCCAAGCTCGAAAGTGCCATCGACCGATCACCGGTGGGCGCACATGTTACGCTGGGATACATTGACGGTCTGTCGCTAAGTCATTTTCACCTTCAGTACGACAGCACATCTACCCGAAAGGATGTTGACATGGTTTCCGTTCGCAGGGGACTTTTTGAGAACAACACCGGGAAAGACATCGTCAAGTTGAGATAACCGATGCGCGTTTTAAAGGTCCATCCTGCCGATAATGTGCTCGTTGCCCTGCAAGACCTGGGTGCAGGACAAGTGGTGACGTGGGCCACCGAGAACTACACACTGACGACACCCGTTTCATCGAAACACAAGTTCGCCATGACCGACCTCCGGCCGGGAGATACCGTTATCATGTATGGCGTAGTGATCGGCAAGGCCGTGCAGCCCATCAGCCGCGGTGAAGTATTGACGACCTTTAATGTAAAACATGCCGCAAGCACACCCCTTCTGCGGGCGTCCACGTTCCAATGGAACCCTCCGAGGGTGGAGCCATGGAAAGACAGGATATTCATGGGATACCACCGCTCAGACGGAAAAGTGGGCACCGCCAATTATTGGTTGGTGATTCCCTTGGTATTTTGTGAAAACCGGAACATTGAACAAGTGCGCGAAGCGCTGGTGGAAAAGCTGGGGTACCACCGACCGAGCCATTACCGGCTGAATGTGGACAAACTGGTGGCGAAATACAAGTCCGGAGCGGATGCCCGCGAACTGCTCGAAGAAGACATCCTGCTGGCAGATGCCTCGGAGTTGTCACCACGACTCTTCCCCCGCGTGGACGGGATAAAATTTTTGGTGCACGATGGCGGCTGTGGCGGCACCCGTCAGGACAGTGACGCCTTGTGCGCCTTGCTGGCGGGGTATCTCAACAACGGCAACGTGGCCGGTGCCACCGTGCTAAGTTTGGGTTGCCAAAATGCGCAGGTAAAAATTCTGGAAGAAGCCATTCAGCGCATCAATCCTCATTTTGATAAGCCGCTGTATATTATCGGTCAACAGGAGAGTACTTCGGAACCTGCCTTTGTGGCGGATGCAGTGCGCAAGACCTTTGCCGGTCTGGTCCATGCCAATGAATGCGAACGCCAGGCCGCGCCCCTGTCCAAACTCATTGTCGGGCTTGAGTGCGGGGGCTCGGACGGTTTCTCGGGTATCTCTGCCAACCCAACACTGGGTTATTTTTCAGACATGCTCACCGCCTTAGGAGGTTCGCCCGTGTTGTCTGAATTTCCCGAACTCAATGGCGTGGAGCAGGATTTAGTCGATCGCTCGGTAAGCATCGTGGTAGCCGAAAAATTTTTGCGACTCATGAAATCTTATGCAGCCCGCGCAAAAGAAGCAGGTTCGGGCTTCGACATGAACCCTTCACCTGGAAACATCAAGGACGGACTGATCACCGATGCGATGAAATCAGCCGGAGCCGCCAAAAAAGGAGGCACGTCCCCCGTGGTAGATGTGTTGGATTATACGGAGCAAGTTTCTCAACCCGGTTTGCATTTGCTATGCACGCCCGGCAATGACGTGGAATCCACCACCGCCCTGGCTGCCTCGGGGTGTACGTTGATCTTGTTCACCACAGGACTGGGCACGCCCACGGGCAACCCCATTGCTCCTACCATTAAGGTCTCCAGTAACACACGTCTGTTTGAACGCATGAAGGACATTATTGATTTCGATGCGGGTACCATCATCACCGGACAGGACACCCCGGAAACAAAAGGACAACAACTGATGGACTACGTGGTGGACGTTGCCAGCGGGCGGACTGTGCCCCATGCCGTACGGCTGCAACAAGATGATTTTATCCCGTGGAAACGAGGAATCTCTCTGTAGAGGCCACATTCACTCAGGGCTATCAATTACAAAGCCACCGTATCTTACAGTGGCTTGCTCCCTAAAGAGCCCCCTGTCGGAATCGTCCCGATAGCTATCGGGAAACGACCTACTGATTACACTCGATCAAAAACATGGGAAACTGGTAATCCAAAAAAAACCACCGCTCTTCGCGGTGGTTGCCCATATTCAAGAGCCCCCTGTCGGAATCGAACCAACGACCTACTGATTACAAGTCAGTTGCTCTACCAGCTGAGCTAAGGAGGCGAAAACAGGGTGCAAAAATACGAGGCTATGATCGTTTTCCAAACGCTTTTTTAAGCCGTCTGGAGCATTTTAAGCTGCTTTTTTAACTGCGCAAGCTGTTCGCTGGCCTCGCTGATTTGCTTCAGGATGTCATCTTTGAACTTATCGGCATTGCGCGAGCGCCCAAAAAACTCCATGTTGTTTTTCAGCGTGGCAACGTCATTCTCCAGTTTTCCGATTTTTTTGCGGATCACCTGCTCTTTGTGATGAATCTTTTTGTCGCCCATCGGATCGTTCCGCAGGCCGCTGATCTGCACTTCCAGCTTAGCCTGGTCTTTTTCCTCGGCACTGATCGAATCCAGCGCGTTGATGTAGTCGTCCACGGCTTTGTGGAAGCGCGCTTTGATGGCGGACATTGCTTTGCGCGGCACAAAACCGATGGCATTGAATTGTGCGCGCAACGTCTCCAACTGCTCGAGCGAACCCGTCTTTGACAGCGTGGCCTCCTCCAACGAGGCACAAATGGCTTCTTTGAGCTTCAGGTTTTCTTCCTGGTTTCTGGTCTCTTGTCCTACCAGCTCGCGTTGATGCTGAAAAAAGTGATCGCACGCTTCTTTAAACTCTTTGTAAATTTTATCACGCAACTTTTCCGGTACAGGGCCGATCTCCTTCCATTGGAGTTGCAGCGATTTCAGTTCTTCGGACGCCTGGTCGCGGTGCTCGCTATCCTTCAATTCGTGTGCCCGCTTCACCAGCGCGGTTTTCAGTTCCAGGTTATGGGCGCGTTCACCGTCCAGCTTTTTGAAGAACTGGTTCTTTTTGGCAAAGTAGGCCTTGAAGGCAGACCAAAACTTTTTGTTGACGTCTTTTGCTTTGCTGCGCGGAACGGGACCAACGGCTTCCCACTGCTTCTGGATGGCCACGATCTCCTGCGTCTTCTGGTTCCAATCTTTGATACGGTCTGACGAGAAATCGGCAAACGGCAGCATCTGCTCCAGCAGCCGCTCCTTGGTTTCGGCATTGGCGGCCAATTCCTTCTGCATCGCCTCGTTAAGCTGATCACGTTTTTCGTATACGGCATCGCTGGCCTGTTTAAACCGCTGCCACAGCTTTTCTTTTTCTTCCAGCGGTACGGGGCCGATGTGCTTAAACTCGTTATGCAGTTCGTTCAATTCTTTTACCGCATCCCTAATGCGCTCCACGTGAACCAACTTTTCGGCACGCACGCACAATTCAAGTTTGGCTTCCAGGTTGCGTTTGCGGTCCAGTTCTTTTAACTCAAAGTAAATGTTGCGGTGGTCATAAAACCGATCAACCAGAGCATGATAGTTGGCCCACAACGTCTTATTCTGTGCCGGGGGTACCGCACCGATTTGTTTCCACGTCTCCTGTATCTGTTTGAACTCCTGAAAACCGTTCTCCGTATCGTCCGAATCAACCAGTGCTCTGAGTTTTTCGAGCAACTCATTTTTTTTGCGCAGGTTCTCGTTGCGTGTTTCTTCCAGTTGGCGGTAATACTGCGTGCGCTTGTCGCGGATCAGTTTCACATAGGCATCAAACGCATGATCAGACTCATCACCCCGGTACTCAAAATCTTCTTCAATACCTCCGCTGTCTTTGAAGCGCTGCAGTGCGGCCGCCCGTTCCTGCTGGCGGATTTCATCAAACAAGGGTTTGGCTTCCTTAAGCACCGCGTCCGATCGCTTGAAGTTGGTTTCAGACGAAAGCTCTTTCACCAACGCCACAAAGTCAGCTTTGGAATAGGCGCTGAAATCATGGGGGTGCGTGTCTTCCTCTTCCGTATCGTGATCGGATACTTCTTCGGTTTTGGTTGGCTCTGCCAGGGCGGGCGCTAAACGCACATCCTCCTCCACATTCTCCGGCTGGTTGTTCTCGTCTCTCATGCGTTCTTTCAGGTCACTACAGGCCAAAAATAAGGAAAACCCATCAATTGAAACGAGGGTCTGTGGGGTAATTGCTATACATGGAAAAACGCCCTCCCATGGCCTTCAGCGACTTGGTCCAGAGGAGATGGGCAGGCGTCTCAAAAAGAAAGTCGACCGAAGCCACATCCGTCACCATCCACGAGTCGGCCTTTAGCTCCTCGTCCAGTTGCCCTTTGTCCCAGCCGCTGTAGCCCAGAAAAAACTTGATGTCGCGCCCGGTCAGTTGATGGGTTTCCACCATCAGCCGTATTTGATCAAACCGCCCGCCCCAAAAAATGCCTGGTGCCACCTCCACGGCATCTTCAATCTCCGCGGATTGATGTACGTAATGGAGCGTATCTTGTTGTACCGGCCCACCAATCAAGAGGGATTCATCAAATGCCTCGAGCTCGTCCATAACTTCATTCACTTTGGAATCGGCCGGCTTATTGAGAATAAAGCCAAACGATCCCTCGGGGTTGTGTTCGCACAGCAATACGATGGTGCGCTCAAAGTTTGGATCCGGCAAAAAGGGCTCTGATATCAGCAGGCGTCCTTTGGCTGGTTTTATACGGGTTCGAAACTTAAAAAAATCCATGGCAAAAACTTCGGGTAGCAAAACGACATCCCGCGAAAAGCGTTGTACTTTCGCGAAGCGTTGCGAAACCAATAACGGATAGAAATAACTCATTCACAACCCATCCTACAAAAAATTATCTTCGACAAAATGACCTTGGCAGACATACGCAAAGAGTACGCAAAAGCGCAACTGGACGAGCAGTCGGTCGACAAAAATCCGTTGGTGCAGTTTAAACGATGGATGGACGAGGCGTTGGCCGCCCAACTGCCCGAGCCCACCGCCATGAATTTGGCCACCGTAACGCCTGATGGCCGCCCTTCGGCCCGAACCGTGTTGCTAAAAGGCATGGCGCAAGGGCAATTTCAGTTTTACACCAACTACCAAAGCCAAAAGGGAATTGAACTAGCGAATAACCCGGCTTGCGCGCTCACGTTTTTCTGGCCTGAGTTGGAGCGGCAGGTGCGCATCGAGGGCCTGGCACAACGCCTGGAGGCCGCGGCCAGCGAAGCGTACTTTCAGTCGCGCCCGCGCAGCAGCCAGATTGGCGCGTGGGCCTCGCCCCAAAGTGCAGTCATCAGCCATCGCGATCTGCTGGAAAAACGAGTGGCTGAAATAGAGAAGCGCTTCGCAAACACAGCCGTATTGCCCAAACCTCAACAGTGGGGTGGCTATGGCGTAGTGCCGCATGAAATCGAATTTTGGCAAGGGCGCCCCAGCCGCTTGCACGACCGACTCGTCTATTACTGGGTTGACAACGGATGGCAAATTAAGCGGCTGGCCCCGTGAGGCCTACCGCGTGCGCAATACAAACACCACTTTGCCTTTCGAGCGCTCGGGGGTTTTACCACTGGACGTTCGTATCAGTGAATTTTTGCGGATTTCATCTTTTAACAATTGCTCGGCCCGAGCACTGAGGCCGCGCTGAAGGGTTTTGATGCCGAGTATCTCGCCATTTTCATCACATTCGATCTCAAACTCAATTCGTCCATCCTCATTGTCGGGCAACTCAGGGATGACGGGCTTTTCGGCCCATTCCCAACCGGCCATCGAAAGTGCGAAACCATCGCCTCCGCCCCCACCGCCCGGCTTGCCCGTGTATTGCGCATTGGGATCCAGCGTGCCTTCGGGCTGCCCTTTGTCGCCAGCCTTGGTAGCATCATTTCCCTGGTTGGCAGTCTCTTTATTTTGGCTTTTTCCCTCCGAAGTCT
This sequence comes from uncultured Ohtaekwangia sp., assembly GCA_964524935.1. Taxonomy (GTDB): domain Bacteria; phylum Bacteroidota; class Bacteroidia; order Cytophagales; family Cyclobacteriaceae; genus ELB16-189. The sequence continues at coordinate 135,472 of CAZGFJ010000008.1, forward strand.
TCGTCTCAGTTTTTGCGGTGGCTTCGCTTTTTTGTTCCTTTTTTTCCTCGGCCACCTTTTCCGTGGGTCTGGCCTCTTCGGTTTTCTTTTTCGCAGGCTCTTTGACGGGTTCCTCTTTGATGATTTTTTCAGTTGCCGCCACCGCGCTTTCATCAGGCGATGTCACTTCGGGTTTCGTCTCGGGAGTTGCCTCGGGCCTGACCTCCTGCGGGCTTTCCTCTACCGGATCGTCCTGCTCGGCTGGTTCTTGCCGGCTTTGCTCCCCGCCTGTCTGCGTAGTGGGTTGCTCTTCTCCCTTCCCACTATCGGCCACGCCAAAGTTCACTTCAATACCATATTCGGGCGCGGGTGGGTTGGGCGCCCGCCATGCCATCAAAAAAACAAAAAGCAATATTAACAGTCCATGTACCGTTAGCGACACAGCCAGCCCGGTGGCATGATTTTTTTTCTCCTGTGGCGTTTCCATCGCTACTTGGGTTTGGTGGCAATAGTAACCTTTGCTTTTAGCGAGGTAGCCACGCCCGCCACATACACCATCTCACGCGTGGGTACGCTCTCGTCAATATGCAACACGACTACACCTTCGGTTGCTTTCAAATTGCGTTTCAATTCACTTTCCAACGTAGCCTTTGAAACAGGTACGTCATTCACATAAAATCTCAGGTCTTTGGTGACGGTGACCGAAACTTTTTGAACCTCAATCGTGCTGGCCTTGCTGGACGGCAAATTGACCGGCAAGCCCGAAGGAGTGATAAACGAACTGGTGAGCATGAAGAAAATCAGCAACAAGAAGATCAGGTCCGTCATAGACGACATGTTGAAGGCCGGATCTACTTTGTTTCGCGATTGCAGATTCATGATCGGGGCTATTTGGGCTCCTGTAACAAATCGATAAAGTCGATAGACGAATATTCCATCTTGTGCACCACCTTGGATACGCGCGTGACAAGATAGTTATACCCCAGATAGGCGATGATGCCTACCACCAACCCTGCCACCGTAGTGATCATGGCCGTGTAAATGCCGCTTGAGAGCAGCTTTGGGCTCACGGTGCCCTCTTCCTGCGCAATGGCAATAAAGGCATTGACCATCCCCAAAACGGTACCCAGAAAACCCATCATCGGTGCCGCACCCGAGATGGTGGCCATCACTGATAAATTTTTCTCCAACTTGAAGAGTTCAATCTTGCCTACGTTCTCAATAGACGCCTCGATGTTCTTAAGCGGGCTGCCGATGCGCGAAACACCTTTCTCAATCATGCGAGCTACGGGTGTATCAAACTGCGCGCACAATATCCTGGCCCCGTTGATATCCCCCTTTTGAACCAACTCTTTGATTTTCCCCATAAACACCTCCGGGCTCTGATTGGCCCGGTTAATGGTGAGCAACCGCTCAACAAAGATGTAGATGGCCACAAACGAACAAAGGACGATCGGTATCATCAGCGGCCCGCCTGCCTTAGCCAACTCCCAGACCGATAACGAATCATTGGAAGGCGTGGTTACCGCATTTTGTACAATCTGCGCAATCAGCATAAAAATGAATAAGGTCGAAAAAAATAAAACAACAATCAGACCAATACCCCGGCCGCGGGTGTAGGCCGCTCGCAGCGGCTCCGCCCGGTTAGTATTTAATCACCCAAAGATCATTCCCATACGTTGCCTTCTTTGCATCCGCATCAGCCTGCGCACTGGCAAAGTCGGGGTGATCAGCCACCGCCACCCGGTTATATTTCCATTTGCCAAACGGAGGAATTAACTTGATGCTCACACCCCTGGCGGATAGCTTTTTAGCATAATCCATTGACAGGTCACCATCCACCGCACTGGAGATGACCACGTAATAACGACCGGTCCGGGCCGTTAGTGTCTCAATGGTACCCGCAGGCGGATTGGCTTTGGCAGCTTCTTCCGCTTCTCTGCGCTTGCGCTCCTCCTCAGCCAATCGGGCCTTCTCCTGCTCTTCGGCTTTCCGTCTTGCCTCCTGCTCTTCTTTTTCTTTTTGGAGGGCCAATTCTTTCCGCTCTTTCTCCTGTTGCGCGGGGCGCAGCACGTACCAGTAAATCAACGCCACAGCCGCGATGATAACAAGACCAATGATCAACCCGATGATGACCGGGGCTTTTGATTTTTCCTCGGAGGTTGTTCCATACGAGGGTGTATAGCCACCGGCCGATGGGGCGCTTTCCTCTTGTTTCGTAGGGGCTTCTTCGGTCCGGTCGATAGGTTTATAATCCAAATCGGGCAACCCGAAGTTGTCCTCAGAGTCATTGCCCTGGTTAGGCTTGTCCTCGTTGGTATCTTTCATGGCCATAGGTAGTTGGGTTATGGGTTAATGCAAAAGTAATCTAAAATTCACACAAAAAGCCCGGTTCAGAACGTCCAGGTAAGGCCCCCCATCACTTGGAGGCCCCTCGCGGGATAGTTGAAGAACAGCGGATACTCATTGTTTAACAAGTTTTCGCCCTTTACAAACACAGCCGCTTTGGGCGACAGAAGATAGTCCAACCGCACGCCAAGATCCAAGGCACTTTCAAGTCTTACCGCAGTGCCATTTTCAGGATCAAAGGCGCGCATGCCTCCCAGCGCAGCCAGGTCCATCCGCCACACCAATTTTTGTACGATCAATTGCTGGGTATTCAGGCGCATGCGATAGGTTGGTTTGTGCCACGCCTCCACCAACTCATCCACCGAGTAGGTGAAGTAATCGGCACGTAAATTCAGTTTAAACTTATCGGACTGATCATACCCAAACGCAGCAAACACATTTACGCGCTGCACATTGCCTTGGTCATAGTCCACCACAAACCGCGATACAGCCTGATCGTCATTTCGGAAGAAGTACCAGTTTTTGAGATTGGCGAACGAAGCACCCGCTTCATAGGTAAATTTGCGGGCCAGTTTGCCTAACACCCCGCCTGAGAAATCGACCGATCGATTGGTGTGGGCCAGGCCCACATTAGCACCCACCCACCGGTTTTCTGCCACCAACGTATGCAGACCTACCTGATCGATATCACCGGACAATTGTACGTAAAGTTGTGCAGCCTCACCGGTCACGGCATAGCTGGCGCGAAGGTGCGGATATACGTGCACTGATTTGTCCTTGCCCAGGGTGTCGTTCTCAATGGCAAGGTTCAGGCCGGCCGTCACGGTCACGTTTTCCAGTGGGGAAAAACGATAAGCCGGCTTTAACCGGAATAAGCTCCGCGGCTTGGCATCCACCCGTTCGTCCGTGCGTGCCAACAGTATGTAGTCTGCGTCCAGCAACAAAGCCTGACCGTTTTTAGTGGTATAGTCCGACTGAAAATCGAGTGTCACATCGCTTTCTGCAGCTTTCAGAAAATCATCGAGATAACTGAACGAGCCTTTCAGCTTGTAATTGAAATCGCTCCTTCGGGTGTTTTGCAAGGCCACGCTCAGGCCAACGATGTTGTAGCGTTGGCGGAGGGTATCGCGGTTTACCTCCCCTGCTCGTGGACCATATCCAAAAAAGTAAGTGCCTATGTTTTGATAGTTCACTTCGCCCATAGCGGTGACGGCCTTGCCAAACGAAGTACCAAACAGACCCAACGAAGTGTTGGTACCGGCCGAGTTTTTTTCGTCCACGGGGCCCTTGGCAAAACTGCGGTGATATACGTTGGCGCCATACCACTTGTTCCGGTCGCGTTTGGTGCTCAGATGCCCTTCAAGGTAAATTGATCCGAGGTTTCCAACGCCCGCGGCCAGGTAATTACCCGCCAGCTTGGGCAGTGCTTCCGTTTGGGCGCGCAGCGGGCGGATGGACGGATTATAGTCAGGCGAAGCAAAAGGAATGGCCACCCAATGGTAGGTGATAGCCGGCTTGATGGGCTCAGCCGGGCGGGGTGGTATCTTTTCAAAGTTTCGCGCGGCCTTCTTGAGCGTAATCTGTTTGTCGCGCACAATTTCAATCTCCACTTTCTCAATTTCCCCTTGCGTCCACTCGCCCGGGGGCTGTGCCCACGCGAGGGCCGGCAACCACGAAAAAATGAGCGATCCGCAAACGACTCGTAGCTTCATCATTTTGGTCGGTTAGTGGTATCGGCTGGTGCTGCCCGCTTGGCGGCCTCGCTGGCTTCCATCTTTCGGATGCGCTCACGGGCGATGTTTTTCACAGTGGGGTCGGGAAAGTTATCGACCAGCGACTGCAGGGCGCCCCGGGCCTGAAACGTGTCGCCCATGGCTAAGTAGTTCTCCGACAACAACAAAAACGATTTTCCTACCCAGGTGGTATAGCTGGCGAAATCCCGGTTGAGGCTGACCAGCGTCTCGTAACACGACTTATGGTCTTTTGTGAGGAAGAAAATCTCCCCAAGCAGATACTTCGCCTCCGCGCCATGCTCGTCCTGTGCGCTGTTGAGGGTGCTGATAAACTCATCTTTTGCCAGCTCATAGTCGCCTTTGGCCATGGCATTTTTTCCCAGGTACAACGAAGCTTTGTTGACAGCCCCGGCATTCACGCTGCCTTTCTCCAAAATCAACTGTGCATACCGCGAAGAAGAGTCATAGGCAGCCAAGAGATAGTGTGTTTCCATGAGCCCGGCCCATGCGGTGTATTGATCTTTTTTGTTGCTCGCCATTTTTGCCAGCCGCTGGTAAGCGGGCAGCGCTTTCTCCAGCCGATTCGCCTTAAACTCCAATTCGGCCACGCGACCGGTTACGCGGGTAGCAAATTCAAACGATCGTTCTTCGGCTATTTGATAGTAGGACTCCAATGCTTTGTCCATGTTTTTCAAACGGTAGTGACTTTCACCCTGATAATAAATGGCCTCGGTGCGGTTGGGGCTGTCCGGATAGCCCGTCAAAAAAGCCGCGAGGCTTTGCAAAGCCTTGGCGTACTCCTGGTTCAGAAACTGATTACGCGCTACCCCAAACTCAACGGATTCCACACCCTTCGAATCGGGGCTCACTTTTTTTACTTCTGCGAGATATCCGTCAAATTCGCTGGAGCGATTGGCCAAGGACAGAGCCTCCTGAAGGGGTAGCAAGACATCTTTGCTGGCGGGGTGAGTCGGATAGTCTCGGATCATGGAAATATAGTCGTCCGCTGTTTTTCCATATTCTTTCAGGTTGAAGTACGAAGCGGCCCTGCGCGCATGTGCATACGGCACGAACCGCGAAGATGGGTGTTGGGCAATGACGGCTGAATAGGACTCGGAAGCGGAGGTATAGTTTCCAAGCACAAAATCCAACTGCCCGCGTTCAAACAACGCCTCGTCCACCCAACTCGACTGCGGATAGTTCTTAACCACATAGTCCAGTTCTCTCCGCGCTTCGGGATAATTTTTTAGCAGCCCTTGTACAATGCCTATCTGGAGGTGCGCATAGTCGGCATCGGCCGCGCGCAGTTGCAGCGCCCTGCGGTAGTGCGTCAATGCTTCTGCATATTTTTTGGAAACATAGTGGCAGTCCGCCAGCCGAAGCACGCCATCAGCCTTGTTAGGGTCGGTGTCGGGCGCGCTGTTGACGTATTCTTTAAAATACGTCAATGCCTTTTCGTAGTTTTTCTGGTTGTAATGCTCATACCCGAGCCCATAGCGCGCGCGCGCCTGAAGCGGTTTGTTCTGAAAGCCTGTGAGACCAATGACCTGCTGATACCTTTTGATGGCTTGCTCGTGTTTGTTACCGATGGCATAGGCCTCGCCTGCCCAAAAGGCGGCTTCGCCCGTGTATTCATCATCCAACGGTGTTTGCAGCGACTTCTCAAAACTGGCGACCGCCTGGGCATAGTCCTCCTTGTTAAAATATTCCATGCCCTTGAGCAACGTAGCTTTTTGATAAGCCCTGTTCACATTGGCATTGCGCGCGGGCAGAGACTCGATGTAGGCGATGGCTTTATTGTAGTTATTGGCATTGACATAGGCTTGTGACAACAGCTCGCGCAATTCGTTGGCCCGATCACCGCCCGGATCGGCTGCCAGCATTTTCTCCATTTCCGAAATCGCCAAATCGGGATTTCCCAATTCGTACGCCAACTTAGCATAGGCATAATTGCTTTCGGCCGTCAGCTTTTTGTCGTTGGTAAACTTGCGCGCGTGATCAAACGCGGCCAGCGCCAGGGGCTTTTGTTGCGATTGTACGTACAGCGCACCCAGGTAGTAGGATGCGTAATGGCCTGTGGAGTCGGGTGCCAGTGCGGCTTGCTTCAGGTAGGCAATCGCTTGCGCGGATTGGCCCGCCTCATAGGCCGCGTGCCCGGCCCGGAGCAACACACCTTTGTCACTGGTGGTCTCCTTGCCCGTCAGGTATTTTTCATAGCTCGCAGAGGCCGCGCGGAAGTCTTTCTTCTTATACTGCGACTCGGCCACCAGCAATGCCAGTTCATCCCGGTTGGTGACTCCCTCACGCATACTTACCGAGTTGGCATAGCTAATGACGTCATCGTACTTTTTCATTCGATACAGCACGTTGCCAATCAGCGAGGGCACCACCGGGGCGTAGGCGGCTGCGGCCTCGGCCCGTTTAAAGTCGATCAACGCGTTGGCATAGTCGCCCTCTTGATACTCGGAAAAGCCGGCATAATAACTGGCCGCGGGGCCATATTGTCCGCCCTGGGTTTTGATGGCATTAAACTGCTCGCTGGCTTCTTTGAGTTTTTTCAGATTGAAGAGGCAATACCCCCATCGAAAACGCCCCGTATTCTGGTCTTCGTTTGAGAGTACCGAGAAATCCGTTTTTTGAAAGTAGCCTGCGGCTTTGGCGAAGTTTTTCTCCTGATAGAAGAAACCGGCCATTTCAAAATAGGCCGTAGTAGCCAAGGCATGCTGAGGATGTTCCTTGACAAATCGCTCCATGGCGCTTTCCCCATCGGGATGGTATAACTGCAGTGCGCAAATCCCCGCGTAGTAGTACGCGGCCAGTGTGCGTTCGTCATGGGTCGGAGCGCTGGCGATGTACGCTTCAAATTGTTTGCGGGCCCCGCCCCATTGGCGCTTAAGTCTTAGCTCGTGCGCAGAGCGATACCGTGTTTCTAATTCTGTTTGAGACAGTCCGTCCTGTGCAAACGCATTTGCCGAAAAAAACACGATCGAAATGAACGCCAGGGCGTGAGGCATATCTCTCATGATGCAATAACTACGGACGACCAAAAAAATTGCCAAACTTTAGTTTAAAAAATCAGACCGAAGGGCGGTCTGTAATCCGTTTCGCGAATCAAAACTAATGAAATTTCTTTGATGTACATCCACGTGCGTGGATAAATGTGACTTCAGCTAAGCACCACGCGCGTCACCCATTCTTTGATGATCTGACCTTCGGTTTCTGCGCCTGCATTTACGCCTTTTAACTTCAAATCGGCTTCGCGTATCCACCCGAGTATCCGTTCCACTGCGGGCGTATCGAAATGACGCAAAGCCATACTGTAATCGCGCACCGCATAAGGATTGATTTTGAGCGTATTAACCAACCCCTTCTCACTTTTGTCAGCCGCCTGCGAAGCCACCAGCAATTTGCTGAAGAACGAGTAGAAATAAGCGATCATGGGGATGACCGGGTTTCGCTTGGGGTTGGCCTCGAAGTAGGAAACGATTTTAGCGGCCGTTGCCAAATCGCGCCCGATGACGGCCTTTTGCAATTCAAACACATTGTATTCGCGACTGATCCCTACATGCTGCATCACTTGTTCGGCTGTAATGGACCCCGTCCCGGCCAGGTTCATCGCCACTTTATCGATCTCATTGGCCAGGCGGTTCAGGTCATTGCCCACGTACTCGCACAGCAGCCGCACGGCCTGGTCTTCAATGGCCAATGACTTTTCAGCCGCATAGTCTTCGACAAACTCCGGCAGCTTGCTGTCATACATTTTTTTGAAGGTGGCGGACTCTGCCCATGTGTCAATTTTCTTTCCCAGTTCCCTGCGTTTGTCCAGGGTTTTATGCTTGTGGCAAAAAACCAACACCGTGCTGGGCACTGGTCGCTGCAGATAATCCAACAGCAGTTTTGTACCCGTCTCTTTTTGTAGGTCCGGAATGTCTTGCGCTTCGCGCACGATCACCACCTGCCGGTCGGCCATCATCGGGAACCTGCGTGCGTGGGTTAAGATCGTGCTCACAGGCGCATCCTTACCATAGAGTATTACCTGGTTAAAGCCCTTTTCATGCGCGGCCAGCGCGTGCTCTTCAATGTACGAAGCAATCCGGTCGATGTAGTAGGTCTCCTCCCCTTGCAGTACGTACACCGGTTTAAACTTACCCGCTTTCAGGTCTCTGATGATTTTGGCGGCTGTCGCGTCCATGGGGCAAACTTAATCTACACGTTTCACACGGCTAAATTGAAAAGCGGAAATTACACCCACCATAGCTCCGGCCAGGTGCGACTCCCACGAGACACGCGGGTCAGACGGCAATACGCCATAAAAAATCCCACCGTAAACAACGGCCACCGACACCGAAAGCAACAGCGACAGCACTTCGGCCCGCACCAGCCCAAACACGATCAAAAAGGCAGCCAGTCCATAAATCAAGCCGCTGGCCCCGATATGGTACGACAGACGTGGACTGAACATCCAAACCAACAAGTTGGTGATGAAGTAGCAGCGCGCAAATACCGAACCGGCAATGCGACCATAAAAAAAATACAGGGCCGACCCCAAAAACAACAACGGCACCGTATTGGAGAGCAAATGGAGGTAATCACCATGCAGCACCGGGGCAAAAACAAGACCCAGCAATCCGGTAGCCGACCGTGGCCTTATTCCCAGAAATGACAGGTCGATGCGATAAAAAAACTCGATACTGAAAACGAGCCACATCAGAAACACCAACCTAAACGGTACCACCGAGCTGGCAAACCAACCCGTTCGGCTCATGTAGGCTCGTGGATCATGGGCAAGTGAATGTATCTGGCTTCTTCGGGCGCCACTTTACGCAAGCCGAGTACCCCCCCGGAGGATTCGGCCGTTTCCTTGGCAATTTCGCGCAAACTCTCATAAAATTCTCGCGCGAAGGTTTGGTCTAATCTCGGCAAAACGCCATTCAATTGTGCCAATTCATCCACCAACAACGGAGTGCGCTGGGTCGACTCAACCGGGTAATTTTGAATAATGATTTTCAACTTGTCTTCAAAGTCTTCCGACACATGTTGGTAGTAGGCAACGAGTGCCGAATCCTTCCGGGTCTTCTTCTTCCCCACCAATTCGATCGCTCTGCGCATTTCTCGCTCGTCTATCCGATCATCTGCCCCGGCAATCAGAATACAGCACAAAAAAGGGGCTTTCATCATCAGTTCGGTCTCGCGGGCCGGCAAATTGTCAAACTCAGGAATCATGCTCACAACGATACGTCTTTCCCGCGCAAAATAACGGCCACCAATTTAAAGGATAGATTAAATTCTCATTAAAACGCTGAAGGCATTGTGCCATCGCTTAACGGTCGTTTAACACGATTAATCGCTTATGCACTTTTCGCCCGGTCGGGGTACTGAGTATCAATTGATAGACCCCGTTGGGCATGGATGTCACATCCAGTTCCAAGCGATTGTTTTCAATCTTGTCAAATTCACCGCGCTTTACCACCGCTCCGCGCTGGTCGGCCACCAGCCATTGCATAGTGGGGGGAATCGGTCGCTCCGCGCTTAAATACGTGCGTTGGTTGGCGGGGTTGGGGTACACCTGTATTTCTTGGAGCAACGCTGTCCACGCCTCCGGCTCTTTTTCTTCTTCGACAGAGGTGATCAACCTTCCGCGTTTGTAAATCACATCCACGATGCCGCTTTGATAGATCTCTTTGCTCGTGCGGTCTTGTACATAAGCCACAAGCATCAACTGGTTATTGTTTACCGTGGGCACATCTATGACGATGTCATTCTCTGTCCGGATCAGCGAGGCACCGGCAGCGAAGGCATTCGTGATGGTTACCCCGGTATTGCCCAGCAGGTTCTTCCGCAATACGTTTTGGAACGTGCCTTGGGCGTTTGTCACCGTTTTTTCCACCAGGGCTACCTGGAGGATAAGCGGGGTGTTGATGCTTCGCCTGGCGGTGAGGGTGATTCGCGTGCTGATGGTCTCGGGATTGTTGGTAGGCAGGGTATCCAGCACCACGTCAAACAGCGGGTCCACCAGCGCCCTGCGATCTACTTCAATACGGGTGATATCAGTCGGGTTGCCCACGAAACGCGGAGGATTGATAATGCCATCCATGATCGTGCGCGGAGGCTGGGCCAAATTGTAGAACAGGGCACGGGCCGAAGGATCGGACTGGTTCTGCTGATTGAGCAAGTCAGCACCCGGATTTGAAACATGGTATTGGATATGAACAAAGTCGGACGAGCCTCTAAACGTAATCTGCTCGGCAAACAAGTTATTGATGTAGGTATCGGCAAACTGTGAGTTGGTGGCATTGGTGAAGTGCTCGACCACCACGTGGCGCCTTTTCTCACCCACAAAGAAGTTGTCAAATGCGAAGCCATCGTAGGTATTGCTTGACTCGTTCAGGTCGCTGGCGGCAAAACCAATGCGCAACCTCACCTGGTCGCGGGCCGTCACTGAATTCGGTATCATATCCAGATTGAAACGGGCTGTCTTCCAACCTCCCTGTTTGCCGGTCCAGCCATAGTTTCCAAACGGTTGGTTGCCGGGATTGGATGGAATACCTACCCCGTTGAACCAGTTGATCCCCTCGTCTCTGTTGGCCACCCCGATGGGCGGGCCAATGATCGCCCACGTGTTGCCACCGTCAGTCGAGTACTGCAACGTAGCACCATCCAGATTGGCTTCCGTATCGCTCCAGTAATCCAAGGAAACCATCGGCCGCTCCAACTGCGTCAGGTCAAAACATGGGCCATTCACCACGGACCCTTCGTTGCCCACGTAGGAAACCGGATTTACAACCGGATTTCGATAGCTGGTCGCCCAGTAGCTTCCGCTGGCCCCGGTAGAAAAAACCGTGGCAGGAGGTGTGGAAAGCCATTGCCAGCTTGAATCAACCTTAGCGCTGCCCGATAAGCGAATGGACTCGGCAAACCAGCCTCCGTTGGCTACATCAAAGTCTTCGTCATACGGGTTGGTCGCTGTGGGGATGACATCAGACGTCCCGCCCAATAAGATATTAACCAATTGGGAGCGTGTGTTGGTACAACCGTCCAACGTATTCACCGTCTGGACGACCGTGTACGAGCCGTTAGAGGCATATTGATGATTTGGATTTCTAACGGTGCCTGAGGTTGCGCCCCCGTGCGTGCCGCCCGGTACGGGATCAGCGGCATTGCCTGACAACACGAAACCATCGCCAAAATCCCACGTGTAGGTAATGACGGGACTGAACGCGCTCACTGTTTGATCAGCAAAAATCGTCTGATCATTGGTACAGATGGCCGACCAGCGGAAATCCACAATGGGCACGTTACCCACCCGTATCACTTTCGTGGAGTCGTGGATACACCCTTGGGCGGTTGTCACCCGCAAGGACACCGTCTTGAACCCGGCTGTACTGTAATTATAACTAGGGTTCTCCAGCGAACTGGAAATGCCTGGTTCTAGCACCCAATCCCACTTGTTGATAGTGGTTGCGAAGGGTGTAGGTTTAACAAACGAGGATGTACTGGAGAACTCGATCGCATCAACGATACAGGAGTTGTTGGACGTAATCACCGCTTTGGGCGCGGCAAATACCTTGGCGGCAGCGGTAAAGCTGGACTGGGCACCAAACGCGTTCTCATAAAAATAGGTGATTAGATACGTATCCGACACCATCTGATTTGTGTTAATAAAAAACTGAGAACCCGACTGACTGAAAGGAAAGGGTGCCCCCGTAGTGAGCCCTGTGCCGAATTCAAATCGCGTAAAGGGCGCTCCACCCGAAGCAAAAACGGGATTGCCGATGATCTCCAAATCGCCCTGCCCGGCACAAAATTCAAACTCGTTCAAAGCATTTTGAGGGACGAACAACCCCGTCACGGGATTACGGATTTTGAAATCAACGTTGGTGACCGGGTTGACGATGATAAGCTGGGTGGTTGAGTTGGAGCAAGTGTTGCCATCTACGTATGTATATGTGACCTGATTGGGTCCCAATTCCACTGCGCTTGGATCAAACGTAGCTCGGTCAACCGGGCTGGGGATGGTGCTGCCAATATTGGATGTGACGGGCGAAATGGTGAATAGTCCTCCCGACTGATTTCCCGTCAGCACAAAAGGGACGGCATTTTCCGCTGTCGTGGGAGGCAATCCGGTGAAGTTGACAATCGGGAGTGCATTGATGCGCAAATTCATTACGTCCGATTCGGAGGTACACGGCCCCGCGCCATCCGGGTCGGCTGCCGTCAACCGCAACACCACCGTTGAATTGATCTCGGCCGGATTAACGAACGTGTAGGAAGCCCCGGGATCGTTCACATTCGAGAACGAGCCTGCACCCACATCACGCGTCCAGGTAACAGCTGGCGAAAAGCCAAACGAACCCTGCAAGGCAATGGACGGAGAATCGGCACAAAGCTGTAGATCGGGACCTGCGCTGACCTGGGCTTTGCGGAACACGCTCACGGTAATAGTCTTGGTGGGGCCCGCACAGCCATTGGCGGACGGGGTGATCACGTACCGAACTTGACCAAACACACCACTGCTGAGTGATAAGGTCTGGTTAATCGTAGATCCATTGCCATCGGCCGAGCCCACTACATTGGCATCCTCATCGGCCACCCATTCAAAGGTTGTACCAGAGACATTCTTCGGATTGCTGTTGATGGAGATGACCACCGGGCCCGAATCCGTGCAGACACTGGCATCGATACCATCGGCCGATGGAGTAGGCAGAACCGTCACCACAAAACTGATAGGTTCACCCGAACATAGATTGGCCACGGGCGTGATGGTATAGGTGACTGTGCCGGTGGCGCTTCCTGTGTTGATGGGCGTATCGGTGATGGGCCCGCTGCCACTGGCAGTCACACCGGTAAAGCTGCCACTTGCCAGCGAAGTCCAATTGTACACGGCCGTACCCACGTTTGACGTAGGCACAAAATTCAAGGCCGTGCCGGAACATACTGTGAGTACGCGCGAGGCAACACTGTTGGTCATGACCGGAGTGGGTTTAACCGTGATGGTGAACGTCTTCGCATTCGGGCCCGCACTGGTGCAGCCGTCTCGGGTAGCTGTTACGCTCACCGTGCCCACTTGATCAAGCCCCGTGGTGTTGGTGGCCGCGGTGAAGTTGAGCGAACCGATGCCCGTTGAGCCAATACCAACCAAACTGTTGGAGTTGCTCCAATTGAGGGTCGCCCCTGCCACATTGCTACTCAACGGAATGCTTACAATGTCACCCGGGCACACAGTCACGTTTGCCACCGGGGCAACCACCGGCTCGGGAAGAATTGTGATTCGGAACGTGCGCCTTGGCCCTATGCAACCTGCTCGGGCGGCTTCCACTTCGATCAAGCCAATCATGGAGACGCCACTCGTATTGATCGATGCCGTAAACGCCCCAATGGAAGCGGATCCCGAGGAAGGCAGTCCAATCGATGGATTGGTATTAGTCCAGGTGAACGTTTCACCACCTCCGGCATTGGTGGTGAAGTTGATGGCCGAGATCGGGGCTCCCGAACAAACAGTTATGTCCGCGATCGGATCGATCACCGGAGTTCGGTTAATGGTCAACTGCATGGTACTCTGAACCAAACTGCAAGTTCCGTTGGGGTTGGCCTGAAGCGTAAACGTGACCACCCCGATTTCCCCCGTTTGAGGGATATAGGTTGGTGTCAGCGAGGAGGAATTAAACAATGCTCCTGCCCCGTTATGTGTCCACTGCAGGGAACTGAAGTTCGTGGCGGAAGCACCGCCTGCCTGCGTGGCAAAATCGAATGACGTGTTTTCACAGATGGCCTCGTTGGTTCCCGCAGAAACTGTGGGGGGACTGGTGATCGTCACCACCACTTCATCGGTGCTCGTGGCGCAAACACCATTCGAGATTGTCCAAGCTAAGGTGTAAACCTGACCCGACACCCCTGAGAATTGCGTGTTGTGCATGCTCGTATTTACAAATGAGCCACCCGTGCCGGACACGACCGACCATGCACCGGTACCGATGCCCGGGAGGTTGGCATTCAACGTGACTGATCCTGTTCCGCAGCGTTCCAAATCAGTGCCCGCGTTGGCAGGTGTGGGATTGGGCTGAACGGTAACGACTTGAGTGGTGCTGAGAATAAAGGAGCAGGTTGTGATGGAGTTTGTCGCACGTACACGCAGAGTCGTCACGCTGGTGTTCAATGGACTGGTCGTGATGTTCGCAGCTGCACCCGTGCCGACCACAATTCCACTGACTACATTACCAACCTGATCGATCAACTGGTAATTGATGCCGCTCTGGCTGGAGGCTAGTTGAAGGGAGATGGTGCTACCAACACACACGGTAGTCGGGCCTGTTGGCGAAATGGTCTGATCGGTTGGCAGCGGATTCACCGTGACGGTTACCGGTTCAATGTCAAAGCATCCCGCGACTGTCTCTCCCCGAATGTAGTACGTACCTGAGGCCGACACAGCGCCAGGGATCCCCAACGGAATGGTCGCCCCTGCATCTGTCCAGTAAGTGTATGTCAAACCCGCGGTCGAACCGGCCGTCACTGAGGCGGTCGTCAGGTCAACGGTCAAAGGGCTGCACACTGCGGCAGGGTTCGTTACCAAAACGGTGGGAACGGGGTTCACCGTCATCGTAATCCCTGGGCTCGTCACCGGGCATGCGGGAACACTCCCCGTAGTCGCCACCACCGTCACCACATCGCCATTTGCTAAACCGCTGCTCGTGTAAAGGTTGCTTAAACCGTTCTGAACGGTCGAACCGTTCACCCGGAAGTCATAGTTCGTGATCGCGGGACCTGCACCCGGGCCCGCGGTGAACGTCACGCTCGTGCCCGCACAGATCGCACTCGCGCCCGCACTCAGCGTGGGAGTCGGGTTCGCATTCACCGTCATCGTAATCCCTGGGCTC
>CAZGFJ010000009.1:0-4321 GCA_964524935.1 uncultured Ohtaekwangia sp.
TACATCGTGATTGATTGTGTGAAGGACAGGTTTAATGATGAACAACCTTATTTAGAATGTAAAGACTACGATATGAGACTGGATTATTTAGACGGAGTTGAAGATGAAGGACAAGAGGAAATCCAATTCATAGAACATGAAAATGTTGACCTCTCTGATCTTGCTTCACTCTACGATGAAGATGAAATGGGAAACATCTTCAAAAAAATTGGAAGCAAAGTAAAAACTGTTGCAAAGAAAGTGGGCACAGTAGCGCAAAAGGTGGGCGATAAAGTTGGTGATGGTATCAGGTTTATTAATCGCTATGTAAATCCTGCTACGCTCCTGCTTCGCAACGGTTTCCTATTAGCTATGAAAAATAACATGATGAATGTAGGCGGGAAACTTCGCTACGCTTACATGACAGATGCGCAAGCACAGGCAAAGGGAATCAACCTAAGTGAGTTAAAGAAACTGCGATCCATCAAAGACAGAGCTGAGACGGTTTACTGGCAAGCAGGTGGTAAAAAGGAAAATCTAAAAAAAGCGATTCTTGGTGGAAAAGGTAACAGGGATAAAAAAGTACCCTTGAGTGGCTTCGAAGGATTTTTTGGTGCGCATGATGTCTATGCAGATGAAGACGAGTACAATATCATTCATAGCAATGGTGTTGAGGGCTTAGGTGAAATCGCTACGGGTACAGCATTGGCAGCAGCAAGTTCAGCGGTGGCAGCTATTGCAGGCGCGTTAAAACAAGTCAAAGGTTTATTCACTAAAGGTGGTGGCGATGAGCAATCCTTTCAAAGTGAATCAGACGGAGGTGGAGAACCATTGCCTGCAACTATTTCAGAAGATGAAGAGGCAATCATTGCAAGTGCATCAATCCCTTCTTCCTACACACCAACAACTCTAAAAACCAATGAAGCAACAAAAATATATTCAGCACCTGCTTCGCCTACTCAGCCTGTACTATCAAATGAATCTACCGCCAGTAGAGCTATGCTTCTACCAAATGAAAGTGCATCATCAGACAGTGCGCTACAAACTCAGGATAGTTCAGAGAAGGCTGGCTTCTTACAGAAGACTACGACATGGGTAAAAGCAAATCCTGGTAAGTCTCTGCTTGTCGCTGGAGGAATTATCACAGGAGGAGTTCTTTTGATAAGAGCAATGAGGGGTGGATCAGGAACGAATGGATTGGAAGGCGTTCCTCCAAAAAAGAAAAAGACGAAGAGCAAGACTAAACCTGATAGCAAGAACAAAAAAGAAAAAGTAAAAGCACAAAATCTATTATAAGCATGGCTAAGCAGAAGAAAAACAAACAAGGGAATGCACTCTTTGGAACCGCTCCAGTAATGGAACATCCGATAGCGCAGACGGTAACTAAAGGTGGGCTTGTGCTACTCGCAGCCATCGCAGCAGGCGGTGCTGGCGCGGCACTTGGCAAGCACTCGCTGCTTGCAGGAATTCCAGTGACATTGGTGGGTTTCCATAAGAAGAATCCCTACATCATCGCAGCAGGTCTTGGGCTTACACTAAGCAACGGATTTCAAAATCAAAACAAGACTACAACAGTGCAGGGTGTAGATGGATTTGATATGAAACAAATTGCTGAACAGGCAAAAGATCGTGTGGGAACATTCTTCAAGAATTTCTCAGAAAAGCTTTACATCAGCAAAGCAGAACCAAGTGCAACCAACGGACTTGCTGGTGAAGAGCAAGTAACCTACTTCGTCAATCCATACAACAATTCAAAGGAATTGGATATGTCAGCCATTGATAGAATCCAGGAACAGATCGCGAACATGAATGGAATGAATGCAGTGGAAGAAACTGAAAGAGAGTTTTAAATCAAAGAGTAACAATTAAACACAAAGTAAAATTATGCTGGGAGCATTAGGACAACTCATGGAGAGTGAGTACACAAACCCAACGGAGTTGTTGGGTCTGAATGGAGAGATGGATACTGAGTTAATGGGGTATCTGAATGCGCTGAACCCTGTGCAACGGGCAAAGGCGATGAGTAAGATTGTGAAGCGGCACATTCCTTCTCAAGGGTCACGTGCAGAGTTTGAGAAGTTCTTTGTAGAACTACCCAAGCACATTAAAGAGCAATTGCTTCAAGGTAAGTTGCGCCTGGCAGATCAATTGATTTATACCATCAAGCCAATCAAAGGCGCAAAGACTATCAAGATGTTTGAAAGTCAGGATGTGAAGGAGGTAAACCTGCGTAACATCAGTAACGCAAAACTTCCTAAGAACATGGCCTTGCTCGTGTCGGGAATTTATTTGCTGCATGGTGTTGCCGATTCATTGGACATTGATGACATCAAAACAACCAAGTTTGATTCAATCGAAAACATCGGAGCACTTGCTAACGGTGAGTTTAAACTGAAGGCCAACAAGAAACAATTGGTGAGCGATACTTCTAACAGGAAGTTTGTGACCACTCAGTTTGACATGGTGCCAAAGAGTTTTTACAAACTGGCAAACCCTCGTCTGATTCATGACGATGTGGACATCGAATTTGAAATTGAACTTGGAACGATCAAGGGTCTGGATGCAAACTCAGTTTTGTATGTAGGCCTTGAAGGAACTGCAACCATTCCTTAGTAGGTCATGGAGAAGCGTTTGGTGGATAAAATCTACACCTTCCTGGTGGACGCGGAAGGGCAACCGGTGAGCAAGAAGTTTGACCTGGATAAGAACGTCAAAGTGGTACACGGTATCATGATGAGTTCAGACAGACCGAACCTCTTGTTCTACCGAGGCTCTCAACGGATTGAACTTTCGGGGGAAGAACTTTTCCCAGAAGACTTTGAGAGCAAAATGTTTATGAGTGGAATGGCAGTAGCTCCCGACAATAAATACAAGTCGTTGGGTAATGGAGTAGTATCCGGAAACGGTGAGTTAAAAATCCAATACAAGGATACGGCCAATCCAAACGCTCCCTTTGCGGCTTACAAAGTTATCATCAGCCTTTTATGTGAGATGAAGTAATGATAATCACAAAGACCAAACGGAGAATCATCATAGCCAAACTTGAAGTGAATAAGCTTGAGCGGTTCAAGCCATTCGAAATCAGGCTTCCGGCTAATGTGAAGAAAGTAACAGGGATACTCGTAACGACATCAGCAACATGGGAACCGGGACCGTAAGCTTTCAAGCTAATGACAAGATGGATGTCTTTTATGTAGCACGCCTAAAAGAAGAAGGTATTGAGTCGTCAGACGAATCGATCATTCAAGTTGAAGACTCACAGTTTGAGGGTGATAAGGCTTGGGTTACTGGAAATGTACCGAAGATGAAACCTGTACATGTTGAGGGTGATACTTCGATCATCAATGCCTGGTTCAAAGGTGAAACTTACGAGAACCCCTTTGTAATCACGGTCTATGTGGAATGTGAAACGGCAGAAGAGCTTGAGGAAGTTACTGCGGATGAAGAATTAGAACAGAGCAAGAATGATAAAGCAGATTTTCTTGAACCAACAGAGATACACTTATGACCGAGCAATTCATTTTAGAGTTTGCGCCCTTGCGATTAAAACAACAAGGCTATTCGAAGTATCATCTCCGTCACAGGGATTTTATCATCGAGGCAGGAACAACAGTAACCATTCCTGCCTACAATGAAATGTTCTTCATCATTGATGAACCTCCTGGTCTTGTGGTTGACTCTGGATATGGAATGTACGACTCAACGGAAGATCCCATACCAGAGAGCATTCATATTCATCGAGGTGAAATCAAGATAACGAATCCAGGAGCTGCAAAGCGAAGAATAAAATTTATACAAGCAATCATAGTGAATTAGTTATGGCACTACCGAATAAAGAAAAATACGAACAGAAAAAGATTGATAGTCTTTTGCACTACCTACGCTTATACCATGAGAAAGGTCAACCCATTGATTATGAAATATTAGTCGATGGATTCAAGGCTGTACGTAGAACAAGTGACCCAGATATGTTTACAATGTTTGAAAACTTCGTAACTGCGGATACACGATCAATTGAAATTCTACTTTTCACTGGCAGTAGCAATAACAACGAAAAGCGAATTTTTTATTTCGGTGAACAACCCAAAGAAGGCTTATCTGGAGTTGATGTTAAAAGTATCGTTGATGAAGAAGTTCAACGAAAACTGAGGGAGAAAGAATTTGATGAGCTGAAAGACGCCAATAAAAAATTACAGCAACACATCGCAGACCTGGAGAGTGAAGTCGAGGAATTAGAGAAGCACAATGCCCGACTTGAAATGAAACAATCGCCTTTGAATAGTTTCTTAGGTGATGTTGGGTCAAGTCTGGTAGAGAGCTTCATCAAGCGTAATCCAAAACT
>CAZGFJ010000009.1:4421-148966 GCA_964524935.1 uncultured Ohtaekwangia sp.
TAGGTGATGTTGGGTCAAGTCTGGTAGAGAGCTTCATCAAGCGTAATCCAAAACTTATGGCAGCCTTCCCAGGTGGTGAAGCACTCGCAGGTTTATTACAATCAAGCAATGAAGAAACGATTGAAGAACCGATACCTGATTCAGAAGTAAGCTTCAAGCCCAAGGTAAGTTCTTCTACTTCATCATTCACTGAAGAAGACCAGGCTGCTATCCAATTTGTCAATCAACTTAAGTCTCAGTTTAGCAAAGAGGAATTTGAGAGAGTGCTTTTGATTCTTCAAACCCTTGCCGATGACAAGAGTAAGATTGACCTAATCTTAAATCATGTAAACATTAAACAATCATAACAATGAACAAGTACAGTTTTGAAGTGAGCATTGAGGCGCAAACGCAAGGTGAGGCAGAAGTAAAACTGTCAGCAGCATCCATCTTGATGCAGAAGTTAAAGGCACGCGAAATAGCAAAGCTTGCCGATGTGGTCAAGAATGACCCAATGAAAACATCCCTGGCTAAAAAAGCCTTGGGGTTATAGAGAATTAAAGAAGGGATAAGTAAGACATGAACGCAGACGAACAGAAGGTTCAAAATCTCAAGACCGTAGTGATCTATTCGACACTTGGACTTGGCACTGCTACCGGACTGTTTTTTCTGGCGCGTCACTTTTACAAAAAGACAAGAGCGAATGTATCTCAAAAGCGAAGTCTGGAGGTAGGCGATCCGGCAACATTTGCCAAGCAATTGAAGATGGCTTTTGATAATGACAATTACGCAGGCTGGGGAACGAATGAAAAGATGGTGATGCAGGTATTTAACGAGATACCATCCAAGAGCATGTACTCAAAAGTACAGAAGGAGTACGCCAACCTCTATGGTAAAAGTCTGAATGCAGACCTGGAAGACGAGTTGAGCAGTGAAGAGTATAACGAGCTGATAAGGATTTTAAACGCGAAGAACTAATGGCGAAGAAGGCATTGAAGGGGAAGACGAAAGCACAAGCGAAAAAGCCGAAAGCAAAAAAGACAGCAACACCAAAAAAGAGTCAAGGCAAGAAGAGTGCTGTTAAACCTGCGAAGGTATTTATCTACGCATTGGCTCTAGCTGCCCTTGGCGGTGGTGGGTATCTAGTATATGATAGGATTAAAAGAAAGAAGTTAGCTGAACAAAATCAGTTGCCTTCAGACAACAACGATACTATCATTATCAATAACACATTACCAGCTTCGTTTAGTACCATCACATCAAGAATTCTGAGTTCAGCCAGTGACAGTTTCCCTTTGAAGAGAGGAAGCAGAGGTACGCGAGTAATAATGCTGCAACAAGCTTTAGCAAAGACTACTCCATCCATTATGATTGATGGACAATTCGGACCACAAACAGCGGGAGCTTTAAAGACTGCGGGCTATCCTGAAATCGTAGATGAAATACTTTTCAACAAAATCACAGGATCAGCTAAAGGTTCTGTCCAGGTGGTATTCAATCCTTCCGCATTAGCTGAGAGTCTTTACAAAGGTGCGCAAGCAAAGAATCTTGCTCAAGTGATGGATATTTTAAAACAGCTAAAATCTGTATCAGAATATTCAGCGGTGAATGAGTACTACAAGAAGCAAAGCTTTATATCAAAGACCATCGTAACCGATCTTCTTGAATATGCTTTCAAAAGCAATGAAGCTGCCAAGGTGCAGATACGAAATGAATTTCTGCGCATAGGTTTAAAAGTAAGCAGTACGGGAACATGGAGTCTTCAAGGAATACGGCTCTACAAAGACCTCGTCACTATCCGCGAAACAGTGGTAACGGATGCCAGGAATAACCGGATACCTGTGCGCAGGAATACAATACTCGGAGATGAATTGGAAGTCGCTAATGGAATGACATGGTTCAAGTCAATTGATAACAGCATTCTGAAAGTCCCAACGCAGGACGTGAAGTACACTTAAACAATTAATAACAATGGCAAAGTTTGAAAACTTCGCAGGGAAGCTCCTGCGATTAGAGGGAGGGTATGTGAATCATCCATTGGACAAAGGAGGGCCGACTAAGTATGGAGTCATTCTTTCCGTGTGGAAGGAACACGGCCATGACAAAGATGGTGATGGAGACATTGATGCAGAAGACATCAAGAAACTCAGTGAAGAAGATGCGAAGTGGATCGCAAAGAAAATCTTTTGGGATTACTTCCAGGCAGACTTAATCTTAAATGAATCAGTAGCTCAGTTCATTGTCGATTGGGGTTACAATTCAGGAAGGAAGACAGTTGCCAAGATTGTTCAGCGTGTCATTAAGGTAGACGTTGATGGAATTGTAGGCGCAAAAACACTTAGCGCAATCAACTGTACCGACCAGGAGCGTTTGTTCAATCTACTCAAGATTGAGCGTCAGGTATTCTTGAACAACATCATCAAGAGAAGACCTGACCAAATTGTCTTTTATGATGGATGGATGAATCGAGTGAATTCATTCCGCTTTAAGCAAGCTGCATAAATCAAACAAGTAAAGAGTAAAACACATGCTATCAAGAATAAAGGGAATTTTGAAAGAGTACGGCTTTGTCCTATACACAAGGCCTTATGAGCTTAACATCGTTGGGCTAAGAAGTAAAAGTGTGGAATCAAATTCCTTTGATGATGAGATTCATGTGTTTTACACTTTGCCCAATGGCAAATGGAATTATCACATCTATCCGGCAACCACTGACCCAGGAACATTCTGGTTAAACAATCCTGCCTATCCACAAGGCACAGCCATTCTTGCCCAGGGTCAGAATGTGGATGCCTACTCCATTGGAAAACATCGAGGAAAGTATGAAGCGCTTGTTCAGCAAAAACCAGTTACCGTAATACGCGATTATGACCGTGACGCTATTCTGGACTTTAACAATGGCGAAAAACAAACAGGGCATTTTGGAATCAACATTCACAGAGCATCTGTTTCAGGCACAACGAAATCCATTGACCAATATTCAGCCGGATGCCAGGTGTTTAAAAACGCAGATGACTTTCTAGTGTTCATGGAGCTTTGTAAAAACCATGCGAAGCTTTATGGAAATAAATTCAGTTACACACTGATTGATTTCAGATCGCTTAGAAGAATTACGCTCAAGCGAGTAATAACAGCAACAACTGTTTTCGCTGCTATCGCTTTGGGTTGGGTTTTTAAACCAAATATCAATAGTTAATGGAAGGACTTACTCCGCCATTTTATTCGAGAACCGATGAGCTGCTTTATAAAATCTATTTAAAGCTTCAGGGAGGAAGTATGCCTGGACTAACAGCAAACGATATTAATACGCTTTCTAAACTCAATACGATTCTTGAGGATGCAGAACTTATTAGTCAAAGTCAGTTCAACGATACAATTATGGCTTTGCGTGGGAATGTTCCTGTAAGTGCAAATACACTGGAGAAGCTTTATAACATCATTCAAGGTATGCAGTCACTCAAAAGAGAAGACATTGATACTTTAGAAGAGTTAAATGCCATTCTCTCAGATGCAGACCTTGTTCGTATCCAAGATTTAGCAGATGCGCTTGTAGCACTTAATCTTAAACAACGAAACTTTCAATTTTACTTTCCCGATAGCCAATGGGATGACGATCACAACCAAAGTTTGCGAAGAGACCGCTTTGTTATGCGTGGAAAAATTACAGACTTATCTAACGACTTTACAAATGCCCTATCGGCAGTATCCTATAAAACACGAATTGATACATCAAGTACATGGGCATATCACTTAAACACAAGCGCATTACAGAATTGGATTAATGCTAACATCTCCGGAAATGAACAAACAGGAACAAGGTATTGGATCAGATGCATCCCGACTTATAAATCGGGGCATTATGATGAAGCTATGAATGTTTTAACCTACGTTGTTTAAAATGGAACACAACCTTCTATTCAAATGCTTACAGTGCTTCTAGTTCGCTAAAATTTTCCTTAGCACGATTATACTCCTTCTTCATCCATTCGTATTTATTTTTTATACTGTCATCATCGCTCTGTAATCCCTTGCTAATCATTTCTCTTAATTTTTGATAATAGGTGGCTTGATCTGTGTAAGCGCGTACATCTTTAATATAATCAATATGAGAATAGCCAGATTCTTCTATCGCAATTACAAATTGCCCAGGATAATCAGCAATTACTTTATCATCGTCATTTTTTAAATCTAATACAGATTTGTCCAACAAAATTCTTGGATAGTTTGCAATTTTGGATTCTAAATAATAAGCGCAATTCATGGCTGGCCCGAAAACAAATTCAGTGTCGTGATGGATTTGCCCATATGTTATACCTCCTCTAAAAACAACTCCTTCTTTAATCATCGCAATACTCAGTTCTTTGAAAAAGTTGAAATTCATAAAATAATGACCAACCGGTAGGACTGAAAGCACTATCGAATCTGAAAACTGCGTTATTTCTAATTCGCTTTCGGAATTTATTGTAGCATTAAACCAGTCTCTAATGAATCCATCAATTTTCCTAAGAATTGAGTAAATCATGAATGGGTTGTCTAGGTATTCTTTGGAAACCATTTTTCCAAACCCAAGGATATCGATAAAACATACGATCTTATTTTTATAATTAACCATGAGTAATAATTTCACTAAATATAGTGGCAAAGGTGGTGGCAATTTGGTGGCAAAAGAAAAAAATACCTCAAAAAACAAGGCAAAATGGAGGCAAAGTTGTGAGGAAGCCTTAGGAAGAAGTGGCAATAAAACTCATGGTTTAACTCAGGTTTGAGGAAACCTGAAGCAATCCCAGGCAAAAAATTTTAACTCCAGCGGGATCACGTTTTGAAATCGCCTTCCATCCGGGGCGATTTTTTTATGCCGTACTTTTCGGGATGGATCTCCACCACGTCTTGCTTTTTCTGGCGCTTGCGTTGTTGGCCGAGGTGGTGGGCACCGTAGGCGGGTTTGGCTCGTCTTTGTTTTTTGTGCCCATGGCCGGCTACTTTTTTGATTTTCACACAGTGCTCGGCATCACGGCCTTCTTTCATGTGGCCAGTAACCTTTCCAAAATTGCGCTGTTCCGAAAAGGGGTGGATAAGAAGCTCGTACTACAACTCGGTGTGCCTGCGGTGGTGTGCGTTATTGTCGGGGCGTGGCTCAGCGAGAAGATGGACGTGCGCTGGCTGGAGTTGGCATTGGCTGTGTTTTTGATTTCGCTCAGTATCCTTTTGCTGCTCACCCAACACCTGGCCGTTGCGCCCACGCGCACGAATTCTTTTTTGGGCGGTTCCCTTTCGGGCCTTTTGGCCGGCCTTGTGGGCACAGGTGGGGCGGTTCGCGGGGCTACCTTGGCTGCGTTTCAACTTGAAAAGGACGTGTTCATCGCTACTTCTGCCATTATTGATCTGGGCGTGGATGTGAGCCGCAGTGCGGTGTATGCGTGGCAGGGCTATGTTCAGGCCGAACATCTTTACCTGGTGGCTGCGCTCGTGGGCGTAAGCTGGTTGGGAACCTGGATCGGCAAGAAAGTACTCACACGTTTTTCCGAACGCCAGTTTCGTACAGCGGTGTTGCTGCTCGTGTTGGCCACGGGCGTTTACACGTTGGCAAACGGGTGGATCGGATGACCATGACCCTTGCCGGCCGCTACGGCTTGAATGTCCGGTCAGAAAACAAGCCGATCTTTCGGCTACGCAAAAATTCAAAGCCGCTGTACAGCACGTAGGCAGCCAGCGCCTCATCCACATTGCCAATGAGCGGGATATTGTCGGGCAGCAACTCAAAAACCCCCCATGTAGGGTTTAGCAGATAAAGCCCTGCCAGGATCATGAGCACAATCACGCCCGTTCGTTTCATGTTACTTGGCGAACTTGGCTTTGAGCTTGGCCAGCTTTTCTTCCATGGTCTCTGCGGGAGCTTGGGGTTTGCGTGCCTGGGGACGATTTTCCGGTTTGCCTTTGACAGGCGGTTTACCACCCAGCGCAAACGGATCGCTCTTCATGGACAGGGCAATACGCTTGCGCGTAACATCCACCTCGATGACCGTCACGTTTACTTTTTGCTGGACGGTGATGACGCTGTGCGGATCTTTCACAAACGTATCGCCCAGGTGACTGATATGTACTAGCCCATCTTGATGTACGCCAATGTCCACAAAGGCCCCAAAAGCAGTCACATTCGTGACGATGCCCGGCAGAACCATGCCGATTTTCAGATCTTTAATTTCATTTACCCCGTCTTGAAAACTGAACGCCTCAAATTTCTCGCGCGGGTCGCGCCCGGGTTTCTCCAATTCGGAAAGAATATCCGTAAGCGTGGGCAACCCCACAGTTTCAGTTACATATTTTTTGAGGTCGAGCTGGTTGCGCAGGGCTGCGCTGGTCATCAGGTCTTTCACGGTGCAGCCCAGGTCTTTGGCGAAGGTTTCCACCAACGGATAGCGCTCGGGATGAACTGCGCTCGCGTCCAGCGGATTGACTGCATCGCGAATGCGCAGAAAGCCCGCACATTGCTCAAAGGCTTTGTCTCCCAGGCGCGGTACGTTGCGCAGTGCCTCGCGGTCTTTAAAAGCACCATTCTTGTTTCGGTATTCCACGATGCTCTTGGCCAGCGAAGGACCCAATCCCGAAACATAGGCCAATAACTCCTTGCTGGCCGTGTTTACTTCTACGCCCACGGAGTTCACACAGCTCATCACCACATCGTCTAACCCGGCTTTGAGTTTTATCTGATCCACATCGTGTTGGTATTGCCCTACGCCAATGGACTTCGGGTCAATCTTCACCAACTCGGCCAGCGGGTCAGTCAGTCTGCGCCCGATGGAGATTGCCCCGCGCACGGTAATGTCATGCGTGGGAAACTCTTCGCGTGCCACTTCGCTGGCGGAGTACACCGAAGCCCCACTCTCATTTACCATCACAATCAAAATACTTTTGGGTAGGCCAATGTGGCGGACAAACGCTTCCGTTTCGCGGCTGGCGGTACCGTTGCCAATGGCAATGGCTTCAATCTTAAATCGCTCGCATAAAGCGGCTACTACGGTGGCCGACTGTTGTACTTCTTTTTGCGGAGGATTCGGATAGATGACAGTGTCAAACAACAACTCACCTTGCTCGCCCAAACATACCAGTTTGGTCCCCGTACGGAAACCGGGGTCCAGCGCCAATACCCGCTTTTGACCCAGCGGGGCCGCCAGCAGGAGTTTTTTCAGGTTGGCTGCAAACACGTTGATCGCCTCGGCATCGGCTTTCATTTTTGACTCCACGCGTACTTCGGTTTCAATGGAGGTCTTGATCAACCGCTTGTAGCTGTCTTTGATGGCGGCCTGTACCTGGTCGGCAGCGGCCGGGTTTTTAATGAATTGTTTTTCCAGCGTGAGGAGGGCTTGTTCTTCGGGCGGCAGGATGTCCAGGGTGAGAATACCCTCTTTTTCACCTCTGCGCATGGCCAACAACCGGTGCGAAGGCGTTTTGGCAATCGGTTCTTTCCAATCAAAGTAGTCTTTGAATTTTTGCGCCTCCTCGGTTTCAGCTTTTGATTTGATGACGGCCGACTGCGCAAGGCCCTCGCTCCAAAACAGTTCGCGAATCGTTCTGCGGGCCTCTTGATTTTCACTGATCCATTCGGCCATGATGTCGCGCGCCCCTTCCAATGCTTCTTCCTCGCTGGCCACGCCCAGGTCAGCGTTCACATAGTCGCGGGCCCGCAGAGCTGCCTGGGTGTCCGTTTGTTCAAAGAGCAGTGTGGCCAAGGGTTCGAGCCCCTTTTCTTTGGCCACAGTGGCGCGCGTTTTGCGCTTCGGTTTGTAGGGCAGGTAAATATCTTCCAATTCAGCCAGCGTGGAGGCCGACACGATGGCCCCGGTGAGCTCGGTGGTCAGTTTCCCTTGTTTTTCGATGGATGATAGGATGGCTTCTCTCCGTTTGTCCAGTTCCACCAACTGCTCGTGTCGGTCACGTATGGTGGTCAGTTGCACTTCGTCCAAACTGCCGGTCAGCTCTTTGCGGTAGCGGGCGATGAAAGGTATGGTGGATCCCTCGGCCAGTAAGGTTACCACCGTTTCGATTTGGCGGCTCGTGAGTGAAAGTTCGGTGGCGATGCGTGTAAGGTTATTCATGGGAAAAACGAAATCAATCAATTGGGGGCGAAAATTAACATAAGAAAGCCGCGCACTGATCATGCGTGCGCCAAATTTTGTCCACAAAAAACGGACGTGCTCACACAGCAAAAATGACGTATCTTCATCGCACCGATGGCGATGGGTCAAAAGCAGTTGAAGAAAAGAAAACGAGCGGGGTGGTGGATAGCGCTTGCCGTGGTGATACTGTTGCCCGCAGGCCTTTGGCTTTTCTTTTATGCCCATCGCGACCGCCTGTATGCCGATCTGCAAAAGGGCATCGGCCGGTATGTAAACGGAGAGGTTTCCGTGGACAAAATCCGACTTACGTTTTTTGATGATTTTCCCAATCCTTCGCTAACGCTGCGCGGTGTTTCGTGCCGTAGCACGAACTACGATCAATTTCCGCATGAACTGCTTCGTGCCAAACGTATCCATTTACGGGTGGCGTTACGCCCGCTCTTACGACAGCGCATTGAGGTGAAGTCGGTTGAAGTAGAAGACGCCCGTGTCTTTTTGTTCAAGAGCCGCAGTGGCGCCACCAATTTATCGTTCTTCAAAACGCCACCACCTGATTCAGTAGCTGCCGTGCGCCTGCCACTGGAAATCAATGACCTGCGTTTGCGCGGAGTGGCGCTGTATTACCTGGATTCCATCCGGGGGAAAAGTATAGGGGTGCGAATAGAACGCGGCCAGGCACAACTGTTGGATGACGACACGCTGCGCAGGCTGCACCTGAAAGGCAATGTATTTTTTGACAGCCTGTGTTTTCGTGCAGACAAAGGTAGTTTTGTAAAACAGCAGCGCGTGGACGTTGACCTGACGGTGCATCAGCATTTTTTAGATTCCACGCTCACGGTTCTTCCCAGCCGCTTGTTGTTTGCGCGTGCCGAAGTAACGGCCTACGGCACCTTCTACCTGACCGACACTACCTTTCACCTTCGCTTTCAAACACCGGCCGCCCGGCTGGACGATGTGCAAACATGGTTGCCCCATGCAATAGGCCGCTCCCTCGCCCGATTTCAAATCAGCAACACAATGGCGGCAGACGCCCAGATTCGGGGGAGCCTGCAACCGGGCCGGCAACCCTGGGTGCATGTTCGGTTTGGCTTGAACGAAGCCTCCGTAGAGTCGCGCGGCCTGAAAATGAGCAGGGTAACTAGCGAAGCGTATTTTACCAATGCATGGGATAGCCTGCGCGCGCGGGACGATCGCAACTCAGCGATCGTGATCGAACAATTCCAAGGAAAGATACGAGACGTGCCATTCTCCTGTCGGGCATCGATTGTCGACCTCACCGACCCTGTGCTCACGCTCCACGCCCATGTGGATATGCCGCTGACACAGGCCAACCGGCAAGTAGACACTACACAACTACAATTTTTATCGGGACGATTTTCCTCTGATTTTACATACCAAGGTCATCTCAATGAATATCTCGACTCGACCGCCACGCGGTATTCCGGATTGCTGTCGGGCACTGCGAAGATCGAGGAGGGCTCCATCTTGTGGGTGCCAACGAAACAATCGCTTACTTCCCTTCGGGCACATGCGTCCTTTGATCAGCAGTCGTTTCGAATCGATACGCTACGGGTTCGCGACCGCGATAACGTCATCCATCTGACGGGTCGCTTGGATAATTATGTGCCTTTTTTTGTGGAGCCCGCCACCAAAGGCAACGTGACGTTGTCCATTTCGTCTGACTTTTTGAACCTCAGTCAATGGCTAACCCGTGCCAAGCCAAAAGTAAAATCCAAGGCCTCGCAGCGCGCTTCCCGCGTGCGACTGTCTCAACAATTTGACAAAATCTATGATTTGCTCGAATTTGACCTAAGCCTGGATATTCGGGAGTTTCGCTACCGAAAGTTGGCCGGGCGAAACTTCAAGACACGCATCCGGCTTGCCAAAAATGAACTCACCGCCCAGCCCACACTCAACTTTGCCGGGGGTAACATGGAACTCAAACTCAAGGCATCCAACCTCCATCGCGAGCGTAACCCAATCAGCATTCAGGCCACCGCCAGGCGGGTGGATGTTCAAAAATTATTTGAGGCATTTTCGGACTTTGGCCAAAAGACCATCCGGGCTCGTAACCTACGAGGTCAGGTGTTTGCTACTGCCCAGTTCAGCGGCACGATCAACGACAACTTGGACTTGCACGTGCCCTCGTTGCGTGGCGACATACGGATGAACATCCGCAACGGCCGGCTGGTTGATTTCGCTCCGTTGGAAAAGCTGAGTAGTTTTTTGTTTCGCAAACGCGACTTTTCGGATGTACGTTTTGCAGAAATCAAAACCCGGTTTGGGTTGAAGGCAACAGAAATAGATGTGGCGCGGATGGAGATTGAGTCTACCGT
Organism: uncultured Ohtaekwangia sp.; assembly: GCA_964524935.1. Classification (GTDB taxonomy): domain Bacteria; phylum Bacteroidota; class Bacteroidia; order Cytophagales; family Cyclobacteriaceae; genus ELB16-189. The sequence continues at coordinate 14,851 of CAZGFJ010000009.1, forward strand.
GTTGCAATTGTTTTTGGAAGGCCGATACAGTTTGGCTAACGATACCGACTTGAGCATTCAAATCCCGCTGAGCAACCTCAGAAAGCGAGACAAAAATTTCAAACCCCAGAATGTGGGGGTGGATAAAAAAATGGGACCCAGCGTGTACCTGCGCGCCCGCGAAGATGAGACCGGTGAAATGCACATCACCTACGACCCGTTTAAGAAAGCGTTGAAGGGAAAGGATTAATCGGTTTTTTATTCAGGCTCATGAAAGAGATATGCCTCTTCATAGGTTATTTGAAATCGGTCGAGAAGTTCGCGGTACTCACTCCGGAACGCGTGTTTTTGATGATGGGCTTCCTGGGCCAGCACGTATTGATAGACATCGTTTATTTGCGATTGGCTATACGAAAAAGCCCCATAGCCCTCTTGCCATTCAAACCGGTGGGATGTCAGGTGATGGTCATTGATGAATTTGGATGATTTTGCCTTGACTGTTTTCATTACTTCGGAAATGGCATGGGCAGGTTTCAGGCTAAAAAAGCAGTGCACGTGGTCGCTTACGCCATTGACCAGGATATTTTTGCAGCCGGTTTCGTTGATCAAATTTCCGATGACAGCAAAGAGTTGTGTGCTCCAGGGTTTGGCGATGAGCGCTTGCCGGTACTTCACGGCAAAGACGGTTTGGATATAGACCTGATGGTACGTGTTTGCCATGATGGATGTTTTAAATGGCCCGAGCCTACGGCTCTCGGCTAAGATACGTAAAAGCATCAACGGATTGAAATCCGTTGCTTTGATATGGGCCGAGGCTACGCCTCTGGCAAGGCAAGAGATTTGTGCAACGAGGAAATACGGATTTTTTAGATGGAATCATTGACGTAAAAGCACCAACGGATTGCTTTGATATGGACGAGGCTACGCCTCTGGCCGGACCGGAGATTCGTGCAGCGAGGGAATGCGAGTTTTTTTGATGGGTGGTTGACGTAAATGCACCTTTGATATGGGCGAGGCTACGCCTCTAGCCGGGCAAGAGACATGTGGAGCGAGGAAATGCGAATTTCTTGATGGCTGGTTGACGAAAGGGGCCGTCTGAGGCTCGGCTTGTTATTTTAATGGCTTTGCATTTGTTGATTTGAAATGGCCCGAGCCTACGGCTCTTGATTTAAGGCGGGAAAAATGACCAACGGATTAAAATCCGTTGCATTGATATGGACCGAGGCTACGCCTCTGGCCAGACCGAAGATTTGTGCAACGAGGGAATGCGGATTTTTTTTGATGGAATCATTGACGTGAAAGCATCAACGGATGGAAATCCGTTGCTTTGAAATGGAGCGAGACTATGCCTTCGGCCGGATGGCAGTTTGGTATGATTCAAAGTTTGTTTGCTCAACACAGCGATTAGTCAAAGCTGGTTGAGGCCGCCCTTAGATCTGTTTTTTGGCGCGAGGTGTGCCGTTGTTTTGTGATGGCCCGAGCCTACGGCTCTTGGTCTAACGTAGCAAGATATTCAACGTTTGAAATTTATTGCATCCATAAGTCAAGGCTACGCCTCTGGTTGGATGGGAGTTTGGTATAATTCGAAGTCCTTTCTTGGCCCATGGACAGCGATTAGTCAAAGCTGGTCGGGGCCGTCCTCAGATCTGTTTTTTTGAGCGTGAGGCAGGAAAATGATCAACGGATTAAAATCCGTTGCATTGATATGGGCCAAGGCTACGCCTCTGGCCAGACCGAAGATTCGTGCAGCGAAGGAATACGGATTTTTGATGGGTGATTGACGTAAAAGAACCAACAGATTGAAATCCGTTGCTTTGAAATGGAGCGAGGCTAGGCCGCTGGTGGGCAAGAGATTTGTGCAACGAAGGAATGTGATTTTTTTTTGATGGGTTGTTGACGTAAAAGCACCAATAGAAGGAAATCCGTTGCTTTGAAGGCTGCGCCTCAAGCCCGATGGCAAAAAGAAGAGAGCCGTAGGCTCGGAGGATGTCATAGCGCGGGACGTCAGTCCCGCGTGTCGTTAGATATCGGAAATGAGTCCCGTAGGGACGGCCCATGTCCTATCGCTTAGCCTTCTTTGCTTTGCTCATTTTTTCGGCCAGCACCAAAGCCTCGTAGCTATTCACAATACCACCGGTAGTACTCAAATCGCTAAACCTGGCACGGCCACCCCCGGGTTTGACTGTCTCCAGGTTGTCAAACTTCCGGCTGGAATCCAAAATCACTTTGCGGAGCTCTACTGCGGTAAGATCCGGATAATAAGAAAGTACCAACGCAGCCACACCGGCCACCACCGGGCTGGCCATACTCGTACCCTGCAACGTCTCGTATCGGCTATCAGGTACCGTGGAATACATTTCCACACCGGGGGCAAAAATATTAACACTTTTTTTGCCATAGTTGCTAAAGCTGGCGACAAAGTCCTCGTCAGCGCCCCAGGAACTGGCACCTACCTCAATCCAATTCTTGGCTACCTTGCCATTCAGGAAGAAGGGGTTTGGGTAATTCTTGTCTACATCATTGTTGTCTCCGTCATTTCCCGCGGCATGGATCAACAACACATTTTTGCTTTCGGCATATTGCACGGCCGCATCCACCACTTCTTTATGGGGCGAATACGATTTACCAAAACTCATGTTAATGATGTGTGCACCATTGTCCACCGCATATCGGATGGCGTTGGCGACATCCTTGTCGCGCTCATCACCGTTGGGTACTGCGCGCACCGGCATGATGACCACATGCTCGGCAATGCCGTTGATGCCCACATCATTGCCGCGGTGTGCGGCTATAAGTCCTGCCACGTGTGTGCCATGCTGGGCATCGGGCCCGCGCACATCGTTGTTTCCATAGCCGCGCTCGTTTAGGTTGGCCGGGTTATCGCCCACAATGTAGCGCGGGTCAAATTGGTCGTTGTAGGCATATTCCGCGATGGGTTGGTAGTATTCTGCACCCGCCCGCAGTTGTTCCACGTGTTCCATCAAGCCGGCCTCGTTGCCCATTTGATTTAGAAAATGGTTCACATAGCCTTTGGCAAACTTCAGCTCGATCGACTGCGGGTTGTAGGCTTTTATTACTTCGGCCGTCAGCTCATCGGTCTGCAACACATGCTTGAGTGTGTCGATGCTTTTTTTCAAGTTGGCGTAAGCATTGGCGTACAACCTATACTGTTCCCGGTTTTTGTCGCGCAGCGCTTCAAACTTTTGCTTCAACGCGACAAAGCCTTGGTAGTCGGCCCGTTGAGTTTTATCCAGGCGTGTAGTGTCGGCCGCAGCCCATTTTTTTTTCAGGCGATTGTATTCGCGCGTGAGCTCGTGTGTATCCACGCTCACGTTGCCCTCTTTGCCACCAATAAAGTTCCATCCGTGCACATCATCCACGTACCCGTTTTGATCGTCATCGAGGCCATTGCCAGCAATTTCTTTTTCATTGATCCAGATTTTCCCTCGGAGGTCTTCATGCTCAATATCAACCCCCGAATCGATGACGGCCACGACCACTTTTTTGGCAGGGCGCCCCGAAAGGAGTTGTTCATACGCTTTTTCGGTGCTCGTGCCCTGCCAGGTGTCCGTTTCCGGGTCGAGCAGGAACCAATTCTTCGGAGGGCTTGGCACAGCGGCCTCTTGTGCAAGGGCCTGGAAAAAAGGGAAAATACCGGCTAAAAGGAGGGTTTTTGTGGCTATTCTCATGGTCAATCGAAGCGATTCCGCGGGCGGTTTGTGTTACCGGGTAATCAAAATTCGACCCAAAATGCAAAGAATCTTACACCTGTCGAAGTAAGTTGTGATTTTGCCCTGTATCGCGTGGGACCGGAGGCGACCTTTACATCGTTCAACTAAACCCCGTGCGTTATGATCCTGTGTTTTGTATCGGTCGTTGGCTTTTTCCTGTTGTTTTTCGGGTTTGTGGCAAAGTTGCATAGCAGCCGCGGGTGGCGCCCCGGGCGCCTGACGTGGGCGTGATTGCAAGGAACGTGGGAATACGTATATGGCTCTTCTGCGCAGGCAGGGAGCTTTTTATTTTTTGATCAGCCATGCCACCGTGCCCACCATCAGCGTCAGTAAAATACCGGTGAGTATCGTTGTGCCGTGCCGGCCCCCGCGCGCGGATTGTAGGGTATTGGATGTCGCTTCGATACGATCATAAAACGAGCCATGATTGCTGCTTTCAATCGTCTGGTTGCGCTGGCTTTCGCCCGTTACTTCCAGTGTCAATTCTGACCGCAGCGTGTCATAGGTCTTTGTTTTGGTATTGAAATAGACCCATTGAAAAAAATCGGCCAGGGCATACGCACCCGGCTCTTTGGGAATGATGAAATAGCTGAATGTCTTACTGCCCGTCACGCGGCCTTTTTCGCGGTTGATGCTCTGGCGGATGTTGGGTTCGTAGAAGTCGAACCGAGTGTCTTTAGTCACCAGTGGTTTTTCAACGGCTGAAACGTTTCCCTCGCCCACGATGGTAAAGTCGTACCCCACGCTCATGCCGGTGGGCGCGGTAGGGGCCGACAGCATTTCGACCAAACGGTAGTTGCCAACGGCCACTGAGCCTTTGAGCGGATGAGGAGGTAAATCTTTCACCACCACCGTCTTTGGTTTGCTGTAAAACGTTTTGAAGTCTTCCTGTCTGTTCTGTCCAAAAAAGGAAGGATTTTTGGCTACTTTGTACTTGATCATCTCCAGGCCCACCGAGGGGAATACAATGGGTTGTGTGTTGAGCGGATAGTAGGTGGCCTGATAGATTTTGTATTGGGTGTATCCTTTGCCGTTGATTTCGATGGACTCGCCCTCAATATTTTCAATGTTGAAGTTCTCCTCCCAGCAGTTGGCCGGTTTCAATTTCTTTAAGATGGCCGACAATTGGTTGCCGAGGTCATGGAACTGCATAGGCGCGCGGTTGTTTTCGGATACCAGAAAAGACAGCGTTACGCCAACCCCTTCGCCCACATACACTTCGTCTTGCGAGGTGGTCAATGCCAATAAGGCATCTTCTTTCACATCAATGAATTCGGTTGCTTCGCGCCCAAACATTTCGTCAAAGGGATCGCGCCCGAACAAGCTCTGAAACGGATCGCGCGTTTGCTGTTGCACGGGCGCTCCTACCTTTATTTTTTTGCCGGTGGCCGACACCATCTGGTCGTTTACCTTCATCTTGAATGCAGGCACCGTAAAGGTACCCTGGCCCGTGGGCGTGTACGTCATGACCATGCTCTGTTGCGAGCTGACTTGTCCGTTGATGATCGTGGTTTGAGATTGGTTGGACGTGCCGCGTTTGCGGAAGCCATTGATGTCCGGAAAATTTTCAGCTGATTTGAGCGTGCCGTTCTTTACCGTGACGGTAATTGTCCACGCCTGGTTTTCGCCAATCTCGTCCGGCCCAAGCGCAATTTCAATCTCCTGTCCGCCAGCGACCAGTGCCCATAAACAACCCAAACCCGCCAAGAAAGCCCTAATCATATCGTATTTCTAACGCAACAAGTTGTGCAACAGGTTGCAGGGTGTAAAAGTAATTTCTTTCTTTTTTCTAACACACTGCTTTTGTACTTTCACCCCGGCAAATTCGTTGAATAGGCACACGTACTTTAATTTTTTTCGTGATGAAGATGCTTAACTACGTCAAGACCATACTCACACGTGTGAGTTTTGATGCGCTGCTCTTTGAGAAAGAGTTGCGGAAGGCGATCAAGACGTTGATAGCCGAAGAGATCCAGGAACTCCGCCAGTGGTGTTATGCCCACTACGGAAGTCAGCACCGGGCGATATTAAATCGCTGCTTTGTGACGCATTGAAAAAGCACCCACTAACAAGCCCTGCCATGCGGGGCTTTTTTTATAGACGCGGAGGTAGCCCCATTTGGTGTAACTTTGTCCACTATGCATGCCAGCCGCGGCCGATCTCTTCCCTGGGAAGCCTTCCTTTGGCTTGCTGCCCTGGGGGCCTTGTTTTTGTATGACGTCCACACTGAGGAGCATATGTCGCTCTGCCCCATTAAGGCGATGGGTTTTTCCTTTTGCCCGGGCTGCGGCCTGGGGCGCGCCATTTCACTGGCGTTGCATGGCGAGTTTCTTTTGTCGATCAAAATGCATCCTTTCGGTATCTTGGCCGTTGTAATCTTATCCGTCCGAATCATCCAACTCTTTAAAACCTACCTATATGGCCAAAGTCCTAGACGTGCTCCCTGAACTGACTGGCGAAGAAATGCTCTTTATCCAAAATATGATCAATGATTGGCCGGACGAAAAGGCCCGGTCTTTTGCCACCGTGTACCGCGCGCGCAGAAAAGATCCTCAGTTGATTTTATTCACCGCCTTACTGGGCTTTATTGTGATAGCCGGAGTTCAGCGTTTTGTGATCGGGCAGATCGGCATGGGCATACTCTATTTTTTTACCGGGGGTTTGTGTCTGATCGGCACCATCGTGGATTTGGTCAACCATCAGCGGCTGGCCTTTGAGGCCAACGAGAAGACGGCCCGCGAAGTGGCCATGTTGGTGCGCTAATCGGGCATCCTCTTGACAAACGATACGTTGCGTTTCAATCCCCTATGCTTGCTTCGCTGCATGGCTGAGTTTCCAAATCTTTTTTGAAAAACGTCTTCGGTGATTTCCTCCCACTCACGTGTGGTCATGGCTTGAAATTCCGCAGAAGGCTCAAAGCGCGGCTCATGGTGCGGTTGGGCGAAGCGATTCCAGGGGCAGACATCCTGGCAGATGTCGCAACCAAAAATCCAATTTTCAAACGTTCCCTTCATGCTTGCCGGAATTTCCTCTTTCAACTCGATGGTGAAATATGAAATACACTTGCTTCCGTCTACCACATACGGTTCAGGTATCGCCTCAGTGGGGCAGGCATCCATGCAGGCTGTACACGTACCGCAGTAGTCGGGGATGGGGCCATCCGGTTCCAACTCCCGATCGATGATCAATTCCGCCAGAAAAAAAAAGCTGCCCATGTGGCGATTGAGTAGCAAGGAGTTTTTGCCAATCCAGCCCTGGCCGCTGCGCTGGGCCCAGGCCCGCTCCATCACCGGGGCCGAGTCGACAAAGGCGCGCCCCTCGATGGCACCGATCTGTTCGCGCATACGGCTGAGTAACGTGTGTAATTTCTCTTTTACTACATGATGGTAGTCTTCGCCATAGGCGTATTTAGCCACCTTCAACTCGTGTGTGGCTGCGAGGTCTTTGGCCGGGAAATAGTTGTAGCCAAGGGTAACCACCGACTTGGCCCCGGGCACCAGCAGCCGCGGGTCCAGGCGCTTGTCAAAATGGTTTTCGAGGTACTGCATCTGGCCTTGATAGCCGCGTTGCAGCCATTCTTCCAGACGAGGTGCCTGATCTTCGAGAAACTCGGCTTTGGAGATGCCACAAAAACTGAAGCCGACTTCCCGTGCCAGGGATTTGATGGTTTGTTCGTTGGTCATAGCCACAAAGACAGAAAGTCACTAAAGAACATACCGTTTAATGCCGTTTTTCGCGAGCGGTACATTAAAATTAACCAAATAACCAAGTCGCAGCCCAGATTAATAGCATCCACTGCCTTTACTTCGATGATCACTTTTCCTCCACCAGAAGGTCAAGACGAAGGCCTTCTTCAAACGTAATTCCATCGTATCGAATCGGCACTTCAACCTGCCTTGATACCCGCAGCCCCGCTTTTCTTAGTTCGTGATCCAAGCAGACTTCATATATCTTTTCCAGCAAGCCCGGACCAAGAGTCTTGTGAATTCGATATACTGCGTTGACGATCGACTTCCCAATTTGTTCTTCATATTTTGAGAGTGGATCGAAATTCATAGTGGCTTCGTGTCTCGGTGGCAGACTAGTTAATCAAATAACCCCGCGGCCCGGCTGGGAGGTGGCGGCACCTTCAGGTGTTTGTAGGCGCGCTCGGTACACTCGCGGCCGCGCGAAGTGCGTTTGATGTATCCTTCTTGTATCAGGAAGGGCTCATACACTTCCTCAATGGTCTCGGCTTCTTCGCCCACGGCTGTGGCAATAGTCGTCAGTCCCACCGGTCCGCCTTTGAATTTGTCAATGATGGTGGACAGGATGCGGTTATCCATGTCATCCAGGCCATTTACGTCTACGTCCAGGGCTTCCAATGCCAGTTGGGCAATTTTCAGGTTGATGTTTCCATCTCCTTTGATTTGGGCGAAGTCGCGCGTGCGCCTGAACAGATTGTTGGCAATCCGGGGTGTGCCGCGGCTTCTTCGGGCGATTTCAAAGGCGGCTTCGTCTGCGATAGGCGTGTTCAAAATGCCGGCCGATCGCTTCACAATAGTGCACAGCAGGGCGGCATCGTAATACTCTAATCGCGCATTGATGCCAAAGCGTGCGCGCAGGGGCGAAGTAAGCAGGCCAGCCCGTGTGGTGGCACCGATCAGCGTGAACGGGTTCAGGCTGATCTGCACTGACCGGGCATTAGGCCCCGAATCCAGCATAATGTCGATGCGGAAATCTTCCATGGCCGAATACAGATATTCTTCCACAATGGGATTGAGGCGATGGATTTCGTCAATGAAGAGCACATCGTTAGGCTCCAGGTTGGTCAGCAGCCCGGCCAGGTCGCTGGGTTTGTCGAGTACCGGCCCGGAGGTGATTTTGATGGCCGCCCCCAACTCCTGAGCGATGATGAATGAAAGGGTGGTTTTGCCCAGCCCCGGGGGGCCATGCAGCAGCACATGATCCAGCGACTCCGCCCGCTGCTTGGCAGCCTGCACAAATACCTTGATGTTGTCCACCACTTTCTGCTGCCCCGTGAAATCGGAAAACGACAGAGGGCGCAGGGCTTTTTCCAGGTCTTTTTCAGGGGCACTCAGGTTTTCGTCATCGGCACGCAGGTAGTCTTCACGCATCGCAGTAGTCAATTGCATGGCAAGGTACTCAAATTGGTTGTTAACACGCTGCGCCTGCTTAGGGCTTGGTTTATGAGCCGCACGACAAATAATTGATCAAAACCTATTCCGAAGGAAGCGCAAGGCCGCTAAATTGCAACACTTTTGCAAATGAGCAACCGCGTTAAAAACTCCGTTTACTCCATCCTGTTGGTGGCCGCTGTGGCCCTGGTTTGGTGGTGGCGCCACCGGGCCGAAGTCAAATCCCTTCGCATAGAAGGGGCTACTATGGGCACCACTTATAACATCACTTATTTTGATACCCAAGGGCGTGATTTCAAACCCTCCGTGGACTCCCTGCTGGCGGTGGTAAACCGGGCCATCAACACCTATGACATCGAGTCCGAAGTTTCACGCTTCAATCAGGCTGAAAAAGGACTTCGGCTGATGTTGCCTTATCTGTTGCCGCCACTGCGCAAAGCGCACGAAATTGCCTCCGCTACACAGGGTGCCTTTGACCCCACCGTAATGCCCTTAGTGAACCACTGGGGCTTTGGCTATAAAAAAACAACGCGCCCCGACAGCACCAAGCTGGATTCCCTGAGGGCCTTTATCGGTTTTGAGAAAATTCAATACAACCAAGACAGTATCTGGAAAAGCGATCCACGCGTGCAATTAGACTTTGGAGGTATTGGGCAGGGGTACGGAGCCGATGTAGTCACTGACTTTTTACGGAAAAAAGGCATTGAAAATATGCTGGTCGAAATCGGAGGGGAGGGTATGGCCGTAGGCATCAACCTCGCCTCGCGTAAGCCCTGGGAGATTGGCATCTTGGACCCCAACTCAACCAGAGACTCGCTGTACTTCAAGGCCTATGTGGCCCTGGAAAACCAATCGTTCACCACATCCGGAAATTATTTTAACTACCGTGTGGTGGATGGAAGAAAATATGCGCATACCATTGATCCGCAAACGGGTTTTCCGGTTCAGCACTCCCTGTTGAGCGCTTCGGTGTTTGCCCAGGATGCAACCACGGCCGATGGGTGGGCTACCGCCCTCATGGTGATGGGGACGGAAAAAGCCATTGCAAAAGTGAAAGCCACGCCTGTCATCGAGGCCTTTTTGATTTACTCCGACAGCACAGGTGCCCTGCGCACATTTGCCACCGAAAAAATTTCTGCCCGTTTAAAAATTAATCCGTAGGCATTTTTGTTGTCCCCGACATGCTGCTAAAACTTTCCGTCCTTTTTTTTACCCCACTGCTGTCGGGTTTATTGATTTATTTGTTGCCCAAAGGACGAAAACAAAGTTTTCGGCTGTTGCTCGTCTTTGCCGGGTCTTATCTGTTTGCCATCACCATTACCCACATACTGCCTGAGCTTTATATGAGCCATGGCGAGGCCCACGGCATTGGGGTGTTTGTGCTGCTGGGCTTCTTTTTGCAACAGGTACTCGAGTATTTTTCGGCCGGAGTTGAGCATGGTCATATCCACACCCACGAAGGACATTCGCACAAACCTCTTTCCTCTTTCATGCTGTTGGTTGCGTTGTGCATTCATGCCTTTTTGGAAGGGGGACTGTTGGCGCAACCCGCCACGATGGGTCCTGTTTATGATCTAAATGCTATCCTGCTGGGCATTGCGCTTCACCGGGCACCCGCGGCCTTTGCCCTCATGGCTGTGCTGACTTCACAACTGGGTACGAAAAAGCTCGCGAATACCTACCTCCTGGTGTTTTCGCTGGCTGCACCTGTCGGGTTGCTCATCAGTACATACTTTGTTCAGACATCGGTATTGTCAGAAAACGGCCTTTTGTATTTGTATGCATTAGTGAGTGGGAATTTTTTGCACATCTCCACTACCATCGTGTTTGAGAGCAGCCCGGATCACCGCTTCAATGCGCGCAAACTGGCCGTGGCCATGTTAGGAGCGGCCAGTGCGCTGGCGATTGAATACTTTATTTGATTTTTCGCGTACCTTTCTCCACGCAACAACAGGAGCAGCGTTATGTCCGTGATTAATTCTTGGCAGTCGTACCAGGCTGCCTATCAACACAGCTTGGGTGATCCCGAGTCATTTTGGGATTCTGTGGCAAGCGAGTTCCGGTGGCATCAGCGCTGGACGCAAACCTTGAAATGGGATTTTCAAACGCCTGAGGTGAAGTGGTTCCTGGACGGAAAGTTGAACATCACCGAAAATTGCATTGACCGTCATCTGCCCCATCGTGCCCGGCAGACCGCGATTATTTGGGAGCCCAATGACCCCGCCAAAGAAGCGAAGCACATCACCTACGGTCAGTTGCACGATCGTGTCTGTCAGGTAGCAAATGCGTTGCGGTCGTGGGGTGTTAAGAGGGGTGACCGCGTTTGCATTTATATGCCCATGGTGCCCGAGTTGGCCTATGCGGTGTTGGGCTGCGCGCGCGCGGGAGCTGTGCACTCGGTCGTGTTTGCAGGCTTTTCGGCCGGCTCCCTGGCCGACCGTATCAATGATTCGGGCTGCAAGGTGGTACTTACGGCCGATGGCGCCTTTCGGGGTGACAAAGTGATCGACCTCAAAGCGATCGTAGACCAGGCCTTGGAGAACACACCTACGGTGGAGACGTGTGTCGTACTTCAGCACACCCAACGGCCGGTGATCATGAAACCCGGGCGCGATGTGTGGTGGCACGACAGCGTTGACCGGATGGGCACCAACTGCGCGGTGGAAGTGATGGATGCCGAGGATATGCTTTTTATCCTCTACACCTCGGGCTCCACCGGAAAGCCCAAGGGGATGGTGCACACCTGTGGTGGCTATATGGTGTACACTCACTACACCTTTCGCACGGTTTTTCAATACGATGCCACACTCCACAACAACAAGCCCCAAAGCGGAGTGTACTGGTGCACGGCTGACATTGGGTGGATCACTGGTCATTCGTATATGGTGTACGGCCCTTTGCTTGCCGGAGCTACCACGCTCATGTTTGAGGGCGTGCCTTCGTGGCCTGACTGGGGTCGATTCTGGCAGGTGATTGAGCGCCATGGCGTGTCGATTTTTTATACCGCACCCACAGCCATTCGGTCATTGCAACAGGCGCCTCTTTCGTTTGTGCAGAAGCACGACCTGTCCTCGCTGCGATTGTTGGGCACCGTGGGCGAGCCCATCAATGAGGAGGCATGGCACTGGTATCACGAAAACATTGGCAAAGGCCATTGCCCCATCGTAGACACGTGGTGGCAAACGGAAACAGGCGGATTTATGATTTCGCCCATCGCTCACGTCACTCCCCTAAAGCCTGCCCATGCCACATTTCCCTTACCCGGAGTTCGGCCGGTGCTCATGGATGAGAAAGGTCGGGAACTGACGGGCAAGTTGGTCGAGGGGCGACTGGCCATCGCGTTTCCATGGCCCTCGATGGCACGCACCATCTATGGCGACCATCAGCGATTTAAGGATACATACTTTTCCACATTCCCTGGGATGTATTTTACGGGTGACGGATGCAAGCGCGATGCCGAAGGTAATTATCGCATCACAGGAAGGGTGGATGACATCATCATTGTGAGCGGCCATAACCTGGGTACAGCCGAAATTGAAAGCGCCATTGACGAGCATAGTGCCGTATGCGAGTCGGCCGTGGTGGGTTACCCACACGACATCAAGGGCCAGGGGGTGTACGCTTACGTGGTCACCTATGATGCCGTGCACGAGCCCGATCATTTGCGGGGCGAGATCCGCGACTTGGTCGCCAAGATCATCGGCCCGATTGCCAAGCCCGACAAAATTCAATTCGTCAGTGGCCTGCCCAAAACGCGCAGCGGAAAGATCATGCGCAGGATTTTGCGCAAAGTGGCCGAAGGCGACACTTCACAGTTGGGCGATACCACTACGTTATTGGATCCTGCGGTGGTAGAGGAGATCAAAAGGGGAGCGATATAAGCGCAGTTTGCTAACTTTATGCCGATGGAACGACTTAGCCTCATTTTTCCTCCGACCGTACAATTTAGTGACGATGAGTTGTTTGCCTTTTGCGTGGCAAATGCTGGATTGGAAATTGAGCGCGATGTAAACGGAAAACTATTGATTATGTCACCTTCCGGTGGGTTTTCGTCCCAAGTTCACCTTAAAGTTTATCATCAGTTTGCAAACTGGATTTTTTCGAATGAGTCGTTGGGCTACGGCTTTGATGCCTCCGGAGGGTTTCGTTTGCCAGATCGTTCTATGAGATCGCCTGATGCAGCGTTTGTCTCAAAGATGCGATGGGACGCTCTGTCTACTGAAGAGAAAGAAAAGTTTCCGCCACTGTGCCCCGATTTTGTTATCGAGGTTCGGTCACAAACGGATTCGTTGATGCAATTAAAGGCAAAAATGGGGGATTGGCTCGCCAACGGTTGTCGATTGGCGTGGCTGATTGATCCGATTGAGAGGCAAGCATACATTTATCGCCCCGCTGCTGAGACCGAGAACATGGATTTTTCGTGCACTCTCTCTGGTGAGGATGTTTTACCGGGATTCGTGTTGGACCTCAAGAAAATCTAAATCAGGGTTGGTTGTCGCCCACGTTGCGACAGCATTTATTTGTCGCCAACCTATCGTAAAATAGGCGATGCGCTTCTCGCCAAGGAGTTTTGTCACTCGCGGGAAAACTATTTTTCCCGCCCCTGCGCATCCACTACGGCTATGGCGGCCATGTTCACAATTTCGCGAATGCTGCTGCCCAGTTGCAACACATGCACCGGTTTGTTCATGCCCATGAGAATCGGACCGATGTTTTCCGCACCCCCGATCTCAAGCATCAGCTTATAGGCAATGTTGCCAGCGGCCAGGTTGGGGAAGATAAGGGTGTTGGCTCCTGTTTTTGCCAAGGCACTGAACGGGTAGGTTTCCTGTTGGATTTCCGTATTCAACGCCACATTGGCTTGAATGTCTCCGTCAATCACCAAATCGGGAAATTTCGCTTTCGCGAGGCGTACGGCTTCGCGGGTTTTGGAGGGAATCTCTCCTTTGCTGCTGCCAAAGTTGGAATAGGACAGTACAGCCACGCGTGGCTCAATGCCAAAGAAGCGCGCACCCCGGGCCGTTAGTCCGATGATCTCCACCAAGTCGTTGGCATCGGGTTCTACGTTTACGGTACAATCGGCAAAAAAGTAGTTTCCTTTTTTGTTCATGATCACATACATGCCTGCCACGCGATTGACGCCTGGGGCAGTGCCGATAATCTGCAAGGCGGGCAAAATGGTTTTGGGATAATCTTTCGTTAGTCCGGATACCATCGCATCCGCGTCTCCATGTTCCACCATCATGGCGGCATAATAGTTGCGGTCTTGCAGCAATTTCAAACAGTCTTTGAACGCCAGCCCTTTTCGCTGGCGTTTTTTGTACAGCACTTCGGCATACTTCTCCACGTGTTCTTTCTCTTCGCGCGGGTAGATGATAGGGCAGTCGCTCAGGTCAAGCCGATGTTCGTCTATCAACTTGTGAATCTCTTCCTTGTTGCCCAACAGGATGGGATGGGCAATCCCTTCGTCTTTCAGGATCTGCGCTGCCTTGAGGATCTTATGATGGTTGGCCTCCGCAAAGACTACACGCTTCGGATTTTTTTGCGCGCTTTCAATGATTTGCGAAATGAGCTTTTCGTCAATGCCTATTCTGCGCTGCAGTGCCACGTGGTAGGCGCCCCAGTCGGTAATCGGTTGTGCCGCCATGCCCGAATCCATGGCCGCTTTTGCCACGGCCGGAGAAACCGTGGTAATTAACCGCGGGTCCATCGGTTTAGGTATGAGATAGTCTTTTCCGAACTCCAGTTTGTCGATGCCGTAAGCTTTTTTTACACTGTCGGGCACGGGTTCCTTCGCTAAGGTCGCCAATGCATGTACTGCTGCCAGTTTCATCGTTTCATTGATTTCGGTGGCCCTCACATCCAGCGCACCGCGGAAAATGTAAGGGAAGCCCAGTACGTTGTTGACCTGGTTGGGATGATCGCTGCGGCCGGTGGCCATGATGATGTCCGGGCGGGTTCGTTTCGCCAGGTCATAGTTGATCTCGGGCGTGGGATTGGCCAAGGCAAACACAACCGGATCGTTGGCCATAGCCAGGATGTCCGCGGGTGTTAGTATATCGGCTACCGAAAGTCCAACAAACACATCGGCTCCGCGCATCGCTTCCTGCAGGGTGGTGATGTGGCGGGCTGTGGCAAACTCTTTTTTGGTGTCATCCAAGTTTGTGCGTAACGTAGTGATCACTCCCTTGCTATCGCACATGATCAAATTTTCTTTCCGCAACCCCAGCGCCAGGTAAAGCCGCGAGCACGATACGGCCGCAGCCCCGGCACCGTTCACTACCAGCACTACGTCATCAATCTTTTTTCCAATCAACTCCAGGGCATTCAGCAATGCGGCAGACGAGATAATGGCCGTGCCGTGCTGGTCATCGTGCATGATGGGAATAGTCATTTTTTCGCGCAGCACGGTCTCAATCTTGAAGCACTCGGGAGCCTTGATATCTTCGAGGTTGATGCCTCCAAAGGTGGGTTCGAGCGACTTTACGATTTTGATGAATTCATCCGGATCTTCCTCGTTGATTTCAATATCAAAGCTGTCAATGCCCGCATATTTTTTGAATAACACGGCCTTTCCCTCCATCACAGGTTTAGCCGCATCGGGTCCAATGTTTCCCAGGCCCAGCACCGCAGTACCGTTAGAGATCACGGCCACCAGATTTCCTTTGCTGGTATACTTGTACACATTTTCTTTATTGGCAGCAATTTCTTTGCAGGGCTCGGCCACACCAGGCGAATAAGCGAGGGCAAGATCGAGTTGGGTGGCCAGAGGCTTGGTTGGTTGTACTTCTACTTTGCCGGGCTGGCCTTGCTGATGGTAGTTTAGCGCGTCTTCTTTGCGGATTTTCAGTGACATGTGATGCAATTGAATGGGGCAAGTTACTGTGTGCCCCACAGCTTCGGAAATTTTTCCCGCTCTTATTTAAGACGGCATCACGGTAGGTAACGGCTCGTGACCGGCCATTGCCGGTACAAAAGGAATTACTACGATGATGGTAGTGCCTTTTCCCATACCCGAACTTATGTCCAGTCGGCCGCCCGCGCTCTCAGCACGCATGCGCATGTTGGTCAGGCCGATCCCTGCGTTGTGCACATCCGCCAAAAATCCGCGCCCGTTGTCTTCAATGCTTACTGTCACGTCTTGCTCATGTAAAAAGAGTTGAATGTAGGCCTCGCTGGCGCGGGCATGCTTCACGATGTTTTCCACGGCCTCCTGTACAATACGGTATACCTCCGTCTCCACGATCGGTGAGAGGCGGTCGGGGAAATCAAATGATTGCACATAAAAGGCAATGCCCGTGGCTGCCTGTGTTTCGGCCGCCAATGCTTGCAGGCGGGGCACTAAACCACCTTGGGCCGCGGGCGGGGCGGCCAGCCGGTGGGCCATGGTGCGCACATCGCCCACCAGTTTTTCCAGATGCTCCTGCAATGCGGCTGGGTTAGCGTGCTGTGCCTGCAGTAAACGTTTGACGTGACTCATGCGGCTGCCAATGTCATCGTGCAACTCGCGCGACACGCGTTGCCGCTCGCGCTCAGATCCATTCACATACGATTGAATCAGCTCGCGCTGATGACGCGAAATGCGCAGTGCAAGTTCGTTTCGCTCTTGATAAACGCCACGCACCAAAAAGGTGAGTGCCAGCGAGAAAACAATCACCTCTACCACGGACCCGATGAACATGATGTTGAAGGGCAGTGGGTCAATCCATCCGTAATCCTCCATGATTGTGATTATCCCGGTGATGATCACGGTGGAATAGGCACACAGATAAAAAACAGAGATGCGCTTGTGCTTGCGATAGGTGCGAAGGGCTGCCAGGATCAGTACGCCATTCACCACTACCGATAAGGTTAAGATCAACGGAACAAAAAAGTAACTGTGATGAAGGTAGAAGCGATGCAAAAAAGGGGTACCCGCCATAATGGCTAAAAAGAGCGTCAGTACCCATACCACCACCCGATATCCTACCCGATACCTCTTTTTCATCTGAAGAAAGAGCACTGAGAAGATGGCCAATGTGATCGTGCAGACAGCGGCAATGATGGGACGGAATAACGTATTAAAGCCGCCCTGCTGGGGATAGAGAAACTGAAAACTGAGGCCCTCGCCCGTGGCCAAAAAAAGAATGGCTGAGAGCACAAACAACAGGTAAGCGAAATAAATCTTTGCGCGCAGCAAGATACCGGCCAACAAGCTGTACAACGCAGCCAGCAACATCATACCGAAGGCAGTTCCATAAAACAGCACCGTACGGGTGTTTCGCTGCTGAAACGTGTCAGGGTTCCAGAAGTACACCGGAATGCTCAGCGCGGAGTTACGCTTGTCGATGCGCAATAGCAGCGTAGCGCCCGCCACATGTTCCTGTTGTAGGGGCCAAACAAAATTACGGTGTGCCAGGTTTCGGGAGCAAAAGGGGTAGTTATCCCCCGTCACACGGCCGACCTGCCAGGTGCAATCGCGGGTGATTACGTAAAGCGTTAGTTCGTCCAGGTGCGGATTGGGCACCTCCAGTAACACCTCAGCCGTTCCTTTTTCCTTTTTCACGGGCATCGCCAGCCACACAATGGAGTCCAGATAACCCAGGTTAAAGCGCGAAAGTCGAGCAAATCGTTCGGGGTTTCGCTGCCAGGCGCGGCTCATTTCGTCCACCGGAGTACGTGCCGTGGTTTTGGCCAGGTACGCCTGCGGAAGTTGCCGATCGAGATGTGAAGAAAGTGATATACTGTCGCGCGCGGATTGGGCGGTGGCCTGAAACAAGCCAGCCAACATCAGCAAGCTAAACCAACTTGTTCTCATGAGCGAAGTTCACCAGATCTACCACATTGGTGATATTCAGTTTGCGAAAGATATTCTTCCGGTGGGTGTCTACTGTGAGGGGGCTCAGAAAAAGTTGTGCTGCAATTTCGTGTGTGGTTTTGCCATGGGCCAGCAAGGGGATTACATCCATTTCGCGCTTGGTGAGTTTCATTTTGCCGGCAAAGTGATCGCGGTAGAGCTGTCGTTCCTGTTGCTCCCGTGCCAGCGTGGAGGAAAGATAAAAGGGTTGATCCGCACCCCGACACAACGCATTCAGCAGTTCGTCATTCCCGATGTCTTTCTCCAGAAAACCGTTGGCCCCGTCTTTGCGCGCCCGTTCGATCAGAAACTCATCACGGTACATGGTGAGTATGAAGATCAGCAATACCGGAAATGCCAAACGCAGATGGGGCAACACCGAAAACCCATCTGTACCTTTCACGTTCAGATCCAGCAGCAAAATGTCGGGTTTGGTTTCGGCTATTCGCGCATCCAGCCCTGCCAGCGTGGGTGCGTGTCCGGCCCATTCAAAGCCGTGCGTTTGCAACAGCAGCCTCAATCCGTCCACTACTAACGTGTGATCTTCGCACACCAATACGCGTTTTGACATGGTTGGTAATTAAACCAAGTATACTAAAATGACCGTTGGTTTGCTAATGAAGTTTTTGCAGCGGACGGGCCGTGCCTGCAAAAGGCGTGCTATCGTTTGAACAACGCCTCCACAAAAGCGTGGCGGTCGAACGGTTGGAGGTCTTCGGCTTTTTCGCCTACACCAATAAAACGCACGGGCACGCTGAATTCATCGGAAATGCCAATGACCACCCCACCTTTGGCGGTACCATCGAGTTTAGTGATGGCCAGGCACGTCACGTCTGTCGCCTTGGTAAATTCGCGAGCCTGGATGACTGCGTTTTGCCCCGTACTGCCGTCCAACACCAGCATTACATCGTGGGGCGCATCGGCTATTACTTTTTGCATCACCCGCTTTATTTTGGAAAGCTCCGCCATCAAATTCACTTTGGTGTGCAATCGCCCGGCCGTATCTAAAATGATGATATCAGCATTTTCTTTTACCCCGGCTTCGATGGTTTCATACGCCACAGCAGAAGGGTCGGTGTTCATTCCCTTGGAGATGACCGTGGCTCCGGTGCGTTCCCCCCACAGCTTCAATTGGTCTACTGCGGCCGCGCGAAACGTGTCACCCGCACCTAGTACTACCTTCTTTCCGTTTTTGATGTATTGGGCTGCCAGTTTACCGATCGTGGTAGTTTTTCCCACGCCATTTACGCCCACCACCATCAGCACATAGGGTTTGTGGTTTTCGGGTAGTGCAAACGGCCGGTCTGTGGCATCCGTTTCCACCAAGAGGGCGGCCACCTCTTCCTTAAGGAGCCGGTCCAGCTCGGCTGTGCCCAGGTATTTATCGCGCGCCACCCGCGCCTTGACGCGGTCAATGATTTTGACGGTGGTTTGAATACCTACATCGGAACTGACCAGGATTTCTTCCAGGTTGTCGAGCACGTCATCGTCTACGGTGGATTTACCCGCGATGGCTTTCCCGAGTTTGGAAAAGAAACTTTCTTTCGATTTTTCTAATCCCTTGTCCAACTGTTCTTTTTTCCCCGAAAGGAAGCTGTCCAGAAAACCCATGACATGATTGATAGAGGGTGGAACAAAAAAGTCCCGCGAGGGGACTTTTTAACTTGGTATTGATTGATGCGGCAGGCCGCTTATTTCTTGGCGAGTGTTTCCTTCACCAAATCGTTGGGAACAATTTCTTCTTTGAAGGTATAGGCGCCCGTCTTTTCCGATTTGATCGCACGAATCACCTTGGCAAAGCTCTTGCCATCGGTTTTCTTCAAGGTTGCAACAACTTTCTTTGCCATGTTACTTTATTTCTTTGTGTACGGTGTATTTCTTCAGAACCGGATTGTACTTTTTCAACTCGATGCGTTCGGTGGTATTCTTACGGTTTTTGGTCGTGATATACCGGCTCATGCCGGGCATACCGGTGGTTTTGTGCTCGGTACACTCTAAGATCACTTGTATACGATTTCCTTTTTTTGCCATGATGCGTGAGGATTAAATGGCCAACGTGCCTTTTTGTTTTGCTTCTTTCAACACCACCTCCAACCCTTTCGCGTTGATGGTTTTGATGGCTTTGGTGGATACTTTCAACGTGATCCACCGGTCTTCCGAGGCCAAATAGAACCGCTTCGTTTGCAAATTCGGGTAAAACCTGCGTTTGGTTTTGTTATTTGCGTGCGATACGTTATTGCCCACTTGGGGTCTTTTTCCGGTTATTTGACAAACACGTGCCATAATTCTAAATGATTTCGCCCTTTTTGAAAAGGGACTGCAAATATCGGCAAAAGACGGTCAATAATCCAAGCATGACCAAAAATTAGACGCCACCCGTTTTGCGTTTTTTAATAAACTGAAAATCAGTTAGATGCAGATTCTTGGATGGGGTCAAAATACCCAATATCGGGTATTTCAGCTCCGGTAGGGGCAGCCGTACCTTCGACTCATGGAATACAACTATAAAAACTCCATGTCCGCGCCAGCCACTACGGTGGTGTTGGGCGAGCTGAGCCTCGTGATCAAAAAAGGTGACCACGAACGGGTGGTGCCCTATCACCGTATCACCTCGGTGCGGCTCGACTGTGCCCAGGGGTTGTATCAGGTTTTTTTATCGATCGATGACCAGCCGGAGTTGATGATTTCGAACCGCTTTTACTTCAGTAACGGCACCTTTGAGGATCGGTCGCGCACCTATGCCACGTTTGTGCGCGTGCTGCATTTTCATTTAAAAGAAAAAAGTCGTAGCCAATTTCGGGCGGGCTGGGGCCGTGGGCGCATCCAGCTAACGGTCGGCATGGCCGCCCTGGCAGCCATCAATGTCGCCTTGCTCCTGGCATGGTTCAAGGTGACGTTGCTACCGGGCTTTTGGCAGCCGGCCGCCCTTGTGGTACTGGCCTTGGGGATTGCCTATGTGCGCATCCAACCGCGGTTGCCCCGTCAATATGCTCCCCCTGAAATTCCTTTTCAATTCTTGCCGGCCTGATGCGGGCGTGTGCTACCTCGCTGAGGACGGGGTAGGTTTACGCAACGGTTGCCCCGCACATGTAGCACAGCCGGTCGCACAGCCGCGCTGTGGGCGAAATGCCCGATACGCCAAAACGGCCAGGTAGATCAAGGCCCCCAACGACAGCAAAAACACCAATACATGCTGGATCATGTGCCAAAGATAACCAAAACACGAGATCGTGCACCCGTCCGTAATCGGACGTTCGTTGAAGCATTTTGAACAGACAAGAATCCGGGCAAGTGCATTTTGCGGCCACTTTTGGCCGCTGCCCAGCGTGGCATTTAAATTGGAATGGTTGGGCATAAACTTTTCAACCCCCGTTTTCATCACACTGCTATGCTCAAGAACTATCTGACCACCGCCTTGCGCAACCTGTGGCGTTCCAAAGGAAGCACCCTGATCAACGTGCTGGGCCTAACCCTGGGGATTGCTACCAGCCTGATCCTGTTTCTGATCGTTCGCTACCATACCAGCTTCGATACCTACCACTCAAAACGCGATCGCATCTACCGCGTGGTGGGGCAGAGTTTTGGGAATCAAAGCCGATTTTACTCCACGGGTGTGGCCCCCGCATTGCCCGATGCCTTTCGCACCGATTTTCCGGAAGTGGAGGCGTTGATTTTTTCTTCGTACCGGGCGGGGGGGCTGGTGACCGTACCCCAAGCCAATGGCGAACCAAAAAAGTTTGCCGTAGAACGCGGGGTAACATATGTACAGCCCGAGTATTTTTCCATTTTTGACCGGGAGGCCGTCATCGGAGATCCGGTAAAGGGTCTGGACGAACCGAACGAAGCGGTCATGTCCGTGCAATCGGCCAAGAAATACTTTGGGAAGGAAGATGCTGTAGGGGAGGTGTTCAATTATGACGGAAAGGAGTTCAGGGTCACTGCCATCATCGATGACCTGCCCGCCCAGACCGATATTCCTTTTGATGTGCTCTTGTCTTTTATCACCATCAAAAAAGAGAAAGACGAAGTGGGCTGGAATGGCATCTGGAGTGATGAGCATTGTTACTTTTTGTTGAAAGAAGGCGTGGACATAGCCGAGCTGGCAAGACGCCTGCCCAGCTTTGTGACCAAACACTTTGGCGAGGAAAATCCGGACGAGGTTTCATATGAGCTGCAGCCGCTCAGCCGGATTCATTTTGATGACCGCTACTCCAACTACAATTATACCACCGTTACCTGGCCCATGATCACAGCGTTTTCGGTGATTGGTATTTTTCTCATCATTACCGCCTGCATCAACTTTATCAATTTGGTGACGGCTGAGGCCATCAAACGATCCAAAGAAGTAGGGATACGCAAAACGCTGGGCAGTTCGCGGGGGCAGTTAATTCTGCAGTTTTTGGGCGAGTCTACTCTTGTGACCGTTTTTTCGGTGGCGTTGGCGCTGGCTGTGGCAACCGTGGCGTTGGAGTTCCTCAATTCCTTTTTGAATTTGACCCTCTCACTTCGTCTATTCGATCCGGGTGTTGCGCTCTTCCTGGTAGGAGTAACGGTTTTTGTTTCGTTGCTGTCGGGGCTGTACCCTGCCTTGGTAGTGTCGGGCTTCAAACCGGTGTTTGCCATTAAAAACCAGATGAGCAACCGCAACTCATCCGGGTTTCTGTTGCGCAGGGTATTAGTGGTGGTTCAGTTTATCATTTCGCAATGGCTGATTATTTGCACCATTGTGTTGATCGCGCAAATGAACTACTTCCGCCAGCAGAATCTGGGCTTTCGGCAAGAGGCCATTGTCACATTTCCCATACCTGAAAATGAGCGGCTGGGTTTTTCGGATGGCACCAGCAAGATGCGTGCCCTGCGGGAAGAGGTGGCTAAACTGCCCGGAGTAGAAATAGCCAGCCTGAGCAGCCGCCCGCCCGCTTCGGGCAGCGTTCAAAGTACAGACTTTGGCATCGAAGGAAAAGAAGATCGGTATGGTACACAAATAAAGACTATTGACGGAAATTATGTGGGACTCTACGATCTTAAGATGTTGGCCGGCACCAACGTGGGCGACCTGGATACCGCTCACGGTTTTCTCGTCAACGAAAAATTGGTGCAACTGGTAGGGTTTACAAGCCCCGAGGAAATCATTGGCAAAAGAATGGAACTGAATGGCCGGAAGCTGCCTGTGGTCGGGGTGGTCAGGGACTTCCACACGATGTCGTTGCACGAGCCCGTAGACGCCACCGTGCTCTACAACCGCGCCCGAACCTACCAGACACTCTCGTTGAAATTGAATCCGCAAAACATGCAGGAAACAATACGCGAGGTGCAGAAGCGATGGGAACAGGCGTATCCCGAGCACATCTTTTCGTATCAATTTTATGATGAAGAAATTGCTGAGTTTTATGAAAGCGAAGAGCGGACCTCCACGATGCTCACCGTGTTCACCTCCATCGCCATTTTTATCGGCTGTCTTGGATTGTTTGGATTGGCTACCTTCATGGCCAACCGCAAAACGAAGGAAATTGGTGTTCGCAAGGTTTTGGGGGCCTCCGTGGAAAGCATCATCTTGTCCTTTTCGAAGGAATATGTGATTCTTATTATGATTGGCTTTGCGTTTGCTGCACCGATCGGCTGGTATGTGATGACGCAGTGGTTGAACGACTTTGCTTATAAAATAGACATCGGCCCCATGATTTTTGTCACCTGTCTGGCAACCACCATGCTCATTGCCCTGGTAACGGTGGGCTATCGGTCATTCAAAGCGGCCGTGTCCAACCCCGCGCAGGCCTTGCGGTCGGAGTAGCCGGGCAGAAAAAACAAAAGGGGCGGTTGAAAAACCGCCCCTTCGTGTGAATGACCCGTTGTTTACTTTTCGGGATTCAGTACTACCTGAATATAGTTTTTCATATCCAGATACTTATTGGCCGCAGCTTTCAGGTCAGCTACGGTCAGCGCATCCACGCGACTTTCATACGTAAGAATATCACCCGGGTTGAGCCCATTTTCCACCGCACTCTGCAACTGCCGCATCCAGTAGTTATTATCCTTTACGTTTTCCTGGTATTGCTTCTTCCAGTTTTCTTTCACCTTGGCAAGGTCGGCCGCAGTGGGTCCGTTCTTGCGCACCTTGTCTAATTCTTCCAACGTGGCCGCAATCAGTTTGTCTACATTCTCGGGCCCGCAGGGAATAAAGCCACTCACAGTATATCCTTCATACGGATACTTGCTCAGCGAGCCGCTCATGCCGCCCGTATACGTACCGCTCATTTTTTCGCGCAGCGTTTCGATCAGTTTGATGTTGATCGTCTCAATCAACGCCTGCAGCTTCAGTTGTTCGGCAGGGCTGTAGGGAGCCTCCCCGGTAAACTGCATAGCGATAAAACTCTTGGCCTCGGTTCCTTTTTTCACCTCTTTCTTCACCACCCCTCGCACCGGGCGCAGGCCTATGTCTTTGTAGGTCGATGTCTTCGTCTTGTCGGACGGTAGCGAAGCCAGGTAGGTAGCGATAAGTGGCTTGATTTTGTCCATTTGGAACGCGCCAATGATCACAAACGTAAAGCCGTTGGCATTGCCAAAACGTTCTCGGTAAATTTCCAAAGCGCGGTCCAGGTTAACCTGGTTATAGTCTTCGGCCCGGGGCACGCGTGGGGCCCGCGGGTGATTTTTGTACACCGTGCGCAACAGGCTGTCCTGAAATACCATCTGCGGATCGCTTAACATATTCTGCACCATGGCTTGCTGTTTGGATACAAAGGACTTGTACAGCTCCTCGTCCTTGCGTGGTTGTGTAAAATATAAATGAACCAGTTGCAATAGCGTTTCTACATCTTCCGCACTGCTGCTGCCATTGATACCCTCAGTGGCAGCTGAGATGCGGGGCGAGGCGTTGACGGTTTTGCCCGCCAGCGTTTTACGTAAGTCGTTAGGCGAAAACTTTCCCACACCCATTTGGCTTACCAGGGTAGCGGCATTTTCGGCATTGTAACGGTCTTTGGTGTCGTAGTTGTACTGACCTCCAAAACGGAATGCGCTCAGCACCACCTGATCATTTTTAAAGTCGGTGGGCTTTAGCAATACCTTTACGCCATTGCCCAGGGTCAACTCGTAAAACCCGGCTTCTTTGTTTTCCTTTTGAAAGCCAATCCGCCCGGCCGCGGGGGCCTCGTCCATCAGGCTGGCGGCCACCGCCTTTTCTTCGTATGCCATAATCTCCTGCTTGGCGGCTGCATCGGCATATGCCAATAACTTTTCGTTGGTAGGCAGTTCATAGTCGGGTTTCTCGGGCGCCAGCAAAACAATCAATTTGCTTTCGGCTGAAGGAATGTTGGCCGCGGCAAACTTATTCACTTCATCCAACGTAATACCATCCAAAAACTGTTTGTAGTAATTGTACTCATTCTCGATGCCGGGGATGGGCTCCTTTTGCAGAAAATTCCGGACATACTCGTTCACCAATTGTTCTGACTCGGTTTTGTCGCGTTCATTGTACGAACGCTCGATTCCTTTCATTGCATTCTTTTTCGTGCGTTCGAGTTCAGCTTGCGTAAAGCCAAACTTGCGAGCACGTTCGTTCTCGGTGATCAACGCGCTGATGGCGCCCTCGGGCCCGGCTTTTCCCACCAGGGCAAAACAAAAAAACGTCTCGTATCCACGTACAAAGCCACCAAGGCTGCTGCCTCCAAAAACAAAGGGCGGCTCGGACTTTTGCGTCAGTTCTTGCATGCGCCCGGAGATCATTTGCGTAAAAAGACTCTGGACAATGGATTCGCGATAGTCTTTGAGCGTGGTTTGAATGGCTGCCTTTTTGGGCGAGTAAAATACTTGAACAATGGAGTTAGGATTTTCCTTATCGGTCACCACCAGCCCCTCGCTTTTGGTGCGCGGAGGCACTGCGGCATCGGTCCGCTTGCGCTCCTTGCTCGGGTTTTTCAGCTTTTCAAAATGCTTTTTTACCAATGCTTCTGCCTCGGCCGGTTCAATGTCGCCCACCACAGCTACGGCCATTTGGTTGGGTCGGTACCAGTCGCGGTAGAAGCGCTTGATCACATCGTACTTGAAGTTTTGGATGATATCGTCCTTGCCAATGGGCAACCGCTGGGCGTACTTTGAGCCCGCCAGTATTTTGGGCAGGTATTGTTTTTGCATCCGATCCTGCGCACCCTTGCCAAGGCGCGATTCCTCCAGGATCACACCGCGCTCTTTGTCAATTTCCTCGTGCTCAAAGGCAATGGTACTCGCCCAGTCTTCCAGTACTTGGAAGCCTTTTTCAACATTCTCCTTATTTTCGGTGGGTATGGGTAAAATATACACCGTTTCATCAAAGCTGGTGTAGGCATTCAAATCATTGCCAAACTTCACTCCGATGCTTTGTAAATATGACACCAAGTCGTTTTTCTTAAAGTTTTTGGTGCCGTTAAAAGCCATGTGCTCCACAAAGTGGGCCAAGCCCTGCTGGTCATCGTCTTCCAGGATGGAGCCGGCATTGACCACCAGCCGTAGTTCTACTTTCTTTTCGGGTTTGGTGTTTTTGCGGATGTAGTACGTGAGCCCATTAGCCAATTTGCCCACTTTCACGTTGGGGTCAACGGGTAGCGGATCGGTCAACGGACCTTGCGCCCAGGCAATCTGCCCCAGCGCTAACCAAACGATCAGCCAATAACTTTTTTTGTTGAATAGCAACTTCATAAGACTCTGGTGTTAAAATTTTAGATGGTGAAGATAAGCACATATCCCGCCCCGGCCTCATGTTGTGGCATTAAATTTTCTTCAGGAGTAATGCGGCCTCTCCTGACGGATAAGGATCCGAAAGCCATTTCAAACAGATATCGTCTCGGTCCGAAAGAGAATCGGACTTCAAAATACGGGGTGTACAGGCGTATTGCAGCTTGTTTATCTGGGTCATCAGCCGTCTGCTACCCGATTTTTTACGAGGCTCCCCAGCGGGCTTGAATAATGGCGAGCATCTCCGCATGAATCATGCCGCTAGCACACAATTCACCTCCGTATAAAAAGTTATCACCATCCTGAAAGTCGGTCACCCGGCCACCGGCTTGTTGCACCAAAAAACCGCCTGCGGCTACATCCCAGGGGTTTAGGTTGTACTCGAAAAAACCTTCCAGCCGCCCACACGCCACGTAGGCCAAGTCGATGGCTGCGCTGCCCAACCTTCGGATGCCATGCGACTGCTCCAAAAACGCTTTGATGATGTCCAGGTAGGCGTCTTTCTTATCGGTGTGATCGTACGGAAATCCCGTGGCCAGCAAACTCTGCGACAGCGAAGCCACACGGGAAACACGAATTTCTTTGCCATTGCAAAAGGCCGGTTGTCCGGCCACGGTGTAGAAGCACTCGCCATGGCTCACTTCGTGCACGACACCCAGCACCATTTTCCCTTCCTTGGCCAGCCCGATGCTGATGGAATAGATGGGGAGGCCATGCAAGAAATTGGTGGTGCCATCTAACGGATCAATGATCCATTGGTATCCGTTTGTGCTTTGGGTGTCAGTACCTTCTTCGCCCATGAAACCCGAGCCGGGAAGTAACTGACCCAGGCGAGTCACAATTCGTTTTTCGGATTCTTTGTCGACATAGGAAACCAGATTGTTGAATGAAGTCTTCTGTTCGATTTTACCCAGGTCAAACGTTGCCTGTTCGGTTTTCATGAATTCGCCCACCTCGCGGCAAAGGCTGATGACGTTCTCTTGCAGCGCTATCAGATTCATTTTTTCTTAACGTTGTTTCGCACCAATCCCACCAATATAATCAATACCGAAAGCCAGGCGGCTGTGCGGGCCACCACCTCACCCTGACTTACATAACGATCAACAACCGCTGTTTGCCGGGCATACCATGCCAGCATTTGAGCACGGTCAATCCCTCCTTCTCCGGTCATGTAGCTCCACCCGATAGGCGTACCCACCAGGAGGAGCCACGCGATGATCCAGCCCACACGTATCCTGGCAGGCGTCAACACAGCCTGGTACACCACCAGGTTGCAGAGCCATATCCAGAGGCTGACGGCCAGATAACCCACGTGTACCGTCCAGGTAAACCAAGCGGGCCACAGCGCTAGCGCGTCCGCCAAAAAAATAAACTGACCCCGCCATGGCAGATTTACCAGCAGATACTCGGCCGCCAACCAGAACAAAAGAATCGTGGCCTTGCCTAGGCGCGGGCCGAGCGATTCGCGGCAAAAGGAATAAACCACAAAAGCGATCGTGCCGATAATGGCTTGCGCGAATGCAACATAGAAGGGATGTTTACTGAGCCAGGACGAAGCCAAAAAACCTATCGCCAACGGCAGCAGTATCCACTCAAAGTGTTCCCAGGCGGGCTTTTGCCCGCTCTTTTTGTCTACGATGACAAACAAGGGCGCATACGCCACAAATATGAACACGGGAAATGACTTCATGAGCCAGGCGAGTGCCAGCAACACACCGGCCACCGCGGCCCAGGCAGGGACGCCCCCCAGGCTATTGCTCTTCTTTGCCATGCAACGTTACCACGATTTCGCCTTTGACCTCGTTCTGTTGAAAATACGTCAACACCTCGGCCAGTGTTCCGGTTTTTGTTTCTTCAAATACTTTTGTCAGCTCGCGCGACACAGACACATACCGCGTTTCTCCCATGTGTTCAATGCATTGCTCCAGTAGCTTTACCAGCCGGTGGGGCGACTCGTACAAGATTACGGTTCGCTCTTCTTGTGCAATTTGTTGAAGGCGTGTTTGCCGCCCCTTCTTGTGCGGCAAGAATCCCTCAAACACAAACCGATCGGTGGGAAACCCCGACTTAATGAGTGCAGGCACAAAGGCCGTAGGGCCGGGCAGGCATTCCACCGCAATGCTTTCGCGCAAGCATTCGCGCACCAGCAAAAAACCCGGATCCGATATGCCCGGTGTGCCTGCATCGGATACCAACGCCATCGTCTCACCTTTTTTGATTCGCGCCACCAGGGGTGAGAGCGTGCGGTGTTCATTGTGGATGTGAAAGCTTTGCAAAGGCTTTTGAATGTCATAGTGCCTCAGCAAGACAGCGCTGGTGCGGGTGTCCTCCGCCAGGATCGTGTCTACGGCTTTCAACACATCCAGTGCCCGCACGGTGATGTCGGCCAAATGGCCAATAGGGGTGGGGACAAGGTAGAGCTTCACGAAAGCGGCATTAAACCAACGAATCAATCACCCCGGCCAGGGCGCGGTCTTTTTCCGTCACGATGTCGCCCGCATCATGGGTGGATAGTTCAATGGATACGGTATTGTACACGTTGCTCCACCAGGGGTGGTGATCCATCTTTTCAGCCGCGAGCGCCACACGTGTCATGAAGGCGAACGCCTCTGAAAAATCGTGAAAACGAAAAGTACGCTTTAGCCGGTTGTTTTCTTCGTGCCACATACGCATTAACAAATTTTAAGTTTAGAACGCAGCTTTTCGGATTCCAACAAGGAAAATGCAGACGCTTCGGGTTACCCCGTGCGATAAAGATAGGCGTAATCGATGGCACTTGAAAACGCCCCTTGGGCGAGGATCACAAAGCGATAATGCCCTCCACCACGGATGCTTTTTCATACACTGCCACGATGGCCGCGCTGGACGACACGGTCATCTCGAACGTAAGGCTCGTGTACTTTCCTTGTTTTGATTCTTTGGTGGAGATGGCAAGCAACGGGAATAAGTCGCGGAATTGCTGCTCGCGCCCGTGAGGTACGATAAACTTAAAGGTGTACACGGCCGGCCAGGTGTAGTGCTGGTCCAGTTTTTCCTGAAACGAAGCAAGCCAAGTGGGATCGATGGGCATACAACAAAACAGGCACCTTGCGGTGCCTGCGTAGGTACGTTAGTTTACATTAAATCGTCTGTCTTCGATCTTGGCGTTTTGCCGGATGGCCTCGGCTATGCCAAAGCTCGATCGGTTGTTGGCCGACTGCAGCAGTTGATTGGCAAACATCGAATAATCGCCCACGGCCGGGGCCAGGGTCTTGTTTTGAAGTTCCGCCAGCAATACGCCCCCTTCCACCGCCACGGGTTTTGAGCGTTTGCCATTTTCCAGCCCAAAGATGACGCCCACCGCTCTGGGGTCGAACCCGACACCCTGCAACGAGGTACTGTTGAATTTCAGGTCGTTCACGCTGTTAACGGTGCCATCCCCTCCAAAAAGCTTGGCAACTTCTTCGAGGCTGCCCGTGGCAGCGCCCATCTTCTCGATGATTTTTTTGCCTTTCAATTCATTCAGCACGGCCGGACGGATTTCCTCTTTTACTTTTTCAAAAGACTTGTATCCCTCCTTGTTTTCGCCCGTCATGATGGCCACCACATAGCTTTCGTCCATCTCAAAAATCGTAGACACTTTGTTTTTTTTCGCTTCGCGGAATAGCCACACCACCATGGCGCGTGCATCGCCCAAATTATCAACCCTGCGGTCAGCGGCTTTCAATTCCTTCGCTTCCGACACCAACAGGTTCATTTCTTTGGCCCTTGCTTTGAACGCTTCCACATCGCCCACACCATCCGCAAATTGTTCGGCCTTTAAGTAGGCGTTGTTGGTGGTTTCTTCGCTGGCTACGATGGGGATGGAAATGGATGCAAGCGTATACACAGTGTTGTTTTTTACTTCGGTAACCTCGATGATGTGGTACCCAAATTGCGTTTCGACCAACTGATTAAGCAATCCTTTGGCTTTTGCACCAAACACGGCATCCTGAAAAGGTTTCACCATCTGTCCGGACACAAACCAGCCCAAGTCGCCCCCGCGCTGGGCTGTTCCGTCTGTCCCGAATTCGCGTGCCTTGGCAGCAAAGTCAGCGCCTCCCTTTATATCGTTTAAGATCTTTTGCGCTTTTTCTTTGGCGGCTTTTTTCCCTTCGGGCGTTTCGCTTTCCCAGCGGATGAGGATGTGACTTGCTTTGGCGTTGTAGGTGGTGTCAGTACCAATGCTGGAAACCTTGGTCACTTTATACGCTCCGTTGCTGAGCGTTGGGCCCACTACGCTACCCGGGGTTAGGGTGCTCAACTGGGCGCTCAAATCGGACGGTAGCGAAGCAATGGTGTAATTGGTGTATTCGCCTTGCCAGTCGGCATTGGAGTATACCAGCGTAGAATCCTGGGTGGACTCTTTGAGCAACGCCACAGCCCGGTCCATCTCTTCCTTCGCAGCGGCCGAGTCAGCCGCGGACGGCAATATGCTGATGGCAACGTAGTTTAGGTCGCGCGAAGCCTCCGTTTTGTAGCGCTCTTTGTTTTTGTTGTAGTACGCTTGCAAATCGGCCTCTTTCACTTCCACCTCGGTGTCGCTCACGGCATAGTAGGGCACGAAAACGTATTTCGCTTCGGCTACATCGTTTTGGTGGTGGTAGTCTTTTTCGGCTTCGGCCTTTGTTACGTAGTTGGTCTTGAGCAACAGATTTTCGTATTTGATACGCTCGCGGCCCAACTTTAGGTTAGCGATATAGTTTTCAAACTGGGCTTTTTGTGCTTGCTGCATGGCCAGCATTTGTTCGTTGCCCACTGCGGGGGGCGTGTTGAGGCTTTGCAGATACGAGATCAAACGGCTGCGGTCGAAGTTACCGGCTGAGTCCAAAAAAGAGTTTCTGATGCCCTCATCAATGTTTTTGCCTTGTACCATGTCTTCCAATTCGGTTTGGGAAACGGTGATGCCCAACTTTTCAAACTCTGGTTGGATGGCGTATTTGGCAATGAGCAAATCCCACGCTTGCTGGCGCAGGGTTGACATCTCGCGCTCGCCCGGTTGGCGCTGCATCCGGTTGGCATAGTCGGCCTCGCGCTCTTGCACGGCCGCGTTGTACTCGTCAATGCTGATGTTATACCCTGCGATGCTACCCACATCGTTGCTGCGTCCAAAAAGAGAGCCGTTGCCCCCGGTGAGCAAATCGCTGCCCACAATAAAGGCGGCCAATGCCACCATGATGAACCCGACTACCCATTTCGTCAGTTTTTCCCTCAGCGTTCCTATTAATGCCATACTGGTTGTTGATTGCGATGTGCCCTTCGCGGGCCGGTGTGATGATGATTTCCTTCCTTGCTTTTTAAAAGAACCGCAAATTTAACGTGAACCGACCATTCGGCAAAAGCCTGATTTGAATTTATGCCTCTGAAAATCAATAGATTAGGCACGCTCTGCGCAAATATCCGGGGGCCTTGGGAGGGTCCCGCGGCTACGCCCTCGGCTTGCGCTTGCGCAGGGAGTACACAAAAAAGCAGATGACCGCCAGCATGATCACTGCATAGGCTTCGCCAATGCCACGCGTCATCACTTCATAGATGCCAATGATGATGAGTGCGGCCGCCAACGAAAGCAAAATCACATCTACCAGTTTCATGCGTGCAAGATACAGATCACACTACGCAAACCACCGCACGGGCATACCAGTCGCTGTTTTTTTATTTAAACCGACATACGCACGCCCCCAGCACCCGCTTACTCTTTGTATTCCAGGTCGCCCGAAATGTTGCGCAACTGATAATTCGACAAGTCTTGCATGGCGTCCAACCCGGTGCCATACAAAATGTCACCGGCATCACGGAGGGTCACAAACTTATCTGTGAAAATCTTTTTGGTATCAGGCTTCCAAAAAAGCTCTTCGGTATTCAACTGCTGGTCTTTTTCCAGGTTTTTTACCTCTACTTTGCCACGGCCGCGCCATTTGTTTTCGGCTTTGATGAAATAAGCCGTGTTGGCGCTGAGCGTGGAAGACAATTTACCCAACTCATTGTAAAACTCCAGGTAAATTCCGTCCGGGAATTCGTAGTCGCCATTGACGTATTCAATAATTTTGGCGGCTTTCAACCGGCTTTTGAGCAAGTCGCGCTCGGTTTCAATACGGTCTACTTGTTCCATCACCCGCAAAGGTCCTTCGTACACCACAGGTTTGGTGTTCTCTGCGGGGGTACAGGCCATCAGTAGCCATGCAGCAAAAAAATAAAGGAGGGTCGCTTTCATCTCGGCTTCGCTTCAACAACTGGGTAAAAACAAAAGGCTGGCGCAGGGCCAGCCTTTTGCGTGCTCGTTCTGGTTGGTTAGTCGCGGGTGCGGATGGTGACCACCTCCGATACCCAGCAGCCCGTGGGCTTGCTTTCGCCTGCTTTCCAGTTTACTTCAAAAATTTCTTCCTTAGCCGGGAAGTTCGACTTGGCTACGCCCATCTTTTGAGCATTGCCCGCACGCTGGTACATTTCAAACGCGGCCAGGTATACCAAACGGTCTTCGGCTTTGCTTACCAGTTTCGCGCAATCTTTGCCCGAAGCCATGTACAGGTCACCAATCTTTTCGTAGGCTTCTTTGCCGTCCTTGCCGGAAGGATCGAGTGCAATTACCTTACGGTAGGCTTCGCGAGCAGCGGCCTTGCTGCCACGGGTGGAGGCAAGATCACCAGCAGTCATTTGCACCTTTAATTTATCCTCATTGTTGGACGCCAGTTTTTCCGCTTCTTCCAACAGCGTCTGTGCGCGATCCAGGTTGCCATTTTTGGCATATACTTTAGCCATGTTGATGGCCAACCCAAAATCCGGACTTGTTTCGTGTACTTTTTCGGCTGCTTTCAGCCACAGCGGATCGTCAATGCATTTACCGTCTTTGGTCATGAAGATGAAGATACGCTTGGCCAGGCCCAGATCGTTGGGGTTGGCATTGAACTTAGGCTCCAGTTTTTCTTTCACAAACGCGCAATCAAACTTCAACCCCTCGATGTTCACCAAAATATCGTCTACCTGAGCTTTCATTTTCAGGTACTTATCTACATCCTGCTGTTTATTTTCACCACGGGCTTTGGTGATTTTGGCATCCAATACGGCAATCACGCGATCGTAGCGCTCCAAAATCTGATCTTCGGTCAGGCTCTTGTTATATTTTTGGTTGAGTTGGATCACCGTCATATACACGGTCAGGTTTCCATCCAACACATTGTTGCCGCTCTTTTGAAACACCTGGTCGAACAGTGCCATTACGCCACCCACCTTTTCTTTGTTTTGGGCATTGTATTTGGCCGAATAGATGGCTTTGCGGTTGAGTACGTTAATTTCATCACCACAGTTTTGGATGCGCAGGTCATGCAGGATGTCCAGCGAGTCGACAAACACGGCTTTTTTCTTCGGATCTTTTTCCGCGGATGCAAGGGCATCGTAAATGGTGACGCCATCGACATACAAGCGGGTATTCCACTTGGGCGCGGTGCGCAACATCCACTGCAATGCCGGCACTGCGGCTGCATAGTTCTTTTGGGTAACGGCATCGGTATAAATCGCCACCTTTTCTTCGGCTTTGGCGCGATCTTCAATACCCTCGAACCCTTGTTTGCATTGGGCACCGGCCAGGAACCCTGTGGTCAACCACGCGGCAGTTACTGCCCATCCTTTCCAACGTTTCATTGCTCTTTTCATTTTCTCGTTTAGGTCTTTCGGTTTTTAATCAAACTTTCGCTTTATAAACCACTGGTCGTTAAACGTCACGCCCAGGTACACTTTAAAGTAATTCTCTGTTATCAAGTTCTCTGCCAAACTGCCTCTGCGGCCTGTTCGGAACCCAAAGTCGAGGCTTGACGAGCGGCTTACGGGGAGCGAAAGTCCAAAATTAATGCCAAAATCTTGAATTGCCCTACCATTTACCAGATAGGGGGATTTTTCGAGGCTGGCGCCCGTTCGGTAGGTGATGCGTTTCAGGTAGCTGCCCAGCGCGGTGGGGTCGGGGGTAAACTCGCCCCCAATAACCAGCCGCCAGGCTGCATCCGTTTGCACCGGCCGCCCATCAAAGCTGCGAAATGCGCGGTAGTCGTAATACTGAAAATCTACACCGGCCAGCCATTTTTCTCCTTTGCCGATGGACATGCCCACACCCACCGATGAAGGCAGGGTGATTTGATCGGGTTGATCGCGTACCAACGAGTCTGTTCGTGCGGTGCCTTGAAAATTACTCGTTTGCTGTAAAACGGCTGATCGCGTGGCGCTTACATCGGCTTGAAAATCATAAATGATGCCTGCGTTGAACCGGAGTTTTCGATTGAAGAGCGAATCGGTATGGTATGACAGCCCCAATGTGAAATCAACATCGCGCACATAGTAATCTTCCGCGATGGTGGGAATAAACGTGACCGGTTGCCCGGAGTTAATCAACTCGTTTCGGTACAATGTTTCAATAGAACCAAAAAGGTAGGAGGCCCGCATGCCCACCGACAGATTTTTATGCAAGCTCACACCATTGGTCCAGTAAAATTGGTTAATGCCGCCCCGGCCTGTTTCCTCTACCAGTATCTGAGCCGTGCTGTTGGCCACCGCATCTTGATATTGAAATTGGTACTTGACAGACGATAAGGGGGACAAGCCGAGGGCAGTAGACCATCGGTTGCGCATCACGGGGAACCCCAACGCCAGGTAGTTCAAATTGGCATCGCTGTTTGTCTCCGACACACTGTTATCGCGCACGGTCCTGCGTTCGGCCAGCATGCCGCCTTCAAACACCGTCCACCGGTTGTACACGAGCAGCGCGGGGTTGACATTGTTTAAATACCAATAAGAGCCATTGCTGATGCCCAGGCCTGCCATACCCTGTTGGTGGGCGAGCGCCTGGCTATAATACTCGCCAATGCCAAATGCACTGAGCGGAGTTTTGGTGGCTTGGCCGGTAGCAAGGAACGAATACCCGATACAGCAAAGTAGCGTTAGCTTCTTCTTAAAGTCCCACATGATGTGTCAAAATCCTGTTTAAGCCCAACAATACCAGATCGGGGGCTGCAAATATGGGCGGTTTCACTTGGTTTTCAAAAAGTTGAGCATCGCCTCCGGTCAAAAGTACTTGCAGGTGAGGCACCGACTGCCGATGTTGCTCGATCATGCCATTAATTTCTGCGGCCATTCCGCGAAACGCACCACTCTGCATGGCCGCCTGCGTACTCTTGCCCAGCAGCGGTGCCGTGCCTGATAGTTCTACTAACGGCAATCGCGCGGTAAACGTATGCATGGCTTTTAATCGCATGGACAGTCCGGGCGCAATGCTTCCGCCCCGAAACACGTGCTGCGCATCCACATAGTCATAGGTGATGCACGTACCCGCATCAATAATCAGGCAAGGGGTATGCGGGAAAAGATGAATGGCCCCGCAGGCCGCAGCGAGGCGGTCCACGCCCAGCGTCTGAGGCGTTTCGTAGTCGAGTGTGATCGGTCGTGACAGCGCGGTCGATAAAATCAGTTTTTCGCCCGGTATGGATAGTTGTGACAAGAGAGATGAAGCCTCATCATTGACCGAGCTGATGATCACGTGCGTGGCTGTGTATTGCCGCGTAAGCGCCACCGCCTCGGCCACCGAGGCAGCCGATTCTTTTTGAATCAGCGCGGCTTGGCGAAACCACGCCATTTTTATGCGCGTGTTGCCCCAGTCAATGACGAGTGAAGTCATGATTTGTTTGTCTCTATCTCACTACCCGCGCTCTCTTGGGCGATCGGGAGTGGCAAGGTAGCCGTTTTAGTAAATTTTAGCGTGCCAGCAGGCAAGTGACCAGCAACCAGTAGCTTTACCGCACGTAAAAAAGCTTCATGAAAACCCTTCTCCAAAAATTCGAATCCAAACGGCCGGAAATTGTTTTTGAATGGAAAGACAGTGAAACGGAAGCCGAAGGCTGGGTGGTTATCAACTCGCTGCGCGGTGGGGCCGCGGGCGGAGGTACGCGCATGCGCAAAGGGCTGGACAAGCGCGAAGTGGAATCGCTGGCTAAAACCATGGAAGTGAAATTCACCGTGTCGGGGCCGCCCATCGGAGGGGCCAAGTCGGGCATCAACTTCGATCCGGCCGATCCGCGCAAAGCGGGTGTACTGCAACGGTGGTATGCGGCCGTCATGCCGCTGCTCAAATACTACTATGGCACCGGTGGCGATTTGAATGTAGATGAAATACACGAGGTGATACCCATCACCGAAGACGTGGGCATCTGGCATCCGCAGGAAGGTGTTTTCACCGGTCACTATAAACCAACCGAACCACAAAAGGTAAACCGCATCGGGCAACTGCGCAGGGGCGTCATCAAAGTCATTGAAGATGAACAATACACACCGGCCCTGGTAAAAAAATACACCGTGGCGGACATGTGCACCGGGTATGGCGTAGCCCAGGCGGTGAAGCATTTCTATCAGCTGTGGGGAGGCGACCTACGCGATAAACGGGCCGTCATCCAGGGCTGGGGCAACGTGGGCGCGGCCGCAGGATTTTATTTGGCCCAGCTGGGCGTGACCATCGTGGGCATTGTAAGTCACGAGGGAGGCCTCATCAACCAAAAAGGATTTTCGTTGGAGGAGGTAAAAGCATTGGTAGCCGGACGCCAGGGAAATAAACTCATGTCGGATGACATGCTGCCGTTTGCCGTGGTCAATGAAAAAATCTGGGATCTGGACTTTGAGATCTTTATTCCTGCAGCCTCCTCGCGCCTCATTACGCGCGAACAAATTGACCGGATGGATAAACTGGAAGTAGTGGCCAGTGGCGCCAACGTGCCGTTTGCCGATCCGGAAATTTTCTTTGGCCCCACGGGTCTTTATGCCGATGAAAAAGTATCGGTGATTCCTGACTTCATTGCCAACTGCGGCATGGCCCGCGTGTTTGCGTACTTCATGGAGAAAGAAGTGCCGATGACCGATGCCGCTATTTTTGACGACATCTCACAGACCATCGGCCGCGCACTGCGCCAAACACATGCCGTTCATTCCGGAAAGACCCACATCGCCCAGGCTTCGTTTGAGTTGGCGTTGAAGCAGTTGATTTAGGGCGCCACAGGCGGATGCACCGCCAGGTACGGTTGGATGATCAGATACACGATGGCGCCCGCAAAATAGCCCAGCGCGGCCAGCAGCGAGATGCGCTTCACGTACCAGATAAAGTCAATTTTCTCCATGCCCATCACGGCTACGCCCGCGGCCGAGCCAATGATGAGTATGCTGCCACCGGTGCCCGCACAGTAGGCCAGGTATTCCCAAATCAGGTGATCGGGATAGTAAGCCGGGTTGGGGCCGTACATACCCATGCTGGCCGCCACCAGCGGCACGTTGTCAACAATGGCGGACACAATGCCGATCAGCGTAATGATGATACGGTTGTCTTTGAGCGTCACATCCAGCCACCCGGCAAAGGCATTTAAGGTGCCCATGGATTGCAACGCGCCCACCGCCAGCAAAATGCCCAGGAAGAACAACACACTCGGCACATCTATGCGGGTAAGTGCCCCCGCAGCGGTATACGGTCTTTTCTCTGCCTCATCCATGTCGGGGTTGATCAACTCGCTCACTACCCAAATGACCCCCAGCGCCAGCAGCATGCCCAGGTAGGGGGGCAGGTGTGTATACGTTTTGAAGATGGGCACTGAAATCAACCCGCCAATACCCAGAATCAACATGGCGGTGGCTCCCCTCACTTGTTTGTGTGCGTGACCGTGATGGCCGTTGGTCTCGTGTTTGTGACTGCCGGCATGGCCCAGTTCACCTTTCAAGGTGAATTGTAAGTAGATCAACGGCACGATCATACACACCAGGCTGGGAAGAATCAAGGTAATCATGATGTTGCCCGAGGTGATGAAGCCCTTGATCCATAGCATGGTGGTGGTCACATCCCCGATGGGTGACCATGCTCCGCCCGCGTTGGCCGCGATGATGATCATACCACAAAAGAACATGCGCATTTCTTTGTTGGGTACCAGCTTGCGCGTAAGCGATACCATTACAATGGCCGTGGTCAGGTTGTCCAACACGGAGGACAAAAAGAAGGTGACAAAGCAAATGATCCAAAGCAGCTTTTTCGGGTTCTTGGTGTTGATGCGGTCCGTGATCAGGCGAAAGCCCTGATAGGCATCTACCAACTCGACAATGGTCATGGCGCCCATCAAAAAGAACAGGATGGCCGATATCTCGGCCAGGTGGTGGGCCAACTCTTCCCCGATGTGGTCGATGTGTTCGTGATGACTGACCGCGTAGAGCGTCCAACACAACACACCGGTAAGAAGGGCGGAAGCCGTTTTGTTGATTTTGATGGGGTGTTCCAGGGCGATGGCGAGGTAGCCAACCACAAACACGGTGATGATGAGGATTTCCATAGGAGGCTTTAGGCGGAAGGAAATATCTGCAAAATTCCCCTACCCCTGAAAGCCTTCCAAAATAAATTTTCAAACGTGTACGGACGGTTAACCCTGAAGCAACAAATACGTAACGGCCCCCGCGGCATAGCCCAACAGCGCCAACAGCGTCAATCGCTTCAAATACCAGATAAAGTCGATTTTCTCCATGCCCATGACGGCCACGCCCGCGGCCGAGCCGATGATCAGCAAACTGCCGCCCGTACCCGCACAGTAGGCCAGATACTCCCAGATCAGGTGGTCGGCCGGGTAGGCTTCCATGCTGTACATGCCCATGCTGGCCGCTACCAGCGGTACATTGTCTACGATGGCGCTGAGCACGCCAATCAAACTCACAATCAACCGCGTATCGCCCAGGGAGGTATCCAGCCAACCGGCAAAAGAGGAGAGGATGTTCATGGACTGCAAAGCACCCACGGCCAACAAAATGCCCAGGAAAAAGAGCACGCTGGGTACATCGATCCGTGTAAGCGCATGTGCCGCGGTGAAGTGTTTTTTCTCCGACTCGTCCATGTCAGGATTGATCAACTCACTGACCACCCACAACACCCCCAGGGCCAGCAACATGCCAAGATAAGGGGGCAAGTGCGTCACCGTTTTGAAAATAGGTACCGAGATCAGCCCGCCCACGCCCAACACCAGCATGGTGGTAGAGCCGCGCACGCGCTGCCCGGCCGAGGGATTGGCGGCCTCGGCCGGTTGTTCACCCAAGGTTCCCTTCAACGTAAATTGCAAAACCAGTAACGGTACCACCATGCACACCACGCTGGGCAGCAGCAGCGATTGGATAATGTTGCCGGCAGTGATCTGGCCCCCGATCCACAACATGGTGGTGGTGACATCGCCAATGGGTGACCACGCCCCGCCCGCATTGGCCGCAATGACGATCATGCCACAAAAAAACAAACGCATGCTCTTGTCTGGTACCAACTTGCGCACCAGCGAAACCATGACGATGGACGTAGTGAGGTTATCCAAAATGGCCGACAACACAAACGTGACCGAGCAAATCAGCCAGAGCAGTTTTTTGGGGTTTTGGGTGTTGATGCGGTCGGTGATGACACGAAACCCCTGGTAGGCATCCACCAACTCCACGATGGTCATGGCGCCCATCAAAAAAAATAAGATGGCCGAGATTTCACTGAGGTGTTCTTGAAGTTGATGTCCGATCACATGGATGTCTGTACCACCCAGCGCATACAACGTCCAGCAGACCACGCCCGTGACCAGCGCGGTGGCGGTTTTGTTGATCTTGATGGGATGCTCCAGGGCAATGCCCAGGTAGCCGATGACAAAAAGGATGATGATGACCGTTTCCATACGCGTATGCGTGGAAAATTTGTGAAAACGCTGCGAACGAAAAACACAATCTACCCGCATCAACTGCCGCAGGGGGCCAGTCGTTCGCTTTTTGCAAACTTAGATGCTTACGATCAACGGGTTAGCCGTTGATTAGAACACCATTAAATCCGCGCTATTTTAACTGGAAAAGTCCCTCGTTGAGCAACCCGAGCGCTTGCTCCTTTTGCGGGGTGGGCACCAAAATGGAGATGTTGTTGTGGCTGCCGCCATACGACACCATCCGGATTTTCAGCGGAGCCAATGCCCTGAACACATCGGCCAATACACCCGGTTTTTCGGACAGCATATAGCCCACCACGCAAATGATCGATTGGTCTTTGTCGACTTCAATCGTGCCAAAGTTTTTGAGTTCGGCCACGATCGCCTCCAGATGTTTGGTCTCATCAATGGTTACCGACACAGCTACTTCGGAGGTGGAGATCATGTCGATGGGAGTCTTGTATTTTTCGAACACTTCAAACACACGCCTCAGGAAGCCATAGGCCAGGAGCATGCGCGAAGATTTAATGTTGATGGCGATGATGCCGTCTTTGGCGGCTACGGCCTTGTAACCTCCCTGGGTTCCTTTATTGCTGATGAGCGTGCCGGGGGCTTTTTCATCCATCGTGTTCTTCAACCGCACGGGCACTCCGTATTTTTGGGCGGGTACAATGGTGGAGGGGTGGAGGATTTTGGCGCCAAAGTAGGCCAGTTCCGAGGCTTCATCAAAAGTAAGTTCCGCAATGGGCAGCGTCTTTTTCACCACGCGCGGGTCGTTGTTGTGCATGCCGTCAATGTCGGTCCAGATTTGTATTTCTTCCGCGCGGATGGCCGCCCCGATCAGCGAAGCCGTGTAGTCGCTGCCGCCCCGCTTCAGGTTGTCTATTTCATTGCTGTGATTCCGGCAGATGTATCCCTGAGTGACCAAGATGTCCACGTCTTTCAACGTGTCGAGCAGCGGCCTCAAACGTTCGCCAATTTTTTCCAACTCGGGTTCCTGGTTCTCGTCAATCGACATAAAGTGTAGCGCGGGCAGCAAGCGGGCGTTGATTTTGCGCTCTTGCAGATGATGATAAAAAAGCTCGGTCGATATCAGTTCCCCCTGAGCCAGCAATTCGCGGTAGCTGCGATCATCAAACCGGCCGGCCGCCAACAGGCGGAACAAGCTGAAGTAGCGGCTCACGATTTCCTGGCCGATGGCCTGATAGGCGGGCGATTGAAAAAGTTCACCCACAAACTGGTGGTAGTGTTTTTCCAGGTCGGCAACTTCCTGATGGGCCCCCTGCAGGCGCCCCGCCAGCAGATGGTCGCCCATGCGCACAAGGGCGTTGGTGGTGCCGCTGAGAGCCGACAAGACGATCATCTTTCGCCCGGGCATTGCCAATACGAGCTCCGCAATTTTTTTCATGCGCTCGGGTTTGCCCACCGAGGTGCCGCCAAACTTGACCACTAACATAGATACGATGGCTAAATGAGGCGGCAATATTATGCGCAGATGGCGGCAATTACAAAAAAACATCCGTCCGTTCGGGCGGTTTGTTGGCAGTCGGCCACTCAGATCAACTGATTGATGGCCGTCAACTGTTGGATATGGTGTTCCAGCGTGGCGGCTTGGCCGTCCAGTTCAATGGTCACCACAATGCGTCTGCGGTGGCCATAGCGCTCGGGCGGTTCCTGGGCGGATGGGCTATCGGCCGCGGCATCGGGCGCGTAGAGCGAAAAAAAGTTATAATTCAAGACCTCGCCAATCTTCAGGAGCTGGTCGGTTTTGATCTCGGCCCGCTCAAAAATCGAGTATACGTTGCGCGAGCTGGTGTTGATGCGTCTGGCAAACTCGGAAAGTTTCATTCCCGATTGCTGATACACGCGCTCAATTTCTTTTCCGATGTGAACAGGCATGGCGCAATTTTAGAGGGAATTCTTCCAAAACCGTGGAATTTACACGAACAAAAAATGCGGGTTATTTGCATATTTCGTGCATCACTCTTATTTTCACGCACTTTTTTTTCGCAATACAGGCATTTTCGTTGGAACCAAAGCGGTTTAAATATCAGATCAATCACTTTCTCAGCATCCAACCGGTGGATGTATATCCGCACACCATTGCCCGTAAGCTGTTACTACAATACCAAATTGCCCCTTCTGATTTTGACAAAGACCGCTGGGCCGAAATCGGAGATACACATGAAGCACCCCTCACCCGGTTGCAGATCTACGCCCAGGTACTAGGCACTACCGTCACGCAGTTGTGTGAACAAAAGCCGGTTGATGCACCTACGGCTGAAGGCCGTTCGCCACATCCACTTCCAAAGAAGTGATCGCCTGGGCTGCTACTGCCACTGTTTTTTTGCCGAGCAGCGTAGCCGAAGTGCCGCTGGCCGATAGGTGTACAAACACCAACTCATAGTTGCCCGGAGGCAAAAAGCTCAACGCAAAACCACCGCGTTGCACACGGCCACTGGTGATGGCTTGAGGAAACATTCCCCCTGCGTTTTCAGACTCCGTGTAGCGCCCCGCATCATAGGCCAGCACCAATACTTTACTGGCGGTATTGTTGATCACGGTGCCCTGAATCGTCCCCGTGCCTTGGCTCTCCACCGCACGCAGTACAGGCCGGAATTCATACCGCCCATCCACCCGTGTCAGCGACTTACGCACGTCCACATCCAACGTATAATCAGCGCGGCCACCGGGGC
Source organism: uncultured Ohtaekwangia sp. (assembly GCA_964524935.1). Classification (GTDB taxonomy): domain Bacteria; phylum Bacteroidota; class Bacteroidia; order Cytophagales; family Cyclobacteriaceae; genus ELB16-189. The sequence continues at coordinate 57,670 of CAZGFJ010000009.1, forward strand.
CAATCGAAAGCAGAACATCCATCACCAACTCGGCTTCGGCTCCCTCGGCCAACGCGAGTGACTGTTGCGAACCATCGGCCATCAAAACGGCCGAGTGCGGATTGACGACAAGACCACCCTCGGTGGCGGAGAAACGCAAGCCCACGCGCACCTGGCTGTACGTGCCCGGCTCAATGATTTGATTGACTAACTCAAACGAGCGGCCGCCCGTCATGTCCAGTAAGTTGACGACCACCGGCTGGCTAAAGATCTTAATTGACTTCCACGCGTCTCCCTTACGGGCTTCTACCTTGGTGATCACGATGTTCACACCTCTGATCTCGTCTGCATCAGCCGGGGCATCCGTAATGGACAAACGCAAAAAGCCTTTGTTTCCACCCTCTTCGCCACAGCCCACCAACATCGCCAACAAGGCCACTATCGCTATTCGCATCGTTTTCATGTGAATGAATAGCCACAAAACTACCGGCCGTAACCAAGGTCGTGTTTCAACAGACGATAACCTGCCAAATCCATCGCCCAAATGCCTTTTTCAATCCATAAAAAAAGCCCGTCCACTGCCGCGGACGAGCCCTTTGTTTAATCGGTTTACAGGTTTACTTTTTGTCGTTTACTTCTTCATATTCCACATCGGTGGCCTCGCCATTGCCGGCATTGGCATTGTTGGCGTTAGCATTCGCGCTGCCGGTGCCGCCTGCCTGCGAGCCACCTTGGTACATTTCGGTGGAGGCTGCCTGCCACGCGGCATTCATGGCAGTCATGGCGGCATCAATGCCCGCCAGGTCTTTGGCTGCATGGGCGGCTTTCAATTTTTCCAGTGCCCCGTTGATGGCGGTTTTGTTGCCTTCCGACAGTTTGTCGCCAAAGTCTTTCAATTGTTTTTCGGTCTGGAAAATCAGCGAATCGGCCTGATTGATTTTCTCGGCTGTTTCGCGGGCTTTCTTATCCGACTCGGCATTAGCCTGTGCCTCTTGCTTCATCTTTTGAATTTCCGCATCGGTAAGGCCGCTGCTGGCTTCGATACGTATTTTCTGTTCTTTGCCGGTGCCCTGGTCTTTGGCGCTCACGTGCAAAATGCCGTTGGCGTCAATGTCAAACGTCACTTCGATTTTTGGCATACCACGGGGTGCGGGCGGAATGCCATCCAGGTGGAAGCGGCCGATGGTGCGGTTGTACTGCGCCATGTCGCGCTCGCCTTGCAGCACGTGGATCTCTACCGAAGGCTGGTTGTCCGAGGCGGTGGAGAAAATCTCCGACTTCTTGGACGGGATAGTGGTATTGGCCTCAATGAGTTTGGTGAACACGCCCCCCATCGTTTCAATGCCCAGCGACAGCGGGGTCACATCCAGCAGCAACACATCTTTTACTTCACCCGTCATGACGCCCCCCTGAATGGCTGCGCCTACGGCTACCACTTCATCGGGGTTCACGCCCTTGGACGGTTTTTTGCCAAAGAATTTTTCCACTTCTTCCTGGATACGCGGGATGCGGGTGGAGCCGCCCACCAGAATCACCTCGTCAATGTCTGACACGGAGACGCCTGCATCTTTGATGGCGGTCTTACAAGGGTCCAGCGTTCTGCGGATGAGGTCATCGCACAGTTGCTCAAACTTGGCGCGGCTGAGTTTCTTCACCAGGTGTTCGGGCACTCCGTCAATCGAGGTGATGTACGGCAAGTTGATTTCCGTTTCTTGTGAAGAAGACAACTCGATCTTAGCTTTTTCAGATGCCTCTTTCAGGCGTTGCAAGGCCATCGGGTCTTTGCGCAAGTCGATGTTTTTTTCGGCCTTGAATTCATCGGCCAACCAGTTCATGATGCGCATATCAAAGTCGTCTCCACCCAGGTGCACGTCCCCGTTGGTGGATTTTACCTCGAACACGCCATCGCCTAATTCCAAAATGGAAATATCGAATGTACCACCGCCCAGGTCGTAGACGGCAATTTTCATGTCTTTGTTTTTCTTGTCGAGGCCATAGGCCAGCGCAGCGGCCGTAGGTTCGTTAATGATGCGTTTCACATCGAGTCCGGCAATCTGGCCGGCTTCTTTGGTAGCTTGGCGTTCGGCATCATTGAAGTAGGCAGGCACAGTGATCACCGCTTCGGTAATCGTGGTGCCCAGGTAGTCTTCGGCCGTGCTCTTCATTTTTTGCAAAATCATGGCCGAGATTTCCTGTGGTGTGTACAGGCGGTCGCCAATGCGTACACGTACAGTGTCGTTGTTTCCTTTCTCTACCTGGTAGCTCACCATTTTCATTTCGCCCGTCACATCCTGGTACTTTTTGCCCATGAAGCGCTTGATGGACGAGACGGTATTTTTGGGATTGGTGATGGCTTGGCGCTTGGCAGGATCGCCCACTTTGCGTTCGCCTTTTCCATTATCCAAAAAACCAACGATGCTGGGCGTGGTCCTGCGGCCTTCGCTGTTGGCGATGACCACGGGCTCGTTGCCCTCCATGACGGCCACGCAACTGTTGGTGGTTCCTAAGTCAATACCGATAATCTTTCCCATATCTGTAGCTGTTGTTGTTTCGGGTTCTAAAACACCCGCCCAAGGTCAATGATTATGCCAGCGGGGATTTACTGCCAAACTCTGCCAGAGTGGCAGGAGAGGAGACGTGGCTCCAACGACTCAGCATGTCAAAAAATAACTGAGGGTGCTATCAAATCGATATAACGCCCGTATATGTTTATATTTTTAAAAAATATCGACACATCCCGGGAATCTGTCGATCCCGTACACCTATTTTTTTCTCTTGAGGCAATCCTCCACTTGTATCGCAGCGGCACGGGTAAACCGCATAAAGCGAATGGGGTACACGTTCGGCAAAACAAATGACTCCATCACCGTTCCTGAAACAGGCACCGACCATCGATCACATCTCAGCCGCCTGCCAACGGATTATACCCTATCTTGCCCGTCCAATGCTTCCCTTTTCGCATACCAAAATCGCCATCGACCTCGGCAACGAAAACACGCTGCTGGCCAACGAGCAAGGCATCGTGTCGTCAGAGCCCTCTTATATTGTGTTGGAAGAAGCCACCCAACGCGTGGCCGCCATTGGCACTGAGGCCTACCAGATTTTTGAAAAGCAACACGAGCGACTCAAACCCATTAAGCCGTTGCGCTGGGGTGTCATTGCCGATTATGAATCCGCCCGGCTGATGATGCGCGAGATGGTGGCCCGTCACTACCGACCCCGCTGGTGGCAATCGTTCGACCACGTGATTTCAGGCGTGCCCTTCTCGACCACGGCCGTGGAGCGAAGGGCCCTGCGCGAGGCGCTTGACCAATTCAATGCGCGCAAAACACATCTTTTTTTCGAACCGCTGGCGGCAGCTACGGGTATGGGACTGACCATCCAGTCGCCCGAAGGAAAGATGGTGGTGGATATCGGTGGGGGCATCACCGAAATGGTGGTGATCTCTTTATCGGGCATCGCGGTTTTTCATTCCACGAAAGTGGCAGGGGATGCCTTTACCGAAGCCATCCGCGACCATGTGCGCAAAGCACATCAACTGATCATCGGATTCCGTACGGCCGAGCACCTCAAGGCCGCGCTGGGGTCGGTATGGCAGCAGGATGTGGGAGCCGCCTCCCTGAACGTGACGGGAAAAGATGTAAAAGAGGGAATCCCCAGCACGCGCACGGTTACTGCGGCCGAGGTTGTCTCCGTGTTGGACAAACCTTTTCAAGCCATTGAGCAAGGCATCATCCACACGTTGGAAGTGTGCCCCCCCGAGCTGGCGGCCGACCTCTACCAAAACGGCATCCACATTACGGGAGGGGGCGCGCTCTTACGTGGCATCCAACAGCGCCTGAAGGCTACGCTGCGATTGCCCGTTCACATCGACCCCCAGCCGCTGTTGTCGGTAAGCCATGGCATACGCCAGGCACTGCGCGAGCCTGCGCGCTTCAAAGGGGTGTTGGTTGACTAACGTGCGCGTACCTCTCAAATAATGGCTACTTTTGCGGCCGTTTATGAGTTTAGAACAGGAAATCAGCAGGCGCAGAACGTTTGGCATCATCAGCCACCCCGATGCGGGCAAGACTACCCTCACCGAAAAACTTTTGCTCTTTGGCGGGGCCATCCAAAAAGCCGGGGCCGTCAAATCATCTAAGATCAAAGACCACGCCCGCAGCGACTGGATGGAGATTGAAAAACAGCGCGGCATCTCCGTGGCCACTTCGGTGATGGGCTTTAACTACAAAGACATTAAGATCAACTTGCTGGATACACCCGGTCACCAGGACTTTGCCGAAGACACGTACCGCACGCTCACCGCGGTAGACAGCGTGATCATGGTGATCGACTGTGTGAAAGGCGTGGAGACGCAAACCGAAAAGCTGATGGAGGTGTGCCGCATGCGCAGCACGCCCGTGTTGTGTTTTATCAACAAGCTGGACCGCGAAGGGCGCGACCCGTTTGACCTGCTGGACGAGATCGAAGAGAAACTCGACATCAAGGTGCGGCCGCTGAGCTGGCCCATCAACATGGGCAAGGGCTTCAAGGGCGTGTACAGTCTATACGAAAAAAGCCTGCATTTGTTCACGCCCAGCAAAACCACGGTGGAAGACGGGGTGGCCATTGCCGACATTCACGATCCGCAACTCGATGCGCTGGTGGGCGAGAACAACGCCAACCAACTGCGGGCCGATGTGGAGTTGATTGAGGGTGTGTACCCCGATTTTGATGTGAACGAATACCTGAACGGGCGCGTGGCCCCCGTGTTTTTTGGCAGTGCCGTTAACAACTTTGGCGTGAAAGAACTGCTCGACACCTTCATCCGCATTGCGCCCCCGCCCATCGCGCGCGAAACCACGGTGCGCATCGTGGAGCCCCACGAAACCAAGTTCACAGGCTTTGTCTTTAAGATCCATGCCAACATGGACCCCAAGCACCGCAACCGCATCGCCTTTGTGCGCATCTGCTCAGGCAAGTTTGAGCGTGGCAGCAATTACTACCATGTGCGCCACGAAAAGAGCCTGCGCTTTTCCAACGCCACCGCCTTCATGGCGCAAGACCGCGAAACCGTGGAAGAAGCCTGGCCGGGTGACATTGTGGGCATTTACGATACCGGCAACCTGAAAATTGGCGATACGCTCACCGAAGGCGAGAAGGCCGTGTACACGGGCATCCCCAGCTTTTCGCCCGAAATTTTCAAAGAGGTGCTCAACAAAGACGCCATGAAAACCAAGCAACTGGAAAAAGGTCTTCAGCAATTGATGGAAGAAGGGGTGGCTCAGTTGTTCACCTATGAGTTGGGAAAGAAAAAAGTAGTAGGAGTGGTGGGCAACTTGCAGTTTGAGGTGATCCAGTTCCGGTTGAAAAACGAATACAACGCCACCGTGGAGTTTGTACCGCAAAACATCTACAAGGCCTGTTGGATCAGCAGCACGGACGAAAAAAAGCTACACGAGTTTATCGACTCCAAGCAACGGCACATTGCCCGCGACAAAGACGGCAAGCTGGTGTTCATGGCCGAGAGCCGCGCGTGGCTGCAAATGGTGCAGGACAACTTTCCGGATATTCAGTTCCATTTTACCTCTGAGTTTTGAGGCAAGGCACTAAACTGTTAGATCATCAGATCCCGGCAAAAGATCAATGACTCATTTTTTCCGATAGCACCCGGTTTTGGCAAACGGATGTGTACCATCCGATGGTGAGAAGGATGGGCCCATCACGCACAACGCAGGGAGCAACCCATCGACAGAAAACTTACCGGAGAAACAATTCTGCAAAAGAGAACGTGAGGCCCGGCAGTAACTGCGATACTACCGTTCCCTCTTCGGCCAGGTAGAGAATGGGCGTGTCTTCCATGCTGAAGTCATAGATTTCCAGCGTTTTGTTGCCCGGGTCGATGATCCAGTATTCTTTGACGCCAAACTTTTGATACAATTTTCGTTTTTGATTGCGGTCTTTAAAGCTGTTGGAGGGCGAGATGATTTCCACCGCCAGATCGGGAGCGGCATTCAGGCCTCGCTCCGAGATGATCCCCAGGTTGTCCTTGGTTACGTACAACAGATCGGGCTGTAAAACATTTTTTTTGTCTAAGAACACATCCACAGGCGAAAACATGGCCAGACCCCCGTGCGTGCGGGCATAGGCTTTGAAATGATCATTCAAGTTGCTCAGGATGACTTGATGTGTAAAACTAGGGGCTGGGCTCATAAACAATTCACCATTTATCAATTCGCAGGGCAGGTTGGATTCTTCCAATTGGAGAAAATCCTCCACCGTCCATTCTTTGCTTCGGTCAATAGTTGCTGTAACCATACGTTAAAATTACAAAAAAATGCCAAGTTTGGCGGATGATCCCCTTGCTGTATGAAGACAACCACCTGCTCATCGTAAACAAGCCGGCCGGCTGGCTGGTGCAAGGCGATGCCACGGGTGATCAACCGTTGGTGGAGTGGGGTAAGGAGTACATCAAAGAGAAGTACCACAAGCCGGGGGCGGTTTTTTTGGGTGTGGTGCACCGGCTGGATCGCCCCGTGAGCGGGGTGGTGGTGATGGCGCGCACCTCCAAGGCGCTGGAGCGCATGAATGCGTTGTTTCAAAAACGTGAAACGGAAAAAACGTATTGGGCTTTAGTGGCCAAGATGCCGCGGCAGCCTCACGGCACGCTCGTGCATTGGCTGCGCAAAGACGAAAGCAAAAACAAAACCACGGCCTACGCCACCGAGCATCCCGAGGGGTTGCGGTCCGAATTGTCGTACCGTTGGGTGCGCACGGAAAAGTCGTGGCACCTGCTGGAGGTAAAGCCGCTGACGGGCCGGCCCCACCAGATACGCGTGCAGTTGGCCAGCTTGGGTTGCCCCATCGTGGGTGATTTGAAATACGGTGCCGCTGAGCCGTGGCCCGATGCCAGCATTGGCCTGCATGCGCGCCAACTTTCGTTTGAACATCCCGTTAAAAAAACCTGGCTGTCGGTGGAGGCCCCACTTCCCCAAAATGACGTGTGGAAATTCTTTTCGTGATCGCGGAATACATATCTTCACCGCCCAATGAATGTGCTATGTCGTGGTTGGAAAAACTAAAAACCCGCTGGAAGGTGGGCAGTGTGGGGCAGGTGCTGTTGATCTTGCTGGTGTTTGCCTGCACGGGGTTTACGGTGCTGTTTCTCAAAAAGCCGTTGTTTCGCTATGCGTTTGGCTCGGGCGAGCTGCCCACGTGGGCCTCGGTAGTTTATTATATTGTTATCCTTCCCGTGTACAATGTGTTTTTGCTGATTTACGGCTTTCTCTTCGGCCAGTTTCAGTTCTTTTGGGCGTTTGAGAAGCGTTTTTTCCAGCGTATTCTTTCTATCTTTCGTGCCCACAAATAACCGTTTATACACTATGAAGAAAATCGTTTGCTTGTCGTTGGTGGCTGCTGTGGTCGCTTCGTGTTCTGCGCCCCGGTACACCGCTCATTTTCACAATGCGCGCCCCGGGGCGGCTGTGGCCATTGCCCCTGCCGACCTGGCCGTGCAACCCGAGCAAGTGATCGCCAGCCTGGCCGAAACACCGGTGGTGGCTGCGCCTGCTCCTGCTGCGGAGGTACGCAAAACGTATGTGCAGATGAACAAGGCCGAACGCCACGCCCTGCGCCAGCAGGTGAAGGCCGAGGTGAAGCAATATGTGAAAGCCAAGAAGGACTATGCCAAGTCTGCGCAGGCGGCCAAGGCCATGGATCATGACTTGAAGTTGGCGGCCATTTTTGGGGCCGTGGGCCTGGTGGGCTTGCTCATCGGAGGCGATGTATTTTGGCTCATCGGGGGCATTGCCATGATCATTGGCGTGGTATTTTTTGTGAAGTGGCTGGTGCGGCAGTAGGCCGTTGCGGCATCCGTGACGACATAAAAAAAGCGGGGGCATGTGCCTCCGCTTTTTGTTTTTGCCTGGGCGAGGGTTAGCCCGCTTTGCTTCCGAACATCACCAGGTCGTGCACGTTGATTTCGGTGATGTAGCGTTTCTCGCCTTTGTCGGTTTCGTACACGCGGTGGACGAGTTTTCCTTCCACGCACACTTCTGATCCTTTTTTGAGGTACTTGCCGGCCACGTCCGCCAGGGTGCCCCAGATGACGAGGTTGTGCCACTGCGTGTCTTCCACTTTTTCGCCTTTGGCGTTTTTGTAGGTGTCGGTGGTGGCCAGCGAGAAGGACGCTTTTTTCTTGTCCTCGCCAAAGAGTTTCACTTCGGGGTCTTTGCCCAGGCGGCCGATCAGTTGTACGCTGTTTCTCAGACTTTTCATGATTGTATTGGTTTTAGTTGAACATACGTGGTGAAAGGGTTCCTTCTTCGCCCCTGCCCGTGACTGCGTTTCCGTTAATCCTGCGAAGGCTTCGAAGGACAAGTGCAAAGGTTGGCCGAGGGTGGGGCGGGAGTCGTATGCTATCCGGTTACTTCCGATTATAGTTATGTGTATCCGTTTGTTTTACGGATAAACGGACCTGCGGCCTCAAAAAAGGGGTTTTGCAAATGTGGAACGGAGAGATTATTTTCGGTAGGTGAACGGGGGAGTAGCGGATACACACGAGTTAGCGGCAACCCTATGACAACACTGCAAACTTTCAACTGACGGAATAAAATTATCCCATGCCTGAAAAAACCGAATTTGAAGAGAAAGAGTATGAGCAACCTTTGAATCATCAATTGCTATTATCTTCAAATAATCTTTGGACACCTGGACAAGTGTTTGAAAAAATATTTGGAATTGACGCGGCTATTCTTGCAACAGACATCTCCTTTTGGCGACATTTTGGTTACTCATCTATACCTGTTGGGACAGTATTAGGAAATTATCGTTGGCATTGGCTATGGCGTGCAGTGACAAAAACAATTAGAAAGTTTCCGACTTTTAAAGTAAACCTTCTCATTCAAGCAAAGAGACCATCATACAGATACGGGATAAATGCAGTCTACGCAAAAAAAGGAATCAAGAAAAATTATTGGCAGTTTACACTAACACCACATCAACAAAAAATTTTAGAACACCTTGAAAGAAAGTTAGCGGCAGACGCATTAGTCATTTATGCTTGTGCTGCTTTTCATAAATTCGCTGACCTTGACAGTTATATCACTAGTGGACAAATTGTAGCTAACTCAACATTTGTAAAACCGTCAAAGTTGGCTGGACATTCTAAATGGGTTTATGACCAAGCAGGTACAGTTGGACTTGCTTGTTCCAAAATTGAAAAGCACCATGACAAGGAATTTATGGAACAACTTGAAGAACTTTATTCAAGAACTTCAAACGATAAAGAAGATAATTCTGATGATGCATTGAAAAACCTGTTGGAGTTGGAAAGAATTTCTATTGAAATTTGTAACGAACTTCAAGAAAAAAATCCGATTGCAAAAGCATATATCGCAAGACAAAAGGCGATGACAACTGTTCTTGAGAATATAAGTAGTAATAGAATAAATGAGAGCAACGATATAAATTTTCAGGCAGTAAGAAGTTTTTTATCCTTTGATATTTTTACATCCACGCTTAACTTATCTTGGACAACCATTTAATTCACCGACAAGTATCGGACAGACAGAAGGGCAGCCGCTAACAAAATGTTTATGCCAGCTTGGGGTTCAGCGTTGCTATCAAGTTTTTGTTTTCTTAATTTCGTTCAGCAACGTGGGACAGTGATGCGCTTCGAACACCCAAGCCGTCATAAACACAAAACGTTGCCGGCAAGCCATCAGCATCGTGGACAGCGTTACCGCATTTGATAAATGAAGGACAAAGAATTTGAACAAACTCAAACTCGCGGCATCATGGACTAGTCGGTAAATGATTTATTAAATTGCTATCCAATAACTAGCGACAATCTTAAGGTGGAACCGAAAAACCTAAAAAAGAGTAGGAAGAATAAAAACAAAAAAGCAAATGAAAACTTTAGTAGGACTAGCTATCATGACCTTTTTATCTGTTTCAGCTTTTGCTCAGCAAAGAGTAAATCTGAAGGACTTAGGGGTAAAATTAGAATCAAACTCATGTAAGCCCGGGGACTATGCTTGCCAAGCAAAGTATGACCAAAGTTTACAACAGCAAATTCGCGAAACCAAAGTCGGAGCTAAGTTGACAGTTCCATTAGTCGACCCATCAAGTAACTCGACCGTTTATTTGGAAGGCAAAGTCACGTGGAAGTCTACAGACGGAAGAAAATTTAAGATGGACGCAGGCGGTGGTGTATTTGTACAAGTGAGTTTTTAAATAACGCCTAACTAATACGACACGCTAAAAGTAATGGCCAGCCGGCAACAGCATGTTTCTGCAATGGTGCCGGGACGAGTTTTTTAAAGTTCTATTGTACTAGTGCAGAAAAAGAAAAAACAAATTAACAGACGTAGATTAAAACCACCGCCTACAGACGTTTGGTGTCATGCGAGGTGACGTGCAAACTTGGGGCTTTATGCTTCTAGTGAACGGTAGTAATACTTTGTGCTCCGAAACCCGCCCGAACGCAAAGCCCGAAACCGTTGCCGGAAAGCCATCGCGACCCGGATTTCTGCGGATGGTTTCGAGGGCATTTTATCAATTAGATTCCATATTGAGTTCGTTCGACACTAAACTAAAATCGAAATATTGAGCGTCCTACACGCAATTCTACGAAGGACATCCGCACTCGTTGGTGATGCTGAGTGGGGCGACCAAACTCAGATACCGGTTTTGCACCGGCAGTAGTTCGTTGGTCGGGCAAAGAGGTTGAAAACATATTCAATTCTGAACTGGTGGTAGTTGTACAATACGTATAAATTGGCGCGAGCAGAATAAAAACAACGTTTATGATCCGTAATTCCATACGCATTGCCTTTCGGAACTTTTTCCGCGGGCAACTGTCCACGATCATTACTATTACGGGGTTGGTGATGGGGCTTACATGCAGCATCTTTATCTTTCTGTGGGTGATGGACGAGTTGCGCTATGATCGCTTTCACAAGGATCACGAACGAATTTACGCCATCATGGAAAACCAGACGTATTCCGATGGCGAAATACTGACCTATGATGCCACACCCGCCCCGCTGGCAGAAAGGCTGCAACATGATTTTCCGGAAGTGGAGGTGTCTAGTCATTACTCGTGGCCCCGGCAAATGCTCTTTGGTAACGGTCAGCAATCGATCTATCACGAGGGTTTTTTTGCCGACACGGCATTCTTTACGCTGTTTACATTTCCATTGATCGAAGGAAATCCAGACAAACCGTTACCCGATTTAAAATCTGTGGTCATTTCAAGAAAAATGGCGGAGAAATATTTCCCCGGGGAGTCAGCACTTGGCAAGGTGCTTAGGGTAGATAATAAATGGGACGCGACCATTACCGCAGTACTGGAGAACGTACCTGAAAATTCAACGATCTGGTTTGATTTTATACTCCCATTCGAGTTGTATGCGCAGCAAACGTCAAAAAATCCGGATTGGGGCAACCACGCTACGTTTACGTATGTGAAACTAAGAGCGGAAGCAGATGCTGAAGCTTTTTCTGCTAAAATAAAAGACCTGTTATCCGGCACACATGTTGAGAATAGTCGGACTACGCTTTTTGCGTTCCCACTAAAGGAATGGCGGTTGTTTTGGGAGTTTGAGAACGGAGTGCAAACCGGTGGGGGTCGAATCGTATATGTAGTTGGTCTTGGCCTTGCATCGTTGTTGATTTTAATCGCTGCCTGCATCAACCTCATGAATCTTGCCACTGCCCGTGCCGCCAAGCGAGCCAAGGAGGTTGGTATTAGAAAAGTTGCCGGGGCCTCGCGCCCGGTGTTAATTCAGCAATTTCTTACCGAGTCCATGTTGCTTTCCGTTGCCTCGTTGTTCCTTGCGTTGCTGGGTGTTCACTTGCTCTTACCGCTTTTCAATTTCATGACCGAAAAGAGGCTGATCATGGATTATTCGGACGGCTATCTTATTGGTGGGCTGTTGTGTATTACAGTTTTTGCCGGCTTGCTGGCGGGTAGTTACCCGGCATTCCTACTTTCTTCGTTCAAACCAGTTACGGTTTTACGAAGGAACCTATTTTCTCACCAGCGCGGATTGGGTTTGCGGAGCGTGCTGGTATTCTTTCAGTTTGGATTGTCGGTTGTGCTGATCATCGGTGCCATTGCATTCAATAAGCAAATGCAGTACATGCTCACAAAGGACCTGGGATTTGATAAAGAAAATCTGCTCTATTTTCAGCCGAGACCGGGAAGTTTGAATAATATCGAAAGCTTTAAACAAGAACTACTACAAAACCCGCTGTTTGAATACGTTGGGCAAGGGTATGATCACCCCGTCAACATCAACAACAATGACAATGCCCGCTGGGATGGAATACCAGGAGAAGAAACCGTGACGGTTCAAACCACCGTTTGCGATGCCGACTATGTAAAAGCCCTGGGGCTTAGGTTATTAAAGGGTCGGCATTTTCTCCCCGATCTTGCAATGGACTCAACCAATTTTATTATTAATGAAACGTGTGCCAATCAAATGGGCTTTGAGAGTCCAATTGGTCAGCGATTAAAGATTGATAAGACGGAAGGCCGTGTAATCGGGGTTGTGAATGATTTTCACCATCGCGATTTTGAGTCGCCCATTGGCCCGGTCATTTTTGTACTTGGAGAATCCGGGGTTAAGCCAATGTCAGTGTTTGTGCGCTATAGAAATGGCGCAACTATGGACGCCATGGCCTACGTTGAGAAAGTGTATAAGAAATTTGAGCCGGTATTTCCGTTGGAGATTAGTTTCTTAGATGCAGACTTGCAACGATTCTTAAAGGGTGCGTTGGTGATCGGCCGCCTATCCATCTACCTAACAGCCATCATTATTTTCATTTCCTGCCTTGGTTTGTTTGGACTCACCTTATCCGCCATAGAAAAGCGCACCAAGGAAATTAGTGTGCGAAAGGTATTGGGCGCAAGTGTCGCGCAGGTGGTTGTTTTGTTATCACAGGACTTTCTTAAACCGGTTATCATTTCAATTGTCGTAGCCTCACCCATTGGATACCTTTTAATTAATCAATGGCTTAAGGGATTTGCCTATCATGCAACTGTGCAATGGTGGTGGTTTCTAGTGGCGGGTATCTTAATATTGATGGTGACCCTCGTTACCGTGGGGTTTCATTCTGCAAAAGCTGCGTTAACCAACCCGACAGAGAATTTGCGAGGTGAGTGACACACAAAGCCGGCCACATCGCAAACACAAATAGATGAAGAGGATTATACTAACTATAGTACTTGGACTCATTGCTGCATCCGGGCTGTTCGTTGCAACTATTCGAGGCGGGGAGGATAGACCGGGAGAATTACGTAGGACCGAAACGGTTGACGGCTTTGAGTTTTGCAACGGGGACATTATTTTTCAAACCTCAAAGTCAAGTCAGAGTAAGGCCATTCAACTTGCGACACACTCAAAGTATAGTCACATGGGAATAATCTATGAGACGGATGGGCACTATTACGTGTACGAGGCCGTCCAGCCTGTTAAACTTACAAAATTGAATGACTGGATAGAGCGGGGAGAAAACGCTCACTACGTAGTAAAACGACTTAAGGAAAGCGAAAAGCTGTTGACGGATAAAAACCTGAAAAGAATGAAGGATTTTGGGGCGAAATTTCAAGGCAAAGACTATGACATTTATTTTGAATGGTCTGACGACAAGATGTATTGCTCGGAACTTGTTTGGAAAATTTACAAGGAAGTACTTGGCGTTGAGATTGGGGACTTGCAGGAGTTGAGGGAATTTGATTTGACGCACGACAGGGTGAAAGACAAAATGAGAGAGCGTTACGCGGACAAGATCCCGCTGAATGAAAAAGTTATTTCGCCCGGGGCGATGTTCCATTCGGATAAGTTACTGACGGTCAAAGAGAATTGAATGTACCCACACGGAATGAGTGGCGGCAGGCGAATCTTGCCAATTAGCGGTTTTTTTTAAAACGAATGTATGAGAGTAAAACGTGTATTCTCCCTTGTCTTTTTTGTGGCCATCGCAAGCTGTCGGGATACGGAAGTAGTCAAGGACATGGATACCCTCCCCGACATTGTACCCGAAGACGAGGTGATTACGATACCGGTCGTGGTGCATGTCGTCAACTACAGCCCCGATCCCTTCGACATTAGCGATGCGAGAATCCTATCTCAAATTGAGGTGCTGAATCAGGATTATCGAAGAACCAACGCTGACTGGTTGAAAACGCCCGAGGAATTCAAGGGCCTTGCGGCAGATGTGGGGATTAACTTTGTTTTGGCAAAAACCGATCCGCAGGGAAATCCCGTCAGCGGCATCATACGTACGGCCTCGCAGGTGACGGGTTTTGACGGGCAGCGATTGGATGATACGGTACCCATCGAGGCGCTGTCGCTTTATTTTACAAGTAAGGGAGGTCAGGATGCGTGGCCAAATGATCGGTATTTGAATATTTGGGTTGCCGATCTCAGCGACCGAAACGGCAACCTCTCCCTGGCAGGCTTTGCCAATCCGCCCGGGTCGGATCCCCGAATCGATGGTGTTGTCATCGACCCGCGGGCATTTGGAGTGATCCCATCGGATGAATCCCCCTATGCCCTGGGCAGAACAGCCACACATGAAATCGGACACTGGTTGAATTTGCGACATATCTACGGCAGAGACGGCTCATGCCAGGATGGGGAAGACGGGGATTTGGTGAGTGACACACCTGTGCAGGAGTCGCAGAATCTTGGAAATCCTGTTCATCCTGTTTTTTCATGTGGGAACGCCAGCATGTTCATGAACTTTATGGATCGGGTTGATGACAAGTCGATGTATATGTTTACGGTAGGCCAGAAAAAACGAATGCGGAGCCTTTTTGACAAAACGGGGCTGCGAAGACACATGTATGAGAGGCTTGCCAGCAGGTGAGCCCCCGGACGGAAAAGACACGATCGGGGATGTCGTCACTGCGGTGTACATCGCCACTTTTTTACGTTGAGGGTTTGGCCTCATCGCTGCCGCAGCAACAACACATCAAGCCGGGGCAAACAGAAAAACCCGACCTGGTTGGTCGGGTTTTTTGCTGTTTGTGAAATATTGACTTCTACTGCACTCTGAACGCAGCCGACACCGACTGGACGCTGATGTTTACGTTGCCGACCGTACCCGATACAAACGGAATTGTAAATGGCCCGCTGGCCGTTACCGTGTAAGCCGTGGGCGTTCCCGCAATCGTGAGGTTCGCGTTGCTGGAATAAATGGCGAGTATCCCGCCCGCGCCATTGAGGTAATGAACGATCAACCGCCCGGTAACCGTGCCGGTGGGTACGTTTTCATTCACCAGCGGCAGCCCGATAAACATACGCACGGTGGCTGCGCCAAACACGGTGGTCGGTGCATCGGCCAGCAGCAGCATCTCCTGGTTGTTGATGGTCGTGGGCGAGTTGCTGAACAATACACTCTGGGTGATGCCAAAACTGATGGCCTGCGCATCGATGGTAGCCCCGAGGGTACTAAGCTCGGTTTGGGTCGCATTCATCTGCAGTTCGTTGCTAACGATAGCATGCCCCGTGACAAGCATGCGAAACCGAAAAGCCGTAGTGCCGGTGTTGGTCAACGTAACAAACACGTTAGTGGAGCCGGTGTTGATGAGTTCATTGGCCTGGCTGGAGGCAAGCAGCACCTCGGTGATCACCCCGGTGGTGGCGTTAATGCGTTGCAGCCTGAACGTAGAGCCTGCGTTGATGGTGCCCGTGCGCGACACACGCAGGGTGTAGACGGTGGCAAACAACGGCCCAAAACCCGAATAGAGCTTTGTGAACGTAGGTGTGCCGGGAGCCAACGTTAGCGTAGGCAGGGGGCCAATGGCAAAGCTGGCCGAGCTCTCGCCCGTGGTTTGGGGATTGGTGGTAACTGCGCGAATCCGGTATCCCGCACCTGCGGGAACAGTCGGGATAGTACCGTTGAAGGGTTGAACCCCGGTAGTGCCAAGGGTGGTAGGCAGGGAGGTTAGCACCACCGGGTTGGCGAAGCTGCCGGTGGCATCGCTCAGTTGGATGGTGGTGGTGTTGGGAGACACCCAGGGACCGTTGGAGTAGGGCAGTTGTAAAGAGACACCACCGCCCACCACAAGATTGCCGGTGATGGTGGGCACGCCCAACGTTTGCACTTTGATTTCGAAGGCGGCCGAAGGAGTGCCCGTGACCACCGGGCAACTGGATACCCATCGCAGTTTGTAGCCTGCTCCGGCCGTTGCAGTGAGGGGCAACACCGCTTGCTGGGTGGCGTTCAAGGTGGTTCCATTGTTGGTGCCCAGCGAAACAGGTGAGGTGAACTCGCCCGCGGCATTGCTGAGCTGAAGGGTGAAGCTGTTGCATCCGGCAAACGTGCCCGTGAGCGTGTTGCTGAGGGTAATCGTACCCCCTCGGTTGAACGCTCCGGTGACATTGGTAATGGCGATGGTAGGTGCGGCAATCGACAAGTTACTGCCATTGTCGGGGCTGAGGGTGGCCGGGGCGCTGGCGGCCACGCGGATGCGATAGCCGATGCCGTTGGCCACGCTGGCCGGAAGGCTTGCTTCGATGGTACCCGCAGTTGTTCCATTTAGTGTACCGATGGGTGTGGGCGAAGCAAAGCTTCCGCTGCCATCGCTCAACTGGGCCGTGAAAACATTGCCGGTTTGGAATGTGCCCGTGGCGGTGAAGGTCACATCCACTTCGCCTTCCGGCTGAAACAGACCGGTGATGGAAGGTACTCCCAACGTGGGAGCCGGTTCGGGAGCATCATCACTGCCTCCGCAGGAAACAAAAAGCGTGAACGACATGCCGAGCAGCAGCATGGAGAAGAAGTATTTCATAGCGATCAGGTTGTTTGTAACAAAAGTACTCGCACCATCAGCGGTGTAACCGCCTACTTTGCAGACAACGCGGTTTACTTTCCAAATGACGTTGCGCAGAGCAGTTGATCAGCGCGCCCCAAAATAGTTTACAGGCATAAAAAAACCCGACCTCGCGGGTCGGGTTTTCGCTGTTGGCGAAAGACTGCGGTTCTACTGCATCCTGAAAACAGCCGATATGTTTTGCACTGAAATAGTTGTATTGCCAGCCGTGCCCGATGTGCGGGTGAGCGTAAAAGGCCCTGCGCCCGTCACCGTATAGCCGGTGGGCGTACCGCTCACGCTCAACGTAACGCTGCTGTTGTTGTACACGGCAATCGTACCGGTACTGGTGAGCAACTGAACCACCACGCGTGCAGTCTGTGAACCGATCACTACGTTTTCTCCGGTAAGATTCAAAATGACATCCATCCGCAAGGCAGCGGCACCAAATAGAGTGGTGGCATTGTTGCCACCAATGCCTACCATCTGGTTGTTGACATACACGGCCGAAGGGCTGCCGGCAACAAAATTGTTCGTGCCAAAATTGTTTGCGTTGCCTTCAATGGTGGCAGCTACTGACGTGATGCCTGTTTGGAATACCGGCATCTGCAATTCATTGCTCGTTACGTTGCCGTGGTTTATCGTGACGATGCGCAGCCTGCGGTTTCCGGTGCCCCAGTTGGTCGACTGCAATTGCACAAACGTAAATCCATTATTCTGAAGCTCCGTCAGGTTGGTGGCGGTAAATCCGCCAAAGAAAAATTCCGAGTTGCCAAAGGTGCTGTTGTTGAATGACGTTTGGCAAGAGAACCCGGCATTGGAATTGAATGTGCCCGTACGGGTTACTTTTATCGTGTAGAAATAGGCAATGAATGTGCCGGAGTAAATCTTGGTGAAGGCAGGTACTCCTGGTTCAATGGTCAGGGTGGGAAGTGCCCCAATGCTCAACGGTCCAGATGTTTGACTAATCACCTGCGGGTTGTTGGTCACAAATCGGATACGATAGTCGGTGCCCGCGGGAAGGTCGGTGGGCAATAGGATGTTGCTGTACACAGCATTTCCGCTAGTGCCCAGCGTAGCGGGCAATGTCAGGATCGTTCGTGGGCTGGCGAAACTGCCCGAGGCGTTGCTGAGCTGCACCGTGGCCATGTTATCCGGGTTCCATGGCCCGTTTGCCAAACCAACCTGAACAGTGATGGAACCCCCGGCCGTCAAGTTGCCCGTGACGACAGGAGAACCCAGCGAGGGGATGTTGATGGTGAATGCGTTGGACGGGCTGCCCATGACCACGGGGCAACTTGATACCCACCGCAGCCGGAAACCAGTGCCTTCGCCCACGTTTGCCGGCAAAGACGCTTGCACCGTGGCCCCCAAAGAGGTGCCAGAGCTGGTGGCCAGCAACGAAACCGGTGAGGTGAACTCACCCGCAGAATTGCTGAGTTGGAGCGTAAAGATGTTGCAAGCTGCAAACGTACCGGTTAGGGTGGTGTTGATGGATATACCGCGACCCGGGACATAGCCCGTGGAGGCGGACTGCACGGACGTGATGGCGATAGTAGGCTTTGCGATCGAGAGGTTGGAACCATTGTCGGGGCTGAGGGTGGCCGGGGCGCTGGCCACCACGCGGATGCGATAGCCGCTGCCGTTGGCCACGCTCGCGGGCAAGGTGGCTTCGATGGTGCCCGAGGTGGTACCGTTGAGCGTGCCGATGGACGTGGGGGAAGCAAAACTTCCGCTGCCATCGCTCAGTTGGGCGGTAAAGACGTTGCCCGTTTGAAAGGTACCTGTGGCGGTAAAGGTCACCTCCAATTCGCCTTCGGGCTGGAATACTCCTGTGACCACAGGAGCGCTTAGCGTGGGCGCGGGTGCGGGAGCATCATCTCCGCCTCCACAGGAAACAAAAAGCGTGAACGACATGCCGAGCAGCAGCATGGAGAAGAAGTATTTCATAGCGATCAGGTTGTTTGTAACAAAAGTACTCGCACCATTAGTGGTGTAACCGCCTACTTTGTGGGTGACGCGATTTACTTTGTGAAGGACAAACCGAAGCAAAGATGGGTAGCGGCTTGCCGCGCTAGGCAATGGGCAAGCGAAGCGAAACGCGCGTTCCCTGCTGGTTCGCGTCTTTTGTCCGTTTGTCTTCGATGGAAAAGAAATAGCCGGACTGCTGTTGGTTAAGCAAATCGAACCGTTCGCGTATCAATGACATACCCTTGGATACTTTGTCGGGGTTGGGTTTGGGCCGTGCGCGTGCAGCCTCCAGGCCAATGCCATCGTCATCAATTTCCAGCAGCAGCACGTTGTGCTCGCGGTGCACCAACACGGTTACTTTGCCACCTTTTTCGTGGGGCAGGATACCGTGCCAGATGGCGTTTTCGACAAAGGGCTGCAATACGAGCGAGGGTACGGTAATTTGCGCAGCCGCGATGTCGGGGGACACGCGGATCTCATACTCCAGTTTCCCGTCAAATCGCAGTTGCTCAAAGGCGAGATACAATTCGATGTTTTGAAGTTCTTTTTCCAGCGTGATCATGCTTTTCTCCAGCAGTTCGATGTTCACGCGCATGAGGCGGGCAAACTTGGCCAGGTAGCCCAATGTTTTTCGTTGGTCGTTGCGCGTCACGAAAACTTGGATCGAGTTAACGGCATTGTTTAAAAAATGGGGGTTGAGCATGTTGCGAAGTACTTTTTGTTCCAACTCGATCCTTCGTTGCTGCGCGAGCAGCTTGCGCTGTTTACGCGCGGCCACGGCCCGCATCGACACCACCGTTAAGCCAACCCCTGCCAACACGGCCGCCAGCGCCACCGACCATATAAAAAAAGGCTTTCGAAAAAAAGGAACCCCAATGGCGTACGGCAAGGCCAACACGGTCGATTCGCGTGCGTTGATGTCATCGCGCAATTTTATTTCGATGCGGCCCGTGCCCGGGGGCAATTCGAAAAAACGCAACTCGCGTGTTTTGCCGGCATTCACCCATGCTTGCTCGTTGATGCGGTAGTAGAGATTCCAATGGGCGGTATTTTGTAAGTAGGAGCTTGCCAGCGACAATGTGATGGCTTGCGTGTGCGCGGGCAGTTGTTGCAGGGCACTGATGTCTTTGGCGCGTTGGCCATCAACGGTCTGATCCGTCACCACCAAGACAGGTTCTGCGGGCGTGCGGTCGGCCACGAATCGCTCCACGTGCAAAAGGCTTATGCCCGTAGGCGAAAGCATGTATAGCAAGTCGCGGTCGGGGTCATAGGCATGGCTCAGCAGCTCGCTTGGGATGCCCTCCTTTTCCGTGAAGAGTTCCAGGCGCTGGCCATCGTAGTAGACTTCACCTTGTGAGGTGGCGATCCAGATATGGTTGCGCAGATCGGAAGTGATGGCGTGCACGCGCACATTCGGGTACTTTTCCGTAACGGTGTGCGCAGCACTCAGTTGGAAGAGACCATTGTGCGTGCCCACCCAAATGACGTGCCGTGCGGAGTCAAAAAACAGTGCCGTGATGTCCTGGCCCTTAAAGAAGGAAGTGGTGGGTATTGCTTCGGATGTCTGCGGCACCGGAAACAGGCCCTCGCTGGTGCCCGCCCACACCGTGTTGGCATCATCGCGCGTCAGCGCCCGCACAATCTTATTGTTGAAAAAACGCCAAGGTGTATAGGCGGTCAATGGGGGATTGATGTGATATAGTCCCGTTCGCCCCCCCGACCACAGCGAGCCGTCTGCATTGCTCAACAAGGTGGTTTGCGGAAAGCCAAACGAGAGACTGTCGGCCCGGTTTCCGCGCATGCGTACCAACCCGTGCAGCGTGGCGAGGTTGATTTGGCCGTTGGCCGTTTCGGTGAAGGCAACAATACCGGGTTGCACCGCAGCCGGCACGCGCGCCTGGCCGGCCAGCCGCACACGGGCGGAATCCACCAACAGCATCGGTTTGTTCAGGCTGGTGACCACGGCACAACCATCGGTACGGCTAAATGCAATGGCGGGCGACAGCAGTCCGCTGATGGGGAAATGCCGCGCGTGCATCGTGGGCAAATGCCACAGGCCTTGTCCATGCGTGCCCAGCCAAATGCCACCTTCGGTGTCCTGGTACAGGTCGTTGATGACCACGCCTTCGAGAATCTTCTCCTGACGTGTGAAGTCCTGGCTAAACCGCCAAAGAACACCCGTGTTTTCAGCTGCCAGAAAACTTCCATCGCGGCAAGCGAGCAGGTTGCGCGAGCCGTATCTAAAATGGCCATCTAAAATATTGGTGGCTTTGCGCGTGATCAGGTCTACCACAAAAAGGCTGTTTGCGCTGACCAGCATTTTTTGCCCAGGCAGTTCGACAAACCACTGCACATACACATTAGGCGGGTTGCCCCAGTCAATGTCAACTTCGCGCAGTTGTTGGCGCGCGGTGTCGTATACAAACAAGCCATAGGAACAGGCCGTCAGCCCCAAACTCGATACTCTGATGGTGTTTACGTTTTTGGCGGTGGCATATGTAGTACCACTGAGCCGCTGGGTGCCGCGCACGGTGCTGCGAAAAAGCGCCAACTTCCGGTCGATGATCCAGAGGGCGTTATTATGATGGAGTACGCTGATGGGATAGGCGACTTCCGGAGCGATGGTGGCCACGGAGTCAATCTGCGCACCCTTCAAAAACTGAATGCCGCCACCAAACGTGGATATCAGCATGCTGGTATCGTTTTCCGTCAACCCAAAAATGTAGCTGGCCCGCAATCCATCGCGTGCTGTAAAGTTTTTGAAATGTTGGCCATCAAACCGCGTCAGGCCATTGTCGGTGGAAAGCCACAACAGCCCTTTCTTGTCTTGGTAAACGCGGTACACGATCGAGTTGCCAAGTCCTTCGCGCGTGGCGTATTGCACCATCGGAAACGACTGGGCCTGGGCCCACAGCGCACTGCACAAAAAACCGATCCAAACGAGCGCGCGGGGAGTCACAGCAGCCATTGCTTTACCCGGGCCTTGTGCGTGCGGCTCACGGGGGCTTGGTGATTGCCCGACAGGGTGACGCGCGCCTCGTTGCCATCGGGCTTAAAGGATTTCACGTGATCGGTATTGATGGCAAACGACCGATGGACGCGCTGCAGTTTTGGATAGCTGAACGCCTCGAGCAAGTGCGCCATATTTTTGGCCACAAGCAGAGGACTGCCCGATACCAATTGAATCAAGCAGTAGCTTCCTTGTGCCTGTACCAATACGATCTCGCGCAGCTTGATCAAGTGTTGTTCGCCCTGATGGTAGATGCTGACCGTGCGCTCCGGGCCGCGCATGGCCACGGCCTTGAGGAGCTTTTGTTCGGTTTCCACCAGCTCGTCTACATCAATGGGTTTTAACAGATAGTCAAACGCACCGGCTTTCAAGGCTTTGATACCGTATTGATCATACCCGGTGGTCATTACGGTGAGGAAGTTGCGGTCGGGCAGCACCTTGAACAAATCAAAACCATTTTGGGTTGGCATTTCGATGTCAAGAAAAACCACTTCGGGTTTGTGTTTGGCAATGCACGCTTGTCCTTGCGCCACCGATTCGGCTTCGGCTACCACCTCTACAGACGGGCAATAGGTGCTCAACAGTGATTTGATCAACTCACGGTCGGGGCGTTCATCATCAATTACAAGGGCCTTGAGGCGCATGAGCACGTGTCGGTGTGCAAAAGTAGACAGAACTCGTGAATGTAGGGCCGCGCCTTTCCGCTGTTAACAAAAAAGGCCAGCCCGCGGGCTAGCCTTTTTTTTTGCTTGCGCTTCGCAGCCTGCGTTATGCAATCCCGTCCGCCAGCAATATTACCTTGTCGTTCAGCACTTCCACGACACCACCGGTAATTACCAAGTGAGCGCTGGCCTCTTTGCTTTTGTATTCCACTGCCCCGTGTTTGAGCAAGCTCACCAACGGTGCGTGGTGGTTCAGGATTTGAAAGCTGCCATCCGTGCCCGGGAACGTAGCCGATAACACTTCGCCCTCAAAAACCTTTTTCTCCGGGGTAATAATCTCTAAATGCATAAAAGTCAATTTGAAGATGGACTGATTTGAGGATTTGAAGATGAATCGATTTGGAGATGGGTTGATTTGAGAATTTGAAGATTCAAGGATGCATCTTCAAATTCTCAAATCAACCCATCAATACATTATTTCGCTTCCGCCATCATTTTTTCACCCTTGGCAATGGCTTGGTCGATGTTACCCACCAGGTTGAAGGCCCCCTCGGGCAGGTGATCGAGTTCGCCATCCATGATCATGTTAAAGCCTTTGATGGTGTCTTTGATGTCCACCAATTCGCCTTTCAAACCGGTGAAGGCTTCCGCCACGTGGAACGGCTGCGACAAGAAGCGCTGCACGCGTCTGGCGCGGTGCACCACCTGTTTGTCTTCATCGCTCAGTTCATCCATTCCCAAAATGGCGATGATGTCTTGCAGTTCTTTGTAGCGCTGCAAAATGTTTTTCACGCGTTGGGCGGTGTTGTAGTGTTCTTCGCCCACAATGTCAGCACGCAAAATGCGTGAAGTGGAGTCGAGCGGATCCACGGCCGGGTAGATACCCAATTCGGCAATCTTACGGCTCAATACCGTGGTGGCATCCAAGTGGGCAAATGTGGTGGCCGGTGCCGGGTCGGTCAAGTCATCGGCCGGTACATATACGGCCTGCACCGAAGTAATGGAACCGTTTTTCGTGGACGTGATGCGCTCCTGCATGGCACCCATTTCGGTGGCCAGCGTAGGTTGGTAACCCACGGCTGAAGGCATGCGACCCAACAGAGCCGATACTTCCGAACCAGCCTGGGTGAAGCGGAAGATGTTATCGATGAAGAAGAGGATGTCGCGGCCTTTGCCGGTGCCATCGCCATCGCGGAAGTACTCGGCTACGGTCAATCCGGACAATGCCACGCGGGCACGGGCACCGGGCGGTTCGTTCATCTGACCAAACACAAAGGTGGCCTTCGAGTCTTTCAGCTTTTCGCTGTCGACTTTCGACAGGTCCCAGCCGCCTTCATGGAGGGAATGCAAAAATTCTTCGCCATAGTTAACGATGCCCGCCTCGATCATCTCACGCAGCAGGTCGTTTCCTTCGCGCGTACGCTCACCCACGCCCGCAAATACGGAGAGGCCGGAGTACGCTTTGGCGATGTTGTTGATCAGTTCCTGGATCAATACGGTTTTTCCTACCCCTGCACCGCCAAACAATCCGATTTTACCACCCTTGGCATAGGGTTCGATCAAATCAATCACTTTGATGCCCGTGTACAGCACCTCGGTGGAGGTAGATAAGTTTTCATACGCGGGGGCCGCGCGGTGAATGGGCAATGACTTGCCGCTTTTCGGCTGTGCGATGCCGTCAATGGCCTCGCCCACCACATTGAAGAGGCGTCCTTTGATGTCATCGCCTATGGGCATGGCGATGGGCGTTCCGGTGTCGGTTACCTTCATGCCGCGCACAAGCCCCTCGGTGGCGTCCATGGCAATGGTGCGCACGCGGTCTTCGCCCAAATGCTGCTGGCACTCCAACACCACACGGGTGCCATCGGCCTTGGTTACTTCCAGCGAGTCGAGGATGTTGGGCAATTTGGATCCGGGTTCGTCAAAGGCAACGTCTACAACGGGACCGATTACCTGCGTTATTTTGCCATAGTTAGCCATGCAGTATGTTGATTTTAAGGTGGTTACAGTTGAGTGAGGAATTGGGGAAATGCCCCTGAAAAATCCGACCGCAAAAGTAGGCTTTTATCGCCTCTTTGCAAGGGTGCCATTTGGAAAATAACCGCCCTGCCGGCCGCGTGTCAACAGGCTGGGTGTGAAGGCGCTACGCGCTCATCAATTCAATGCGGAAGGTGGTGCCCTTGTTTTCTTCGGAGGCCTTCACAAAGATTCTGCCCCGGTGGTACATTTCCACAATGCGCTTGGCCAGGGTAAGGCCGAGGCCCCAACCTCTTTTTTTGGTCGTAAAGCCGGGCCGGAAGACGCTGGTGATGTTTGCTTTGGGAATGCCTTTGCCCGTGTCGGAGATGTCGATAAACACTTTGTTATCACTGCCGCGCAGGATTTTGATGGCAATGGTGCCCGTGCTGCCCATGGCGTCCACCGCATTTTTGCACAGGTTTTCAATCACCCATTCCAACAGGGGCGCGTGCACTTTGGCCGAAATGCTCTCGGACAAGGCATACACTTCGAACACCACTTTGGACGAGACGCGCGGTTGCAGATAGCCGACCACGTTGTTGACCAACTGCAATACGTTTTCGTTTTTGAGCGTGGGGGTAGAGCCGATGCTGGAGAAGCGCTCGGTGACCACGCGCAACTTTTTGATGTCTTTGTCCAGTTCGTCTACGATGCCTTTGTTTTTGATGTCGGGGTCATCGCGCAGCACCTCGATCCACGCCATGAGCGAAGAGAGGGGTGTGCCCAACTGGTGGGCTGTTTCTTTGGTGAGCCCAACCCACACGCGGTTTTGTTCGGCCGTGCGCGAATAGTTGAAGGCCAGGTAGGAGATAAAGGCAAAGATGGCTACCACAAAAATCTGGATGTACGGAAACACCGTGAGCTGCGACAAAAGGTAGGAGTTATGGTAATATACTTTTTGAGTACCAAACACCTCGCCTGTAGAGTCATCGCGCAGCAGAATATCAATGGGCGGGTAGGCCAGCTTCATTTCGCGCAGTTCCTCTTCCAGCACGTTTTTTTGCCGTGCCTCACTCCAGTTTTTGTCCAGGTCGATGTTGTTGTAGTAGATGATGTTGCCATCGGTGCCCACCAGGATGGTCGGCACGGAATTGTTTTTGTTGATGATCTCTTCGGTGATGAACAGAAAATTATTGTCCAGGTCGTTGGCCGTGTATTCCAATGCCTTGGCATACAGGCGTACCTGGTTGCGCTCGCGTCCTTTCAATTGATCGACCAGCCGGTTGGTGTAATAGATGGACCCTACGCTGATGATGATGGACACGCCCAGGATGATCCATTTCAGGTTGGCATTGTCCTGATAGAATTCCATGGACGGCAGCAATTTTGATTTGGCCATGAGCGAAAGGTACGGGTAAGCGCCCACAGGGGCGAGGACAAAAATAAAAAACGTCCTCGTTTGGGGAGGACGTTTTGGTGTGTCGGTCGGTTGCCGCTACCCCTTCTGCATAAACCACTTGGCCAGCACCTTATAATTCACCTTGGTGCCAGTCATCAAAATACCTACGCGGTAGATGCGGCCTGCCAGCCAGGTGGTGAAGATAAAGCCCGCGATCAGCAGCACCATCGAGAGCACCAACTCCCACGTGGGCACATCAAAGGCAATGCGGCCAACCATGGCTACGGGCGAGGTAAAGGGGATGATCGATAGCCAAAAACTGACGGGGCCGTTCGGGTCGCGCAAGACAAACGTGAAAAGCCCCAGGTAGCCAATGAGCAATGGCATGGTAACGGGAAACTGAAACTGCTGTGACTCTTGAAGCGACTCCACCGCGGAGCCCACGGCCGCAAACAACGCTCCGTACATCAGGTAGCCACCCAAAAAATAAAACACAAACACAAACGCAATCTTGCCGAAAGGAATTTCGCCCATGTTGTTCAGAAATTCCTGCGCTTTGCCCGTTCCTTGTTTCTCTATCGCTTCTTTTACCTCTTCATCGGCATTTTGGGTTACCTGTTCCATCATTTGCTTTTGAGGCATCTTCAAGCCAAAATAGGATAACATGGCTGTACTCAGTGTCGTGATTAAGATGATCCAAATCAAAAACTGCAAAAGACCCACCGAGGCGATGCCGATGATTTTGCCCAACATCAGTTGAAACGGCTTGACCGAGGAAACGATGACCTCCACGATCTTCGAAGTTTTCTCGTCAATCACGCCCTGCATGATTTGGATGCCATACACCAATACAAACATGTAAATGAGCACACCCAACGTAAGTCCCAATCCGTAAAAAATGGCACTGTTGCTTGATTTTTCTTCACCCGTGTCGGTCAGGTTGATCGTCTTCACATCCACGCTGGTGGAGCGGATGTCTTTCAACGCCTCTTTCTCCACGTTGTACTTTTCCATCTTGAAATCCTTCACCTGATCCGAAATCATGCCTTGGATGCTACCAATGCGTTCCATGCTTTGGTTCTCTTTGGTGTAGATGGTAATTCCTTTAGGGTTTTCCACGTCACCGGTGGGGATATAGAGCAGTGCAAAGTCTTCCGTTTTCTGGTACCGTTTTTTTGCACTGTCCAGCGGGGGGGCTTCTTTCACTACGGTAAAGCGCTGCGAACTTTCAAAGTTAAAGCGTCCCGTTTCGTCCAGCACGTATACGATTTTGGGTTTGGCACTCTGTTCTTCTTTGTACACGATGTACCCAAACACACCAATGATGGCGGGGAAAATCAACGGCACCAAAATGGTGGCAATCAAAAATGATTTTTTCTGAACGCGGATCAGAAATTCACGCTGTATGATCAACCAGGTCTTGTTCATAAGTCAAATGTCGGGGTTAGGCTTCTTGTAAATGTTTGCGCAGGGCTTCGTCTCCTTCGCCTTTCACCAAGCTGATGAAAATTTCGGCCATGGTGGGGATCTTTTGTTCGAAGCGGTACACTTCCGTACGGCTCACCAGTTCGCTCAGCAGTTGGTTGGGCGAGCCAATGCCGTTGGCCGAAATGAGCGTTTCGTAATAGTTGTCGCCCAACGCCTTTTGTCCGGTCGTTTGAAAGGCCGTGCCGCTCAGGTTTAGCGCACCTTTGTGTTCCACCAAAAAGGTGTTGGAGCGGTAGCTGTCTTTGACCTCCTTTTTGGAGCCCTCCAGCACTTTTTTTGATTTGTTGATCATGGCGATGTGATCGCACAACGACTCCACCGTTTCCATGCGGTGCGTGGAAAAGATAATCGTGCTGCCGTTTTCTTTCAGCTCCAGTATTTTTTCGGTGATGAGTTGGGCGTTGACGGGGTCAAAACCCGAGAACGGTTCATCCAAAATGATCAGGCGTGGCTCGTGCAGCACGGTGCTGATGAACTGCACCTTCTGCGCCATCCCCTTGGAAAGATCCTCCACTTTCTTGTTCCACCAGTCGCTTATTTCAAACTTTTGCAGCCACTTTTTGCTTCGGTCCAGCGCCTCTTTGCGGCTCAGCCCCTTGAGTTGGGCCAGGTAGAGCAATTGCTCACCCACATTCATTTTCTTGTACAGGCCGCGTTCTTCTGGCAGGTAACCGATTAGGCCCACGTGTTTTTCTTGCAGCGGCTCGCCAAAGATGTTGATCTCGCCACTGTCGCGGTTGATGATTTGATTGACGATCCGGATAAATGTAGTCTTACCGGCCCCGTTGGGCCCGAGCAATCCGTAAATGGTTTTTTCGGGGATGGTAATATCCACATGGTCCAGCGCGGTGTGGGCGGTGTACCGTTTGGTTACGCCCCGAGCGATGAGTGCCTCCACAGGTAAAGGGGTTTGTGTTTTTTAAATTGGTTGCAAAAGTAAAGGAAGAATTACAAACGCAGCCACTGGTACAACGAAACTATCCGGAAATGGTTATTAAAAGCATCTCAGCGCGCACGCGAGGGAGCGGGGTATGTGGGCACTTGGCGGGCGGGGTCAGTTCCGCTCTTTGAAGACAATCTTTCCCATGCTCACGTCCAGATCAAATGTGAGAACTTCCGGGGCGCTTTTTGAATACGAAGCGTTGGCATAGGTATTGGCGCCAATCTTTTTGAGACTGCGCCCAAGGTGGATACTGCACAACCACGAGTCGTTGATTTTCACCAACACGGGCACCTCTTCAGAAGGCAGTTGGATGACCAGGTTGCCCGCGCCCACGCTTCCGCGCACGCGGTTGTACACGATGGGCTTGTCGCTGAAGTCGAGATACATGTTTCCAAAGCCTACATCCAGCATCACCACTTTAGACCGGGCCAGGCTCATCTGGCGGGCGCGTAAACTGCCCAAATCCACCTTGACAAAAAAGGTGTCCATCTCCACCTGGTTTTGCATGCCCGAGTTGTAGGAGACACTCACATCGGCACTGCCGGTGTTAATCTTCAGTTTTTGTACGGCCAACCCCGAGAGGTCGATATTAGCACTGCCGATGCCATAGTCAAAATTCAGGGCATAGGGCTTTTCTCCGGTCAGGTACACCTTCCACACCTTTTCTTCCAGCGGGGTTTCGCTGCTGCCAAACATCTGATACGAAATCTTTTCGCCCACGCCTTTGCCCTGTTTTTGCTGCATGGCCAGTTGGATGCGGTAGGTGCCATCCACCAATTCGTTGCTGAAGGAGTGGCCGTAGGCTTCCAGGTCCTGATTGCTGTAAACGTTGAGCAGTTCCGAGTGCTGGCTCGGGCGCACAAAGCAATTGCCGGTCTTGGATTTGAGCACCAATTCCACCGCGCGGCAGTCGTCCCGGTTGTCCACCGTAAACTGCTTTTTCAACTGGGCCACGGCCATTGAAGCCACGCCACAGAGTCCCACCACCATCCAAATTGCTCCCCTCATGCTTGTTTTTACGTGTTCCGGTTTGTGCGTGTTGAGCGCATGCGCCAAAAATTAAAAAAGCGTTAAAAAAGTAATACGTAAAACGGGTATACGTGGCAGTTTGGCCAAAGGTTGCTTTTGGTGAAAAAAATGTAGTCAGTTACCAGGCGTGTTTACCGTGTGCCTGTCCACGGTGAGGGCTACAGCATCATGCCCCCGGAGACCTCGATGCGCTGGGCATTGACCCATCGCGCCTCCTCCGAGCACAAAAAGGCCACCACACTGCCGATGTCATCGGCTTTGCCCGCACGGCCCAGGGCGGTTACCGAGGCGATCTGGGCGTTGACGTCTTTATTATCGCGCACCACGCCTCCGCCAAAATCCGTTTCGATAGCTCCGGGCGCCACCGTGTTTACCCGTATTTGCCGACCGCCCAACTCTTTGGCCATATAGCGGGTGAGCGTTTCCACTCCCCCCTTCATGGCGGCATACGCTGCGTAGCCCGGAAAAGAAAAGCGCGCCAAGCCGGTAGAGATATTGACGATGCCTCCGCCATCGCATAGGAGCGGCAACAGGCGCTGGCTCAAAAAGAAAACGCCTTTCAGGTGTACGTTCATCAGACTATCAAACTGCGCTTCTGTGGTGTCGGCAAAGGCTGCGTGCACGCCCATGCCTGCATTGTTTACCAGGTAGTCGATCCGGTCGGCCTGAAACTTTTCCCGCAAGGCGGAAGACAAGGTTTCTACAAACTGCGGATAGGAATGAATGGCGGCCATTTCCAGCGGTAGTGCCTCTGCTTTTTGACCTAGATTTTCGATTTCACGCACCACCGCCTGTGCCTCGGCTTTTTTGGATTGATAGGTGATGATGATGTGCTGCCCTTTTTGTGCGAGGCTGATGGCCATGTCGCGGCCCAGCCCGCGGCTGCCGCCCGTTACGACTGCAATTTTTGTTTTCATGCGTTGCGTTGTTTTTAGAACAAGGCAAAGTTGAGCGAGGCGGGCCGCTTGAAAATGGTGACAGTTTCAGATTAAATGGTCACTGTTTCCGTTTTTGCGGCCTGCCGCTGGGCAGAGGCCGCTTCGCGGTACTGCTTGGGCGTTTGCCCGGTAAACCGCTTGAAAAACTTGGTGAAGTTGGAGGGATCAAAGGTGAGCGACTCGGCTATGGTCTGGATGCTTTGCTGGTTTTCGTCCAGCTTTTTTTTGGCTACCGCGATTAGTTTTTCTTCCAGATAAAAACATGGGTGATGTCCCGTGGTGAGTTTGATGGTGTTGCTCAAATGCGTGGGGTGGATGTGCAACTGCCCGGCAAAGTCCCGGATTTCAAAAATCCGTGTTTCGCGGCCTTCCAAAAAATCGCTGAGATGTTGCTCCACTGCGCGGAGGTATTCTTCCGTGATTTGATGTTGCCGTGCCAGGATTTTTTTGGGCAGTGCCATGATACAGGGTTTATCTCCGTGCGTTCGGAAGGTCGTCATCTGGTTCGTCCTCGTCTTCGTCCGCGCCTGGCTGGGGCATGGAAAACATGCTGCTGAGCAGGTCTTTGAACTGCAGTCCTGCGGTGAGGGTATGTTTGCTGATCAGGCTGAACTCAGCCAGGCCATGCAGTGCAAACTCCATCAAAAACAATTTCACGGTTGGCGGCTGGTCTTTGTGAAATTCATTGATCAACTCCGCCAGTCCGGGTACCGACAGGAGCCGTTTTTCGTAGTCGGCATTGGGCAGGTCGTGAAGAATATCCAGCGTATGGCCATCGCCAAACCAGGCGGTGATTTTTTTGTACGGGCTTTTTTCTTTCTGCTTGCGGAATTTGTCCGGATCGGGGAAGTAGTTTACAAACTGCGCCCGCAGGGCCTTGCCCAAAAGGTTTTGCGCTACGATGCCGGGGCCCTCTTGCTCTCCTTCATACACAAGTTCCACCTTGCCGGTAATGGAGGGCACCACACCCACAAAGTCTGATATGCGTACGGCAGTCGTTTTTTCCTGGTTGATGAGGCTTCTGCGCTCGGCCGCGGCCACCAGGTTTTCATAGGCCGAGATGGTGAGGCGGGCGGACACGCCACTCTTCGCGTCCACGTATTCGCTCTTGCGCGCTTCAAAGGCGATTTGTTCAACGAGGTCTTTGGCAATCTCGTTGGATTGAATGGCCTTTTGCTGGACTTCGCGGATGCGGGCTTCCTGCTGTGTGATTTTTTTGCCGATGTCCAGCGTCTTAGGGTAGTGGGTGATGATCTGGCTGTCGATGCGGTCTTTGAGCGGGGTGACGATGCTGCCGCGATTGGTATAGTCTTCGGGGTTGGCGGTAAAGACAAATTGGATGTCCAGCGGCAGGCGCAGTTTGAATCCACGTATTTGAATGTCGCCCTCTTGCAAAATGTTGAACAGGGCTACCTGGATGCGCGCCTGCAAGTCGGGCAATTCGTTGATCACAAAAATGCCGCGGTGCGAACGGGGGATCAGACCAAAGTGGATGACGCGTTCATCGGAGTAGGGAAGTTTGAGAGCCGCTGCCTTGATCGGATCCACATCGCCAATCAAATCCGCGATGGACACATCGGGGGTGGCCAGTTTTTCGGTGTAGCGCTCCTCGCGGGGCAGCCAGGTAATAGGGGTGTCATCGCCTTTCCGGGCCACCACCTCTTGCCCATAGCGCGAGATGGGGTGGAGCGGGTCATCGTTGAGCTCGGAGCCTTCGATAACGGGAATGTATTCATCCAACAGGTTCACCATCAATCTTGCCAAACGGGTTTTGGCCTGGCCGCGCAAGCCCAGCAAGTTGATGTCGTGCCCGGCCAGGATCGCGCGCTCCAGATCGGGGATCACCGTTTCTTCATAGCCCCAGATGCCGTCAAATACGTTCTCGCGCTTTTTCAATTTCGCGATCAGGTTTGCGCGCAACTCATCCTTGATGGTTTTAAAGGTGTAGCCGGCACGTTTCAATTCGCCAAGTGTTTTGCTCTTCATGTGATGATCCATTGACAGTTGCGGGGCGCCAGGTTTGGTCTTCCGCCCCTTCCCTTCAACCACGCTACAGGTTTTTGGTTCGGTTTTTTTTGAAGTCTTCAAAAACGAGATTCCCCAGTCCCTGCAAACTGCTGTAGTAGGCATTGCCGTTGTTGGCCTTCGTGAACTCGCGCACAAAAGCCTTCAGGTAGGGGTCAGTCGCAATCATAAACGTAGTAACGGGAATTTTCAGTTTGCGCAGTTGGCTGGCCAAGTTGAGTGTTTGGTTCAGGATTTTCTGATCGAGCCCGAAACTGTTTTTGTAGTATTTGATGCCTTGTTTAATGCAGGTGGGTTTGCCATCGGTAATCATGAACACCTGTTTGTTGGCGTTTTTACGCTTGCGCAAAATGTCCATAGCCAGTTGCAGGC
Organism: uncultured Ohtaekwangia sp.; assembly: GCA_964524935.1. Lineage (GTDB taxonomy): Bacteria > Bacteroidota > Bacteroidia > Cytophagales > Cyclobacteriaceae > ELB16-189. Next base: position 90,252 of record CAZGFJ010000009.1, read on the forward strand.
CGGCTACCGTGTTGGTGTGGTAGGGCCCTACCTGCAGGTAGGGCAAGTCTTTGATTTCAATTTGCCAGGCATCATCGCCAAAAACCAAAACATCGAGTGTGTCTTTGGGGTATTTTTTGGTGATGAGTTCGGCCAGGGCCATCGCTACCTTTTTGGCGGGCGTGATGCGGTCTTCGCCATACAAAATCATGCTGTGCGAAATGTCGATCATCAACACGGTAGAGGTTTGTGTTTTGAACTCGCGCTCCACCACTTCCAGGTCTTCTTCGGTCATGCGAAAGTCTTCGAGGCCGTGGTTGATTTGCGCATTGCGCAGCGAGTCGGTCATGGCAATGCTTTCAAGCGTGTCGCCAAATTCATAGTCCCTGCGGTCGGTGGTGGGTTCATCTCCCCGTCCGTTGTGGGGGGTGCGGTGTTCGCCCCCTTTGGTTTTTTTCAGTTTGCCGAAAATTTCTTCGAGAGCCGATTGGCGGAGGCTCTGTTCGCTTTTCGCCTGTAGTTTAAACTCGCCATCGGGCCCCCCCTCGGCAATATACCCGTTGCGTTTCAGGTCTTCAATGAAATCGCCCATGCCATAGTCGGGTGTGGTAAGTTTGTATTGTCGGTCCACTTCGGTGAGCCATTGCAGGGCTTCGCCTACGTTGCCCGAGGTGATGAGGATCAACTGCATAAAAATCGTTAGCAGTCGCTCGAAATCTGATTTCCCGGATTCGGGCCGGGGTGTGTATTGTGAAAAGCGATGGCCAACCATGGAAGCAAACGTATCGAATGCTCTAAATAACCAAATACCGGTGAATTCTGTTCACGCCCATCGGAAATTGATGCCTTTTGTCTTGCCATTCCGTTGGTTGAACGCACCCGCTATTCATTTTTCGGCCGTCCATCTCATCTTTGGAAACCTTTTGATCACATTGTTTTTATATCCGCTGGTATGAATCGGAACAAGATAACCTGGGGCTGTGTGTTGCTGCTGCTTTTGGCACAGGCGTGTACGAGTTATTCATGCCCTACTTATTCGAGAACCCCGCCCCGGCCAGCCGCGTCCCAACGAATGTAGAGAGCTCACCGCCAACTCCCTCCCGGGGGGCTACCGTTCAAAAAGATCGAGCAGTTCTTGTTTTTTGGCAGGCGAGACTTCCAGTTCCTGGTTGTTTTTCATGGTGACATAGCCACCTTTGCCCTTGGTGTAGCGCACCACAAACCGCGGGTTGATCACATGCGAGCGGTGAATCCGCAAAAAGCCGTGGTCGGCCAACACATCTTCAAAGTACTTCAGGGTGCGGCAAATCAACAGGGGTGGTTCGGTTTCGAAGTGAAAGCGCGTAAAGTTGTCCACGGCTTCGCAGTAAAGGATATGTTCGATGGTGACTACTTCAAACCCTTCGAGCGTAGGCAGCATAATCTTTTGAGAGGCTCCGGCCCTGGTGTTGTGGGCAAGTACCTGCGCACGAGGCGCCTGCGTGCCGCCCATCCGCTCGGCTTTGATTTTCTCTACCGCTTGCTGCAGTTCATCAATATCAATGGGTTTTAACAAATAGTAGGCTGCGCTTTGGTTCAGCGCACGGATGGCGTAGTGATCAAAGGCCGTCACAAAAACGGTTTCGAAGTGTATGTGTTCGATCTTCTCCAACAAATCAAATCCGTTTCCATAGGGCATTTCAATGTCTAAGAACACGATATCGGGGTCGTGTTTTTGAATGGCCTCCAGGCCGGTGGCCACCGATTCGCCAAAGCCGCAAAGCGTTACCTCCGGGCAATACTTTTGGAGATAGTTTGCCAGGATGGCGCGGCTGTCTTTTTCATCGTCAATGACTACGGCCTTCATGGTTGGCTTTTGAGGCGAAGGGGCATGCGGAGGGTGACTTCCGTGCCGCCTGCAGGCAGGTCGGCCAGGGCTACTGAAAAGTCTACCCGGTACAATTCGTTGATAATGGCCAGGCGATGTTCGATATTTTGGAGGCCGGTGGATTGGTGCTTGCGCTGGTTTTCGGTTTTCAGTTCGGCCGATCGCGTGCGGCCAATGCCATCGTCTGCCACGGTCACCACCAGGGTCGCGTTTTGCTGGCCCATGTGTACGCGCAGGTGGCCGCGCGTTTCTTTATACCGGAGGCCGTGCCATACTGCGTTTTCAATAAAGGGTTGTATCAACATGGGCGGGATGACCGTAGTTTCTTTTTGGATGCCTTCTTCCACCGTAAACGAATAATCAAATTTATCGCGAAAGCGGTAATGCTCCAACTTTAAGTATAACTCCAGCAACTCTTCTTCCTTGGCCAGCGACACAAAATCTTGTTGGGAGTGGTCGAGCACCAGCCGCATCAGCCTGGAGAACTCCGACAGGAATTTGTTGGCAGTGCGCTCATCGTTTTGCGAAATAAACTGGTTCACCGAATTGAGCGCATTGAAGATAAAGTGGGGGTTCATCTGGCTGCGCAGCGATTTCAGGGCCAGTTGTTGGTTGGCTCGTTTGCTGGCCAACACGTTTTTGTAAATGAGGTAAGATGTGACGAGCAACACCGCCACCAACGCCAGCAGGCCGTAGATGATCAACCGCTGTCGCTGCAACGTAACGTGTGCGAGCGACTCTTCGCGTTGGCCGATGGACACTTCCTTGGTAAACGCTTCAATGTCCTTTTGTATTCGGATCAGGTCTGCCCGCTCAGCCAGTTTCTGCACGTTCTGCTTTTCAGCGCGTTGCACCGCCTCACTATATTTGCGATAGGCATCCAGCGCCTCGCTTGTCCGTTGGTTTTGGATATACAGTTGGGCGAGGGTCAAAAAGGCATCGGCTTGCTTGGCCGGGTTGCCGAGGGTGTCGGCAATGAGCGCGGCTTCGGTTAGCTCTTTGATGGCCAATGTATTTTCACCCTTGGCTGCCAATGTTTGGCTCAATTGAATTTTGTCGCGAGACACTTCCTCCAGGTTGTTGGACTCCAGGTTGTATTCAATGGAGCGGTTGCGCAACGAAATGTCTTCTTCGTATTTTTTCTGCTCGCGCAGGGTGGAGGAGATCTCTTCCTTGGCGGAGATTTCCGCCTCGCTGGCCTGGGGCGAAGCAGCACCTGCTGACCGCAAGGTGTTTTGGGATGATTGGTAGTAGTCCTGGGCGCGGGCCGTCTCGTTTTTGCGCGCGTAAATGCGTGCGTTGATGCTTTGAATGCGCGCCTGCACATCATCTCCGCCACGGGTTTTTTTGGAAGAAATTGTTTGCAGGGTGGCCGCGGCTTGCTCCGTGTTTCCCTGTGCCAGGTACGCCTCCGCGATGTCCGCGGTTAGTTGTGCTTGTTTTTCGCGGGTGCCGGCCAGGGTTAGCGCCTGCTGAAATGAAGCCAAAGCGCGGTCATAATCGCCCACGCGAAAGTGTATTCGCCCGCTGCCCTCCACTGCCTGCGCATATTCTGCCGATGTGGGGTAGGTTTCTGCGAGCAACGCCATGGCACTTTCAAAGTTGGCCAGGGCCAGCTTCCATTCGCCAATCGATTCATTGATGGCACCGATCAACAAATAACACCGGGCTTCGCTGCGTCCATCGCGTTGGGCAATGCTCATGCCCACGGCCTCTTGCAGCAAGGTGAGCGCCTGGGCGGGGTTGTTGTCTTTCATCCGTTGTGCTTCGCTGAGCCGTTGCTCAATGGTGCTTTGAGACGAGCGGCTTTTGAGCTGCTTGTACGATTCTTTCTCGCGGGTGTCTTGTGCCCGTGCCCACCCAATCGCCAGCAGGCAAAGGATCAGCGGAATAAGGCGAGAGGTTTTCATGGATGACAAAAGCCGATGACGGGCAAGATACTACATAAAAATAAACGGGATTTTCAACGTTGCGGATGGTATGGAGGCTTCGCTCATCCGGCCGGCCGTTTCACCCAGCCCGCGCTGCGCCTCACTAAGTAGCGGTATCTGATTTCAGCGCCAGGCGTAAACTTTACCAAAAACAAACCTCGTAAATCATGAAAACCGCAAACACAACCTTTCGCAAAAGCCTTTTGCTGCTGGCCCTGGTATTTATGCTCAACAGCGCCTTTGCGCCTTCGCGCGATGCCAAAGAGCCACAACGCATCATGCTGGCCATTTTGTTAGACACCAGCAATAGCATGGATGGCCTTATCGACCAGGCCAAGTCGCAACTTTGGAAAATTGTGAACGAATTGTCGGCCGCCAAATGTGCCGATGGGCAAAAGCCATCCATCAAAATCGCGTTATATGAATATGGAAACGATAACCTTCCCTCCAGCGAAGGATACATCCGCATGGTGAGCGCACTCACCGATGACTTGGACCTGATCTCCGAAAAACTGTTCGCGCTGCGCACCAACGGGGGAAATGAGTTTTGCGGGCAGGTGATCGGCACGTCATTAAAACAATTGAACTGGTCCGAGTCGCGAGCAGATTTGAAGATGATCTTTATTGCCGGAAATGAGCCCTTCACCCAGGGAACGGTATCTTACCGGGCCGCCTGCGCCTTGGCAAAAGAAAAGGACGTGGTCGTGAACACCATTCATTGCGGGAATTTTGACGAGGGGATTCGCGGAAGCTGGAAAGACGGGGCCGACATCACCGGTGGCAACTACATGAGTATCGAGCAAGATCGCAAAACGGTGTACGTGCCTACCCCGTATGATGACCGGATTGCCGCTCTGAATGACGAACTGAACAAAACCTATGTGTACTATGGCGAGTCGGGCGAGAAAAAGCGCGAAGCCCAGGCCATCCAGGATAGCAACGCGGCCAGCTATGGCCAGTCGAACAAAGTAGAACGTGCGGTGAGTAAGAGTTCACACGCCTACCGCAATTCGTCATGGGATCTGGTGGACGCAGCCAAAGAAGATGAGTCGGTCATTGCCCAGGCCAAGCCCGAGCAATTGCCTGCCGAGATGAAGAATATGACCACCGACCAGCGCAAGGCGTATGTCAAGCAAAAGGCGGCCGAGCGTGCGAACATCCAACGCGAAATCCAGAACCTGAACAAAAAGCGGCAGGAGTACATCGTACAACACACGCCTGCGGAGGCCGCAGACAACATGCTCGATGCTGCCATGCTGAAAGCCATCCGCGAGAAAGCACGACTAAAAAATCTCAGCTTCTAGACACATCAGTTGGGTGTGGGGGTGCGGTGCCCGCTGGCCGAGAGGCCAGCGGGATTTTTTTTTCAGATCAGTACGCGCCCAGGTATTTGCGAAGAAACCACTCTGTTGCCAGCAGCAGCACCAATACGACAAACAGGAATTTTACGTTGATGAGCGGATCGAATTGCTCCCGGGCCCGCAGGATTGCCTGCGGCTTTTGCTGCAGCATATCGTGCGATAACTGCTCCAGTTGGGAAGGCAGGTAGAATCGACCGCCCGTTTCCGCGGATAGTTTCCGAAGCAGGCCAAAGTCGGCCGTCAGGTTTTGCGATTCCACGGTCTGCGGTGTGACCAAGAACTGACCCGTCACTTCTTCGCGCTGGCCGTCCAGCACAGTGCTGGCGCGGTACCGGTAGATGCCTTCGTTCAAATCGCCTATCCGGTAGCGACTACTGCCCGGGCCAGTGACGTAGGTATAGGGAGTGCGCTGGCCCGCTTCGTTGGTTATCTCCAACGCCACGGTAAAGCCATAGATAGGCTCGAACAACGAATTGTACACCTGGCTTTCAAAGACCACCGGCTCTGCGGACGTAAACTCGTTCTTGAGCGGGAAACTTCGAAACCTGCGCTTGTCATCGGAGGTACTGAGGTATTGAATCAATTTTGAGAAGACCTCGTCAAAAGCGGTTGTCTGATTGCGGTCGGCATATTCGCGCAGGCGCCAGCGCCACATGCCCTCGCCTGTCAGTGCGGCTATTTTGCGGGCCCCGTCTTCCCAACTGAGCAGCAGTGGGCGGTCTGTTACCAGGCTGCCGATTTGCTGGTACAACAACACCTGCGCATTGGGGGGATAACCAAATTTACCAAAAGGCGCCTGCACGGGAGGAAAGGAGGCAAACGTGCCGGGAGTTTTTTCGTCAAAGACAAAGTCGCGAAAGGCAGGATTGACTACGGCTGTTACCTGCTCCCACGGGTTTCCATTAGTAAACGTCAAGCCCATGCCGTACGAAGGCAGTTGGTCCAAACGACTGCGCGGCCCCAGTAGCAACAGCATGGACGTGTTGGACTTGGCGAATGAAGAGAACAGGGCGCCCGTTTTTCCTTCGCGGTCCAACGGCTGGTGAAAAATCGCCAGTTGCACGGCTCCCGGGGTAAGCAGCGAGGCATCCGTTGGCGAAATGCCGGGGATGTGCACGATCAACTCGTAGTTTGGGTTTTGGTCCAGTACGCTGCGCAATGCTTTGATGTCAGGGTGGGGGGCAGGCGCAACCAGTACTATTTTGCGTTTTCCTTCCACCACGTCCACAAAGGCCGAGGCGCGGTTGTTGCGCGTATTGCGCTCGGCAGGCAACACCGTGGCCACCACGTCCACCCGCTGAAGGCCGGTAGCCTGGGCATCCATTACAAAATCAAAGACCAGCAGCGATTTGCCAGCAACCGGTTGGGTTTGGCGGGCCAGTACGTTGCCATCGCGCGAAAGCGCCACCACAATGTCACCATCCACCCGCCCCGATAGGCGCACTTCTGCCCGCAGCGGAAATTGGTTGCCCTGATAGGCGATCTTGTTGTACACCAACGACTGGATGGCCACATCGGTGCGTTCGGTGGTATCGCCTACGCCCACTGTATAAACCGGTTGGCGAAGGGGCATGTACAAAGGCGAGGTGCCTTCATTGTATAAGCCATCGCTAACCAATACAAAACCCGCCAGGTTTTTGCCCTCATATTTTTGCAGTTGTGTCCGGATCGCGGTGGTTAAGTCCGAGGAGGTCTGGTTAACGTATCGGGGATCGGAGCCATTTAGCCCCACCACTTCGATGGTATGGTCACGGGCTTCCAGTTGTCGCTGCACGCGCGTTAGTTCCGTCCACCACCGGGCCCTTGTGAGGGAGTCGGTAGTTTCTGCTACAGACAATGAGTTATCTACCAAAAATACAAGGGTTGGCTGTTCAGTCTCGGTCTGTATCCACTTCAGCGTGGGGCCCAGCAGCAAGAAGGCCAGCACGGTGGTCAGCACTGCGCGCAGCCCGAACAGCAGGCGGTTCGTGGTGGTGCCCCAGGGATGCTTGGCCGTATAGAGCGCATAGGCATATCCCACACCGAGGGCCACACACAAAAACACCAGCAACGGTGAGTATTCAAATTGTAGTCGGCTCATGAAAGAAGGTGCAAGATACGCGTTGTCGCCTTGAGGTGTGGCACATTCGTGCGATCAATAGCCATACTTTTCCTTCCACAACGCCCGCAGGTATTGGCGTTGTTCTTCTTCACGGGCGTTGCGTCCGGGTTGGAAAAAGGCGGTGCCTGCCAACGAGTCGGGCAAAAATTCCATGGAGGCAAAGTGGTTGTCAAAGTCGTGGGCATATTGATAACCCTTTCCGTAGTTGAGATCTTTCATCAGTTTGGTGGGTGCGTTGCGGATGGCCAGCGGCACGGGCAGGTCACCGGTTCGATGCACGGCATCCAGGGCGTTGCCAATCGCCACATAGCTGGCATTGCTTTTGGCGCTGCACGCCAGGTAAATGGCGCATTGCGCCAAAATGATGCGCGCCTCGGGGTGGCCAATCAGGGTCACGGCCTGAAATGCGCTGGTCGCCAGCACCAACGCGGTGGGGTTGGCATTGCCAATATCTTCACTCGCCAAAATCACCAACCTGCGCGCGATGAACTTCACGTCCTCGCCTCCTTCGATCATACGGGCCAGGTAATACACCGCAGCGTTGGGGTCGCTGCCGCGAATGGATTTAATGAATGCTGAGATGATGTCGTAGTGTTGTTCACCGCTTTTGTCGTAGAGGGCAATGTGCTTTTGGGCCACGCTCATCGTCAAGGCATCGGTGATGACCACCTCGCCCGGGATCGCCTCGGCAATCAGGTCTACCAGGTTCAGCAACTTGCGGGCATCGCCACCTGAGATCGACAACAACGCGCGATGTTCCCGAAGGTGGATGCTGCGGTGTTTCAGGGCAGCATCTTCCGTCAGCGCTTTTTCTACCAATCCGATCAGGTCTTCTTCCGAAAGCGGCCGAAGCGTATACACCTGGCAACGCGAGAGCAAGGCGGCATTGACTTCAAAGGAAGGATTTTCGGTGGTGGCGCCAATCAACGTGATCGTTCCCTTTTCCACGGCCCCCAGCAATGCATCTTGCTGCGATTTGTTGAAGCGGTGGATTTCGTCAATGAACAAAATGGCACGGCTGCTGTGGCGGGCTTTGTCAATGATTTCGCGCACATCCTTGACGCCCGCACTGACCGCGCTAAGCACATGGAAGGGCCGCTTCACTTCATTGGCGATGATGTTGGCCAGGGTGGTTTTGCCCACACCGGGAGGACCCCACAAGATCATGGAAGGCAGGTTGCCGCTTTCGATGGCTTTGCGTAGGATTCCATGGTGGCCTACCAGGTGTTCTTGTCCTGCCAGGTCTTCCAAACGCGCTGGGCGCATACGCTCTGCCAAGGGCGGTTGCGTACCGAACATCACAACTGGGTAAAGGTATAGAGCGCAACTCCGGCCAAGGCAATCACTAACACGATAGAGAATGCAAACGACAGAATAAAGAATTTGATTACCGTTTTAGCCCGACCCTGCCCATACACCTTGCGCATGGATTTGTACAAATAGATCAACAGCCACACCAGGGCTACCAGATCGAGCCATTCAAGCCAATCCACCAGGTTCACCAGCAGCATGATCGATCCCACCAAATATAAAAAGTCGTAGAAGAACACGGTGAAGATCAGGTGCTCGGAGTAAAAAAAGTCTTTGCGGATGTACAGTAGTTTCAGCAGCAGCGCAAACAAGGGCATGAGCAGAAAAACCATCTTGGGCAGGTTGGTCAAAAATACTTCGAGGAATGCCTGGTTGATGGCGCGGTTATCATTTTTGAACTTGTCGTTCAGTTCCATTCCTTTATATGTCATGTAGCGGCCCATCCAGTTGTGTCGTTCTTCTTCGGGCAAGGTGGCCTGCAGCGAATCGTACTGCGCGGGTGTTTTGGGGCTGAATTTGTTTTTATTCCTGGGGTCCGTGGTTTGGATGTTGATCGCGGGAGTCTCCTTGGCAACTTCCACGCTATCGCTGGTTGTCTTAACAAAGTCCGCCTCTTTTGACGAAAAGGTCAGCGAGAAAATCAGAAAATAAATGAAACTGAGAAACACGTACATGCGCGCGGGATGATAGAAACGCTCGCGCTTCCCTTCGTTGTATTCTTTTACGATGCGCCCGGGGTTCAAAAGCAGGTATCGGAACGTGGTGAAAAATTTCGATTCAAAGCTGGTAAACGACCCCAGGAAGTTCACCAGCAGGTCGCCCAGCGTTTGTCTGCGCGGCAGGTCTTTTTGTCCGCATGCCCCACAAAACGGCCCTGTGAGCACCGCCCCGCAGTTGAGGCACTTTTTTGATCCGACCGGGCTTCCTTCCGCTTCGGCCGTGGTCACCGTGTCAGAGGCCATCAATGGCTCGGCCGCGGGGGGCGTAGCATCCAGCGCGTCACCCATGTTGTTAACGGCATCAGTCAGATTGTCCATGAGGGGCTTACGTCAGAAACGCAAAGTACTAAAAACGTCCACCACCTTTTGCAGCATGGCGTCATCAAAATCCAAATGGGTCACCAACCGTATCTCGGAGGCACTAAAGGCCAACGCCTTAATGCCGTGTGCGTGGATCTTTTCCAAAAAGGCCGCGGGCGTTACCGAGGGCACCAACTCAAAAATGACAATGTTGGTGTCGGCCGGCATCACGGAGGCCACATACGGCTGTTGACGCAGGCAATCCGCCAGTTTTTTGGCGCGCTGGTGGTCTTCGGGGAGACGCTTCACGTGATGACCCAGTGCATAGATGCCAGCGGCCGCCAGAAAGCCGGCTTGGCGCCAGGCGCCACCGAGTACTTTCCGCATCCTGCGCGCGGGCTTGGCAAATTCTTTTTTGCAGACAAGCACGGAACCGACCGGAGCGCCCAACCCTTTGGACAAGCAAATGGAAATCGTGTCAAAATATTGGCCGTAGTCACTGGCCGTGTCGCCCGTTACGGCCAGCGCATTGAACAGGCGTGCGCCATCCAGGTGCATCCCCAACTTTTGGGATCGCGCGAAAGCGCTGATCGGTGCTATCTCGCGCAGCGAATAGAAACTGCCGGCCTCGCGCACCACGGTGTTTTCCAAGGCCACCACTGCGGTGCGCGGGTAGTGTTGGTCATCGGCATTGATGTTGGCCGCAACGTCCTCTACGGACAACCGCCCGCGGTTGCCCGGCAACAGGCGCACGCTCACCTGGCTGTTGCCGGCCAGCCCCCCGCCCTCGTATTTGTAAATGTGTGCGCCCTGGTAGCAGATTACCTCGTCATAGGGTTGCGTGAGCACTTTGATGCCGATTTGGTTGGTCATGGTGCCACTAGGGCAAAAGATGGCCGCATCCATGCCCAGGCGCGCAGCACACATTTCTTCAAGGGCATTTACCGTGGGGTCTTCACCAAACACATCATCGCCCACGGAGGCCTGCATCATGGCCCGCATCATGGCAGGGGTGGGTCGGGTAACGGTGTCGCTGCGCAAATCAATCGTCATAAAAATAACCGGAGCTTTTGGCTGGAAGATACAACCGATCGGAACAACACGAAACCCAGAAGGATGTATCGCCAGGCAGGCGCGTCAACTCCCTTTGAGTTTTTCTCCCCGTTCAGAGAGCATCACCAGTTTTTGGATACGGGCGGTGCGTGTTTTGTCGGTTTTGGCCAGCTTTAACCATCGTAGCACAAATCGCTTGCTGGAATCATTTAGGGCCTCAAAAAATGCTCGCGCAGCCGGCTTTTGGGCTAACGCCTTTTTCAGATCGGCTGGCACCCGCAGCTTGTCGACATCGTTCATAAAATTCCACAAGCCCTGTTTTTTCGATCGTGCCATCGCCTCTTTTCCGGCCGCGTGCATTTTGCCTTCCCGCATCAGCCGGGCCGCCCGAACCTTATAGCTCTGGGCCCAATGCTCCACTTTTCGAGGCGAGATCAGTTGCAGGGTGCGCGCCTCGTCTCCTTTTCTCCGGATGCCATCGATCCAACCAAAACAAATCAGTTCGTCCAGCACTTCGGCCGTGGAAACATATTTTGCGCCCGTATGCTTTTTATAGGTCACCAACCATACGCTTTCCGGTTGGCTATGGTTTTTCAGCAGCCATTGTCTCAGTTCGTGAGCCGATGTTACTTCAATCTTTTGAAAACGGTCGGTCGATATCATGATAAGGGTTGGGCAAGGTGGCACCAACTAACCGGCCGCGGGTACGTTTTGTTTTCGTCCTTTGCATCCGCGGGGCAACGGTTTGTTCGGTATCTTTGACAGGTGCGTAGCGGGTTATTGGTTTGCTGTTTTTTGATTTTCACGGCTTCTTTCAGCCAAGAGAAAAAAGACACCACGCGCCTGATTGATCGGGTACAGCAAAAAAAAGCCGCCCAAAAACTGATGGGGAGTATCAGGCGTACGCCTCCGCCCGATAATCCGGTAGAGACCAAAAGCGAAGACCCTTTTCTTCCGTATCAGGGGAAGATCATCCGGAAAATCGTTGTCAATCGCATCGGCTTTGAACGCTCGGTGATTGATACCGCCAGGCGACTGCGCACGTTTGTGACCAAGGCCGCCAACCGGCTGCACAACGACACCAAGGAGTGGGTCATTCGCAACAACCTGTTTGTCAAGGAAGGGAAGCCGCTCAATGCTTACCGCGTGGCGGACAATGAGCGCTACCTTCGCGACTTGAATTTTATTCTGGACTCGCGCATCTATGTGCGGCCCGTGGCGGGTTCGCCCGATTCGGTGGATTTGGAGGTAGTGACCCGCGATGTGTTCAGCCTGGGTGCGTCCGCCACCCCACGAGGTCCCACGGAGTACCGGTTCCGGATACAAGAGGCCAACCTGGGCGGCATGGGTCAGCAACTTCGCTATGCGGGTGTGTTTGACAGCGAGCGCACCCCGGCCGTAGGCCATGAGGTGATCTACCGCAAAATCAACCTGTTTGGCTCCTTTGTCGATGCCACGTTGGGCTATACCCAAATCGACAATGGCTTCAGCGCGGGCAATGAGAATGAGTATGCGCGCTTTCTCCGACTGAGCCGACCGCTGTTTCATCCTTTCTCGCGGTGGGCGGCAGGCGTGGAGGTGAGTGAAAACCACTCGATGAATGTGTTTGCCAAACCTGACTCTGCTTTTGCGCGCTATGCTTACACCATCAACGACTATTGGGCAGGGTATTCGTTTGGTTTTCGCACGCTGCCCTCAGACTTGAAGGAGAACCGAAACCGGAAGTTTATCGCCTTTCGTTTTTTTGAGGAAGTGTTTACTACCCGGCCAGCGCCCGAACTGCTGAACCGCGACCAATTGCTATATGCCGGCCGCGTGACCGCCCTTGGGCAACTCACGTTTTTCAAACAGGATTTCTTTCGCACGCGCTATGTGTTGGGTTTTGGCCGTACGGAAGATTTACCCTATGGCTACAAAGCGTCTTTTACGGCCGGGTGGGAAGAAGAACTCGGCAGGCGCAGACCCTACGCGGGCACCGAGGTGTCGTACAGTTTTATCACGCGTAAAGGACATTACCTCACGCTGGGCGCTTCCTATGCCACCTATGCGGGCGAACAAACCAATGAAGACGGATTGGTGTCATTGACGGCTGCGCGCCTGAGTCGCCTGTGGGAAACCGGTCGCTATAAATTCCGACACCAAGGCAACATGGGGTTTACCAAACAGCTCAATCAGCGGGTGAAACGACCGCTGGATGTACGTGAAGAAAACGGGTTGCTGGGTTTTCGCCCCGACAGCCTGGCGGGCAACAAGCGTTTTTTTTGGCGCAATGAAGTAGTGATGTATACGCCTTGGCGGGTGTTGGGCTTTCACCTGGCGCCTGTGGCGCGGGTGGACATCGCTTTTTTGGGCACGCCCGGCACCCCGCTGCTTACCCGCGAGCATTTCTTTCCGGGCTTCTCGGCCGCACTGCGGGCCCGCAATGAAAACCTGATTTTCGAAACCGTGGAACTGCGCGTGTATCATTTTCCCAAACCGGTGCCGGGTGTGGATCCGGTGCGCATTGAAGTACGCTCCAACATCCGCATCAAATTCCCGACCAGCCTGGTATCCGCGCCTGCCACGGTGTATGATCCTTGATGGGTGCATCTCAAATTGACACGCTTAACCTCGCCCCATTCAAGCCGCGTAGTTTTATTAGTGCGTATCGTTCCCCTCTCCAATGGAGAGGGGGGCAGAGACTGTCCCTTTTGCAGGGGCTGGGGTGACGGGGCTGCGGCAATTTGAAAAACATCCCCCATGATGGGCACCTCGCTACTACCGGATATTGTTTTTATCTTTGCCAAACCCCTTGGCCGTGGTTCGCAAGTTTTTTCCGCGCGACAAAAACTATCTTTTGGAGCAAGCCCAACGGGAGCTGCAGCCGCTGCTGCTCGGCCGCCTTGTCAAACACGTCATCTTCGCCCATGAGCGCGCCACCAATCCGCTGGGTCTGCGCGATGCCCTAAGCGAGCAATTGCACGTCTATTCATTGGATGACGCGGCTCCCCTGGAGGAGTTTTATCTGCTGCTGGCGGGCGTGTATCGGTACAAGTATGCCAGCAATCAGTTGGAGTTTCTGTGGGACGGCCAGGATCACCGCGAGAAGTACAGGAGTGAGTGGAGCCGGTTTTTTGAAGAGACCACCCGTGTTTTTTGCCGGCAGGCCCTTTTTGTACAGGGTGTGCTGCACCTGACGGTTTTTTTGCCGCAGCATACCCACGCAGCTCTGGCCTCCAACCGGCTGAACCAATTTATGCAGCACCTGATCCAACAACATTTTGATGTTCGCCTCCACAAAACGCGGGGTATTGTGGAAGCGAAGGCGGCTTAATCTATTTTGAAATTTCTCCGTGTGCGTGTACCGGCAACTCGCTGCTTGATTCTTGAGCCTCGTCTTTTTTGATCGCCTTTTTCTTCTTTGACTTGAAGCGGGGTATTTTCAGTTTCTCCGCTGGGATTTCGGTACAGACAATTTCATTCAGGGTTTCAATTATTTCGTCTTCTTCGAATTTCGAATCATACTTGCTTTTCAACTCTTTCCGCAAAAAGGCTACCACCTGTGGGGCAAACAGTAGACCTGCGATGTTTAATGGATCAAGAGCGGAGTGGCGTGACCATAAATCATTTAAGCTCTTTTTTACCACGGCATCGCGATGGAGATAGGCCAAGTCTTCTAAGGCTTCTTTTGCGTTGAACTCAGGAGATGTGAAATCCAATTCAAATACCAGCTTCTCTGAAATGGGCTTCTCAAAAACAATTTTGTATAACTGAAATTGGCGACCGTTGGTCAATATCGCCCAGTCGATTCCTTCATTGGCACCATAATTCACCGCTTGTCTTAAGTGCTTGTCTGATAAATCAATCGAGAAAGCCTTAACCTCGACCAGAAAGTGCCGCTTCCCACCGATTTGGACGATATAGTCCGCGTATGTGCCCTTGATCATATACTCCGTCTTGATTTCCTCCAACTCCTGGTACCCCAAGATGGACGTTAAAAAGGTGTTGATCATGATCCGGGTGCCGGACTCATCCAAATCTCCAATCGTTTTAGTCAGGTATCTCTTCTTGTAATCTTTTATCGCTGCGAGCATTTTTTCTGTTTTGCCTGCGGTAATCATGTTAACAGTATTTTTTGTTGAACAATGTGGGCCGACTGTGTTATCGATTAAACAATCGAAGCTACGCCATTTTTCTGGAACAGCAATGGGCTCGGGGCAATTTGGGTTGACATAGTCTGTATTTCAAAATCTTATTTAGTCTGTTACCTTTGGTTTGGTTAATCCCCCCTTGTCTATGAGAAAGATGTTTATCTTCGGCAGCATTGCCGTGACGGCTTTAATCCTGGTGTGGGCGTACTTCTGGCCCAAGGCGCTCTTCGCTTTCGTGCTGGTCGGCCCGATTGTTTACATCGGGGTGGCCGATATGCTGCAAACCAGGCAATCCATCCGCATCAACTTTCCGGTGCTGGGCCGCCTGCGCTATGTGTTTGAAGACCTGCGCCCCAAAATTCAGCAGTATTTTGTGGAGAGCGACACCGATGGCGCGCCCATTAACCGCAACGAACGCTCCGTCATCTACCAACGGGCTAAAAAACAGATTGACACCATCCCCTTTGGCACCCAACTGGACGTGTATGCCGAAGGCTATGAATGGATGACACACTCCATCGCCCCCAAAGACTTTCATAAAATGGACCACCACCCGCGCGTGCGGTTTGGCGGCCAGGAATGTACACAGCCCTATGACATGAGCGTGCTCAATGTATCCGCCATGAGTTTTGGCTCGCTCAGCAAAAATGCCGTGCTGGCCCTTAATGCCGGAGCTCAGATCGGCCACTTTGCCCACAACACGGGCGAGGGCGGCATCAGCCCCTATCATTTGGAGCCAGGTGGTGACCTGGTTTGGCAAATCGGCACGGGCTATTTTGGCGCCCGTACCGAGGATGGAAACTTTTCGGACGAGGCGTTCAAAGCCAATGCCACACGCTCTAACGTGAAGATGATCGAAATCAAGCTTTCGCAGGGAGCTAAGCCGGGGCACGGGGGCATTTTGCCCGGGAAAAAAAACACGCCTGAAATCGCGGCCATCCGGTTGGTGAAGCCGGGCACCACCGTCTTCTCGCCTCCCTTTCACAGCGCGTTCTCCACCCCGCTGGAACTCATCCGGTTTGTGAAGCGGCTGCGTCAGTTGAGCGGAGGCAAACCCGTGGGCTTTAAGCTGTGCATCGGCCGCAAGAGCGAGTTCCTTTCTATTTGCAAAGCGATGGTGCAGTTGAACACCTACCCCGACTTTATCACTATTGATGGAGGCGAAGGCGGAACCGGAGCGGCTCCCCCCGAGTTTACCAACTTTGTGGGCATGCCGCTGCTGGATGCCTTGGCCTTTGCCGACAACACGTTGCGTGGCTTTGGCATACGGAATGAAATGAAACTCATCGCCTCGGGTAAGATACTCACCGGCTTTCACATGGTGCGTGCCATGGCCCTGGGTGCCGATACATGCAATACCGCCCGCGCCATGATGATGGCGCTCGGCTGCATACAAGCCTTAGAGTGCAATAAGAACACCTGCCCCACGGGCGTGGCCACACAGGATCCCTACTTCATGAAAGGGCTGGTGGTAGAAGATAAAAAAGTGCGCGTGGCCAACTATCATAAAAACACGGTGGAAAGTTTTGTTGAGTTGATGGGTGCGGCCGGCCTGGCCCACCCCGATCAAATCAACCGCACGCACATCTACCGGAGGGTATTTATGAATCTGGTGAAAACCTACGAGGAAATTTATCCGACCCTTCCAGAGGGTTGCCTGCTGGACGGTGGAGACGTGCCCTTTGACTATGAGTCATACATGAAGCGCGCCTCGGCCGAGGCGTTTGAGGTGGCTTGAGGTTAACCTCACCCCATGCAAAAGCCTGCCTGAAGCACGGTCTTTGCTCCCCTCTCCACGGAAGAGGGGAAGCAATAACCTGCCAACCGCACTTGGTCTGTTGGGGTGAGGGTATGATAGTGTCAAGTTGTTGAGTACGCACCCGCCAACACCCCGGCCAATATTTTCGTTACTTTTGTTGGTTTCTAGTTAGTCCAAGTGAGCGAACGCGTGGTGAAAGCTTTTCTTTTGAGCATGGGGTTGGTGCTGACCGTGGCCGTTTGGCCCGCCACGGCACAAAAAGACCGCAAAAAAAAGGCGGAGTCCGTCTCGGCCGCGGCCCGCTTGCAAGAAGCGGAATACTATTTTGCCGAAGGCGAGAAGTTCTTCATTCTGGGCGATTATGCCAAGGCATTGCTCTACTTTCAGCGCGTGCACGAACTCAACCCCGCCAACGCAACGGTCAATTTTAAAATCGCGGAGATTTATTTCAAAAGCAGCAAGCCCGATGACCACCTGCGGGCTGCCGCCAGTGTGGAGCGCGCCATTGCACTCGACAAAAACAACAAATACTTTTACCTGCTGGCCTCCAATATTTATGCGCAACTAAATCAGTTTGATAAGGCCGCCAACGCGCTGGAGACATTGCTGCGCGAAGTGAAGGGCACTGAAGAATATTTGTTTGAGCTGGCCGCGCTGTACCGCGTGAGTGATCGCAAAGAAGAGGCGCTCAAAACCTACGGCCGTGCCGATCAGGCATTGGGCGTCACCGAAACGGCTGCCTTCCAGAAAATCCAACTCTTGCTCGAACTGAAGCGCATCGAGGAGGCCGAGCGCGAAGCATCGCGGTTTTTGGAGCACTTCCCCGAGGAAGAGCGAAACGTACTGGCGGTGGCCGAGATTTTTTCGCGGCAAGGCCAAACCGACAAAGCCATCCGTTATGCCGAAGCATTTTTGAACAAACACCCCGAGGCGGGCAGCACCCGCATGCTGCTGGCCGGCTTTTACCGCGACAGCGGCCAGGAAGCAAAAGCGCGCGACCTGGTAGCCAAACTCATGAGCGATGCCTCCGTGGAGGTGGGCAGTAAGCTGCTGATGTTGGGAACCTATCATGCCTTCCTGAACCAGCAAAAGCAAGCGGGCAAAAACGATGTGGGGCTGGAGGCCTTTGTGAAAGACATGGCCTTGCAGTTGCGCCAATCGCATGGGGGCCAGGCCGAAGTGCATCTGCTCTGTGGCGATGTGTTTATGACAGCCAATCAACCCAGGGACGCCAGCGAAGAATACCGCCAGGCCATCCGTCTGGGTGCCGCGAGCTACGAAGCCTGGCAAAACCTTCTGTACATTGAGTTGCAGACCAACCAACTGGACAGCCTGCTGGCCCACAGCGAACAAGCATTGGAGCTTTTTCCTAACCAGGGCAACGTGTACTACTTCAACGGCTACGCCAATTTTATCAAGAAGCGATACCGCGAGGCCACCTACGCGCTGGAGCAAGCCAAACGGTTATCGGTCAACAACAAGGTTTTTTTGCAAGACATTAATGCACTGCTGGGCGATGCCTACAACGCGACCCGCGAATTCGCCAAGTCCGACAAAGCGTACGAGGAGGTATTGGCGGCCAACCCCGAAAACGACTTTGTACTAAATAACTACAGCTACTACCTGGCGCTGCGCCAGGAAAAGTTGGATCAAGCCGAAAAAATGGCCGCTTTGTTGGTCAAGCGCAACCCGACCAACAACACCTATTTGGATACCTATGCCTGGGTGCTGTACATGGCAGGCAAATACAAAGAAGCGCGCAAGACCATGGAGTTGGTGATGCGCAGCCCGGAAACCAACGCCACCTACCACGAACACTATGGCGACATTCTCTTTAAGCTAGGCGAAGAAGACAAAGCCGTGGAGCAATGGCGCAAAGCCAAAAGCCTGGGTGGCGATGAAAATCTTGATAAAAAAATTGCAAACCGAAAAATAAACTGATGTTGGCTTTTGTCCGTTCGCGTGTGGTACGCTGGCTCCTGGTGGGCGCAGTGGTTGGGGTGTTTCAGTCATGCAGCAAAAAGACAGTGCCCGTGGTGGCCCCCCCGCCTCATGTGGACATTCAGGAGATCGATTTCGGCTATTTGCACGGCAAAGCGCGCCTTACCTTCAAAGATGACAAACGCGAGCGCGATGTGCGCGCTAACATACGTGTGCGCAAAGACAGCGTGATTTGGATGACATTTTCCGTGGCGGGTATCCAGGGAGGAAAAGCCCTGCTTAACAAAGACTCCATCACCGTGGTGTCGACCGTGGACAAAGAATACTATGTGTTTAGCTATGCCGAATTGAGCCGGCGTTTCAATTTCACCATTGACTATGCCACGCTGGAAGCCGCCCTCCTCGGCAACCGCATCGTACCCAAAACGGAGGGGGAGCAACTGACGGTAAGTGAGACGGCCGCAGTGTTGGATCAACAAAGCGGGTCGGTGGCCATCCGCAACGAAATCAACAACATCACCAAGAAAATAGAAAAAGTACAATTGCGCGAGTCTACGACCAACAACGAACTCAAGATCGACTATGCCAACTTCCAGCCGGTGGGCAACAAGCTGTTTCCGTACAACGGCACCATCAGCATCTTTTATAAAACAGCAGCCGGCATCATCAACAACACCATCACACTCGAGTACAGCAAGGCGGACGTGGGCGACAAAGAACTAAAATTCCCGTTCAACATACCGAAGCGCTATGAACGCAGGTAGGTTTTTCGTTCTGGCCGTTTGTGTATGGGCCCTTTCGGGGATAGATGCGCACGCGCAGAAAAACAAAAACCAACTGCAGCGCGAAAAGCAGCGCAACCAGGAGCGGATCAGGGAAACTGAAAAAATCCTGGCCGAGGCCACTCAGAGAAAGAAAAATACGCTGGGCGAACTCACTGCCCTCAACCAGCGCATCAACCAGCAGGAAACGCTGATCCTTTCCATCAAGAGCGAGATCGAACTCCTCGATCGCGACCTCAGCGAAGACCAGGCCATCATCGAAGCACTGGAAAAGGATCTGAAGAACCTGAAAGACGAGTATGCGCGAATGGTGTATGCAGCCCAGAAAGCCAGCGGCAAAACCAACAGACTCCTGCTTCTTTTTTCAGCCAGTTCGTTTGATCAGTTGCTGATGCGTCTTAAATACATGGAGCAATACGGCAAAGCGCGACAGGTGCAGGCGGAGGCCATCACGCGCGTGCAGGAGATTTTGAGTGAGCAAATAACCATTACCGAAGCCAAAAAACAGGATCAGCAAAAACTGCTGGACGAGGAGGAAACGGAGAACCGGAACCTTACCGCACTTAAAGACAAACAGCGCGGAGTGGTGCGCAGTTTGGAACGCGAGGAAAAACAACTCAGGCGCGATCTGGAAGACACCAAAAAGGCCATTGCACAATTGGACAAACTCATCAGCGACATCATCAAAGAGGAAATTGCCCGGGCCGAGCGCGAAGCCCGTGAGCGCGAGGCCGCCCGCAGCCGCAACAAAACAAGTAACCCCGCGGTCAATACCACCGCTTCAACCCTCGCGTCCAGTTCCTTTGAGGGCAACAAAAGTCAATTCGCATGGCCCGCCTCGGGCTTTGTGTCGCAGAAATTTGGCCGGCACAAACATCCTGTGCTGAAAGGCATTGATGTGGTGAGCGAGGGAGTCGTCATCCAAACCAAACGAGGCGAAGCGGTACATGCCGTGTTCGCGGGCGATGTACGCGAAATTGCCATCCTGCCACCGCCCTTCTTTACCACCATCATCCTGCGCCATGGCGAGTACTTCACCGTCTATTCCGGCTTGAAAGACCTACTGGTTAAAAAAGGGCAGCAGGTGACCACCTCCCAGCAACTCGGCACTGTGCAAACGAATGGCGAAGGCATTTCAGAATTGCGTTTCCAGGTGCGCAAAAACGGTCAGCCGCTCGACCCCCAGGGTTGGTTAAAAAACTAGGCGCCCTGCACTGCCTGTCAGCGGGTTAGCCCGATTTTTTGGTTCCGCAAAGAAAGCCTATCTTTACACACTTTAATAAAGCAATTATGAACGCAATCCTTTTGTTTGGCATGCCCGGCATGGGCGAGTGGGTGGTGATCGGGATATTTGTGTTGATTCTTTTTGGGGCCAAAAAAATACCGGAATTTGCCAAAGGTTTGGGCAAGGGCATCCGCGAGTTTAAAGACGCGGTAAAAGATGTGAAAACCGAAGTGGACGATGCCGGCAAGCAGGCCCGCATTGAAGACGGCAAGTAAGTGTTTTGAGACAGTACGCTCACTTCAGCGAACTCCAACACGATCTACTCCATGGCGAGACCACCTGCGTTGAGCAGGTGGCATTCCATCTATCAGCCATTCAGCAAAAAGAGCACCTCAATGCCTTTGTAGAGGTGTATGCCTCCGAAGCCATGCAGCGCGCAGAGGCAGTCGATCAAAAAATCAAAAACAGAACAGCGGGCAAACTGGCCGGGCTTGTCGTGGGCCTAAAAGATGTGCTTTGCCACGAAGGCCATCGGCTTCAGGCGTGCTCCCACATGCTGGATGGTTTTGTCTCGCAATTTACCGGCACGGCCGTACAGCGATTGTTGGACGAAGATGCGATTGTCATCGGCCGGCAAAACTGCGATGAATTCGCCATGGGCTCCAGCAACGAGAATTCCGCGTTTGGTGCCGTAAAACATGCACAAGACGAAACCCGCGTGCCGGGTGGTTCTTCCGGTGGCTCGGCCGTAGCGGTGATGGCCGATATGTGTCGCGTGTCCATCGGCTCCGATACAGGCGGGTCGGTACGCCAGCCTGCGGCTTTTTGCGGAGTGGTCGGCCTGAAGCCCACCTATTCGCGCATTTCGCGTTATGGCCTGGTGGCCTATGCCTCCTCGTTTGACTGCATCGGCATTTTTTCGAAGAGCGTAAGTGATGTGGCCCACGTGCTGGAGGTAGTGGCCGGTGCGGATGAGTTCGACAGCACGGTGTCGCGGCAACCGGTGCCGGCCTATTCCAACCAACTGCAGGCAGCCACGAAAACCTACCGCATTGCCTACTTGCGCGAGGGTTTAGAAAGTGAAAATGTGCAACCGGCCATCCGCGCGGCCATCAAAAGTCAGTTGACGGCATGGGAGGCCATCGGCCACGTTGCTGAACCCATAGATTTGCCGTTGAACGAGTATGTGCTGCCCACGTACTACATTTTGGCCACGGCCGAGGCCAGCAGCAATCTTTCGCGCTACGATGGCGTGCGCTATGGCTACCGCAGCCCCGCCACGCACGACCTCGCCTCGCTCTATAAAAAGTCACGAGCGGAAGGGTTTGGCAAAGAGGTTCAACGCAGGATCTTGTTGGGTACGTATGTGTTGAGCGCCAGTTACTACGATGCCTTCTATGCGCAGGCCCAGAAAGTACGAAGGTTGATCCGTCAGCAGATAAAAGACGTGTTGGCCTGCTATGATTTTCTGGTGATGCCCACCACGCCCACCACAGCTTTCTTGCGGGGAAAGCACCACGACAACCCGGTGGAAATGTACCTGGCCGATTTGTTCTCGGTGCAGGCCAACGTGGCGGGTGTACCGGCCATTTCCGTCCCCTGTGGCCAGGACGAACAAGGTCTTCCCATCGGGTTGCAACTTGTGGCCGATGAGTTCCGCGAAGGCGAACTTTTACAATTTGCTAACTTGGCGTTGAATTTGCAGCAAAAAAACACATGATGATGAGACGGATAGGTGTTTGTGTGGTGTGGTTGGCGGCCTCGGTGGCTGCGGTTGCTCAGACCGAGCCGGACTCGGTGGCATTGCCGGAAGATTCGCTGGCCGTGGCAGCCAGTGAGGTGCTCCTGTTGGACACTATCCCGTTTGTGTTGGTGCCGGCCCATATCGACTACATACCGGCCGATGAGACCCCTGCGCTGCTGAAAGACCGGTTGGGCTGCATTGAGCAGACAATCGCGCTCACCTACAACGACAAGGTGCATGCCTTTATCAATTATTTCACTATCCGCGACCGCGAGTACACCCGCATGGTGCAACGAAGGAAGGACTTGTATTTTCCCTTGTTCGAGCGATACCTGGCGCACTACGGGTTGCCTGATGAGTTGAAGTACCTGTCGATTATTGAGTCAGGACTAAACCCGCGGGCGGTATCGCGCGCCCGGGCGGTAGGCTTGTGGCAATTCATGTCCGGCACAGGCCGCTATTTTGGTTTGCGCAGCGATGGCTACACTGATGACCGTATGGATCCGGAAAAATCTACCGAGGCAGCGTGCAAGTACCTGCTGCAATTGCACACGCTGTTTGGCGATTGGCAGATGGCCTTAGCCGCCTACAATTCCGGGCCGGGCACAGTGCGCAAAGCCATCCGCAGGTCGGGCTACAAGAAATCATTTTGGGAAGTCTATCCCTTTCTTCCGCGCGAAACACGTGCGTACGTGCCGCAGTTTATCGCTATCATTTACGCCATGAACTATACGGCCGAGCACAACCTGGTGGAGACCGCGCGCGAGCAATTACCCCCGTACGACACCTTACAAATAAATCAGGTCATGCACTTTCAAACGTTGGCCAAATTGACCAACGGATGCCTGGAGGATTTGCAGAAGTTGAATCCCCACGTGCAGCTTGGAGCACTGCCGGATAATGGGCGTACGTACGTCATCAAGATTCCTCAGTCGACCAAAGATATGTTGCAACAGAACCGAAAACTCTTGCTGGATTCGGTGGCAGCCGTAGGCAAGCGCGAGATTGCTTCCATGACCAAAACCATGGCGGGCAGCACCTATGGCCGCGAGATGATCGTGTACAGTGTCCGGTCGGGCGATGTGTTGGGCGTGATCGCCCAGCGGCATGGTGTGCGTGTGGACGACATCCGTCATTGGAACAATCTGCGGAGCAATATGATCCGCCCCGGTCAGCGGTTGATTGTGTGGGTGCCCGGATCGAAAATGGCCACGGCCCGAAATCAGCCTGCCCCCGTGAAAACTCCGGTGGAGATCTCAGCCGATGCGACCACCTACATTGTGCAGCCAGGCGATACGCTGTGGGACATTTCGCGCAAGAAACCCGGCCTCACCATCGAAAAACTAAAGACGCTTAACAACCTTAAAACCAACAAGCTGCAGCCGGGCCAAAAACTGATTTTGGGTTAGGGGCGTGACGTTTGGCGGGGTTTTGTGTTATACATACAACTAGTTTCGGGCTGCACATGGCACTACGTTTTGTAAAAATTTCGCTTTACGCATTTTTTGTTGCCTTGCTCCTGTGGACCTGCTCCACTGACAAGGGTGGAAATTTACCGCCTGCTTCAGGTGTTTCAGGTGATATGTACATCATCATGGACAGCGCCCAGTGGAAAGGTGAGTTGGGTGCAGTGTTGGATTCGATTTTGTCGCAAGAGGTGCAGACCTTGCCCCGCCCCGAACCCATCTTTAAGATATGGTGGGTAAACCCGAAAAAACTGAACCCCATTTTGAAGCAACGGAGGAATTTGATCTTTGCCGTGACGTTTGATCAGCGCAGCGAAGGGGCTTCGTTGCTAAAGGCCATGTATACTGACAAGGCAGTGGCCGAGATGGAGAAAGATACCTCCCTGTTTATCCGTACCGTGCCCGATGTTTACGCCAAGCGACAGCAAGTGATGTATCTGTTTGGGCTAAAGGAAAAGGAACTGGTGACCAAAATACGCCAGAACGCTCCGCGCATCGTGGAGTTCTTTAACAAGACCGAGCGCGAACGCCTGACCGTAACGCTGTTCGCAGGCAACCCCAATAAAGGATATCAAGACGTGCTGCGCAAAGACTTGGGTTGTGACTTGAAGATACCGTTTGGCTATCGTTTGGTGATGAATAATCCCGAGTTTTTTTGGGTGCGCCAAGTCAACCCGAAAGACGACCGCAACGTGTTTGTGTATCGCACGCCCTACACATCGCCCAGGCAGTTCGAACGTGACAGCCTCATTGATTTGCGCAACCGCATCTTACAAAAATATGTGTACGAAGACCCCGAACGGTTGGATACCTACCTGGAGACGGAGACAAGTGTACCCTACAAACCTGTGCTCACGCGCACTGTTTCACACAGCGGCAGGTTTGCTACCGAGATGCAAGGCTTGTGGAAGAGCCATAACCTGGGTATGGGCGGCCCCTTTATCTCGATGGCCATCGTGGACCCTGCTAACCAATACCTCTATTACGCGGAAGGGTTTGTATACGGCCCCAGCCGGGATTTACGCGAGCTGATACGGGAGGTGGAGACGGTTATCTACACGCTTCAGTTTTCCACGGCTCAAACAGCACTCGCGCCAGCCCCTTAGTGAACGGTAGTCAGGCGCGCTTGAACAGGGCGCTCCGTAGTTCGTAGCGCTCCCGCCAAAAAACGACTGCACCCCACGCTACCATACCCACAACATGCACCGATGTTGTGAGCGCCAGCGAAGGCCATGCCGCCTGGTTTAACACAAACACCCATCCAACGGTGCCAGCCACATAAAGCCCATCCGTGACCACGCGGTAAGGAATGGGATGATGTTGTTGCCCGCTCACATAGCATAGTACCAGCATCACCGCGTAACACAGCACAGCCGCATAGGCACTACCCGCATAGCCCACGCGCGGCACCAACCACGCATTGCCAACGATCGTGACCAGTGCGCCTGCCAGGGTGATCCACGTGCCATAGTGGGTTTTGTCAGTAATCTTAAACCAAACGCTCATGTTGTAATAGACGCCCAACAGCAGGTAGGCAAGTAAAAGCCACGGTACCAGGGCGAGGCCCTCATAGAAGGAGGGACCGGTGAAGATCTTTAACCACTCCAGATTCACGCCCACCACCAACATCAAAAAACAACATGTGATTACAAAGTAGTGATTGACCCGTGCAAACAGCTCAGGTGAATTCTTGTCAGAGGCATGCGCAAAGAAAAACGGCTCGGCCGCAAAGCGAAACGCTTGCACGGCCAGACTCATCAATACGCCATACTTGTATGCCACCCCCAGGATACCCGTGGCCTTCAGCACGCCCTGTGTACCGGCACTCGCGGGCAGAAACCACTCCATTAACGTGCGCGGGGCCATCTCATTGATCATGCCGGCCAGGCCTGTCAGCATAACGGGATAGGCATATCGCAACATGCCGGGCGTAAGTACAGCATCCACTACCGGGCGCCAACGCAGTAACGCGGGAATAAAAAACAGCAAGTACAAACTGTTGGCGATCAGGTTCGCCAAAAACACATAGCCCACGCCAATGCTGGGGTCATACTTGACTTTTAAAAAATAATAGTTGAGTCCGAGCTGCACCAGCACGTTCAAGATTTTGGCGGATGCAAACAACAGTGGCTGACGCTGCTGCCGCAGGCGGGCAAAGGGAATGGCCACAACTGCGTCCACCAGCATGGTGAGCACAATCCAGACCACAAACTCGGGATGGTGGGCAACATAAGCATAGGCAGCTATGGGCTCGCGAAACGCGATCAGTAAGGCCGATAATGGTATGCTGATCAACAACACGCAAGTCATGGCTGCGCGAAAAATCCTGTCGCGGTCGGCCTGGGGCTGCGAGGCAAAACGGAAGTAGGCCGTTTCCATGCCAAACAGATACACAATGTTCAGAAAGGCCACCAAACCGTACAGGGTAGTCACCACTCCATATTCTTCGCTGGAGAAGACACTGCGGGTTTGGAGAGGGAGCAGCAAAAAATTCAGCGCCCGGGGCACGATACTACCCAAGCCGTACAGTGCGGTGTCACTGGCCAGTTGTTTGATGCGCGACATGGCTGCCAAGCTACTGAATATTCACCGAGGGTTTAAGCGAGGTAGTGGGGGTACCTTTGCAGATTTTCGAGAATGTCTTTGGTCATTTCTTCCAACCCGAATTGGTGTTGCCAACCCCAGTCGTGGCGCGCGGCAGTGTCGTCAATGGATTTGGGCCAGGAGTCAGCAATGGCTTGGCGAAAGTCGGGTTTGTAAGAAATGGAAAACTCGGGGATAAACTTTTTGATGGTGGAGGCTACCTGGGCGGGGCAGAAGCTCATGGCGCCAATGTTATAGCTGGTGCGCACTTTTACTTTTTCGGCCGGTGCTTCCATCAGATCGAGGGTGGCTTTGACAGCATCGTCCATGTACATCATGGGCAGGTAGGTATCGGCTGCCAGAAAGCATTCGTATTTTTTTTCCCGGATGGCTTTGAAGTAGATGTCTACGGCATAGTCGGTAGTGCCGCCCCCGGGCGGGGTTTTGTAGCCGATGAGCCCCGGGTAGCGCAGGCTGCGCACATCCACGCCATACCTGCGGAAGTAGTATTCGCACCACAGTTCGCCCGCCAGTTTGGTGATGCCATACACCGTGGTGGGGTCCATAATGGTGTCTTGCGGGGTGTTGGTTTTGGGTGTGGTGGGGCCAAAGGCTGCAATGGAACTGGGCCAGTACACTTTGTGGAGTTTGAGTTCGTGGGCGGCTTCGAGCACAAAAAGCAGGCTCTCCATGTTGAGTTTCCAGGCCCAGCGCGGGTCTTTTTCGCCCGTGGCGGAGAGGAGGGCTGCCAGGTGATAGATCTGGGTGATGTCATTTTTCTTGATGAGTTCAAACAGCTTGTCGCGCTGCATCACGTCAAACTTTTCATAGCGGCCTTCCTGCAGGATGCCCGTGGCCTCTTTGATGTCGCTGGCGATGACGTTGTCTTTTCCGTAGATGGACCAAAGGCCTTGGGTCAGCTCTGAACCGAGCTGACCGCCCGCTCCGATGAGGAGGATTTTGGTTTGTTTCATAGCACCCGTTACGGGCGCGAAGATAGGGAATTGAGGAGAGGTACGAATGCGTGGGCGGTGTGGGTGGGGAAGGTGGCCGCCCACGCGATAGGATTCAAAAAGCGCTTGGTAAACTCAAATTTGCGGCTTTTGTAAGCCTAACTTTTTGAGCACTCCCATACGTTTTCCAGACGGTGAAAATCCACGAGGAGCTACGCGACCAGCGGTTGCGAAATTGAGCATTTGAAGTATCCCGATAGGGTCAAAAGTGAAACGAATACTCACCAGCCACAATGTGGTGGAAAAAGATTTAACTGGCGAAAACGCCATCTCCAGAGAACATGTAGACAACAACCTGTCCGTGCGCAAAATACTGCACGAGCGGGGCGTAAAACCCGAAGTCCTGCCTCCAGCCGAAGATATGGGGAAATTAAGACGCAAACTGGAAAGCGAAGAAAAGAACGTAGTGAAGGAGGCAAACCCCTCCGTGAATACGTTTCCCAATTCATCACTCATGCCCCGACAGTATCGCCACGGAAGTGCACCGCGGGGCCGCTGTATGCCTTAAATTGGGAGTCGGCATTGAGCTTGAACGTGGAAAAAGAATGAGCTATGGCTTTTTGTTGGACGGACTGATTCTCCCGTCACGTCCTCTACAGAAAGCATTTTCTTTTCGGACTCCAATGGCAGCGTGCTTGAAAAGAAGCTGGCCAGCCGCGGCTCAATGCTTTTTGCCAAACTCAGGGTGATCTACTACTTTCAGCGGAGAAAAGAAGCGGTAGAGCGATAGCGATCAATCCGATCAGGCGGAAGTATTGGCTAAAACCGGAGGAAATAAAAACCACCGCCCCGGATCAAGAGGATTGTGGTTTGTTTCATAGTTCTCGTTACTGGCGCTAAGATAGAGAATGGATCAGCTTGAATTAACTCGCCAGCGCATCGTAAAACTCTACGGGCGTGTATACTTGAAGGATGGCGGAGGTCATTCGGTAGTCCCGTTTGTTTCGCGTCACTAAAAAAGGTATGCCGGCTAATTCTGCTGTAAAAAACTGAAGTGCATCTTCTTTGTCTTTAAAGTTCGATCGAAGTGCTTTTAGGGCGGCAAGTTGACCCCCACTGACAATTAAGCAAAGATTTAGAAATTCTTCCAATCTCTCTTTGGCATCGACAAGTTTGTAAAAATTGAAACAGAAATAAAAAAGATTAGAAATAGAGCTTTCAGACAGGCTTAAGCGCACTGTTCCTTGTGCGGCTAATTCCAGCAATTTGACCGAAGACGCAAAGTGTGGTTGCCGTTTTGTTAGAATATCAATGGCAACATCGGTATCCAAAAAACGTCAACAGAGCCTGTCTTTTGCATTTTGACGGATCAGTTCTTTATCAGAAACAGCAGGAGTATCCGTGTTTTTGGCCTTCCGTAAAATCTTCAATAATCGTAGTGCCGCCTTTTGTCGATCCGCTTGTTCATTTTCCTCCCGAGTTGAAACAGCCCCAATCGGTACTGTGGTTTTGTTTTGCTGACCCGAAAGGACAGGACTTTTTCTTGAATTACCCCTTTTTTTCTCTACTACTCTCATGGCAATGATTGACAAGCCAAATATACACAATACCAGCCAATTCCTGAACCACAGAAAGCCGAGCGCGGGGCACGATTCAATATCGCACCCACGGTATTCGAGTGCTTCACAATCTAGCGAGCAAAGTTCGGCAGGTTTTTTTAGTTACCACGTAAGACATTAGCATCCCTCCAACCCCAAATTTCATAGCTTTGCGCCCGTGTCGTTTGAAGAGTATTTGACCGGTAAGAAAATTGATGCGGCCGCCTTCCGGCTGTCGGAGCCTGACGGGTATGCCGCGCTGGAACGGGAGTTTATGCACATGCACCCCAACAGCTTTACCGCACAAAAACTATATCTGATCAATCCGCTCAGGCGGAAGTACTGGCTTAAACCGGAGGAAATAATAACCACCGCCCCGGATCCGGAACCCAAAACGGAGCGCCCTGTGATGCGCCCCAAACCGAAAATAAATTAACGTATGTATACGACCCTGCAACCCGTATTGCAAAAAGAACTCGAAACCATCCGCCAGGCCGGCTTGTTCAAGCGCGAACGCATCATCATCACCCCGCAAGGGGCAGACATTCAAACAGCCGATGGTGGCGAGGTCATCAATTTCTGCGCCAATAACTACCTGGGCTTATCCTCCCATCCCCGCGTGATCGAGGCCGCCAAGCGCGCCATCGATACGCATGGCTTTGGGCTGTCGTCCGTCCGCTTTATCTGCGGCACGCAAGACATACACAAAGAACTGGAGCAAAAGATATCGGCTTTTTTGGGTACAGAAGATACCATCCTTTATGCAGCGGCCTTTGATGCCAACGGAGGTGTTTTTGAACCACTCTTTGGGGCGGAGGATGCCATCATCTCAGATGAATTGAATCACGCCTCCATCATTGACGGGGTGCGTTTGTGCAAGGCCATGCGCTATCGCTACAAACACAATGATATGGCCGACCTGGACGTGCAACTGCAAGAGGCTCGCAAAGCCGGGGCCAAACAAATCATCATCGTGACGGACGGTGCCTTTTCCATGGATGGTACCATCGCGCAACTGGACAAGATCTGCGACCTGGCCGACCGCTACCAAGCATTGGTGATGACCGATGAGTGCCACTCGAGCGGCTTCATTGGCAAAACAGGACGGGGAGTGCCCGAGCACTGTGGTGTTATGGGCCGCGTAGACGTCATCACGGGTACGTTGGGTAAAGCATTGGGAGGCGCTTCGGGTGGGTTCACGTCCGGTCGCAAAGAAATCATTGAGATGCTCCGGCAACGTTCGCGTCCGTATTTATTTTCCAACACGCTGGCGCCTTCCATCGTAGGGGCGTCCATTGAAGTGTTTGACATGCTTTCGGAAACCACCGCCCTGCGCGACAAGCTCGAATACAACACGCACTACTTTCGCACACAGATGACCCAGGCCGGTTTTGACATCAAGCCCGGGGTACATCCGATTGTACCCATCATGTTGTACGAGGCTCCGCTGGCACAACAGTTTGCCGAAACCTTGTTGAAGCGTGGCATTTATGTGATCGGCTTTTTCTTTCCGGTAGTACCCAAAGGCAAGGCGCGCATCCGCGTGCAACTGTCGGCCGCCCACGAGCAGCATCATCTGGATAAGGCCATTGCGGCATTTACGGCCGTGGGCAGGGAGTTGGGCGTGTTGAAGTAGCCTTGTTGCATAAGCAAAAATGGATTGACGGATCATCCGCCAATCCATTTATGAACGGTTATTGAATGTTTTGCAACTCCTTCAGCAAGGCTTCTCCCACGCCTTGTGCCGAAGCGGGATTTTGGCCAGTTATAACTCGCTTGTCCACGGTGACGTGTTTCTGCCAGAGAGCAGACTTCTCAAAGATGGCGCCTCGTTCAATCAATTTGGTTTCCAAAAGAAACGGAACTACTGAACTCAGTTTGACGGCTTCCTCTTCTTCGTTAGTAAAGGCATTAATCCTTTTGCCAGCCACCAAAAAAGTTCCATCACTTAATTTAATGTTGACTAGTCCGGCAGGTCCATGGCACACGGCTGCCACAACTCCATTGGATTCATAGATTTGCCTCGCAATGTCGGCAATATCCTTGTTGTCGGGAAAATCCCACATCGTGCCATGACCCCCTGCATAGAATATGGCAGCGTAGTCAGCGGCACGCACGTCACTTGGTTTTTGCGTGTTTTCCACCTTGGCCCTGTAGGTTTTGTTTTCCCAAAAAGCACGATTGAGCGGGTCTGCCAAATTAAACCCGTCTACGGGTGCTTTTCCGCCTTGGGGACTTACAAAATCGATTTCGTACCCAGCCTGATGCAGTACACTCCAGGGATGTGAGACCTCAGATAAATAGTATCCTGTTGGCTGACCGGTACTGCCTTTTTTATCGTGACTGGTCACAACAAATAAAACGCGCTTTTTCATAGTTGACGATGATTTGGTTTGTGCCGTTGCATGAAAACTAAAGGAGGCGATGACGCAAGCGGCAATAGCCAATGCCCCCTTGGCGAGAATCGATGGTAACTGTTTCATTGTGCGTGTGTGTTTTTGACTATGCAAAATTCACTACAGGGCTATGTATCGCACAGGAAGAAAATCACATCTTTTATGTGACGTATGTCACACTATTTGGAGAGCCGACTCAACGTTTCTCGGGATACGCCCAGGTAGGCTGCGAGTAACGTTTTGGGTACGCGCTGGAAAAGTTGGGGATAGGTGGCGAATAGCTGGTCGTAGCGTTCTTTGGCAGAATTGGTCAGCAATGACATGATACGTCTCTGTAACGCCACATAGCCCATATTGGACTTTCGCCTAAAGAAGTGTTCGATCTTGTGCAACTCAGAACAAAGTTTATCACGGTTGGCAAGTGAGAGGCATAACACTTCCACGTCTTCCAGACAATCGATAGACAACGTGGCTGGAGTTTGATGAAAATAGGCCTGATAATCGGTGATCCACCAGTCTTCCCACGCAAATTGAATGATATGCTCACGCTGACCGGCTGCATTGGTGTAAGTGGCTTTTAGCAAGCCCTTCAGAACGAAGAAGTCGTGGCTGGCCAAGTTTGCTTCCTGGAGTACGAACTGGTGTTTTTTGAACTTTCGAGGCGTAAAATGCGAGTTGATGTAGTGAAACTCATCATTCGTTAACGGGACTACTTTTTCGAGGTGCGTGCGCAGGAAGTCTTTCATACCTTATATTATTGTCGACTAAAGGGCACGCGCCAAAACACCTGATAGTTAAAACCCCAATAGGTAGACCGGTCGGCCCGCCCATAACCGGGTATGTCATAGGCATCAAACACCTCGTTGCCGCGCACGCCCGGGGCAAACTTGAATCGGGCCGTGTAGCCCATCCAAAAACCACCCACCACCTTGATCCGCAGACCGGTAGTCAGTTCGCCCCATGCCGCGCGCAGACCGCTGTTGGCCTGGGTTGCCATGATCGGCCCAAACCCCTCATAGTCGAAAAGGGTTGTGAGTGTTTCGTCAAAACTTGCGCGGCCCACCCGAAAGCCAATGAAAAACATGTTGCGATCAGGATCTTTCAACAAGAAGTTTACATCAATGCCCGCGCGCCAGTAGCGGCCGCTGCCCTCGTACCGCCCGTTGCTCAACGTTTCTTCGCGACCCCATTGCCCATAGTCCAGCACCAGGTAATACCGTGTCTTAAAATCCACATCGGCATTGATCTCCCACCCTGTGAGCGGCTGTTGTGCGAGTGTTTTGCCAAGGGCGATCAAGTCGGTACCCACGCGGATGCCAGTGGGCAGCCACGGGTTGCGTACGGTGTCGGGCAGAAGTTGGGCCGTGGCGGTGGTGACGGCCGCGCACATCGCTACGCTATAAAACAATCTCCACATGGGTGCGTATGTTTGAGCGAAGGGAGGGATTGATGACGCGGATCGAATCGAACGATGTGTTGACCACCCGCAGGTTGTTGAAGTTGCGCAGCGCCCCACACTCAGGCGAGATGACCGTGATGCGCGGGGTGTAGGTCAGAACGATCGTGTCAATGCCCAGGTCGGTTACAAACCGCAAGGCAGTCGTATCTCGGTCGGGCGACATCGGCAGCCGAACATACGAGGTGGTGTCGTTCTCGGGCGCCAGTGTATAGTCAATACCACTTGTCAGGTTGGTCATCCGCTGGATGCCGGTGGCCACGGGTTGGTTGCTTCGGTTTTTGAATTCAATCCCCGCTTCATTTGTAGACAGTGGAATGCAGTCGGGAGTGCTCAGGCAGGCAGCACAAGAAAAAAATACCACGATAACAACTGCGCGCACCATCAGATGCCGCAAATATAACGAACACTTTTGAGGTGCAGGTGCGTAAAGCATTATTACGCCCATGTTAAATGCACTCGTCAAGAGAGCTATTTTTTACCGTTGATCATAAGTGAATCGTTGCTTCTCAGAAATTCATGCCTACTTTGTGATGAGCGCGATAATGTTGTTTATGACCAGACATTTTTTTGTCCTTTGGATGGTGGGCATGTTGATACATGGGTCCGCCAGTTGTTTTTGGGTGGTCAACTTTGGCACGGCCAATACGCTGGCGGTGCGCAAATTTGGTTTTGCTGCGGGTTTGGGGGGGCAGGTGGTGTTGCTCGGTTCGCCCCGGCAGCCTAGCGCGTTTTTTACCATACCACATGCGGGGTTTCGCTATGGGCTGGCCGCCAAGCTGGATGTAGGATTACGGCTGGCACCCATTCCGTTGCCATTTGCCACGGTGGGTCCCGGCTTTGGAATAAATTTGGATGCTAAGTATTGTCTCACGCGGCCTGAGCATCGAGTACAAACGGCCGTGATCATTGGTGCCGGAGGTGCCCATGTGCTTATTGAAGAGCAGACCCGATTGGCCTACAGTCCAAATGCGGCCTTGCTGGCTACTTGGAAAGCAACGGAAAAGACTCAATTTACAGTGATGGCGCGTTACGTAAATCTGGCCATTCCCACTGCGAAAGAGGGCGCAACCAAAAACTATGTAAACATTGCAGGCGTATCGCTCGGCTGGAAAAGAACGTTGACATCCACGGTGTCCGTTTTGCCGGAAATAGGTACTTACTGGTACGATGGGCAGCTAGGCGGTGTACCAAAAAAAGGTCCCGGATTTCAGTACGGTGTCATGATCGCCACAACTATTTGAGCCGATGGCCACCGACAGCCTGTTTTGTTACGGTTCTCTCGTTTTCCTGGGTGATCGGATCTTGTAGAGTGGTGTTGGCGTTTGTTCGCCCAACGGTATACAGGCACCAGCGTCCGCACCAGACTTCACCTGATGTTGCCAGTAGCGGGCCGCTATCTTTCCCTGCGTTTGCCTACCTTTGCCCACTATTTCGCCAAACGATTGAAAACCAAAGGTATTCGCAAGACAAAAGTAAACGTGGTCACGCTGGGGTGCTCCAAAAATCTGGTGGACTCAGAGGTGCTATTGACCCAACTTAAAGGAAACGGCATTGAGGCCACCCATGAGTCGGTGAAGGACGATGCCAACGTGGTGGTGATCAACACCTGTGGCTTTATCGACAATGCCAAGCAGGAATCCATTGACACCATCCTTCGCTACGTGGATGCCAAAGAAGAAGGCATCGTAGAAAAAGTGTACGTGACCGGCTGTCTGTCGCAACGCTACAAAGACGACCTGGAAAAAGAGATTCCACAGGTAGATGCCTGGTTTGGTACCCGCGATCTGTCGCGTTTGCTGAAACAACTTAATGCCAACTACAAGCATGAATTGGTGGGCGAACGCATCCTCACCAACCCGGCACACTTCGCCTACTTAAAAATTTCGGAAGGATGTGATCGGCCCTGTTCGTTTTGTGCCATCCCGCTGATGCGCGGCAAACACGTGAGCCGCCCCATCGAAGAGCTGGTGAAAGAAGCCAAAAACCTGGCGCGTGCCGGCACTAAGGAGTTGCTCCTCATCGCGCAGGACTCGACCTACTACGGACTTGATAGTTACAAAAAGCGCCAACTGGCCGAGTTACTCAAGCATCTTTCGGATGTGGAAGGCATTGACTGGATACGTCTTCATTACGCCTTTCCCTCGGGTTTCCCGCTGGATGTGCTGGACGTGATGGCCGGGCGACCCAACATCTGCAAGTACCTCGACATTCCCTTGCAGCACGGAAGCACACGCATGTTGCAACTCATGCGCAGGGGTATCACCCGCGAAAAGACCGAGGAGTTGCTGGCGACCATCCGCGCGAAGGTACCCGGTATCGCCATCCGCACGACACTCATCGCAGGCCATGCAGGCGAAACGGACGCTGATTTTGAAGACATGATGGACTTTGTGCAAAAATCGCGCTTCGATCGGCTGGGCGTGTTCACTTATTCACACGAAGAAAACACCCATGCTTACTCGCTCGAAGACAACGTGCCTACAGAACTAAAACAGGAACGAGCCGATGCCCTGATGGCCGCACAAGAAACCATATCGCTGGAGCTGAATCAGGCCAAAGTGGGACAAGTATTAAAAGTATTGGTCGATCGGAAGGAGGGAGGGCGCTATGTGGGGCGCACCGAGCACGACTCGCCCGAAGTAGACAATGAAGTGCTGATAGAAGGAGTGGAGTACCTGCGCATCGGAGATTTTGTACGTGTGAAAATTGAAGCAGCCACCGAGTTTGACTTGATGGGTAGAACAGTATAGTTGTTAAAAGTCTGTTAAAGGTGTAGCACATGCAGCAGCCCTTCCGAAACCCGTAGGCACGATCAAACCCTTTCAGTAATGTTGCGTTTGATGAATTTTATGATCCATTTCCCTACTTGTTGTTGATCGTATGCAGCTCCGGAAAATTGACCTTGCCGACACCCATGCCTTTTCTGCTTTTTTTCTCGATTATATTTCCGGACGCGATGCACTAAAACCCTTTTTCAACCACCCGCCTTCGGTGGAAGGAATAGGCGCACAAGTCGAACAAAAAAGGTCTTTTCCTGCCGCTACCCGCCAGGTTTTAGTGCGTGCACTGCGCAGGCAGTACACCCACCTAAAGCCCACCGGAGCGGTAGCCGCCAATATCGACTCGCTCGAGAAACCCAACACATTCACAATCACCACCGGCCACCAGCTCAACATCTTTACAGGGCCATTGTATTTCGTGTACAAAATTGTCACGGTCATCAACGCCTGCAAGCAGCTCAGGAAGGCCTTCCCGCAACATCACTTTGTCCCGGTTTACTGGATGGCCTCGGAAGATCATGACTATGAAGAGATCAAGTCGTTTCGGTTGGCCGGAAAAAAGTACTCCTGGGAGACCGCTCAGACGGGGGCGGTAGGGCGATTTGCAACTGCGGGACTGGCTGAGTTGGCCAATGGCCTGCCGGCCGATGCCTCGTTGTTTGCCGATGCCTATGCTAAAAACAAAACCTTGGCGGACGCTGCGCGCGAATACGTTCATCGATTGTTTGAGCAGGAGGGCATAGTGGTGGTTGATGCCGATGACGCAGACCTGAAACGGCTGCTGACACCGGTGATGGAAGCGGATATTTTGGAACACAAGCCCGTTGCCCTGGTTGCGCAAACGAATCAACGGCTGGAAACGGCCGGGTATCATCCGCCCGTGCATGCCCGCGACATCAACTTTTTTTACCTCGCAGGGCCATTACGCAACCGCATTGAAAGGCAGGGTAACGGTTTTCGCGTACTGGATTCCACATTTGTTTTTACAGAGAACGAGATCAAGAGCCGGATACACGACCATCCGGAGGAATTTAGCCCCAACGTGATTTTGCGGCCGTTGTATCAAGAGCTCATCTTACCTAACGTGGCCTACGTGGGCGGACCTGCGGAGATGGTGTACTGGCTGCAATTGAAAAATGTATTTAACTCGTTCCAAACACCTTTTCCGGTGTTGCTGCCGCGCAACTTTGCCCTGGTGGTGGATGCGCCCACTGCCCGCAAACTGGACAAAACCGGAATCGAATTACCACAGTTTTTTCAGGAGAAGAATTATCTCTACAACCATTGGGTGCTCACGTACGGCAGCGCAAACGTTTCAACCGGGGCCGAACAGCGCCAGGTGAATGCCCTGTTTCAGGAATTGCGCAACCGCGCAGGTACGATCGACAGCACGTTGTTAAAAAACATCGAAGCCCAAGCCCAGCGAACAGCCAACGCGCTGGCCTCTATTGAAACCAAAATGCTGCGGGCGGAAAAACGCAAACAGGCAGACAAGCTACAGCAGATCGAAGCGGTCAAAGACCATTTGTTCCCGAACGGTGGTTTACAGGAACGTACCGACAACCTGTTGAATTTTTTTCCGGCCGATCGCGAATTTTTAACCCGATTGGCCACGCACTTTGATCCGTTTGACTTCCGGTTTCATGTACTCATCTATGACGAAGGCTGAGGCACGGAAAACCTACCTCCAACGCAGAATGGCGCTCTCCGACTCGCAGCGGGCAGCGCTCAATCTGCAACTCTACCACCGTTTCTTTGCGCAGCCCTTCCTCCACACCGTCAAAGTACTGCACGTGTATTTTCCACTGGAGGAAAAAGGCGAACCCGATACGTGGCAACTCATCGATAGACTCAGGCGTGAACACGGCCACATTCGGCTCGTTGTTCCGAAAGTGACGGCCGGAGACCATTTGGAGCATTATTTTTTTGAAGGACTGCACCAACTGCAAAAAAACAAGTGGAACCTTTGGGAACCGGCACAGGGCCTACCTGCCAGCCCGGGACAAATCGACTGTGTGCTGGTGCCGCTGCTGGCATATGACGAACGCGGCCACCGGGTAGGGTATGGCAAAGGATTTTACGATCGATTTCTGGCTCAATGCCGCCCGGACTGCATCAAGATGGGATTTTCTTTTTTTGGCCCTTGCGCAGCGATGGAGGATGTGGAGGCTACCGATGTACGGCTCGACTATGTGCTCAACCCGCAGCAGGTGGTTGTTTTTCGGGTTAACGGGTGAGATGGTCAGGATTTTTTTTCTTAATCTGGACCTATTTTGAAATTCTGAAAAACTTGTGAACCTTTAGCTACCAAAACCCGGCGAATATGAATTTTGATCAAACTGCTGCGCTCGTGGAAGATAGCATCCGCGGCCTGAACGTGGACCCGGCCTTATGCCGTGGCGAAAAACCTGGCCAATGGAACCTGACCTATAAAGGGGCCACCGTGTGGATTGACGTGTTCAACTTTCCCAATAGCCCCGACCGCTGGTATTTTCAGGTGATGAGTCCTTTGCTGGAAATGCCGGACAAGAACGTGGCCGACTTTCTGCAAAACCTGTTGGAGATCAACCACACGCTTTTTGGTTCGTGGATATGCAAAAAAAATAACTGGACGTACGTCATGTTCCTGCGTGAATCGGCTGGTTTGGATATTAATGAGGTAAACGCATCGTTGGATCGCGTGGCCCACTACTCGGCCGACTACCAAGGCAAGTTGAAATTCAAATTCGAAGGAAGTTGGGTGCCCAAACCCACACCGCGGGCCGAAGGCTCCAGCGAGAACCCGAACAAGTAGCGCTCGTCAGCGCACGCCTACGTGATAGCCCACTCCTTTGATGGTCATGATCTCGATGGAGGGGTCAGGTCGAAGATAGTCACGCAACTTGGTGATGTATACATCGAGGTTACGCGAATTAAAAAAGGAATCATCGCCCCATACGCGCATTAATATTTCTTTGCGGCCGATGGTGGCGTTTTTGTTTTCACAGAAAATGGTAAGCAGCATCGCCTCGCGGTGCGATAATTTTCTGGTTTGGCCCTGCCACCGGAGCTCATACCGCTGAGGTGTAAATTCGAACAAGCCAAGTGTCATCCGTTCGCTGGCGGAAGTGACCGGCTTTTGAGTCAGAGCCAGTAAGTTGTTGATGCGGACGATCAATTCTTCCATGCTAAACGGCTTTCTCAGGTAATCGTTACCACCCACCTCGAAGCCCTTAAGCACGTCTTCGGTTTGCGTTTTCGCGGTGACGAAAATAATCGGCAGTGATGCCGATTGCTGCCGTATATGCTGCGCCAACCGATAGCCATCGGTCGAAGGCAACATCACGTCCAACACGCAGATATCCGGCCGCTGTTCGGTAAAAGCTGCCATGGCCTGTTTTCCATCGACTGCCATGAGCACATCGAACTGGCGCACTTCCAGACTTTCTTTCACAATGCGACCGAGAAAAGGCTCGTCCTCTACGTAAAGTACTTTGATTTTGTTCATGCGATGTGTCGTGGGAAGGTCAACGTAAAGCGGCTTCCGTGGTTGGGTTCGCTTTGTACCGCGATGTGCCCGCCATGACCCATCACTACGCTCTGCACGTAGCTGAGTCCTAGGCCGTACCCCTTGGCATTGTGTACATTTCCCGTAGGCACGCGGAAAAACTTCTCGAAGATTCGTGCCTGGTGCTCCGGGGCTATTCCAATGCCGGTGTCAGAAACGGTCAGCACGACTTCTTTTTCATTTGCCTCCAACCGAAGGAGGATGCGTGGGTGGTGGTGGCTGTACTTCAACGCATTGTCAAGCAGATTGTAGACCACGCTGGTCAGGTGCTCCTCGTTACCGCGAAGCGTAAAGTCGCCCCCGATCTTTTCGATAGTCACATGTGCACCTTGTTTCTCGAAGATCAGCCGCAAGGAGTTTACCACTTGCTGTACAATGAAGTCCAGGGGCACGTCAGCTAATTGAAATACCATCTCTCTATTTTCAAACATCACGCTCTTTAATATCTTGTCCGTTAACAGTGTCAGGCGATTGAGTTCTCCCTGGGCAATGGTCAGGTATTCATGTGTTCGTTGCGGGTCTTGCAGGGCGTGAAAGTCGCGAAGCGCTTCTAAGGCCACGCTGACAGTGGCCACAGGCGTTTTGAGTTCGTGTGTCATGTTACTGATGAAATCGTTCTTTAGAACGATCAGTTTTTGTTGCGCACGTAAGCTTCGATAAATCAACAGAAAAGCAAAGACGGTGGTGCCAGTCAGAAACAGTGAGAACAGAATTTGTGGCGCGATCTTTTTCAAAACAAACAGACGCACGCCCGTCAGTGAAGCCTGATACTGCTTGCCGGGGTTGAACCGCGAAGGTTCCAGCCGCAGCGTATCGCTGTACAAAGAGCGAGTCCTTCCGGTGCGATCTGTTTCTTCATCGAGCGGGGCCATACGGGGTAAGGAAAGCGCGAAAGGATCGCTCAACGACCATGGCATGAGTGATGTTTCCGTCACGTGTACGCGCAGCGGGAGGCCTACATCGGTCAGGTTTTGTGTGAAGGACTTTTTTAGCGAATCGAGGTTGATGGCATCCGATACGATGCGCACGGAGAAGGTATTGCCTACCGGCCCTTTTCGCTGTTGAATTTGCTGCCGGATCGGGGAGAGGGCCTTTTCTAGTGAGTCCCCCGCGCCCGATGTGGAGATGAACATGCGTACGGCCGGGTGGGTGCGAATCACCAGCGAGTCGGCAGTCGGGACTCGGCCGCGGGTTATCTGAACAGCCTGAACAGCCGAAGGATTAAGTGTGTCCAGCGTACCCGCGATTTCTTCCAGCGTACCAAAATCGCGCAACTGAAAAATGGTGTTTCGAAAAAGGCTATTTGCCTCTCTGCGCAAGCCAAACACCTCACCGCGGTAACTGGCGGTCAGCCATAATATCTGCAATGCTACGAGTAGCACCAGGCTGATGGTGACGACAATCAATACGAGCACGTTCTTTTTCATGCGATAGCAGGAGCTCAAAAGTACATGTTCTGCGCCAATGGCACGCCCCGGTTAACCTTAATTAACATTGCTTTCAGAACTATTAACCCATGCCGCTCATCCAGAGCCGTACGTTTGCCCTGTGGGTCTTGCTTTTAGGAGTACCCTGAAAATCAATTCAAAAAAAATGCTAAACCAAAAAAACATGAAACGACTGTTACTGATTGCGGGCATCCTGGTGTCCGTAGCAGCTGCGCGCCTCGTTTTTGCACAAGCGAAAGACAAGGGTGTGATTACGTACGAAGTGAAAATGAACCTTCACCGCACCCTGCCCCCGGGTAATGAGCAAATGAAAGCCATGATACCCGAATACCGCTCCAGCAAGATTCAAGTGTTCTTCGCGGGGACAACATCCATCACTAAGATGCTCATCGAAGAGGAAGAAGATCAGGATATCAACGCTACGGGCGGAGCGACCACCTTTCGGTTTTCACCGCCCAACATCGAAACGTATTTTGATCAGGCCACACAGCTCGTAACCACCGCACAGGAATTCATCGGCAAGCAGTACCTCATCGAAGATACACTCAAAACCGATCCGTGGAAATTTGGAACGGAAACAAAAACAATTTTGGGGTATGAGTGCCGACAAGCGTATTACACCGATGAAACAAACCCCGACCGGAAGCGTGAGATAACTGCCTGGTTTACCGATCAACTGCGCCCCAACCTGGGCCCTGAACGATTTCTTTCGTTACCGGGCACCGTACTGGCGGTGGATGTAAACAACGGAGAGCGTGTGCTGGTGGCACGAGATATCAAATTTAAAGAATTGAAAAAGGGCGACCTGAAGAAGCCCGTTACTGGCAACAAAATCACGCGCAAGGAATTCCAGGCAATCATGGACGAATTCCGAAAGCAAAACGGTGGCCGCGGAATGGTGATCCGCAACTAACCCTTTCCCTCTTATCTGCGAACGCGGTGGCGAGCTTGAACCTATACTGGATGTTTCAGACCCCCATTCCCCTTCTTCACATGACTAAATTTTGCCTTTACTTTTTTTTTCTGGCCGTACCGGCTGTCGCCAGCGCACAGAAGTACACGCTCACCGGAGTGGTGATCGACTCTGCCGCCAGACCTTTGCCATCCGCCACGGTCATGTTGCTACAGCGCAGTGACTCTTCGTTGGTTGCCTTTCAGGTGTCGGGTGCCCAAGGTGTATTTGAAATGAAAAACGTTTCCAAGGGCACCTATTTCGTGAAGGTGACCTATACCGGCCTTATGCCCGTGAGCCGCGCGGTAAGTCTGCCGGACCAACCCACCGTGGTGGACCTGGGACGGTTTCAGATGGTGACACTCACCACCCAACTGGAGGGCGTAGTAGTACAGGGTGAGATAAACCCTGTCACCGTCAAGCGTGACACCGTTGAGTACAATGCCACGGCCTTTAAAACAAAGTCCAACGCCAACGTGGAGGACTTGTTGAAGAAAATGCCTGGCATAGAAGTAGAGACAGATGGCACCGTAAAGGCCCAGGGTGAACAAGTGCGGAGGGTGATGGTGGATGGTCGCGAGTTTTTCGGACGCGATCCAAAAATCGCGACACGAAACCTGCCGGCCGATGCCGTCAACAAAGTACAAGTGTTTGATAAGAAATCGGATCAGGCGGTATTTTCCGGCATTGATGACGGCCAACGCGAAAAAACCATCAACTTAGAATTGAAAGAGGAAAAGCGCAAAGGAGCCTTTGGCACGCTCATGGCAGGCGCAGGCACAGACGATCGGTGGCAGGGACGACTCAGCCTGAACCGCTTCCGAAAGAATGAGCAGCTTTCGGTGTTGGGCATGGGCAACAACATCAATGAGCAGGGGTTTTCGTTTGAAGACTATTTCAACTTCTCGGGAGCCGCTTCACAACTGGCGGGCGGCCGTGCGGGTGGGGGTGGTTCTATTAACATCAATATCGGAGGTGATGCCGAGGGCGGACTGCCGCTCAATACCGGAGGGCGCCAGAACGGCATCGTGACGAACGTGGCCGGAGGCATCAACTTCAATAAAGACCTCTCGAAGAAAACCACACTTACATCCAGCTACTTCTATAATCATTTGGATCAGGACGTCATCAAGTCGTTGAGCCGCATCAATTACCTTCCGGGTGGCCTGGACTATACATTTTTACAGGACAGCCGGCAGAAAAGCATCAGCGACAGTCACCGGGCCAATCTCACGCTGGAACACAAGATTGACTCGGCCAATTCCGTGAAGTGGTCGGCCTCGGCAACGTATGCCACGTCCGAGAGCCGCTTTGCCAGCGGCAGCGAAACCTATGGCGTCAATGACCAGCTCCAAAACACCAGTACACGCAGCACGGTTTCGGAAGGCACATCTTTCAATGTGACATCCAACCTTCTTTATCGGCATCGCTTTGCCAAAAAAGGGCGCACATTTTCCACCAACGTGGGGCTCACCATCAGCGACACCGATAGTCGGGGGACACTCAGCTCCGAAAACGAATTTTTTTCGGGCCCCGTTGCGGAACAGCGCATCCTGCAAGAGAACACACAGGCCAACACCAACCGATCGTATTCGGCCACGCTTTCATATACCGAACCCCTGGGTGGCCGGAAGTATCTCGAAACCAACTATACCATCCGCACCAATCAAAATCAGGTAGACCGGCCTGTGTTTGATGTAAGCAATGGAGGGCGCGGTTTGGTGGATTCGCTGTCCAACGGATTTACCAGCAATTACCTGTATCAGCGTCCGGGGCTTAACGTTCGCGTCAACCGGCCCAAGTACAACCTGGCGGTAGGGGCGGGCTATCAAATGACTTCGCTGCAAGGAGAGATTGAAACACAAAACACTCGCATCAATCGCACCTTCCAAAATGTGTTGCCCTCTGCCCGGTTCAACTATGACTTTACCAGCACCAAACACCTGCGCATTGACTACGAAACGTCCCTCATGGAACCTACCATCCAACAGCTACAACCCGTCATCAACAATACCGATCCGCTGAACATTTCATTGGGCAACCCTGAATTAAAACCCGCCTATATGCACACCGGTTCAGTAAACTACACCGCTTTCGATCAGGCGCGGTTTATCAGCTTCTTTGCTTTTCTGACAGCCGTGTATATGAAAGATGCTATTACCTATGCCCAATTTATCGACAATGCGTTTGTGCGCACCACGCAACCGGTCAACACTGACTATAGTTTGGTACTAAATGGAAATATCAATTTCGGGTTCCGGGTAAAAAAATGGAATAGCAGGTTTAATGTGGGCCCCAATGTGCGACAGGACCGCAGCGTCAATCTGCTCAATAACCAGGAAAATGAAATCATCCAAAAAACGCTCGGTGGCACAGTGCGCTACAACTTTACTTACAAAGAAATCGTGATTTTGGATTTATCGGCCACGCTGAGCAACCAACGCACCGACTATGCCTTTGAAAACCAAATTGACCAGGAGTTTTTCAACAAAAACTACCATGCCGAAGTGAACATCAACTTTTTACAGAACTATGCCATCAACCCAGCGTTTGAATACCTCGTATACGACAGCCGCACCAATGACTTCAACCAAACCATACCCTTGCTCAACGTGTCGGTATCGCGTTTTTTGCTGAAGAACAAAGCAGGAGAATTACGACTGACGGCCCACAATCTCCTGGATCGAAATCTCAGCGTGACGCAAACCGCCAACAACAACTATCTTCAACAGGAGCGCATGAATAATCTTGGCCGTTACTTCATGGTCAGTTTTATCTATGCTCTCAACAAGCAACTCAACCCCATGGCGGGCGGGCGCAGAGGTGCGCGCATGATCATCCGGCAGTAGCGAAAGTAGGTTGTTTTTACTGCCACGGCCACCGCACCCAACGGTGGCCTTTTCTTTTAATCAGGAGTGCGATAAAGTAGTATCTTTGTTTATGCGACTAATCATTTTACTGATATCACTGACCATGGTGGCCAACGCTCAACCCTATGTTCCTAAGTTTGATGTACAAGGCCACCGGGGCGCCCGCGGCCTCATGCCCGAGAACACGATTCCCGCATTTATCACTGCGTTGGACTCCGGTGTCACTACGTTGGAATTGGATGTAGTCATCACCCGCGACCGCCAGGTGGTGGTCAGTCACGAACCGTGGATGTCGGCCACCATTTGTATAAAACCTGACAGCAGCGAGATT
Source organism: uncultured Ohtaekwangia sp. (assembly GCA_964524935.1). Classification (GTDB taxonomy): domain Bacteria; phylum Bacteroidota; class Bacteroidia; order Cytophagales; family Cyclobacteriaceae; genus ELB16-189. The sequence goes on from CAZGFJ010000009.1 coordinate 134,838, forward strand.
GACCCAGAGGAAGAAATGAAATACAACATCTATGCGATGGACTATGCGCAGGTTCGTCAATACGACTGTGGCTCGAAGGGCAATGCCCGTTTCCCCGAGCAGCAAAAAAGGCAGGTGGCCAAGCCGCTGTTGGCAGATGTGATCAAAGCGGTAGAAGACCACATCAAAAGCTATTCGGGCTACGAGGTAGACTATAATATCGAAATCAAGAGTTTGCCCGCGGGCGATGACAAGTTTCACCCCAAACCCCAGGAGTTTTCGGACATCGTATACCAAGTGATTGACGCTTACTTGCCGTGGGAGCGCATCGTCATCCAGTCGTTTGACTTTCGCGTGTTGCGATATTGGCATGAGCGGTATCCGGACGTTCGGTTGGCCGCATTGGTGGAAAACAAAAAGTCCATCGATGAGAACTTGGCGGATTTGGGGTTTAGCCCGTCTATTTACAGTCCGTACTACAAGCTGCTAACGCGGAGCCAGGTGAGGCACTTGCATCAGAAAAAAATCCGTGTCATCCCCTGGACGGTCAACGATCCGAAAGACATGCTGGCGGTAAAAGGCATGAACGTGGACGGCCTCATTACCGACTATCCCGACCGGGCTGCGAAGTACAAGTGGACCTTGCGGATTAGGGCCAGGTAAAAGATGGGTTACACGGCTGACTTTTTTGTGATGTGCGCCACTGTGGCAGGGATACTGGGTTTGTTTTGTGTTTACTGCTGGGTTTTGAACAGCAAAAAGGCGACAGAAGTAAAACGCCTGCAGAAGGCGCTGGCTGAAGAGCAGGCACGGCAAGCAGATACACTCCGCGAGCTAAAGATGGAAAGAATCCGCAATGAGAAAATACTTTCTGCCGAGCAGAAGCGAATAGCGTACGATTTGCACGATGATACCGTGCAACGCATGGTGGCGATACGGTTGCGGATGGAACAGTTGACGTATCTGCCGTTGCCGGAGCGTGCACACGAGGAAGTCAAGTGGATGCGGCATGAGTTGAATGACGCGGTGGACAACCTTCGGTATTTGATCAAAGGCATGGTGCAGCCCAAGTTTCACCAGTTTGATTTTTCGTATCTCTTTGAGCAGTTGATCCGTGAAGTGGGGGCTATGCATCACGTAAAGATTGAGTGCTCCGTGCCGGCCGCGGAGGACGCCCTCGAATTAGCCCCGGTTGTGAAGCAAAATCTTTACTACATCGTGCAGGAAGTCTGCCACAATTTTTTGAAGAATTCCCTTGGGTTTCGTTTGCGAGCGGAGCTGATTTGGAACGAGTCGTTGCAGATCACTATCCGAGACAATGGACAGGGTTTCTTGCCGGGTAGGCAGTTTGGCTTGGGCATGCTGGCGATGGAACACAGGGCTCGTGCAATCCGGGCATTGTTGAATGTTCGCAGAACCACCGAGGGGCTGGTTACCACCATCACCTACCCGGCTCCCGAGACAGAATAGTCAGCCGATCAACCCATTTCGTAGGGCATGGGCCACCAACTCGGCTGTATTTTTTGTGTTTGTTTTCTTGAGCATTTCTTTTCGGTGGTCCTCGGCCGTGTGTTCGCTCATGTGCAAATCGGCCGCAATTTGTTTAGTTGAAAAGCCCTGACAGATAAGTTGAAGCACTTGGTGTTCGCGTTTTGACAGCGGCATGGGGTTTCGCGAGAGGTTGAGTTCGTTTCGTGCCAGACGCTCGCGCAGCTCTTTCGCGTAGAATGTTTTTCCGGCCAGTACCGCCTCCACGCAATGCTTTAGCTCCTCCGCATCCGTACTACGTTTGAACAATACACCGTGTACTCCGGATTGGATGAGCTCGAGAATGGTGTCCTCCTCGTCAAAGCCCGTCATACCCACGATTTTCAGTGACGGGTACCGTGCTCGTAGATGCCCGATCAGTTCGATCCCGCTCATCCCGGGCATCCGAGCATCTATTAGAGCGAGATTAAAATGAGCGGCAGCCATTTTCTGGAGGGCGCTGTCGGCATTGAGGCAGACGGTTGTCTTACAGGGAAATTTTTGTAGCAATAATGCAGCGATCCCGTTGGCTGTAAGCTCGTGATCATCAACAATGAGAAGCGAAAATTTCATTCTTGATTATGCCCTGAATATCTTCTAGATAAAGATACCCCGGTTTTGGGGATAAAGCAACCCCCCATTTATGGGGGTAGGCTTGATTAATTGAAAAACGGGTTATTACTTCGTAGTGTTTTGCAAAACAACTGCAGCCGGGGCAGGGTTTCCGATCGAAAAAATTACCTCAGATATAGAATTTATATGAAAAAGTTATCTGTAAACGAGATAGAAAAAATTGATGGAGCCTGTGATCCATTTTTTGGAGTACTCGCAATTGGATTTAGTACAATTGGCGTTGTGGGCTATTGAGCGGGGCCAGCTGGTTGGCCCGTGGCCGTAGTTAGTTCTTCTCGTTGGAGTCGGTATCGCACGTTACTGTTCGTAACGTTACTATTCAAATAGGGGGGCAAAGCCCCCCTTATAGTTGCACTACGTGTAAAAAGCATGAAAAGAAAAATTATTCGGTTGGCTGTGGTTACATGTCTTTTTATAGCTCAAACTATTTTATATATTGTTTTTTTTCTCATTAGAGGGAATTTGGACTTTTTGCTCTTTGCCTTCTTGAGCATGTTCCTTTTAGTCATTTTATTCCTACCAATGCTTATTAAAAATACTGCGTTGGACGCGCGGGCGAAAATAGTTTGGCTTTTGTCTTTCGTGTTTTTGACGCTCTTCGCAATCCCCTATTATCTCTATCGGCACCGGAGTCAAATAGAGGAGTTTAAGTTTTTGCACTAGCAGTTTTTTCCTGCTCCGTCTTGGATCTTTAGTCACAATGTTTTTAACATGGATAAATACCCGAATAGTTCGATCCCACTCATCAGTACCTCCGAGCGTTTATTAGAGCGAGATTAAAATGAGAGGCAGCCGCTTTTTGGAAGGGTGCTGTTAGCATTAAGGCAGACGTTGCATGGTAGGAAAAATTTTTAGCTATAACGCAACGATCCCGTTGACGGTACGCTGTGGTCATGAACAATGAGAGGCGAGACTTCCATACATGATGGCACCTTGAAAAGTTTTAAACAGAAAAACCCCGATTTCGGGGATAAGGCAACCCCCCATTTATGGGGGGTGGGGTTGATCAATAGAAAGCCGGACTATTACTTCGTAATGTTTTGCAAAACAACCGTGCCAGACGGGGTTCTGGTGATTAACCACAAGCTTTAATACCATGATAAAACTCAATTCAGAAAAATTGGTAGGCTTAAAAGGTGGTGTAGATTGCTCGACAATCGGAGGCGCTACCGTTGGCCTTGTTGTTGGCTTTGCTGCTCTTGGTGTTGCTACTGGCGGCCTAGGTTTTGCTGTAGCTGCAGGTTTATCAGGCTATTTCGGAACCACCGGTTTGCTTCTTTGCGGCATGGGGGCATTTAAGTAGTCTACGTTTTGTGTTTGGAAATTAACTAAATGAAGTAACAATGAAAAAAATTGATATTCAAAGTCTTGATAAAATCGAGGGAGGGGGATTTTGGTCTGGATTCTGTGCAGGGATAGGAGTCGCCGATGGAGTGGGATCGGTGGTAGCCGGATTAGCCGCACGAGGGGTTATCACTCTAGCATCTGGTCCTGCGGCTCCCGCAGTCGCTATAGGTCTTGGGGTGGCCAGTATAGGTTGTGCGATTTACGCCTTGAGCTAATGCAAAGATTGGATTCACTGACACCCGCCTTAGCTGTCTGAGGCGGGTGTCAGTAAAATTAATCAACATGAAACTATTCCTTACCTTTTTTATCGTCCTTATTATAATTGGTACTGCTCTTTTGGTATTGAACTTCGCCGAGGTGTTGATTCTCTCTAAAGCTGTTCAAGCTTTGATTTTTCTATTGAATGGTTTCGGGGTAGCTTTTTTTTTACTGAGAGGTCGTAAAGCTGCTAAAGGGAGTCGAGGCTAAAATTCTGTTTGGTGAGAGTTTTTTCTTTACTCATTTTTTGTCATTTGGGCTTGATTTTTTTAACAGAGCAATTTCTACTTTCTGACAATTTGTACTACGAAGCATACGGTGATGTTTTGCCAATTGATGCTATTGATCGCCTCATTTCAAACGGGTCAAATTGGAGTTGGCTGGCTTACATTTGTCTGCCGATCTTTGTAATGCTACGAGTGCTTTCTGTTTGTTTTTTATTACATATTGGTTCACTTTTTATCAAAACGAATACAAGTTTTACCTCCCTTCTCCGGGTACCTCTACAGGCTGAGTTTATTTTTTTATTGCCGGGATTTACTAAACTGATCTGGTTCCTTTTTTTCCATACAGAGTTTACGCTACATGACTTGCAGTATTTTGCACCACTTTCCGTGTTAAGTATGGTCAACCCTTTGGAAACTCCTAGTTATATGATTTATCCATTACAGCTACTTAACTTGTTCGAAGTTGGTTATTGGTGCATTCTGGCTTCGCGACTTGGAGATATTCTCAAGTTTGACTTTGCAAGTAGTATTGCTTTCTTGGCATGCACCTATGGTGTCGGTCTTTTGCTTTGGGTAATTTTTATTATGTTTTTGACCGTTAGTCTTGGTTGATATGATAAAGCGGACCTCCATTATTATTTGTGTGGTGATGTTATCTATACTTGCAGGACTTATGCTCCAAGGCATTAATAAGAAATTGGCAGCAAAAAGAGAGGCTTTTGAAAAGGTTCGTTCTCTTCCTGTCAACGCGAATTTGTTTACGCTGGATAGTATTGAGTTTCGGTTTCCCGTTGGAAAACCGATAGTTCTTATACTATTCAACTCAACCTGCGGGTATTGCGTCAAAGAACTAGACCAAATACAAGCGAACAGCGGAAAGTTTGATGTTGTAGAGTTGGTTTTCTTGTCCGGTGAACCCATCTCGGTCATTAAGGGAGTTGCCATGATGTTCATTTCTGCAGATAACGTCAATTTTGTGAAAATAAATGCAGATGATTTATACGAGAACTTTGGAGCGGTGAGGTTTCCGACTATATTTATCTATAATACAACTGGTCAGTTAGTGAAGGAGTTTAAAGGCGAGACGAAAGCAGAGGCAATTCTGAAGTATGTCCGACACTAAGTTAATTGGGCGTGCACACGTCCGCCAGCTCGACCAATCCGACTGTGGTGTAGCCTGTCTGCTTTCGGTTATTCATTTTCATGGCGGGACTGTCAGCCTGGAAGAGCTTCGCAGGCTAAGCGGCACCTCTCGTGAGGGTACAACGCTGTTGGGTTTGTTGCAAGCCGCCCACCAGCTTGGTTTCGATGCCGAGGGGTTGGAAGCGGAATCCGTAAATAATTTAAACGAACTTTCCGAACCCGCCATCCTACATGTATTGATCGAGAACCGGTTGCAGCACTTTGTCGTGTTCTATCCCGATACTTCCCACCGGTTTTCGGAGAATAGCAACACAAAAATAAAAATTGGCGACCCGGCCAGAGGATTGATCGAGCTTTCTCCTACCGAGTTAGACAAGATATGGCAGAGTAAAGCCCTTTTGAAATTGGCGCCAACCGATCGTTTTGAAAGGGCCGCCCTCAAAAATGCAAGAAAGAGAAAATGGATTGTCGATTTGGTACGAGAGGATTTGCCATTACTGGTCGTGTCGGGCGTCTTGGGAGTGGTCATTGCGATGCTCGGCATTTCTTCCGCTGTTTTCTCTCAGAAACTTATTGACGAAATCCTGCCGGCAAGGGATACCGAAAAACTGCTTTTGAGCCTCGTATTGGTGTTGCTTTTGTTATTGGCTCGAACGGGTCTTTCGCTTCTGCGCGGCATTTTTATGGTTCGGCAAGGCGTTGATTTTAACAGTCGTATCATCGGTAGCTTTTACGGCAGCCTGCTCCGATTGCCGAAGTCCTTTTTTGATACGCGCAAAACCGGTGACCTGGTTGCCCGTATGAACGATACCCGTAGAATTCAATCGGTGCTGGCAGTATTATTTGGCAGCGTAAGTATCGACATCTTAGTGGTGTTGGTTTCATTGGTTTTTGTATTCATTTATTCGATTTGGGTGGGCATACTCATTGCAAGCTGTCTTCCTGTATACGCGCTCGTATGGTATCGTTTTAATAAGTCAATTGTGCATGCCCAAAAAGAAGTGATGGGCGGGTACGCATTGGCGGAGAGTAATTTTATTGACACCATCCACGGGGTCGCAGACATCAAGCTGGCCAACAGATTGAGTTTCTTTGAAAATGTAAATACTGTGGTTTACGGGTTCTTTCAAGCCAAGCTAGCAGCGCTGGGGCGGCTGCAAATCAATTTCACAGCGGTGTCGGAGGTGATTGGCGTGATCTTTATGATGGCCATTTTTGGATTGTCTTCGTGGTTGGTAATCGCGGGCCAACTGCTTATAGGTGAGTTGGTCGCCCTGCTGGGAATAGCCGGGGGAATTATTCCTTCCGTTAACCGATTGATCATCTCCAACATTCAGGTACAGGAAGCGTTGGTGGCGTTTGACCGGATGTTTGAGTTCACGGGCTTGCCGAGAGAAGACAACGATGACGGGCACTTGGGCGAGGCAGCGGGCATGGATGAGTTGGTGATGCAAAATGTCTCGTTTCGGTTTCCGGGCCGCAAGTCTGTGCTTTCGGGCGTCAGCCTTCAGGCGAAAGCGGGTATGTTGGTGGCACTGCTGGGCGAAAGCGGACATGGCAAAAGCACGGTATTGCAGTTGTTGCAGAAGTTTTATCGGCCGGAAGACGGTGACATTCGGGTCAATGGCATGTCATTAAAAGACGTTGACACAGCTTGGTGGCGATCGCAGGTGGCCTCCGTGCCGCAAGAACCCAAAATTTTTAGTGGTAGTTTGATCTTTAATATTGCGCTGGATGACCAAATGATGGAGCTAAGCCGCGCGATTCAATTTTGTGAACAGTCAGGATTTGGGCCTTTTTTTCGTCAGTTCCCACACGGGTATCACACGCTGGTGGGTGAAGAAGGCATAAACTTATCGGGTGGCCAAAAACAGTTGGTTGTCTTGGCGAGGGCGTTGTTTCGTCAGCCACGCGTTTTGTTGCTTGACGAAGCCACGGCTGCCATGGATCGAAAAACCGAGAAGTTTGTGTTAGACCTATTGAAACAACAGAAAAAAGAACGCATCACTCTTTTGGTGACACATCGCATGGCCGTGGCCAGCCAGTGTGATGAAATTGTAATTTTGGAGAACGGTACGGTTGCCGCGACCGGGACTCCAAAACAACTCTTGGCTTCCACTAATTTTTTCAGCGAATCATTTGACTTAACCCCATGAGACCGATGCGCTTTGTAACTGTATTTTGGGTATTGACATCCTTAATGTGTCAAGGACAAGAAATTATAATAGACGAACGCGAAGGCGCACCCGCAGGCATCATACGTGACTCGGTGGGCAACATTCTCTCGCCCAAGCAAGCGAGGGAGATGCTCAAGACCGGCAAGTATATTTCCGTTCCCGTAATTACCGAGAACATGCAAGTGGAACATGTTATCCGAAGACCCAAACCACAAGATGGTGACAGATACAAAACCTACGGAAGTGGCGAGACGATTATCTCCACAACGGGTTTGTCCCACAAGACGAAAAGGTCGCCAGGAGATACCCTGTCGGGATTTTTGGTCAACACAAGAACGGATGAGACAAAGACAGTAGAGCAGTTGCCGCATGAGTTCTCATTGCTTAGAGTGTCTGGGGAAGGCAAAAAACTGGATGCCGATATAGCGAATCGCTTGGCACTACTCATCGATAATTACCCACGTGTGAACTATATTTTTTCCGGAACAAAGTCATGGTCATCGATTGACTCCAGGCTATTGACTCAAGTGATGAAGAGACATCAGAATGGTTTTCTGACGGAGTCGAATTTTTCTTCGGACTTTGAGGGTTCCCCATGGTATATCGTGATCGACCGGAAGCGAGTAGTAGTGATGTTTATTCCTCCGCTGCCCAACGAGATCATTGCGTTGGAAGCCATCGCCAAAGTACTGAAAGAAAAAGACCGGGTAGTACCGGATAAAAAGGAGTAGAGTTCCCGTTCGTGAGCAAAAAGGGGCCACGTATGAACCGATTTTTCATAAGTGTATGTATTCGTGTATTATTGCGCCCAGATTGAATACATGCACCCTTCACGAAAAGATAAGCCTACCGCAGTAAATATTGGAAAGCGAGACGATAGTATTGGAGAGAAGCTGATTATCATTGATAATTGTCCGAATGGGTCAACAGCAATCCAGACTTATGACCTCTTTTCATTGATGTGGAGAATAAGGGTTAGATAGACTGATAACTCGACACAAAGCCTATTTGGTGTTTTGTGTCGAGTTTCTTTTTTTTACCTCAATGAAACCCGCTATTGTTGTTTTTGTACTTATTGGCCACGTCAGTGTGGTTTTCTGCCAACAGAGGAAATCAAGTATTAAAGTCTTGATGGGTGCCTATTCGGCAAACTTTGTCGTGCCGCGGGAAACATTCATAAATGACTCCACCTATTCTTATCTAACAGTACTGGACGACCCTGACATCGTTGTGGGTGCCGATTTTCAGTTTGAGTTTTATCGCTCTACGAGAATTTATGGACAGCTAAATCTTCTATCATTTTCACCGACAGCCGCTATTCGTATGGGACAAACACTCAATACGGCCTCGGGCCCTAAAGTAGTTTATGATAGTTGGGGTACATCCTATTCATTTTTGCGAACCAACATTACATGCGGGTTGACTCAACCGATTACACGTGCATTTTCCATCAACGCGGGTATCGGAATTGGCATTAATGCAACCATAAAAGAACCCTTTATTGGAAACAACCCGGGCAAGTTCCTTGAAATAGCTAATGCCCTGCGCCCGATTTATAGGGGCACTAACTCGATGTTTCAACTTGGTCTTTGCTTTGATTGGAGAAAATTCTCAGTCAACGGAAATTACCAAAAAACTCTGGGTCACGAGACTCGCAGTTTTCGCGTGGGTAGCCAGTCTTACCGACATTTGAGTCGCTTGCAATATTGGTCACTACAGCTTGGCTATAAAGTCAGATAGTAACATGTTGACGATCGCCATACAAAGCATCCATTTTGTAAGAGTCGCATCTTTTGCTTGGTAAATAGGCGGTCTCGCAGACTAAAAAGTTATCGGGGCTAAAATGAAACCATTCTGCTAATATTGCAGTGTCATTTCAACTTATGCCCACTAACCCCCACCAATACCACGTCTACGGCATCGGCAACGCCATCGTAGACATCGTCACCGAAGTCGAGCACGATTTTTTTGAAAAGAACAACATCGAAAAGGGCGTGATGACGCTCGTGGACGAAAAGCGCCAACAAGAGCTCATGCGCGTGATCGACATGAACAAAAGCAAACTCACCGGAGGGGGCTCCGCGGGCAATACCGTCACCGCCATCAGCCAGTTTGGAGGCAAAACCTTTTATTCGTTTTTGGTCGGCCAAGATGAGCTCGGCAAGTTTTTCCTCGATGATTTGGCCCGCAACGGGGTGGAAACCAACCTCACCTACCCCCATTGCCCCCAGGGCCATACTGGCCGTTGTCTCGTCATGACTTCGCCTGATGCGCAGCGAACGATGAATACGTTTCTGGGTGTCAGTTCTTTTTTGTCGCCCGAGCATTTGCAGGAGCAGGCAATCCGGCAATCCGCTTACCTGTACCTGGAAGGTTACCTCGTGGCCAGCCCTAAAGGCCATGCCGCCATGCTCGAAGCGAAAAAGATAGCCGAGCGTCACGGTGCCCATGTGGCCCTTACGTTTTCCGACCCCAGCATGGTCAAATATTTTTCCAAACAGATGGAAGAAGTGGTGGGCGCCAGCGTAGACCTTCTCTTCTGCAACGATGAAGAGGCCCTGATTTACACGGGTACAGCCTCCATGGCAGAGGCACGCGAGAAGTTGAAACAGGTAGCGAAACGATTTGTGATCACCCTCGGTGCCAACGGAGCCCTCATTTATGATGGCGACACGTTTATCCAAGTGGAACCATACCGTGTGCTGGCCGTGGACACCAACGGGGCGGGCGATATGTTTTCGGGTGCATTTTTGTATGCCATCACCCACGGACACAGCTATGCCGAAGCCGGCAAGTTGGCGTCCCTGGCGTCTTCGAAGGTGGTGGCCCAATGGGGCCCGCGCCTGGATGCCCCACGGTTGCGCACGTTGCTGAACGACATAAAAGCCTAATGATCAGGAGCGTTCGATTCCTTCCGCAGTAAAAAAGGCGAGGCAAAGTTGTAAAATACACAAAACGTGACCATTTTTGCACCCCTTTTAAAACGGATACTTAAGACCATCGAGATATGAAACGCACGTTCCAACCTTCCCGCAGGAAACGCAAAAACAAACACGGTTTCCGCGAGCGCATGGCCACTGCCAATGGCCGCAGGGTATTGGCTGCCCGCAGAAGAAAGGGAAGAAAGAAACTTACCGTTTCGGACGAAACCACGTTCAAAAAACGCTAACCACCCACCAGGGAGACCCTGATGGTGGTGCAATCAGGTGACCCATGGGTTCGTTTACCTTCCACCGATCCGAGCGGCTCAAACGCCAAAAACTCATTCAGGAACTCTTTGACAGGGGTTCCTATTTTTATTTGCCGCGGTTCAAAGTCCTGCACTTGGCGCTGCCCGCCTCTACCCACCAGGTACTCTTTTCCGTGTCCAAAAGGTCCTTCAAAAGGGCCGTTGACCGGAATCGCGTCAAGCGAAAAATACGCGAGGGGTATCGCCTCCACAAACACCGGCTGGACCACCTTCCTACTAGATTGCTTATTGCGTATATTTACACGGGTCGCGACATCGCCCCTTCGCGCGAAGTGCACACCACCGTGATCGCCTCGCTCGAAAAACTCAAAACCATTTATCCACCCCCCAAGACCACCGATGCGTAAGTTCCGGTTTCGTTGGCTGATGAGCAGGGTCACCCAAGGGGTGATGGTCACGATCTTTTTGGTTGGCATCGCGTTCACCGTTCCTTCCGACAACTATTTCGAGATCGCCAAGCACCTGGATGTGTTCGCCACATTGTTCAAAGAGGTGAACGCGTTGTATGTCGATGAAGTTGATCCTAAACAACTGATCGACACCGGCATTCATGGTATGCTCAACCAACTCGACCCCTATACAAGTTACATACCAGAAGAGAGACGCGAGGCCTTTAGCATTCAAAACACCGGGCAATATGCAGGCATTGGAGCGCTGATCGGCCACGTCAACAAAAAAACGGTCATCACCCATCCCTATCCGGGTTTTCCCGCATCCCGTGCCGGTATCCGCGTGGGCGATGAGTTTGTGTCGGTAGATGGAAAAGATGTGCGGGGAAAGTCGACCACCGAGGTAAGCACACTGCTAAAAGGCAAACCCCAAACCCAAGTAACGCTGGTATTGCAGCGCCATGGCCAAAAAGAACCCCTGACTTTTTTGCTGAAACGCGAGCAAATAAAAATCAACAATATCACCTTCGCGGGTCTCCTGTCGCCACAGGTAGGATACATCCAGGTGGGCGAGTTTACACCCGGGGCGGGCAAAGAAGTGGCTGAAGCTGTTAATCAGCTAAAGAGCCAAGGCGCCAGCCAAATGATTCTGGACTTGCGCGATAACCCGGGCGGCTCGCTGTACGAGGCGGTCAACATGGTCAATGTTTTTTTGCCCAAAGGCCAGCGCGTGGTGTCCATGAAGGGGAGAGCGGAAGAGTGGAACAAAACCTACACCACGCTCAACAACCCGGTTGACGCACAAATTCCGCTGGTGGTACTGATCAATTCTGCCAGCGCATCGGCTTCGGAGATTGTCGCGGGCGCACTGCAGGACTACGACCGGGCTGTATTGGTGGGCCAGCGGTCGTTTGGCAAAGGATTGGTACAAACCACCCGCCCGTTGAGCTATGGAGCCCAGGTGAAAATAACCACTGCCAAATACTACATCCCCAGTGGGCGGTGTATTCAGGAAATCGACTACTCCCATCGCCAACCCAACGGCCAGGTCAATAAAGTGGCTGACTCCCTTCGCCACGAGTTCAAGACCGCTAATGGTCGAATCGTTTTTGACGGGGGAGGATTGAAACCCGATGTGGAAATAGATGCCCGGCACCAACGTTTCTTTGTGGCGGCCCTCATTCAGTCAGGCCTTTTGTTTGATTACGCTACACGCTATTGCAACGAACATCCCGCCCCGGTGGACATGACCGGTTTTGTCCTTACCGATGCCGACTATGCTGCGTTCGTAAATTGGTTGAAAACACAACCCTTTGAGTATCAAACACCCCTCGAAAAGCAAGTGTTGAGTCTACAAGAAGCGGTGGAGTCCGAACGCTTCCAAACCATTCTGAAGGAGCCCCTGCAGCAACTCAAACAAAAAACGCAACCAGCCGTGGCAGCCGATTTGCTGCGACACAAACATGATGTAACCAGGGCCCTGGTTGCTCAAATCGGTTTTCACTACCACCAGCACCAGGGGCAGCGTCAGAGTACGCTCGCTTTTGACGATGAGCTCCGTAAGGCCGTACAGCTTGTTTCTGACCGGGCGGCTTTTCAGGCCTTGCTCACCCCGATAAAATGAACGGTAGAGTAACCACGGAATGGTGAAGGAGTGTATCATCAGCATCGAAACAGCTACCTCGGTATGTTCAGTAGCATTGCATGAGGGCGGCCAACTAATTCACGTGATCCGCGAGGAAAATCCGCGTCATGCCGCCTCGCAATTGGCCGTGATGGTCGATGATCTCTTGCGTCATGCCGCGGCAGAGCTACACGCTATCAAAGCCGTGGCAGTGTCCTCCGGGCCCGGCTCGTACACAGGGCTGCGCATTGGTGTGGCAACCGCAAAGGGAATGGCGATGGCCTGGCAAGTACCACTGATTGCCATTGACACCCTGCATCTGCTGGCCAGCCAGGGAAAGGCGGCATACACGGCCGACTACTATTGTCCGATGATCGATGCCCGCAGAATGGAAGTCTACACACAGGTATTTGATCATCGGTTGATCTCGCAATCCGAAAAAGAAGCGATTGAAATTTCCGCCACCTCATTTTTGCCCTGGTTGGAAAAAGGGAGCGTGGCGTTCGTAGGAAACGGAGCCGCCAAATCCATGCAGTTGATCAAACATCCCAACGCTGTTTTTTTGACAGACATTAAAGCCGATGCCGGTGCGCTCGGCCCGATGGCCTATCAAAAGTGGAAAGAGGGTCAAACGGAAAACCTCTTTTCGTTTGAACCCCTTTATCTCAAGGAGTTTCTTATCAAAACTAAAATCATAAAGTAGGTGTTTGCAACAGACAGAGTATGGAAAACAACGAAGTCCGCAAGCCAGACGAAATTGTCAACCGGGTCGCTGCCAGTCCGCTGCGCACGTTTGATGTAGAAACCTTTTATACGCCAGGCGAGCGAGTGGTGTTGGATATAAAACCTTGGTTGTACGAGGGATTGATATTACGGGAGAAAGATTTTCGGCAAAGCATCAAAGACCACGATTGGCAACAATACAAAAATAAATACGTGGCCGTGGTTTGCTCTGCGGATGCCATTGTTCCTACCTGGGCTTTTATGTTGGTCACAATCGCCTTGCAGCCTATAGCAGCCAAAGTGGTGTTGGGTGATCTGCGGCAACTGGAAACGCGGTTGTTCTTGGAGGCGTTGGCCACCGTTCCGTGGCATGAATACCGGGATGCCAAGGTGGTCGTAAAAGGCTGTAGTAAGGTGGCCGTGCCCGAAGCCGTTTATGTGGAAATAACAGCCCGTTTGGCCCCGCTGGTGGGTAGTTTGATGTTTGGCGAGCCATGTAGCACCGTCCCCTTGTTCAAAAAGTCAAAAAACACATAAAAAAGCGCTTCTTTAAGCGACTGATTTGCAGTTAGATGCGTTTAAATGACAGTTTTTAAGGGTTTTCTTCGCGTGGGTATTTGCAGATAAGAAACCATCGGTTACCTTTGCACTCCCATTTCGGGGTAACCCTTAAATCTGACGTGATTTGAAGGGTTTTGAAAAAAGGTAAAAAGTTTACCACTTAGCTCTTCACCAAGATTAAAATCGAGGAAAAGAGCAAACGTTCATTGAGCGAATGAGGTTGATAGCGGACGCGTGGTTTCTTCGATAGAGGGGAGACTGCGAGTCGATTCTTTAGAGGAATGATACATT
>CAZGFJ010000010.1:0-134933 GCA_964524935.1 uncultured Ohtaekwangia sp.
TTGCCATCAACAACGGTACGTGTGAAAGCAACCGCACCGCGGTGATCGCCACGATCAATCCCGTCCCTGCGGCACCCACCACCACCGGTGCTACCTCGTGCCCGCCCGGCAGCGTAACGCTTGGTGCTGCCGGTGGCGCAACGGGGCAATACCGCTGGTATACGACTCCCAGCGGAGGAACACCCATCTCCGGCCAAACGGCCCCCACGTTTGTGACACCTTTCCTCACCTCGTCCACTACGTTTTACGTGGCCATCACAGACGGAACGTGCGAAAGCACACGCACACCCGTAGTGGCCACCATCTCCCTGCCCGGCTGCGATAATGTGCCCCCGATCATACAAGCCGAACCCCTGATTACCCAAATTGCAGGTCAGGTCATCATTGATCTCGTTCCGCTGCTGCGCGATGACAACAACAACATCGTGCTGTCAACCCTTCGCATTGTGACACCACCGGCCAGCGGAGCTGCCGCGGTGATTGATGCTTCCTTCCGTTTGATCATTGACTATTCATCGGTTGCCTTCTCCGGAACAGAAAGCATCACCATTGAAGTATGCGATGCCTTTGGCGCCTGTACCCAAGAAACGTTCTCGATTGACGTAGTAGGCGACATTGAGGTGTTCAATGCCCTCTCCCTCACCCCGGACAATCAAAATGACTACCTCCGCATGGAGCACATCACGGCCTTGAGTACCACGCGCGAAAACCAAGTATCGATCTATAACCGGTGGGGCGATTTGGTATGGGATGGAACCGACTACGACAACAGCCCGGTAGTGTTTACCGGGCGATCCAATCAAGGCACCACGTTGCCTCCAGGCACCTACTTTTATAAGGTCGTATTTCGCAGCGGACGGCCCTCAAAAATGGGCTACCTGCATATTCGTTAAGTCCCTTGGTAGCAAGCTTCAAAAATTAATCAATTGTTAATCAACAGGTTAACTAAAAATAAATGCATGTTTAAACATATATTTAGAAAATCCTACTACTATTGCAGCATAAAAAACTGAATCCATTATGAAAAAACTATTCGCTTTTGGGGCCCTCGTACTCCTGGCCGCAGCCGCCACGGCCCAAACCACCTGGACGATCGACAAGCCACACTCAACCATCGGCTTTAGCGTATCGCACATGGTCGTATCCGAAACGACCGGCAACTTCAAAGACTTTGATGCCAAAGTGGTCAGCCCGGCCGCAGACTTCAACGGGGCCGATGTAGAGTTCACCGCCAAGGTGGCTTCCATCAACACCGAAAATGCCAACCGCGATGGCCATTTGAAATCAGACGATTTCTTCAGCGCAGAGAAATATCCTGATATCACCTTCAAAGGTAAATTGGTAAAAGAAGGTGGCAAGTACCAACTGAAAGGCCAGTTTACCATGAAAGGCGTGACCAAAGACGCAGCCTTTGATGTAACCTACGGTGGCACGGTAGATACCGGCCGTGGCGTAAAGGCAGGTTTCAAGCTGGTGGGCAAAATCAACCGCCAGGATTTTGGCGTGAAATGGGCCAACAAATTGCAGGATGGCAGTGCCGTGGTAGGCGATGAGGTGGAGGTAACGTGCAAGATTGAATTGAACAAGCAAGCGTAAGCAATACCTGACACGGGGCCGTACCGCGTGTGCAAACAGCGGTGCGGCCCTGTTTTTTTATGATCCTGGAAGAAGAAATAAAACAAACGCAGTTTCGCAACATCCACCAGAAGGCGGTGCTCAATCTTCTATTTACTGCCAACTGGATACAAAACAAACAACGCGAACTGTTTGAGCCGTTTGGCATCACGGGGCAACAGTACAACATCTTGCGGATTTTGCGGGGCCAACATCCTCATCGAATCAGCGGAGCAGAGATCAAAAACCGCATGCTGGACAAAAACTCCGATGTCTCGCGCCTGCTTGATCGGCTTTTGGCCAAAGGCCTCATCGAAAAAAGTCAATGCCCCAACGACAAGCGGGCTTCCGACATCGGCATTGCCGACAAAGGATTGACGCTGTTAAGATCCCTGGACAACGAAATGAACCGGTCGGACGCCAAGGTGCTTGACCTGACCGACTCCGAGGCGGCCCTGCTGAGCGATCTGCTCGACAAGAGCCGTGGCTAACAGGCGCTACGCGCCCTCCGCCTGCTCTACCATCTTTTTCGACCCTACATAGAAGGCAGTGCGCTGATGCAGCGTCTTTGGTTGAATGGAAAGAATACGTTGCACACCGTCCGTGGCTTTGCCCCCGGCCTGTTCGGCAACAAATGCCAGCGCATTGCATTCATACATCAACCGCAACTTGCCTTCGGGGGCGTGGACCGAGGTAGGATAAATATAGATACCGCCCTTCAACATATTGCGGTGAAAATCCGCTACCAACGACCCGATATACCGACCGGTGTAATTCTGTGCTTTGCAATACTGAAGATAACTGATCACGGAGGGAGGGAACGTAGCCAGACCACTCTCATTCACCGAAAAAATCCTGCCTTCTTCCGGCATCTTCAGGTCAGGGTGCGACAGAAAGTACTCGCCCAACGTGGGTTCATACGTAAAGCCGTTGACACCAAAGCCCGTGGTGTACACCAACATGGTCGATGACCCGTACAGCACGTAGCCGGCCGCCACCTGCTCTTCTCCGCGCTGCAAAATATCTTCTTCTGAAATGGGCGTCCCCTCCTTGGTCTTTCTGCGGTAAATGGAAAAAATCGTGCCGATGGAAACGTTCACATCAATGTTAGACGAACCATCCAACGGATCGATGGCGATCACGTACTTGCCCTGGTTATTGAGGTCGACAAACGATTCTGTCTCTTCTGAAATGATCGCGCAAGCCTCTCCCCCTTTCATCAGCGCACGCGTAAACCGGATGTTGGCCAGTACATCCAGCTTCTGCTGGCTTTCGCCAAATGTGTTTTGCGACCCGAGCGCACCCATGATATCGATCAGCCCGGCCTTGTTGACTTCGCGGTTCACCACCTTGGACGCCAGTGCAATGTCGCGCAGCAGTTGTGACAACTCCCCGCTGGCGTAGGCAAACTGGTCCTGGTTGTTTTTGATGAATCGGTCCAACGCAGTGCCGATGGGCTGCGCGATACGCGATTGCTCCACGATCTGCACCGGGTTTTTCGAAGCTTGGATTTTACTCATACTTTTGACTGATCAAATATACGGTGCCATCGTTTCAAGTACATCACCACCCATGAGAGTATTTAAGTTTGGCGGAGCTTCGCAAAAAGATGCCAATTCCATCCGCCACGTAGCCACCCTGCTGGCCGAGGCCCCGCGCCCGCTGGTGGTGGTGATCTCCGCCATCGGAAAAACCACCAATGCCCTGGAAGAAGTGGCGCGACTGGCCTTTCAAAAAGCCGACCCCACACCGCCCCTGCAACGCATCAAAGCCGAACACACCGCCATCGTCCACGACCTCTTCCCCTACCCGCTACCCACGCTGCAAAAACTCAACGCTTTCTTTGATCAGCTCAGCCAGCACCTCGCCTTACCCGAGGAGGACATGCTCTACGACCAGGTCGTTTGCGTGGGCGAATTGTTGGCATCTACCATCTTGGCCGACTACCTGGCCTTGCAACACGTCCCCGTGCGATGGAAGGACGCGCGCCAGTTCATTTGCACCGACAGCCGCTACCGCGAAGGGCGCATTCGTTGGGACGTGACAAAAGAAAAACTAACCCCGTGGAAAAGTGAGGCACAAAATGCCGTCCTCATCACCCAGGGGTTTATTGCCGGCAACGAGCAAGGCCGCAGCACCACGCTGGGGCGCGAAGGCTCCGACTTCACGGCCGCCATCATCGCCTCTTGCCTGGGGGCTGACTCAGTCACCATCTGGAAAGATGTACCCGGTGTGATGAATGCTGACCCGCGCAGGATTGCCACCGCCATCGTCTTTGACCAACTGCCCTACCAGGAGGCAGCCGAGATGACCTATTTCGGAGCCTCGGTCATCCACCCCAAAACCATCAAGCCGCTGGCCAATGCGGGCATCCCGCTGCATGTAAAGAGTTTTGTAGACCCTACCCTTCCGGGGACGGTGATACACGACTGCAAAGTGAAAAACCTGCCCCCGCTAATCGTGTTCAAAGAGAACCAGTGTCTGATCTCATGTAAGGTCACCGATTACACGTTCATCAGCGAAGAAAACCTGCGTTTGATTTTTGTGGCGTTGGCCGAGGGCGACATCAAGATCAACGTGATGCAAAATTCCGCCATCTCCTTTTCGTTTTGCGTTGATTTCCGTGAAAATCGGATCATGCGATTGGTAGAGCGTTTGAGCCAGACGTTTGAAGTGTATTACAACACGGGGCTGGTGTTGATCACCCTGAAGAATTACGATGACGCTACGGCCCGGCAGTACCGGCAGGCAAAAAACATCTTGCTGGAGCAGGCCTCGCGTTCCACGTTGCAACTGCTGGTGCGCCCAACACCCTCCTGAGCACAGCGGACGGATCCCCAACCCGTTCTGAGCGCAGCGAAGACCCCCCCAATCACATCCTGAGCGCAGCGAAGAATCCCTCCACCCTTCCACCAATGAATCACCCTTCCATCATTCGACACCCCTGGCCCATTCACATGCCATCCCTACGGGATTTAATTCCATGATGTTCTAAAAGCCACCAACATTCCGCTCCTACGGAACCAACCCATCCGGAGCGATAGCGAAGGATCCCCAAATCGCGCATCGCATCCAAGGCGCAGCGAAGAATACCCTCATCGCAGGCGAAGGACCCCCATCACCAATAATGCCGCTACTATGGCAGCAACTCCCGCTTCAAAAAATTCCCCAGCGTGCGGTCCAACATTTCAAACACGTGTTGAAAGTCGGCCTCCGTGCCATAGTACGGATCGGGTACATCCCCCGGCCCCAGCGGATCATAGGCCCGCACCAACCGAACCTTCGAAGCATGGGCGTCCGCCCCGGGCAGCCGCATGATGTTGTCATAATTGGACTGGTCCATGGCCATCACCCAATCAAACTTCTGCAAGTCTGCCAGCGACAATTGACGCCCTTTGTGGCGGATGGGCACCCCGTTTTTATGCGCATTGCGGATCGTGCGCGGGTCGGGGTCATCGCCCACATGGTAGTTGCTGGTGCCGCACGAATCCGCCTCCCAATAGCTGTCCAACCCCTGTTCAGAAACCTTGTGTTTAAAGATGGCCTCCGCCATGGGCGAGCGGCAAATATTGCCCAAACAGACAAACAGAACCGATTTTTTCTCCATCCCGCAAAAGTAAACCTCCGGGCGCGGTTACCGCAGTGGCGGCACGCAGTATTTATATCTGCATAGCACACTTTTCAAAAGTGTACGCCTTTTGGTTAGGTAATGGCCCTCCAAACGTGGAGGGCTATTATTTTTTGTAGTTTTGAACTCCCTACTTTACGTCACATGGAATTCATCAAAGTAACTGAACAGGCACAGCCCTCAGTGGCCCTCATCGAACTCAACCGCCCCAAAGAACTCAACGCACTCAACAAACAGTTGATGGAGGAACTGCGCGATGCGCTGCAGACCCTCGACAAAAACGAGGCCGTGCGGGTCATCATCCTCACCGGCAACGAACAGGCCTTTGCGGCCGGAGCCGACATCAAACAGATGGCCGACAAAAGCGCCATTGACATGCTGGTGATCGATCAGTTTAGCACGTGGGATCAGATACGGAAAACCAAAAAA
Source organism: uncultured Ohtaekwangia sp. (assembly GCA_964524935.1). Lineage (GTDB taxonomy): Bacteria > Bacteroidota > Bacteroidia > Cytophagales > Cyclobacteriaceae > ELB16-189. The sequence continues at coordinate 5,672 of CAZGFJ010000010.1, forward strand.
CCGCTCATCGCGGCTGTGTCGGGCTTTGCGCTGGGGGGCGGCTGTGAGTTGGCGATGATGTGCGACATGATCATGGCCTCGGAGACGGCCAGGTTTGGGCAGCCCGAAATAAAAATCGGCACCATCCCCGGGGCGGGTGGCACGCAGCGCCTCACGCGCGCATTGGGCAAGGCCAAGAGCATGGAGCTGATCCTCACGGGCCGCTTCCTCGCGGCCGAAGAAGCTCACTTTTACGGGCTGGTGAACAAGGTGGTGCCGGTGGAGATGCTCTTGCCCGAGACGTTCAAGCTGGCCGCGGAGATCGCACAGCTATCGCCCATAGCCGTGCAGTTGGCCAAAGAGGCTATCAACCGCTCGTTTGAAACGCACCTGGACGAAGGCCTCGCCTACGAGCGTAGAAACTTTTACCTCACCTTCGCCAGCGAAGACCAGAAAGAAGGCATGAAAGCATTTGTGGAGAAGCGGAAAGCCACGTATGTGGGTAGGTAGTGGTGGTAAGCCCGAGGCAGGAGACTCTGAGGGAAATTTATGCTCGCGTTGCAAACGCGCCCTAACTGGGGGGCTTGACTCGATCATTCTAAATCAACAATTATTGATTCTCTACTATCAGCCCCACAATTAATCCAAATATACGATTGTTTACGCCTTGGATTACTTATTGACTCAAGCACTGCCTTACCGATTGCTGTATCTGCACAAGAATTATATTGATAAACCTCTATGGTATCACCCTTTAACAGAAAAAGCTTACCTGGCTTAACAAAATTCCAAAAATCCATATTGGGTTTTTTCTTTTCTGATTCTTTAACAAATAGGGAAAATACGCTTTTTGCCAAATCTAGGTTTTCATAGACAAAAACATATTTTGAATTTTCTCTTCTTTGAAGTGGAACTTCAGATTTCTTGCAATAGGACTCTTTGGTACATACCAAGACCTTATTAGAAAAAAAAGCGGTATACATAAAGCCTGATGGCCCTCCAAATTCATTTTCAAGTTTCACTTTAGTTTGGCAAGTTTTCTGCAAACCAAAGAAAACAGCATTAGTATCAGTTAATTCCTGCCCCAAACTCAAATTTACAGTCACAAGAATCATAAGAAACGAGACTATCTTATTCATTTCTATCTTTTCCAGTTGGCCCCTAAATTTAATAATGCAACATTTCCGAGTCCTTCGCACTGTCTCGCAGAGTTTGCTTTCTCGGCAGAGTCTCCCGCCCCGGGGAGTCTGCGGCTGACCTAGTCCTGATCTTGCCTCTATGCTTTCCATTGTCAAATCTATATCTTTCAGTTCTTGATAACTCAGTAACGGATGCACCGTGTTCCCGAGTCAGATAGAATCATAGGCTTTGGCTATCTCAAATAAATGAAGCCAACGCGCACAGGTAAATGTAATAAAGTATCCCATTTTTCTCCTTATGCTCATTTCACATCATCTGCTCGTTCATCTATACGCTTTAGCTGCGCCCTCTTGTGCAGCAGAGTCCTTCTCCGTGTCTCGTAGAGAAATCGAGGCAGGAGACTGCGGGGAATTAATTAAAGGAAATTAATCAGCTTCGTAAAAAACTAAGTGAAGCATTGCGAACTCTGCCACAGCATCTACGCGTGCCTTCGCACATACTCTTTCAATAGTTTTCGGATCTATTTGCTTTCCTAGGAAGGTATATATTGGTTGATTGATTAATTCACGCGAATCAAAATAATCAACTTTATTATTAAAATAGATTGAATCATAGCAAAATTTAATCGATTCGAAATCCATCACATACTGGCTTCGAAAATCAAAATCCTGCGCCCAAACTTCATTTAAGTTAATGGAGATTTTATCTTCAATCAATCTATGATATAGATCGCAGTAGTCTTTACTTTCAATAGAAATATAACCCTTATTGAATAAAAAAGAACGAAAATCTGAAAAATATGAGCAGGATTTTCTGTCAAGACAAGGACATGAATAAGAATAGTTGTATTCCATTTTTTTTGAGCAAGAAAATAGAATTGCAATAAAAACTAAACTATAATATTTCATAGCCTGTTTAGGTAAGGTGTAATCCCAGACTTGTTTATAGCCTGACAAGGGAATGAAATTAACATTCCAAATTGTAGAATTATATTCAAAAATCTGCTTTAATTCTTTTTTTTCGCAGAGTCTCCCTTTCGGGACTCTGCGTCTAATCTAACCCCTTGTAACTGCGACTTGTCACAAAGTCTCCTTTTTTGGTCAAATCTATGCCATCAACTAACAAAAAACGGGAGTCACCTCCCGTTCTTTCATAAGTCTGCAAACGGTCGTTGACTATCGCACGCTGATGCCGAATCCCACCGTGAGCGTGTTGTATTTCTGCAAGGTGTAATCGCCATGGAACGTAAATACGGCCAACTTTAGGCGCATGCCCACCGTGGCGCGCGCGCCATTTGACTCGGCCTTCACGCTTACGGGGTCCACGGAATCGGCAATGCCGTCTTCATCCGTGTCGTACGAGCCCAGCATGGCCAGCTTGGTGTTGGCGATATTATAGCCCAAACCACCGTATACCGTAAGCACCGCAATTTTCTTGGAGATCAACCCCTGGATGGTGGTGGCCGAGGAAGTAAACTCGGCACGCTGGTTGGCACCGGACACAGGCGTTTCCAAATCAACATTAAAGTTCATCCGGGTGTACCCGACAAAGCCTGCCAAATCGAACGGCAGGTTTTTGATGCCGGGTATGTATTGCTTCACATCGTGCATGACGCCCACGCCAAAGAGGTCGAATTCACCTTGGTCTCCAATGGAAATCTTGGGGACAAACCGAAATTTCAACTCAAAGCCTTTGGGCAGACCGATGCCAAGGTTGGCGATGGGCACCGGCATCGCCTGAATACCGATTTCATCTTTTAGGTTCAAACCGGGCGGACCATCGAAATCCTGATTGGTCGTGGTGACACGGTACACGGGTGTGGCATCGCTGCCAAAGATGGTGGGCACCGAAGCCGAACCATTGGCGGCCACCGCGTTGCTGCCATCGTTGATCAACCGTACCTCCTGCAATTGATTATTGTTCACCGTGTAGGAAAGGGCATCGCCCGGAATGTACACCGCGGAGACCGACACGGTCAAATCCACTCCGAGGGTTTTGTGGTTCTTGGCGGTGTTGTACCAGCCCTGGTTGAGGCCGTAACCAAACGCCTTGAGCATCGGTGATGCATAGCCATTCACCAACGTGTTGGCATCCGAAAGGCTGCCTTTCAACAATTGATTCAGATCGTCTTGCGCATAGGCGGCTGTGCCGCATAGAAGAGCCAACAGAGTCAGTACTTTCTTTCTCATGTCATAGGGGTTTATCTCAAAAATAAGTGAAAATTTGCGAATTCAAATCTCGCGCTACCGGCTGCCGTCACGTATGTACTGGTTGTTTACCGTTGTTTTCCAAACACTGCTCACGCTGGCATCCGTCTTTCATACCAAAGCCCGCCTATTTGTAAACGGCCGCAAAAAACTTTTGGCGCGCGTGCAAGAGGCCTTTCGGGACGAGACCGGCCGCGTGGTGTGGTTTCATGCCGCCTCGCTGGGCGAATTTGAACAGGGCCGCCCGGTGATGGAACAACTCAAGCGCGAGTTTCCGTCTCTCAAAATCCTGCTTACCTTTTACTCGCCCTCGGGGTATGAGCTACGTAAAAATTATCCGGGCGCAGATTATGTCTTCTACCTGCCGTGGGATTATGCCTCGCACATGCGTGCCTTTGTCCAGGCCGCGAAACCTGTGCTGGCCATCTTCATCAAATACGAATTCTGGAAAAATGCCCTGGCGCAAACACGCGCACACAATATCCCTATCCTTTCCATTTCCAGCATCTTCCGCGAGGACCAGGTTTACTTCGCCTGGTACGGAGGCAGCCAGCGGGCGGTGCTGCGAAACATTGATCACTTCTTTGTGCAAAATGACCCTTCGCGCATCCTGTTGCAAATGATCGACATCCACCAGGTGACCCTGTCGGGCGACACACGTTTTGACCGCGTAACCACGCTGGCCCGGCAAGCAACACCCATCCCGCTGGCCGAGCAATTCAAGGGCGATGACAAAGTATTTGTGATCGGCAGTTGCTGGCGCGAAGATCTGGATATTCTCTTCCCGTTCATCAACGAGGAAATCCATCTGAAATTCATCATCGCTCCGCACGAAATTGACGAACCCATGCTGGCGCACATCGAGGCGGGCATCCAGCGCAAAACGGTGCGCTTGTCGGCCAACATCCTTCCCCCGGATACGGCCGTCTTGCTCATCGATTCCATCGGCTTGCTGTCGCGCTTGTACCGCTATGGCGAATTTGCCTATGTGGGCGGGGCGTTTGGCAAAGGCCTGCACAACATTCTGGAAGCCGCCTGCTATGGCATGCCCATTTTCTTTGGCAACAAAAACTACCGCAAGTTTCAGGAAGCGCATGACTTGCTCATGCGCGGGGGCGCGTTTGAGGTGGGAAGTTATAGAGAGCTCAGAGAGAAATATGAAACAGTAAACATCCCCGAAAACTTCATTGTGGCCTGCGAGGCCACCCAAAGCTACGTCAGCGAAAATACAGGGGCCACCGAAAAGATCATGGCATACCTTCGCGCACGGCTATGAAAGGGCTTGTGTATAAATCAACCGGTTCGTGGTACGAGGTGGCCGATGAAACCGGCACGCGCTATCCGGCCCGTGTGCGGGGCCGCCTGCGGATGGAAGGGTTCAAAGAGACAAACCCGGTGGCCGTGGGCGACTATGTAGCGTTCACGCTCGAAAACAACGAGGGCATCATTTCGGACATCCTGCCGCGCGAGAACCACATGCTGCGGCAGTCGGTCAAGAAAACGGGACACAGCCACGTGCTGGCCGCCAATGTAACACAGGCGCTGCTGATGGCTACGCTGAAGCAACCCCGCACTTCCCTCGGCTTTATCGATCGTTTTTTGGTGTCTGCGGAAGCCTATCGCATTCCTCAGATACTCGTGTTCAACAAACGAGATATCCTGGATGACTCCGAACAGGCCGAAGCGCAGGCATTGATGGCGCTTTACGAATCGCTCGGGGCGCGTACGTTTCTGCTGTCTGCCCTGGCCGATGACCTCGCCCCGCTCCTTGCGTGCCTGGTCAACCACACCACACTCATCGCTGGCCACTCGGGTGTGGGCAAATCCAGTCTGTTAAATCGGTTATCGCCTCATATCCAGCAAACCGTGGGCGACATTTCTTCCTTCTCGAACAAAGGTACCCATACGACCACCTTCGCGGAAATGTTTGACTTAGACGCGCACACCAAGATCATCGACACACCCGGGGTGAAAGAATGGGGTCTGGTGAACATGACGCCCGAAGAGCTCTCCGACTATTTTCCCGAAATGCGCAACCTGCGGCTCGACTGCAAATTTGGTTCGCGCTGCCTGCATAAACACGAGCCGGGTTGTGCGGTGCTGCGCGCGGTGGACGATGAGCGGATTGCGGCCAGCCGATACCACTCGTACCTGAGCATGGTAGAAGGCCACGATAACCGGAAATGACATCAAGAGCTTTTGCGATTGCGAAACCACAAACGCATGTATTGGTAGGCCAGCGAAATATGAAGGCGGGCCAGGGCATGTTTTAATTCGTATCGTATTCTCCGCGCGAGGGCTTGCCGCTCGGCCGGGGTTTGGTTGAGTTCAAGAATCTTCTCGCAGACGCGAAACGTGCTGCGATGTTGGCGCGACCGCCATTGCTTTTGACCGCGCGAAAGCTGCGTGGAGTGCAGACGCTTGTGTACCAACACCTCGGGCAAATAAACAAATGTGTGGGCGCGGGCCGCTCGGATCAAAAAATCAAAGTCTTCATAGGCCAACATCTCGTCATATCCCCCCAACTCGTCAAACACCTGTTTGCGCGTCATCAGCGTGGGGGAACAAACAAAATACTGGTCTATCAATGTTCGGTACATATCGCCTTGCGGGATTTGCGCCACGCGGATGCGCTCCGTATGCCGTCCGATCGGAGCTCCCTGTTCATCCACAAGCAGCGCGTCCGAAAATTGAACACCGGCTGCGGGCTGCTGCACAAAAGCTGCGATGCCCCGTTCGATGCGCTCCGGCAACAAAATATCGTCCGCGGCAAGGTCAATGATAAATTCGCCACGGGCGTGCGCGAGGGCTTGGTTGAATGCCCGGCAGTTGCCGATGTTTTGCGGCAACGGCAAAAATAGAAAGTTTGAGCGCTGCCGCAGTTTTTGAATGGCCTCCACGCTGCCGTCTTTACTGGCATCGTCTACCACAATCAATTGGATAGGCTGATACGTTTGCCGCCACACCGATTCGATGGCATCCGCCACATACGCGGCTTGCTGGTGACACAGACAGATGACGGTGACGAGCGGCTTTGTCATGGGACTCTAAATCTCGCGTGCAAAGGTAAGCCGCTCGCACGGTACACCACCCAACTCCGTTTTGAAGCGAACCAGTGTTTCATCAACCCGATGTGCCTGCATAGAGGTGCCTAGGTCCAGCCGAATATAGCCGTTGCTCTGGGCATATTGATAAATCCCTTCCATGAGCACCAACGCCACCGCCCCCTCGGCCGCCTTGCGATCGTGATCGGACAAAAAATGATAAAGTGTGTGCTCATTTACGCGCACCGCAATGGATGCACCCACCAGATTCTTTTGCCACCACACCCCAAACAAAAAATAATGTGTTGGTAACTGCGCAAAAGACTTTTGAAGATGAGCCAGCGTGGCTGATAGTGCATACTTCTTTTTTTTTCGCTCGCTTTCAATAAAGGCGTATGCGTCATCCAGACTTGGCCGGGTATCCTGCACGAACTGCAACTCCTGTCGGTTGAGCGAAGTCAGTTTTCTCCGCTTCCGCGGATGCAGTCGCTCTGAATAGGGCAAACCATTAATGGAAAGAACGGACGACACATCGCGGGCGGATACGTGAAATCCTTCCTGCGCGAACGCCTCTTCCAGCCATATATTTTCTTCCGGCTGATAGGAATGGGGTGGCAACGTGATTTGTGCGTAGCGGATGTTGCGTTTCCGCAAATCGTTTATGCTTTGCGTCAGCAACGCGCGCACATCTGCGGGCCCTACTTCGCCACGGCACTCAACCCCGCCAAAAGGAGCGCGATAGCCGTTGATCGCCCGGTCATCCGCCAGATGAAAATGGATCAGCGCCTGGCGTTTGTCGCCCGAGACCACGCGATAAGAAACCCAGCCTTCGGTTGCCTGCAACCGGCAATAGTCCGGATGGTTAAACAGATAACGCGGGAGACCCACTGCGGCAGAGGGCTCGCCCACAAAAAAAAGAGACGGCTCCAATCAGTAGGGAATACCCAATTTGCGATAGATAAAATGCATTAGCCACGCGGGGCCGATCATGAGAAACTGCACGTCTTTTAAAAACGAAGGTTTCTTGCCTTCTACGTTATGTCCATAAAACTGACCGATCCACGCCACCACAAAGATGCCCAGGCTCAACGCCCACAACGGAGCTATGCCCCAACTGGCCAGGCCGCTGGCAGCGTACAAGCATACCATGGAAAAGAGTGCCATACCGATGGCCAGGGTAATGGACAAGTTCAGGTAATACACCAATACCAGAACGAGCAAGACAGCCGCCCAGTTGGCGTATGGGCTGCCGGCCCCGAGCCGTTCTTGTAACACCCGGGCGGGAATGGACGCGATCAAACCCACCACGCTAAAAAAAATCAGGGGCACGCAAATCCAATGGATGAGTTTGTTGGTTTCGTTTTGGTGACTTTCACCGTACTCCGAGAGAAGGGCATCGATTTTTCTCATAAAATAACGGTTAGCTGGCTGTCTGATCGATCAATATGCGTCCAAAGTAGGGCAAAGCCAAGAACTTTTCAAGCCTTCGTTTTGACATGCGCCCACTCCTTCACTTGCCAATGCACGTGGCCCGTGGTCAGGTGGTTTCCCTTCGCATCCACAATCTTCACCTCGCAGTTGATCACCACGGCTTCTTGCGTTTGCAAGGGACCGAACACGTGGGCTTGGAGCCACTCTTCAGACACCGCAAACTCGGCAAAGGCATCCGTTTTTCCCTGATAATGATAGTCCATCTCCAGGCGTTGCAAAATGATGCGGTATTTCTTCATGCCCAATCGCGAGATCAACAAAAAGCCCGTGGTGAACTCACTGAGCGTTGCGAGCGCGCAAGCGTGCAACCCGCGGATGTGATTGAGATTTTTCCGCTTGTGGGGGAGGCGCGTGCGCAACCGGTTGTCTTCAATCGACAGAATGGCGAAGCCATGCGGGATGTTGAAAGGGATCGTGCGGCTGAGGGTGAAGTTAAGCAACCACAAATAAAAGGCAGAGGTCTTGGCGCGTTGGATGACGTGGGCCGGATCAAACATAGGTGTGAGATTAGAAGCGAAAGATACACGGATTTTCACCAATGCCCGGTTTTGATACCAGGGGCCAGCCCCCTATCTTGCCCCATTAACCCTGTCTCATGACGCCCCAAAAAGAGCCGACACTCCTCGAAGCGTTGATACCCATCGCGGTGCTGATTGCCCTCCTATCCGTCAACGTCATCGTCCTCGGCTCGGGGGCCATTGAAGGTGCCAACCAGATGGCCTTGCTGCTCGCCTCGGCCGTAGCGGGCATCATCGCCTACAGGCTGGGCAACGACTGGAAGCACATTGAGCACAGCATGGTCAAAAGCATCAGCTCGGCCATGGCGGCCATGCTCATTTTATTGACGATCGGGGCGCTGGCGGGCACCTGGCTGATGAGCGGCATTGTGCCGGCCATGATCTACTACGGTTTGAAAATTCTCAACCCTACCATCTTTCTCTTCGCGGCTTGTGTGGTGTGCTGCGTGGTCTCGCTGGCCACGGGCAGTTCCTGGTCCACAGTAGCTACCGTGGGCATCGCGCTATTGGGCATCGGAAAAGCACTGGACATCCATGAAGGCGTCATCGCGGGAGCCATTATCTCCGGTGCCTACTTTGGCGATAAAATGTCACCGCTGTCGGACACCACGAACCTGGCACCTGCCATGGCGGGCACGGACTTGTTTACGCATATCCGGTACATGATGTATACGACCATCCCCACACTGGTGCTGACGCTGATCATTTTTTTTATCTGGGGTTTTACCATTGATGCGCCCGCCATCCCCACCGACACCTCGGCTGTGCTGAAGGCCATTGAAAGCCAGTTTAATCTCAGCCCCTGGCTGTTCATCGTGCCGGTTTTGGTCATCGTGATGATCGTAAAGAAAGTGCCGGCCTTGCCTGCCCTGCTGATAGGCGCGTTGTTGGGTGGCTTGTTCGCGGTTATTTTTCAACCCGATATCGTCAACCGTGTGTCCGGCATATCCAACGATTATTTGACATCCTCCTTTGTGGGTGTGATGAAAGCGCTCACCACCACGATACAGGTGCAAACGGATGACGCCATGATTACTGAATTGCTGAAGGCCAAGGGCATGGCGGGTATGCTCAATACTATTTGGCTGATTTTGTGCGCCATGATTTTTGGTGGCGTGATGGAGTCGGCCGGGCTGCTGAACCGTATTGCCCGGGAGATCATCCAATGGGCCCACGGCACGGGTTCGCTGGTAGCGTCAACCGCGGCCACCTGTTTGTTCTTCAACGTTACCGCCTCCGACCAATACATGGCCATTGCAGTTCCGGGCCGTATGTACTCCGACACCTATCGCAAACGCGGGTTGCGGCCCGAATTGCTGAGCCGCACGCTGGAAGACTCAGGAACCGTTACCTCTGTATTGGTGCCCTGGAATACCTGCGGTGCTACGCAGGCAAATGTTCTGGGCGTTGCCACGATGGCGTACGCACCGTATACTTTTTTCTGCCTCATTAGCCCGCTGATGACGGTGGCCCACGCCTATCTGAACATTAAGATCGGGAAACTCGATGAGAAGCAGTCTGCCTAAGAGCATCACGCAAGACGAAATCAACGCATTGCCGCTGGGCGCCTTCGAAGGGCGGGTGTATGTCATCTCCGATGCCGCCAAGCTCCCCTCCGTGTTGGCGGAAATCAAAAAAGAAGCGCGGGTGGGATTTGATACCGAAACGAAACCGGTGTTTGTGCGCGGGCAATACAACCAGGTGGCTCTGATGCAGCTGGCCATCCCCGGCAAGGTATTTTTGATCCGCCTGAACCAAACGGGGCTGCCTCCTTCGCTGGCGGCTTTTCTCGAAGACGACACCATCGAAAAAGCAGGCGTAGCGATCCGCGATGACATCAAGGCACTCCAACACCTTCGGAGGTTTCAGCCAGGAGGCTTTGTGGAGTTGGCTACGTTGGCCAAAGAAAAAGGACTGGAGGTAGAAAGTGTTAAAAAATTAACCGCGTTGGTACTGGGCTTTCGTATTTCCAAGAGCGCTCAAACCAGCAACTGGGAGGCTCCCACGCTCACTGAAAAGCAAATCTCCTATGCCGCTACGGATGCCTGGGTTTGTCTGGAGATCTACAACAAGCTGAAGACAGCTTAAAACTGATGCTACCTGCGTCTGCGCGGGCTTCCACCAAACAACATTCCGAAAACTCCGCGTACCAGTTCGCGCCCGATTTGCCGCGTCACGGATGACTTCATGACCTGCTCGAAGGTACTCTTCTCCTGGCGCGGTCGCCCTACGGGGCGCGACTCTTGCTTTGCCTGATCTTTTTGCGCTTGCACTTCCGCCTGTTTTTGCTGCGCGGCCTCCATCTTCTCGGAGAGCATTTCAAACGCGCTCTCGGGGTTAACCGTCTCCTTGTATTTTTTGTACAACTCCGAGTTGTTTAACAACTGTGTGTATTCATCGGGCGGCAGCGGCCCCATGACAGACGCGGGTGGGGCCAGATGGGTCACCACGGTTTCCGTGGGGATACCCTTTTCGTTCAACACCGTAATAAATGCCTGACCGGTCCCCAACTGCGTAAACTGCTGCTCCATGTCATAGAACTCGCTTTTGGGAAATGTCTTGATCGTGTCTTTGAGCGCCTTCACATCGTTGGGGGTAAAGGCCCGGATCACATGGTGTACACGGTTGCCCAATTGCGAGAGCACGTTGGCGGGCACGTCTTGCGTAAGTTGGGTACAAAAGAAAACGCCTACGCCTTTGGAACGAATCAGGCGTATCACCTGGTCGATCTGATCCAGAAATGCCTTGGGCGCATCCTTGAACAACAGGTGCGCCTCATCCAGAAAGAAAACGAGCTTCGGCTTATCGAGATCGCCCGCCTCGGGCAGTCCCTGGTACAACTCTGCCAACAATGCCAGCATAAACGTAGAGAAAACACGGGGCTGGCTTTGTACGTCTGAGACGTTCAGCAGGCTGATGACCCCGCGGCCATCCACTTTTTCAAACAGGTCGTCAATGTCAAACGACTTCTCGCCAAATAGCTGATCAATGCCCTGCTGCTCCAGCGCCACGATTTTACGGAGGATGGTACCCGTGGTGGCGGTGGAAATTTTGCCGTAGCTGTCCTTAATTTCGTTGGCCCCCTCTCCCTCCGAAAGGTACGTTAGCACCTTCTTTAGATCGTTCAGGTCAACCATGGGCAGGTTTTTGTCATCGGCATATTTGAACAGCACCATTAGCACCCCGGCCTGTGTTTCATTCAATTCCAGGATTTTGCTCAACAGCACGGGCCCAAACTCCGTCACCGTAGCCCGCATTTGGGCTCCCAGCTTCCCGCTAAGCGAATAGATTTCGACCGGGAATGCGGTGGGTGTGTACGTGATGCCCAGGGCAGTGGCGCGCTCGTTGATTTTGTCGTGGGTTGTGCCTTCCTTGGCCATGCCGCTGATGTCGCCCTTCATGTCGGGCATAAATACCGGCACACCCGCGGCCGAGAGTTGCTCAGCCAGCAATTGCAGGGTGCGTGTTTTGCCCGATCCGGTGGCACCCGTCACCAGCCCATGCCGATTCATCATGCGTAGCGGCAGGTTTACTTTTGCTTCGGCTACAATCTCTCCCTGAAAAACACCCGCTCCCAAAAAAATGGAGGCCCCGGTCGGGGCATAGGACGTGTTGATCGATTCAATGAATTTCTGTCGGGACATACTGCGGATCGTTTAATCGGTTAAAGGTAATTCTTTTGCGGAAGAGCCAGTCGATCTGAGGGTCGTTGCCAACCCAAAAGGTATGTTCGGAAAATCGCTCAAAGCCCCATCGGGTGTAAAACCGCTGCGCCCGGAAGTTCCGCTCCCACACCCCCAGCCACAGCCAATCGACTTGTCGTTTCTCCGCTTCCGCCAGGGCCAGCCGCATCAACTGATTGCCGATGTCTTTGCCGTGAACGTCTTTGTGGAGGTAGAGACGTTGCAGTTCACAGGTATGCGGGCCGAGCAGATGTTCCACTTCGCGGTTATCGCGCAAGCGCAAGAAGCCCACCAGGCGGCCCTGGACGAACGCATGATACAACACTGCGCCCGGTTCATAAAACTCACGTGTGAGTTGGTCTATGTTATAGGCCTGCTCGAGCAGCAGCCGCGTATCTTCTTCGCTCGCGGTGCCTTCAAACGTGTCGCGGTAGGTTTGAATAGCCACGTGTTGCAGGGCGGGCAAGTCTTCTTTGCGTGCCAGGCGTATCACCAAGTCCATGACGGCAAGTTAGGCATCGTAGGCAAAAACGGGTAAAAGAAAACGCCACCTCCCGTGGAGATGGCGTGGGGCAAAAAAAACAATGCGTTACTTCTTGTCTTCGTAGTTTTGGAAGGTGTACAACACGCCCAGGTTGAGCGCCTGGCTCAATTGCACACCGCTGTCCTGGTCAAAATCATACAGCAAGATGCCGCCAAACGACACGTTGATAAACCGATTTACTTTGGCTACCAGGTTCAGATCGAGGCGGTGATCAATGGTCTTTGCTTCCAGTGTTTCGTAGTTGGCAAACATCATGTAGCGCCACTTCAGATTCAGGTTTTTGGCGATGTCCTTATCAAATTGGGCGAGCATTTGAAACGCCAGCCACTCGGTGCGAACGGACTTGCCCACCTCCACGCCATACGGGGCGGTGGTGCTGACGGCATCAAATCGTCCGTTGTTGTCGGTGACAACTGTTAAGCGCGGGGCAAACGGAGCAATGCGTACCTTGAAGTAGTCGGCCGGATGATACTCCATACCCCAGGCTGTAGTGATAAACGCAGGGGCCATGATGTCGGAGATCAGCGTTTCGGTTTCGGCATTGGTGACGGGATCGGTTCCATAGGCGTAGCCGGGGGCGAACTGAGTCAGGAAGTTGGCGGAGAGGAACATGTCCCATTTGGAACTTAGGGCACGTCCGTATTTGGTATCCAGGTAGATGCGATCCAGCGTCTTGCGTTGTCCCTGGCCCTGGTTGTTGACCATCCCGTACAGAAGATCAATCTCGTTGTCCCAGGAATGTTTGTCTTTTTTGAAGTTGGCTTTGTAGTTCAAAAAGGCATTAACACCGATGGAGTTGATTCCCCCGGCCTTCCAATTCGAAGAAAAGGACGCCTGGTTGAGATTTAGTCCCGCGCGAAAGGCCTTTTTCCAGTTTGTGGTAGAATCGACCTTGATGATCTGCGCAGTGGTGCTCGTCACCGTAGCGAACAAGATTACCGAAAAAGCCAACAAAACAACATACGATCTTTTTTGCATAGGTACAGGTTTATGGTTTCCGCAAAAATACTGCGGATTGCACAAAAAACCGGCAAAAAATCAAAGGTTGTTAAGTTTGATCTCGTCCAGCGCAGCCTCTGTCAACGGCTTGGTTATGAACTTGATAACGTGATTGTTGTTGACGATTTTGTCGATGTCGCGCTTATTGTCGGAGCTGGAGAGGATGATCACCTTGCATTTGTTGCGCACCAACTCGCTGAACTTTTCAAATTCGTACAAGAACACAAACCCATCTACGATAGGCATGTTGATGTCCAAAAAAATGATGTTGGGTAGTTCTTCGGGCTTGTTTTGATTCTCCTTCAGGTAGTCTAAGGCGCCTTTGCCCGATCCCTTCACTTCCACCCGCTTGGCAAACTTGGTAATCTCAATAATCCGCTTACTGATAAAATTATCGGTGTCGTTGTCGTCCACCAACATTACTAAGTCAATTATCTTGGCAATAGAGTCTGTCACCATGCACTTCGTCTTTCTGTCGTTCTATCGGTCGATTTTGTTCAACGGTCGCAAAATTATTGTTTTTTACGTTCCCGAAAACATTCCGGAGAAAGAACGTACGTACGAAGTAAGAAATAGTGCCAAAATGCCGAAAACCAAAATCATCGGGGCGGGATTTTAAGCTGTTCACCCGGGCGAAGATCAAAGTTGGTTTTGCCGTTGTACTCCATCAATTGCTGTATGGTGATGCCGTGGGCGCGCGCAATGCTGTACAATGTGTCGCTGGCTTTGACGGTGTGGATTTTCACCACGCGGTCTTCCCCCGGGGTGACTTCTGACGGGACCGGGGCCAACACCGCCAGAACATGGCCGGGTTTGATGGCGGAAGGGTCCGTAATCTTGTTCCATGTGAGTAAGTCCATTACCGACACCTGGTAGCGTTTGGCGATGGCGTATAGCGTTTCACCCGGCTTCACCGTGTGTTCGGCAGCGGTGGACACCGGGTTATCGATGGCGCTGTCGCGCGCGTCCGCGGCCGGCAAGTTCATGATCATCAGTTCATCACGGCTGGGTGCGGGCGAAGTAAAATCCCATTGAAAAAACTCCGATTGCTCAAGCCCCAGCACGTCTTCTTCGGAAACGCGCGAGATGGAAGCGGCCCGGCCCTGCAGGTGCACCACGGTGCCTACGGCCAACCGATCACCCACGGACAGCCGGTTGTATTTCCGCAACATGCGCTGCTGCACCCCATATTGCTGTGCCACCGACCACACATCTTCGCCTGCTTTTACCGTGTGGGTGGCTACGGCAGCAGTTTTCTTCTTTTTCTGACCGAAATAAACACGCCCGGTTTCGGGTACGTGATCGATGGCCACTTCGTTATAGCGAATGAACACGTCCACGGGGAGTTGGGCGCGGGCGGCCAGCGCGGCCAGCGTTTCGTTCGGGGCGGCCCTCACCGCCCGTAGGTTGTTGATCACCACGTTGGCTTCAGGTGTTACCGGAGGGGTAGTTCTGGGCAGTGCTTTTCCGGCCTTGGCGGATGCCAGTACCAGCCGGTTGAAGTCGGCATCGGCCCGGGTGGTCGGCACCATCACCACATAAGGGCGGTCGTCCGGGATGTAAGCTCCCTTCACCCATTTGTTAAACTCGCGCAGTTGATTTTCGTCCACGGCCACTTCCTGTGCCAGGGCCGCCAGGGTTTTGCGGTTCCGGTTTTCATACAGCGTGACGTGCGTTTGGCCGGGGCCCTGCACGGCATCTTCAAACGCCACCTTGTGAGCGATAAACTTCTTCACGTACCAGTAGGTTTGGCTGGTGATGTCCATGTGGCGCGCGCCTTTGTGTTGATCGCCCACGGCTCTCCGCACACCGCCTGCGCCCATTTGATAGCTCTGCAAGCTATACACCCAGTTGTCAAAAAAAGCATTGCTTTTCTTCAGGTAGCGGGCCGCCCCCCGCGTGGCGGATATCAAGTTCATGCGCTCGTCCACTTCGCTGTCCACCCGCAGGCCCATTTCCACAGCCGTAAAATCTTTGAATTGCCAATAGCCCACCGCGTTGGAAACGGAAACGGCATCGGGTACCAACGCGCTCTCCTGCAACACCAGATATTTAAAGTCCTGCGGCAGCCCCTCGTCTTCAAAAATCTTTTCGATGATGGGAAAGTACGTTTTGGCGCGTTCTACTTTCATGTTAAAGTAGCGCGGATATCGGGTGAGTGCGTCTACGTCCTTTTGTATTTCTCTTCGGGCATCATCGCGGATGACCAACGTCATGCCGGCAAACGACATTTTGTGGGGCACTTCAGGAGACTGGGCGTATGAGGCAGCTCCCAAAAAAATGAGTGCGGCTGCAAAAAATCTCATTGAGACAAAGGTAGCAATTTGACCGCAATGGTCAACCCCGGGCCGATGATGTGATGATCGGCCGATGCTAAGGACACGCCAAGCGCGGGCCGTGGCACAGTGGAGGAATCGCCAACCTATGCGGCCACGGCCACCGGTGCTTTGCCCTTCGCGGCTTTTTTGAGGTCGCGTTTGATCAGGCTGGCGTAGTGCGAGGCTAGTTTTTTGGCCGCCCGATCGACCAGTTTTTTCACCTTCTTATTGGGGTTGGGCAACTCCAACCCTTTGAACGTTTGTACGAGCGAATCCTGCAGCAATGCACGCAGCGCCTTTTTGGACACTTTCTTTTTTGCTTCCATGGTCATGTAATTTTTGACACGTGCCGAAGGTCGCTATTTCGGTGTTTTCCGCACCAGTATGTTACGGATAAGTTATCCACAGGTTATCCACAGACTACTCATAACGCAGGGACTGCACAGGGTTGGTCACGGCTGCCCTAAGCGCCTGAAAAACAACCGTTAGCAGGGCAATTACCAGGGCGCCCATCCCACTTAAAACGAAGACCCACAGGTTAATTTGGTCGCGGTAGGCAAACTGGTCGAGCCACTGATCCATGAGCAGGTAGGCGGGTATCATCGCCAGCCCTACGGCCACCAGCACCCAGGTCAAAAACTCGCGGGACAGCAAAACGGTGACGCTTGCTACCGAAGCGCCCATGGCTTTGCGGATGCCGATTTCCTTGGTGCGCTGTTCGGCTGTAAAACTGGCTAATGCGAACAATCCGAGGCAGGCCACAAAAATGGCCAGCCCGGTAAAAACCAGGAAGAGACGGCTGAGCCGCTGCTCCTCGCGAAACAGGGCATCGAAATTCTGGTCCAGAAAAGTGTATTCAAACGGATCTCCCGAGGCATATTGCTTCCACAGGGTTTCGGCCTTTTTTACGGTGGCCTCTGCCTGGCCATTGTACCGCACCAGCAAGTTGCCCGCAGTGGTGGTCAGGCGCAATACCATGGGACGCACCTTGTTTTTAAACGACTCGAAGTTGAAGTCTTTGACTACGCCTACCACTTGCATGGGCACTTCTACCGGTCCGCTTTCAGCATTATCAAAAATGATCAGCTTCTCGTTCAGTGGGTTGTTCCAACCCAGTTCGCGCACGGCTGCCTCATTAACGACCACGGCCATCGAGTCAGCCGGGAATTCTTTCGAGAAATACCGCCCCTCCACCAACTCAAACTTCATCACGTCCGCGTGGTCTACATCGGCTACGTACGTCCCCATCACATGGTCTTTTCGCGAAGTGGCTGCGCGGAAAGCCGTGGTGTTGTTGACACCGGGAAACACATTGTTGGTAAAGCTGACGCGCACGATACCCTCCTGCTGCAAGAGCATGTCTTTAAATGCTTTTTGATGCGACCCCAACTTGTTGGCGTTGCTGATGACCAACACCTGGTGCTTGTCAAGACCGATGTGGCGGCTTTGCAAAAATTGAATTTGGCGGTAACTCACCAGCGTGCAAATGATGAGCACCACCGACAATGTAAACTGAAACACTACCAATCCGCTACGGATCCCTTTGCTCTTGAGCCCTGAGCGGATGTTGCCTTTTAACACATCTACCGGGTTGAAGGCGGTCAGGTAAAACGCAGGATAACTGCCTGCGAGCAGCCCAATCATCACCAACAACACCAGCGCGCCCGCCAGAAAGGCGGGTGACGCGAGGGTTTGCAGCGTGATGGCCTTGCCCGCCAGAAAGTTGAACTGGGGCATTAACAAAAACGTAAGCCCGATGGCAACCAACAATGCCACAACCCCATAAAGAAGGGACTCGGCCAGAAACTGTCCGATCATTTGACTTCGATACGAACCCAACGTTTTGCGCAATCCCACTTCCTTGGCACGCCCGGCTGAGCGGGCTGTCGATAAATTCATAAAGTTGATGCTGGCGATGAGGAGAATAAAAATGCCCACGGCCCCCAGCACATACACGTACGTTTCATTTCCCGTGGGATCAATTTCATCATTCCATCCGGCCCGCAGATGAGAATCCAGCAACCGATAAGGAACATAGCCGTATTCATTGCCCGCCTCGCGGAATTTTTGGATGGAAGCGCCCATAAATTGCTCGATCTCGGGCGAGATGTGTTTGTCCGTCACCTCATTGAGCTTCGCGGCAATCTCTTCGATGGGCGTGGATGGATTTTTACGGAAGTAGGTGTACAGGCCATTGTTGAGCCACATGGTGCTGCCGTAGTAGTCTTGCCTGGAGGCGGTGCTGATGACCGCTTGAAAACGCACGTGCGACTGGTGCGGGGGCGGCTCCATCACCCCGGTCACTTTAAATGATGCATTGTCAAAGTTGCCCAGCGTCAGCATCTTACCGAGGGGGTCGTCCGAAAAGTATTTAGCCGCCAGTGCGGCCGTCAGCACAATGCTGTTCGGTTCGCGCAGGGCCGTGGCGGCATCTCCGCTGACCAACCGGAAACTGAAAAACTGAAAAAAGTTGGAGTCCGCAAACAGGATGTCATCTTCTGTGAACGCTTTATCCTCGTATTTGAAGATCACATCATCCCATTTGTTTAGTCGGGTAGCTTCCTCTACCCCGGGTATTTCCTGCAACAGGGCCGCTGCCAATGGAGGACACGAGCTGGCCGTTTGAATTTCCTGGCCGCTCAATTTCCCTTTCAAGCCGATCCGATAGACGTTGTGCGGATCGCGATGAAACCGGTCGTAGCTCCACTCGTCCGTGATGTACAACAATACAAAGAGGCAGGAAGCCATACCGATGGCCAGACCCAGGATGTTGATCAAGGAGTAAAATGACTGCTTGCGAAGGGTGCGCAGCGCGATGATAAAATAATTTCTCAGCATAGCTTGTTCTTTATTCGTACGCAGAACCTGAAATCGATCTATTGGTTAAGGAAGATTCGACCCGTGCCTGGCAAAGCGGCAGCGGGAACAATCTCTATCCCAGCTGCGGGGTATTCTTCGATTGCGCTCAGCGTTGATTCCAGGCTTCTGTGTAACATCCGTTATTCTGACCGTAGCGTTTTCGTAGGGTTGAACATGGCCGTTTTTATCGTTTTGAAACCCACTGTCACCAGGCCCAGCAAAAACATGAGCGCGCCCGCCAGCACCAGCGTGACAAAACCCACCTTCAGGTAGTACTCCCAAATCGAGTCCATCAGCCAATTGACGGCCGCCCAACCTAAGCCGCCCCCGATGAGGGTAGCGAGCGATAAGTTGATGACGAACTCACGATTGATGACGGCCGCAATGTTGCCGAGCGATGCGCCCAGCACTTTGCGCACGCCTATTTCTTTCATCTTGCGCACGATATTCAAGGACACCAGCGTATACAGCCCGATGCCGGTCATCAGTGCGGCAAACGCGCCCAGGAACGAAAACATGATCACCACATTTTTATTGATCTGGTCGGCTTCGGCCATGTCTTCCTCGATCATCCGGCCTGTGTATTGTGCGTTGGGGAATACTTCTTTCCACTTTTTCTCCATGAACTCATCCACCCGTTTCAGGTTTTCGGGCTTCGCCCGCACCACCAGTTGCTGGTATTTGTCGGGGGTGGTTGGTCGTATCATCAGGGGTTGGATGGGTTCCCACAGGGCGCGCGCGTAAATATTCTTTACCACGCCCACCACGTAAAACTGAACGGTGTCCATCCAAATAATTCGTTTGCCGATGGCGGCTTCCGCGCTACCCCACTTAAACTCCTCCACAAATTGTTCGGTCACCAGCACCGACTCGCGCTTGTCCGTTTCAGAGTCGCGCTGAAAGTTGCGGCCCGCCAGCAGCTTCATGTCCATGGCCTCAAAGTAATTTTCGCCAATGTCCATGATATCCACCTCGCGCTCGATGGACTCAAACTTGATCGGATCGTTGTACCAGTTGTTGGCCACATGGTGGCGCGTGGCCGCGATACGTTCAATATCGGGGTTGCCCGCCAGCGCATCGCGATAGGTTGCATAACCGCTTTCATTATTTACCCAGGCAGAAATAACACCGTGGCGGTCAAATCCCAGGTCGTACTCGCGTTGGTAATGCCCGTTTCGGTAAAAGCCGATGCTAAATACCACGCAGAGGATGGAGATAATAAATTGACCAAAGAGCAGGGAGCGGGTGAACCAATTGGTGCCCCCAAAACGTGCCGTGCCTTTCAGGATACTTACCGGCTCGAAAGACGTGACATACACAGACGGATAGCCACCCGCAATGATGGCGGTCGTCAGCAGGAGCACAATCAGGAAAATCAAAAACGCAGCATTCTCTGAATAATCGAGACGCAGGTCAAGCCACGGCCACAACGAATCGTACGCAGGCACCATCCACTCGGCCATCAGCAACCCGGCCACCAGTCCCAGAAAGCACAAAAAAAGGTTTTCGCCAAAAAACTGAAACATGAGTTGCGCCCGCATACCGCCCATCACTTTGCGAATGCCAATCTCCTTCAGCCTGCGACTGGAGATGGCGATGGAGGTATTGGTAAAGTTGAAGCACGCCAGCAGCAGCAACAACACGGCCATGACAGCGGGCACCGTAACGGCTTCATCGGGAATGCCCCCACCCAACCAGTCGTTGTCCACGCGCGGGTTGGCGCGGTTGCGTTGCATCATGCCCACATAGTTTTCCAGGTAGTAGCTCGATATCTTAAAGTCCTCGCGTACGTTGTTTTGCGGCTCCACGTACTGCTGCAGTTGCTGTGTGACGGACGCCACATCGGCCGGATTGTTAATCTCGAGAAACAGCACGCCCACCCAGCGCTTCCAACTGGTCTCGTTCATCTCGGGGTCGAGGTTGATGTCCCAGAAGTTATCAAATAGTGTGATGGCATCGTAGCGGACGCTGGTGTTGAGCGGCAACTCCTTGTACACCCCTCCGATGAGAAATTCTTTGGGTCTGCGGATGCCGTCCTTACCCAACACGATTTGTGTCAGCGACTCATCGAGTACATCGGTGCGGTTAAAATACTTGAGCGCGATCTTATCGCTGATAAAAATTTTGGATTTGTCGTGAAAGTTCGAGAATGTGCCATGAAGCAGCTCAACGGTGAACAGGTCAAAAAAGGCCGAATCAGCGAAGGCGGTTTGGGTGCCAAACACTTCCTCTCCGATGCGAATGTCGGTATAGGAGGGCTGCAGCCGTACTACCTTACTCACGCTTTTGAAATTCTCGCGGATGTAATTGGCCAGCGGCATAGGCGCCATGCCGTAGCGCTCACGCTTCTCCTGAAACTCACGCCAGAACTGCACGCGGTAGATTCGGTCGGCATTTTTCTGCGACTCGTCCCACCCGTGGGCAAAGTCATAGTTGAGGTACGCCACCAGGCAACACGCGATGGCCACGCCCATGCCAAACACATTGATGAAAATGAACAGCTTGTTTTTAAGAAGGCTGCGAAGGGTGATGAGGAGGTAGTTTTGGAGCATAGGGGATGTCGGTTATCGGATATAGACTGAATTATGACAACTGAGGTTGCACTTTCCTTCATCGGTTTGGAAAAAAATTTCACCCGTGTACGCCTTCGTACACCCGTTGACCGGGATTTGTATCGCTACCGTACAGGAAAAAAAACAAAAGGCGCTGTTGCCAGCGCCTCTTGCAAACCTAAACCTAGAGAAAAACCTGTCTTTTCAGGATCAGATGTGAAACTGTTCCTTGATATTTTCGGTCACGATTTTTCCATCAAACAAGTTGACGATGCGGTGGGCGTAGTTGGCATCGTAAGGTGAGTGCGTCACCATGATAACGGTGGTACCCTCGCTGTTCAATTGCGAAAGCAGCTTCATTACCTCTTCGCCATTAGCCGAGTCTAAGTTACCCGTAGGTTCATCGGCCAATATCACTTTTGGTTTTGCCACAATGGCTCTGGAAATGGCCACGCGCTGCTGCTGGCCGCCCGAGAGCTGCTGCGGGAAGTGATTGCGTCTGTGCATGATGTTCATACGCTCCAACACCTCTTCCACGCGCTTTTTGCGTTCATCAGCCGGCACCTTCATGTACAGCAGGGGCAGCTCTACGTTTTCGTACACGGTCAGTTCGTCAATCAGATTGAAGCTTTGAAACACGAACCCGATGGAGCCCTTGCGCAGTTGCGCGCGCTGACGCTCGGAATATCTGGCCACTTCTTCGTTGCCAAAATGATATTCGCCTCCTGAAGGGTTATCGAGCAAACCCAAAATGTTGAGCAAGGTGGACTTTCCGCACCCGGAAGGGCCCATGATGGCCACAAACTCACCATCTTTGATTTCCAGGTTGATGTTGTTGAGGGCAGTGGTTTCCACTTCTTCGGTGGTGTACACTTTTTCGAGGTTTTTTAGCTTGATCATAGCAGGGTGGTTTTCGTATCGCTTGATGCGTTGGGTGAGCAATTAGTTGTAGGTACCGATGTATTTTTTAAAAGTTACAGTTTATAAGACGCATTTTTTCAGGTAAGGTTGCATCAGTTCAGCAGCAACACCTGGTTATTGCCAAAGTTTTCGTACGAAGATGTAATCACACGGTCGCCCGGCTTCAGCCCCTCCAATACTTCAAAGTTTTCGGAGTTCTTGCGGCCCAGTTTGATATCTCTGCGCACGGCTTTGTCGTTGCCGTCCAGCACAAACACCCAACTGCCGCCCGTGTCTTTGTAAAACCCGCCCACCGGCAGCAGCAGCTCTTCCGAGGCCTGGCCCAACTCAATGCGCAGGCGGAGCGACTGGCCCCTGCGGATGCCGCTCGGGGTGGGCCCGTCAAATTCCATGTCTACTTCAAAACGTCCGTTGGTGATGGTGGGATAGATATACGTGATTACCAACCGGTACTGCTGACCCGCAAAATCCGTGGTGGCCGGCAGGCCCACCGAAATCTTCGGCAGGTATAATTCATCGATCGGCACGCGCACTTTGTAGCTGCCTACAATATCGACCTGACCCAGGCGCTGGCCGGTGGAGACGGCCTGACCGATTTCCCAATGGGGCGTGGATAGTTGGCCGTCAATGGGGGCTCGGATGACTAAGTTATCCAGAATTTTGGCCAAGCCGCTCAGGCTTTGCATCATCTTTTGTTCCGACTCGGCCGTAAAGCGCAACTGGCGGATGCGGTCGATGGAATCGTTTTTGTACACTTCGTACGTGATGCGCCTGCGTTCCAGGTTGTAGAGGTAATCGGCCTCGGTGCGTTCAAACTCTTGGCGCGCGATGAGTTTCTTTTCAAACAGCTGTTTCTGGCGCAGGTATTGGGGCTTTAAGATGTTCAATTGGTTATCGATGAGGGCCAGCGTCTGGCGCTGTTCCAAATCGTTTCGCATAATGTTCAATTTGGTTTCACGCGCGCGGTTGATACTCTCGTTGAACGAGGCTTCCTGCTGCAGCACGGAAAGCTCGCGGTTCAGGTTGGTGAGCTCCAGGATGACGTCTCCTTTTTTCAACAACTTGCCCGACTCCGCCACCAGCCGCTTGATGTTTCCGCCTTCGATGGCGTCCAAAAAAACCGTACGACTTGGCTCCACAATGCCGGTTTGCGGAATAAATTCCTTGAACTCGCCCCGCTTTACCTCGGCAATGGTGATCTTATCTTTTTCTACTTTCAGTTTGGAGCGCCTGTCGGCAAAAATGAGCTGATACGCCACAAACACCACCAACAGGGTGGCGCCACCGTACATGGCCACTTTCTTTACCGTCCAGTTCTTTTTTTCTATTTTCTTATCCATTGCCCGTGAGGTCTTGGGGCGGCTAAGGCCAACAAGCGTGCCAACCGGATAAAAGCACCTTTTTACCGCGAAATACTAGCCAAACACCAGATTTCTCGTTCACCACCGAACGGCACTGTCCGCATACGGACAAAAAAAAGTAGCTTTGTACACGCAAAACATGTCCTGCGCTTCATTTTCGAAGGTTCGCTGACGCGGTACTATTGTTGTACCCACGCGCACCAAACAAAAATCCCTGCCTGCATGAGCGAGAGCAAACATGGAAAAATCCTGATTGTGGACGACAACGAAGACCTGCTAAAGGCCGCCAAAATGTTTTTGAAGCGCCACTTCGCCCAGGTGGATATCGAAAAGAACCCCGAAGCCATCCCGGCCCTGCTCAAGCAGGATGACTACGATGTGATTTTGCTCGACATGAACTTTACCAAAGATGTGAGCAGCGGCAGCGAAGGATACTATTGGCTCGAAAAGATTTTAGAGATCGACCCCTCGGCAGTGGTGGTGCTGATCACCGCTTATGGTGATGTGCAAATGGCCGTCAAGGCCATCAAAGCGGGGGCCACCGATTTTGTGCTGAAGCCCTGGGAAAACGAAAAACTGTTGGCCACCCTCTATTCCTCCATGCGCCTGCGCGAAACGCGCGACCAGGTGGAAACACTCAAGATCAAAAACCAACAGATCAACGAAACGATCAACGAGAAATTCAGCGACATCATCGGCCAAAGCCAGGCTATGCAAAAAATCTTTCAGACCATCGAGCGCGTGGCCCATACCGATGCCAACGTGTTGATCCTGGGGGAAAATGGCACGGGCAAGGAGCTGGTGGCGCGCGCCATTCACCGCCACTCCGCCCGCAGGCACGAGTCGTTTGTGGCGGTTGACCTGGGCTCAATACCCGAAACCCTTTTTGAGAGCGAACTTTTTGGCCATAAACGGGGCTCGTTTACCGATGCCAAGGAAGACCGTACCGGCCGCTTTGAACTGGCCAACGGGGGTACATTGTTTCTGGACGAAATTGGCAACCTCTCCATGCCCTCGCAGGCCAAGATGCTCACCGCCCTGCAAAACCGCAGAATCAATCGCGTGGGTTCTAATAAAGAAGTGCTGATGGACATTCGCTTGGTGTGCGCCACCAACATGCCCCTGTACGAGATGGTGAAGGAAAACAAATTCCGGCAGGACTTGCTCTACCGCATCAACACCATCGAAATCGAAATCCCGCCCCTGCGCGATCGCATAGAAGACATCCCCCTGCTAGCCAACCATTTTCTGAAACACTATGCCACCCGTTACAACAAGCCGATCAGCAAGATCAGCGAAGCGGCCATGACACGCATGAGCAAACACCAGTGGCCGGGCAACATCCGCGAGTTGCAACATGCGTTGGAGCGGGCGGTGATCTTGTGCAACGGCTCCGTGCTGCAACCCGAAGACTTTACCCTCACCAACACGCACGTGCGCGAGAACGAGGCAGGCGGCATCAACTTGGACCAGTTTAATCTGGACGAGGTGGAGAAGCTCCTCATCCGGAAGGTGCTGAAGAAATTCAATGGCAACATCACGCAGGCTGCCGCGGAGTTGGGCCTCACCCGCTCCTCGCTCTACCGCAGACTGGAAAAACACGGCCTCTAACCTTGAACTTTCAACTTGAACTTTGAACTTTCAACCTTGAACCTTGAACCTTGAATTTTAAGTTTTGAATCTTGAATCCTGAATTTCTACCCCCTCGTGTTTAGAGACTTTCTTTCCCGCGTAGCGTTGCGCACGGTGCTGTTGGGCGCCACGATGGCGCTGTTTGTGTACATGGTGAGCCGCCCCAACATGGTTTTTGCGGCTGGCCTGATGGCCCTCATCATCATTGGCCAGCTTTTCGAACTGTACCGCTTCACCTCGCAAACCAACCGGAAGCTCACCCGCTTTCTGGAGTCGGTGAAGTATTCTGATTTTATCTCGGGCTTTGCCCACGACAATAAACTGGGCCGCAGCTTTCGCGAGCTGAACACGGCCTTCAACGAAGTGTTGGAAGCCTTCCGCAAGGCGCGCTCAGAGAAAGAAGAAAACGGGCAGTTTCTCAACACCATTGTGCAGCAGGTGCGCACAGGTATTATCTCGTTTGAAAACGATGGCGCCATTCAGTTGATCAATGCCAATGCGCGCAGGTATATCAACAACCAGGTGATCAAGAACATTCACGAGTTGCAACCCATCAACCCGCGTTTATATGCGGCCATCCTGGAAGCGCGGCCCGGCAAAAGCTCGTTGTACCGCACCACCCACGAGATTCTGCTCACCATCCAGGCTACGGAGATACGCGTGCGCGGCAATGCGGTAAAGCTGGTGACGCTGCAAAACATCCAGAGCGAACTGCAGCAGCAGGAGTTGGAAGCGTGGCAAAACCTGACGCGCGTGCTGCGCCACGAGATCATGAACTCGATTACGCCCATCTCTTCGCTCACGTCAACGCTGCGCGAAGTGCTGGACCACGACCTGAAAAAGGTGAATGGCCATTTTGAATTGCAAAACGAAGGAGCCGAAGACCTGCGCGAGGGGCTAAACACGATCGAAAGCCGCAGCAAAGGATTGATCCGCTTTATCGATGCGTACCGCGAATACACCTCGGTACCCCAACCGCGGCTGACGTCCGTGAGGATAGCCGCGTTGTTTGAGCGCATCGCACAGTTGATGCGGCCGGAGTTTAAGAACACGTCCGTGGAATTTGTCACCCGGGTGGAGTCGGACTATTTGACCATCCAGGCGGATGAGGAGATGATTGAGCAAGTGTTGATCAACTTGGTGAAGAATGCGCGCGAGGCGCTGGTGGACCAGCCCCATGGCAAGATTGAGTTGACGGCCCGCTACAGCGAGGGCTCGCTGGTGGTGGAGGTGACCGACAACGGGCCGGGCATCATCAAAGAGGCGATGGAGAAGATTTTCATTCCTTTTTTCACCACGAAGAAGACCGGCTCGGGCATTGGGCTGAGTTTGTCGCGGCAGATCATGCAGATGCACAACGGCAGCCTCTCGGTGGAGTCGGAGCCGAACGTGCGCACGGTATTTCGGCTGCGGTTTTGAGGGCGGGGCGCTGATCGAAGCCTTGCCTGCCCGGCAACTGCACAAAAAATATCCTTGAGTTATGGCTGTTTTAGCGGGTTTCTTGTCTTTTTCGGTGGGCTCGGCTATATTGGGGTGGATGGGCATTTGCGTATGGCTAAGTGTTGTGAGTCATGCCCATATAAAGATACTCCTATGACCATTAAAGAGACTATACAACAATTTGACAAGTTGGACAAGAAAAAGTTTGACGAACATGCTGTTAGTTCGGCACTACGACAATTCAAATCAAAGGACGGACAAGAAATAGACTTTGAACTGCTTTCAGAATCAATGGCATTTGACTTTGCAGAGGACTATAATCATAAGGACACAGGCTGGGGGACATATTTTGGCCCCATGATGACGTGGAGCAACGGTAACGGTACTGGGACTGAATATCCTTCAATTCAAAGAGTGACACCCGAGATGGTGGACTATTGGGAAGGAAGGGCAAATGAAACACACAATCCAGTTTTAGCTTCAAGATATTATGGTCTTGTCTGGGACTTCAAAGAAAAAATATCTGGAAAGAAACCATCGCATGAACTATGTAGGAAATATATAAGTGCATTGCTACATCAAGTAAATGAAGACTACGGCTTACACCAAGTATATTATTTTAACAGATTGAGACGAGCCTTAACTCTTTCAATTGAGCTTAATGATAAAGAATTAATTGACAGCTCAAAACAAGCAATTATAAAAGCTGAAAGAAAATACTCAGAAGACACTAAGCCAGGACTTTGGGGATACTCCTTTGACTTATTGGTCGGCAATAAAAAAGTAAATCTATCTGATTCCGAAGAAGCAGAGATAATAAAAGAATTGGAGTTAAAACTACAAAGACTTACCTCAACCGAGAATGAAGGTAAAAAGATTGACCCTTGGGCAGCCGAATCAGCAGCTAAAAAACTCGCTACCTATTATCGTAAGCACAAGCAAGAAAAAGAAGTTAGGCGAGTAATACTTTCAATTGGTGCAGCGTTTGACGCTATAATGACTGAAGGTTCAGCAATGCAAGTTTCTGGCTGGTATGAGCACCTCCGAAACCTATATCTTCAGTTTAATCTAAATGAGGAAGCTGCACAAATTCTCCTTAAACTAAGAGAAACTGGCCCACAAGTATCAGCTGAGTTGTCGACAATCTCCCACTCCTTTCAAATCCCCAAAGAAAAGATTGATAAATATATCAAGGGCATGACATCTGGTTCATTGGAAGATGTCATCAATAGAATTGCCACCCAGTTTATACCAAGCAAAAGAAAAGCTAAAGAACAAATATTTGACTTCTCGAAAAGCTCTCCACTATCCTTTATGATAGGACAACAATTACTTGATGAAAAAGGGAGAGTTATTGCAACAATTGGTCCTCTTGAGGAAGACATCGAAGGACATATTGTTATACAGGTTTCTCAGTCCATGACATTTTCTTCACTTTTTTTGGGACTAATTTTAGACGAGGCTGGTAAGAATTTGGGACTTAATACCAAGTCTATCATGGATTTCCTTAGCAAGTCACCAGTAATCAAACCTGAAAGACTTGCAATAATAGAAAAAGGGGTGAGTGCTTACTTTAGACAAGATTATATCGTTGCCATTCACCTATTGATTCCACAAATTGAAGAGGCTATTCGAAATCTAATTGAAATCTCGGGAGGCAATGTCCTTCGACCAAAAAATGGAGGCTACCAATTGAGAACATTTGACGATTTGCTTCGAGACGAAATAACTGAAACAAGTTTAAATGAAGATCTCGCGGTATATTTTCGGATTCTATTTACTGACCAGAGGGGATGGAATTTACGGAACAAGGTCTGTCACGGAATTGCAAACCCGAATAAATTTGACAAACAGACTGCCGACCGTTTATTGCACGGACTACTCACGTTAGGTTTACTGAGAAAGACTGAATAATAGGCACCAACGCAAAACAAAACTGTTTGCTCCATGGTGGGGTTGGCGCAAGTTATCAGTGTTATCTCCGTTCAACGTTTCTGCTTTCGTTGCTGTTGCACGTGAACCGCGAGGGCAGGTCACCAACAAGCGAGATAAAGTACGATAATGGGCGTAGTATGAAGAGGTTAACAGCGAGAGAATTCAATCGTTGTCTGATGTTGGGTTTGCTTGTTGGTGGAGCAATCGCGCAAAGCCTATGCGCAACATCAACAAGGGCAAGGCATCGGAGACGGATTAAAAAAAAACAGTTACTAATCGAGTAGCCACCTCGCCAATTGTAATTGGCGAGGCTCTCACACCGTACGTATTGCTGCCATACTTGAAGCACTCTCCCGTCACCGACTTTACGCCTCGCGCCCCTTTAAATCTATTTTTTCAGCTCGGTGGTGTAAAGAACGTTGCCTTCAAAATCAATTACCTGAACACGCGTGATCTGGGGAAAAACGGAGAAGAGCATAAATCCGTATTGCGACTGCGAAAACTTGCTGATGGGTAACATGCGGGCGGGTGTTTTCTCCGATGCAGCGCCCGAAACAAAGTGATGGATGCCGTTTGATGCCACCATGTGTTGCAGGCTATGCTCATGACCTGACAGGTAGGCATCTACCTTATATTTTTCAAATAGCGACTGAAGCGATTGCCGGATGGATCGCGTATCGTGATTTTCTGTCCGCCCTCCGCCTGTGTACATGGGATGATGGCCAATGACAAACTTCCACCTGACCGCTGATGGCGTCCCACGCAGCGTTTCTTCCAACCACTTCTTTTGAGCCGCGGTGTCCTGGTCATGAACGTGGTGGCCCTCTCCCTTGTAGTAACCTTTGATCAGCGGAGTGGTGTCAATAAAAACCAATAAAAGTTGTGAGCCGTCACTGCCCACGTTGATCAATCGGGAATAATACCGCGCTGGCATTTGCCACCTGCGGCTGACGCGTGAATAGGCTACTTGTGCCTGCGGATTTGATCCGTAGTCATGATTACCCAACACCGGGTACCAATCCCACTGCAATGAAAAATCCGTGTAGATGTCCTCAAACGAATGCTTCCAAAGTGGATCGAACTCACTCACCACACCCTTTGGGTAAAAGTTATCGCCCGCGGAAACAATGAAATCCACACTGGCTTCGGTAGCTGTTTCCCCCATTTGCTTTGCCACTTCTTTTTGGTGGTCGGCACCGTTACGACCCCAGTCGCCCATCAGTATAAAATTCACAGCCGAAGGGTCGGCTTTGACTTTTTGCTGGGCGGTACACGCAAGGGTGGAAACGAGCAGCCCCGCGACTAAGATTTTACATCGTGTCATACATAAACCGGTTAACACAAATTCGAACTGATAGGCATCACTTACCATCTCAAAAACATGATAAAAATCATCTTACCAAACAGCATCGGGCCGATTGGAAATCCCTTACTTCAATTTGCAAGCTGATGCTTTTACAAGCACCGGGTTGCATCGACTGTACTTTCCATCCATCGTGATTTCAAAATCCTTTTTGGGGCTTAATGACGTTAGATAATAGTCGGTACTGATTACCTGCGCCCCCGACCGCATCGCGGCTTCCAATCTCGTCTTATCTCCCGTTCGCGCCTCGCGTGTGTCGGCATCGGCTCGGGTGCGCACCATAAATCCCTGCTTCACACGCTCCGCTATCTCTTTCTCCTGACGGACGGGATCATTCATGATAAAAAAAGCCGCGTGCGGACTCTGAAGATCGGTATCAGAAAACATGGGTCTGGTATAATCCTCGTCTCCCGTGAGGTACAATTCCGCCAGTTCTTCTCCGGCATCCAAGACAAAAAGTATCTTTCCTCTGACTTGCGCCAGGTTGGGCCAGCCCTTTTCCACGATTGCCTGCCGCAGGGTTTTTGCTTTTCCCTTTACCCGAGCCGGGGTGACCAGGTCAGCGGCTTTAAAAATTTCAAAAATCTCCTTGTCCAGTGCATCCAATACTTTTTTATCAAACGGGATAACCTCTGTAAACCCTGGCCGGCCGAGTCCTGAACTCTTGGGGTTGATGGTGATGATGATTGGCAGATGATCGCGATGTGATTGGGACCACTCCCGGATGTCCGACAAGCACAACTTGAAGGTAGCACAGTGGCTTCTGAAATCGATGTCGGGAACGTGAAGCACTTTGAACCCGGGGTTCATCATGGCTTCTGCATCATAGGGGTTCGCTTCCATGCCCTGGGCCTTCAGCATGTCAAGCCCTTTCGGCTTTGCAAACCGACCTCCATCCGGATCGTAGAGTACATCGATTTCCAAACTTCTCAGACCCAGGTCGAGTTGTTCCCGAAGGGAAATGTGGGCATAATCTAACCCGATGGCTTCCGGGCGTTCGGCCAGGATGAGGCTCATCAGCGGCCTTTCGATTTCCATTTTGTAGCTGTTGTGACTGCCGATGACCTGTGTTTGATTCATCTTGAGTGCCTGCCCGCTCAGCGAGGTCAATGACAAAAAAACCAATATGACCAAAATAAAATAGCTGTGTGATCGATTCATAGATACCCGATTGAAATTACGTAACACCTGTGTGTAATGGAAAACAGGTCGAAAGCTGAAACAGCTTTCGACCTTATCCTATATGTGTTAAATCGCCTCCACTAATAGCCTGGGTTCTGCGACAGAAATCCGACCAGATTAGAGGCACCATCAATAGCCTTCTGAGGGATAGGAAACAGTCGCTTGTTCACATCACTATCCGTCTTCCCTGTCCAACTGCCCTCGTATTTGCCAAAGCGAATCTGGTAGTTTCTTCTGAGGCCTTCCCAATAAAGCTCAAATCCTGCTTCGCGAAATAGAATATCAAGGCTTATTGCCGTTAAGGCAGCAGGGGTTTGGTTGGGGCGGGCATTTCTGGAAGTGCGAAGAGTATTGATATCGGCCAACGCGCCCGCGTTGTCGCCACTTCTCAACTTTGCCTCGGCACGCATCAGATAAATTTCCCCCAGCCGGATCAAAACAATATCTACGCTGCTAAAACTGCAACAGTCTGGGGCCGTACTGCTAAACTGATATTTGGAAAACCGATACCCGGTGTTATGTAAACTTCCCTGATCCGTAAAATCAACCTGTTTGACATGATTGACATAGGCCCGGGTGGCACCGCTGGTCCTGGCGTTGATAACGGGGTAAATTCGAACCTTACCATCCGCACACTTCAAAATGTTACCGGCCGCATCTTTTCTGGGCCCCCATATATTGCCGCGGAGTATTCCCCTGTTTATCTGGAAGCTTTTCGCATCTACGCAGAAATAATGTTCCGAATCATTTGCGGGTGTAACCCCGGTAAGGTCTTTCAGATTCTCAGGCACAATCGTGTTTTCTTGAAAAAAACGGGCATCGGCAGTGGCCGGATCTACGCTACCATAGGCATCTACCCAGGTTTGGTAGAAGTCGGGTGTCATCGCGCCCGCATCAGTACCTCGCGTGTTTGGCCACTCGGGTCTGGGTACCAGGTCGCCCGATATTGACCAATAGGCCCACCGACCGTGTTCGGTTTGCAACACCCCCCGCTGGTCGAGGGAGAATATGATCTCGCGATTACTATGGTTGTCATCGTTGAACAGGGCAAAATACTCAGGAGATAGCGAGTATCCCGCGGCTATGATTTCGCTGGTGTACTGTATGACTTTTTGCATATCGTCCGCCTTGAATTCAGGTGTTCCATACGGATTTCGATAGACCGCAGCGTTGAGGTATAGCCGGGCCAACAGCGCCTTTACCGCGTCCCTCGAAAACCTGCCCGGCCCTTTGTTGCTGTTGATCACATTCACAATCGACAAGAGCTCACTTTCAAGATATTCAATTGCCTGGGGGCCTTTCAAAATTTCAGATCTTTCGCTCGCCCTTGACTTCTTGAAAACAATTCCCCAATTGTCGAGTAAAAGCAGGTTAAGGTACGCTTTCATCGCCACCATCTCATAGAGCGCATCGCGGGCTTCCGCGCTGCCTTTTTCAGCTTCGGGTCTCAATCTCTCCTCCGCTGCAACCGCTCTGGATAGTGTTAATGTCAGATCCGTCCACGTGTCGCCCACCAGGGCATTTCCGGGGGTCATTAGATGTTGATGAACCGCAATAAATTTTCCACCGTCAAACCAGTCTCTGCCTCCGCGATAGGGCAAAATGGCTTCATCGGAAGCGATTTCCTGAAGTCCAAAGTTACGGGTGTGCAGCCATACGTTTCGAAGAAGCCCATAGGCCGGTGCGATGGACCCACTCACTGTTTCTGCCTGGCCGGTTCCGGTCAGCGACTCATCCAATACGTCCTCTTCCAGGTTCGTGCAGCTCAGCACAGCCAACAAAAATGCCATGATGGGCCATGTCTTATTACGAATTACCCTTTTCATATTGTTCAATTTGGTTTTGTAGTTTGAAGTAGTTGAGATGTTTTCAGAATGTTACCTGAAGACTGACCAAAAATGTTCTGGCCCGTGGATACGTGAAGCGATCAATACCAAACGTTTGGATTTCTCCTGACGTTGTCCCGGTGTTCACTTCCGGATCAAATCCGGAATAGTCCGTTATGGTAAATAAATTCTGACCCGTTATGGAGAGGCGTATATTTTGCCATCCATCACCCAAGCCTATTCTGTACGGCCTAAGATTGTAGCCAAGGGTGGCATTATTCAATCTCAGGAACGAGCCATTTTCCAAATAGCGGGTAGAGACAGTATTGGAGTTACTGGCCGACTCATTCGGAAACCGGGTGGCAAAGTCGGTTGTGTTGTTTGATCGTGTCAACTGTGCCTTGCTGAACAACGACATCACCGTGTGGTTATAGATCTCGTTTCCGGCTACTCCATTAAAATTGAAGCCCAGGTCGAAATCTTTGTACTTAAAGTTCATGTTAAACGCGTAGATAAAATCCGGAATTGAATTACCTACGACAGTGCGATCGTTATCGAGGATGGCCCCATCTTCGTTGGTGTCCTTGAACCGGTTAAGGCCGTCATCGCCAATTCCATCAAATTGAAGCATGTAGAAGGCGCCTATTGCTTCATCGTTGACATAGCCGTTAATGGTTGCGCCCGTTTGACCCGAACCTTGGGCCGCCCCGGTGGTCAGTACGGTAAAAGGTGAATTTCTTACCCTGTTCCTGATATACGTAATGTTACCACCAACGCTGTACGAAAAGTTGCGCTTTGAATTGCCCTTGTAGTTTAATGATAGTTCCACGCCATTGTTCTGGATAACCATATCGTTGATATTGGTCCAATATCTGTCGGTGGGCTGTACCGGATCTGCTGGTTGTACTTCCAATAATATGTTGGAAGAACGTTTATTGAAGTAATCGACCGTGCCCGTCAACCGATAGTCAAGTAGCGCAAAGTCGATCCCAATATCTGTCTGTGTAGATACTTCCCACTGCAGGTCAGGGTTTTGCAGGCGCGTAAACGTGATGCCAAAGGGATAACCATCAATCGAGGTAGCATTTGGATCGAGGGGATACGTATTGAGACTTGGCGCACCTGTGATCAACCGGGCCTCAGAGAAGCTTGCCTTTGTAATCTTGGCGGGAATTTCCTGGTTCCCCGTTTGCCCCCAACTGGCACGTATCTTCAGATTCTGGAAAAAAGAGTTCGCCATGAATTTTTCATTGATGATATTCCAACCTAACGCTACCGATGGAAAATAACCGTACTTGTTGTTTTCCCCAAACTTGGAAGAGCCGTCTGCCCGAAGCGTTGCGGTGACCAGATATTTATCTGCCAATCCATAGTTCAACCGACCAAAGAATGATTGTAGCTCATTTTTCTCAGCGCCCGACACGACTGACGTGGGAAAGGTGGAACTACTGGTTTGATCCTGATATTTTGGCTCAATATTGTTGTTGGCAAAACCCCGGAACGTGACCGCTCTGGCTTCATCCAAAAAACTCTGGTACGAGTGCCCTGCCAGCAGCACAAAACTGTGCGTATCTACATTCCAGTTGTACGTCAGCGTGTTTTCGACTAACTGATTGGTGTTGGCAATGACGGAATTCACCAACGATCCATTTGAGATGTCTGACTCGTTTACAACTTCCGGGAAAGGCTTGTATTGAACGTCTCTATTGGTGGTAGAATAGTCTACGCCCAGATTCAATTTATAGACAAGCCCCTTAACTATTTCTACCGATGGCGAAATGGCAGCCAGAATACGGTTGTTGATTGCCAGGTCGCTGTACAATTCGTTGCGCTTTAGCGGATTCAATGCGTTAATGTTCAGCAGCGTGGGCTCGCCATCCGTAAATGCCGGAATGGTTGGGTTTAAGCTGAGCATGTCACTGATGGTTGCGCTTATCTGTGGACGTAAGTTCTCGGTCCGCGAGGCAGTTAGGTTGTACTCGATATTCAATTTGTCATTGAGTGCTTTTTGAGTCATATTCAGCTTTCCGGAATAACGCTGGAGGTTGCTATTTTTTAAGATTCCCTCCTGATTTTGTACCCCGACCGAAGCGAAATAGGAAAACTTGTCTGCGGCACCACTCAGTGAAAAATTGGCATTTGTCGATAATGCTGTCTGGCTCAATTCATCCTGCCAGTTGGTATTTCCACCAAAGTCGTCCAAGAGGCCGCCCTCCGCAACCACTTGCCTGCGAAACTCATCGGCACTAAACACGCCTATCTTTTTGGAAACAGACGACCAGGCTGTTGAGAGCGAGAAGTTCATTTCCGTTTTTCCGGCTTTTCCCTTTTTGGTTGTGATCACCACAACTCCGTTAGATGCCCTGGATCCATACACGGAAGCCGCACTGGCATCCTTCAGAACATCAATGCTCTCAATATCGCCCGGGTTCAGAAAATTCAGCGGGTTGGTATCAAAGCCATTGTTCGAATTATCGAGCAGCAAACCATCCACCACGTAAAGCGGCTGTGTACCGGAACGTAAACTGCCGATACCCCGAATGATCACATTCTGTGCCGCTCCGGGTTCACCGCTATTTGCGGCAATATTCACCCCGGCCAATTTGCCTTGCAAAAGTTCACCCGCATTGGTGAAAACGCCTTTGTTAAACTCGTCACTCTTGACAGAAGCGATGGCACCGGTAACATCCGACTTTTTCTGGGTTCCGTACCCGACTACTACAATTTCTGAAAGCAACTGAGTGTCCATCGACAGTTGTACGGTGATCTCCGTTTGGTCACCCACCTTGACCTCCTTGGTAACGGCTCCTACAAAACTAAATACAAGGACAGCGTTTGACGATCCCACATTGAGCCGGTAATTGCCATTGGCGTCACTTACTGTTCCATTAACGGTACCTTTTTCCAGGATGTTGACACCCGGCAGCGCAATGCCATTTTCATCTTTGACAGTCCCTGTAACCACAATTTCAGACTGAATGCTGTGGACTCGCGCAAGTAATTCCTGGGGCTGCAAACTGATAAACGATAACAGTCCGATGACTATGACGGTCGATGTCAATAACGGACGCCCCGGATGGAGCCATTGATACAAATTTCTCATAAAATAGTAGGTTTAGGGTATAGGAATGGTGGTCGAAGTTTCGAAAATCAACGTGGTGCAAAGGAAGACAGCGCGTGAGATTGAGATTCAACCTCAGTGTTATGTTTGAGTTAGTCCATCGCTATGTTTTTTCAGACTAACTAAATGATGACGTAATGTAGGCACACCGAAGTGGAGGCGATGAAGCATTCGGCAGAAAGCGAAGTTGGCAAATGATGCACGTTTACCACTCCCAACAGGAACAAGGTGCAGTTATAAACAAGCCATTTATTGGCTGCGCGACCGGGTCTATCGATTTACCGCAACACAAACGATCGAAACCCCGGAAATGGTAAAGAATACTTCAAACCTCGGGATGGGGAGCACGGGATTCCGCTCTTGATCTATACCTTGGTAACCAATGAAAATACCCCGTATGTCATCTTGCTGGACATCTGTATGCCAATCGGGGATGATTGGTAATTTCTGAGGTCTCGTCTATCAATCCGATTGATTTAGCTGTGGAAAAAAAAGATGGTGGAGCTTTCGCTCATTATTACCAGGCTACTAAACCAGTGACGCCCAACAAAGAAAAGGAAATGTTTCTATGTATTGAAAACATACTGTAGTCACACGTTTCGAGGCCCCAAAAATGCTTATCAACCTAAACCACCTTGGTTTACAGCCCTTTGACACCCCCGGCCGCAACACTGGCTTGATGTGTCACAGCGCACTTTATATACTTACCTGACGATGTAAGTTTTATCCCGGTTTGATCGTTTTTCAACCAACGGCATCACAGACCTTTGTGCTGTTATCCTGAAAGATTATGAAGCGATCGGCAGTGGGTTGGGTGATCATTCTGATTATAGCGCTGGTCACGTGGGCCCAGGCGGCCCGCGCGCAGGACTTCCGCCAGGCGCGCGAAAAGCACTACCGCCACAAATACCGCGACCAGATTCAGCGGGGCGATGACGTGTGCCATCTCCTCCGAAAAAAGAAACGAAAGCAGCGCGACCGCCAACCCGTGTTTGCAGGGCTGTTCCGCAAAAAATCCTCCGGCTACCGCCCACAAGCGGAAGTCGATCCCCCGGATCACGTCCGGCCGGAAGCCCTCTCACGCGCCAACGAGCGATAACCGTTTTGGGTGTTTGGTGAAAGCCCCGTCAGGAAACTGCGGGGCTTCTTTTTTGGACGAAGCCCTGTTAGCTTTACGCCATGGACTTTCGCGAAGACGTATTCTTCCACAAACTGGCGCAGACCTCGCCCCAGGCGTATAACATCGCCATCGAGCGGGCCGAGGGCATCTACCTATACTCGCCTGACGGCAAGCGCTACATCGATATGATTTCGGGTATTGCTGTGAGCAATGTGGGGCATCGCCACCCGCACGTGATCCAGGCCATCAAAGGCCAATTAGACAAACATCTGCACGTGATGGTGTATGGCGAGTTTGTCCAATCTTCGCCCAACCTCCTGGCCGAAAAGCTGACATCGCTCCTGCCGCCCGCGCTCAACTGCTGCTACTTTGTGAACTCGGGCACCGAGGCCAACGAAGGGGCATTGAAGTTGGCCAAGCGCGTGACGGGCCGCACGGAAATCATCGCCTGCAAAAAATCGTACCACGGCAGCACGCACGGCTCGCTCAGTGTATCGGGCAACGAAACCAAGAAGAATGCCTTCCGCCCGCTGCTGCCGGATGTCTCCTTTATCGAATTCAACAACCTCGCGGATGTGGAGAAGATCACGCGAAAGACAGCCTGCGTCATCATCGAAACGGTTCAGGGCGATGCGGGTGTGCGTATCCCCTCGGCCGACTACCTGCGCGCGCTGCGCCAGCGGTGTGACGAACATTGCGTGTTGCTGATCTTTGACGAAATCCAATGCGGCATGGGCCGCACGGGAAAGCTTTTTGCTTTCGAGCATTTTGGGGTAGTGCCCGACATCCTCACCACTGGCAAAGCCTTTGGCGGGGGGCTGCCCATGGGCGCATTTGTAGCCGATCAACGGCTGATGAAAACACTCACGTATGATCCACCGCTGGGCCACATCACCACGTTTGGCGGCAATCCGGTTTGCTGTGCGGCTGCGCTGGCCGTGTTGGAAGTGATCGAAACGGAAGGGTTGCTGGAGCATGTGGAAGCGAAGGGGAAACTGATTGAGTCGCTGTTGCAGCACCCGGCGGTTCGGGAAATCCGGAGGATTGGGTTGATGTTTGCCATCGATTTCGAATCGGCCGAATTGGTCAACCAGATTGTACACTATGCCAAAGAAAAGGGGGTAATATGTTATTGGTTTCTTTCACACCCTCACAGTTTTCGTTTGGCGCCTCCGCTCAC
Source organism: uncultured Ohtaekwangia sp. (assembly GCA_964524935.1). GTDB lineage: Bacteria > Bacteroidota > Bacteroidia > Cytophagales > Cyclobacteriaceae > ELB16-189. The sequence continues at coordinate 44,087 of CAZGFJ010000010.1, forward strand.
GATTACCGAGCCGGAGATACGCGAGGCGTGCGCTCTCATTCAGGAGGCCATCTCGCGGGCCCTTGCCCACCCTTCCAAATAGCCGTAGCTTTCGAAGATGGAAACGAACTCATTCAACCGGCTCGATTATACCTACAAACTATTGGTGGTGATTGCGTTGGCCATTACGGCTTTGATCGTGGCTAAGGATTTATTTATCCCATTGGCCTTTGCCGCTTTTTTTGCCGTGGTCATGTCTCCGTTGGTCAAGTGGCTGGAGGACCGCAAGGTAAATACCATTGTGGCGGTAACGCTGGTTTTGCTGGGCTTCACGCTGGTGCTCGGCCTGCTGCTTTGGCTGATTGTCAACCAAATGATTGCCTTGGTAAATGACTTGCCGGATATCGAAAGCCAGTTGGATGCCTATGTGAAGCGGATCAGCCGGATGCTGCGCAACGATTTTGGCATTTCTGTCTCGGAACAAAACACGTATGTGAAAGAAGCCCTCAAGACGGTGAGCACGTATGCGGCCGATCTGTTGTTATCGACCACCAACGCGATTTCGCTGATGGTGCAAGTGCCCATTTATATCTTTTTGTTTCTTATCTACCGCGAAAAGTTTCGGTTGTTTTTCCTGCAACTGGTGCCGGGCACGGAAGAGTTGGCCTGGAAAAAAGACCTGGAGGGTGTATTGCAGGGCTACATTTCGGGCCTTGCCTTGGTGACAGTTATCATTGCGGTGCTCAACACCACGGGGCTGTTGCTGTTGGGCATTGAACATGCGGTCTTTTTTGGCATGCTCTCGGGTTTGCTTACCATCATCCCGTACATCGGTATTTTTATCGGAGCCACGCTGCCGGTCATTTTGGCGCTGATCACCAAAGACAGCATTTGGTATGCCGTGGGGGTGATCGGCATTTTCTCGGTGGTGCAGTTTTTGGAGGGCAATTTCATCACCCCGCGCATCACGGGTTCAAAGGTGAGCATCAACGCGCTTGCAGCCATCATCGCGCTGGTGTTGGGCGGCATGGTGTTGGGCATTGCGGGAATGATTTTGGCCGTGCCGGCCATTGGGGTGCTCAAGATTTTTCTCCAGCATTCCGATCGCCTACGGCCGTTTGTGATTTTGCTGGAGGATGATGCCAAAACACCGGTTGATGAACCAAAACCACCGACCGAAGAGGGCGCTAACGTGGCGGATGACGTTCGTTGAATAGTCGCAGGTAGTGCAGCAATGTGGACTGCCGGTTTTTGTCCGGTCTTGCTTTGTATTCCCGGTATAAATCGGGGTCATCTTGCTGCAGAATGGCTTTCATGGTTACATGGTCAAGCACGTAGATATTCCCATCGTTATCAGGCATGTGCACCACCCAACCGGGATTCTCGCGGCTTTCAGAAGAGGTGGCGGCTGCAGTGGCCGTGGCTCCAATTAACCCAAACGCGATACCCATATTCACAATGGCCATATCGGCTGTTCGTCTGCGTGCACGCTGATCTTCCAAATAAACAATGTTTCCGAGCACAAGCGCGGGCACGAAATAAGCACCCCGGTTATAGACTTGCGCATTCAAGTATACACGCTCGCCATCAGAAAAACCATATACCCATTTGATCTTACGTCCCTTGCGGTCCGCTAACCGGTACTGTAAAAAGTCAGCTGAGGAATCGACTTGGATTTCAAAACCCGACCGGATGGACGGACGATTGTCCCGAAACTCCGCAAAGCTCTGATAGATGCCATACCGAAAAAATGGAGTAGTCAAAATTGAATGGGTCGTGTCTGACTGCGCCATTGCCTGGATGGAGGCCGCAGCAACCAGCAGGATGATGACGCGACCTTTCACAACCGCTCAATTACCAGGTTATGGTTGGTGTAAATGCAGATGTCAGCCGCAATCGACAAGCTCTCCCGCACGATTTCTTCCGCTGTGAGATGAGGGGCATGCTTTTGGAGGGCCAACGCGGCCGACTGGGCGTACATGGCACCTGACCCAATGGCGGCTACTTGCTTGTCGGGTTCGATGACATCGCCCGTGCCGGAAATGATCAGGATCTCTTCCCGGCCCGCAGCAATCAACATCGCCTCCAGCCTGCGCAGGTAACGGTCGGTGCGCCAGTCTTTGGCCAGTTCAATGGCACCGCGTTTCATGTTGCCTCCATAGGCATTCAGCTTTTCTTCAAATCGCTCCAGCAGGGTAAAGGCATCGGCCGTGGAGCCGGCAAAGCCTACGACCACTTTGCCGTCCAGCAGCTTGCGGATTTTTTTGACGTTGCTTTTGGCGATGGTATTGCCCAGCGTGGCTTGACCATCGGCACCGATGGCCACCTGACCGTTGTGCATGACGGCCAATACCGTGGTGGCGTGAATGGTTGGCGTGCTCATCTAGGAAATGGAGGTAGCGGAATAGATCTCCTGCAAGGAAATAGAAACGTGCAAGGAAGGCAAAGACAGCGTGTCGGCAAGCGACCGTAGTTCTTCCAATTCCCAATGACCGGCTGCATTGACGCGAAAAGCCTCCACCCCACAGGTTTCTGAGTCAACCATCACATACTCCCGTAAACCACGGATGGCGCGATACAACTTGAATTTTTCTCCACGATCATAGGCTTGTGTCGACTTGGACAACACTTCGATGATTACCACCGGGCCGATGGCCGAATCGCCTTCCCATGTTTTCAAGTCACCGCAAAAAACAGACACATCCGGATAGGTGAATAGCGAATTCTCCGGAATGTACACCCGCATATCACTTCCGTAGGGGCGACATGATTTTCCTTTAAGCAAGGTGTACAACTGGCCAATTAAGTTAACGGCAATGACGTTGTGGGTTTGGCTTGCCCCGGACATCGCGCGTACGTCCGTTTGTTGTGAAGTGGCATTTCCCCAAAGCGGAAAAATCTCACCATCAAAGTACTCGTGCTTGACGGACGAAGCCCGCTCATACGCCAAGTATTCGGCTACCGTAAATCTCTTTTTACCGTACGCTTCAATCGGTTCGCGAACCAGAGCCATGATGATGCGCTTGTTATATCAAAATCCGCACCGGGTCTTCCAGCAATCCCTTCAGGGTTTTCAAGAAGGCGGAGCCCACCGCTCCGTCCACGGCCCGGTGGTCGCACGAGAGCGTCACTTTCATCACATTGCCCGCTACCACTTGCCCGTTTTTCACCACGGCTGTTTCCTTAATCCCGCCTACCGCCAGGATGCAGGCATCGGGCGGATTGATGATAGCGGTAAACTCTTCGATGCCAAACATACCGAGGTTGGAAATCGAAAACGTGCTGCCTTCCCAATCTTTGGGTTGCAATTTTTTGTCGTGCGCCTTTTGAGCCAGGTCTTTTACTTCGGCCGCGATGTGCGAGAGCGACTTGTTATCCGCGAAGCGTACCACGGGTACCAGCAACCCGTCTTTCACGGCCACGGCCACACCGATGTGGATATGATGGTTCTTGCGGATTTTATCACCCAGCCAACTCACGTTCACATCGGGGTGTTGACGCAACGCTGCCGCCACCGCTTTGATCACCATATCGTTGAACGATACCTTTACCGGGCTGATTTCATTTATGCTTTTTCGCGCCTCCACTGCCTTGTCCATGTTGATCTCCATGGTTAGGTAAAAATGTGGAGCCGTATACATGCTCTCGCTCAATCGCTTCGCGATGGTTTTGCGCATCTGCGACACGTTGATTTCTTCGAAGCTTTCTTGCCCCACAACCGCAGGCAGTACCACGGGAGTTGCGGTGGTCGCTTTACCGGCTTCGGCTTTGGGCTCGGTACCGGGCTTGAAGTTCTCCACATCTTTGCGGGTAATGCGTCCCTGATCGCCCGTGCCCTGGATTTTGGATAAGTCGAGTCCTTTGTCTTTGGCCATTTTCTTGGCCAGGGGCGAAGCTTTGATGCGGCCGTTGGAGGCATGTTCTGCGGAAGCGACTGCCGCATGCGTGGCGACACCGTTGGTGGCGGGCGCTGGCTGGGTTTTGGTCGGTGCAGTAGCCGCTGTGGATGTTCCTTTGGTCTGGTGAGCCTTGAGCAACGTTTGCCAGTCCGCCCCTTTTTCGCCCACGATGGCCAACACGCCATTTACGGCCACGGGCTTGCCGGCCTCCGCCCCGAGGTACAGTATGGTGCCGGTGTGGTACGATTCGTATTCCATCGTGGCTTTGTCCGTTTCTATCTCCGCCATCAACTCACCGGACTTTACAGAGTCACCCACTTTCTTGTGCCAGGCCGCGATGACGCCTTCACTCATCGTGTCGCTCATCTTGGGCATGAGTACGATTTCCGCCTTGATGCCGCTGGTATCGATTTTTTCGGAGGCCTCCACCGCAGTGGCAGTGGCTGCCGGTTCGCTTTTTGTTTCTGTTTTACCTCCGCTGGCGGCTGCGCTGGTTGCTCCGCTTAGCAACGCCTGGTAGTCTTCGCCTTTGTTGCCTATGATGGCGAGCACGTCATTGATCCTGACGGCCTCCCCTTCTTTGGCGCCCAGGTATAATATTGTGCCTGTGTTAAACGATTCATAATCCATGGTCGCCTTATCGGTTTCGATTTCGGCCATCAGCTCACCCGATTTTACGGAGTCGCCTACCTTTTTATGCCATTTGGCGATGACGCCCTCCGTCATCGTATCGCTCATTTTGGGCATGCGTATAATTTCTGCCATGGTGTGTGCGTGCTTCTGATATATTGAATCCGTCAAAAATAGGGCTAAAACGGCCGAAATTCAAATGACGGGATGTTCTGTTGAAATGATCAAGCGCTTGGTCCGGCCATGTGCCTCAAAAGCCGATGTTGCCGATGATAAACTCAGTGACCAAGCCGCTGTTAAAAAAGCGATTGGCCGTCAAGTAGGTAACCCGCGTGCCCACCTCAAACTTGGGCAAGAAGCGAAAGAGATTGAAATCCACGGTCACTTCACCACCCAGAGAAAGGTAAGTTGCATCGGCTGACGAAACATAGACCCGATTGCTGTTGATTCGGTAAAAATAGTTCCTCCCCTGCCCCTGTCCCCAATCCAGGAAGGCATTGAGTTTGATGCGCTGAATATTCAGCAGCGGACCGAGGGCTATATCCGGGTACCAGAGCGGTAATGCATAGTTGGCCGAGAAGCTGGTGAACCGTGAATCGCGCGGATACGAATAGCCACGGGGGCGAAAGACCCGGTTTCGAAAGGCGTAAACATCTGTGTCGATGTCTTCCAATGCGGCTTGGGTATTGAAGCGAAGTAAAATGGAATGCTGCCTTGCTACGCCCGGCAGGTATAACCCCGCGCGCAAAGCGGTTAGGCGGCCTCTAAAGTCCGATTTGAACGGAGTGGAGAAATGTTCAAATGCGAAAAACTGACCCCAGCGGGGTTGAAAATCGCGCGGACTTGTTTTGAGCAGGTTTGAAAACGTAAGCGAAAAACGGTTTGCCACCAGCGTGCCTGTTTCGGGGCGATCAATAAATCCGTAGGCCAGCGTGTCATTAGCCAACACGTAGCGGCCTGATCTTTCGGTGATCAGGGTTCCGCCTTCCGTCACCCGGTGCGAAAAGGCACGCACGTCCGTAAGCTGAACTTGGTTTCCCACTTCCAGCGCGGTGAAATACTTTGAGTGGGTGAAGTTGAAGGGCAATCGTATGCCTCCCGAAACGGTGGTTTCATTCCAGCGAAGCTCCACCTCTCGACCCAGCACACCCGTCTCTTCCTTTCGGTCGCCCGTCAGCACCTCCAGGTCGAGGATGGGATAGGCTCCCTGATAGCTCACGCGCGCCTTCCAGGAGCCGGTGCGCTCGTTGATGTCAAACGAATAGCCACCATAAATTTCGGTCGTATTCAGCACATCTTTGGAGGTGATGCCCACATCGGCTTGGGTAAACGTAGTGTTGTTGAAAAACGCCCCCCAACTGTGGGGGTTCAACATTCCGCGGATGCGGGGGTAGCGCTGGCTTGGATACGATTGAGTTGCCATGTTCCGCAAAATATCCGGGTGCCCCTCCTGCTCCACCAGGTGCTTGAAAAACGTGGAGGGCTGCTGGCTTTGGTGCTCTACTACCTTCCAGCGCGCGGGGTCAAAGGGCATCTGCACGATGTCTTTGCCATCGCGGGTCTGGTGTGCGTAGATGAGTTGGCGGCCATCGCGCGAGGCCACCCCATTGTAGGCTCCATACTTTGCTTGCGTCACTTGGTAATGGATGCCGGTTTCAGTATCCAACGCATAAATGTTATCGATGCCGCTGCGGGGTGAGTTGTAAAGGACGTACTTGCCCACCGGCATCGGTGCACCGATGTTTTCACGCGTGGGTGTGAACAAATCAGTTTGCTCACCAGTGGCGGTGTTGAGCCGCACAATGGTTTTGCCAGCGTTTGTATTCCTGAGCACGTAGAGGTTTCCCCGATCGTCCCAGGCAGGCATGGCATAAAACTCGTTGGCGGGGTTATCAAATTTTTTCACCGTGGCCCCGGTTTGGTAGTCGAGCAGCACCAGATGCGTTTGGTATGCCTCGGTGGTTTCAATGGTTGCCACGTGTTGTCCGTCAGGCGAAAGGGCCGCCCCTGCGTAGCGCGACTGGCGGGTCACCTGGTGCTTGCGTTGTGTGTTCAAATCGTAGGCCATCACAACTGAATACGTGCGCATGGGCCAGCGCGGGTCAAAGCGATATTCATTCCACACGATGCGGCCGTTGGCGTGCGACAGCATGCCTGCGCTGTTGAGGATGCCGGGTACAAACGTGCGTGTCTTGTTGCCGATGATCACCAGTTGGTCGATGTCGGCCAAGCCGCTCTTCATGGCGAGGATGCGACCATCCTCCAGCACCTGGGGAAATTCGTAGTCGGTGTAGGTGCGGTTCCTTCGCGCGGTAAGCGATTGAAAAGGTGTTAGCTCCAGCGAGTCAATCTGTGCTTGCCATTGGCGTTGGCGCTCGACCGCCATTTCGTTGTACAACTGCGTTATCGTAAGCCCTGCTTCTTTTTTGATGGCCGATGAAAACGTAAAAGGAATAATGGAGCCGCCCCAGGCCCGTTTGGCGATGCGCTCCCAAATCATGGGGTCGTTGGTTTTTTGCCGCAGATAGCCGACCATCTCATAACCCAGCACATAGTGATTGGGAATATTGTGTTTGTAGGAACGGAGGTACTGTTTGTGGTAGTTGAAACTTCGGCCCTCCAGGGCATTGACGCGGAACAGCATGTTGAAATGAGGGATGCGGCCGCGCCCCGAAGGCGTGTAGGCGGTTTCGATGGCCACCGCATCGCCTTCCCAAAACCATTGTGGGGCGGCCACAAAGCTGAGCGCGGCCAATGTTTGCTGACCAAAAGCGTAGTAGGCCAAACGGTTGATGCCTGTTACGCTGCGCTGAAATTGAGCAACATGCCGGTATTCGTGGACGGCCAGCAGATCGAGCCAATCATTGTTGCCCAAGAAGTTGTAGTTCTGCGGGGGCATGGTGAAGAACTCACTCCTGCGCGGGCCCAGTGTGACAAAGCCATTGGAGATGGCCGTTTGATTTTGCAGCAGCAGATTGATTCGCCTGGGCAACACGCCCATGGTACGCGCCTCGGGTTCATAAATGGTTTCCAAGGTGTTGGCGGTACGTTGCGCCTGTGTCTCAAAGCCTTGGGGGTACAGTATGTTGAAGTGGGGCGTTTGAAGGCGGTGCCACTTCACCGAGGCGGGCGTTGTTGGCAACGTAATTTGGCTATGGGCCAATAGCGGAAGCAGTAAAAGCGACCAGAAAAATCGTTTCATGAAGGATGAGGGCAAGCAGCCAAATATAGGCGATTTGCCGACACACCATCGGACTTTTTGGCCATGTGATCATAAACGCGGGCGGCAGGCCACCGTTTTAACGGTGGGGTGTTTTACGGCCTATCACGGATTGGTTAAGTCGCCCACAGTCTTAAACCTGCGGCCCCGACCGCTAACCGCGCCTACGTTAAAAAAGCCCACGACCTTCGAGCCGTTGGTGTTGGTGTTGACTACGTTGGTGGACACATTGGCGAGGGGGGTGCTAAACAATTCGGCAAAGCCGCCAGGGCGGTCAATTTGGAGACGCACTTCGTTCAGAAAGTTGAAGGAGGCCTCCGTGACTGCGTTAATCTCTACATAGACGGAGTCACCCAACGCGTAAGGCGACAAAAACTGTCCGTTATTGTTCGGGTCTTCGTCAAAGGGGTTGATGGCCCTGCGGATGGGCACAATGAAATTAGCGCTGTCAAAATTCCCGCCTTTTGAAAAGCCGGCATCGTAGGCGGTGATCAATTCGCTCGGCTTGTTCATCCACACGCCATTCTTAAAAAACTTGATCCAATACGCATCGCCTGGGCCCTTCGGGTCGACAGACCAAAACTCCGCCAGGTATTGCTCATCCGAAAATTGGGTAGCTTCTTCGCGGAAAAACGTGATGCTGTCGATGGCGGGCACGCGCCCCATACGCGACTGCGCCACAAACGTTTCGCCCCCAAACACCACGGACAGATCATACCGCAAGCCCACTTGGCCAAACACTTCGCTGCCGCTGGGTGTCCACTCATATACGCCCGAGGCCGTCTCGGCAAAAGGATAAACCACCCCGTTTTGATCCGTCACCGTAACGGTGGCCCCGGCCACCCCGGGGGGCAAGCTGTTTTCGAAATACGGTTGTGTGCGGGTGAGGCGTATGGTTTGTTTGCCGGGTTTGTTGGTGAGCCACGCATCTACCACCAGGATGGACTCAGCCTCGCGTAAGGTCGGAAAAATGGTGTCTTCACAAGCCATCAATGCCATGACCAGAAAAGAAACAACGGAGAGATATCGGAGAGAGCGAACCATAAAAGTCAGAATTTGAAATTATACGAAACAGATGGAATGGGTGCGCCTATGATGGCCAACTGCCGCGCTTCACTGTTGATGGGGCTTCCTTGTGCTACGCGCTCAGAGCCCTGCGTGAAGTACGTGGAAAACGGATTGCGTCTGCCATACAGATTGTAAACGCCAAATACCCAGTAGTCTGTATTTTTACGCGGCTTGCCGTTGCGCTTCAGGGTTTTGCCCTCCAGGCGGAATGACACATCCAGGCGGTGATAGCTCGGCAGCCGCACGTTATTGCGCGAGCCATCTGCATTGTAAGGAATGAGAATATCCTGCACCACAAACCGCGAGGTGGGAAAGGTATTGGGCGTGCCGCTGACAAAGGTAAAATTGGCCGAGGCTGACCACCGCTTGTTGATTTCGTAAAAGCCGCTCATCTTTAAATTGTGGGTTTGATCAAACCGCGTGGCATACCATTCGTTGTTGTTAATACCATTCACACGCAGCTCGGTGCGTGCCAGGGTATAGGCCACCCAGCCATTGAGCCTACCCACTTTCTTCTGCACGTAGAACTCCAGTCCATAGGCACGGCCATCGCCACTGAGCAAATCGCCTTCCAGAAATTCGTTGATCAGTAGATCAGCTCCGTCAATGTAGTCAATCTGATTTTGTGCTTTGCGATAGTAGCCTTCCACCGAAAACTCGTACTGTCGTTCGGGGCCGATGTCGCGGAAGTAACCCACTGCATATTGATCGCCCAATTGGGGTTTGATGTTCTGTGAACTGGGTGTCCATACATCCAGCGGATTAGAGGCAGTGGTGTTGGAAATGAGGTGGAGGTATTGCGCCATGCGCGTGTAGCTCGCTTTCACCGAGCTGCGTTCGTTAAGTTCGGCCTTGAGCGACAGGCGCGGTTCGAGATTTTGATAGGTTTGGATGACTTCGCCCCGGTCGTAGGTGCGTTCGCTCACAGCCGTACGTCTTCGCCCGGGAATGGTGTCGTTGTAGGCGTAAACGGTACCGGGTCCAAAACCGGCAAAGTGCGAAAACCGCAGGCCGTACTCTACCGCCAGCCGACTCCCGATCTTCTGGCTATTGCCGATGTACAGAGCCGACTCCAGATTGTACTTTTCCGGCAAACTGATGTCAATCCGGTTACCGTTGGAGGTGCCAAAGGCGTTGGCAGGCTCAAACGAGTAGTAGTTTACTTCGGCCCCAAACGTCAGTTCGTTGTTGGTGTTGATGAAATAGCTGAAGGTAGGTTTAAACGTCACATTGCGGATGGACGACTTCCAATTGAAGTTGTCGCGATCATCCTCGCCAAACTGCAGGGCATAGTCGTAGCGGCTGAAGATACCCGAGAAGTTCGCGAACAACCGGTCATTGAAAATCTTATTCCATCGAATGGTGCCCGTGTTGTTGCCCCATGAAAAACCCTGATTACGGGCAAAGAAAAAGTTGTCTCGTCCGGTATATCCCGACAGAAAGATACGGTTGCGTTGGTTGATGTTGTAGTTGGCTTTACCTGTCAGATCATAAAAATTGAGCGCTCCCCCATCGCCCAACACATCGACAAAGGGACGCGCCAGAATATCGGCATAAGAACGTCTGCCCGCTACAATAAACGATCCATCACCTTTGAACAAGGGTCCCTCTACGGCCGCGCGGCTGAAAATGGTGCCCACCCCACCGTTGACTTCGTAATTTTTGTTGTTGCCTTCTTTCATGCGCACGTCCAACAGCGAGGAAATACGTCCACCAAACTGGGCGGGTATGGCGCCTTTGTACAGTTTGGTGTCTTTTACCGCATCGGGGTTAAAGACCGAAAAAAAGCCCAACAGGTGTGAAGAATTGTACACGGTGGCTTCGTCCAGCAAAATCAGATTTTGGCCCACATTGCCCCCACGCACATTGAAACCCGAGGCACCCTCGCCCACAGTGGTCACGCCCGGCAGTTGTTGCAGGCTTTTGATCACATCGGCTTCTCCCAGAAAGGCCGGGATTCGAATAATCGTTTTGATGTCCAACTTATTGGTGCTCATCTCCAGAGCCTTCACTCCTTGTTCCTCCTTTTCGGAGGTCACCACTACCGCTTCCAGTTGCTTTCCTTCCGCCAGCAATTCGATGTCCAGCCGGATGTTTTGGTTAAGTGAGATGTTTTGGTTTTGCGAGGCATAGCCCACATAGGTAAAGTCGACTGCATAACTGCCTGCCGGCAACGTGATGGAATAAAAGCCATAAACATTGGTGGTGGTTCCTGTGGCCAGCGACCGGATATAAATGGTGGCCCCGATCAAGGCCTCCCCATCGGCCGCATCTTTCACATAACCACTGATGGTGAATTTATCCTGCGCAGCCAAGCCCAGCGGAAACAAAAGACAAATCAGTAAAAAACGCATAGCTAGTTGAGGGTCAAGTAGATGATTAAAACACGCAGGAATTCTCTTCGTTAATCGGCACGCGAACAATGATCACCGGTTGGCGGATATTTTGATCGGACTCACGTAGAAGACGGATTTTTATCACTTTTGTTGCCTGGGCAGATTAAAATATTGTCATGTTATTGCGTGCGTGGCAAAGACACCCAATCGCTACCCTACCCCCACTGTGTTAAAAAAAATCAAAACCCTCTACCACCAATACAAAGCCTATGTACGGGTAGATTTGATCATGTATGCTGTGATGTTGATATTGATTATCGCCTATATCATTTACACCCTGGCTTTATGACACGCTCGGTTGCTATTCTGTTGTTTGATGACGTAGAGGTGCTGGACTTTGCGGGGCCGTTTGAAGTGTTTTCGGTATGCGGGCTTCGAAACGGCCAAGCAGCCCCCTTTCGGGTGTTTACCGTGGCTGAAAAACCGACCGTCTGCGCACGCAACGAGTTGATGATTACGCCCACATTTTTGCTCGGCCAAGAACCGCCTGCAGAAATGATTTTGATACCGGGAGGCGGAGGCTACGCGGCCGATGGCCGACCCCTGGGCACGCGCAGAGAAATGGATAATCCTACGGTGCTCAACTGGATACGCGCGCAAAACGAACGTTGTGAATGCGTGCTCTCGGTTTGCACGGGCTCGCTGTTATTGGCCCGAGCCGGTTTGTTGGACGGCCTGGCGGCCACCACTCATTGGCTGGCGGTAGACAAAATGAGGGAGGTAGCCCCGCACACCCGACTGCTGCCGCAGGAACGCTGGGTGGACAACGGCAGGATCATTCTCTCAGCCGGTATCTCGGCCGGCATTGATATGTCATTTCATGTGGTGGAGCAGTTGCTGGGCAAAGATGCTGCGCTGGAAACGGCCCGCTACATGCAATACGACTACTACCGGTAGCGTGGTGCGGACGCCTCAACGCGCCCCGGCCGTGTCTTGTATCAAAATCTCCTGCACATTTTCAGCGATCTTCTCCGATAGCTCGTCCGTGGGCAGGTCATTGATGTCTTTGCCAAACGGATCCTCGATTTCCTCGGCAATGAGTTCCACGCTGAGCAACACGAACGTGATAAGCGCCACCATCGGCACGGTGACATAGCCTACCTTGGTCACAAATGCAAACGGCAGGGTAATGATGTAAATAAAAATAAACTGCTTCAGGTACATCGTGTACGAATACGGGATGGGCGTGTTCTTGATGCGTTCGCACGCTCCGATGATATCCGAAAACTCCTTTAACTCTTTATCTACCAAAAAAAGCTGCTCGCCCGTTAGTACGCCTTTTTTATACAGATCATTGACTCGTTCATACAGCAGCGAGCTCACACGGTTGGGGATGTGAATGGCATGGCGCATCCGCTCCAAAAACCGGTCGTCCGGCACGATCAGGTCACTGTAGCCGGCCTCGTTTCGAAGGTGGTCGCGGGTGGAGGCGACCAGGTTAGCGATCATGGTAGAAAACCATTGCCGGTTTTCCAGATCGCCCGCGGGTAAAAAAGCATTGAGCTTGTGGGCCAGGTTGCGTGTATTATTGACATAACTGCCCCAGAGCTTGCGTCCCTCCCACCAGCGGTCGTAAGCCGAATTGGTTCGAAACACCAAAAACAATCCCAGCACCACGCCCAGCAGCGAGTGCATGTCGGTGGTGGGCTTAAAATCACTTTCGTGGATGCTGAACACATCCAGCAGCAGGTAGCAAAGCGCAATGGAGAAAAGGGCCATGAACACCACCGCAGGCGTGAGCGTGCGCATCACGTGGCGGCTGTAGGCATGAAAGATGTGTGAAAACCACACCTTGGGGTTGTACTTGATCATAGCAGGCGGGGCGAAGCTACGGCATCCACGCAAAGAAACCAATGTGAAACGTGTACACGGTATTTTGGCCCGAGCCGTTATCTTTGACCAAATTTCAAAATCCGTGAGAACGTTTTTCCTGATGGGTGCGCTGTGCGCAGGGGTACTGGTGGCCTCCGCCCAAGCCGACTATGCCGTAACCACCAAAGGCGATACCCTTCGCGGCGAGCTGAAGCTGCTGTCGTACGATTTGCTGGACCGCATACAGGTGGGCAACGGAAAAGACAAACTACTTTTGAAGGCTTTCGAAATACGGGAGGCCGTGATGGACTCAGAGCGTTATCGCCCGGTGCTGTGGGAGAATGCCTATCGCCTGATGAAAGTGGTGAAAGACGGCTACCTGAGCATGCTGGCCTTCCGGCTGCCCAACCAAACCATGTTTGATGGACGCATGTTGATGAAACGGGATGGCTCGAAAGTGGAGTTGCCCAACTTGGCGTTCAAAAAAATCGTGGCCTCGTTTGTCACCGAGTGCGAGTCGGTCGAAACGAAAATACGCGAGGGTACCCTGGGCCGCAAAGACATTGATGTCATCATTGATGAATTTAACCAATGCATTGCCGAGCGCACCGTCATCGCCAAACGCGAAGCCTCGGTGGATATCAGCCTGGTAGACCAATTGACTTCGTTTCAAACGGAACTCCAGACGGCCGCGGTGGCCACCGATGCCAAAGACATGTTTGCGGACATCATCGATAAAGTGAAGCAAAAAGGCGAGGTGCCCAAGTACTTGGTGGACACGTTTCGTTCTTCGCTGGTTGCGCACCCCGCCTTGCAAACACGCTGGGACGAACTGTACGCCAAAATCAAGAAGTAGATTATTGTCATGGCCCAACTGACGCGCACGTTTGGCTTGTGGTCTTCCGTGTCGCTGATTGTGGGGGGCATCATCGGCTCGGCCATTTTTATGAAGCCCGCGCTGATGGCTTCGCAGCTCGGCTCGCCCCTGCTCTTGCTGGCCGTGTGGGTGTTGGGCGGGCTGATCACGTTGTGCGGTGCGCTTACCAATGCTGAGGTGGCCGCCATGCTGCCCGAAACCGGAGGGCAATATGTGTTTTTTCAAAAAATGTATGGCGACTTTGTGGCCTTTCTCTATGGCTGGGCGGCTTTTGCCGTGTTCAACACGGCCGGAGTTGCTTCCATTGCCTACGTCTTCGCTATCTATGCTGAATATTTTTATGAACTACCCCGCCTCTCACCCGAGACCGAACGGCTCATGTCCGTTTATTTGCCCGGCATCGGCTACCTTTACCCGCTCGAAAACATCGGTGTCAAAGCGCTTACGATCGTCCTGGTGGCCGTGCTCAGTTGGGTCAACATCCGCAGCGTGGCGTTTGGCGGACGCATTCAGGTAGTATTCACGGCCCTCAAAGTAGCAGCCATGGTCATTCTGGTGGTTGGGCTGTTGCTCTCGGGCAAAGGCGACTGGTCTTCGGTGATCACCTCATCCACCAACATCACGTTTTCTGATACCGGTCTGCTGCTGGCCATTATCGCGGCCACCTCGGGTGCATTCTGGGGGTATGACGGGTGGAATAACATCAGCTTTGTGGCCGGAGAAGTCAAGAATCCACAGCGCAATATCCCCCTCAGTTTGCTCATTGGCTTATCGCTCACCATCGTCATCTACGGGCTCATTGTGCTGGCCTACACCTATATGCTGCCGATCGATGACATTGCAGCATCGTCTTTTGTTGGATCGGACGCGGCCATGAAGGCCTTTGGCGTGGCCGGGGGCGGGTTGATCGCTGCGTTGGTGATGCTCTCCACCTTTGGCACCACCAATGGAAATGTGCTTGCTACCGCGCGTGTTACCTTTGCCATGGCGCAGGAAAAGCGTTTCTTTTCGCAGGTAGGTCAGGTACATCCGCGCTTTCAAAGCCCGGCTCGTGCGTTGGTCATTCATGCGCTGTGGACATCGCTGCTGGTCTTCAGCGGCTCATTCGATATGCTTACCGACATGCTGGTGTTTGTGAGCTGGTTGTTTTACGGACTCAGCGCCTACGGTGTGTTTGTTTTGCGGAAAAAGATGGCCGATGTTCCACGACCCTACAAAGTATGGGGCTATCCGTGGGTACCCGGATTGTTTGTGACCTTCACGGGATTTTTTCTGGTGGCTACGCTGTACAACGATACCGCCCATTACCTGAGCGGGCAATCGACATTGATCAATTCGCTTTTTGGCTTACTGCTTACGGCACTTGGCATCCCGCTTTATTTTTATTTTCGCCAGCGCTAAGGCTTAGCAGGGGGCTTCAGCAACTCACGAAACTCAGGATTGGATAAGATCAACACCACGGTGAGTATGCCAAAGAAGATGAGGAAAATGACGTAGCTCGTCAGATAAACAAAAATCCCCTTGATAAACGCTTTTACCTTTCCCTGGTAGTTCATCAGCTGCATGTATCCAAAACCAAACAACAGTACAGAGACCACCATGCCCAAAAGATTAAGTTGATAAAGCTGCCCGGTTATTTTATACACAAGCAACGTGATGATCGAGAGCCAATAAACGTGCCCGCTAAGGTATAGCGGCATAACGCTGTGCTCCAGGAAATTCAACTTGCTTTTTCGGAAAAATACCATCGCCATCAGGGTGATAAACGGGATGATGCAGAACGAGAACAGCCTCATATTCTCCCCAATCGTATCACCTATCATTTGATTGAGCTTAGCTTGTCCCTCCGTTTGCTGCATCGCCATGCCGGCTTGCTGGGAACCAAAAAATTCGCCCATGGAAATGTCCAGCATAGAGGCCACCAACAAAAAAAGAGTGACCATCAAAAAAAGATAACCCACAGGGCCATAGTATCTGACGCGCACACCGTTGATGTACTCGCGTGCCGCATGCCCTGGCCGGAGCGTAAGGTCTTTCAGCGTACGCGGAAACATGCCGTCAAACCCATACACCCGGCTCCAGAAGTCGTTCCAACCATCCCGCCAGGTAAGACGCTTTACGGTCGTGCGTTGGCCGCACTCGGTGCAAAACTTGCCTCGGATGGGCGTTCCACAATTTTGGCAGGTACCACCCAGGGTGGGCAATGGGATGCCCGTGGGTATCAGGTTCAATGCTTCGGATTCACCGGACTCAAGCATAGGAATGGGTTAGGTCCGCTAAAAATAAAACAAAATTGCCATCCTGCCACTCAAACCAAGCGCAGGGGCGGTTGTTGTTGAAACGTGAAAAAAGTAAGCATCATTGGCTCAGGTGTGGCGGGCCTGGCCACCGCCTGTCGGTTGGCAGCCCGAGGCCTGGCCGTCACCGTTTTTGAGGCCAATGCCTATCCTGGTGGAAAACTGGCTGAGTTTTCATCGGAGGGCTATCGCTTCGATGCCGGGCCTTCGCTTTTTACCATGCCCCACTTTTTGGACGATGTGTTTGTGGCCTGCGGCAAGGATCCACGTCTGTATTATTCCTACCAAAAGATAGACACCAGTTGCCACTATTTCTTTGAAGACGGCACACGGTTGCAGGCCTATGCCGACCCGCAACGGCTGGCACAGGAAATCGAAACCAAATTGGGTGTGCCCGGCACGCGTGTGCTGGACTACCTGCAAGACTCGCAAAACATATATGAGCGCGTGGGCCACATTTTTTTGGAGAACTCGCTTCACAAAGCCCGCACCTGGTTTACCGAAGAAGTCGCCCGTGCCCTGCCAGGCCTCCCTTCGTACGGATTGTTTACTACCTTGAACAAGGCAAACAAAAGCAAACTGGGCGAGGCGCGATTGGTGCAATTGTTCAACCGCTACGCCACCTACAACGGCTCCAACCCCTACCAAGCCCCTGGCATCCTTGCTTCCATCCCGCATCTGGAGTTTAACGTGGGCACGTTTCTGCCATATGGAGGCATGCACACGATCACGCGAGCCCTTTATCAGTTGGCCGTGGATATGGGGGTGGATTTCCGGTTTGAAACACCGGTACGTCAAATTGAGCTCAGCGGCAAAACTGCCCGCAGCCTGCGCACCGATACAGGCCTTCACGAAGCCGACTGCGTGGTGAGTAACATGGACGTGTACCCCACGTATCGGAAACTGTTGCCTACGGTGCACGCACCCGAGCGTACCCTGCGGCAGGAGCGCTCCAGTTCCGCCCTGATCTTCTATTGGGGTATGCAGCGCACTTTCCCCGAACTGGACTTGCACAACATTTTCTTTTCGGCCGATTACCGCCACGAATTTGAATGCTTGTTCCGCACGCACACGCTGTCGGCCGATCCCACCGTTTACATCAACATCACGTCCAAATACGAGAAAGCAGATGCACCCCCGGGTGGCGAAAATTGGTTTGTGATGGTCAACGCGCCCGCCAACAAGGGGCAAGCCTGGGACGAACTGATCGCGCAAAGTCGCCAACACATCATCGCCAAGATCAATCGCTTGCTCGGCACGTCTGTAGAGCCCCTTATCACCACGGAACACATCCTGGACCCGCGAACGATTGAAGCGCGTACAGGCTCTTACCAAGGCTCACTGTATGGCACCAGTTCCAACAACCGCTTTGCCGCCTTTCTGCGTCACCCCAACTTTTCGCGCCAAATTCCAAACCTGTTTTTCTGTGGTGGCAGCGCCCACCCGGGGGGCGGCATTCCGCTGTGCCTGCAGTCCGCCCGGATTACCGCCCATCTTGTAGTCGAACAGTTTTCTTAAATTGGTGTTTCTATTCGTGTATGGCCGTTTTGAGACAGTATTATTTCCGCGTATCTGCCCTGGTTTCGGCTTATTCGTTGTGGCTGGTGCTGTTGCTGCATGCCGTAGGTATCGTGGGCATGTTGTCGCCCTGGCAACAGTTTTTTCGGCTGCTAACGCCCTTTAATTTGATTTTTTGTGGTGTGCTGCTGTGGCTTAACCACCGCGACCAAAAGACGGAGCTGATCCGTTTTGCCGCTTTCGTCTTTTTCCTGGGATATATCGTGGAGTTTGTAGGCGTACACACGGGCGTTGTCTTTGGCGACTATACCTATGGAGCTACGCTGGGGCCGCGCCTGTTTGGCGTGCCCGTGATCATTGGTCTCAACTGGCTGTTGATCACATACTCGGTATCCGTACTGACCGATGGATTCAAACTACCGGTGGCCACCAAAGTGGTGTTGGGTGCTCTACTGGCCGTGGGCATCGATTGGTTGATCGAGCCGGTGGCCATGCGTTACGATTTCTGGTCGTGGCAAAACGGCTATGTACCGCTGCGAAACTATATAGGTTGGTTCTTTACATCGCTTGTCATGCTCACGAGCTATCATGCGTTGGGCGTAAAAAGTGAAAATAAACTGGCACTACCGCTGTACCTTACCCAGTTAATTTTCTTTTTGGTGCTCACACTGAGCATCCGGTTCTGAACTGGTGTTACCGATCCAGCCAGTCTTTAAATTCCTGTACGCGCTCCCGAGCCACAATGATGCCGTTGTCGTCACATCCCTTCAACTTCAATTTGAGGCGACTGTTGGTGTAGCTCACCATGTCCTGAATGGCCTTCATGGATACAATATATTTTCGATTGATCCGAAAGAAAACAGAGGGATTGAGCAGTTCATCCAACTGATCCATGGTAAAGTCGAGGATGTGTTTACGCTGATCGGCTGTCTGGGCAAAAGTCGTTTTCTCCTGACTAAAAAAGAATCCGATCTCGCTCACCTCCAGCGTGCGAAGATGTTCACCCACTTTTACCACAAATCGCTCCTTGTATTTTTTGGTGAGCATTTGCATGGCGGAAGCAATGCTCTCCATCATCTTGGCAGGCACGGCAGGCTGGGCGGTCAGTGTTTGCCATTTGGTCAGCGCAGCCTTCAGTTCATCGTTATCCACCGGCTTTAGTAAATAATCAATACTATTGACTTTGAAGGCCTTTAATGCGTATTCGTTGTATGCGGTGGTAAAGATCACGGGCGATTTTACTGCCACATGTTCGAAAATCTCAAAACTCAGCCCATCGGCCAATTGAATATCCATAAAAATTAAATCGACAGCGCCTGATTGGAGCCACTCCACGCTGCGTTTTACGGTGTCTAAGCGAGCCACTATCTCGGACTGCGGCAGGGTTTGTGTGAGCAACAGCGACAACCGTTCCGCGGCCTGGGGTTCGTCTTCCACAATAAGAATGCGCATCAATCTGTTTGGTTTTGATATTTCCGATATACCTTCTTGCGGCCGATAAAGGTAACGTACTGGATGAAATTAAATTCCAGATGATCAAACATGATTTGATCTCCTTCGACATTGAGATGCAGATTGGGAATATAGCGCAGGTTGGTGCGCAGCAAACTGGTGCCGGTTTTGGTCACGCGGATGTCCCACCCAAAGATAAAACCCAGGGCTGGTTTCACTTCGCGATACCGCTCGCCATTGATGGTAGCTCCAAGCCGCTCCACAGAGGCGGTGGCCCCCACAAAGGGTACAAAGCCAAGCCAGTCAAAAAGATTTTTATATGACTCCAACATAAACGACTGGCGGTACAACCGAACATCATCACCGAATGCCCGTACGCGATCGCGATACGCGCGGAAGGAGAGCCCCACGTTCATATCAGGTTTGTCAAAAAAGCGACCAAAGGTAATGTCCGGGGTAATGCCGCCAATAAAATCATCCGCCAGGTATGGAAGGTTAATTTCGAAAAACGAAGAGCGACTCATTTGCAGGGCAGCCGAGGGGCCAATGCCCCAATACCAACTACTCAGCTTATTCTCTTTTTTCAAGATGTTGTACATCGCGTTTAGCTGTGCAGCGCTCTCTTGGGTGCCGTAGCCTTTGTCCGTATCCCAATACCAGGAAAAACTCAGATTAAACGCCCACGGATCAAACTGAACACGGCTTTGCTGCGAGGGACTCACAAAATAACCTGCTTCCTGAAAGTGTTGATAGTAGGCAGACAAACTGATGATGTACCGGGGCGTGGTGTACGTCATGCCCAGTTGCCAGGGTGAAATCGTGCGCTGGTACACGGGTGCCCCATTGCCATAATCAACATCCGCAAGTTCTTTGGAAAATGTCAACAGCCTGCGGCTAAACCCCACAAACGGTCGAATTGCTCGCGGCCTGATCGCCCACGGATAAACACGAAGGCCCGTTTCAATACCGGCCCGATGCGTGAGTGACTCAACGCCTGCGGGCGGCTGATGCAAGGCCGCAAAGGACAACGGGAACGTCACATAGAAATCGGCATGTCCCCAAAAGTGGATGCCCCCGATGGATACCCGCGGGACAAACGTATTCGAAAAGTCTGTTGCTGGCCCCACGCGGCCACCGCCCAAGGCCAGCACGTCCACGCTCAGCGTGGTGGCCGCAAAGCGTGTGCTCTTTTTCAGATACGAGGTGGTATACACGGAGTCTTGTGCCCCACATGCCAACACAGTCAGGGCAAAGCCAAAGGAAAGAACCTGTTTCCTCATGTGCATGTAAGGCAGCTTCAGTTCAATCGAGCAGGGGGATACTCACGCGAAAAACGCGTGCATCTTCGTGAACGTGCACCGGCCGGGACGTCAAAAAGCCATACCTCCGCTTGATATTCTCCAAACCCATTCCCGGAGATTCCTCCGTCACCACTTTTTTTCGTTGTAAATTATTTTCCACTACCCAATGATCGCCCTCGGCAAAGACGTGGATCCGCAGCGGCTGCTCTTCGGCAATCACATTATGTTTGATGGCATTTTCGATCAGCATCTGCAAGGCCAGCGGGGCCACACGCCCATGTGCACCGGTGCGGTCGACCGACATTTGCAATTTGTCGCCAAACCGGATTTGCTGCAAAAACAGGTAGGACTCCAAAAAACGCAATTCCTCTTCTACCGGCACCAGCTCCTGATCGCGGGTGTCCAGTACATAGCGGTAAACATCCGACAGTTGTTTGATAAACTTCACGGCCTTGTCGGGGTTTTGATGAACCAAATGCGTGAGCGCATTGAGGCTGTTGAACAGGAAATGAGGGTTTACCTGACTGCGCAAACTGGCGTACTGCGCCTGCACGCTTTCACGCTGAAGCCGCTCAGCATTGACGGCCGTCTCGCGCCAGTTCAACAAAAACGAGCGCCCGTGCAAAAAAAGTGATACGATGGTGGTGATGATCAATGAGGGAAGCACCACGTTGTAGAAATAGCTTCCAAACGAGAAGTGCAACAACCGCTCCCATGCCAACGTCACGAGCATCGTCACACTGACCGTGTACACAATACTGGTCACCACCCCCAGTGCAAACCGCTTGAGGGGATACGCCACCCACGAAACTCTTCGCGACAACCAGTTGGTAATGGCGCCATTGCCGAGCCACAGCGAAATCCACAAGGAAGCGGAGAACAACGTGACCCAGGCATACTGCAAAAAGTCATCGGAACATCCGGGACAGGAGAAATAGGTGGTCGCGGCCGACCCGGCCAATGAAATCAATACCACGCGAACATAGTACCGGACAGGGGAATCTTTCATGGCCTTAAAAATACGCGTTGGGATATGATTTACGGCAGCCTCCACCTTCCTTGGGGCGTTGAGCGCAGGGGCGTAGTTCATGGGGCTATTGACATTGTTGCAGCAATCCCTCCGTCATGCTTTTTCCCCACGCGGGCGTCAAGATGCTTTCGCTCTTGGCTGCGTCAAACAAGGTCATTGCTTTTTGAGCCAGGCCGCAAGCCTCGGTGACGGGCGAATTGAAAAATTTTGCCATGCCGTATTGCATTTGTGCCATCAGCGCCAGCGCCCGCGGGTTGTTGGGATCTTGTTGGATGGCCTTGCCATAGGCTTGCATGCTCAACGCGCTGTATTGCTGACCGCGGGTGTCCGGGTCCACAGTTACGCGGATCATGTGCGCAAAACCCTCCAGCGCGGTCACCTCACTATTGTTTTGGTTAAGCGCGGCAGCCTTCTTGATACGCTCCAGCGCCTGGTCAAGGTAACCATCTTTTTTGGCCACCTCGGCTTCGCGGTTGGCCATCATCACATACCCAAAGGCGGCATAGTACAACGGTTCCCACCGCCCTTTTTCGGCCTGGGCGATGCGGTCCAACGTGTTGACGGCCGTTTGAAGTTCGTCTATTTTTTCAGCGGTATACACGCGCTGAATCGGTGCCGCCATGGCTTCTTCAAATTTTTTGTCGTTAGCTTGTGCGACCAGCGCTGCAAACAAAACAACGGCAACAGAAAGGGTTTTCATGATGTGTATGGATTTAAAATGAAACAACGATTTACAGACTGGGTAACTGATTGACCCCTTTTGTTTTGGACAGCGTGATAAACACGCCCAAAAACACAAAGCGGGGGGCGGCCTGGCGGATGGCGCGCTCGGCATGGCGGCCGTCAGCATCCGGCTCGGTCGCAAACTGATATCCAAAAATATTGTCGCGGCCCAACAGATTGTTGCACGAAAAGTGGATGATGACGCGCGGGTTGGGCAAGTAGCTGACATTCGCACTCAAGTCCTGGTAGCTGGGCGTACGTGCGTTTTGAAAACCGGCCCGGTTAGGATCGTGGAAAAAGCGGCCGCTCGCAAACGAATAGGTGAAGCCTACCTGCGATTTGATGGCCGAAACGAAGTGTTTGTACACCACCGAAAAATTGTGCGCAGAAGCAAATGAGGGAGCGGCCGCGGTTGGAAAGTGAAGATGATCGCGTTGGGTATCCAGGTAAGAATAGGAAATCCAATAGTCCGCATTTTCGATGGACTGGTTGTCGCGCCAGAACAGTTCAAATCCTTTGGCAAATCCATGGCCGGTGTTGAGCAGTGGCTGGGTGAAAGGAACGAAGGCACCGGGCACCTGCGTAGCAGCGGACTGGAACTTCACCAAGTCAACATAGTTTTTGTAGTACGCCTCGGCCCGGAAGGTGCGGTTGCGTCTGATGAGCTGGTAGTTGAGGATAATGTGATCCGCTTTTTCGGATTCCAGCCTGCTGTCTGTGCGCAGCCAGGTATTGGCGGCCGATTGCCGAAAGCGGCCGTACGCCAGCGACACCTGCCCCTCGCCCAGCTTGTAGGCCAGCGAGGCGCGGGGGTCTATACCTACCATCTGATTCAGGCCATTGTATTCACTGCGCACACCGGCACGCATCACAAAATGGTTGCTGGCATACACATCGACCTCCGCGAAAGCGGCCCACAAGGGCTCGGTAAAGCCCTGCACCCGTATGCCCGATTGATCGGCCTGCCACCGGGCGGAATACTGGCGGTGTATCAGCTCCACGCCTGCTTTCCACTCCACCCGATCGGAGAGCGTCTGCTCGACCACAGACTTGATATGTACGCCAGTTTCACGTTCGCGCAAGCCGCTGCCCATTCGATCGAGCTGGTTTTGGTTGAAGTTGTACGACACGCCCGAGCGCCAAAACCAACGATCGCCAAAAGCCCGTGCATAGGTGACGTTGCCATAGCGATATACGTTGGTCAGTTCCAATGCCTCTTTATTTCCCTCATCGCCTACGGGTGTTTGATAGAGTGAAAAGCGATTGCGGTCGGCATTGCCATAAAACTTAAACAGCCCTTGGCTACCCACTTTTTGCCGGAATGCGGTACTCAACTCCGTGGAGGCAGGCGGGGCAATCCAGTCGATTTCCTGATTGATTAAATTCATGTAGGGGCGCAGATTGGTGTATTGTGCCTTGCCTGCCCAGGAGCCATTCTTCCATGCATGGGTGTGTGCCACATCGGCCCCTACCGAAAGCAGTCCAATATCGGTGCGAGTGGTGGGATCCTCATCTTTTGAGTCTAAGGCCAAAGCCGATGACAGCGCCTGCCCGTATTCTGCCGAGTAACCACCGGTGCTGAAGCTGGTGCCCTTGAACATGAAGGGCAAAAAGCGACCGCGCGAAGGCGTGTTGGGGGCCGCGGGGCCGTAAGCATCCAGCACCACCATGCCGTCTATGAACGTACGCGTTTCGGTGCCGTCACCTCCGCGCACGAACAGCCGGCCGCTCTCTCCCACTTTCTGGGTGCCGGGCAGTGTGTTGAGCGCTCCGGCAATATCGGCTGTGGCCCCGGCCGTGGTGGCGATGTCAAGCGCTTTAAACACCGTGCGCCTGTTTTGGTCGCTGGCGGTAAAGGCTCCGGCCGAGATCACCACGCTTTCCAATTCATTGATGGCTTCGCGCAGCACCACATCGATGGCCATGGACGCACCTTGCAGATCAATCGGCTTCTCCAGCGAAACATAGCCAATGCTGGAAATGATCAATGTTTGCCTTCCCGTTTCTGCGGTGACGAATTGATAGGATCCGTCTAAGCCGGTGCTGGCACCGTCATAGGTGTTTTTCACGGTGATGTTGGCGCCCGGCACAGGTTGGCCTTCGCCATCGGTGACGCGACCGTGCAGCGTGGTCTGTGCCGCGGCCGCAAACGAAGAAAAAAGACAGGCAATAATCCACTTCATAGCGCAAACCGTTTTGGGCGGTTACACGGCAAAAGTGGAGTCACCGGCCGGTTTTCTGATAACAGCCTTACCGAAGTGTAGGCCGGAGCGGATGGGGTGTAGTCAATGCCTGCTCAGCCGCGCGGCACCGGGGTCAATCCGGTCGGTGACTCCACTGTAGGTGCGCGCGCCAGAAATGCCGCCAGCTCCGGGTGGCAGTACCAGCGGAAGAAGCGCTGAGGGAGTAGGCTTGTATTACTCTCACTTTTACTTGCTTTCAAACTTTAGTCTTAGTCAAATAGTTATATATCTTTATTGATCGAAAAATCAAAAATTTCACAATCATTACGTTATGAAAGCCGAGTTTACAGCCATTATTGAGCCTGCTCCTGAAGGTGGATATTGGGCCATTTGTCCGGAAATACCTGGCGCTAATGGGCAAGGTGAAACCGTAGGCGAGGCTAAGGCTGATCTTGTTGAGGCCGTAAAACTTATTTTTGAAGATCGGATCAGTGATATGTTACGTGGACTGCCCGATGATGCCGTCACAGAAAAAATAATAATAGGTTGAAGCGCAGGGATTTGGAGCGAAAACTCCGGATTGCCGACTGCTTTCTCAAAAGAGAAGGTGGAAGCCATTCTATCTGGATCAATCCTATGAATGGGATAACCGAAGCCATATCAGGGATAACGAAATCAAAGAACCCCTTGCAAAGAAAATTCTAAAACGCCTCAGCGCTGATAAATTACATATCCGTTGTCGAAAGTTCGTGAACTGTTCCATGTTCGGTCACCTATATCAAAACTCCTCCAATATCATTTACCATCTTCGGGTGGCAGAAGCGCAGCAGGAGTAGCGGTGGATGTTTGCTTTTCAATCGACTTACTCTCAAGGGGTACAAGGGGTAACCAGCTTTTTGATTTTACTCGTTTTTCAAACTTCTAACGGGATTCATGAATGCTGCCTTCATGGCTTGAACACTAATGGTGACCAATGCGATGCCAATGGCCAACAGTCCCGCACCGGCAAACACCCACCATTCTGCAGAAATCCGATAGGCAAAACCCAACAGCCACCGGTTGGTTACATAGTAGGCAAGCGGAGTGGCCATGATAATCGCAACCAACACTAGCTTCAGGAAGTCTTTCGAAAGCAGCGCGGTGATGCCCGCTGCCGATGCTCCCAGTACTTTCCGTATCCCGATTTCCTTGGTCCGCTGCTCTGCCATGAACGTGGCAAGGCCAAAGAGCCCCAGGCAGGAAATCAGAATGGACAGGCCCGTAAAAAGGCTGATCAACTCGCCCACCTTGCGTTCACTTTTATAAAGTTTGTCAAAGTCAGCATCCATAAACCGATAGGCAAAAGGTAAATCAGGTGCGATGGACTTCCAGAGTTGCTCCAATTCTCCGATGAGTTTTTGAATTTCCGGGGCATTTACTTTCAGCGTCATACCACCGGTATCGGAACCATACATCAGCATCAGAGGCTTGATCGGTTCTCGAAGTGAACTAAAATTAAAATCCTTCACCACTCCGATCACTTGATAGACTGTAACCGCCTTGGTTTCTTCGTCTTCCACCCTGTACAAGTTGCGGCCAATGATGTTCTCGCGACCAAGAAAGCCGGCCGCGGCCTCGTTTACGATCACTGCCAACGTATCTCGGGCGGAATCACCCGAAAAGTCACGCCCCTCGGCCATTTGCATACCCATGGTGGCAATGTAATGTTCATCAACCTGCCATTTATGAACGCTGATAGCGTCTTTCATATCCAGCGAGGGAGTAGAAAAAAACGTGTCGTGAATCCGGTAATGATTGACCGGTAAGAACCCCGAAACGGTGACATGATCGACCCCGGCCGTTTGCCGGAGTTTATTTTTGAGTGGCTCCAGCCGGTCGCCCAATTGATCAATATGATCGAGAATCAACCGTTGGTCTCGCTTAAATCCAAGGTCGCGTGATGCGATGTACCGCATCTGATTGAACACGATCAGTGTACTGGCGATCAGGACTACCGATGCCGAGAATTGAAATACGACCAGCGCGTTTCTGAACAAAGCGCTCCGCCTGCCTGCCCCGAGGCTCCCTTTCAACACGGCCACGGGCTGAAACCCGGACAGATAAAAAGCTGGGTAGCTGCCTGCCAATAAACCGACCAGCACCGCAAGACCCAGCAACATGGCCATCACTTCGGTGGTCATCAACAACCCGGGGTTGATGGACTGAGACGTCAATTGATTAAAGTACGGCAGCAATGTCAATGCAGCCCCTACTGCCAACGCGGTGGCCATGAAACAGGTAATAAAAGATTCGGTAATGAACTGCCCTATCAAACCGCTTCGCTGCGAGCCCAGTGCTTTTCGCACGCCCACTTCGCGCGCACGCTTGGCCGATCGGGCCGTGGCCAGATTCATGAAATTGATGACCGCGATGGCCAGGATGAAAAGGGCAATCACCGAAAACATGTATAAATAGTCGATGTTGCCGCTGGGGTACAACTCCCCGATGGGCCTAGCGTGAAGGTGGATGTCGGTTAGCTTGGTCAAACTGACTCTGAAAAAGTCACCCTGCTGATTGAATTCAGATAACGTTTTGTTGAGGATGGATTTCAGTTGCGGCTCGCTATACCGGTCTTGCATTTTATTCAATTCCATGGTCAGGGCCTCGGCTTCGACACCCGGCCGCACCAACAGATAGGTGTTGTAGCTCTGTGAGCCTACCCACGTATTCTCG
The DNA here is from genome assembly GCA_964524935.1 of uncultured Ohtaekwangia sp. GTDB lineage: Bacteria > Bacteroidota > Bacteroidia > Cytophagales > Cyclobacteriaceae > ELB16-189. The sequence continues at coordinate 71,184 of CAZGFJ010000010.1, forward strand.
TTGGCATAAACATCTTCGACCATCGGCACAAAACTGGTAAACCGAAAATGACTGTTGGGCGTAATGTCTTTGATGACACCGGTGACTTTCCTGATGCCGGTGTTGTTGATGACGAGCGTCTCCCCCAATACATCTACGCGCTCAAAATACTTTTTAGCCACGGACTCGGTGATAACAATCGAGTTCGGCTCTGTTAACGCCTTCCTGGGATTTCCGTGCAGCATCGGAAGTCGGAACACTTCAAAAAAAGTTGAGTCCGCCTGCCCCACATTTCCTTCCCGGATGTTTTCATTCCCCTTTCTCACCAGAAAGCCCTCATACCAGCGCAGCCGGGTTACTTGCTCCACTTCGACCAAGTCGGTTTTGGCTGTCTCTCCCAAAAGAGGGCTCGTAACGGCCATGTCCAGGTGGTTGTCACCAAACTTGATCTCCATGTTGACACGGTAAATCCGGTCGGCCTTTTCATGAAACCGGTCGTAGCTCAACTCGTAGTGCACGTATAGCCCCATCAGCAGACACGCGGTGAGGCCAAGGGCCAACCCTCCGATATTGATAAAGGAATACCCTTTGTCTTTCAGCAGGGCTCTCCAACCGACTTTAAAATAACTCTTATACATACCATACGTGTTTAATTTTCCATGCCCTTCCCTCGGCCGGATAATGCCCGGGCGGAAGAGCAACAGCACATCAATAAAAAATCTTGCATCCGCTACCCTCTTTCCATTTTTCTTCAACCGTTTTTCATACACCTCCATCAAATCACCCTCGATGTAGTCTTGAATCTTCGGGTGGCAGTACCAGCGGAAGAAGCGGAGCGGGAGTTGGGGTGGATATGATCTCGTAGGTTCCAATTTCACTAATTTTCTACTCCGAGCGTAATGAGTCAACTACGGCCGCTGTCGAAATTTTGAACGACTGAGCTACAACCGTTGCCAATGCAACCACTATGGTTGCTATGCCGGCCAACACAAAAATTGTCCATGACAAATCGATGTGATAAGCGAAGTTGCTAATCCACTGATTGAGCGCGTAGAACGCCAAAGGCAACGCAAGGATCGCGGCAAAAGCGACCAATATCACAAATTCCCTCGTAACCAACGCGATGATCTGCACACTCGTGGCGCCCATCACCTTTCTGATCCCAATTTCCTTTGTTCGCTGATTGGCAGAAAACGCAACCAATCCCAGAAGACCGAGACATGCAATGACAACGGCAAGGCCTGTGGCTACACCCATCAGGCTGCTCAGTTTTACCTCTGAGCTATATTGCTGTTGTATGCGGTCATTCAGAATGAAATAGTTAAAAGGAGCATCCGGGTTAATCTTCTTCCATGCCGACTCCATGGCAGCGATCACTGCGGGATTGTTCTGCGCCCGAACCAACGTAAGATTCAAATCATAACTCAGATATAAAACCATCGGTTCAATGGCACGGTATAAGGACTCCGAATGAAAATCCTCCACCACGCCTATAATTATGCCGTGGCGCCAAACTTCCCGGCCGCCATATAAGGGAGGAACCAGCATGGAGAATGGTTTATTAATAGCGTCAACATTCGTTAAACCCAATTCCCGAACGGCCGATTCATTTAGAATAAAGGCCGATTGCTCGTCACTTTTTGATGTTTCGACAAAATTTCGGCCCGCCACCAAGCGGATTCCCATGGTTTCAACAAAGGAAGGAGTTGTTCCGTAGTGGAGCATCTGCGCAGTGGTATCGATCGCAACGCCCGGCACACGATACGTGCTTCGCGGCAAAAGTCCGGGAATCAATTGTGGCACTCCGGCAACATTCTCCACTCCCGCTATTTTCCTAAATTCACTCTGTACCTGCGGAAACCCATCTCCATCCAATACAATCACCTCGTTGCTCGCATACCCAAGGTCTTTGCTTTGTATGTACTTCAGTTGCTGAAACACCACCAGCATGACAGCCAGAAAAAACGTAGACACCGCAAACTGAAAGACTATTAACCCTCTCCTAAAAGCAGATTTACCACTCCGGAGGGCTGATCCTTTCAGAGAGGCAACCGGCTTAAGGTGAGACAGGTAAAGAGCCGGATAAGCGCCCGCGGAAAAACTAATCAGGAAAAAAGCGACTACTATTCCCATCAAAAAGGGTGCCGTTGAGATGGCATCAAGCGTTATTTCCTTGCCAGAAAGGAGATTGAACAATGGTAACAGTATTGCAACCATACCCAGTCCGAACAGTAAGGCTATTCCGGTGGTAATAATCGATTCACCAAAAAACTGCTCAATCAATTGGCGCCCCAAAGCACCCAGGCTTCTCCGCATGCCTACCTCTTTGGTGCGTGTTGCCGCGCGTGCGATGTTGAGGTTGGCAAAGTTTATGCCGGCCAGTACAAGAATAAACAAAGCAGCCGTTCCCAAAATATATATATATGACTTGCTACCGCCCGGCTTAAACTCAGCTTGCAGGTTGGAATGGAGGTGAATGCTGGGCAGTGATTGAAGAAATATCGCCACTGAAGGGTCTTCAAAATTTGTTTTGAAGAGCTGTTGTGCCGCACCATGCAAATCGGTTATTGAAACTCCTTGGCGAGGAAGCAGATACGTATAGAAGGCAGGCATGCCCCAGTTGTTGTCGAGGTCGTTGCCCATTACCTCTTGAAGCGATGAAAAGGAAATCAAAAAATCAAATTGCAAATGCGAGTTGGCCGGAACATCGCGCATGACTCCGGTAACCGTGAGATCGTTACCCCAAAACTTCATTTGCGCGCCCAAGGGTTCTCGGGTACCGAAATACTTTGCCGCCATCGATTCGGTGAGGACGATGGAGTTTTTGTCGGTCAATGCTTTTGCCGGGTTTCCCTTCGTCAACGGCCAGCTAAAAACAGAAAATACGGATGGGTCTGTAAACACAATTCCGGACTCGACAAACACGATATCGTCATGACGCATTTTGGCAGGCGAAAAAAGCGGCCAGAATCGGACGGCATGCTCCACCAAATGTGGGTAGGAAGCCAGCATTTCAGGAGCCAGTGCCGGTGGCATCTTAGCCCAGTCAGTCGCCACAACCCGATGTATTTTCTCTGCGTTTTGATGGTACCTATCAAAGCTCAACTCATCCGCGATGTAAAGGCTGATCAATATACAACTGGCAATAGCCAACGCTAGCCCACTAATGTTGATGAATGAATACGTTTTACTTCGAATCAGATTGCGCCAACCAATCAAAAAATAATTTCTATACATGTTCCAGTTGTTAAAAAACGACTCCTTTTCTGTTGACTTCACAATTCCCGGTCTAAAAAGCAACAATACATCAATTATAAATCTTACATCCGCACGTGCCTTCCCGGACTTACTCAGTCGCTTTTCATACACCTCCATCAAATCTCCTTCAATGTAGTCTCGCATCTTCGGATGGCAGTACCATCGGAAGAAGTGGAGGAATAATTTGGGGGGATTGACTTTCATTATTCAGACTTCAAACTATTCACCGGGTTCATCAAGGCAGCTTTAATAGCTTGAAAACTTATTGTCAATAAGGCCATGGTGATAGCGCCAACGGCTGCCACCACAAACATCCACCATTGAATGGTGATGTGGTATTCAAAACCTTTTAACCAGCTGTCCATCACGTAATACGCAACGGGTATTGAAACCAACATGGACACAAACACCAGTTTCATAAAATCTTTTGACAACAGTGTGATAGTCTGTGATACACTCGCCCCCAAAACTTTGCGGATGCCGATTTCCTTTACGCGCTGCTCGGCTGTAAAAATTACCAATCCCAGAAGTACCAGGCTCGAAATGAATATGGCCAAAAAAGCAAAGCACCACGACAGTTTCTTAACCACTTGTTCGCTTCGATATAAGTAAGCGTACTCTTCGTCAGCAAATTGATGCGCGAATATGAAATCAGGATTTAGTTTTTTATGAAGTTCTTCCAGACTGGCCAAGGCAATAGAAGTTTTTCCGGGGTCAGTTCGGATCAGGGCATAACCCCATCCACTTCTTGCTAACCTCAATACCAATGGTTCGACAGGCACATGAAGTGACTTAAAATGAAAATCTTTCACCACGCCTACAATAGTGCCCTTTCTACTTCCGAAAGTAAGCGGCATACCAATGGGGTCTTTATAACCTATAATTTGCAATGCTTTCTCATTAATTATATAGCTGGCAGAGTCAGCAAACTCTTCAGAAAAATCGCGGCCTGCAATAATGGTTGCCTGCATGGTCTCTACAAAATCATATCCCACATTCGCTCGTACAAAAACAGGGTAGGTATTTGGCGCTTTACCCTCCCACTCCACCATAGTAGTAGCATTTTCCAACGCGACCGGCCGCTGAGAGATCAGACTCACTCCTAAAATACCAGGCAGTTTCAAAGCTTCCTGTTTGAATGTCTTAAAGTTTGTTGAAATGTTTCCTGTCAAGGGTAAGTAAATCAAATTGTTCTTTTCATACCCCAGATTCTTATTTTGAATGAATGCTACTTGATTTGAGATTACAATCATGCCAACGATGAAAACAATTGACAACGCAAATTGAAGTACAACCAATCCTCTTCGGAAAAAAATAGAAGCGGAGCTTGACTTTAAACTCTGCTTCATTACCAGGACTGGTTTAAAGGAAGACAGTAGAAGTGCCGGGTAGCTACCGGAAACAACACCTGTAATCAATGTCAAAACCGAAATCCACATCCAAAATCTTCCGTCTGTGAAAGGAATCTGAATACTTTTTCCTGTTAACAAATTGAATTGCGGTAACAAAGCCAATAACGCTGCCAATGCAAGCGCTACTGCTATGGAAGTAAACAGAAAAGCCTCCGTCATAAACTGACTGACCAATGAAGATTTTACAGCACCGTTTACTTTTCGCACCCCAATTTCTTTAGCTCTCTTTAATGAACGGGCTGTGCTTAAATTCATAAAATTCACACAGGCTATCAGCAAGATGAAGATGGCTACCAAACTAAACAATCTAACATATTCTACTCGTCCACCTGCTATTTTTCCATCTTTGACGTTGGAGTACAGGTATTTCTCGCCAAAGGGCTGTAGGCTCAGTTCGTCACGATGATGATCAGAGTAATTTTTGTTATAGCCCTTAAGAAAATGTTGAAGCTTAAGCTTTAACACTTCCGCGTTCGTTTGTGCACGCAATTTGATAAATGTCATGGGGCCGCTATTGCCCCAATCTTTCACCCAATTGTTTCTCTCAACAAAAAATTTCCAGTTGATCAGGTATTCAAACCTTTCAGAAGCATTGTTCCCTATATCTTCGAATACGGCAGTTACTTTTAAGTCTGCCTCATTGTCGAACCGTATAGATTTATCTATGGCCAACTCGGGCGTTCCAAACAAAGCAATTGCCATTTTTCGGGAGATGGCAACGCTCTCTGGCGAATTCAAGGCAGCCTCTCTTGAGCCGAGCAGAAGGGGATAAGAAAATATTGAGAGAAAATCAACATCCGCATAATATCCTGGCATTTTTACTCTTTTATCTTCCACACCAAACGTTCGCCATTCAAGCCAACCATTGATGTTGCATGCTAACTCAACTTCAGGCATTACCTTTTTCAACTCCTCTCCTAAAAGGCCTGGTGTGTCATAGCCACCATACGTGATTTCATGACCTGAATATTCGGTACTGGTGATGGTGTAGATACGATTCAAATCCGCATGAAAGGTATCCATGCCGTATTCATCTTGCACCCATAAGGCAATAAGGATACTGCACGTCAATCCAAGAGCGAGTCCTGAAATATTTATCAATGAAAAGGCTTTATTCTTTACGAGATTCCGCCACCCGATTTTTAAATAACTCTTATACATACCATACGTATTTAATTTTCCATATCCTTCTATTGGCCGGATGATGGCCGGTCTGAAGAGCAGCAGTACATCGATTACAAATCGTACATCCGCTATTCTCTTACCAGATTTCTTCAATCGCTTTTCATACACCTCCATCAAATCTCCTTCAATGTAATCCTGCATCTTCGGGTGGCAGTACCAGCGGAAGAAGTGGAGGGGAAGTTGAGGTGGCTTGTGCTTTTGTGTCTTCAATTTCGTGTTATCAAGATAGTTGACCGTTGACAAAAATCAGTTGGCAATGCTGCCGATTGTCAATTGCCCATTGTCAATTATTGATTGGCAGCATTGCCAACTGATACTCCAACACCGCCTTCGGTATTGCCCGCCACAATTGTTCACGGGTTTCTTTGGCATACTGCATTGCCTTCTTTCCCATCGCGGTGATTTCAAAATACCGTTTCGGCCGGCCAGCGCGTTCTTCCGTTGCTTCGCCCGCGTATGATTTTAAGTAGCCCTTGTCTTCCAATCGCCTGAGCGCGGTGTGTAAAGCACCCATACTAACCGAGCGCGCGAGCCTCGCCTCTATCTCCTCTTTTATAGAAACACTATACGCTTCGTTGTTTAAAATGCCGATGGTCAGAATCACGATTTCCTCGAACTCACCCAATTGGTACTTTTTCATGTGTTGATAAATTTTTTCGTGGTCACCTGCCTATCGGCAGACAGGTTCGCAGATGAGAGTCACTTCATGTATTTAATTTACTCTAAATGTAGAAATAATAATTGTGCCAGACCCGAAACCACTCAAAAAGAGCTTCAAAACGGGCCAACCGTAGCAATCGGTGACCGCCTGTGAACAGTTGTTGATCGTTTGTGATGCATCCCGCGTGAAACCGATCGGTCACGCAGGCGCAAACACTACATCGCTTCCCGCGCCAGCCGCTCAAGCGTGTCGGCATCGATGTCGTGGGCTCCGGCAAATGACACCAACCGGGGCGATGGATGCAGACGCTGGGCCAATGTTTTCATGTGGGCAAACCGCTCATCGGTGATAAACGGGTCATCCGACCCATACACATGGATCACTTCTTTACTTTTCAGTATCCGCTGCCCTTCATCAAAATCCATGTCTTCGGGTACGAGGCCCGCCCATACTATCAATCGTTCAAACTCGATTTGTCGGCTTACGGCCCACCGGGCAGCCGTGGCCGCTCCCTGCGAAAAGCCAAGTATGGTTACGGGCCGCGTCCCTTCGCGGGTACGCTGCTGATAAACCATTGTCAGATAGGTCAGGTAATTCTCGATGTCCATCAAGCGGTTTTCGCGTGTCATCCAGGTGGCGCCTACGCGTTGACTTCCTCCCCGGCTACGGGTGGCTATATCTTCCAGGTAAAATCGTGATAGTCCTTCGGGCGCCACCACCGCAATGCCATGCTGCGTGAGCACATCAAATTTCTTGATAAAGTACTGCGCCAACTGCCCGTATCCATGCAATACAAACCAAATGGCCCGCGTATTACCCGAATGCAAATCGCCCAATACGTAGTATCGGGCGCGAAACGAAAAATCGATCGTGTGCTCTTTCATCCAGCCTGCGGTGGCGATGGAACAACTCCGCACACGGTGGCTATCGCTTGAAGCCGAGGGCGCTGCCGCCACAGCGGGCGCCTCCGTCAAAGGTGTATTGGATGTAGTAAATGCCGGTGGACTGGCATGCAAAGTTAATGGCCGACAAAATCTGCCCCTCTACCTTGTTGGTGGCGATTTTGTTGCGCTGCCCGTCAAACAGACTCACAACGATGCCATCAGGGGTTTCTCCGGGAGCACAGAGGTTGATCATGTACTGCGTGCCGGTGGTCAACACATAACTGTATTCCACTTTTTCCTTGCCCGTCAGCGCACCGTCCACTTTATAGGCTTTAAGAAACTTAAAACCCTCCGCCAATTTGGGGATGCACGTATTGGCCAGTCCCTCCGGGTCGCACGGGGCGGAGGAATGGTCGGTAAAGCCGAACCCAACAAAAGCCAAAAGCACGAGGGCAATGCTGAACTTCTTCATACACTTCGTATTCAATGATTAACCAATAATTTTAGAACGAATGGAGCCGGTGGCCGCCTTGATCTTTTCAAAATCCTGCGGAGTGATCTGCACCTCGGTGCTGCTGTTGTCCTTGATCATCGCCACGCCATTGACCACTTCCACGCTGGACTCTTGATAGGTATGGGAGATCGAAACCCCTTCGTACGCCTGTTTCAACAACTCCAGATCGGTCGCCAAGGTTTTGATATCGGCATCGTCCGGATAAAAAGAAAGCAACAGCGCAATCTGTTCGAGGATGATCTTCTGCTCGCCTACCGTTTGCATCAATTGCTTGTTGGCCGGGTTTTTGGCAGCCGTTTGGCAAGTGATGTGCATCGCTTCCACCCAACCGCCCGCCAGCAGCAATACGCTTTGATACGAACGGCCTTGTTTTTCGAGGTAGGCGTTTAGTTCATTAAAGTTTTGGGTCGTGAGCAGCAACAGCGAGTCCAGGTTTTTACTGTTGCCCGCCAGCCGCGCAATGGTCTGCATGTCAAAAAATTGACCGATGCTTAACCCATCCGCCAAGGTGCGGATGGACGACAGGTAGTCAAGCCCCGCACGGCTTTGTTCGTAAATGTTGGTATAGCCCAGATCGGTGCCGTATACGCCCAGGTTGAGGGCCATTTTATAACGGCTGTTGTACTTTTCAAAGTTGGCGGCCGGATTAAGCAGCGCCCCATCGTATTTTGTGCCTGACTCCTTTAACAACACAGAAATCTCCAGCGGGCTGGGGATTTGCTGCAAAATGCCATCGATCATCTCTTGGTTGAGCGTGGTGGTCTGGTGGAGCGAATCCAAGCCTTCTTCAAAGGCGCGATCGTCCGGTTTCTTTTCCGAACCACAAGCGGCCAGCAGGGCAACCGCAGCCAGCACAAAAACTACTCTCATGGGCGTATCCGTTTAAAGGGCGAAAATACAGATTATTTGCCATCTGCCAACCGAAATCAGGCGCTCCGGCCAGGCGCACATGATCGAACAGGGGCGGGCTAACGGCTGTCTCTGCGAACGTACCTGTTTATCCAGCCCTCCGCGCGGCCCACTGCGTATTTGATTACCTCAAAATACAACAGCAAATACAAAATACCCGCCATGCCAATGATTACGACCAGGTTAAACCAATACGTGGGCCACGATAGGCCAAGCCATGCCTTCTCCGGTACAAAAAAAGGCGTGCGGTAGTCAAGCACATGGGTAGCCTGCACCGACTGAAAAATGGGATTAATGGTTTGCACCAGCGCTCCCTGGTATTCAATTACGCGGTCTTTTACGGCCACGTTTTTCACCAGTTCGGCCAGTTTCTCATTGAAATAGCGATCCTTTTCTTTTTTCAGGTCAAATCCCTCCCGTTCGTAAAACGCACGCTTTTGTTCGGCCAGTCCGCCAAAATAGTTAAACTGTTTTTGGTAGTGTTCCTGATAAAGCGTCAGGTACTGCGCAACGTGCTCCGCATCCGTTGGGGAAAATCCCTCTGCCCAGCGGTCTTTGGTGTCCAGCTTCTCCAGACCTAACCGATATGGTTCATTCCGCAAGGTATTTTGTAATACGTTGACTTCCCGTGCTACGCGTTGTTTTACACTGTCGGAGGTGTTTGTCGCGTGATCTCGAATCCAGGCGAGGCGCTTTTTCATTTCGTCCGCCAGGTATACGGCCTTAAAGTCCGCCTGCGCTTCCGCGCGATCATATTTAAAGAACGGAGCCTCAAAGTCATTTTGGGTAAACTGATGAACCGCCATGGCTTCATAGGCCCAGCGTGATGTCATCACATCGGCCACCAGCGGCACATGTACCGGGTGGCTGATGAGTTTGTTGAGTTTACTGAAGTTGAATAGCAGCCCGCTAAAGATCATTTGCGGAATCAACAACAGCGGGATCAGCACGTACACCGTCACAGCCGAATGGAAAGCCGAGGAGATGAGCAAGCCCAGCACATTGGCAAAGCAGGAAGTGATCCACAACACGAGCCAAAAAGCCCATGTCATGCCGTGGATGCCCAGGAGGGTGTTGCCCACGGCCACAAACGACAGCGTTTGGATGGCGGACAGCAGGAACAAGATACCCAGCTTGGACACGAGGTAACTGTTCCAACTCAAATTCAGAAACGCCTCGCGCTTAAGTATCTTCCGGTCGCGGATGATTTCCTCGGCACTGACGGTGAGGCCCATGAACAGGGCCACGATGATGGCCATCAGCAAATACGCGGGGATGTTTTCGTTAAAGCGAAAACTATACGCCATACCATCGGGCGCACTGGGGTAGCGCACCGCAAACGACAACACCAACGCCAATAAGGGCGCCTCCAGCAAATTGATGGCCAGGTACGCTTTGTTGGCTGCTTTGGCTTTAAAATCACGGATGGCAAAAAGCACCGACTGTTTCAGCAGGCCGGGCAAATGCAATGCATGGGCCGGGGGTTCTTTCACGCGCTCAACCCGCGGCAGCGTAAACGATGCCTTGTACAACTCATTCCACTGAGTGGGGGTTGTTTTGCGTTTGGCTGTAGGCTGCCCGTATTCGTCCACAACGGTGGCTTCAAGGACATTAAAAATCTGTTCAGGGTTCACGTTACCGCAGGCTTCGCAGTGGCCGCGGTTGCTGTCCACCTGATGAGCGGCTTTTTTGAAATAGGTCACCGCCTCCACGGGCGGGCCATAGTACACCGGGTAGCCGCCCGTGTCCATCATAATCATCTTGTCAAACATCTTGAACACATCAGACGATGGCTGATGGATGACAACAAAGATCAATTTGCCTTTAAGCGAAAGCTGCTTCAGCAGGTCAATGACATTTTCCGAATCGCGCGAAGACAGGCCCGAAGTCGGCTCATCCAAAAATAAGATGGCCGGCTCGCGGATCAACTCCAGCGCGATGTTCAGACGCTTGCGCTGACCTCCACTGATTTTTTTGTTCAGCGCGCTGCCCACCTTCAGGTGCTTGCGGTTCTCCAACCCTAGGTCTTCGAGCATCGTCAGCACCTTTCGTTGAATTTGGCTCTCGGACAGATTGTCAAAACACAACTTCGTGTTGTAGTATAAATTCTGATAAACGGTCAGCTCTTCAATCAGCAAGTCATCCTGCGACACGTAGCCAATGGCCCCTTCAATTTCCTTTTTTTGTGTGTGGATGTTAAATCCGTTGATCTTGATTTCGCCCCTTGTGGGTATTTCCAATCCGGCCAACACGTTGAGCAGCGTGGTCTTGCCCGCCCCGCTGGCGCCCATGATGCCGATGAGCTTGCCCGGTCCCTCTGCGATCGCAATTTCGTGCAGGGCTGTTACCTTGCCAGCAAACGTATGCTCCGCAATGCGCGCTTCAAACGAAAGCTTGGTGTGTTGTATCTCTTCGTGAAACGCAGCCACCAAATCGCTGTAATAAACAGCGTTGCCTTCGCGTGTTTTTAAGGTGGTACCGGGCGCAAACAGGTACACGCGGTCAGGCACCATGGGCAAGCCGTTCAGCATCTGTTCCTCCTCCCCGGCATAGCGCACAAAGTAGATGTCCTCGCTGCGTGTGTGCATAAACACGAGTATACCCGCCACGTGCGCATGCAGATGCTTGGCGAGGGGTGCCTCCACGGGCGGGTGTTCGGCCGCCAACAGCAGCGAAGGGTGGTTGAGTTTTTCAAACGTGCCTTGTGTGACAAACGCCTCGATCAACCCATACTCATCCTGGCTGATGTTGAAAACCGTGGCGGCCGTGTGCACGATCTCCATCCGCTGGGCGGTAAAACTTTTATCGGACGCTACCAGCTCCACGAGCTTGATCAGCGTAATGAATTTTTGTTTTTGGGTGAGCGTTTTGTTGATCTTTTTGCAGATCGCCAAGGTTTTGAGCGAGTCTTTGACCGAGGTTTTTTCGTTGGTGCCATCGCCCGTTTGCAAATGGTAGCCGGAGTATTGATCGTACAGGTCGATGTACGCCTGAAGCGAGGCGCGGTCCAGCTCCTGTTGGAAAAACGTGATCACGGCCTGTCGCTCGGCTGCCGTTACCCCACCATCCTGCCGGGTAATGATGGCAAAAAGCTGCGTTAACGCCTTTAATATTTCCTCACTCATGGGAGACCGCCAGGGATGCTTGTGCTACAGACAAGCCTGAAAGGTACGACAAAAGTTGGAGTGGGTACGAACCTTAGTCCGTCAGGTTCTTCTCGGAAAATCCATACGGCAGCAGGGCGGCCGCAGACGCGCATTTGATCCAGTGGCCTTCGGCCACCATCATCACCAGTTCAATCGGACGGTGCTGTCGCTGCTCATACTCCAACAACACCTGACGGCAAGCTCCGCAGCAACTGGCGGGCGCCAGCTCTTTGTGATTCTTTTTGTGGGCCACCACGGCCAGTTTCTGAATTTTCCGGGAAGGATGAAGGGCTGAGGTCGCGTAAAGCGCCACCCGCTCAGCACACATACACAAGGGGTACGAGGCGTTTTCCTGGTTGGCGCCCTGCATGACGGTCCCATCATCCAAAATCAGGGCAGACCCTACCATAAACTTCGAATAGGGAGCATAGGCATGAGTCGAAGCCTCTTTCGCCTTGTGTACCAGGTAGCGCGACTCAGCGTCAAGTTCGTCCAGCGAGGTAAACGTTTCCACGGGTTCCATACGCAGTGTTGCTGAAATCTGATCCAGCAGGGAAAGGTAACAAAATGAATGTCATTTCCCTACCACGCCACGTTGGCTACGGCTGCCCCACACGGAAAATAATGCCGGGCCAGGTGGCGCGTCTTGAACGGAGTAGTATCTTACCCCCGTGAAGCATATTCTGGTTTTAGGGGCAGGCCGCTCTTCTTCGGCACTCATCAACTACCTGGCACACTATTGTCAAACACACGGCCACCGCCTTACCGTGGGCGATGCGCAACGGGCACTGGCGCAAGAGCGTGTAACCGCGCCTACGCAGGCCATTGCCTTTGACATCAACGACCCGGCCAGCGAGGCCGTGTTGCGCGAGGCAACCATCGTCCTTTCGTTGTTGCCCGCTTTTTTGCACCCCATCGTTGCCCGCTTATGCCTCAAACACCGCATACACCTGCTCACTGCCAGCTACGTCTCTGATGAGATCAAGACCATGCACGAAGAAGCCGCCCGGCACGGTCTGTTGTTTTTAAACGAGTGTGGGCTGGACCCAGGCTTGGATCACATGAGCGCCATGCAACTCATTCAGGGCATCCAACAAAAAGGCGGCACCATTACCTCGTTCGAATCATTTACGGGTGGATTGATCGCACCCGCCACCGATCCGGACAATCCCTGGCGATATAAATTCACCTGGAACCCGCGCAACGTGGTGCTGGCCGGACAGGGCACGGCCAAGTTTCTCCAGCACGGGCAGTTTAAGTATGTGCCCTACCAGCAACTGTTTCAGCGCACCGCGCCCGTCACCATTCCCGGCTACGGGAACTTTGAAGGCTATGCTAATCGTGATTCGCTCAAGTATCAAACCGTGTATGGCCTCACGGACGTGGACACCCTTCTGCGCGGCACGCTTCGCAACGAAGGATACTGTGCCGCCTGGAATGTGTTGGTGCAATTGGGCTGCTGCGATGACACCTACATGATCGAGTCTGCCCAAGCCATGACCCATGCCGATTTCTTGAAATCGTTTCTGGCGGGCGATGGCCCGATCGAAAAAATGCTGTGTGACCAACTGAGCCTCGCCCCCGAAGGCGAAGAACTCAAACGCCTGCGTTGGAGTGGATTTTTGAGCGCTGAGCGCATCGGCCTATCCGAGGGCACGCCTGCCCGCATCACAGAGCACATCCTTCAAAAACGATGGCATCTGAAACCGGCCGACAAAGATCTGGTGGTGATGTGGCACCGCCTGCGCTACCGCATGGGGCAAACGCAGCATACGCTCAACGCCTACCTAACGGCCGAGGGCGAAAATGCCGACCGCACGGCCATGGCCAAAACGGTAGGCTTGCCCTTGGCCATCGCCACGCGGCTGTTGCTCGAAAACAAGTTAGAAGCCCGGGGGGTTGTCATCCCGGTAACGGCCGAATACTACAACCCGATCTTACACGAACTTCAATCGTGGGGCATCGCCTTGCACGAACACGAAGAGTAATGCTTACTCCTGGGTTTTGTAGTACTCTTCAAAAACGAAACGAATGGAACGATAGGAGTTCTCTAACGCGTGATACACTTCTTTCTGCGTCATCCAGCGCAATTCTTCAATGTCTTCTTCCAAGCTTGGCTTCATCTTGCTGTCATTTTCCAAGTCCATTACATACCACCGCGTTTTTTTAAGCATGGCGTGTTTATTCATGGTGTAGGTGTGCCATGTGGTGCATATCTTCCGGCCGAGCGTCACGTCCACCTGGCACTCCTCCTGCACCTCGCGCACGGCCGTCTCCTTGTATTTTTCGCCTGACTCTTTTTTGCCTTTCGGCAGATCCCATTTTTTCATCCGGTAAATCATCAGGACTTTGTCCTTCTTCCGCACCAACCCGCCCGCAGCTTTGACTACTTTGAATTTCTGTTTCAAAAAGGTTTTGATCGCTTCGTAGTCCGCCACGGTGATGACCAGCGAAAGCAAATGCGTGGGTACCTTGGAATTGATCAAGTCTAACACCGTGTTAAGGTGTGACGTGTCTGCGTGATCAATCCACACATGGTGGATCAGCTTGGCTTTGGTGATGGGCTCGGTGGCCGCATCCACGGTTTGGTTAACATGCCCCGGTTCTGGCTTTTCTCCCGGTGGAAGGATCTTCACCGGTATGTCGTTGACAAACAAATTCATGTGTGGACGGATCGCACAAGGTAAGGGCCAAAAATAGAGAGACCGGGCCAACAAACCGAGAGGTATTTTCAGACTTAACGGGTCACCCAAAAAATATCGCCTTGGACAGAACATGCGCCCAAGCAGATGATCAAATAGCGTTAACTTGCCACCATGGAATTTGTACGCACCCATCCGGCTACCGCGGGCGCCATTGCCTCGCAACTCTTGGACATCGAAGCCATCAAACTCAACCACCAAAAGCCCTTCACGTGGGCCTCGGGGTGGAAGTCGCCCATTTATTGCGACAACCGGCTGTCGCTCTCCTATCCCTCGTTGCGCAGCCACATCCGCAATGGCCTGAGCGAAGTGGTCAAACATTACTTTCCCACAGCCGAATGCATAGCCGGGGTGGCCACGGCCGGAGTGCCACAGGGGGCGTTAGTGGCCGATCGGCTGGAACTGCCGTATGTATATGTACGCCCCAAGCCGAAAGAACATGGCATGGGCAACCTGATCGAGGGCAAAGTGACCAAAGGGCAAAAGGCGGTGTTGATCGAAGACTTGGTCTCCACGGGCGGCAGTTCACTCAAAGCGGCCGAAGCCATGCGCGAAGCCGGCTTCGAAGTGATCGGAATGGCAGCCATTTTCACCTATGGATTTGAGGTGGCCGCAGCCAACTTTGCCAGTGCCCGGGTGCCGTTGGTTTGCCTGAGCGATTTCTCGTACCTGTTGGAAGAGGCCATGCGCAAGAAGTACATCACGGAAGAACAGTTGATCTACGTGAAGTCGTGGCGGTTGGATCCGGCCCACTGGAAGTAATGTCAACCTTCGGTGCTAATCACGTTCACTGTCAGTACAAAGTCGTTGTAGATAAACCAATCCTTGGCGGAACCCCGCTTGCCATTGGCCCCGTACTCAATACCAAACTGCGTGCGGTTAATGGGCAGTGTAGCCCTTACGCGATAGCCCCTTTGAAGCGGGCTCACCTGGGCGTTGAACTGCACATGGCGGGTGATTCCCTTGATTGTCATGTCGCCCGTAATCTGATAATCCGAATCACTCAATGCCTGTGCTTGCCTGATGACAAACGAGGCGGTGGGGTATTTGTTTACTTCAAAGAAATCTTCGGTGGTGATATGACCGATGAAATCGTTGACGCCCTGCGGATCCTCGATATCATCCACCGTGATGGAGGTCATGTCGACCACAAATGAGCCACCCCGCAACTTGCCGCCCTGAAACTGCAAGCTCACACTGGCAAATTTTACTTTACCCACATGCCCGCCTGAGACGCTTTTGCCTGCCCACCCGATTTCGCTTTGCGTTACGTCCACCACGGGGGTGATGATGCGGTAATGCGAATAAAGTACCCAGCTCGCAATGGCCACCAGCGCCAGCCCTACCAGACCGGCCCAAAATTTTGTTTTCATGTTGTTCTTTTTTTACAAAGAAATCCGGCCGCTTGTTAATGTCTTGGCAATGAAATGTTAAGGAGGTGTTAAAGACATGATCTCTGAGTCGATGCGTTCAGTAAGGCGCAATTACTCCTCCCACTTCACCATCATCTTGCGCACGCGGTCTTCAATGCGTTCGGTGCTCAGTTTCTCGCGCATGCGATCCACCATGATGGGAAACGCAAACGGTGTGGGGCGGTCGGGCTCACGCACGATGATCTTCTGATGGGCAATGCGGTCCAACGCCTGCCGCAGCCGCGCCTCCTCCAACTGAAAGTCCATCACTTCTTCCATGGCTTGCAACAGCAACAAATTGTGCGACTCATATTCGTGAAACACGTTGTAGAACAACTGCGAGCTGCTTTGCAAGTGGCGTTCCTTGATCGGCTTGCCCGGCATGCCTTTGAACACCAACCCCGAAATGGCCGCGATGTCGCGGAATTTGCGCTTCGCCATTTCCGTGCTGTTAATACTCGCCTGGATGTCTTTCAACAAGTCATCGGAACCGAGCACGTTGGTCTCAATGGCTTCGTAAATGGGTATCTCCTGATCGCACAGCAGTTCAAAACCATAGTCGTTCATGGCAATCGAAAACGTAAGCGGCCGTATCTGCGCCAGGCGGTGCGCGAGTAACGCGCCCATGCCCTCGTGCACCTGTCGTCCCTCAAACGGGTACATGACCACATGGTAGCCTTCCTCCGATTGAAAGTATTCGATCAGAAATTCGTCTTTCCGGGGCAGGTGCGATCGCTGCCGTTGCAATTCCATCAACGGTTGTAAAAATTTCATTTCGACATCTTTTTCGGTGCGGGTGGCCGCCTCATGTATTTTCAGTCGCAGCATCTCGCTCATCTGCGAGGAAAGCGGCATGCGCCCGCCCTGCCAGGAAGGCACACGTCCCGTTTTCTTTTTGCTGTTGCGCACATGCACTTCCATGTCTTTGATGCGCACCAGTTCCAGCGCGCGCCCGGCAAACCAAAATACATCACCCGGCTTCAGGCTGGCAATAAAGTATTCTTCGATAGTGCCGAGGTATTTACCCGACACGTATTTGATGTAGAGCGAATTGTCGCCCACGATGGTCCCGATGGAGAGCCGATGGCGCAGGGCCACGCGCCTGTCCTCCACGTGGTACACGCCTTGCGTCACGGTTACCTTTCGGTACTCGTCATAGGCAGTGAGGGCCGTACCGCCCGAGGTGATGAAGGCCAGCACCCATTGCCACTCGTCATCAGTGATGGAGGCATAGCTGACCGTGCTGCGCACCTCCGGTAAGATTTCTTCCGGCCGAAAACCTTCGCCTGCCGCCAGCGTGATCAGGTATTGGATCAGCACATCGAAGGAGCGCACATAGGGCAACCGGTCTTCCACCACACGCTGATCAATCGCCTCGCGCAAGGCCGCTGCCTCGGTTAGTTCCAGTGAATGGGTGGGCAGAAAATAGATGCGGCTGGTGGCGCCCGGCTGATGACCGCTGCGGCCGGCCCGCTGCAGAAAGCGCGCCACCCCCTTTGGGCTACCCACCTGGATGATCGTTTCCACGGGGCGAAAATCAACGCCCAAATCCAAACTGGACGTGCATACCACCGCCTTCAGTTTGCCCTCGTGCAGTTGCTCCTCCACCCAACTGCGCAGCTCCTGGCTGATGGCACTGTGGTGCATGGCAATGACACCGGCCAACTCAGGAGCGCGTTCCAACAGCTTCTGATACCAGATTTCGGCAAAGGAGCGGGTGTTCGTAAAAATCAATGTGCTGGTGCTGCGCTGGATGATGGGGATGATCTTCTCCAACAACTGAATGCCCAGGTGCCCCGCCCACGGCATGCGTTCCACTTCATCGGGCAAGATGGACGCTATTTCAATGGCCTTGCGGATGTCCGATCGGATGAACATGACCCGGTCGCGGGCATAGGTCGCTCCCAACAGGACTTCCATGGCCTGCTCCATGTTACCCAGCGTTGCGGAAATACCCCATACTTTCAGCGCGGGAAGCAGTCCTTTTAACCGCGACAGCGCCAACTCCATTTGCACCCCCCGTTTGCTGCCCATCAGTTCGTGCCACTCATCCACCACTACCGCCCGCAGGTTTTTGAACCCCTCGGCATAGTCCTTCTGTGTGAGCAACAAGTGAAGGCTTTCGGGTGTGGTGATGAGCAGGTCGGGAGGTTTTTCTTTCTGTTTGGCCCGTTCGCGTGTGGACGTGTCACCTGTGCGCACGCCCACGCGCCACGGCATCCGCAACCCCTCGATGGCGCGTTGACTTGAAAGTTCAATCTCCTTCCCCAGCGCGCGGATGGGGGTGATCCAAATGGCTTTGATGCCGGGTACAGATGGCCGCGCCATCCCCTCCAGCAAAAGGGGCATCAGCAGCGAATAGGTTTTTCCGCTGCCCGTGGGGGCATTGACCAACCCGCTGTACCCGCGGGTGTAAGCTTGCCATGCCTGCCGCTGAAAATCAAACGGCTCCCACTGCCGGGAGGCAAACCATTCAAATGCGGGCTGAAGGGGCACTTTTTGATCCACCAGGCTAAAATCTAAATTTGAACGGAAACAAAATAACCCAGCCACGGTTTTACTGGTGGTCGTGAAAGTAAAACTTTTAGAGAATAGCAGCGATGGGAAAATATTCAATCAAAGAATTGGAGCAGCTTTCAGGCATTAAGGCGCACACCATTCGAATCTGGGAGAAACGCCACCGGCTCATTGAGCCCGCGCGCACACAAACCAACATCCGCTACTACTCGGATGAGGATCTGAAAAAAATCATCAACGTATCGGTGCTCAACAACAACGGGGTCAAAATCTCCAAGATTGTGGGGCTCTCGTACGATGAAATTGTACGCAAGGTGGCCGAGCTGAGCCGGTCGTATGAAAACACCGATGTGTTCATTGACCAACTCGTGGTGGCCATGATCGACATGGAGGAAGAGCGGTTCGAAAAAATCATTTCCGAACTGACCTTGAAATTCGGATTCGAACGCACCGTTATCGAAATCATCTATCCCTTCCTCGAAAAAATCGGTGTGCTGTGGCAAACGGGCAACATTTCCCCTGCCCAGGAGCATTTTATCACGCATTTGATTCGTCAAAAAATTATGGTGGCCATCGATGCGCTGCCGTTGGCACCCAAAACCGCCCGTAAAGTGCTGCTCTACCTGCCCGAAAATGAACTGCACGAACTGGGCCTTTTATTCTACCACTATGTGACCAAACGCGATGGCTACCGCACCTATTACCTGGGCCAAACCGTTCCGTACAACGATGTGAAATCGGTATGTGAAGTGCACCAACCCGATTTTGTGGTCAGCGCCTTTACCAGCTCGCCCACGCCCGGCAATGTGCAGGCCTACGTGAACCGCATGTGTGCCGATTTGCCTAAAACGCAGGTGCTTGCCTCCGGCCAATCCCTGAAAAAGGCAAACATTTCCAAGCCCTCTAATTTCCATATTTTTTACAATGCCTTGGGACTCAGGGATTTGATGAAGACGCTGCATTAAGTGCAGATTAAATGTTCAACTTATTTATAAAAAAGTTGAACAGATACTTGCTTCATAGCTGTCAGGCTGTACTTTTGTTCAACAATCAGCCACTAAAAGCTAAACAATATGACAGCGGTAGAATTCGACAGGGAGGTAGCGGGGTTACGCAGCACACTACGGACGTTCACCCGCAGGTTCACCAGCGACCGGGAAGAGTCGCAGGATTTAGTTCAGGATACGATGCTCAAGGCCTTGATGTATCGCGACAAGTTTCGCGAAGACACCAACTTGAAGGGATGGCTGTTCACCATCATGCGCAACACGTTTATCAACAACTATCGGAAAGCGCAGCGTGCCAAAACTTCGCACGATGACACCAAAGAACTGTACTACTTAAATGTGGAAGACACGCATACCTTTAACCGCCCCGAAGGCAGCGTGGAATTTAAAGAAGTATGGCGCAATGTAAATGGTATCAAAGACGAGTTGCTGATCCCCTTTAAGATGCACACCACCGGCTACAAGTACCACGAAATTGCCAAGCATCTCAATATCCCCATCGGCACGGTAAAGAACAGGATATTCCATGCGCGGAAAGAAATCCAAAAGCGACTGGAAGGATACCAGGATTAGTGATCGAGGGAAAACATCACAAAACCTTTCGGGTTATAATAACCTGAAAGGTTTTTTTATTTTCTATTTTTCCACATGAAGAAAGTTGCCGTTATCGGTTCGGGGTTTTCGGGTTTGTCGGCCGCGTCTTTTCTGGCGCGCGATGGGTATGATGTGACCCTTTTTGAAAAAAATGAAGGCCCCGGAGGTCGGGCCCGCAAGTTTGAAGCACAGGGGTTTGTGTTTGATATGGGCCCCAGTTGGTATTGGATGCCCGATGTGTTTGAAAAATACTTTGCCCAATTCGGGCGAAAGCCGTCCGACTTTTACAACCTGAAACGATTGGACCCTTCCTACCGGGTGGTCTATGGAAAAGATGATGTGCTGGACATCCCCGCGGGGGTCGAAGCCCTCAAAGAGATGTTCGAACGGCTCGAGCCGGGCTCATCCGTATACCTGAATCAATTTTTAGAAGAAGGGAAATACAAATATGACATTGGCATCAACGAACTGGTGTACAAACCGGGGCTTTCGCTTAGCGAGTTGGCCGACTGGAAGTTGATGACGGGCGCGTTGCGCCTGCATGTCTTCCAATCGCTTTCATCGTACGTCCGAAAATTCTTTAAAAATCCCAAGCTGGTTCAATTGCTGGAATTTCCCGTGCTGTTCCTGGGGGCCACTCCGCAAAAAACACCCGCGCTCTACAGCCTGATGAACTATGCCGATATGGCGTTAGGCACCTGGTATCCGCAAGGGGGCATGCACAAAATTATTGAAGGCATGGTGCACGTGGCCACCGACTTGGGCGTGAAAATCCACTACCATGCGGCCGTAGAGGCCATCGAGATGAACAGCACCCGGGCAAAAGGCTTGCGCGTGAATGGCACCGTGGAGATGTTTGATTACATCGTAGCCAGTGCCGACTACCACCACGTGGAACAACAGTTGTTGCCAGCCGCCTACCGCAGGTATGATGAAACCTATTGGCAAAAACGCACCATGGCCCCAGGCAGCCTCATCTTCTACCTCGGCATCAACAAGCGCCTGCACGGCCTGCTGCATCACCAACTGTACTTCGATCAGGACTTTAGTGTGCATGCCCGCGAGATTTACGAGCAGCCCCAGTGGCCTACAGCACCCCAGTTCTATGTGTCCGCTCCGTCCATCACCGACCCATCGGTGGCGCCCGCGGGCTGTGAAAACATTTTTCTGCTGATACCGGTGGCACCGAACCTAGCGGATACCGATGAAATACGCGAGCGGTACTTTACCATGGTTATGGATCGCTTTGAACATATGAGCGGCCAATCCATTCGCGAACACATCGTGTTCAAACGCAGCTATGCGCACCGCGATTTCATGGGCGATTATAACTCATTCAAAGGAAATGCTTACGGCCTCGCTAATACACTAATGCAAACGGCCAATCTGAAGCCCTCCATCATCAACAAAAAAGTACCTAACCTGTTTTATACAGGTCAGCTTACAGTGCCGGGGCCGGGCGTACCTCCTTCATTAATTTCAGGTCAGGTGGTGGCGCGCGAATTGGCGAAGCGTGACAGAATGAAATAAAAAATGTATCTTCACGATTCAAAGTATGACTGGAAAAGCCCTATTTGATTCGGTATCCATGCGCTGTAGCCGCATGACCACGCGCGCGTATAGCACCTCTTTCTCGCTTGGTATTTTATGTCTCCAAAAAGAATTGCGCGATCCTATCTACGCGTTGTACGGTTTCGTGCGCTTCGCAGATGAAATCGTGGACACGTTTCACGACTTTGACAAGGCCGCGCTGCTGGCCCGCTTCAAAGACGAAACCCATCGTGCCGTGGACGAAAAGATCAGCTTAAATCCAATCCTCAACAGTTTTCAGAAAACGGTCAATGAATTTAAAATTGAGCGCGAACTGATCGATTGTTTTTTGCGCAGCATGGAGTGGGATCTCTCCCGGAAAGAATACGATGAGCAAGGCATGAAAGACTACATCCTCGGTTCGGCCGAGGTGGTCGGGCTGATGAGCCTTCGTGTATTTTGTAAAGGCGATGAAACACTCTACCAAAAGCTCAAGCCTCACGCCATGAGCCTCGGATCTGCATTTCAAAAAGTAAACTTCCTGCGCGACCTGAAGGCCGACTTCAGTATGGGGCGCGTATACTTTCCCAACCTGGCCCTCAATCAACTCGATGAAAACAGCAAACACGAAATCATCGATAGCATCAAAAGAGACTTTGACGATGCGCTGCTGGGCATTAAGGGCTTGCCCAAAAAAGCGCGCTTTGGCGTATATGTAGCGTATGTATACTACTTGGCATTATTCAAAAAAATTGTAAACACCCCCTCCGAGGTGATGTTGCAAACCCGCATCCGCATCCGCAACCGCCACAAGATGCGCCTGTTGGCCGTCTCCTACGTACGGCATCAGTTCAATTTGATCTAAGCGCCTGAATGGATCAGGTCATTCTGGTTGACGAAGCCGATGTTGCCATCGGCACCATGGAAAAAATGGAGGCCCATCAAAAAGGGTTGCTCCATCGCGCCTTCTCTGTCGTGCTCATCAACCGACAAGGCGAGCTGTTGCTGCAACAACGGGCGCTCACCAAATATCACAGCGGTGGCTTGTGGACCAACACGTGCTGTAGCCACCAACGTCCGCAGGAGGACGCACACGTGACCATCCAACGCAGGCTGATGGAAGAGATGGGCATTGACGCACAGCCCGCATTTGCCTACAAATTCATTTATAAAGCCACGCTGGATGGGCGCCTGACCGAATATGAATGCGACCATGTGTACGTAGGTCGGTTTGACGGCACACCCCGCCTCAATCCAAATGAAGCGTCTGACTGGCGCTGGATGGCGCTGCCCGCGCTGCAAACTGACATGCAGAGGCATCCTGACCAATATACCGCGTGGTTCAAACTGATCGCCCATCACCCTGAAATCGAAAAGGCGATGTAAGCACAGCCTCTGGGGTAACTTCTGTCGCACACCTCGCGTTTACACACTATGCTGTCGTTGCAAGCGGTACACAAAGCGTATGGCACCCATTCCGTATTGCGCATCCCCTCTTTTCATTTTGCGCCCGGTTTGCATTGGATCAAAGGCGCCAACGGCAGCGGCAAGACCACACTGTTCAAACTGATGGCCGGCATGTTGACTTTTGAAGGGGATGTTACCTACCAGGCCACCTCCGTCAAAAAACAACCGGTGGCGTTTCGCACGCTCATCAGCTATGCACCGGCCGAACCGATGTACCCTGCATATCTTTCGGGTCATCAATTGATCGACTTTGTAAGGCGCGTGCGCAACGCCAGTACAGAACAAACAAACCACCTTTTAAATGTATTTCAGGCGGGCGACTATGCGCACCAACCCGTGGGCGGTTATTCCAGCGGTATGCTGAAGAAGATTTCCCTTGTCATGGCGCTGACGGGCGATACACCCGTTCTGTTGCTGGATGAGCCGTTCGTGACCTTGGATGTAGCGGCAGTACGGCACGTGTATGCGCTCATGGCCAAGCGACTGCGAGGTGGCGCTACGCTGTTGGTTTCTACACATCAATCATGGCAGCCTTTCGAGGGCATAGAGGTAAAGCAGGTGGCCTTGACGGACAAAAACCTGTATGCCGAATGATGTCGGTTTGGCTGGCGAGTTTGGCCCGTCCGTTTTATGAACGGCATGCCGGCCTGCTCGCCTTTGTTTTTTTTGTCATGTTTGGGATGGTGGAGTCTTCACAGATCATCTACTACCACTATTCCCTGATTATGGGCGCGCTGCAGTCGCCTGTCTTTTTGCTGCTGGTGTTTGGCGTTTGGATGGCTTACACGCTTAAGTCCCTGTCGTTTACTCAACAATGGCTTCACAAACCCACGCACGAGTTTCTTTTCATGGTCGGGGGGCTTCCTCCCCGCCATCAGGCAAGCATGCTGCTGCAGTATCACGGGTTCATCCATGCCCCAGTCGTTGTCTATGCCCTGGTAATGGTGGGGGTGGCCATATATCACAGGGCTTGGTGGGCCGCCACATCCATCATCGTAGTTCAGGGGGCCTTGGCGCTGGCTGCCGTGTGGTGCTATCGCCAACTGCTGATGGCAAAACAACCCTGGCGCTTGCCTGCGCTTCGGTTGCCGCTGCCCGGCCGCTACCCGCTGTTTTATATACAACTGCTTTTATCGGAACTCACAGGCGCCTTTTTCCGAACCAAGATCTTCAGTTGGCTGGCCATCGTGGGCTTTATGCACATCGAACATGCCACCACCGACATGCGCATCCCCTTGTTGGGGTTGTCCATCGGCCTGTTGGCCCACACTGTGTTGATCTTTGAGTTTCGTAAAGCGGAAGAAACCACACTTGCATGGGTGCGCAACTTGCCGTGGTCGGTCAGTCACCGGTGGCTGCTGTGGGCGCTCACCTATGCCCTGGTGATGATTCCCGAGGTCGTGGTTCTGGCCGTGCGCTTTTCCACGGTATCCATCGTACCCATGGCGATGGCCGTGGCCACCGGCTTTTGCCTGCTGCTGCATGCCTCGCTGGTTCGGCCGGGGTGGTCGATGGAACGGCTCACCAAAATTGGTTTTATGTCCTTTCTGCTGCTGTTTGGAACCACAACAGCCGGGCTTCACCCCTATGCCATGGCCCTGGCGTGGTTGCTCTCTTATGGGCTGTATGCCTGGTATTTTCCACGGGCCGATCCATCTGAGCCGCTGGAAAAAACATAGTGCGCTTTTGGGTGTTGTTGTACCATCTGGGTAATTCCCCCCGGACGAAGGATCATGTTTTCATTCCTCAAAAAAGACCCGGTCAAAGCCTTAGAAGAAAAACGCAAAAAACTGTTGGAGGAAGCCATGCACATCCAACGATCGGGCGACCTGAAGCTCTATGCCGTTAAAATGGAAGCGATCGACAAACTGGAGAAAGAAATTGAAAGTCTCACTCGAAAAGGCTAAGGCGCTGATCACGCGCGATACGGCCGTATTTTGGTTCCGCAGAGACTTGCGCCTGCAAGACAATGCCGGCTTGTATCACGCCCTGCGGTCGGGCAAACCTGTCGTGCCCGTGTTTATTTTTGATACACAAATATTGGACAAGCTGGACGACAAAGCAGACAGGCGCGTGGCCTTCATCCACCAATCGCTACAAGCTATGCAGCAGTCGTTGATCGAACAAGGCAGCAGCCTGTTGGTGCTCCATGGCGATCCGGTATCTTTGTACGGACACTTGCAGCCGGCCGCCCTTTACACGAACCACGACTACGAGCCATACGCACTTTCGCGCGATGCCCAAATCCGACAACAATTGGAACGCCAAGGCGGCACCTTTCACTCCTACAAGGATCAGGTGATTTTTGAGAAAGACGAAGTGGTGAAAGACGATGGCAAGCCCTACACCGTATTCACTCCCTATTCACGAAAGTGGAAAGCCGCTCTCACACCGTATTTTCTCAAAAGCTATCCCACCGAAAAACACTTCGATCGATTTGTCAAGACCTCGCCAATTCCCTTACCCTCGTTGACCGATATCGGTTTCCAACCGGTGGCTGCGGAATTTCCCGAGCGCGTGATCAAACAATCCATCATTGAGCACTACGATACGCAGCGAAACTTCCCGGCCGTGCGCGGCACCACGCGGCTGAGTGTGCACCTGCGCTTCGGCACCGTAAGCATTCGCAAACTGGCACACGTAGCGGTCAAAAAAAATGAAGCGTGGCTGAATGAATTAATCTGGCGCGACTTTTACCACATGATCTTGTGGCACTTCCCACAGGTGGAAACACAGGCCTTCAAGCCTGCCTATGACAAGATTTCCTGGCGCAACGATACCAAAGACTTTCAACGCTGGTGCGAAGGGCAGACGGGCTATCCCATCGTAGATGCCGGAATGCGCGAGCTGAATGCCACGGGCTTTATGCACAACCGCGTGCGCATGATTGTCGCCAGCTTTCTGACCAAGCATCTACTCATTGACTGGCGGTGGGGCGAAGCCTATTTCGCCAAAAAACTGTTGGATTTTGATCTGGCTGCCAACAATGGCGGATGGCAATGGGCCGCGGGTTCCGGTTGCGATGCTGCACCCTATTTTCGCGTGTTCAATCCGGAGCTTCAGACCGACAAGTTTGATCCGAAATTCGAATACATCAAAAAGTGGGTGCCCGAGTGGGGAGGCAAGGACTATCCCAAGCCCATGGTCGATCACAAATTTGCCCGCGACCGGGTTTTGAAGGTCTACAAAGAGGCCCTCGGCTGATTTCTCTATCACCATGAAGATTCTCCTGACCGGATCTACAGGTTACATTGGCCGAAGGCTGTTGCCGGTGCTGGTGGAAGCCGGGCACCACGTGGTATGTGCTGTGCGCGATCAGCGCAGGTTTGACTGGGACGATTTCTCCGAGGCGTTTCTGCGACACGTCACAGTCGTAGAAGTGGACTTGAATGAACCGGCCACCGCAGCAGCCCTCCCACTCGATATCGACCTGGCATTTTATCTCGTGCACTCGATGAGTTCCTCACACGATCAGTTTCATGCGTTGGAACAACAATCGGCACAAACGTTTATCGACTACATCAACCAAACCACGGCCCAACAAGTCATCTACCTGAGCGGCATCGTGAACGCCAAGGACCTGTCCGATCATCTGCTATCGCGAAAAAACGTAGAAGACATCTTGCGTACGGGCCGCGTGCCCCTCACCGTGTTGCGTTCGGCCATCATCATTGGCTCCGGCAGTGCCTCGTTTGAGATCATCCGCGACCTGGTGGAAAAACTTCCGGTGATGATTGCCCCCAAGTGGCTACGCACGCGGTGCCAGCCCATCGGCATACGCAACGTAATTGAGTATTTGAAAGGCGCCATGCTAAAACGCGAAGCTTACGGACAGAGCTTTGACATTGGCGGCACGGATGTGCTCACCTACAAAGAGATGTTGCTCGGCTACGCCCGCGTTCGCCAGCTCAAGCGTTGGATCATCACCGTACCCGTGCTCACGCCCAAACTGTCATCGCTGTGGCTGGTATTTGTCACCTCCACCACGTACTCGTTGGCGCGTAGTTTGGTCAGCAGCATGAAAAATGAAGTCGTTTGTCAGGACCAGCGCATCCGCGAGGTGGTGCCCGTGAAGCTGCTCAGCTACGAAGAAACCTTGCGCCTGGCGTTTGACCGCATCAGCCAAAAAAACGTGATCTCCAGTTGGAAAGATGCCATCGGCCTGGATACCATGAACAAGGACTTCCTGGACCAGGTGCAGGTACCCGAACACGGAGTGCTGCGCGACAGGCGCGTGCGCGAATTTGATCGCCCCACCGAGCACGTGCTGAACAACATTTGGTCTATCGGGGGCGATACCGGCTGGTACTTTGGCAATTGGCTGTGGCGCCTGCGCGGCCTGCTGGACAAACTGGTGGGCGGGGTAGGCCTGCGCAGGGGCAGACGCAGCCCCACCGACCTGAAGCCGGGGGATGCGCTGGACTTCTGGCGCGTGTTGGTGGCCGACCGGGAACGGGGACGCTTGTTGTTGTATGCCGAAATGAAGTTGCCGGGCGAGGCCTGGCTTGAATTTCGGTTAAAAGAAAGCCCCGGCCGTAAAGTACTGATCCAGACAGCCACCTTCCGGCCGTTGGGGGTGTGGGGGCGGCTGTATTGGTATGCGGTATTGCCCTTCCACGGCCTGATTTTTCCCCACATGGCAAAAAACATTGCCGAGCGATAGCTGTTCTTTTTTTATGAAGATCTACAACCTCAAACGCGTACAGTTTCTGCCCATCACGTTGGCGGAGGCGTGGGAATTTTTCTCTACGCCCAAGAACCTCTCCAAAATCACGCCCGAGCACATGGGGTTTAAAATCGTGTATATATCCGGGGGCGAAAAGACCTATGCCGGCCAAATCATCCGCTACAAGGTGAGCATCCTGCCGGGCATCAAAGCCGACTGGATGACGGAGATTACGCATGTACAGGAACCTCACTATTTTGTGGATGAACAAAGGTTTGGGCCCTATGCCTTGTGGCACCATCAGCACTCGTTCAAGGAAGTGCCGGGAGGCGTGGAAATGACGGATGAAGTGAACTATGCCATCCCGTTGGGAATTTTGGGCCGATTGGCCAACTGGCTTTTTGTGGAGCGCGAAGTGAATCGTATCTTTGACTATCGGTTTAACGTGCTGGCAAAATATTTTGAGCGGCCAGCCGTTCGAAAAAGCGCATGAGGTTATTTATGAACATGGGGGAGATTACCGGCTGGATTGTTTTTTGGTGTTCGCTGATCGCAATAGGCACCTTTTTGTTGTGGGAAGGGGTAGCGTGGTTTACCCACAAATACATCATGCATGGCGTGCTGTGGGTGTGGCACCGATCGCACCATACCGTACATGACCATGCACTCGAAAAAAACGACTGGTTTGCAGTGGTGTTTAGTATTCCTTCCATTGGTTTGTTTATCATCTCCACCACGGTTTACCCCAGCCCGTACTTGTTTGCCGTGGCTGTGGGCATCCTTTGCTATGGCTTGTTTTACCTGGTGTTTCACGATATTATCGTGCACCAACGCATCAAGTGGAGACCCAAAAAACGCAGCCACTACCTCAACCGGATGATTCATGCTCATTACATTCATCACGCCAAACATTCGAAAGACGGCTGTGAGGCGTTTGGGTTTTTGTATGCGCCCAAAAAGTATGACAAAGAAAACCTGGAGTTGAAAAAGAGTCGTCAAGCCACCCAATAGTCATGTCGGAGAAGTACGCCTATCTGCTGGTCAACTTTTTTTCTATTTTTTTTCCACTGGCTTTTTCATTTCACCCGCGCAATCCGTTTTACAAGAAGTGGGCGTTTGTCTGGCCTGCCATATTGGTGCCGGCCGCTCTTTTTATTTTGTGGGATGTGTGGTTCACGTCCATGGGCGTATGGGGCTTTAATCCGCGGTACCTGGTGGGTGTTTATTTTTTTAATCTTCCCATCGAAGAAGTGCTGTTTTTTATCTGCATTCCGTACGCGTGCGCATTTACGTATGAGTCGGTCAATATCCTCGCTGGCCGCGATCGGCTGACCGCACGCTTCACCCGAATCATCACCGATGTACTCTGTGTCTTTTTGGTTGCTGCCGCGTTGTTGAACATTACAAGGTGGTACACGGCCTCCGCTTTCTTGGTGTGCGCAGCCCTGCTGCTGTTGCATCGCTGGGTATGGAAAACGGATTACCTCGGCCGATTCTATTTTGCGTTTGTTTTCATTCTGATTCCTTTCTTCATTGTGAACGGCATCCTGACCGGTACGGGGCTTGAAGAGGAAGTGGTGTGGTACAACGCCTCGGAGTTTATGGGTTTCCGAATGGGCACGATCCCTTTTGAAGATACGTTTTATGGGATGGCGTTATTGCTCCTCAATGTAACGCTGTACGAATACGGTTTACGTGCCACCAGGCGCAAATTGGCTAACGGTTAGAGGCCGCAGGGCAGAAAGACTCGAACGTAGATTTCCTGAGTTGGTTTGAAAAGCCGACCCCATCCTTGAGTAAGTTGTTTCGCAAAAATGACTGTTCCGCAGCGAATGTGCGATCCGGCATCGTTGCGATCAGTCGCCCGCTTGCATGGTGAACTGGCGTCCGTTTTTGGTGATGAGGACAGCCAGGCGTTCCGTGCCGTGCGGGTCCGAGTCGGCAAATGTCCCCGTTGCCCGGTACACGTTCGCGTTCACATTGCTCACGCCCCGCACCGTCAGGGTATAGTCTACCGGCCTAGTCGTTGAGGCCAAGATGACTTTCGCAGTGTATTCACCATTGGTATCCGTTCCAAAAATACGCAGTTGCTCAAATTGATTCGCCTGGATGCTTTGGCTAAACAGTGTGTCGCCCGCAATCAGTTTCAAGTCAAGATCGGCCTCCCGTACAGCCACCAGCGCGCTGCCCCCCGTGCTCCACGACAATTCGACCGTAACGCCAAAATCATCCGTAATTACATTGCCGGGGTTCACCTCTTCCGTGCCACATCCCGCCACCGCAAACAAGCCTATCAAAATACAACTACATACCGTTACTGTCCTTCCAATCATGAGCTGAATCAATTGTGCGTGCAAAGGTACGAGGAAAAACGCTATGCGTAGAGAGGGTGGATCAATGACGGAAAACGTAGGCCGTCTTCTGTTCATATACCTGGCCGGGTAAGAGTTCGGTGCTGGGAAACGCGGGCTGGTTGGGTGAATCGGGAAAATGCTGTGCCTCCAAACAAAAAGCCGACCGAAAGCCGTAGCGTTTTCCGCCTTTGCCCACGTCCGTGCCGTCTAAAAAATTGCCGGAATAAAACTGTATTCCGGGCTCGGTAGTCCACACCTCCATTTCGCGGCCACTGATGGGCTCCTTTACCCAGGCTGCAAGGGCAAACTCGTGTTCACGTCTGGCCAACACCCAGGTGTGATCATAGCCACAGGCGTGCCGCAACTGCACATCGTCCGCATTGATGCGCTGACCGATGGTGGCAGGCATGCGAAAATCCATAGGCGTGCCATGCACCGGCCGCAGTTCTCCCGTGGGTATCAACGCTTCGTCCACCGGGCAAAAGCGATCGGCCCACAGCCGCAGGTGATGATCTTCCACAGACCCCGCCCCCTCGCCCGCCAGGTTGAAAAAGGAATGATGTGTAAGGTTGAGCACCGTGGGGGCATCGGTGGTAGCCCGGTAGTATATTTCCACCGCATTGTTATCGGTCAAGCGATACGACACGGCCACCTCCAGGGTGCCGGGGTAGCCTTCTTCACCTGCCCTACTTTGATAAAAAAAATCAACGTGTGAACCGGCTGCTTCCATTTTCCAAATCCGCTGGTGAAAGCCGGTGGGCCCGCCATGCAACGTGTGCACACCCTGATTGGCTGTCAACACATAGGTGTTGCCGCGCAAGCGAAACGTGGCGTTGGCGATGCGGTTGGCATAGCGGCCAATGGTGGCGCCAAAGTAGGGATTGCCGCGCCAATAGTGTTCGGGTGTGTCGTAGCCCAAC
This sequence comes from uncultured Ohtaekwangia sp., assembly GCA_964524935.1. GTDB lineage: Bacteria > Bacteroidota > Bacteroidia > Cytophagales > Cyclobacteriaceae > ELB16-189. The sequence continues at coordinate 102,301 of CAZGFJ010000010.1, forward strand.
ACCACATCGCCCATCACACCATTCTTGTCGGGCACCCATAATGACATGATTTTGGCACCGAGATTTGTGACGGCCATCCGAAGTCCATGCCGGTTTGCAAGCGTGACGGTCTGAAGCGGGTGGGTATCGTACATGAACAGGAAATTGCCCGCCACAAATTAACAATAATATCAAACCCGCGCGAGCGATAAACTTTTCAAAGGCCGAATGGGTTTCTATATTTGTATCAACCAAAACTCAACTACTTATGGCGTTTACACTTCCCGCGCTCCCGTACGCATTTAATGCTTTGGAGCCGCATATCGATGCAAAAACCATGGAAATACACCATGGCAAACACCACAATGCCTACGTGACCAACCTCAATGCGGCCGTAGCGGGCAAGCCCGAGGAAAGCCTGTCGATTGAAGAGATCTGCAAAAATATTTCGAAATACCCCGCGGCCGTGCGCAACAACGGAGGCGGGCACTACAACCACAGCTTGTTCTGGACTATCATGGCCCCCAATGCCGGAGGCGCTCCCTCGGGTGCACTGGCCGATGCCATCAACGCAGCGTTTGGCAGTTTTGACGAATTCAAGATCAAATTTAATGCGGCTGCCACGGGCCGGTTTGGTTCGGGCTGGGCGTGGCTGATCAAAGATGCTTCTGGCAAACTCGCCATTACGTCCACTGCCAATCAGGACAATCCGTTGATGGACCTGCCTGCCGGACAGGCAGGTGTAGCGGAGGTAAAAGGCACGCCCATTTTGGGCTTGGATGTGTGGGAACATGCATACTATCTGAACTATCAAAACCGCAGACCCGACTATTGTGCTGCCTTCTGGAACGTTGTAAACTGGAACGAGGTGGCGAAGCGATTTGCCTAACCATTTTTCCCTGTCGACCCCTAAGAGGCCATATCCATGGATGTGGCCTTTTCTTTTTGGTCAGGCACAGGCTTTCATGGTCAGTTGATTAGAGACCGGCCACCAATTCGCCCAGCGTTTTCAGGGCTTTTTCAATCTTATCATTGTACGGGGTGCCATAGCTGATGCGAAAATAGTTGCCAAACTGCTGCGAAGCCGAAAAGATTTGGCCGGGGGCTATACCGATTCCCTGTTTGAGTGCTCGCTTGTGCAGCTTGTATCCGTCTGATTTCTTGCTCATCTCCACCCACAACACAAAACCTCCCTCGGGCTGTGTCACTTTTGTGTGGGACGGAAAAAACGCGTTGATGGCCTGTAGGTATTGAAGGCTATGGGTATGCAAGGCCTTGCGCAAATGGCGCAAGTGCAATTCATATCGCCCGTTTTGCAAAAAGTGCGCGATGGATACCTGCGCCAGTGTGTTGGTGGCCACGTTGCTCATCCGCTTCAGTCCGATCACCTGTTGCTTGAAGCGGCCGGGCAGCACCCAGCCAATGCGGTAGCCGGGGGCCAGCGATTTGGAAAACGAACTGCAGTGCAACACCAATCCTTTTTTGTCAAACGACTTGCACGTGCGGGGCCGCGTTTTGCCAAAGTATAGCTCGCCATAGATGTCGTCTTCGATCAACGGAATCTCACGTTTGGCCAATAGCAGCACCAGTTGTTTCTTTTTCTCGTCCGGCATACAACTGCCCAGCGGATTGTTAAAGTTGGGCACGAACAGGCATGCTTTGATATTGAACTTGGCAATGGCCGTTTCCAGGTAGTCCAGGTCGAGACCGTTTCGAGGGTCGGTGGGTATCTCCACCACGTGCAGGCCCAAACTCTGCATCACCCGGAAGATGCCATAGTACGTGGGGCTGTCGATGGCTACCGCATCACCCGGCTGCGTCACAGCCTTCAAGCTAAAGGTGAGCGCCTCCATGCACCCTGCCGTAATCACCACATCCTCTTCGGAGGGTGTGCCGCCCCAATTGAAGCTGAGCTTGGCGATCTGCTTGCGCAACCCCACATTGCCTTGCACGTGTTCATACCCCAAACAATGGTCGGCTTCGTGATTGAGCGAGTGCACCACCGATTTTTTCAGTTTGGCCACGGGCAACAGCGAGGGTGCGGGGGAGCTAACGGAAAAGGAAAGGATATTGCTGGAGCGCAGATCGTTGTACACGCTGGTGATCATGTCATCCAACGATACGGGCAAGGCCTCATCCGAGGGTTCGCAACAAGCCGGCAGATCAAACGAATGCCTGGGCGAAAACTTCACGTAGTAGCCCGACTGGGGCCGCGCCTCAATCAACCCTTTGCTTTCCAAATGATAGTATGCCTGAAACGCAGTGCTCAAGCTGATGCCTTGCTCTTTGCTCAACGCGCGCACCGACAGCAGCTTATCCCCCACTTTTAACGCCTGGCGCGCAATCAGTTCCTCGATACGGTCGGCCACTTCATGATAGAGATGCTCGGACTTGACTGCGGCTGGCATGGTCTTTTTTTTGCAACGCTACACTAAAAAACTGATATGGTCAAAATAAATAAAACTGAAACTGTTATGATTTCGTTAGACTCCTCAATTTTGAACCCGAAACAGTGAACCACCCTGCCACAGTTATGTACGCCAAAACCCTTTCATTGACGGTGCGGATCAAAGCTCTTTGGCACGCCTGGGCGCATCCGCATAGCGGCCCCATGTATCTTTGCCGAAAGGTGGGTCCTACGTGGCATTGTCAGGTTTTGACCGAGGCAACCAAAAACCCGTGGCGATTTTGATCTATTCCATTTCCCATTGATTGATTGCATGAAAGAAAATAAAAATCTGTTGGCCTACCTGGCGCTGGGTGCTGTGTGCCTCATTTGGGGCACCACCTACCTGGCCTTGCGCATCGGTGTCACGCAGTTTCCGCCATTCCTCTTTTCGTTGCTGCGCTTTGCGGGGGCTGGGCCGGTGCTCCTGTTATTTTTGTTTACCATCGGGCGACAGCCGTGGCCGGATCGTCAAACGCTGATCAACCAAGCCGTGTGCGGTGTCTTGATGGTAACGCTCGGCATCAGCATGGTGGGCTGGGCCGAAGTGTATATCTCCAGTGGCGTGGCGGCCGTCATTTGTTCCATGATGCCGATCTGGACTATTCTTATCAATGTAACGGTCACGAAAGATGAAAAACCAAATGCGCTGATCATCCTGGGGTTGGCCACCGGGTTGAGCGGCATCCTCCTGATTTTTGGTGAACACTTGGCGGAGTTTTCCAACCCGCGGTATCAGTTTGGCATTGTGCTGACTTTTGTGGCCAACTTGAGTTGGGCCATCGGCAGCATTTGGATCAAAAAGAAAAACCAACACATCAATCCGTTTTTGGCCGCGGGCTTGCAGATGACGTTTGGGGCGTTGGCCCTGATCCCCCTCAGTTTACTGCTTGATGACTACCGCCAGATCCAATGGTCGGGCGAGGTGGTGTATTCATTGCTGTATATGATCCTCATCGGCTCTATCGCAGCCTATGTGTGCTATTCATATGCCATCAAAAAGTTGCCCATGACACTCGTTTCGTTGTATGCCTATATCAATCCGATCGTAGCGGTCATCCTGGGATGGCTGGTGTTGGATGAAAAACTCAACGTCAAAATTGCGCTGGCCATCTTCGTCACGGTGGCGGGTATCTATATTGTCAACCGGGGCTACCAACTGAAGACCACCCACGGTGGATGGCTGGCGGGGCTGTGGAGAGCCGTAAAACCTCGTATGCGATGATAGCCGTGTCGGTGGTGTCTTACCGCGCAAGCGATCAACCGCACTTTGAACGGCTAAACCGGGCATGGATTGAGCGCTATTTTTGGATGGAGCCCATTGACTATGAGGTGCTGCGGCATCCGGACAAACATATCCTGGCAGCAAGTGGGCACATTTTTATGGCCTTGCTGGCGGATGCGCCCGTGGGAACGGTAGCCTTGAAAAAAGTGGACACCAATACGTATGAGTTTACCAAAATGGCCGTGGAGGAAGATATGCGCGGACAAAAGATCGGAGAGCAATTGGCGCTGGCAGCCATCGACTGGTGCCGCGCGCAAAAAGCAAAGCAGGTTATTCTCTACTCCAACACCAAGTTGGTGCCCGCCATTCGGCTCTATCAAAAATTAGGTTTTGAAGAGGTGCCGCTGGACGGCCCCTACCAACGCAGCGACATCAAGATGAAACTCATCCTCTGACACGTTAACTCATGCATCCGTTACTGGTTCACGATCGGCAAAACCAAGAGGCCTTGTTGGCGCGTGTGCATCAAGCAGCCGCCCACCATCTGACGCGCCAAGAGCTACAGGCACCCGGTAAGCGCGTGGGCCCTTGGCAGGCGGCAGACCTTCCTGCCCAAGGGCGGGGCGCACACGAAACGCTCCGCTACTTTTTGGAACAGGTTGCCCCACAACTAAACGGCAGTGCAGGGCCTCGGTACTTTGGTTTTGTGACGGGTGGCGCCACGCCCGCTTCCGTTGTGGGCGATTGGTTGGTATCCACGTTTGACCAAAACGCCTGTGGCCACAACGACTCGGCTGCCCCGCTGATCGAGCAACAGACCATTGATTTCTTCAAACAACTTTTTGGACTGCCAAGCGACTTCTTTGGCAGCTTTGTGACAGGCGCCACGCAATCCAATGCCGTGGGCTTGGCGCTGGGGCGCGAATGGGTGGGCGAACAACAAGGCATGAACATCAGCAACGAGGGCAGTCAGCATCTTGCCCTGCACGTGGCAAGCGGCACCGCGCATTCCAGCGTGTACAAGGCCATGTCGTTCCTGGGCATGGGCCGCCACCACTTGATTTCAATCGACACACTGCCCCACCGCGAAGCCGTGAACGTGGCACGCCTGGAAACTTACTTGCAATCGTTAAACGGAAAACCCGTGATTGTGGTGGCCAATGCGGGCACGGTAAACACAGCGGACTTTGACGACCTGGAAGCCATCGGGCAGTTGAAACAAACGTATCCCTTTTGGATGCACGTGGATGCAGCCTTTGGCGGCTTCGCAGCGCTATCGCCCGACTTTCGTCATTGGATGAAGGGAATCGAACATGCCGACAGTATCACCATCGATGCCCACAAGTGGTTGAACGTACCCTACGATGCAGCTATGCAGTTCACGCGTCATCGCGGATTGCAGTTAAAAGTATTTCAAAACAGTGCGGCCTATTTGAGTGACCCGGAGCAAAGTCCCGATTACTTTCACTACACCCCGGAAAACTCGCGCAGGTGGCGCGCCTTGCCTTCGTGGTTTACGCTTATGGCCTATGGTCAGGAGGGCCACCGCGAAATTGTGGAGCGCAATTGCGCGTGTGCCCGCCAGCTCGGAGATTGGATTGCTGCTTCGGCCGATTATCAACTGCTGGCTTCTGTGCGAATGAACATCGTATGTTTTGCCCCGCGCCACGTGAGTGATAGGGCGGCCCTGCACGCGTGGCTCGCCCGCATCCGCGATGACGGCCGCGTTTTCTTCACCCCCACAATATACAAAGGCCTCCCCGCGGTACGTGCTGCGTTTTCCAATTGGCAAACCAGCGCGCACGATGTTCAGATGACCATAGACGTATTGAACCAACTTCTGCCACACAATGCATCTCCAACGATTTGATAGCGCCTGCTCTTTGGGTACGACATCAAACCCGATCCGCGTGCACGGCCCGGCATCGCACCGCAAAAAAGTTCGACCGCATCATCACCAGCAACCTTGCTTTTTGAATACCTTTCGGATGTTTAACCACTGCTCATTATGACAACTACGGCCACCATTCCCGTGACACGCACGGCCCATTCCCAATTGAGCCAAATTGACTTTGCCAACCTGGGCTTTGGCAACTACATCTCTGACCACATGTTTGTGGCCGACTATAAAAATGGCGCATGGAGTGCAGGCGAAGTGGTGCCGTTCGGCCCGCTGCCCATGACACCCGCCATCTTATCGCTTCATTACGGCCAGGCGGTGTTTGAAGGCATGAAAGCCTTTCGCATGGATAACGGTGGCATCAACATCTTCCGCCCGCAGCGGCACAGCCAACGTCTCAATCAATCGCTGGCGCGGATGTGCATGCCGGTGGTGGACGAAGCGTTTTTTATCGAAGCGCTGAAGGCAGTGATCCGCACCGATGAGAAATGGATTCCCTCCTCGGAAGGGTCGGCTCTTTACATTCGCCCCGTGGTGTTTGCCAGCGAATCGCGGCTGGGCGTAAAGATTTCAGATGAATATAAGTTTGTGGTGCTTACCAGCCCTGTGGGGCCATATTTCACCAAGCCCGTGCGCGTGAAGGTAGAAGAAACGTATGTGCGCGCGGCTGAGGGCGGCACCGGCTTTGCCAAATGTGCCGGCAACTATGGGGGCGCTTTCTATCCCACACAATTGGCACGGCAGCAGGGATTTGATCAGGTACTATGGACCGATGCCAAAGAACACAAATACATTGATGAATCTGGCGCCATGAACGTTATGTTTGTTTTAGATGGCAAATTGGTGACTCCCAAGCTTACCTCATCCCTGCTTGATGGCGTCACCCGCGATTCCATTCTGATGCTAAGCGAGAGCCTGGGCATCCAAAAGGAAGAACGCAGAGTAAGCGTGGCCGAACTGGAGGAAGGTTTTAAAAAGGGTACCCTGAAGGAAGCGTTTGGCGTGGGCACGGCTGCGGTTGTTTCTACCATTGCCGTGATCAACATCCATGGTACTGACTACGTACTACCTGCCGATCATGACAACAGCTTTCAGCAGCGGGTAAAAAAGAAACTGCACGATCTGCGCGTGGGTAAAGAAGCTGACATCCATGGATGGAATTACGTGATCTGACATGCCCTCCTTCCCCATCACCGATAAGACCCACATCACGCGCCTGGCCAAACGCGGGGTGTACGATCGCGAGGCGATCTATGCCATCCTGGACGAAGCGCTGGTGTGCACCGTGGCCTATGTTCACGAAGGACAGCCGTTTCAGATCCCCACCGGCTTTTGCCGCATGGGAGACACGGTATACATCCACGGCTCCGTGGGCAGCTTTTACCTGCGGGAGATTGCCGAGAAAAAGTTGCCCGTTTGCCTTGGCGTTACTCTAATGGATGGGCTGGTGTTGGCACGATCGGCTTTTCATCATTCGGTTAACTATCGGTCGGTCATTCTGTTTGCTACGGGTCGTGTAGTCACGGAGCAGAAAGAAGCCTACCAGGCACTGGAGGTGTTCACTAACAAAATGTGCCCGGGCCGCTGGGCGGATGTGAGGAAACCCACTCCAGGCGAGTGGAAAGCCACGATGATTGTAGCCTTTGCCATCCATGAGGCCTCCGCTAAGGTACGCACCGGCCCACCCAAAGACGATGCCGAGGATTACGCGCGTGACGTGTGGGCGGGCGTACAGCCACTCGTGACGCTCAAAGGCACGCCTGTGCCCGATCCCGACCTGAAAGACGGCATCCAACTGCCAGCGTATCTGCGCTAAGTGACTGAAAGGCAATGCCTTGACACCTATTTTCACGGATAAACTCCTGAAAATCAAACAGAAAACGTATCTTTGCGGCCAGTTTCGAGGGGGTGGCGCGGAACCAACCCCGTTTGCAAAGAGTTTTAGTTTCAAGCACATAATCACTTAATAATCATGGGAAGACCACCAGTACTACCAAAGAAAAAGAAAGACGGATTCTGGCTCGAAGTGCGCAATAAGGGCGCGAAATCGGGCACCATCTTGATCCGCGACAGCCATCAGGCCATGATGCAGGCAGCCAAAATGTACGAGACCACAAAGGATGTCATCATCCTGGGAGAACATAAAAATGGAAAACGGGTCGAAGAAAAATCGACCAGAAAATCAAAGGGGGAATAATCCCCCTTTTTTTGTCGTGGGCAAGGGCTCCCCGTCCTAAGCCCAGCTCAGTAGAAAGATGCCCCCACTAACCATCCCTTCTTTTATCGGGAGTTTCCTGAAGCTCAAACCAACTGCTAAACCGTTTCATCGTGGCCGCGATCGCTGACAAAAAAGGCTGCTGTGCCTCGCGCCTGAGCAACGGAGAATAATACCATCCGTTGCGCTCGGCATTCCAAAACACGAGGTACTTGTCGTAGTCGATCAGCAACACATCCATTTCATAAATCTCCGTGCCCTCTTTGTCCGTGAGGCCGGTATACTGCAACAGGATGGTGTTGTTTCGTACCTGATCGCCCTTTCCCAACTCTACGGAACTCAGGCGCATGAGCAGCCGCGTATCCGTCTGCCAGGCTTTGAATTTTATTTTGCGCGAGGGGAAGCCGGTCATTTACGGTGTCTTCGTTCGACAAGGAACAATACGTTGTCAACCCACTCTGGTGGGTTTGGACTTTTGAAATCTAGCAAGCCATAGGAAAGTCTCGCCACAAGTTTCGGTAGGTCTTCGGTCATGTCTATCAACAAAGCCGATTTAAAAATTTCGAATTTGCTCCTCAAATGTGTCAACACCATTTGATAGCGATGTCTTATGATGGTCGGATCGACAAAGTGCCCACCCTCCAGCACCCTCTTTTCCACCCTGTACAGGTTTATCTCAACGGACTGTGTATGCAAGAAGTACAAAAAACAATCGTACCCCGCGTTGACCATTTGTATCAGCCAATCGTAGTCGCGCTGGGACGATAGATTAGACTCAATCAGGAAATCCTCCTTTTGCGAAACATATTCTCTGATCATCTGTCTCGCAAGCACTTCTGCTTTGTAAAAGTTACCTGCCGTATACCCGCCCGGCTGCATCTTTGCCAACAAATCGGTGTTAACGAATCCCACATCCAGATTCATGAATCCGGGTTTACGTGATGCCTCGTAAAAGGTGGTTTTGCCTGCGCCATTGACACCTGCCAACACGTGCAATTCAGGCATTTACCACAAAATTCGAAAAACCGACTTATTGTCTTCCGCCCGTACAGGGGTTTCCTCTACTATTTTTCCGTCTTTCATGTAAACAATGGAACCGCCCGCCTCTCGCGCTTTCGCACGGATGTGTGCCTGGAATATGCGCCCCAACGCGTCAAAATCAATATGTACCACCGACTTTTTCACCTCGTAAATTTAACGTTTTTTGCAAGATGTTTCCGTGATCTGCTATGGGGCCCCAGTCAATCCTTTTCATCATCAACAAGTACTCGGGCACGGGTTTCCGCGCGGACGTGGAAGGCAAAATCATCGATACGTGTGCCCAAGCGGGCAAAGAGTGCGAGATCCAATACACACAGCACCGCGGCCACGCCACCGAGCTGGCGCAACAGGCCGCCCGCAACGGTTTTCCCTTGGTGTTTGCGATGGGGGGCGATGGCACCATCAACGAAACCGCCCGCGGACTGATTCAAAGCCAAACCGCGCTGGGCATCTTGCCCAAGGGCTCGGGCAACGGACTGGCACGCCACTTGGGCATACCGCTGGCCTTTCCGCATGCCCTGAAAGTGGTGTCCCATCACCGGATCGAAACGATCGATTCGTTTCGCGTGAATGGCCACTTGTCGGTGAATGTATCCGGCATCGGCTTTGACGGCCACGTGGCCAGCCTCTTTGGCCACCGCAGCAAACGCGGCCTGATCGGCTATACAAAACTTGTGTTACAAGAGTACCGCACCTTCCGCGAATTTGACATCACACTGCAGGGCGATGGCCACACCCTCACACGCTCCGCCTTCGTGGTGGCGTTGGCCAACTCCTCGCAGTTTGGCAACAATGTGCGCGTAGCCCCGCTGGCTTCCGTGCAAGACCAGTTGATCGATGTGTGCGTGGTACGCAAAATGCCGCTGCGCGATGCGCCTTTCTTCCTCACGCGGCTGTTCAACGGCACGGCCCATCAATCGGCCTACACCGAAACGATCTCGGCACAGCAAATCACCATCGGCACGCGCGAAGCCCTTCCCTTTCATGTGGACGGAGAGCCGCTGCCTCCTCAAAAAACATGGGAAGTGGTCGTTCAGCCGCGGTCTTTGCGGGTTGTGCTGCCGGCTCTTTCCCAAAAGAAGATATAACTTTCGGGCATCCTGCCTGACCATCGAACCGGCTTTTTCGTTTAACACTCCATAACCCCCGAACCATGAACAAAAAAATCTACTGCCTGATGGCAGCCTGTGCCCTGGTCGCCACGGCCTGGGCGCAAAACCTTACCTACCCACCCAGTGGCGACAATCAAAAAGCAGCGGTCATGCAAATGATCGGTCTGGTGGAAGTAAAAATCCAGTACAGCAGCCCGGATGTGCACGGCCCGAATGGCGAAGACCGCACCGGCAAAATCTGGGGCGAAGTGGTACACTATGGTTTCATCGACCAAGGCTTTGGCACCTCCAAGGCTGCCCCCTACCGCGCGGGCGCCAACGAGAGCACGACCATCTCTTTTTCGCACGATGTGGAGATTGAAGGCAAGCCGCTGAAGGCCGGCACATACGGACTGTTTTTGGCGTTGGCCAAAGAGGGCCCCTCACAATGGATCTTCTCGCGCAACCATACTGCGTGGGGCAGCTACTTTTACGATGAAAAAGATGATGCCCTGCGCGTGAATGCTGCGCTGGAGCCGGCACCCTATGCCGAATGGCTCACCTTCGCCTTTGACGACCGCCAGCCCGCCTCCGCCCGAGCATATATGCAGTGGGAGAACAAACGCATCGGCTTCCGCATAGCCGTGCCCAACATCCATGAGTTGTATGTGCGCAAAATGCGCGAGGAACTGCAAAACGACATTGGCTTTGACTACCGCAATTGGGTTACAGCCGCGCAGTTTTGCGCGCAGCACAAGGTCAACCTGGCAGAGGCACTAACGTGGGCCGACTATGCCATCAGCGGTCCCTTTATTGGCGAAGAGAATTTTGCCACGCTGCAAACCAAAGCGATGGTGCTGACCGCCCTGAACCGCGGCCCCGAAGCTGCGGCCACCATGGACAAGGCCATCAAACACCCTACCGCCACGGCCGAGGGAATCTATCAGCACGGCCGGGCGTTGATCAGCGAGGGAAAAAACAAAGAGGCGCTGACTGTATTTCAATACAACCAGACGCGCTTTCCGAAAGAGACGTTTCTCACCACGCTGGGACTGGCGCGTGGCTATGCCGCGGTGGGCGACAAAAAGAATGCGATCAAAAACTGGGAACTGGTGCTGAAAAATCTGCCCCCGAACCGGACCCAGTTTAAGAGCCAATATGAAGAAGAGCTTAAGAAGTTGAAGGGATAGGCACGACTTTGCCCTTCACTGAAAAAATGGGCGTGGTCGGTGTTATCACCGACCACCTTTAACTATGCTATTGAATACTACCGATCTGTAACGCACGTGCCTTCATCTCACCCGCCCGCTTTCTTCACCTGGTAGTGTTCTGCTTGGAGCAGGGCCAGCAATTTATCGCGCACATCGCCTTGTATGAGGATCTCACCGTCCTTGGTGGAGCCGCCCACGCCACACTTGGCTTTCAGCCGCTTGGCCAGCGCCTCCAAGTCGGACGTGGCGCCCACAAAGCCGCTGACAATAGTCACCTGTTTGCCCGCCCGTCCGCTGCGGTCCAAAAACAATTTCAAACGCTGCTGCTGTGGCGGCAACGTCTGCGCTTCGCCCTCGCCTGATTGTTCATACGAAAACTCCGGATTGGTGGAGTACACCACCCCCGCGCGTTGTTTCCAGTCGTTTTTTTTGTTCATTGTTGAAAGAGGTATAAAAGTACGGTAAAGATCAACAGCATGGCAGCTACCACGCCCAGGTTAAACTGCAGCTCCACGCCTTTGGCAAAAAACAGGCCTGCCACCGAAAGACCCAGCAGCAGCACGGGTAAAAACAAGAAATTGTGGTAGAGCGTGGCTTCAATGGCAGCCGTTTGCCGGGTTTGCTGATTTTCCACGCGCAGCGGCACGGCCATAAGGTAGCTGCGGTAGACGATCACCTTGTTGCCGAGGTCGAACCTGCGCGCCAGCTCGCGTGAGAGACTCACATCGGAGCCGTCATCCAAATGTAGCTTGCGCACGTTGTCCACTTCGAAGGTCATGTCCACAATCGACTCGTATGACCTTCGTGCGGGCAGCGAAACATCCACCGCCAAGAGAAGACATACGGCCAGCCCCGCCCACATGATCGTGCGCATGTGGGGTATGTATTCCTTCATGTACAAATACAGCTGCTGCTGGGGCGTGGGCCCGGACGGGCGGGCAGGTCGCTTACGATAGCGAGGGTCGCGGTGGATGGTGCCTATGCGTGATTGCACCAGCCGGTCATCGTAGGCTTTTCGGGCCACGGCATCACCTAACACCTCGTACGCCTCATTTACCTCCTTGAACCGCTCTTCCGCCTCGCGTGAAGGGTTTTTGTCGGGGTGGTAGCGCAAGGCCAACTGGCGGTAGGCGCGTTTGATCGTGTCCGGGGTGGCGGCCTCCGGCAATCCCAATATGGCGTAATAATTTTTCAGAGCCAAGCGCAGTCACGATTTGGAGTCAGGTCTGTTCGCTCTTGTCCAGTCCTCAATTCAACATGATCTTCAAAATATCATGCCGCGTAATGATGTGGGGTTTCTCTTCTTCATCGCGCACCAAAATGGCTTTGTTGGATTTGGTGATCATACTGGAGAGCACGTCCACCGTACTGTCCAACGCCACCACCTGCATGGGCTTGTCCATCACCTCGCCTACGGGCTTATTCTTCAACGTGGGGTCTTCGATGATTTTTTCGATGAGGCTGCCCGTGGTAACACTGCCGACAAACTCTCCGCCTTCGGTCACGGGCATTTGATCAACGCCTTCTCGGTTCATGATCACGATCGCTTCGCCAATGGTAGCCGCTTTGGAAACAGTAAATAAACGATCGTGGCCATTGCGCATTTTGAGGATGTCGCGCGCGGTGGCAAACGTGCGTTCTTCCAGAAAGCCATGATCGCGCATCCACTGGTCGTTGTACACCTTAGCCAGGTAGCGCGTGCCGTGGTCGGGCAACAGGATAACCATCGTGTCGCGTTCGGTCATGTTTTCGCGCGCATATTCCAGGGCTCCGTGCACGGCCGAACCGCAGCTCCATCCCACAAACAACCCTTCCTCGCGCGCCAGCCTGCGCGTCATGATGGCTCCGTCTTTGTCGGTCACCTTAATGAATTGATCAATCACGTCAAAGTCCACGTTCTTGGGCAGGATGTCTTCGCCAAAGCCCTCGGTCAGGTAAGGATAGATTTCGTTTTTGTCAAAGACGCCCGTCTCCTTATACTTTTTGAATACCGAACCATACGTATCGATGCCAATGGCTTTGAGCGAAGCGTTTTGTTCTTTGAGGTATTGCGCTGTACCGCACATGGAGCCACCCGTGCCCACCGTGGCTACGTAGTGTGTGATCGCCCCTTCGGTTTGTCTCCATATCTCCGGGCCGGTGGTCTCGTAGTGTGCTGCGCGGTTCGAGAGATTGTCGTACTGGTTTGGATAAAAAGAATTGGGTATTTCGCGGTTCAGTTTGCGGGCCACGGAATAATACGAGCGCGGATCGTCTGGTTCCACGTTGGTGGGGCACACCACCACCTCGGCACCCACCGCACGCAGGATGTTGATTTTCTCCTGCGACTGTTTATCGGCCATGGTGAAAATGCACTTATAGCCTTTGGCCACGGCCGTCAGCGCAAGCCCCATGCCCGTGTTGCCCGAGGTGCCTTCGATGATCGTACCGCCAGGCTTAAGCAAGCCTGCTCTCTCGGCATCTTCGATCATCTTGAGCGCCATGCGGTCTTTGGTAGAGTTGCCCGGGTTGAAATACTCAACCTTGGCCAGGTAGCGGCCCGGTAAGCCCTTGAAAATTCGATGCAGGCGCACGATGGGCGTGTTGCCGATGGTTTCCACGATGGAGTTGTAAATCATGAGATGCGTATTTGCCCGTAAAGATACGAAATCTCTCTGCCGTGGCCGTAGGCTACCTGTGTGCGATGAGCCTCACCCCGAGTCGGTCGAAAAAAGAATCAGATTCCCAAAATCTCTTTCAGACGCACATAGCCCGCTTTGCTTACCGGCAACTGTTTTCCGTTGCGCAAAATGGCCAAATGGGTTTCTTTTTGATACGGTTCGATACGCGTGATCTGGCCCACATGGGCAATGTAGCTGCGGTGGATGCGCACAAACTGTTGCGCATCCAGTGTTTGCTCATAAAACTGCATCGTTTTGTTTTTTAGAAAGGTGCCTTCGGCCGTCACGATGTTCACAAAATCATCGTTGGCTTCAATGTATTGCACCTCATGCACGGGAATGATTTTCACCTTGTTGCCGGTTTTCACCACGATGCGGTTTTGTTGGGCCGCAGTGGTGGCCATGCTGCTGAGCACTTTTTCCATCTGGTCGGGCGCTGTGGGGGTGATTTTGCTTTTCCACTTGAGTACCGCCTGCTGGAAACGGTCTTCGGGCACGGGTTTCAGCAGATAGTCCACGGCATTGGCCTCGAAGGCTTTGATGGCGTAGGAGTCGTACGCGGTAATGAAAATGACGGAAGGCTTCTGGTCAATCAGCTCCAGCATTTCAAAGCCGTTGATTTTGGGCATCTGAATATCCAAAAAAATCAGCTCGGGCTGGTGTTGTTGAATGGCCTTCACGCCCTCAAACCCATCGTTGCATTCCTGCACCACGTCCATATCGGGGAAGGCGCGCAAATAGGCTTTGACAATTTCGCGGCTCAGTGGCTCGTCATCGATCAAAACAACTTTTGTCATAGCTTTTCGGGAAGGGTCAGTTCAACGGTGAAATGATTGGCTTCGATGCGGGTGGCGAGCAAATCGTTGCGGCCATAGAGAAGGTAAAGCCGCCTGCGCAACCCGTTGAGGCCAAAGCCACTACCCTCAGGCGGCTGCATGTCGGCATCGAACGGGTTGGTGATGGTCACCCGCAACGCGTTATCGACCCGGTAGGTCTTCATCGTGATGGACACATTATCGGTAGTGCCATACAAGCCAAACTTGATGGCATTTTCGACCAATGGTTGTAGCAGCAGCGGGGGAATAAGCCACAATTTGATCTGCTCATCCACCTCGGTTTGCACGTCCAGTCGGTGGCCAAAGCGCACCTTCTCGATGGAGAGGTAGAGGTTCAGGTAATGCAATTCCTGATCGAGCGTGATCCATTGCTCATCGGCCCGCTTCAGGGTGGCCCGCAAGAAATCTGACAGTTGCTGCACCATCTCGCGGGCGCGGGGTGGCTGTGTAAGAATAAGCGCGTTGATAGAGTTGAGGCTGTTAAAAAGAAAGTGGGGTTGCAACTGCAATTGAAGCTTCTGCAACTCGGCTTCTTTGACCATGGCGGCTGTATCACGTTCGTGCTGGGTATCTTTTTGTTTTTCGCGAAAGCCCTCGTATAAAATGATCATGGCCGACATACTGACAATGACCACCCAGTTGAATCCGACCCGGACGGGCAGCGATTCATACACGAACGAAAGATATCCGGCATCATCCGCCAGCCCTTGCATACTTTGATAAAAAAGCCAGGTGATGAGAACGGCCAGCGCCATGCTCAGGCCAATGCCGTAGGCCAACTTACCCGACTGCGGAAAATAGGTGGTCAGCACGCTGCGCGAAGCCACCACGGCAGTAACCAGCAGAAAAACCGACAACATAGTATCGGTGGCCGCGAGGGTGAACTCAAGCCCATACCAGGTCGTAAGCAGGGCAAACAAGCCGGCTGCGGGCAACAGTATCGCGAAGGCGATCAACGAACGAGGAAAGGACAAAGCAGTACGTGGATTAATCGTTGCCACGAGTCACGAAATTAACAGGCCTGGCAGGATTTTTCGCTATGGAGCAGCAGGGCTTTTGCTTTTTGTGCCTGTTGCTTTGTCATGCGCAAAAAATCTTCCCCGTTGGCCGGTTGCCAGGTGTCGGAGAAAAGCTCGACCCCATCGGCAAGGTCGTGGAGCGGATACATGTTTGTAACGCCCACAAACTTCCAACGGACGGGTTGTTTGTTTTCATTTTCGAGGGTGCATTCGCCCAGCCGGCCCAGCACGTGCGCTTTTTCCCACGCCCAATCGGCCTCGTCTGCGCGTATCAGCCTCACTTGCTCGTCAAATTGGGCTCCTTCTTGAGCTGCAGGCGCCACAATTTGATAGACAAAACGAGCGATGTACCAATTCATTTTTGCAGAGGGTAATTGTGAAATCTGATGACAGGGTGAATGAGCCCGCGATCAGTAGCTTTTTACTTCTACCCCACCAAACAGAACAAAGCCGGTAAGCACCACTTTCTTGTCGGGGGTATAGGCCGAGGGGATAACCCGCTTGTCCTCTACGGCACCCAAAATGGCCGTGGCATCAGACTTCAACTGCCAGTTGGAGGGCATGATGATTTTGGCCCCGCCAAATACTTGCACCACGTCAATGATCACCGTTCCTTGTATGTCGGCCTGGCTCAAATCAATTTCGGAGCCGCCAAAAATGCAGGTGGTCTGCCCTCCTTTGAAGTTTTTGGAAAAGATCTTGTTTTTGGTACCGCCAAATACGGTAGTCAGGTCAAAGTGGTCGTCTCCGCTTTCATCGTTCATGACAAAGCCCGCGCCCTCATTGCCCCAGGGCTTCTTTTGGGTGTCTACTTTGGGCCCCAGCAAAGCGCGGCCGAGGATAAAGGCCCCCACGATGATAATGGCGAGCGGAAAGGAGTAGCGTCTGAAGTCAAATGGCAGGCTTTCGATGTCATCCAAGATGAAGAAGACACCGATGGTGAGCACAATCATCCAGCCCACGCCTTTGAATTTGGTTTGTACGCCCACGATCAGGCTAATGGCAATCAGCAGGGAGCCAAAGGAAAAAAGCCAATCGGGAAACTCGAGGATGTCAAGCTTGCGGATTAATAAGAACGAGCCGATGCCGAGGATCAATGCCCCGACCCAAACGCTGTTGCTGAGTTTCTGTTGTGCCATAGTAGTGCGGTTTTGTTACTCAAAGAAACGAGTCAAAACCTCCCAAAGAGAGCGCCTTAAGGCCATCGGCCGCAAAATGTCGGTGAAACCGGAGTTTTTTACCGGTGAAAATGGAGTACCTAAACTACCGCTTGAACAAAGCCGAATCCAATGAATACCTTCCCGGTCCGGCAAGCAGCAACGTAATATAAGGAAGCAAAAAAAGCAGGGCGTGTTCTTTTTCCCCAAATGGATCGGCCCCATGAATAACAAACACGGCTACTACCATGCAAATAATCAGCGGCACCAATGCCAGCCGTGTGAGCAACCCCAACACCACCAGCCCCGAGCATACCAATTCGGCAAAAATCGTCAGGCCAAGTGACACTGGTGGCGTTACGTGAAACGGATCGGGCCAGCCCGCACTGCGCTCCGCAAAGCCCTGAAACTTGCCCCACCCGTGCAGGATCATCAAACCGCACGACAAACGCAGCATCAACAGGGCGAGGTCAGTGGCCCAAGGTCGGGCGGACAAAAACGCACGTATCATCAGCTATTGGATTTTGCTCAACAATTCTGAACTCAACGGCTCCGTTTTGGGCCCAAAGAAAGCAATCACGTCTCCGGTGGGGCTAATCAGGTATTTGGAAAAATTCCAACCGGGCGTCTCGCCCGTTTTTGCCTCCAACCATTTATACAGTGGATGCTTGTCGCGGCCTTTCACAGACACTTTCTCAAACATTTGAAACGATACCCCGTAGTTCTTCTGGCAAAACGAGGCGATCTCTTCGTTGCTGCCGGGCTCTTGCCACAAAAAATTATTGGCGGGAAAACCCAATATGGCCACTTGGTCTCCGCGCTGCTCGTGCAGTTTCTGTAACGTG
The DNA here is from genome assembly GCA_964524935.1 of uncultured Ohtaekwangia sp. Taxonomy (GTDB): domain Bacteria; phylum Bacteroidota; class Bacteroidia; order Cytophagales; family Cyclobacteriaceae; genus ELB16-189. The sequence continues at coordinate 119,926 of CAZGFJ010000010.1, forward strand.
GCGTACTGCGGTGTGTAGCCGCATTTGCTGGCGGTGTTCACAATCAACAGGTACTTGCCTTTGTAGCGCGAAAAATCAATTTCCTGCCCCTCCAACGACTTGATCTTAAAGTCATAAATGGAACCGCCCACCTCCTGTTTTTTCCCTTTGGAAAGTTTGAAACTCAAAAGTGTTGCAAGGCCCATAATCGTCAAAAGTAACGCAAACCAACCTATTTTTTTCATTTCACGCTACCCACGATGGCGGCATCCAGCGGGCTCACGGATGAACCAAAAAACTGCACCGTACCGTCCGGCTTCACCAAATACTTGCAAAAATTCCACGTGGGCTCTTTGCCCGTCTTTTCTTTCAGCCAGGCATAGAGCGGATGTTGGTCATTGCCCTTCACAGAGATTTTTTCAAACATCTGAAAAGACACTCCGTAGTTCGTTTTGCAAAACTCCGCGATCTGCAAATTGGTGCCCGGCTCCTGCCCTCCGAAATTATTGGCAGGAAAACCTAACACTGTAATCTTTGAACCGTATTGCTCATGAAGCTTTTGAAGATCATCGTACTGAGGCGTGTAACCGCATTTACTGGCGGTATTGACAATGAGCAACGTTTTTCCTTTGAAGGCAGAGAAATCAATTTCTTTTCCTTCGATCGACTTCACCTTGAAGTCGTATAACGAACCGGCAGACAAAACAGTCATAGATAAAACGGCTAAGAGATATTTCATAAAATTTATTCGGTTTTCACATCGATAAAACCCGTATCTTCCAAAAAGGTTTACATGCCCATCATCACAAAAGCCCCCCAATAATAGGGCTCAGGGTATTTGGCCATAAGCTGCAATTGGGCGGTTTTAAACGCTTTCGCTTTGTTGCCTGTTTTCGTCCAGTTGGTGTAAAAGCTCGTCATCAGTTGCTGTGTGGCCGCATCATCTACCTTCCACAAACTCATAATGAGGGCATTGGCGCCCGCCACTACAAAGGCACGCTGGAGGCCATACACACCCTCGCCCGCACGCACATCACCCAAACCGGTCTCGCAAGCGCTCAGCACCACCAACTCGGTGCCCTCCAAGCTCAGGTTCATGGCCTCGTAGGCGGTCAGGATACCGTTGTCGTTGCTTTGAAGGTCAGGCGAAGTCTGCTGCGTGGGCGAAGGCATGCCCGCCAGCAACAGGCCTGATCGCAACAGCGGATTGTTCTTTGCATTGTCCGTGTCTACTCCGAGGGCATCTCCGTTTTTCAAGTCGGCATCGGCCAAAAAATAACCATGCGTGGCGATGTGCATCAGCATCGGAGCCGTTTGAGTCTTCACGGTGGCCTCGGTGGCTTGCTTCTGCGTCTGTTGCGACACGGTATAGCCGGTGGTCTTCAAAATTTTATTGATCTGCTCTACTTCCACCTTGGTGCCGGGCAGGGCTACCGCGTTGCCCCCATAATCGGGGAAGCCCAATAAAAAGGCATCCTTTTTCGCCCGTGCGGGTTTTTTCGTCTTCAGGGCGATCAAATCTTTGGAGTTCCCAATGACAATCACGTCATACCTTTTAACAAGATAGTCTCCTTCGGTGGGCTTGAGGGTATTGACGTTCATTTGATTGTACACGCCATCGGGCGAAACAAAGATCGTTTTCTTGCCTGTCAGCAGCGGATCGATGGCAGCCCAGTAAGCATCATACGAGGTTTCGTCATCCAACCGTTGAAGAATGATGTTTTTGTACAATTTGGCAAATCGTGTATCCATGTCTTTGCCGTTTTTCATGATCACCACCGCGGGCAGCTCTTTTTCCTTGGTGGCCACCAGCGCGAGGTAGCGCGCATCCTCGGTAAAGTCCTGATCAAAATGCCGAACGCGTATCACCTCTACCAGTGCCTCCGTGGGCAGCAATTGCGCCTTCACCTGCTTGAAGGTGACTTCAGCGGTGCTATAACCCTGCGAGAACTCGGCGGACCGGGCCGATAGCGATCGCTCCATATCGTTGGCTTTTTTTTCCAGGGCAGCCAAATCAATTTTCTGTTGCGTGAGCTCTTCCTTACTTAAGGCATAATAGCGCGCCAGCATCTCCTTCTGACCAATCCACGACAAATAATCGCTGATCAACGACTTGTCGCCACTGGCCAAAATGGATTTTTTGATTTTGTTGGTGGAATTGAGCAGCAATGCCTTGGTGGCTATTTGATAATCGTACACATCTTCCAGGATCGCGGGGTTGGCAGCGCACGCTTCGATGGCATAATTATAAAATCGCTGAAAACGCGGCTGGAGCACATCCCAATATTTTGTCTTCTCGGCCTCGCTCATGGGTGGAAAATAGCTGTGAATAAAACTCAGCGACTTTTGCATGGCCTCTTTCAGCAGCGGGTAGGCCTTGGCCAACTCCCCTTTCTTCCAATACAAGATACCCAGGTTCTCCACTGACTTTACATAATCAGGGTGGCTTTCGCCCAGCGTGCGCTGGCGAATGCCTAATGCTTTCTGCAAGGTGGTCTCGGCTTCGGGAAAACGCATTTGCACGCGATAAAAAGTGCCCAGGTCGTTCTGAACTTTGGCAAAGGCCGGACTCTCTTCGCTAAATTTATTTTTGTAGATTTTCTCTGACTTTTTCAACAACGCTTCCACCTGGTCGTATTTGCCCATTTGCATATACAAACTGGCGAGTTGATTACACAAAATGGCGTACTCGTTGTTGGCGCTTTGGCCACGGCTCTCAAACACTTTTTTCAATGCCAGGAAGTTAGATTCTGCCTTCGCAAAATCGCCTTTTAACTGATAGAGCAACGCCAGGTTGCTTTGAAACCTGCGCGCATCAAACGACTTTTTCCCTTCCAAAAATTTTTTCGGGGCCGTTTCCACCACATTGATGGCCTTTTGTAAAATGGAAATGGCTTCGTCATATCGTCCAATGGCCTGGTATAGCATGGCGCGGTTATTCAGCACGATGGCATATTGCATGGACTTCTCACCAAACGCACTCACCACCGCCTGCTCCGCCTCTTCAAACAGCTTCTCCGCCTCGTTGTACTTGCCCAGAAGCTGATCAAGCTTGGCGCGGCTGTTCAGGTTGGCTGCATAAGCGGGGCTGCCTTTGCCCAGGTTAACTTCGCTGGTCTCCAACGAATAGCGGATATACTCTTCGGCCAACTGCGTGTTTCCCTGAATCAGGTACACCAACCCGAGATTGGACGTGCACCGCAAATAATTGATGTCGTCCGCCAGGCCATTAGTCTCCATAAAGAGCTTGGTCTCCAAAAAAGATGACTCCGCCAAGCGGTGTTTGCGCCATTGATAAAACCCGATACCCACCTCCAGCGACTCGCGCGCTTTCTCCTGCAGTGTCTTGTCGGTTTCTGCCCGAAAAGAATAAAGACCCCTGCTCCACCCCTCGCCTTTTTGCTCAATGTCAAAAAAACCGGAGCTCTCATTCACCGACATGGCAAACTGAAAGTCGACCGAGTCATTGGCCGCTTTCTTTTTTACGCCCTCTTCGCCCAGCGCTTTACTCAACCAATCCTGCCCCTGTGCCTGCCAAACCGTGAAGAAAAGGACTACCGGAACCAAGATTTTTGAACACCTCATTTGTCAAAAATTTAAACAGGGAAAGGTACAGCCCTCACCGGCCAAAAGCAACCAACGAAAAAGGGGATTTCACCCACTTATCGAATATCTTGCGCCCGTGAAACTATACCGGAACCTGACCGAAGCCGTGGCCGAGGCTTTGCATCAGATTTTTGTCGAGAGCCGCTATGCCGACAAGGTGATCGAAAAGATATTGAAGCAAAACCCCAGGTGGGGCGCCCGCGACAGGCGTTTTATTGCTGAGACCATCTACGACATCGTGCGCTGGTACCGGTTGTTTCAGCACGCGGTACAAGCCGGACCCACCGACTTTTGGAAATTGATTGGAGCGTGGTGTTTGTGGAAGGGTGAAGAGCCACCTGCATGGCCTGAATTTTATGGGCTGGGATCGCGTCAGTTTGAAAAAGTAGTACGCGAAGCACACGACAACGTTGTGTTGCGTGAGTCCATCCCCGATTGGCTTCACGCGCTGGGCAGCGAAGAGCTGAAGGCTGCCTGGCCGCGCGAGTTGAGCGCCTTAAACACGCCCGCCCCGGTGGTGCTGCGTACCAACACGCTCAAAGTCTCCAGGGCTGATTTACAACGGCACCTCCGCGAACAAGATGGCATCGAAACACAAACACCGGCCGAATACCCAGATGCCTTGCTGCTGGAACAACGCCAAAATATTTTCACGCGACAGGCCTTTAAAGATGGGTGGTTTGAAGTGCAAGATGCCGCTTCTCAAAAGATAGCCCCCTTTTTACAGGTGGACCCCGGCATGCGAGTGATTGATGCCTGTGCAGGCGGTGGAGGAAAAACGTTGCACCTCGCGGCCCTTACTGAAAACAAGGGGCGTATCGTTGCCCTTGATACCGAAGCGTGGAAGCTGGAGGAACTGAAAAAGCGCGCACGCAGAGCCGGGGCTACCAATATCGAAACACGCGTGATCGAATCATCAAAAACCATCAAGCGGCTGGCCGCCACGGCCGACCGCGTGCTGCTGGATGTGCCCTGCTCGGGGCTGGGTGTGCTGAAACGCAACCCCGATGCCAAATGGAAACTGTCGCCTGCTTTTTTGGATCAAGTAAGAAAAACCCAACAGCAGATCCTTCAGCAGTACAGCACCATGGTAAAGCCGGGCGGGCTGTTGGTCTATTCCACCTGCTCTATTCTTCCTTCCGAGAATGAGCAGCAAGTGGATGCTTTTCTGGCATTGCCCGATTGCCCTTTCGAACGCATCGAGCAACAAACGCTGCCGCCCAGCGCGGGCTTTGATGGATTTTTTATGGCTCGTTTACGTCATCGCTGAAAATCATACAACCTTTGTCATGAAAACTATGTTGTTAAAACTCTACCTGGTGTGGGTATTTCTGGTGTTCACTGTTTTTATGTTACTCTTTCTGCCAGGGATTCTGATTCCCGGGTTATTTGGCCCGCGGGCCGTGCGGGTAACCTATTTTTTTATGAAGGCCTGGTCATGGGTCTTCAGCATGCTCACCTTTATTCGGTATGACATCCGGGGGCGCGAAAAAATCGTACGTGGACAGTCGTATATCTATGTGAGCAATCACACATCTTTCTTAGATCTGCCGGGCATTGCCATGACTATCCGCGGGCAGTTCCGGCCGTTGGCCAAAAAAGAGTTGTTGAAGCTTCCTGTGTTTGGGTGGATCACCAGCGTAACCTGCGTAGTGGTAGATCGCAGCAGCCCTCAAAGTCGCAAACGCAGCATTGACAAACTCATCAAAATACTCAAAATGGGCATCTCCATCTTGATTTTCCCGGAAGGCACACAGAACAAAACCACCGAACCGCTACAGCCCTTTCACGATGGGGCCTTTCGCATTGCCATTGAAACCCAACAATCTCTGTTGCCGTTGGTCGTGCTGAATGCGGGCACCCTCATGCCTCCCAAGAAACTGTTTCTACAACCCGGCCGAATCCGAATTTTGGTAGACGATCCCATCTCTACACAGGGGTTAACACTTGATGACATACCGCAGCTCAAAGAGCGCGTTCGCACCACCATGCTCAACCGCATCGCACAACATGGAGATAAAACCTAATACCATCCGCTCATTTTTTTTTGCGCTCGCGCTCGTGCACGGAGCATTTATTTCCTCACTGCTGTGTCTGAGTATCGGGGTATTGACGATAACGGCCCCCGAAGACGTGAGTCAACCCATGGCATCGACCGCGCGATACATCGCGCTGGCGGTTATGTCCGCCACAACAGGCGCGGGCTTTTTGATGTTTCCGCGTTTGATCAGACGTTCATTATCGGCCACGTTGAATGACAAACTGCAAACCTACCGGATGGCCATCATTGTACGAAGTGCATTGTTTGAACTGGGCGGCCTGACAGCTGCGGTGATGTCACTGCTGACTGGCGATCAAAGTCTTTTGCTCCTGACCGGGGTGGCGGGGATTCTTCTGTTGCTCTATCGGCCCTCGCGCCTTTCGTTCCTCAACACCATGCCGCTGAAAAACGAAGAACAGGCTGCCCTCCGTGACTAAGGCTCCTGTTCATTCGTACAAGGCATGAGATCACGAAAAATTTTCGTATTGTTGATCCATATGAAGACGATTGTTTGGATCGTGTTGGTAGTGATAGCTTGCAACGTGCCGCATGCACAGGCAGCCAACCTGCCGGCCGGATTTGTGGAGGCTTTGATCGCGCGCGATTTAGATCCCACGGATATTGTACTGGCGCCCGATGGGCGCGTGTTTATCACCATCAAGAGCGGCCAGATTCTCATCGTGGAAAACAACACATTGCTGGCCGCCCCTTTTTTGACGTTGGCTGTGGACAACTTCAACGAACGTGGATTGGGCCATATGGTACTCGATCCGCATTTTGAGATGAATCACTACTACTATGTGTACTACACCGTGCCGGGGCAAAACCGAAATCGCATCAGCCGGTTCACCGCCAACGGAAATGCCACAGTGCCGGGCAGCGAAGTAATGTTGATCACACTGAACGAAATGCCGGGAACGGTTCACAATGCAGGTTCGATGGCTTTTGGAATCGATGGGAAACTTTATGTAGGCGTGGGCGATGGCGGTAATGCAAACGCCTCTCAAGACAAAGGCAGCCTGCTCGGAAAGGTGCTGCGCCTGAACACCAACCCAACCGACCTGATCCCCACCGACAATCCTTTTGTGAATGACAACACTTTTACCGGGATCAATAAAACTATTTTTGCGTTGGGATTTCGCAATCCGTATAGCATGGATATTCAACCCGGCACCGGTCGCATTTTCGTGGGCGATGTGGGAGGTTCTCAGTGGGAGGAAATAAACGATGTAACGAGTGGAAAAAACTACGGATGGCCAGGTATTGAGGGCAGGCGTACTACGCAACCCGCACCTGCCAACTACCAGGATCCGTTGTTTGCCTATGCGCACAGCGATGGGTGCGCTATTGTGGGAGCTGCTTTTTACAACCCTGCCACACAACAGTTTCCCGCCAGCTATGTGGGCAGGTTCTTCTATGCCGATTATTGCAACGGGTACATTCGCGCGCTGGATGTGACCACCGGCATGGCCAGCGGCTTCGCGACCAATGTCAACCGAGCCATCGCCATACGCGTGGCCGCGGACGGCTCCATGTATTACCTGGCACGCGCGGGTGTGGGGGGAGGATCACAAGGCGATAACACAAGCTCAAACGATGGATCGCTTTGGAAGGTCAATTATACCGGTTCGGGTGCTCCTTTCATCTCCGTACAGCCCCAACCGCAGCTGGTGTCCGTGGGTGAAGAGGCTCGGTTCAGTGTAACGGCCATCGGAGCTGCGCCTCTCCAGTACCAATGGCAACGCGAGGGTATGGATATTGCAGGAGCCACGCAGCCCACCTACATACTTTCGTCCGCAGCATTAGCCGATGACCAAAAACGCTTTCGCTGTCGGATAACCAACGGACAAGGGAGTGTCACGAGCAACAAGGCACTACTGTCAGTAACCACTAACACACGACCTGTGCCCATCATCACGTCTCCCACCAGCGGAAGCACCTACCGGGCCGGAGAATCAATTGCTTTAGCCGGCTCCGCCACCGATGCCGAAGATGGCGCCCTGGCCGCCAGCCAGCTCACGTGGAAAATCGACTTCCACCACGATACGCACACGCACCCGGGCATGGCGCCCACCAGCGGCAACACCGGCCAGTATGAAGTTCCTCGCATAGGCGAAACATCATCCAATGTTTTTTTTCGTGTGTATCTGACCGCTACCGATAGCCAGGGACTCACTCAAACGACCTGGGTAGATGTTCAGCCACAAAAAGCCAGCATCACACTCATCACACAACCGGCCGGCCTTCAAATCAATCTGGATGGACAACCCATTCAAACACCTGCCACCATCACCGCGGTGGTGGGCACCACACGCACATTGGAGGCACCCATTATACAAGTCACCGGTGGAACCACGTACTTGTACAGCGGCTGGACAGACGCTTCGCTGCCGCGAACGTCCACATTCAATGTAGAGCCCGTCAACCGGACATACACGGCACAATTTTCCTCTGTGGCTACTGGCAATGGCGAAGGGTTAACAGGCTTCTACTACAACAGCATGACTCAAAGATTCGATGACACGCCCGACCTGGTGCGCCTGGATCCCACCATCAATTTCAATTGGATGGGCGGAAGACCCGCCCCCGAAATAACGCCCGACAATTTTGTGGTACGATGGGCAGGCGAAGTGTTGGTGCCCGTCACGGCCAATTACACCTTTACGACACGAACGGATGATGGCGTTCGCTTATGGGTGAACAATCAGCTATTGATCGATAAATGGATACCTCAGCCTGCAACAGAGTGGCGCGCCTCCATCGCACTCACGGCCGGACGCTACCCGCTGCAAATGGACTACATGGAAATGGGAGGCGAGGCAGAGGCGAGGCTTTTTTGGAGCTACCTGGGCATCCCTAACCAGGCCATCCCCTCAACCCAACTCTTTACCACCCTTGTAACGGGATTCCCGGCTGAACCCTCGAACGAAGTATTTCCGAATCCATTCACGGATCAACTCACGATTTCAACAAACCATGGATGGGCTGTATACACGGTCTTGGGTCAACGCGTGGCGCACAGTGCTGGCTCCCCGGGTAAGACCCTTGTCACAACGGACTGGCCACGGGGCCAGTATCTTATTAAAATAGTGGACGGCAAAACCTGGAAGGTTATAAAGCTATGAAACAGCTGCTCTGGGTAATGCTTGGGGGTGCGCTGGGAAGCGGCACTCGCTTTCTGGCCAATCGTTGGCTGGCCCAGTGGAGCGGACTTTTTCCATGGGGAACATTCTCGGTGAATTTGGTTGCCTGCTTTATTTTGGGTTGGCTTATCGGCTGGATTGACCAGCGTCAGTCGTTTTCCGTAGCCGCGCAATTGTTTTGGACAGCCGGCTTCTGTGGCGGATTCAGTACGTTTAGCAGCTTTAGCCAGGAAACCTTCGGGTTGATTCAACGTGGCGAAACCGTCACCGCCATCGCTTATATGATCGCCAGCCTGATCGTCTGCCTGGCCGCTACGGCCGGGGGTTGGTACATCGGGCACCTTGGATAAAAAAAGAAAGCGGAGGTCCCCACCCCCGCCTTCCAAACAACAACAATTAAACTTAAACAGTATCGCTAGTCATCAGCTCCGTCAGCCAATGCAAAATTGATGGTATATGTTGCTAACCGCTGGCCGTGCGCCAAGCCCGCCTCACAATCGCTTCGATAGTGAATGCCGCCATACAATCGCGAAAGAGAAGCCTCATTGGCCTCACGCTCAAAAAAGGAAGTAGCCTCCGGAAACAGGTAAGACAACACGCTTGAGGCAGCCCCGGAAAACGTAGAGTGCCCCGAGGTGTACGAAGGAAAGTTCGGAACGCCTGTCAGTGTCTTTATAGACGGGTCCAGTTGCGAAGGCCGCGGGTTAAAGTAGTGATACTTGGTTTCCCAACAACCCACCCCTGCGTTGTGCAAGGCCATGTTGAGCAAGGCAAACGCACGGGCCGCGCGCACTTCGCTCATGTTAGCCCTGGCAATGTATTCGGCCGCTATATCATTCCAATGCCCCGGAGGCGTGTACGTGCCCACGCCATCCGCCCACTTGTGCACGATGGCCATGCGCTCGCGGGTGGCATTTTCCGTAAACGACTTGACTTCCGCCAGTTCACGCGCCATCTCTGCCGAGGCAGTGGACGGGGGTGGTGCCGGACGCTCGGCCACCAGTTGTGCAGGCGTGATCAGCCAGGCGGCCACCTTTCCAAAGTTGGGCAACATGGGTGGGCGCGCAGGTATTTCCAGGCTGACCCACGGCTGTTGGTTGGTCTTGTAGAAATCCCCAAAACCGACACTGTCTTGCAGTTCCCTCCAAAGCGCGGGCGTCCCGATGGCTGCGCCCATGCCGTCTGTGCGAAACCGCCCCCGCGTGGCCAGGTTTAGCGTAAGGGTGGTGGTGGATGCCCCGGCCGAGCCAGGAATGGTAAAGACGCCCGTGCTGTTGGCGGTGAACACCGTGGCTACGGCCTTTCCCAAAGCGAGCCCCGCAGAGACATCGCTGTACGATGCCTTACCCGACCAAATAGCTGCATTGCGCTGGTCGGCTGCCAGCAGCGTAATCTCTTCCACGGCAGCGGGGAACAGGATCTTCAGCATCTCGGCCGTCACGCCCGATAGCACCGCATCTTCCGAAGGATACGCAGGCAAGTCCGATGTGGGTACTAACGCCTTCACTTCATTATCAACCGCATAGGGTGCCGGGCGGTTGAATGAGAATTTGTAAAACCAGGCGGCTTTCAAGGCATCGTACTGCGCTACCGAAACATAGCTATAGGCTCTTGCCGAGTAAGGCGGGTTGGCAAACGGAAATTCCGGATTGCCGAATGGATTTTCCGCATCCGGAGTCGGATAGGTGCCATCGGCATTGGGCGAGGGAGGTAAATTGTAGCGAGCCACCAGTTTTCGCAGGATTTGATTCCAGCGTAACGTGCCGCCTGCACTCCAATATTGGATGGTGGCACGTTGAGCTTCGGTAAGTTTACCTTGAGCATCTTTAATGGCTGCCAATTCAGACTGATACGAGGCCGCATTAATCGCTGCCGGGGCGGGCAAGGTCACTTGCAAAGGGCTTGTCAGCAGAACCAGTTGCCAGTTGCCTGCCGTTAGATCGGTAGAGGCAGGACGCAAGGCAGGGAGTTCTTCCATGCCGTCTACCTCTTTATCGCAACTGATCGAAAGGGTGAGCAAGCACACAAGGGCAATGAGAACGTATCGTTTTGATTTCATAATGAGCAAATCAGATATCATGTGCAGATTTATTCGGTCGTTTTTTTGTTTGCTCCAAAGTGAAGGGTGTACAAAAAGCCCCCCAGCAGTGTGGTGGACTCGCCTACATTGCGACCCGCGATGGTTTGATTGACCATCGCGCGCACAGCCAGATTTTTGGCAAAAGGTAAATAATACATAACCAGGGCGCCTACACGCGAAAAGTTCATGCGATTGGAGACAAACGGCATGTCTTGCCTGCGGATATCGCCCCCGCCCAACACGTTTTGCTGTTGATAGGTGACCACTACTTGAAGTCCGTTATGCCAATACCCTGCATCCAAATTGTAATCGAACACATTTGGCATCTGCACCTCGCTGGTGAAATAGATTTCGCCATCGGTGAAGTATGAGGGCCGGTCCAGCGTTACGTTGCTGCGCCATGTATACCCGGTCGAAACGTTCATATAGAAGCCCTTCTCCCACGTATAACTGACGGTTGCCCGGCCACCCACGTTGGTAGACGCCAGTCCGATCGAAAGCGGTAAAAAATCAGGGGTATAATCGGTAAGCGGGGTTGAAATCAGCCCGGCCACAAACCCGCGCAGCGTACCCCTACCCAGCGGGGCCGAGAGGGCCTGATACTTCACCCCCAAGGTTAGGTCTTGCAAGCCATTCATCCCCTGCATCGTCCCCTGACTTGCTTCGGTTTTAACATACGGCACCATGGCAATCGCGTTGATCTTGTCGGTGATACCATAGTTACCCACCCAGGTAATCATTTGTGTGGTCACCGACCCAATGTTTCCGTTATCGCGCTTCAACGTACCCTCCCAGTAGTTGGTCCATCGGTCATGGCTGTAGAGCACACCGGTACAAAAGTCATTCTTGGGCATCATGAGCCCATCTGATAGAGTTTGCGCTGTCGCAAGGCTGGTAGCCGCCATTGCACACAGCAATAGAATTTTACGCATCATAAATTTTTACAAATCAGTGAAAGATGAGTTACGCCACGGGCGGAACCGTACAGAGGGATGGATCGCTACAAAGAACGCGAGACCATCAACAACGAAAAGATTGATTAGTACCGAGGGGGTGGCGTAGCCACGCACTTAAGCAAACTGCGCAGACCTTGTGTGGACTCTTGCGCACGGATGAGCGGCAACGCCCAACCAGCCGTGGGTTGAGATGACAAATAATCCAGATTGATATACTCTTTGACAAACGAAAAGCTGAACACGGATTTGGACTGCTTCTGTGCATCTCCTCGCTGGTCGGTAAACGACTTCACATAATCGGCCAGAGCCATTTCCAGATCGGCACTTTTGTGGTCTTTCACACAAACGATGTACAATACATCACGTGCATATTTCTGCTCCACGATGTGGTAGATTTGACCCTCATGTACAAACTCCCCGTCTACACGAACAAATTCCGTTTGATCCGGAGCATACGGCATCGAGATGGGTACCTCAAAAATAACTTCCTGACTGCGGTCGCGTGCTTCATTGTCCAACTGTTCGCTCAACGAAACTCTGGTCTGATGCCGAAACAACACCAGAATGCCATAGTACCCGGCCGAATTCAGCAGGACAACAAAAGTCAAAAAAAAGGCAACGGGGCGTTTCATGGACTTACCACAGCATAATTAACCAACAGTTTCCATATTTCAAAATGGCACGTGCACGACCTTCTTGGTGTCGAAGAAGGGCTCTTCAAAAAAATCGGTCAGATCCACCACACGGTACGGCCGCTTCAATTCGTTCATTTCCTCGCTCAGGTCGCCTCCCTTCAGATACAGGATACCATTGTCCAACTCGTGGAACGAAGTCGTTTTGATCTTATTGGCCACCCATTCGTAAAACTCCTTCATGCGGGTAACGGCCCGGCTTACCACAAAATCATATTTACCCTTGGCCGTTTCCGCCCGCAGGTGATCCGCCCGCACATTTTTCAGTCCGAGCGTCTTAGCTATTTCGTTGACAACCGTAATTTTCTTTCCAATAGAATCTATGAGGTAAAACTCCGTTTCCGGAAATAAAATAGCCAGGGGTATACCGGGAAACCCACCGCCCGTTCCAACATCTAAAATCTGCGCCCCTGACTTGAAAGACTGAACTTTGGCGATCCCCATCGAATGAAGAATATGATGGGTGTAAATATTGTCAATATCCTTACGGGAAATCACGTTGATCTTCGTATTCCACTCGGCATACAAAGGCCCCAACTGTTTGTATTGCGCGCGTTGCTTTTCAGAAAGTGGGAAATACCGCTCAAGCACGTGGATAGAATCCATGGATCAAACAACCTAGATGTGCTCTTTCTTGTTTTTGATGAGATCGTACATGAGTTCGCGGGCACGGTGCAATTGCGCTTTCACGGTGCCCAAAGGAGCCTCCAATTCTTCCGCTATCTCTTCATACGATAGTTCATGAAAGTAACGAAGTCGAACGAGTTTTTGGTACTTGCCGGGGAGCATATTTACAAACACCTGTATCAGCTCTTCCTTTTGGGCGCGAATGGTCTCTTCTTGGGGATCCGGATTGACATCTTCCACATCAAGCGACACAGATTGCCCATCGTCATCGGTATAGGTATTTTCAATACTCAGGGTATTGAGCTTCTTTTTCCGGATAAAGTCGATCGTGTTGTTGGTGGCTATTCGAAAAAGCCAGGTACTAAACGTAAAGTCTTTTTTAAACCGGTGTAAACTGCGGAACGCCTTGGCAAACGATTCAATCGTCAAGTCCTCGGCATCGTCCACGTTCCGAACCATCCGCAAAATCATGTGGTATACGGGGCGCTTGTACCGTTGCAACAACTTGGCATACGCCTTGTCATCGCCCCCCACGGCCATGTCAATCAACTTAAAATCCTCGATTGCTTTGCTCGAAAACCTGCCTTCTTCTAGTTCTTCCATCGTACTTTTTGGGTGGCCACCGCCCGAAGAGATGTGACAAGGTAGTAAAACGAATAAATAAAATCTAACAGGGGCAGTTGCCACCAAACGGGTGCGTCAGCCGTTCGCTTTTCAAACGACAATAGTGTGCCAGCCATCAGCAACCACCGTGTCAGCAGCAGTCCCAGGCCATAGGCCCAAAGCGGGGTGAGCAACAAAGCCGCCCCACCCCATAAACTCGAAAAAGACGCCAGTTGGAACAATCCCAAAACTACTTTGTCGGCCACCCGATAGTGCTTGCCGGCCGACAGATGCCGCGTCTTTTGGAGCAAAAAAGCCAACCATGAATCCTTGGGGACAGACGGTACGGACGCTTCCGGGGCCAGCACGGTAGCCACGCGCACATGCCGGGCGTGCTTATTTACGAAAAGGTCGTCATCACCACCGGTCACCGCCAGGTGATCATTAAATCCCTTGGTTTCCAAAAACAGTTTCCTTGTATAAGCCAAGTTCCGGCCCACGCCCATGTACGGCCATCTGGTATTGGCCAAGCCCATCATCTGAATTCCCGTCAAAATGGTTTCGAAGCGGATAAAGGAATTGAGTAAGCCGTTTTTGCGTTGATAAGGCGAGTACCCCAACACAAGTTGGGCAGGCGGAGTCATGCCTTCGGCCATCTTTTTCACCCACTCGCGACCGGGCCGGCAGTCAGCATCGGTCAAAAGCACCCAATCAAATCTTGCAGCTTTGATCCCAAGCGTAATAGCAAATTTTTTCCCGTTGATATGATCGGGTTTCACCACCACGCGAACCATTTTAATCTTTGGTTCAGCCGCTGTCAACTCGAGCAGGTAGTCATACGTGCCATCGTTGCACCTGTCTTCAACCACGATGATTTCATACAGCGGGTAGTCTTGTTGAAGCAGCAAGGGCACCAAAGTACGAAGATTCATCTCGTCATCGTGCGCGCACACCAAAACCGATACTCCGTGTGGTTCGGGCGTGGACGAACGTGCGGCAGGAGCGTGCCTTGGTGACGACACGCCTATAAAAAATACTGCCCAATAGAGCACCCAAACGGAGAAGGCTGCGATAACAAACCAAAGAAGAACAATCATCAACTTGGGGGAAGTGACAAAGATAAGAAGGCTGGGCGGTAGCCCCTCGGGGCGTTGCAACATATTGCTTTGTAGACGATCAAAACCAAAAAAAGCCCTTTTGGGGCTTTTGATCTAAGTTAAAAGCAAAACCTCGTACGCGAGTGTGTTTTGGGGTTAAATAAAAAACCCCTGAGGCGTTGGG
>CAZGFJ010000011.1:0-86784 GCA_964524935.1 uncultured Ohtaekwangia sp.
AATTCTTTTTTTGCTTTTCCATGCCTTCACCTGCCGCTCGCGGGCGTAGGCGAGTGTCCGATGTAATAGCGATTGGCAGATCGGGAGTGTAGGATGTAGAAAGCGAACGCCATAAAAAAGCCTCGAAAAGTATCCGAGGCGTTGGTGGGAGCTGAGGGGTTCGAACCCCCGACCCTCTGCTTGTAAGGCAGATGCTCTGAACCAGCTGAGCTAAGCTCCCAATTATTTTTGCTCTTTCGTTCCGACCCTTCCGCCTGAGCGGAATGCTCTGAACCCGCTGAGCTAAGCTCCCTTTTTATTGGGGACTGCAAAAGTAGTACAGATTTTCAATTCTCCAAACTGGCCGAAAAACGCCCAATAAAAAAAGGCTTTAGAACTCCTAAAGCCTTCCCGGGAATGGTGTTAACGTTAGTGATTACTTCACTAAGTTAGCCAGCGAATCAGCTACGCGAGCTGAGTCAGCCTTGAACTTGGCAAGGGCTGCTTCGGCTTCTACTTTAGCAATCGAGTCAACCTTGCGGATTGAATCTTCAACAGCTTTAGCCGCATCTTCTACTGATTTCTTGGCACCGCAAGAAACCACAGCCAATGCAAAGCCGCATACCAATACAAATGCGAACAGTTTTTTCATGGTTTACAGGTTATTTAAAATTTGGGTGCAAATATAGGAGTTTGGGTTCAAATTTTAGTAACACCCTGCCAAAAAACCGGTCATTTTCCGAAAATTGGGCCTTATTCTAACCCGCACCTACCATTCATTAGGCCGCAGCAATCGTTTGCCAAATTATTTCTTGCGGAAAAAGAGCCGGATGGGCACCCCCTCAAAGTCAAACTTCTCGCGCAGGCGGTTCTCCAAAAAGCGGGTGTACGACTCCTGGATGTACTGGGGCAGGTTACAAAAAAAGGCGATGGTCGGACTTTTCGCCCCCACCTGCGTGATGTATTTGATCTGGATCATCTTGCCCTTGATGGCCGGAGGTGGGTAGTGCGCGATCTCCGGCAGCAGTGCGTCATTGAGTTCGCTGGTCGCCACTTTCTTGGTCTTGTTGTGATACACCTGAACGGCCTTTTCCACCACCTGAAAGATGCGTTGTTTCTCGATCACCGAGGCAAAGATGATGGGCACGTAGTCAATAGGCGCCATCTTCTCCAACATCTCCTTTTTCATCTTGTCGGCCGTTTTGCCGTCTTTTTCCACCAGGTCCCACTTGTTCACCATGATGACCATCCCCTTGCTTTGCTTTTGCGCCAGGCTGATGAGGTTGATGTCCTGCGACTCCAGCCCGCGGGTGGCGTCCACCACAAAAATGCACACATCGCATTCTTCCAACGCCCGCAGTGAGCGCAGCACGGAGTAAAACTCCACATCGTTGGTCACTTTGCTTTTTTTTCGGATCCCCGCGGTGTCGATCAGGATAAAATCATTGCCAAACATTTTGTAGCGCGTATGGATGGCATCGCGCGTAGTGCCTGCCTCGTCCGTCACGATGCTCCGCTCTTTGCCGATGAGCACGTTCAGGAACGATGACTTGCCCACGTTGGGGCGCCCCAGAATGGCGATGCGGGGGATGCCTGCATCGGGGTCTTCCACGCCTTCGCTGGGAAATACTTTCACCAATTCATCCAGCAGTTCGCCAGTGCCCCCGCCATTTTCGGCCGAGATCGGAAACACCTCGCCCATCCCCAATTCATAAAACTCAGAGGCCAACATCGACTTGGACGGAGTGTCCGCTTTATTGGCCGCCAGAAAGACCGGCTTTTTACTTCTACGGATGACCTTGGCAAACTCCTTGTCGTAACCCGTCAGGCCATCTTGACAATCGAGCATAAAGATGACCGCGGTACACTCTTCCAGCGCCAGTTCCACCTGCTTTCGAATCTGTGATTCAAACTTATCGTCAGAGCCTGTCACATAGCCACCGGTATCAATGACGGTGAAAAACTTGCCTGTCCATTCGGCATAGCCATAGTGGCGATCGCGCGTAACGCCCGGCATGTCATCCATGATGGCCTGGCGCTGCTCGATCAGGCGGTTGAAAAAGGTCGATTTGCCAACATTGGGGCGGCCCACGATGGCCACTACATTTGCCATGGTTCAAAAAAAGATGTGCAAAGGTACGGATAAGTTGACGAACGCTCCCGCGGGCGCATCAGCGGTCGTAACCAAACTGCCGTATTTTGAGTTGATGTTTGCGCCAATCTTCGGCCACTTTTACGCGGGTTTCCAGAAAGACTTTCTTTTGGAAAAACTTTTCCAAATCAACCCGGGCCTCAGTGCCTACTTTCTTTAACGCAGTGCCGCCTTTGCCAATCAGGATACCCTTTTGTGAGTCTCGCTCAACATAGATCACTGCGCGAATGCGCAAAATAGCCGCTTCGTCCTTGAACTCTTCAATGCCCACCTCGGCACTGTAGGGGATCTCCTGGGAATAATTGGTAAAGATTTTTTCGCGGATGATCTCGGAGGCAAAAAAACGTTCGCTGCGGTCGGTCAGTTCATCCTTTCCATAATAGCCAGGGTGTACCGGAAGGAGTTCAAGAATGAGGGGCAACAGTTTATCTACATTTTTGCCCGTTTGTGCGCTGGTGCCGATGATGGCTTGGGGTTGAATCGCTTGTTGCCAGTAGGTTCGCTTGGCTTCCCACTCACTGTTGCGCCCCAGGTCAATCTTATTGATGACCAGCAAGAGGGGTGTTTTGGTTTGCACAATCGGCCGGTGCAGTTGTTCGTCAAACTTCTCACCCCATTCCACCAGCATCAAAATCACATCGGCATCTTCCAGGGAAACCTTTACATAGTTCATCATGGCCTGGTGCAGTTGGTACTTGGGCTCCAGCACACCCGGGGTGTCGGAGTACACAATTTGAAAGTCACTGCCATTGAGGATGCCCATGATGCGGTGGCGGGTGGTTTGGGCTTTGGCGGTGATGATGGAGAGGTTTTCGCCTACCAGTTTGTTCATGAGGGTAGACTTGCCCACGTTGGGTTTGCCCACGATGCTGACGAAGCCGGCTTTGTGTTGATTCATAACGCTACGGTTGTAAATGGGTGGGGGCCAGCAGGCGGAAGGGTACTCCGAAGTTTTGAAAGGCGGCCCAGTACATGGGGTCGTCTTCGTATTGCTTTCGGTAGCGCAATACGGCCTGGCGCCAGTGTTCGGCCGGAAAGAAGAAGTGGGGCTTTTGCAGTTCTTCCAGGTACAGCCGCATGAGCACGGCCGTCTGGGCATCGTCTACGTTCCACAGGCTCATGGTGACCGACTGTGCGCCCGCCTTCAGAAAGCCACGCGCCAAGCCAATAATGCCTGCTTCGTGCACGCTTCCCAACCCGGATTGGCAGGCGCTCAGAAACACGAGCGGTTCGTTGCGCAGCCTATACGACTGCACCTGTCGCGGTGTAAGACGGCCGCAACCGCCCGAGTCATACAAGGCCAGGTAGCTTTTGTCCAAGGGGCTCACGGCATCAGCCCATCCGTGCGTAGCCAGGTAGATGAAGTTGCTCTGCTTCATCTTCGCCACGGTTTGCGACAGGTTTACTTGCGCGCCTGTCATAGCCGTAGTGCCCAAGGTGGCGGCCACGGCATGCGCCTCCTCCTCGGCACCGGGCAGAGGGCGAAGGTGCGCAGTACAGGCATCGGCAAATAGCGGGTTGCCGACAATCAACGCCTGGTGCGGTGTAAAGATGGCCGCACTGGAGGTGACGCGGTAATTCTGCGCCATGCCCCCCGGATCAGCTTCTTTGAAAAACTGAGTGAAGTTATGGGCAAAGGAAAAGGAGAGCTGCTCGATGAGTGTTTTTTTTGACGCCCACGGCCGCAACATGCCAAATGGGAAACTGGAGAGGTTGAGGATAGGTAAAATGACCAGGTATTTTTTGGTGGCGAGTACGGAAGCCACGGGCGCGGGCAGGAGAATGCGGGAGAGGAGCGGTACCGTTTCTTTGCTTCGAAGGCGATATTTTTTTTCGGTGGCCTGGTATTGCCCGCGCACATCGTCCAGCAAATCGCCAAACCGGTTGTCACTATAGATGTTGAATTTAACGGTGTTTTCAAGCGCCAGGAGCGAGTCGACTGTTACGGGCAGTTGAGTGCGTGCACGCACGCCTGTGGCATCGATGACCCAGTGGAAAAGCGTGTCGTTTTCGAAGTGATAAAAGAGCAGTGCGAGGTCATTGTTTTTATCGCCCGTGGTTTGGGTGCAGTAGCTTCCAATGATGTCCACCAGGTTGGTTTGATTGACTTCGCCCGCCTCATACTGTAAACCGCGGCTGCCCATCAGGTTTTTGAATTTGGCTTCGTAGCTCTTCAACTGTTGGTTCAGTACGGTATTGGGCGAGGACTGAGCGGCCAGGCGCGCAGTCATCGCAAGAAAGCAGACCAAACAAAACACGCGGAGCATGCGGCTATCAAAAACTGAAATTTAGGCATTATTTGTTTTTTCTCGGTTCAACCGTTACTTTTGCACTCACAAATCGCGGGGTGGAGCAGTTGGTAGCTCGTTGGGCTCATAACCCAAAGGCCGCAAGTTCGAGTCTTGCCCCCGCTACGAAAAAAAATGCGACCACTGGTCGCATTTTTTATTTACTTTCTTGCTTTCACTTCAAACTCATCTCAACAAAATTGGGATGCTTCGGATTCACGATCAGTTCCTGCCGCAGGGGGTGGATGATCACATCCATGTCTTCGATGGGATGGCGCCCAACCACGGCTCGGCCTGGCCCGGCAATACCAACGCAGTGCCCGAACTCCTCCGGTTTTTGAATCGGATTTCGATGGGCGAAACCACATCGCACTCCACCACATGGCCATTGGCCAACAGGGCCTTGCGTTTTTCCACCACGGGCAACTGCAACTGTGCTTGTATGACTTCGTTGATGGCCGGCATGTAGGATCCTGAGTCAACCAGGGCGTTCATGGTGATGCGCTTGACATCTTCCGGGCGGATAAAACCATTTCGAGCCAGCGCGAGGTCTTCCCCGTTGATTAACTCAATTTGTGCATGTACAAGTCCGATAGCCTAACAAATGAATCGAAATGATATCCAAAAATCAAGCGAAGCCGGCAGGCACCGGGCCTCGCTTGATTCGAAAAAGTAAACGATCTATCGACATGCCTCGGCATTCACCAGGGAGCCATAGAAGATCGCATTCATCACCATTTTGTTCGACCCCAACCAGAACCCGCGGAAGGCCAGATTTTCGGTAAAGCCGATCACACGTCCCCGGCCCACTGCGCTCACACCCACCAGGGCCGTGTTCTTCATGCGCTCGTAGTTGGGCTTTGAGATATAGCCGCTGATCAACGGATTGGCTCCATAGACTAACGGATTGGCAAAAGCACCTGCCGCCTTTTCCATGAACAGGTTGTTGGGTTTGAACATCGGAAGTTTTGCGGTGGTGTATCCATACATCAGTGGGTGGGTCAAATCGGCTTGCGCTTCAAAGATGGCTCCACTTGTTACCTGGGCCCCGCGGGTTTCTTCGATGTCTGCATACGGCTTGGGTCTGGCCGGCTCTTTCTTGTCTTTGTCGGGGGTGCCGGTTTTCATGTCAAACTTGCCAAGGCCCGCGTTGTGCAGCCAGCTCACTGCCCCTTCGAAGCCGATGACCACGCCTCCGGCTTGTACCCACGCTTTTAGTTTTTCTTTGGTGGCCTCGGGCAACAGGTTGTAAGATCCTTCCGCCATGATCAACGTGTTGTAGCGGCTGATCGAAGCCGTGTTGAACACGTGGATGGGCATGAGTGTAACGGGGATTCGGTAACGCACATCCAGCATGTGCCACAGTTCGCCTACATCCGTGGCCGACACGCCTCCTTCTACCAGCATGGCGATTTCCGGTTTGCGCACCGGCAAAAAGGAACTACTGCCCAAACTCACACCCACATAGTCCAATCCCGTGGCGGTGGCGTACACGTCCAGTCCGTCTTCACTCATCACCTGCTGGAGCGCCTCTTGAAGTTGTTCCTGCGTTTTGGTTTGGTTGGCGCTGGCGATGAGCCACGTGCCGCGGTCAAACTTCCGGCCGTCCGAAACAAAAGGGTCGGAGGCAACCTTCACCTTATACCCTTGGTTCAGCAAGCGATACAAGGCGCGCGGAGTATAGTATCCGTATGGCTCGATCAAATAGGCATATGTGCCACTGCCGATTTTTTTACCGGTCGGAAAGGGTAAGGTGGATATCTTTTCGCCCAAGGGTGGCAACGCTTTTGCCTCTTCATACTCCAACCCAAATGCCAGCGGCAACGTCCAACTGGAGATGTCATAGAACAAACTGTCTTTGAAAACAGTACGCTTGTCAAACATGCCTTTGATCAGCCGGTATTGTGGTTGGTTGAGGGGAATAGTATAGGCTACCTCCACCGGCTTGCCGTTGACGGAGGCGGTTTTATGGATGTACACATCCACCTGGTGCCGCCTCACCATCTCTACAAAGTGATGGGTGGCCGCCTTGTCTTTGCTGCCGATCACATAGGCTTTAACAGGATCCTTGGCCGCGTCCGTCACGCTGTTTTTATAAAAGTCGCGCTGATACGTCAGCAACTCGGTGCGCATATCCACCACCGCTTGCAGCGAACTGAGCGAGGTGACAAACTGGTTGCGGACGGTGAAGGCAAACGTAAGCGGGCCGTTGATGCTCTCTTGCAGATGACCACGCGAGCTGCCCTGTTCGAACAGGATACCGATGGCGCCTTGCACATCCGGGAAGGTAGATCCCTTGCCGTAGTAAAAGTCGTCAAAGCCTTCCTGCGTGTAGTAGAGCGAGCCGATTTGATCCAGGGCCTTGGCGTGGTAGGTGCCGATTTTCCGCGTCAGCTCCAGGTTTTTTTCAGGCGTGAGTGGATGCATGCGCGAGGGCACACCGGGTTGAAAAAAGAAGGTGGCGTTGGTGCCCATTTCGTGATGGTCGGTAAGTACGTTTGGTTTCCACCGATGAAAGCTGACGGCCCGTGCTTGTGACTCGGGGTGTTGCGCCACCAGCCAATCGCGGTTTAAGTCGAACCAATAGTGGTTAAAGCGGCCGCCCGGCCAGGGTTCATTGTGTTCGTTATCGTTGGGGTCGGCCGAGACTACCTTGCTTTTGCGCGAGTTGACCCAACTGGAAAAGCGTTGCACCCCATCGGGATTGTAGCAGGGATCAAGCAGGATAATCGTGTTGGCCAGCGCCAGGTCGATCTCTTTGCCCTGGGCGGCTGCCAGATGATAGGCCGTCAGGAGCCCGGCATTGACACCGCTCGCTTCGTTGCCATGGATACTGAAGCCCACGTAAAAGACTGCGGGCATGGTGGCCACGTCCAAGCCGGCCGACTGGGTGGGATCGGTGAGCTTAAGGTGTTCGGTGCGGAGCTTTTCGATGTTTTGGTGGTTGGCCGGTGAGGTGATGGTGAGCAACAACAGGGGGCGGCCCTCGTGGGTTTTACCGGTTTCGGTGATGGTGATGCGGTCGCTGGCGCGATCCAGCGCATACATATAATTGACCAGCCGGTCGTGGGTCACATGCCACTCGGCCACCTCGTGCCCGATGACGGAGGCGGGCGTGGGGATGGCGGGATTGTAGGACGTACCGGCAGGCAGGTAGTAGGAGAGCGGTTGGCCTTGCGCCCAGGCAGCGGTGCTGAAAAGGGACAGGAGCAAAACGACTGTTAGGTTCTTCATGGGTAGGTTTTAAAGTAACGTTTTGGCGAAAGCGGGTAAGTAATTGATTTTTAGAAGGAGTTGCAAAAAGGAATTTACCAGCGGCAGGGCGGTTATGTTTTTGTTAATAAAATGTGCGAAAGAATTAAAAGAGGCGGAGGCCGGTACGGGAAAAAAAGGGATATTTTTGCGCGTCAATTTCCAAACTAAAACATCCAAATTATGAGGAAAATTTTACTAATCGCGGCTGCCTTCGGCCTCACGGTCAGCGGACTGTGGGCGCAGGGGGTAACGACCTCGAGTATGAGCGGCGCGGTGAAGGACTCCAAGGGCGAGCCGTTACCTGGTGCCAACGTGGTGGCAGTCCATGAGCCTTCAGGAACGCGTTATGGAGTAGCAACACTACCTGACGGTCGCTTTACAATTCCGGGTATGCGTGTTGGAGGACCGTATACGGTCACTGCAACCTTTGTTGGTTATCAAGATTCAAAGGTGGAAAATATCAACCTTACTCTTGGTGTGGCAGCGAACCTGAATTTCTCGTTGACCGAAGTCGGCACGGAGTTAAGTGAGATTGTGGTAACTGCAGCGAGGTCGGATGTATTTAGCTCTGATCGCACAGGTGCAGCCACGTCAGTGAGCAGAGACAACATTAACTCGCTACCAACTATATCGAGGCGAATTGGGGACTTCACCAGACTTACCCCTCAAGCAAGCGGCAGCTCGTTTGCGGGCCAAGATAACCGACTTAACAACATTACAGTTGACGGGTCTTATTTTAACAACTCCTTTGGGTTGGGTGGCCAACCAGGTGACCGTACGGGAGTGTCCCCCATCTCATTGGACGCGATCGAACAAATTCAAGTGAACGTTGCTCCGTTTGATGTTCGGCAGGGTAATTTTGTTGGGGCGGGAGTGAATACCGTTACACGCAGTGGTACTAACAAAGTGGAAGGATCCGTGTACTACTTGTTTCGTAATGACAACATGGTAGGCACAAAAGCAAAAGATCTTTCTTTTGCTCAGGGAAGATTTGACTACAGTCAAATTGGCGCCCGATTAGGGGCTCCTATCATCAAAGATAAACTGTTTATTTTTACGAGTTTTGAAAAGGAAACATTGACTGAGCCGGGAACAACGTTCGTTGCCAATACAGGTGGACAGCCCGTGGCAGGAAATGTTACCCGCGTACTCGCCTCTGATTTAGATAACCTAAGCAGTTTTTTGCGCACCAATTTCAACTATGAAACTGGCCCTTATCAGGGGTATGATAATGAGACGGGCGCTACCAAGTTCTTAGTAAAGCTGGATTACAATCTGAACGACCGCAATAAGATCAGCATTCGCTACAACCACCTTGACTCGGAAACCGATGTACTATTGTCTAATTCAAATTCGCTTGGATTCGGGACCAGAAGGTCCAATTTGAACGGGCTAAATTTTCAAAACTCCAACTATTCGATACTGGAAAACATCCGTTCAATTGTTGCAGAATGGAATACACGCATAGGCAACAATATGGCCAATAACCTTATTATTGGTTACACTACGCAAGATGAAAGTCGCGGTCAATTGACAAATTTGTTTCCGATGGTTGATATTCTGGAGGGAAACAACGTTTACACGACCTTTGGTTCTGAGCCCTTTACGCCTAACAATGAGTTGCGCTACAAGACGTTCCAATTTCAGGACAACTTCACACTCTATAAAGGCAGCCACACTCTTACGTTTGGGGTAAGCTTGGAGCGCTATGAGTCTGAAAACGTATTCTTCCCCGGATCCCAAAGCGTTTATGTTTACAATAGTCTGGCAGACTTCTATACTGACGCCAATGATTTTTTGGCCAACCCTAACAGAACCACTTCACCTGTAGCTCTGCGGCAGTTTCAAGTACGATACAATAATATACCGGGACAAATTAAGCCCATTCAGCCTCTTGAGGTGGTATACGGAGGACTTTACGCGCAAGATGAGTGGAAAGTTAACGATAAACTCAACCTCACTGTTGGTCTCCGGGTCGATGTACCGAGTTTTGGAAACACTGCCCTTCGTAACCCGGACGTAGAAAATCTTCGGTTTTTGAGCGAAAAGGGAGACACGGTTCGATATGCAACCGACAAATTGCCGGATGCCAAGATATTGTTTTCGCCCCGAATCGGATTTAATTATGACCTGAAGGGAGATAAGACGACACAGATTAGAGGGGGAACCGGTATCTTCACCAGCCGGCCTGCCTATGTGTGGATATCCAATCAAGTGGGTAACAATGGTATTTTGACCGGATTCGAATCGCGTACTAACATTGCGGCAGGGACTACTATTGCTGCGGGTGGACGTCCGTTTAACCCGAACCCGGATGCGTATAAGCCGACCAACGTAACGGGCGCCCCTGCCTCAACGTATGAGTTGGCTTTGACGGAATCTGACTTTAAATTCCCTCAAATTTGGCGCACAAATCTTGCGATCGATCAGAAACTGCCCTGGGGTATGGTGGGAACACTTGATCTAATTTATAGCCGTGATGTTAACGGCATTTACTACATCAACGCAAATCAAGTCGGAACAACCACAGAGTTTTCCGGGGCGGATAACAGAGTGCTGTTCCCTGGAGGAAATGCGAATAGAATCAATCCTAACATTGCGAACGCAATCGTTTTGAAGAATCAAAACGTGGGATATTCGTACAATATTTCAGGGTCCCTGGAAAAGGCTTTTGAAAAAGGCTTTTATGGAAAAATCGGATACAACTATGGTGTAGCAAAGAATACGGTTGATCCCGGTTCCATCGCGTTTGGATCATGGAATGGTAATCCCCATGCTGGAAACCCCAACGATCCCGGGGTAGGCTTCTCTGGCAACACCGCCCGCCACCGAGTTTTTGCTGCCTTCTCTTATCGTAATTCGGCAGGAACATCCTTCTCGCTTTTTTGGGAAGGTCGGACAATTGGGACAGCTAGTTATGTCTATGGCGGAGATATCAACCGAGATGGCGGTAACGGAAACGATTTGATTTACATTCCGCGCGATGCCAGCGAAATGAATTTCTTTGACTTTACGGCAAATGGCAGAACATTTACCGTGGCAGAGCAGCAAGCGGCATGGGAATACTATATCAGTCAAGACGATTATTTGAGCAAAAATCGCGGTAAGTACGCGGAGCGCAATGGGGTAACATTGCCCATGGTTTTCCGTGCTGACTTTAGCATGTCTCAAGACATCGTCAAGAATATTGGTAACAGCAAAAATACCTTGCAGTTGAGAATGGATATCCTGAACGTTGGGAACCTAATCAACAAAAGCTGGGGTGTTTCACAGCGGTTGATCAATAATCAAATCCTGGTAGCGAGACCGGCTGCTAACGGTGGATCTGTGGACGGAAATGGCGCACCGATCTATCGACTTCAGAATGTCGGCAATTTGCTCATTGGCGAGACGGCACCAGGAGTCGTGGGGGGATCCTCCTATCAACAAACACTTGATGTTACAGATGTATTCCGGATTCAATTTGGGGTACGGTATATCTTTAACTAAATTCCAGCAGTCGTCAATCTAAAAACCCCGCCCTGTGCGGGGTTTTTTATTTCCGGCCTTTCTGCCTACTTTCAATTCGTGGCTGGTTATCGTTTTCGGTTTTTCGTGCTCGCGAGCCTCTTTTTGCTGGCTCATTGCAACCCCCCGGGCGCAGGTGATCCCACCTTTGCCACCGAACCCGAAGTGGAAATGGACCTGGAAGCCATCCAAAAAAGAGGCTACCTGCAGGCCTTGGTCGACAATAACTCAGTCAGTTATTTTATCCTGAAGGGCAGCCCCATGGGCTATGAATATGAGTTGCTCAAACGCCTGGCCGACCACCTCAAGGTGGAGCTGAAAATCAAAATCATCACCGGCATAGAACAGGCCATCGATCAACTGAACAAGGGCGAAGGCGATGTGCTCGCGTTTCCACTCACCATCACCACCGACCGTCAACAATACGTGGCCTTTAGCGATGCTCACTTTACTACCCACCAGGTGTTGGTACAGAAGAAGCCGGCCAACTGGCGCATGCAGCCACCCGCAGTGGTCGAAAAAAAACTGGTACGCAACCCGGTAGAGCTGATCGGACAGCCCGTGCACGTAATCAAGGGCTCTTCCTTTGAGCAACGCATGCGCAACCTCTCGCAGGAGGTCGGAGGCCCCATTGATATCATTCCCGACTCCGCGGCAGCCGAAACCGAGTCGTTGATACGCAAAGTGGCCATGGGGGAGATCAAATATACCGTCACTGACCAGACACTCGCCATGGTGAACGCCCTTTACTTTCCCAACTTAGACATCCATACCGTTGTGAGCTTACCGCAGCAAATCGGGTGGGCGGTGCGAAAAAATTCACCCCAGTTGTTAAGCGCTATCAATACGTGGATGCAGGGGGTCAAAAAGTCAGGAGTGTATCAGGTTATTTTCAACAAGTATTTCAACAGCCCCCGCTTTTCGCTGGCCCGCATTCACAGCGATTACTCCTCGCTGGCAGGGAAAAGCCTGTCTCCGTATGACAACCTGCTCAAAGAAGGCGCAGAAACCCTGGCGTGGGATTGGCGCCTCCTGGCCTCGGTGGTTTACCAGGAATCCAACTTTGACCCCAACGTAAAATCATGGGCCGGTGCCATTGGCCTGATGCAGATCATGCCTGAGACAGGGAAATACTTTGGGGTTGAGAATTTGTGGAACCCGGAAATGAACATTCGCGTGGGCGTAAAATTTCTGAAGTTTCTGGACAATCAATGGTCAAAATCCATCAACGACCCGGAGGAGCGCATCAAATTTGTGTTGGCCTCGTATAACGTAGGCCTGACGCACGTTCTGGATGCCCGCAACCTTACCCGCAAATACGGCAAAGACCCGACCTTGTGGGCGGATGTGGAGTCGTTTTTGTTGAAGAAGTCCGACCCGAAATATTACCGAGACCCGGTGGCCGTGGCGGGTTATTGCCGTTGCACCGGACCCGTGGAGTATGTGAAGGAAGTGCTCCATCGGTTTGAGGAATACAAGCTACACATTAATCCGGTGTGAGACGGACGCGGGCTACAACACCTTTCGCAGATACACATTGCCATATTTCGATTCAAAGCGATAGGCCACTCCGTTCCCAACCCGTGCCGTAACTTTGGTATGGAAGTTTTCTTCGCGCACGTTATCCCCCTCAAATCGGATGTCCAGGTTGGAGTAGATCTGCCCAAAGTTGGTCTCCGCTGTTATTTCACGTGTGGCGGTTTCTCGGATGGCCGCGTCCACGCCCCCATACGTGGCCACCACCGTGAGGGGCGCGGAAAAGTCAATCACTTCCACCATGCCGTACACCGAGGTGATTTGGGTAGTGACGCCCTTGGGTACTTTGATTTCCAGCCGGATGTCCATATTCACACCCCACGATTGGAAGTCGTACTCATGACCGTGCTCGCGGGCATATTCGCGAAACGCTTCTTTGTTTTTGAATTGCATCTTTTTACCGTCATGACCCACGGTGATGCGCTGCGGCAGTTGTTTTAAGTTTTTGATACGGGAGGAAACCCGCACGCGCGATTCTTCCACGGCTGCTTCGAGCTCAAATGCATCATCGTTTTCGCCTTCGTTGATGGAAACCGAGCCGGTGATTTCGATTTCGCGTTTGTCCCATGTGGTCACGCGGATCAATTCGGGATAGTCGAAGTGCATCTGTATTGTTTGCCCCGTTTTCACGGGCACCGTTCGCTGCACCGGTGTTTGTCCAAGGGCCTCACCGATGGGCCACGTGGCGAGCAGAATGAAAAAGAGCTTCATAACGGAAAGGAGTGGGGTGAATCGTATGGGGCGTAGTACCTATTTTTTCCGCAGGTAGATTTTGCCATAGCTGGAGTTCAGCGAGATGTCGGTTCCGCCTCCGTTTATCTTGCCCGTCACACGGTCGTCATAGCGAATCATGTCTCCCTGACGTTCGTTTTCAATTTTGAACTCGGGTGCTGCGTACAGTTCACCATAGGACGTGCTCATCTTCAAGTTGGCTTTTACGGACAGCGGCAGCGTCACATCGGCATAGCCGTACACCGACACAATGGAGATAGGCCCTTTCACATTCGTAGAGAAATCGGCCTCCACATGTCCGTAAACACTTTTGGCGGTAAGCGGGCCCGTCACATTGTCGAGGTTGATGGAAGCATAGGTAACATTCGCCTCAATTTCGCTTTCCACATTTTTGAAATTGATCTCAGATCCATAGTTGGATTGATGTGACACATGAATGGTAAAGCCCTTGGGTACCTGGATGCGTATTTCGGGGCCATCCATTTTTTTAAGCTGATGCACTTCTACCACACCCTGTTTTTCCTGTACCGAAATGCCCAGCCCGGTGTTGTCTACCAAGCCCATGCTGTTGATGGCCTGCAGTCCCCGTGCACGGTCGTCCGACTTTTTATCGTTGTCACGTGAGCTGAAGATGAGTTCGTTGCCGTTGTATCCTTCAATGGTGACCTTGTTCAGTCCGTTCACTTCCAGTTTGCCGCTGCTCCTGTTCACTTTAAAGTCTTGTCCTGTTGCCACCAGCGTCAGGATGGCCAACGACATTGTTAAAATAGTTGCTTTCATAGTTGTTGTTGTTTTCATGTTTGGTTTGATAGGCCGAGCCACTTTTGCCACGGCCTTTGCTTCGGTTGTGTAAAAGGTCATGACAATCGCAAAATACCCGCGTGAGCTTCCGTTTTCACGGCCGGAAGTACCGTCTCGTCCGTGGTTATTTTTTCCAGCCCTTTGAGCGCATCGGTTTCTTTGATTTGCACGAGCATACGGATCAATGCGATCTGCACCACCGGATCGTCCTGGGTTGCCAGCGATTCCACCAGGGCGGCACGCACATGCTTTTGGGTGTGAAACTTACTCAGGGCCTCCAGCGCAGCCAGCCGTACATTTCCGTTGGCATCGTTGTTCATGGTATGAACCAATGCGTTAACAATGTCATCGTCTACCTTTTCCAGCGCGTAGGCTACATGGGTGGCTGTCATCCGTTTGCTGGCAGGTTGATCGGCTGCCAACATGCCCAGCATAAGTTGCTTTGTTTTTGCCATCTCCTCGCGCAGGGCAGCAAGCTCGCGTTGTTGTTCGGCATTTTGGCGGATCCAGTATCCCGTCACTCCTGCGCCCATCATCAAGGCGATGGCTGCGGCCACGCGCAGCACCCAAGGCGATAGAGACACCTGTTTTCCGGTTTTCTCTTGTTGCTGTATTTCGCTGGCCAGCATTTGGTTAAAAGAGTGCGTAAGCGAGGACGGCACCGGGCTGTTTTTTGACTGACGGATGGCGTCCAGAACCTCGCGCAGTTCGCGTTCCAGTGTAACGGCTTCCGCATGGGTGGCCAACAGTTCCCGCACCTCCCGCTGTTTGTCTTCTGGCAGTATGCCGTCAATGTATTCGATCAAAAGACTCTCCCATTCGCTGCGTATCATGCGTTGTGTTGTTCAAGTTGAAAATAGTTTTCGCGCAGGTAGCCGATGGCTCGGTGTACTTTCACTTTCACGTTGGCTACCGTCAGGTTTAACAAGCCGGCCACTTCTTCATATTTCAGTTGTTGAAATCGCGTAAGCACTAACAGCTCGCGGTAGTCGTCCGGTACGCGGGCCAGTGCGCGGATCAGCCGCTTTTCGTTTTCTTCGGCCGGCCAGGCTTCCTCCAATTCGGGTATGTTTTCCATTTGATGGGCCAGTGCCTGTTTTCGGTTTCGTTTCTCGCGTTGGTAGTGGTCGGCAAATGCGTTGCGCGCCAGTTGGTATATCCACGATTGGAATTTCATTTCGGGGTTGTACGTGTGCCGGTATTTGAGCAACCGCCAGAAGACGTTTTGTGTCAGGTCTTCGGCTGCCGCGGTGCCGGCCGTCATACGCGCCAGGAAATGAAAAATGCGTCCGTGGTACCGATCAAAAAGGGGGGAAGCCTGCCGAAGATCACCGTTTTTTACGGCCTCCATGAGTTGCTCGTCAGTCATCCGTCCGTTTTGTTCGTGTTTGCATGGGGTACAGGCGACCGTACCAAAGGTTACACCGGCTTTAGAAAAAAATAAATCCCGCCACCAACCCCGCCAGAATCAGGGCCCAGGCCGGCACGCGGGTGAAGTAAAGTAAAGCAAGGGTAACCGCCACGGTACCTGAGTTGATGGCGATGGCCTGGCCCGCCTGCCCCTGCACCAGCGGAATGAATAACAAAATGGCAGCGGCCACCACCAGGCCGGTACTGGCGGCATGAATACCATCCAGCGAGGCGCGGATGGGGCGAAACTTCTTCAGGCTCTGCCAGATGCGGAACATGAAAAAGATCAGGAAGGTGCCTGGTAAAAAGATACCGGCCACCGACATGAGCGCACCCAGGATTTCGCCACCGGCCCCAAACTCGCGCATCGAAAGCGCCCCGATGTAGGCGCTGTACGAAAACACCGGGCCGGGCAGCGCCTGCACAAATCCCATCCCCGACAAAAATTCCTCGTGGCTCAGGTACTGCTTGGGCGCGTATTGGACAAACTCCGTATATAATAAAGGCGTCAGCACCTGTCCGCCACCAAAAATCAGGCTGCCGTTGCGGTAAAAGTTTTCAAACAAACGGATCGGTAGGGCTTTCGTGTAGGCGCCCAGCAAAGCCGCGGCTATCAGCACACCTGCCCACAAGAAAAAATTGGACCATTGGATGTCAAACTTTTTCTTTTCCTCTTTCGGAAAAACCTTGTAGTTAAACGCGGTGATACACCCTGCGGCTATCAGCACTGCGGGAAACACAAAAGGCGTGGGAAAAAAATAGCAGATGGCTGCCGCCCCCAGCATGATGAAAAAGCTGCGGGGGGCCACGAGCGTTTTCTGGGCCATGCCATAGGCTGAGTAGGCGATGATGGCCACC
Source organism: uncultured Ohtaekwangia sp. (assembly GCA_964524935.1). Classification (GTDB taxonomy): domain Bacteria; phylum Bacteroidota; class Bacteroidia; order Cytophagales; family Cyclobacteriaceae; genus ELB16-189. The sequence goes on from CAZGFJ010000011.1 coordinate 16,519, forward strand.
GCCATGGGCTGGATAAAACGCGTGAACGAAAGTGAAATGGACTTGTCGCCAAAGGAGGCGATAAGCATGCCCGCGGCCGTCATGATGGCCACCGAAGGCAGCAGCCAAATCAGCAACGTGAGGTAGGCCAGGTTGGGGCCGCCCAGTTTGTAGCCGATGGCGGTCAGGGTTTGGGTGGACGAAGGGCCGGGGAGCACCTGGCAGAGGGCGTGCAATTCCAGCAACTCGTTTTCAGTGAGGTAGTTTCGCTGGCTCACCAGCAGTTGCTGGAAGTGTGCAATGTGCGCTTGCGGCCCACCAAAACTGGATACCGACAGATAGAGAACATCGCGGAGGAAGATGATATAGCGCACCCGCGGTATCACCGGATTATTTTTTGAGTCCGATCTCGCGCAGGCGTTGGTTCAAAAACTCACCCGCGGTAGTGTCGTCCCACAGTTTGGGATGCTGTGCGTCCACACAACCGGGCAACGCGGCCAAACTCATCTCCGATCGCGGATGCATGAAGAACGGAATTGAATAGCGGGGTGTGTTCATCAACGCGCGCGGGGGGTTTACCACGCGGTGGATGGTGGACTTGAGTTTTTTGTTGGTCAGGCGCTCCAGCATGTCGCCCACGTTTACCACCAGTTGTTCAGGTAACGCGGTAATGGGTATCCATTGGCCATCTCTTCGCAGCACTTGCAACCCATCGGCACTGGCGCCCATGAGCAGGGTGATCAGGTTGATATCGCCATGTTCGGCTGCGCGGACGGCATCGGCCGGCACCGAGTCAGGGTCTTCAATGGGAAAATAATGAATGGGACGAAGGATGCTGTTGCCGTGCCGTACCTTATCGTCAAAGTAGTTTTCCGGAAGATCAAGATACAAGGCAATGGCGCGGAGCATTTGCACCCCGGTGGCCTCCAGCCTGCGATACACTTCCAACCCTACTTCTCTCAGTTCGGGTACTTCAGCCGGCCACACGTTGTCGGGGTATTCGTTTTTGATCGGGTCGTTGTCCAACACTTCCTGGCCGATGTGATAAAACTCTTTCAGGTCGCCTGTGTTGCGGCCTTTGGCATGTTCCTTTCCTTTTCCAATGTAGCCTCGTTGTCCGGCCAATCCCGGAATTTCATATTTCTGTTTGACCGCATCGGGCAAGGCATAAAACCGTTTGATGGTGGCGTACAGCCTGGCAGAGAGCTCGTCTGTCAGGTAGTGGTTGCGGATGGCTACAAAGCCAATGGTGTTATAGGCCGCTCCGAGGGCTGCTACAAACTTTTTCTTTTTGGCAGGATCATTGCCTGTGAAGTCGGCAAGGTCAAGCGATGGGATCGTGTCGTACAACATCTCGCTCATGGTGCAGCATCATTTGGTCCGTGCAAGCTACTAATTTTGATTAACTTTACACGTGGTCAAAAACCACCTGACCGCTGTCGTTGTTGACATTCCAAACGAGATCAATCCAAAACCGTATGAGTATTACCCGAAGGAAGTTTTTGACCGACACCTCAAAAGTGGCAGCAGCCGCTGCCCTCGGTACTGCGTTGCTGCCAACGCTCGCCCAGGGCCAAACCACGCGTCTTGTGTTTTCGCAAGTGTCGCTTCCCTATGCATTCGATGCGCTCGAACCTTACATCGATGCGCAAACGATGGACATTCACTACCACAAACACCACGCGGCTTACATCAAAAATGTGAATGACGAAATCGCTGCCGCCAACATCTCGGCTTCTTCGGAGCAGGCTTTTTTTGCGATGACCTCGAAACTATCCGCGAAAGCGCGCAACAATGGAGGAGGAGCATGGAACCACAACTTCTTTTGGCAAAGTATGAAGCCGGGTAGCACGGCCCCCACCGGTAAGATCGCGGAGGCGCTGAACGGAGCGTTCGGTTCGGTGGAGGCCTTCAAAGAGCAATTCGGCAAAGTGGCGTTGGGCCAGTTTGGCTCGGGATGGGCATGGTTGGTGAAAGACGGTGCGAAGCTGAGCATGGGAGGTACACCCAATCAAGACAACCCCCTCATGGACCTGGGCCTATTGAAGGGCACACCGCTGCTCGCGTTAGATGTATGGGAACATGCCTATTACCTGAAATACCAGAACAAACGAGCCGATTATGTTACTGCCTGGTGGAACGTGGTAAACTGGGATGAAGTGGCAAAGCGCTTGGGATAAGCGCGGCAAACACACCCCATATCACGGACTCTGCCGCGCCTGGGCAAACAGCTCATCCCAACGGGCCAACGCAGGCTTTGCGCGAAAGTTCACATCCATCAGCCCGATGCTGGTAAATAGCGGAAGATTTTCCGGTATGGGCAGCGGCCACTGGTCAAGATCGACATCGGTGAACAACAACTGGAAAACAGCGGAGCACTTCGCTTCGCGCAATAACACATCGTGCCGCAGCAGATAGGCGGCTTGCTCCTCTTCCGAACTCACCACGGGCCCGGCTGTAGCCGATGTCCAGCCTCCTTCGCTCACAAACCGCGGCAACGTTCGTCCCTCCACTAAGCGGGCATAGTAGTTGGCCGGAATGTCAGCAGGACTGTCAAACGCAAAATACGGATACGAAGAAATGCCGAGCTCTTCGATGAACGGAAAGTCAGCAAAATCCTGGTCTACGCCTTTGTATACACCGTTGCCAAATCGTCCCCAGGCATCTTCGGCTTGCACACTCACACTCAGTCGCGCGGGGCGTTGGCGCGTCTTTAGCTCAGCCGCCAGTTGGTTGGCTGCTTGCTTCACGCCTTGGTAAACCGCTGTGGATGCCGCGGTGCGTATCAGGTTTGTTTCCAATGCCAGGCCGAGGTGTTCGGGATTCAGGAGGCTGTCCATCACGATGGTAAATCTGCGATAGATGGCCTGGATGACAGGCTCGGCAATGCTGCGCCCCCGGTTAACCAGCTCGGTTGCATCGCGGGTGCGGTCGAGCCCGTTTTGCGGGTCGATGTACACCCACAGTTCAAAACCCAGGCTGCGATAGCGCTCAGCCAATGCTCCATAGTTGTTTCTCACATAGTCCACCGCAGGTTCACCCTCGAGCAACTCTTTCCAGGGCACTTCGGTGGTGATGATGGCGGCATCGGCCCGGGCGGTCCATAAGTCAAGGCTTCGTTGAAAATCTTCCAGCGTGATGTGCGGCCCCGAGTTCTGAAAACCCATCCGGTAGGGGCGCGCAGGCACCGGATCGTCTTCCCCGCAGGCCGTTGCCAACAAGAGAACAAGGATCCATCGTTTCATGTGCTTCAATCGGTTGTTGCGTTAAGAACACATGAATATAACAAAACCCTGATCGGGCAATGAAAAAAAATCAACATCTTTGACCATGGCACAAGGTTTACTGATTGATATGGATGGGGTGGTGTACGGAGGGGATACCATGATACCCGGAGCAGACAAGTTCATCACCCACCTGCTCAAAAACGACATTCCGTTCATGTTCATGACCAACAACAGCCAGCGTACGCGGTTGGAAGCCGTGCGCAAGCTGGCACGCCTCGGCATCAACGTAACGGAAAACCACGTGTATACCAGCGCCATGGCTACCGGCAAGTTTTTGGCCAGCCAAATACCACAGGGCACCGCCTATGTGCTGGGCGAGGGCGGGTTGCTCTCCAGCCTCCATGAGAATGGCATTACGTTGGTCAATACCGATCCGGATTTTGTGGTGCTGGGCGAGGGCCGCAACTTCACCCTGGAAATGGTGCAACGTGCCGTGGATATGATTTTGGCAGGCGCCAAGTTTGTGATTACCAACCGCGATCCATCGCCCAAGAAAAAAGGATGGGACAACCTGGGCATCGCTGCTACCAGCGCGATGATCGAGGAAGCCACAGGCATCAAGGGCTTTGTGGTCGGAAAGCCAAGTCCGGTCATGATGCGCTCGGCCCGAAAGGCCCTGGGACTGGAAACCGCAGAGACCACGATTATTGGCGACACCATGGACACCGACATCCGCGGAGGCGTGCAGATGGGCTACAAAACCATTTTGGTGTTGAGCGGCATTACCAAGTGCGAACATTTGACACGCTATGCCTTCAAACCCGACCTGGTGGTAGAGTCAGCCGGGGAGATCGAGTTTCCCTTGCCGTGGTGGTGAAAGTCGCCAAACGTATTCTATCGTTATCCTATGCAAGAGGCTGCCGAGGTAAGACGTAAGACGAAGCAATACATTGACCGTGCAGACACGACCACGTTACGGATGGTTCATGCCTGGCTGAAGGCGCAACAAGAAGCGGATTGGTGGTACTTGTTGTCAAGCGGTGCCCGATCGTCCATCAATCAAGGGGTTGAATTCAGCAGGTTGACTATGTAACCTCGCGGCTGGCCGGGTTTTCACAAGTCTTACCGGCCATCCGACAAAACAAAAAGGTAAGACGAGCCCGTGTGAGCGATCAGAGTTCCGTATACGATCACTATCAAAAGTCAGAAAGACGTATTGTGGTACTGTATTTTTATTTACAACCAGCGCGATCCAAAAAAACAATCAATTTTAAACACTGCTTATGAAACGTACAGCTTCCGCCCATTGGGAGGGCGACCTAAAAACAGGGAAAGGGACACTCTCCACCCAGAGCACGGTGCTCAACCAGCATCAATATTCATTCAACACGCGGTTTGAGGAAGGCGTGGGCACCAACCCCGAAGAATTGCTGGCGGCTTCGCATGCCGGCTGTTTTACGATGGCCATTAGCGCAGCGCTGACGCAAGCTGGTTTTAAAGCAACGGCCCTGGATACCCACGCCACCGTACAACTGGAAGGACTGGCCATCACGAACATCCACCTGAGTGTGAAGGGCACAGTACCCGGCCTTTCGCCCGAGCAGTTTCAAGAAATTGCCAAGGGCGCAGAAAAAAACTGCATTATCAGCAAAGCACTGAGCGTATCCATCAGCTCAGATGCAACATTGTTGAGTTAACGCTACCAAACACTTGTAAGCGGGAAAATGAAAAAAGTAATGTGTTTGTTTGGAAGGTATAAACCGAAGGCAGATATTCGTGCGGTTGATCATCGTTTGCAAAAATGATGGGCAACTTCTAAACCTAAACCTGTAGAAATCGCCTCGTTCCTCCCGTGAACGGGGCGATTTTGTTTTATCAGGGCTGTAACAAACTAACGATTGTTGTGAGTCGACAAAAACCAAAAACGATCTTCGAAAAAATCTGGGATGCACACGTGGTCAAACAACGCGAAGGATATCCGGATGCCTTGTTTATCGACCGTCATTTTATTCACGAAGTCACCAGTCCACAGGCGTTTGACGGATTGCGCAAGCGCGGCATATCGGTTTTCAATACCCAACGCACCACCGCCACGGCCGATCACAACGTACCCACCAAAGACCAACATCTCCCCATCAAGGAGGCGCTCAGCCGCCATCAGGTTGATACCCTGCGGAAGAACTGCCGGGAGTTTGGCATCGAGTTATATGACCTGGGGCATCCGTATCAGGGCATCGTGCACATCATCGGCCCCGAGTTGGGCCTCACGTTGCCCGGCATGACGATTGTTTGTGGCGACAGCCATACGTCCACACACGGTGCGTTTGGCACCGTGGCCTTTGGCATCGGCACCAGCGAAGTGGAACAAGTGCTGGCCACGCAGTGCATTTTACAACACAAGCCCAAAACCATGAAGATTGAAATCCATGGTAAGCTGGGCAAGGGTGTGGTCAGCAAAGACATGATCTTGTATATCATCTCAAAAATATCGGCCAGCGGGGCCACCGGCTATTTTGTGGAATACGCAGGCGAAGCCATCCGCTCGCTTTCCATGGAGGCGCGCATGACCATCTGCAACATGAGTATTGAGATGGGCGCACGGGGTGGGCTGATCGCGCCCGATGACACCACGTTTGCCTACTTGCACGGAAGAACGTTTGCCCCGAAGGACGCTGCCTGGGCGCACGCTACCGCCCAATGGAAAAACCTGCCTTCCGATGAGGGTGCCGTGTATGACTCGGTGCTCACGTTTGATGCGGCCGATATTGCCCCTATGATTACCTACGGCACCAACCCCGGCATGGGCATTCGGGTTACCGACCGCATCCCCACCGCGGAAGAACTCAAAGAGATCAACGAACAAGTGTCGTTCAAGAAATCGCTCGACTACATGGGGCTGGAAGCCGGCTCCTCCCTGTTGGGCAAGCCGGTGGACTATGTCTTCATCGGCAGTTGCACCAACGCGCGGATGGAAGACCTGCGCCAGGTGGCTTCGCTGGTGAAGGGAAAGAAGAAAGCCGAAGGCGTGGAGGTGTGGGTGATTCCCGGCAGCAAGCAGGTGGAAGCGCAGGCACGACAGGAAGGACTCGACAAAATTTTTGAAGCGGCAGGCTTTGAGCTGCGCAGCCCCGGGTGCTCCGCGTGCCTCGGCATGAATGAAGACAAGGTACCTCCCGGCAAGTATTGCATCAGTACCAGCAACCGAAACTTTGAAGGGCGACAAGGCCCCAAGAGCCGCACCTTTTTGGCCAGCCCGCTCAGCGCAGCCGCAGCCGCCATCACCGGAAAGGTTACCGATGTACGGCAATGGATTGATCACTGAAGGAACACGGATGTTGGACGGTATGACCACAGGATATGAAAGAGAAATTTAGTGTACTTACTTCTACGGCTGTTCCGTTGCCGATCGAAAACATCGACACGGATCAGATCATCCCTGCGCGGTTTCTCAAAGCTACCACACGCGAAGGGTTTAGTGATAATTTGTTTCGCGACTGGCGATACGATGCCAACCAGCAGCCTGTGGCGGAGTTCGTGTTGAACAACCCCGCACATCGCGGCCGAATTTTGGTAGCCGGCAAAAACTTTGGGTGCGGCAGCAGCCGCGAACATGCCGCGTGGGCCATTTACGACTATGGCTTCCGCGCGGTGGTGTCCAGCTTCTTTGCCGATATCTTTAAAAACAATGCCCTCAACAACGGGCTGCTGCCCGTGGTGGTGTCCGATGCCTTCTTACGGCATGTGTTGCAAACCCTCGAGCAGGCGCCCGACACATCTGTGACCATCGATTTGCCCCAACAAAAAATTTCGGTGGGCGATACCTTTGAATTATTTGAAATCAACGCCTATAAAAAGGAATGTCTGTTGAATGGCTATGATGACATTGACTACCTGTTGAGCTTACAAACGGAAATACGCGCATTCGACCAGGCTCATTCAACCGTTGACGCGCACTGAAAAATGAAAAAGAAAATCGTCATACTGCCCGGAGACGGCATCGGCAAAGAAGTAACGGCTGAAGGAAAGCGCGTGCTGCAAAAGATTGCCGACAGGTTTGACCATACCTTCAACTTTGAAGAGGCGCAGATCGGACATGAAGCCATCGAGGCCACCGGCAACCCGTTGCCCGATGAATCGCTGACCAAACTGAAAAACTGCGATGCGATTTTGTTTGGTGCCGTGGGCCACCCCGCCTACGATAACGACCCCACGCTGAGGGTGCGCCCTGAGCAAGGGTTGCTGCGAATGCGCAAGGAATTGGGCCTGTATGCCAACCTGCGGCCGATCAAACTGTTTGATGAACTTCTGGGAGCCTCCAGCATCAAACCGGAGATTTTGAAGGGGTCGGACATCTTATTTTTTCGGGAGCTTACCGGGGATGTGTACTTCGGGGAGAAAGGAAAGAAAGACGATGGCAACACGGCCTATGATCTGATGATCTACCAGCGGTTTGAGATTGAACGCATCGCCCACAAGGCGTTTGCAGCCGCGCGCACGCGCCAGAAGCGAGTTGTGAGTGTAGATAAGGCCAACGTATTGGAGAGCTCGCGCCTGTGGCGCCAGGTGGTGACAGAGATTGGGCAACAGTATCCTGATGTCACGCTGGAGCATCAATTCGTAGACGCTGCCGCGATGAAGCTGATCCAAAACCCGCGCAGCTTTGATGTGGTGCTTACGGGCAACCTCTTTGGCGACATCCTGACCGATGAGGCCTCGCAAATCGCAGGCTCCATGGGGATGCTCGCATCCGCGTCTGTGGGCGATACAGTGGGGTTGTACGAGCCCATCCACGGAAGTGCCCACGACATCAGCGGCCGTGGCATCGCCAACCCGCTGGCGTCCATTTTGTCGGCCGCCTTACTGGTGGATATTTCATTTGGACTAAAAGAAGAAAGTGAAACCATTATCCGCGCGGTTGAACACGTGCTGAAAAAGGGCTTTCGCACGCGCGACATCAGAGATGACACCACAGACGAAGGGAAAATCCTAAACACCAGCGAGATGGGCCGTGTGGTGGTGGATGAAATAGCGCGTATAACCAAGCCGCAAATGGCCTAACACCAAGGATCGTACAAAACACAAAAAGCGTATGAGCAACAAGGTTCAGATATTTGACACCACCCTGCGCGATGGCGAACAAGTGCCGGGATGTCAGTTAAAGACGGAAGACAAAGTCATTATTGCCCGCGAGCTGGAAGCACTCGGGGTGGACGTGATTGAAGCCGGATTTCCGATTTCCAGTCCCGGTGACTTCCTGTCGGTGGTGGAGATTTCCAAGGCAGTGAAAGAACCGGTGGTTTGTGGGTTGACACGCGCCAAGAAGGAAGACATTGATGTGGCAGCCGAGGCGCTGCACCATGCCGCGCGCGGACGAATCCATACCGGCATCGGAGCTTCAGATGTTCACATCAAACACAAGTTTAGAAGTTCGCGCGAACAAGTACTGGAGCAGGGCGTGTGGGCGGTGAAGTATGCCAAAGCCAAAGGCTATGAAGTGGAGTTTTATGCCGAAGATGCCGGCCGGGCCGACCTGGCATTTCTCGCGCAACTGACCGAAGCGGTGATTGCGGCCGGGGCCGATGTGGTAAACATTCCCGATACCACCGGCTATTGCTTGCCACACCTGTACGGCAAGCGCATTCAGTATTTGATGGAGAACGTAAAGAATGTGCACCAGGCTGTGCTGTCTGTTCATTGCCACAACGACCTGGGTTTGGCTACGGCCAACACGGTAGCGGGGTTGATCCATGGGGCGCGGCAAGCCGAGGTGACCATCAACGGCATTGGCGAGCGGGCCGGCAATACATCATTGGAAGAGGTGGCGATGATCGTGAAGACACACAGCGATCTGGGCCTGCACACCAACATCAAGTCCGAGCGCTTGTACGAAGTGAGTTTATTGGTGCGCGATCTGATGCACATGCCCGTGCAACCCAACAAGGCCATCGTAGGAAAGAATGCGTTTGCGCATTCGTCCGGGATCCATCAGGATGGGTTCCTGAAGCATGCCGAAAATTATGAAATCATCAACCCGGCCGATGTGGGGGTTTCCGCTTCGTCCATCGTGCTCACCGCGCGCAGTGGGCGTGCCGCGTTGCGCCACCGCTTGTCGTTGCTCGGCTTCCAGGTATCGGGTGAAGAGCTGAATACGGTGTACGAGAATTTTCTGCTGTTGGCGGACGAGAAAGGGAATGTGGAAGATGATGATCTCATTGTGCTGATGGCCAACCAACCCGTGTTGGCGAGGTAAAGAAACCTATGTGATCGTTTCGATGGCGTAGAGGGGTATGTTGGTCAGCCAGTCCTGCTCGCGGTACGGGCTCATGGACGTGCGCAGCGCGCGACTGACAGGAAAGCGCTCGGTAAATACTTTTAAACTTTTGGATTTTAAGTTTTCTTCCGCTTTTACCTCCAACGGAACGATCTGGTCATTTGACTGAAACACGAAATCTACTTCGGCTGTGTGGTTGCTCGACCAGTAGTACAGCTTGGTTTTTTGGCAAAGCTGTTGGCAGACAAACTGCTCGGTCAGCGCGCCTTTAAACTCCGACAGTATTTTGTTTTTTTCCAACAGCGTTCGCGCGTCAACGTTTCCCATGGCATTCAGCAGTCCGATGTCCACAAAAAATAATTTAAAGGCATCAAAATCGGCATAGGCTGTCATGGGCAGCGTGGGTTTTTCAATGCGATTGACCTTTATCACCAGCCCGGCATCCGCCAGCCACTGGATGGCCGCTTCAAATTCCTTGGCACGTGCCCCCTTTTTTAGTTGTCCGTAAATGAATTTCCGATTTTCCTTGGCCAACTGACCCAGCAAGTGATTCCATACTAACCTGATTTTGGGCAGGAGATTGCCCGGCACATGTTTGCCAAAGTCGTTTTCGTAGCCTTTCACAATTTGCGCTTGCCGTTGGCGGCAAAGGGCCAGGTCTTTTTGGTGTAGGTACGTAGCCACCACTTCCGGCATGCCCCCAATGAAGTAGTACGTGCGTAAAAGTTCAGTCAATCGCTCGTGAAAGAGAGAGATCACGGGCCAATTCCGCTGCTGTAGTTCTGCCACTAGCTTTTCTTCCCCCAGACTAGAAATAAATTCGAGGAAGGAGAGAGGCTTCATCTCCAACAAATCCACTTTGCCCACCGGAAAAGAGCTTCCGTTTTGTAGCGCAATACCCAACAGCGAGCCCGCTGCGATGACATGGTATTCGGGGGCTTGCTCAAAAAAATATTTTAAGGCCGTGAGCCCCCCATCGGCTTCCTGGATCTCGTCCAGGATCAGGAGGGTGTTGGAAGGCAGGATCTTTTGGTTGGTTTCTATTTCAAGTGCCGCAAGGATACGATTGACATTGAAATCGGCTTGGAACAAACTTTTGAGGGGTGAGGCACTTTCGAAGTTGACATAGGCGGTGTGGGTATAGCTCCGCTTGCCAAACTCCTTCATCAACCAGGTTTTCCCCACTTGCCTGGCGCCCTGCAAGATCAATGGCTTTCGTCCGGGCGTTGCCTTCCAAGCCAACAGTGAATCCATGAGAAAGCGCTCCATATCTACGTTTTTTCGTCCATAAAAATGTAAAATTACACACTTTTATGTACGAAAAAATGTAACAAATCCCCAAAAACACCAAAATAATCGTTTTTTAACCTTGTGCACGGCCGAAGAAAAGAAGACCGTTAGGTTCTCAGGTAACGATTAGAAAAGCGTGGTGTCTTGCCGGCAGGCCTGCCTATCGGCAGTTACTTCTTATTCACGTTGGACTCTTTGCGCCCCTCCGTGGTCTTTGTGAAACTTCGTGGAACAGCGATTACCCTTACACAAAGAGTCACGCTGTTGCATTCCAGAGTTTATGCTCGATCAAGATTTGGGTTTCAGAAATGGTTTGGATGGCTCGTTGTAGTCGATAGGCAGCGTAATCATCGGGCTCCATATTACTCATAGCCGTTTTCCCTCCCTCATCACGGTGGAGTAGAAGGGAGTGACTCGGTGCCGAGTATTCCACTCGGTTTCTGAGTAGACCATCGGACTGACGACTTCTCCCATTTCGAACTCTAATTCGTATAGCGGATAGGTTACATTTTTCTCGATTTCAGTGGTGATTTTTTCCCGATTCAGCAGAATCAGTAAGTCCCAATCTGAGTCCGGGTTCATCGTGCCTCGTGCCCTCGAACCAAAAAGATAAATCGTTGCTGAAGGCTCTTTGTCTAAGACTATTTTTTTTATCCTATCAAGAACCATCTGTTGATCTCTCATGGATCAAATTTATTGATTTTTCAGGCATCTCACTGCCAGTGGTACCAGCGGCACGGGTGGTTCCGATTGCTACTTGCTCTTATCCACCTTCAACCGTTCCTCGCGGTTGGCTACTTCCCATGCCGTGTAGAAGGCCGCCCGTGCGCGCTTGGCCAGAATCTCAAAATCAATTTTGGACACTTCATCCGTCACCTTGTGGTAGTCCTCATGGATGCCGTCAAAATAGAACACGATGGGAATGCCCAGCTTGGCGAAGTTCCAGTGGTCGGAGCGCTTGTATAAGTTCGTAGGATGGTTTTCGTCATTGTAGGTATAATCAAAGGCCAGTTGGGTGTAGGTGGCATTGTTGCGCTCGTTGATTTCGTGCAGCTCGCTCGACAGTTTGTCGGCACCGATCACATACACATAGTCCGGTTTGCCGGCATGCTCGGGGTCGTTGCGGCCAATCATGTCAATGTTGATATCCACCACCGTTTTTTCAATCGGGAAGATGGGGTTGGCCGCATAGTATTCCGAGCCCAGCAGCCCAATCTCTTCGGCCGTCACGGTCATAAACAGGATGCTTCTGCGCGGCCCTTTGCCGTCTTTTTTGGCGCGCGCAAACTCGCTGGCCATCTCCATCACGGCCACCGTGCCCGAGCCATCATCGTCAGCGCCATTGTTGATCACATCCCCCGCAGCGCCCGGGTTTTTGCCAATATGGTCATAGTGCGAGGTGATCACCACCACTTCGTCTTTTTTGTCCGTGCCCTCCAGAAATCCCAGGACGTTTTCAGACGCCACCACGCGCGTGTTCACGTTCGTGTGGTAGGCCACGTTGCCGGGCTTTAGTTTTTTCAACGGCATTTTGGCGGCCTCGCCATTCATGGCTTTGGTTAGTTTTTCCATCGACTGGCCCATGATTTTTTCGGCCACCGTCCGGTCGATGATAAACATGCCCTTGTTGGGGTTATTCGGGTCCGGCCGTTTGAGGCCCAGGTTGCCTTGGCTCAGGAACCCCTGCAGTTGCTCCACCAGTTTGCGGAAGTCGTCCGTAGGCTGGTTGGAGGTGAGAAACACCATGCTGGCGCCCTTGCTGCGCAGCAGGTCGGCCGTGGTGCGCCACGTGCGCATGGACATCAGCGACTCCATCATTACCAAGGCCGCTTTGCCGGTCAGGTCTACCTGTGCCAACTCTGCTTCCGAAGCTTTGCCCACAAAAACGACTGCGCTTTTTTGTTCCCCGTGGCTGTCGGCCGAGCCGAGGTAGAGCACCTCGGTGAAGTTGTTGATCCGCGTGCCGCCTGTGGTCACGTAAATCTCGGCCGGGGTGGTGGCGTACAGTTCTACGGGCTGGTAGTAGCTGCCGTTGACGGGGCCTTTGAGGCCGAGGCTTTCGAAGTGATGGCGGATGAAGGCAGCGGCCATCTTTTGGCCGCGCGAGCCCGTGGCCCGCCCCTCCATGGCATCGGAGGCGAGGATGGAGAGGTTGTCTTTCAGGTCTGCGGGCGTGATGCCCTCGGCATACGTTTTCACGTCTTGTGCGGCCGTGCCGAAGGCGATGAGCAGGGTGAGGGCGAGGCAGAAGGGTTTGAATGATTTCATGGGAGGCGTACGGGTATTTGGTAGTTGATTGTGTGCCGGGCGAGGCCCGGATTTGGGAGTGTTGATAGAGGCCAAATATACAAGGGCCGGGGTTATACTGCGGGGGTCTTTTACACGACCGGGGCTGGCGGGCAGCGGGGGGATCGGTGGTTAGACGAATGTTTCGATGCCGGGCGGGGAGCACAACCGACAGATCATCAGGCACCTGTATTTCCTTTTATGAAAGAGGGGTTTCGTATATCTTTGAGTGGGTGGTCATGCCCGCTGACGACCAAGAACATAGACTGACGTAATTGAACTTGATGACCAAGAGACTGTTTATTATAATTTTTGTTTCGCTGACAATTTGTAGCTTCGGACAAAGTCCAAAAGAGCAGCTCAAAGTTGCTAACGCTGCAAGTGCTGGCCTGACCGATTTTTACGAAGAAATTTCGTTTACGGACAAAGGTGGCTACTTCATCATTCCTGTTACAATAAGTTCACAGACGTACGACTACATATTCGATACTGGGGGTTACAATACCGTGACAACCGACATCATGACTAAGAATATGCTTCCTGAACTAATGAAGGTTTCTGTTGGTAGTTCGAATCAAATTAAATCAAAGATAATTCTCAGCAAAGTACCCAGACTTAATGTTGGTGACGTACAGTTTACAGATGTAGGGGTTTTTAGTTTTGACTTTGACGAAGCTCCAATAATTAAGTGTTATGCCAACGGTGGGCTTCTTGGAAAAGGAGTTATCAAACAAGCAGTTTGGCAGATTGACTATCAGAACAAGATTATACGACTGGCTGACAAATTAGAGAAAATGCCAAATCTTGGGAATTCGGTAAAACTTAAAGTTGAGTTTGACAAAGTACTCAATCCGTTTATCCAAGTGGAAATTGATGGACGTAATCAAAGATTTGTGTTGGACTTTGGTTTTGGTGGTTTCATCTCATTAACAGAAAAGACAGCTAGTGAGTACAAGTTTGCTACTACTATTGAAGCAACTGGTGAAGGCGCTATTGGAGCAAATGGAGTGAGCAAAGAATCAATGTATGTCTCAAATTTAACAACAGTAAAAATTGCTGGACAAAGATTCACTAACCAAGTAGCGTTTTATTCGAAGTCAAATAATTACAATTTGATTGGTTCAGAAATAGCCAAACACTTCATTGTGACACTCAATTTTAAAGAAGGAGAACTAATACTTACTCCTATTAGTGTACTTCCGACTGACCCATTCAAATCATTTGGAATAGACATGAACATGAATGAAAAAGAGATTTATATAAGCAGAATTTATAAGGGACTTAACGCTGACAAAATAGGAATTCGGCTTAACGACAAAGTAGTCAGTGTGAATGAGTTAAGAGTTGACAACCTAAACCTTTGCGACAGCTTTTTCAAACTTCGCAAGACACTTCATCAGACGGACAGTTTAGATATCAAGATTATAAGAGACAATATTGAAAGGGAGTTTAAACTTCAAAAGACAGAGTTGAGATAAGGCACATACCGTCAACAGCATGTTTGCACTATGGCCGGGCGACCAGTTAAATTTTAGTATTTTCGTAAAACCAACGTTTGGTTTCGCTGGACAGAGATTCCCTCCTAAAAAAGTGACCAAAAAATTAGTAAATTAAGGGGTGAAAAAACGGATTGCAAAGGGACTTAATTTCGTCATAGACAAGCTGACGAATTCCATTGAAAATAGAATTACTGGGGCAGTTTTACAACCAATATCATCCATCTGACAAGGGAGGATTTAAAGACCGTTACTAAGAAAAATGGATGGGTTTTTGACTGGAAATTTGAGTTAAATCAACCTGAGAGAGAAGTTTATAAACTAACTACGGCCGAAAACCCGACTGTTATCCAAGGACTAATAAGTCTAGAGATGAAATTTGACCATTTTTATATGCACTTGGTAGAAAGTGCCCCATTTAATAAAGGTAGAGAAAAAGTCTACGCAGGAGTTCCAGGTAATTTAGTGGCATTCGCTTGCAGGCTTTCCTTTCAACGTGGGTTTGACGGAAATATTTCTTTTGTTTCAAAGACCCAATTAATCAATCATTACATCGAGACATTAGGAGCCTTTCACGCTGGTGGACGACTAATGATTATAGAAACAAGAGCGGCTTTGAGTTTATTGGCAAAATATTTTAAAAACAGTGAATTATGAGAACAAGAAAGAAGGAATTGGACGTAGACTTCATTGGTGGCGTTGGACCATTGACAAAGGAAGAGGAAAAAAGAATAAGTGAGGTGATTAAAACGCTTAAAGCTAAGAAAGGTTCGACCCGTAAACCGACAAGAAAGTTGACTGCCCAGAAGAAAGTAACGGCATAGCGGTGCTATTGCCGAGAGCATGTTTGCGCTATGGCCGAACGACCAGTTAAATTTTAGTATTTTTAAAATACCAACGTTTGGTTTCGTGGGACAACGCGCGGCTTCGAAAGCCGGCCACATCGCAAACCCAAACGTTGAGCGCCAATGCGCAGGACATAGAAAGGAGTTCAAATTGGAATATGGACAACACATTAATCAAAAACATTGTCAGCCAATTCAGGGACATACAGGAGCAGGAATTGCGGCTTGACGAAAATTTTAGAAAGAAGATTGATCGTCTGCCAGAAAAACTTGCTTTTGAGAGACCAATACCCGAATTGCACAGTGTTGCCGAGCTGATTTCGCATATTTTGGTTTGGAGAAGGGACTGCATTGCAAAGCTTCAAGGGCGTGATTCAACGCTGACGATGGAAGGTCCGGAAAATTGGCTCACAAATGAGGTGTTACGGGTACGCGGCTGGGAAACACTTACATCGGAGTTTTATCAAAGCCAGAAAGACATCATTGAACTTATTGAAAATGAAACAGACGCGTATCTGGAACAAGAATATACAGACGGTTTTAGGTTTAAGCATCTTCTTGAGGGACTTATCCATCACGACCTATACCACTTGGGACAAATTGGAATCGTGATAAAGTTGTTGACTAAGAATGTCATGCAACGAAGGGAACTGGCCATTCAGAACTATGTAGAGGGCTACAATACCTTTGATGTTCCAAGGATGATTCGGGACTTTTCAGAGGACGTAGTTTTTGAGAATCTGCAAGGCGGTCAGGTTACCATGACCCTCATTGGAATTCAGGATTTTACCAAGCAAGCCGAAGCGGCAAGGCTGTTTTTTTCGCAGAGAAGGCAAAAAATTGTAGACTTAATACATTCAACAGACAAGACAGAAGTTGAGATAGACTATCAGGGAATTCTGGCGTCAGATTTACCGAACGGGATGAAAAAGGGGCAAGAGGTAAAGTTAAGGGGAAAATCACTTTTTGAGTTCAAGGAAGAAAAAATCATAAAACTGATTGATCGAAGCTGAACGAGAACGCCAAGCCGTTAACACGGCTTTTGCGTCAGGCGAGGTGACGTGCTTGCAGTCGAGTTTAGTTGTCCTTAGCTCTTGATATCCCCAATGCAGTCGCTTACTTTTGCTTCCTTTGTGCCAACGATGTTCACCCGATGCCTGCTTCGGGAAAGCACGGCACCCACCATGCCCATCCATGAAAGACGTCCTGTTTGATTTTATAGCCAACTATGTCTCGCTCACGGAGGAGGAGAGAGAGGCGCTCATGTCGTTGAATATTTTTCGATCGGTCACCAAGGGGACAATCTTACTCCACGCGGGGCAGCGATCAACCGAGAGCTTCTTTGTACTCAAAGGCTGCATCCGAACGTATTACGTGGTGGATGGCGAAGAGAAAACAACCGCGTTTTACACCGAGTTGGAGGCGTTGACACCGCCATGTGTCGTAGGCAAAACACCGTCCGAGTATTTTATCGGGTGTGTGGAAGACACGATCCTGACCGTCTCCACGACAGACATGGAGGCCGACATCAACCGGAAGTTTCCCAAGTTTGAAAAGATGTGCCGAACGCTGTCGGAAGAATTGTTGGCCCGGCAGCGGATCGACTTTGACGAGTTTAAGACCTCCTCCCCGGAGCAGCGGTACCTCAAGTTGCTCCAAAAGCGCCCCGACCTCATTCAGCGTGTGCCCCAGCACCAGTTGGCCAGTTATCTCGGCATCCAGCCGCCATCGCTCAGCCGGCTGCGCGCACGGCTTCTGGAAAAAAAGGGATAGAACACCTTTCTTAACTTAAGTGAACGAGTCGGACTGTCTCGCCAGCCTACCTTTGCCCTGTCGGTTGGTACAAAACAGGCGGTGGTTAACGCATCGGTTGTCGTGAGGCCCTTCATTTTAATAGTCAGGTATGAATACACAAAGAACATCACATGAAAGGCTGGAAGAACTTCCCGTGGGCGTGCCGGTAAAGCTTGCTGCGCTGTGGGCGGGTTTTATGTTTCTCTATATCTATGTCGATTATTTTGCCTTGTACATGCCGGGTAAGGTGGCGGATATCCTGAACGGGAAGGTGTTCGTGTTTGACATCACGCGCGGATTTCTGTTGGTGGCGCTTGTGTCCGTGGCCATTCCCGCGCTGATGATTTTTTTGTCCGTGGCCCTGCCGGCCCGGGTGAATCGCTGGGCAAACCTTTCCGTGGCCACGGTCTATATCCCCTATTCTTTATTCAACCTGGCCGGGGAGGCCTGGATGCACATGGTGGTTGGCGCGGTGGTGGAGGTGTTTCTTCTTTGCCTGATTATCCGCTATGCGTGGAAATGGCCGCGGGTCACAGGCTGACTGTTGTTTTTACATGTGGTGGGCTTTCGAAGCCCGTACCATTCCAACGTTAAGTAGCAAAGTTAGTAGTTCGTGTGTACTTGGCAAACTGTCACGCGGCATGACATGTAGCTATTGTTAGCGGCTGGCCATTTCACAACAACTCCCATCCGCCTTCGTAATCGTCCCCAGTTATTGATTTCAACTTCTCGCACAGCTTGTCCCATTTGTCAAAAGCGGCCTCGCCTCCCTTTATGGAAACGACATTTAATCTGTCAATGTATTCGAAGTCCTCGTCACCTTGCACAACTCCGTGATCTTTGTCCGCCACTGTCAATGCTATGGTTGGAAAATAAGATTTAGCCCACTCACTGTTAAGTCTTGGTTCAAAATAATCATTGATTGCTTGTCCAGGTTTGAACGCGGGCTTACCCCAAAATTCAATCGGCTCGCCAAGGACTTTCGCTTCTGTCAGTCCAATTGTCATTTTTTCTGTCTTTATTTCTTTAACCTCGTCTTTAGGCCAAAACTTTAAAATCATGTCCGACATTGCTGTAATATTTATTGTTTGATATTGATTACTTGTCCAAATGGCTTGCCGATAACGTTTGAGTTTATGCAGTTGCGGGATTAGGAGGGTTTAAAAATGTAGCGCAGCGGAATGTTAAACCCGACCTGCTGTAAAATTGTACCCCGTGACCGAACTGCATTTGAAACATACACTGCAAATTTACACTACACCCCGCAATTGCATAAACTTTTTGTTGCCGGCTGTTGCCATTTGCCATACTTGGTTAGTTAGTTGCCAAAATTTAATTATTGGTCGGAGGTATCTAATTCTCCAAAATTTGGTGTCAATCCGACAAAAATTACTTTATGGTCTGTATATAGTTTGTCCATTTCCTGTAAGTCAATTGGCAATAAGGTCAAGAAGCCATTATTCCTGCGAATTAACTTATCATGTTGTCCAGCGTATTTTGTTGTTTTTCTCTGTCGCTTAGAAAAAGGAAAGTAGTAATACCATGAAATAAAGTTCTCGTTGTCCACTACGAAAGTAACAGTAGTATTTGTCTTTGGAACTTCAAATGTCAACTCGGGAAAATTAATTTTTGCTTCAAGCTCCACGTATTCACCATTTACTTCGACTGGAAAGTAAACCTTGATAAACTCAAATGACTCTATAAAATCTATTGGATGTGGATGAAATGTGTCGGGAATCGGTATCGTAAATACCACTGATTGGTCTCCTATATTCTCTTGTTCCGAACTAAACATAAAGCCAGATGTTCCTTGACTATCTTGTCCATAAGTCATCTGATATATTGGGATTCTCGTCATAGCTTTTGAATGGTTGAATTGTTGTTCAGCACATCCTGTGCAGCTGACGATTCAAATTTATACTGATACGAGAAATCAATTGTTGCAAACGGAGCGCAGATCACATCAACATTGAATAGATGTTGAAGAGTTCTCGATTTTTTTATCAGACTTTTCCAAAAATGAAAAACATACTGTCTTCTATTTAAAACTCTAATGTTTAATCTTGAATACTCTGAATCATCTATGTCTAACTTTATAACTGCACCTTTTTTACCAAACCTGCCCTTTGCCAATGCCACTGCAAGGGAGATGTTTTCGCCAACGTAAAATCCACGCCCTAGTTCTCCACCGCCTTTGGTAACATCAATGTTTGATGGTGGTCCCATCATGTTATTTGCAGAGTTAATGTCAGTCCCGTGATATGCAATCATACTAATTTGTTTATGGCGAGATTCAATCAATGTTGACTGTATCGTTTGGCGTCACTTCTTCTTTTTGAGTCGTTCGTTTTCCTCCAATATTTTATAGTATGTGTCCCAAACATTCTTATTTTCAATTTTCAGCCTCTTTAACTCATCACTTTCTCTGTTCTCCATATCTTTTATTTCTTGTCGCAAAGAATCTATTGTCTTTTGCAAGTCAATTTTCTCTCGGTCAAATTTAACAGAGCCATTGTCAAAACCTAGTTTGTAGGCACCGCCAATTAGCGCAAAGATTATAGGAATAATTATCGCAAGTGCTGCGTTACTTGCCCAAAATGGTGTTCTTGGCTTCGTCTCAGGCTGTCCATCTTTTCCAGCCAGTTCTGCTTTGTTTTGCTTCAACTTGAATTCGTGAATCATCAAGTCGATGGCATTAACTGTTTTCTCGAATCTTGTCTGTTCTTTTGTTTTAGCTCGAAATGTTGTCAGTCTGTCAAAAGCTGCTTTCATTTGGTCATCTCCAAAAGTCCTAACAATTGCGGCAGCTCTTTCCTTCAATTTACTTGATAGTCCGAGGTTGGGGTCGTCCTTTAATTTTGTCAACTTGTCAATACCCTCAGTATAGTTTTTACTCATTGGTCTATCGGTAAAATTCAGTCATCAGTTGTTAGTAGTCCCAGTTGTGATGATGGCATTGCCGGCAACGTTTGTGTTTGCGCAGTGGTGGCCTATTGAAACCGCGTCCTGTCCACGTGGGCAAACGTAATGTAAAAACTAAACTTCATACTTTGATGTCCCGCCACCATTGCGCAAACATTTTGTTGCCGGCAGTTCTTCACTTCATTCCCGCTAAAACCAAAAGCTCTTGGATAACGGTCCTTAGTTCTGTTTTGATGTCGTCAATGTCGTGACGTATTGCGTTAAATCGTCTACTGTGCGCTGATTTGTCCCCGATGTCTTTCAATTTTGGTAAGGCAGTCTTGACGTTCCTGCCAAGATTCAATTTTGTCTCTGCGAGGGTTACATTAATCATGTCCCTTAGAAACATGTAGTCGCCATTCTTCTTTATTTTATCTTCAATGTTATGGTGCTCAAAAACTTCAATAATTAATGTCTCAAGAAGCCTTCTAATCATAACAGCGCACGCGTCAAACCATCCGTTTTCGTAACAACCATTTATCTGGTTGGCTACCTTTTCTATATAAGTTCTCGTTCCTTTTACTAATGGAGTATAAACTACGTTTTGACTTTTTGCGTCAGTCCCTTCGGCTGGTGGTAGCCATTCGGTCGGAGCAATACTGTCAATAGCTTTAACTAATTGAACTATGTCCTCAACAGAGTTACTCATCTAATTAGTCCTTGTATATGTATTTAGCCATATTTTCGAATATGCTTTTTATTTGGTCAGGTGATGCGTCCGAAGAAATATGAATTTGAATATTGATATTCACATCGGGCGCGTGGTGATGTCTTGGAGGGGCGATTGAAGGTTTCTCTTCAACTTCTCTTTTTTCTTCAGGTTTAATCTTTTTAGCCTTCGCGTCAACTTTAGTTGCTTTTGGTTTTCGTTCTTTTTGCGCTGTCGTATTTGTTGTTTTGACTGAGTTTGGGTCTGCTTCTAAAAGAGTCAAATAGAACACGACCATTCTTTTAGCACCTGCTTCACCAACGCCTGTATGATTCATAAACCATGACAGTATCTTATTTCTATCTGAGTCTTTGTCAGGGAATGCATCTCTTAATTCTTGTGGGTAAATTTTCTTTATAAGGTCATCACAAAATTTTTCGTATGCCGTGTCGTCACGAAACTTCTTTGCTAATTCCTGATTTGTTTTTCCGTCATCGTCAACGAGTCCAATTTGCTTTAAAGTTGGTACTATATTAGTTCTCGCGGAACCCTCAGACATTCCAAGTATAGATGCCAAATAGTTATTCGACATTGTCCCAGGTATACTCTTCTTGAATTGAGCTCGAATATTTGTCCAAGCATTTATTGGAATGTTTGGAAAGGTTTTCGGTGTCGCCATCTTTAAATGTTTAGGTTTTGGGGTCGTTTTTTATAAAATCAAATTAACTCTTTTTTATTAGTCTGTCACTATTTAAGAATTGCCGGCAACGTTTGTGTTTATGACGGCTGCGGCTTTCGAAGCCCTTATTGTCCCCCGTGGGTGAACGAAATTAATAAAACAAAACTACATTTTAGAGTGTCACCCGCAGCTGGCATAAACACGTTGTTGTGCGTTCGTTTTATTTTTCTGCCCACATGGTCAAGTCAATGTTTGGAAATTTTGTCTTTACATAATCTACAAAGTCAGAGTTCCCACCCTTGCCATTTAAGTTTAGAGACCAAATTCTCATATCAGTTGGATTGTCCAACAGCTCACGTACTCCTTGCTCTGTTTTAATTTTGTCGACCCATGGAATAATTGTCGAGTCAATAAATCTAACAATCCTATCAAACTTTTCTTCGTCAAGCCCATACACATTACAATTGTGATTGTATCTAATAACGGATTCATAGCTGTATTCGTCAATTATTTCAAGTATGTCACCAAAGATTTGGATTATTCTTATTTTCTTTTTGTCGTATGTGTATTTTGTATTGTTGATTCCTGTGTGTCCAAAAAGAAAGCCCTTTATCTTACTGTGCTTAGCCAATTCTAGAGAATAGAAATTTGGTAAGATTTCTAAATTTACATATTCTCCTGGCGTGTTGCTTCTACTCGACCAGAAACAAATCTCAAGCTTGATTTCTTTGTCTTTGTATGTAATCTTTGGTCTAGACCGTGAGTACTTGAATCCTTTTTTTTCGTAGAGTCGTCCAATTTCGTCACACACAGCCTGAAATATTTCTTGACATGGTGTCGTCCCTGAATAATTTATTAGTACGTTGTTTTCAGTCCAATTCATAGTTCACTCTGTCCAAAAATAAAATGACGCACAACGACCTGTGTTTATGACGGCTGCGGTTTTGAAGCCGCGTCCTGTCCCAGGTGCTGAAACGAAATATATAAACTAAACTTCATACTTACACTTCCCCCGCAGCTGGCATAAACACCATGTTGGCAGTAGTGGCTTGCTTCACCGAATTTCGCTATCCGCACCCTCTTTTTAATTTTCTTGGTAGTCCGTCAAATGTCCCGTCCTTCATGTTAATTATGATAACTCCGTACTTTCCAAGAGTCCCGTATTTGTCCGTTGCTTCTTGTCCTTTTATAACGTCAATTGATTGAACCGAATTTGTGTCGAAATTCTTAAAAGCTCTTTTCATTTGTCGCGAGTTTGAAAATCGTCCATTCGTTGGGACGTTACAAGTTTTTCCGTCCGCCTTTATGATGTATAATGGTTGGTCGACTTTGGTCTTTGAAGGTAGGTCTCTAATAATAAAAGGTTGTCCACCCAATTTAAGTGAATCTTGTCCCCATACACTACAACAAAATGTCAACAGTCCAATTGTCACAAGAGTCCTTACCATGATAGAGTGTCTCATTTGTCCGCGAGCCATTACTGCCAACGTTGGTATATGCGCACCCGTTCGCATATCCCCCTATTGTAAAAATACAAAAGGTGCGCATATCCCCAAAACGGTACGGGATATGCGAACCTCATAAATCCAGCCGATCCAACGGACTAACAGTCTTATTAGGCGTGCACTTCGTAACATGGGTATACTCTTATTCATTGGTATTGCCATTACCTCCGGCCCGGCCACGGTTGGCGGGGATTCTACGGGAAGAAAAGATTGAGTACTTTTAACAAGTGGTGCACCTGACCCGGGTGGCGAGAAAACCCGCGCCATTGCGCAACAGCTGGGCGGGCGGAACATTTCAGGTGGCCAGGAATGCATACTCAAAACAAAGATCACGATACCGAATGATAACGGAGAAAAAAGATCTCTACCAACTGACGGACGAAGCGTTATTGGTCGAGAAGAAGAAGCTGGCGAAGTCCAAACGCTGGTATGCCCTGGCGATTGGGTTTCTGGCCGGAATCCTGATTTTCGGAGTTGTTTCCTGGGCCCTGTCGCCCAAGAAGCAGTTAGGATTCCTGATTCCCATGTCGATTCCCATTGTTCTCATTTACCGGCTTGTCAAAACCCCCAACCAGAGCAAGGAGTTGCAAGACATTTTGAAGAAACGCGGACTTGCGTGACATCCGGATTCTGTATTTTTGAAATGAATTTTAGGTTAGCGGTAAAATATGGAAGAGTTCCGGACAAGTATTTTTGAGAAATCAAAGGATAAAAGCAGGCGGCAAATGCTTTACAATTTTGGAATTTTTGGTGCAATCGTCTCCATGTGGGTTTTGTTTCTTATTGACTTCCCGATGGTTGGACTAAAAACCTGTATTGGTTTTTCGGTCGTGATGGTGGGTATTAAGTTGTACAATGACAGGTACATGGGAATAAGTGCCTATGGCGATCGAAAGGCAACCCTGGTAATCGCAGAGGAGTTTCTTGAGATTAGAGACGTTAGAATCCCTTTTTCGGAACTCAAAAATCTGGTTATCTACGTGGACGAGTATCTGGGGATGCCAAAAGGAGTTTTGGGTATTCACCACGGGGGCAACAATAAAATTGAGTTTGAACATAACGGTCGACTTGTTTCTATAAATTACGTCATTAAAAACAGGCAAGATTACAATAGAGTCACTCGGCTGGTTGAAAGCATCGAGAAAGATCCACGCCTACAAAAAAATCTAAAAAAACTAGATTAACACCCGCCCGCATTTCGCTGCAACAACCTCAACAGCGCAATTTGATTGGCCGCCCGCACCAGGTTTTGGTCGGCATAATGCGTGTGGAAGTAGGTATCGCCCTGCAGAAAGTCGGTGGCAAACCGCAAGGCCATGATGTACGTCATAAAAAGGCCGGCCTTGGGCAGCAGCGATCGCTCCAGCGGGGTGAGCACCTCGTCCATCTCCGACAAATAGCCGTGCAGCACGGCCTGGTAAAACGGCTGGCGCACGGAAATCAGCGTCACATCGTTTTCTTCTTCACCCACCGGGCTCACATAGGTGCGCAACATGTCGCCCAGGTCATAGAAAAAATACCCGGGCATCAACGTGTCCAGATCAATCGGGGCCAGCACCCGCGTGAGGGATTCGTCAAACAGCACGTTGTTGATCTTGGTATCGTTGTGGGTGATGCGCAGCGGCAAACCCTTTGCTACTGCCTGTTCATAGTCGGTGACCAGAAACGAAAACGAACGCAGTGCTTCCACCACTGTGTGGGCTTGTGCCATTCGCTCGTGCGAAGCCTGATGAAAGGTGTGTTGAAACTGCCCATACCGGAAGGCGAGGTCATGAAAGCGGGGGATGGTTTCCTGAAAGTGTGCTACGTCCGCCTCGCGCAGATATTTTGTCAGTCGACCGAAAGCCCGGGCTGCGGCAAACGCCTGGTGGGGCGTATCGGCCACGTCTATCGTGCGGCTTCCGTCCAGGAAGGGAAACAAACGCCACCCTTGTGCGATATTTTCATACGTAAGCCATTCGCCCTGCCGGTTGGCCAACGGCACCAAAAGGGAATAAGCAGGTACCGTGTTGCGCAGATGCGTTTGCGCGGTGCGCAGGTTGTGGTGGATCCGCTCCGGGTGTTGAAACACGTGGGTGTTGAATTGCTGCGCAACGTATGTGCCCTGCCCGGTCACCAGTTTATAGGTGTGGTGAATGTGGCCCGACCCGATGGGTGTTGCGGCCAGCACGGGCGCCAGACCGTAATGTGTTTGCCAAAAAGAATTGTCCGGCAACACGCTATGCCCACAAGGCCAATGGATACTCGCCAGCGTCCACCAGGGCCCGTATCTTTTGCGTTACCTCTTCTTTGTCTTGTTGATAGGTGACCCCAAACCAGATCTTGCCACCATCAATCACTTTTACCTTGCCTTGGCGGGTCATGATCATGTCATTCACGAGCAAGGGTATGTAAAACTCCGACTTGGTGTTTTGGTACTGGTTCTTCAAAAACGCATCAAAGCTTTTGCGCGTCAACTCAAAGATAGAAGGCTGGAAGCCCCAGAAGTTCATGGAGGTGGGCGTGTCGGGGTTCAGTTCGATGTTCCCGTCTTTTTCGTGCGCAATGATTTTTCCGTTTTCGCGGCTGATGTTGGTGCGCTCGATCACTTCCTTCAGAAAGCCATCTGCGTCCGTTTGGCCGCATCCGCGCGATACGCTGCCGTAGTCGGACAGCACGTTTTTCAACGTATAGCCCACCATGGCATGATCGGTGGAGTGTTGAAAAAATTGCGCCAGCGACTGGAACGCTTCACGCCCGTAAAAGTCATCGGCATTGATGACGGCAAACGGTTCATGGATCGCGTTTTCGGCACAGAGCATGGCATGGCCCGTGCCCCAGGGTTTGGTGCGCTCCGGGTTTTGGTAGGGGGCGGGGATGAGGGTATTCAACGCCTGTATCACAAACGACACTTCGGCTTTGCCGCGCAGTTTGGGTTCAAACCGGTCTTTCACAATTTGTACGATCTCCTCGCGCACGATAAACACGACCTTTGTGAATCCCGCCCGCACGGCATCGTACAGCGAGTAGTCCATGATCGTCTCCCCGGAAGGGCCAAAGCCATCGATTTGTTTGATGCCGCCATAGCGGCTGCCCATGCCCGCGGCCAGTACCAGCAGCGTCATATTTTTTGGTTTCGTCATGTGGGGTGATCGGTTTTGCCTACTTTAGCGAATCACAGCACGAAAGTAAAACCTATGCCGCAATCGACCAACCGCTATGCCTACTCCATCGTCATTATTGGCATTTTGTTTTTCATTTTTGGGTTTGTCACGTGGTTGAACGGCACGCTCATCCCGTTTTTGAAGTTGGCCTGCGATTTACAAAGCGATGCGCAGGCGTTGCTGGTTACGTTTGCCTTTTATATGGCGTACTTTTTTTTGGCGATCCCCTCCTCGTACATCTTGAAGGCCACGGGCTTTAAGAAAGGCATGGCATGGGGGTTGGTGGTGATGGCGGTGGGGGCGCTGTTGTTTGTGCCCGCGGCCAACACGCGCAGTTTTGCATTGTTCCTTACGGGGTTATTTATACAGGGCATGGGCTTGTCGTTGTTGCAAACGGCTTCCAACCCATACATCTCCATCGTGGGCCCGCTGGAGTCGGCCGCCAAGCGTATTTCCATCATGGGCATTTGCAATAAGGTGGCAGGTGCGCTCAGCCCGCTGATTTTAAGTGCGGTGGTGCTGAGCGGGGCCACCGATGTGGAAGCACAACTGGCCCAGGCCACGGAGGCGGCCGTACGCACGCACCTGTTGGATGCGCTGGCCCAGCGTGTGGTGGTTCCTTATGTGGTGATGGCGCTGGTGTTGCTGTTGCTCTCGCTCATGATCTGGTTTTCATCGTTGCCGGAGATTGACATGGAAGAAGAGGTATCCGGGGAGTCACCCAAAACCAGCGTGTTTCAGTTCCCTCACCTGCTGCTGGGGGCGCTGTGCATTTTTTTGTACGTGGGCGCGGAAGTGATGGCAGGCGATGTCATTGGCCCGTACGGGAAATCGCTCGGCATGAGTTTGGACGAGACCAAGAACTTCACTTCGTACACGCTGTGGGCCATGGTGGTGGGGTATGTGTTCGGCATCTTAACCATCCCCAAATACATCCGGCAACATCGGGCTCTTTTGTATTCGGCCCTTACGGGGATTGTTTTTTCTACGCTGGCGTATATTACCACGGGCTATGCGAGCATCTTGTTTATTGCGTTGTTGGGGTTGGCCAACGCGCTGATGTGGCCTGCTATTTTTCCGTTGGCCATTGATGGATTGGGCAAGTTTACGAAGATGGGTTCGGCCTTGTTGATCATGGGTATTGCCGGGGGGGCGCTGGTACCGCAGGTGTATGGCTATTTGGTGTCGCAGGATGGGCCGGCATTAAATGCGCCCGCTGCTTTTTTTGCCTGCGTGGTGCCGTGTTACGTGTTCATTTTATACTATGCGTGGCGTGGACACCGGGTGGGGCGTTCGTAGCGAAGTCAGCGATACCGCTTTTCGATTGTATTTTTCAACAGAGTAAACCGCTCGTTCCAATCTCCTTGAATCAAGTGATAGGGGATGCTGCGCAGCACCAATTCGTGTTTGAAAACATCAAACATCTCCTGCCTCCGGTCGCCCAGGTCGCGCAGGCCATCGGCTATCCACGCTACATCGGGATACAACAAAAAATACTGATCATACCGTATTTCTTTTTCCAGTTCGTATAACACGGGCGGCACCACACCCAGGTAATGGTTGCTATAAATCTGAGTGGTAATCACATCGGTGTCGCAAAACAAAAATTTAGTGGCACGCTGTCGCAGATCGTTCACCCGCTGTGTTTGTGCCCGTCCGATTTTGATGATGTCGTCAACCGTAAAGCTGTTCGAGGTCACGATCTCCCGCGCGACTTCCGGAACAAATGCAGTTTGATATTCTTTGGCCAATTGTTTTGCCAAGGTAGACTTTCCGGTGCTCTCCGGGCCGTACAGGCAAATCAACTTGACAAAGTAAGGCCGCACCACGTCAGGAATAAACTCCCAGTAGCGAAAGGGAGCTTCGCGTATCTGCGTGGCCGACACGGGCGTGCGGGTACGGGCCATGTCATACAACACGTGCCGGGCACCCAAATGCATCGCCAGGGGTTCGCCATAGGTTTCGCTGCTGACCACCACGCTTACTTGCGGATAACGTTTTGAAAGGAAGTCGGCCCAGATTCTTGTGCGCGGCACCAGCGGCAGACCGGGGTCATCAAACGTGTCTTCCACCCGCGCAACCGCAATGGTGGGGCGCCCCTCGAACAACTGCTGCAACCAGCGAAATCGAAGATCGCCCGGGATGGGATCCGTGGGCGTATCGCTCATTGACACGATCACCTCATCGGCCTGCTGCGCGGCAAACTCAATGAGGCTGATGTGGCCCCGATGCACAGGCATAAACTTGCCGATGACGAGCGCCCGTGTCATGCGGTCGGGTGGTTGTAGCCCCGGTACTCGCGCATCCAGTGAAAAAAGCCAAACGCAGCAATCAGACAAAACACCAAATACATCAAACTGTAGAACTTAATGTCGCGGATAAAGTAAACATACGTGGCGATGACATCCACCGCAATCCATACCCACCAGCACTCCATGCGTTTCTGAATCATCAAAAAGGTGGCCGCCACACTCAGGATGGTGATCGTGGAATCCAGATAAGGCGCTGCGCTGGGTTGGGAGAAGACGGTAGGTAACCAATGGTGAAGCTGTTGGGCAAACAGGGCCAACGCAGTGATGCCCGCGGTACATGCCGCGGCATACAACAGCGCTTCGCGCAGGGGCGTGTGGCTGATCTTCAGTTCGCGCTTGCGGTCTTCCTCTTCCCTGGCGGGATGCGTCCACCGCCACCACCCCATAAGATTGGTGACGAAAAAGAATACTTGCAGAAGCATGTCGGGATACAGTTGCACCTGATAAAAAAGAAAGAACGACAGCACCACGTTGGCGATGCCCACGGGCCAGCTCCATACATTGGCCAATGACGAAAGCACCACCGCCACGATGCCGGTGACGAGCCCAAAAAACTCCAGATAGGAGAGGGGATAACCCAAAACGGTGAAAAAAGGGGTGTTGATGTCGAAAAAATGCACGGTGTAAGTAGATGATTTACAATTTGATAAGCGTTTTTCTGTATTTTTGGGAATTCAATTCCCAATCTGCATGGTTTTGCGTGAAGCCGAAAATACGTTGAAAAAGCTAGCTCAGCAATTTCGGGCGGTGGCCTTGGTGGGGCCGCGCCAATGCGGCAAATCTACGCTGGCCAAAGCGGTTTTTCCCGATCGCCCTTACGTATCGCTCGAAAACCCGGAAGTACGACAACGTGCTCTGGACGACCCGAAAGGCTTTTTACATTCCTTTCCGCATGGAGCCGTGGTAGATGAGGCGCATCGGGTGCCAGAGTTGTTCAACTATTTGCAACAATTGCTTGACGAAACGCGCGAGCGCGGTCTGTTTATCCTCACGGGCTCCAACAATTTTTTGATGCTGGAGAAAATTACCCAAAGCCTGGCAGGTCGTATTGGCTATCTGGACCTAACCCCTTTCTCGCTGCGCGAACTGTTTTCCATTCCCAAGTACCCTCAAACCAGCAACGAGGTGTTGTGGAGAGGTGGCTATCCGGCCGTCACCTTTGAGAAGGTCGATCCTCATCTTTGGTTTCCCTCCTACGTGCGTACGTATGTGGAACGCGATGTTCGCCAGATAAAAAACATTACCGACCTCACGGCCTTTCAGCGCCTGTTGTTTTTGTGTGCCGGCCGTGTAGGGCAGCAGCTCAACTTGAGCAACGTGGCCATCGAGTGTGGTGTCGATCACAAAACCGTTCGTTCGTGGATGTCGGTGTTGCAGGCCAGCTATGTCATCTACCTGTTGCCACCGTTCTATCAGAATTTTTCCAAGCGGGTAGTAAAATCTCCTAAACTGTATTTTTATGATACGGGGTTGGTTTGCTACTTGTTAGGAATAGAATCTCCCGGGTCGTTGTCGTCTCATGCCGCGCGGGGCGCCATCTTTGAAAATATGATCATCACCGAGGTGTTAAAGTCGCGACTGAATGCAGCCCTCCGAAGCGATTTGTATTTTTGGAGAGATGCTAGTGGACACGAAATCGACTTGGTGGTGGATCGCGGTCAGCGACTCTGGGCGTTTGAAATTAAGTCCGGAATGACTTTTCAAAAAGATCAGATCAAAGGGCTTCGGTACTGGCATAAAACAACGGGCCATCGCGAAGGCGCTGTCATCTATGGAGGCGATGAATCCTATTCAACCCCCGAAGCACGCATCATCGGTTGGCGAGAGGCAGTGAATTTTATGGAGTCGCTGTAGTCGTTAGTTTGCCCGCGTACACTTTATCGTTCCTGCGTGACCGATTTGACAGTCAGACTTCACCACTTCACGCACACATTTTTGGCCTCGGTAAAAAAGCGCAACGCCTCCCAACCGCCTTCGCGGCCCACGCCACTTTGTTTCACGCCCCCAAAAGGCGTGCGCAAGTCGCGCAGCAGCCAGCAGTTCACCCACACGATACCACTTTTCAGCGCTGCGGCCACCCGGTGCGCCTTAGATAAATTTTCTGTCCACACCGTGGCAGCCAGTCCATACGCAGTGCCGTTGGCGAACGCCACCGCTTCCTCTTCGCGGTCAAACGGCATAATCGTAACCACCGGCCCAAAGATTTCTTCCTGATTGGTGCGGCACCGGTGGTCCAGTCCGACTATCACGGTAGGTTCCACAAAAAATCCCTGGGCGCATCGCCCCGGCACGGTTACTTGCCGGCCACCCGTCAGCACGGTTCCACCCTCTTGTTGCGCCAGCGCAATGTAACCCAACACTTTTTTCATGTGCCCTTCAGATACCAGCGCGCCCACGTGCGTTGTCTCCGCCAGCGGGTCGCCTACTACCAGTTGCCGTGTGCGCTCCACAAAAGCTGCTACAAATTTTTCGTAAACGCTGCGCTCCACCAGGATGCGCGAGCCACACAGACAGATTTCTCCCTGGTTGGAGAACGAGGCCGTGACGGATGTTTTTACCGCTTGCTCAAAGTCGCAGTCGGCAAACACGATGTTGGGGTTTTTGCCGCCCAGTTCGAGTGAAAGCTTTTTAAACATCGGGGCTGCCACGGAGGCAATGTGTTTGCCGGTGGCGGTGCCGCCCGTAAATGAAATCGCTGTTACCTCCGGATGTTGAATGATGGCGTGACCCGCCTCAGTGCCCCGTCCGTGTACGATGTTCAAGATGCCTGCTGGCAGCCCCGCTTCGATGCACAGCTTGGAAAACAAATAAGCCGTCATGGGTGTCAGTTCGGAAGGCTTGGCGACCACCGTGCAACCGATGGCAAGGGCGGGCGCAATCTTCCAGGTGAACAAGTACAACGGCAAATTCCACGGAGAGATGCAGCCCACCACACCTACGGCCGTGCGCAACGTATAGTTGAGGGCGCCTTCCATGGCATGTGACTCGCTGGCGAAGTGAATGGCTGCGGTGGCAAAGAAGCGCATGTTGGCAGAGGCACGTGGGATGTCCACCGCTTTGGCCAGTTTAACGGGTTTGCCTTGATCGGTGCTTTCGGCCAGTGCCAGGGCGTCAAAGTCGCGGTCAATGAGGTCTGCAATTTTTAACAGGATGTCCGCGCGCTTTTGAGCCGGCATTGCCGCCCATCCCGCGAACGCGGACCTCGCCGCTTCCACGGCTTGCGCCACATCGGCTGCTTGCGAAGCGGGAACGTGCGAATAGACTTCGGCCGTAGCCGGATTGATGTTATCTAACCATTGGCCGCCCAAAGGGTCACGCAAGGTTCCGGCTATGTAGTTTTGAATTTTCATAACGTGGATAGCAACGTGTTATAGTCTTCATGCGAGCCGATCCAAAACCAAACAATCGTGTGATCATCCATGACACCCAAGGCCCGGTAATGCAATCCAATCCTTACCGAATAGATGTTTTCGGTGGACTTTACTTTTTTAAATTGGAGAGACGGGTGATTGACATCCTTTTTCCATTGCTCGAAACTCTTTTTTACCAGGTCTTTCACCCGAGCGGGTAAGCGGTCAAAGCATGTCCAAAACCGATGCGTGGCGTGCGATTTCACCGACTAAAAGGTCAGTGGCTTCGTTTTGCCGGCTCGGTACTCTTCCAACGCCTCTTGCGCAAGCGATGTTAGCTCAGACGTACTTTGCGCCAGTGTTTTTTCCCATGCTATCTCCTGGAGGATAAGCTCGGCCAATGCATTTTGTTGCGCCTCCGGAAGGGCTTTGGCTTTTTCCAAGGCTTGTTCTAATCGCTTTGTCATAGTCAAAGATATGAAAAAGACCACGTGACAAGGCGATGTTACTTGGACTCCCAGGGCAGCCTACAAACTGCCCGTCCGCCCACCATCCACCGGCAGGTTAATGCCGTTGATGTAGCCTGCGGCCGGGCTTGCCAGAAAGGCCACGGCAGCCGCCACTTCGTGCGCTTCTGAAATGCGCCCCGCAGGTATTTCCTTTTCCATTTCTCGTTTCGCTTCGTCAAAGGTCTTGCCCAACCGCTCGGCATTGCTGCGGATCAACGCTTCCAGTCGGCCGGTCATCGTGGCCCCGGGCAACACGTTGTTGACGGTGATGCCGAACGGCCCCAACTCCAGCGATAGTGTTTTTGCCCAACTGGCCACGGCCCCGCGGGTGGTGTTGGAAACCCCCAGGTTGCGCAGTGGAATTTTCACGGAAGTGGAAATGATGTTGATGATGCGACCAAACGTTTCCTTTTTCATTCCGGGCACTACCGCTTGCGTAATGAGTTGGTTGCAGATCAGGTGTGCGCTAAAGGCTTTCAAAAAATCTTCCGGCTCGGCCTCCAGTGCGGTTCCGGGCGGTGGGCCGCCCGTGTTGTTGACGAGAATGTGCACGGTGTGGTTTTGAATAAAGTCGTGCACGCGGCTTTTCACTTCGTTGGGGAAGGCAAAATCGGCTTGAATAAAATTATGCCGTTGTCCTTTTACCGCGGGCAGTGACGCTACGGTTTGTTCCAGCTTTTCGCGATGGCGGGCCAGCAGGGTGACATGCGCCCCCAACAACGCCAGTTCCCTGGCGGAGGCCAGCCCGATCCCTTGCGTACTTCCGCACACCAGTGCCCGTTTACCCGTCAAGTCAAGATTCATCGTAAAATTGTGTTGAAATAAGTACCTTTCTTTCGAAAAACGCGTGAAGATATGAAGAACCGATGGCAAAAGCTCGTTTACGAAAAAGACCGCGTGCTGCGGGCGCGTCAGCATTGGCCCATGCGCCATACAGTGGCGGCTGTGGTACTGGTGGCTGCGGTGTTTGCGTCCGCGCGTATTCATTTTCTCTTTCCGTTTGATGTGTTGGGTGTTGCCTCGGTGACAGCCGCGCTATTGATCGCGCCCAGCTTCCGCCAGCCCAAACCACCCATTCACGCGACCAAAACCCTTTCCTGACCATGGCCATCCGCAGACCATTCAACCTGAAGAAGTGGATTGACGAAAACCGCGATAAGCTCAAGCCGCCTGTGGGCAACAAAAACCTGTATGCCGAGGCAGGCGACTACATCGTGATGATTGTGGCGGGGCCCAACGCCCGCAAAGACTATCATTACAATGAAACCGAAGAGCTGTATTATCAATTGGAAGGAGACATTACCGTGAAAATTCAGGAAGACGGAAAAGCGGTGGAGATACCCCTTCGCGAAGGCGATATGTTTTTGTTGCCCGCGCGCGTACCCCATTCGCCCATCCGCACGGCCGGTTCCATCGGGTTGGTTATTGAATGCAAACGCCTGACGGAAGAAGACGATGGTCTGATGTGGTTTTGTGAAAATTGCAACCACAAGTTGCACGAATACAAATTTCACCTGGAAAACATCGAGAAAGATTTTATTCCCCGCTTTCGCGAATTTTATGGCTCGAAGGAACTGCGCACCTGCAGCAATTGTGGTACGGTGATGGAGGCAGATGCCCGGTTTGTTTAATTTAGTAACGCATGGGAGAGAAAATGAAAATACAGATTTTTCCCAGCGAACGAGTTTAATGGCGGCACATGAGCCCAACGGGATATTGGAAGAAATACGGGGCGTTATCATGAACTACAAATCCGATCTACGGTGGGCCCGCAAACAGGATAAGGAAGATGTGCTCCGCCCCTTCCGTGCGCGCTTTCACATCCCCAAAATCAACGGCCGGGAGGCACTCTATTTTTGCGGTAATTCGCTGGGGCTGCAACCCAAAACGGTCACACGCTTCCTGCAGCAGGAGCTCACCGACTGGGCTGCGCGTGGGGTGGAGGGGCACTTTCACGCGAAGCGGCCGTGGCTGCGCTACCATCAGCAAAGCAAAAAGTCGCTGGCCAAACTGGTGGGCGGCAAGCCCGGGGAAGTGGTGGCGATGAATCAATTGACGGTCAATCTTCATTTGATGATGGCCACGTTTTACCGGCCCACGGCCACACGCTTTAAAATTGTGACTGAGGCGGGCGCGTTCTCGTCCGACATGCACGCGGTAGAGTCGCAACTCCGGTTGCACGGCTACGATCCACAAGAGGCCTGGATAGAACTGAAACCCCGACCGGGCGAGTTTACGTTGCGCACGGCAGATGTGATCCACACCCTGGAGCAGCAGGGCGCATCGGTGGCCCTGGTGCTGCTGGGTGCCGTTCAATATTATACCGGCCAGTTTTTCGACATTCAAAAAATTACCGGGGCGGGAAAAAAAATCGGGGCCATGGTGGGTTGGGATCTGGCCCATGCCATTGGCAACGTACCGCTGCGGTTGCACGCACACCAAGTCGACTTTGCCGTGTGGTGCGGCTACAAGTACCTCAACTCCGGCCCGGGCGGGATGGCAGGTGTGTTTGTGCACGAGCGTCATGCACAGGATACTTCGCTTCCGCGGATGGCGGGCTGGTGGGGCCATCAGGAACGCGAACGGTTTCAGATGAAAAAAGGATTTCGCCCCATCGCTTCGGTGGATGGATGGCAGCTTTCCAATTTTCCGGTGCTGTCGGGTGCCGCGCAACTCGCCTCGCTGGTCGAATTTGACAAGGCCGGCATTCGCGCGTTGCGCCAAAAAAGTGTGCGGCTCACGGGCTATCTGGAATTTTTGCTGCGACAGTTGCCTGCCCACGAGACTGCGTTCCGGATTATCACACCTTCGGCTAAAGACGCGCGTGGCTGTCAACTTTCCATCTTGATGAAAAGCAAAGGGCGAAAGGTTTTTGAGCGGCTCAGCCAAAAGGGCATCGTGGCCGATTG
Source organism: uncultured Ohtaekwangia sp. (assembly GCA_964524935.1). Classification (GTDB taxonomy): domain Bacteria; phylum Bacteroidota; class Bacteroidia; order Cytophagales; family Cyclobacteriaceae; genus ELB16-189. The sequence continues at coordinate 51,724 of CAZGFJ010000011.1, forward strand.
GCGCGAGCCGGATGTGATACGCGTGGCTCCGGTTCCGCTCTACAATACATTTGAAGAGGTGTTCCGGTTTGTGGAGATATTTCAGAAAGGTGTACTCATGGAGTGAACACACCGACATTAGATCCCTGGTATCCCAAGCTGCTTACATATCTTCTGGCACAACAAGTCCGATAATTCGCGATGCCGCCCAACGGCTGACTGTTTCCTATTATGCGGGTTCACATAGATCGCATGATTCGACCCTTCTCGTAATAGAATACAACCATGTTGTTCAAGGTGCCTCACGAACTTCTGGCGCTTCACTACAGCAATGTCAATTTCTCGCGGATTACCTTTCGACCTTTATACTCCTGTGCCGCACTTTCACGATTTGCCTCCAGGAGGAGGTAGACAGCGTCAAGAAGATTTTGCTTAACTTCTTCGATCGTTTTTCCTTGTGAAATCGCTGCCGGCATCTCTTCAATTTGTCCAACGTACCACCCATCCTCGGATTTTTCAATAACTGCGCTGAGCGTCATGATTACTTAGATTAAGGTCATATCATTATCCAACATTAACCCGGAAAATCAACATTTTTAACTGGAACGTTCGATCGAAAGCCATCCGAACATCGCATTTTTTGCCTTTCTTTCGATCATAACCGGGAAAATTGAAAATCAAATTTACAGATTTCACGGTTAAAACAGAAAAGCGAACATGAGAATCGGGATCATCGGAGCGGGGTTGGTCGGGTCGCTGCTGGCCATCTACCTGAAAAAGCGCGGCTATGCCGTGAGCGTGTATGAGCGCAGGCCTGACATGCGAAGAAAAGGCTATGAGGGCGGCCGCTCCATCAACCTGGCCCTGAGCAACCGCGGCATACGGGCTTTGTACGAAGTGGGGCTGGAGGACGACTTGCGCAAAAATGCCATCCCCATGCATGGCCGCATGATGCACAGCATCGAAGGCGAGCTTACGTACCAGGCCTACGGAAAGGAAGGGCAGTACATTAACTCCATATCGCGCAGCGGACTCAACCGTGTGCTGATGACCGAGGCCGAGCGGTTGGGCGTTTCGTTTTTCTTTGACCATCGCGTGGAACGCGTGGACCTGGATACCACGACCGTCACGTTTGTGCCTCCGGCCACCTCGCGAAGCGAGTCGTTCGACTACCTCATTGGTGCCGATGGCGCCTTTTCTGCGGTGCGGGGTGCCATGCAGGTGACCGACCGGTTTGATTTTTCGCAGGACTATATTGAGCACGGCTATAAAGAGTTGACCATCCCCGCGGGTGCGACCGGCACGTTTCAACTCGAAAAACATGCGTTGCACATTTGGCCACGCGAAAGTTATATGCTCATTGCCCTGCCCAACCCCGATGGCAGCTTTACGTGCACGTTGTTTTTTCCATTTCAGGGGAACCCTTCGTTTGAGTCATTGCGCACCGATACCGAGGTAGCTCAGTTTTTCAACACCGTTTTTCCGGATGCGGCCGCGCTGATCCCCGACCTGACGGAAGACTACCGCAGCAACCCCACTTCGTCATTGGTCACCATGAAGTGCTATCCGTGGGTGCGCCACCGTACGCTGTTGCTCGGTGATGCCGCCCATGCCATTGTACCCTTTTATGGACAGGGCATGAATGCCGGGTTTGAAGATTGCCGCGTGTTGAATGAACTGCTGAACCAATACGAAGACGACTGGCAAAAAACACTGCCCGCCTTTCAACAACTGCGCAAACCCGATGCCGATGCCATTGCCCAATTGGCGTTGGATAATTTTGTGGAGATGCGCGACCTGGTAGGGGATGCAGATTTTCTGCTGCGCAAAAAAATTGAAGCCAAGTTGCACGCCTTGTACCCCGACCGGTGGATACCGTTGTACGCGATGGTTACGTTCCATGACACCATCCGCTACAGCGAAGCGCTGCGCATCGGCCGGCAGCAGAAAAAAATTATGGATGAGGTGATGATCCGGGACGGTATCGGTACAAACTGGCAGGATTTGGATTTTTCCGCGATCGTAGATCAACTGTCGTAGAAACAGTTTGCGGTATCTCCTGGTCGCGCAGCACACAAGCTTAGATTATTGGTGTAAGGTTGATGTACCATCCCGACGATTTTTTGTCACAAATACACGGTCGCGATGAAAATTTCATATCAAGATACTTGCATAAACGGTAATCCTTGTATATTTATTCTATGGAAAAAGAAACGCACTTCACGGTTTTGGAGAATAAAACCATCGGCCGGAATATTTCACTATACCGGAAAATCAAGGGTATAAAAGCCATGGAGGTGGCTGAAAAACTTGGCTTGAAAGAGGCTGCTTATACCCGCTATGAGAGAGGTGAGGCATCCATTAACGTAAATATGGTACAGCAAATAGCAGAATTGCTACATGTTGACCCGCTACACCTCCTGGCCGTTGATCCCGGTAGTTTTATTGAGAGCGGGAACAATTCTACCAATACCGTTCTCGCGATGAATTCCAGCAATTGGCAGACTGTCAGCGAAGAACAAATGAAAATGACGCTTCGCCTTATTGAAAGCGTTACCCAATTGAATGAGAAACTGCTAGGGATGTTGGAGAAGAAATAAATACCATGAAACAAAAACGAATGATAGTGATTATTGCCATAGTGGCCTTGGGGCTGTTGGGGGTCTACTATGCGTTCAAAACCGGGCAAGCGAATGCGCATCAAAAAATGAAAACGGAACAAAAAAGATAATGCACATGGAAGATCAGGTAAAAAAAACAAAAACCTTGCTTCGGTTTTACTGGTAATATGGGCCATGCTTGCATTTGGGTCTCTTGCTTATCGCTGGGGGTATGACCTGGGCAGTTCGATCACAGCGCAACGATGGTTGTTTTGATTTCAGTAGAAAAATTTGCAAGCTAAATAGTGTGAGACTATTTATTTTTTTTGGTTGCGTTTGCTCTCTACCATACTTTCGTGTTAAGGTTTTGGCCAAAACTGAGTCAATTTTCGAAAAGTAAAATCAACAAAAATGAGCAGCATTAATGAAATGAATTTGGGTGTAGTTGAACTCAACAATATCGAAGCAGCGGACGTATCCGGTGGCTTTGGACTACTTGTTCTCGGCATAATTGGAGGAGCAGCGCTTGGGGTCTTGGTGACTGCGGCATTCGAGATCGGCAAAGGCGATGCTCAACGTTATTTGGATTCTCAAAAGTAAAATTTAACCAACATGAAAAACTCACAAAATTCTTTGGCTTATAAGGAATTGACTTCAGAGGAGTCTGCTTTGGTAAATGGTGGTGGCGTTAAAGAAGCTGCCTATGAGGTATCCTTCCTTGGTCACATGATTCGAGGATCAGCAGGATTACTCGGGTTTGCATATTGGGCAGGTTATGTGGTGGTGTTATCAAATGCAAAGTAATACATGAAATCTCCCGACTTTCGAGGTGCTCCGACAAAATGGATATCTATTATCATTTTTGGAATAGTGGTTTTTGCACTTACTATTTTCTCATACAGAGCGGGAAAAACTGACGCAAAGCACGCTTCAGGGGAATCGAGCTCTCATAGCATAAAGTAAGAATCATCTAAGGAGATCTCTTAAAAAAATAGCCAGTTCCTAACTGGCTATTTTAATCCCATGCTATGAAGTTTAGAACCAAGCATCAGAGGATTGAATAACCCCGTCAATTTTTATTGGATATTCTACTAATGGAGCCAAAGTATCAACTCCATTCATTCTCTCCTGAAATAGCGACAGAGTATCTTCGTTTTTCCCACCCATCTCGCTCTCAAGTCATTTACGTTTGTGTCATATTTTTCGTGGTTTGTTGCTTAGTTGCACTCCCGCTGCTATCCGTTTCGGTGAGTGTTAAAAGTTCAGGGATTCTAAAAACAGCTAGCGAAATTAACCTGCTCAAATCCCCCGCATCAGGTCGCATTGAGGTCGTAAGCGTAAGGGAAAATGAAAACGTGGTAAAAGGACAGCTTCTTTTTGCCGTGCAGTCACCCTTGATTGATGAGAAATTGAGGTTTGCCGAAAACAGAGCCCGTGAGGCGGAGTCATTTATCGCAGACTTAAAGACTATTCTGTCAGAGGGGCAAGGAAACCTTAAATCGGTGGATGTACTGACCTCGTTATACAAACAGTCGATTCACAACTTTCTTCGGCAAGTCAACGACCGTCAGTTGAAGCTCCAGCGGGCCACACAAGACTACAATCGAAATAAGGAACTGTATGATCAACGCGTTATTGCAGCAGCAGACTTTGAGATCATTGATTTTGAGTATAAGCGTGCAAAAAATGAATTAGACATGCTTTGGCAAAGCCAGTTAAACGCGTGGCGACAGGAATTGCAGAATTATGAGCATGAACTTCGAAATATAAAAAACGAGAGAGCACAGCTAGTAGAAGAAAAGGAAACACTCTCTATTCTCGCGCCCATTGATGGCTCAATTCAGAACATGGCAGGTATTTATTCCGGCAGCCCAGTCTTTGCCGGGCAGGAGCTGGCACAGATTTCACCGGAAGGTGACTTGATTGCAGAAGTTTATGTTAGCCCCTCTGATATTGGGATGTTGGAGAATGAGATGAACGTGCGCATGCAGGTGAGCGCATTTAACTATAACCAATGGGGCCTGCTGGAGGGTGTGGTTTCTGAGATTTCCAGCGATATCTTCTTTATTGAAGACCGCCCTGTTTTTAAAGTCCGCTGTCGCCTGCAAAAGGATTTCTTGATGCTCAGAAATGGGTATGTGGGAAGGCTGAAGAAGGGTATGGCTGTGCAGGCCAGATTCATAGTGGCCGAGCGTACGCTATGGCAGCTATTATTTGATAAGGTCGATGATTGGCTTAACCCTAATATCAAAAGCGTTTCTCGTGTCAATTAAGGTAAAGCAGCGTGACATTACCGATTGCGGAGCTGCTTGTATTGCATCCATCGCTTCGCACTATAGGCTGAAACTGCCTGTGGCACGCATTCGCCAACTGGCGTCTACAGATAAGAAGGGTACCAATGTTTTGGGTCTCTTGGAAGCACTGCAAAAGCTTGGCTTTCAGGCCAAAGGTGTCCGTGGCGATTTTGATAGCCTTTCGAAAATACCCAAACCCGCCATTGCGCATGTGATCATCCGTGAGGTGTTGCATCACTACGTGGTTATTTATAAGGTCACCGAAAAGTATATCGAGGTTATGGATCCGGCTGATGGCAAGCTCCACCGCCATCCACCGGAGGAGTTTAAAAAGATTTGGACGGGCGTCTTGGTCATTTTGTTACCAGGCGAGGATTTTCGCCCTGGGGACGAGAAGGCATCTATTGCTCTACGCTTCTGGGAACTGATCCGGCCGCATAGGGCCATTATGACACAGGCATTAGTGGGTGCCATGGTTTTTACGTTGATTGGTCTTACCACATCCATTTACGTTCAAAAGATAGTAGACTATGTATTGGTAGATGGTAACCGAAATCTGCTTAACCTGATGAGCGTTTGTATGATCACTCTTTTGTTGATACAGGTTTTTATCGGTAGCACAAAGAGCGTTTACACGTTACAGGCGGGGCAAGCGATTGACATTCGACTCATTTTGGGATATTATAAGCATCTGCTAAAGCTACCGCAACAGTTTTTTGATACCATGCGGGTGGGTGAGATCATCAGTCGGATAAATGACGCAGTGAAAATCAGGGCGTTTATTAATGAGGCACTGACAACGATTGCCGTCAACGTTTTTATCCTGATTTTTTCTTTTGCCCTTATGTTTACCTACTATTGGAAACTGGCAATGGTCGTTTTGCTTATTGTTCCGTTCTATGCGCTCGTATATTTCATTACCAATCGTGTCAATAGAACAGTCGAGCGAAAGCTTATGGAGAACGCTGCCGAGTTGGAATCGCAGTTGGTTGAATCGTTAAATTCAGTTGGCACCATAAAGAGTTTTGGACTGGAAGAGCATGCGAACTTTAAGACAGAATCAAGGTTTATTGGCCTTCTAGAAACAGTTTATAAGTCCGGACTGAATTCAATTTTCGCAAGTTCCTCATCAGAGTTTTTGTCTCGTTTGTTCACGATCCTACTGTTATGGGTTGGTGCGGGATTCGTGCTTGATAGTGAGATTACACCGGGAGAACTTCTCTCGTTTTATGCCTTGATAAGTTATTTTACCGGGCCAGTGAGTAGTTTGATTGGTCTTAACAAGGTGGTTCAAAATGCTGTGATTGCGGCCGACCGACTTTTTGAAATCATGGACCTTGAGCGCGAGAAGGACGAGCATCAGATGGCAATAACCCCGGATGATGTCGGAGACATTCGCTTTAAAGAGGTGACATTCCGTTATGGCTCGCGAGTTACGGTCTTTGAAAATCTTGATTTGGAACTGAAACGAGGTGAAGTAACAGCAATTGTTGGCGAGAGCGGATCGGGCAAGTCAACATTGATCCACCTGCTCCAGAACCTATATCCACTGCAAAGGGGGCATATTTATATTGGCGAGCATGATTTACGCTACGTGAAGAACGAGTCGCTGCGGGCGTTGGTGGGTTCAGTGCCCCAACGCATCGACTTGTTCTCTGGAAACGTTATCGAGAACATCGCCGTGGGCGAGTTCCAGCCAGATATGAAAAGGGTCATAGGTATTTGTGCAGGGTTGGGTATACTGGATTTTGTGGAGAAACTGCCAAACGGATTTAATACCTATTTAGGCGAAAACGGGGCAATGTTATCTGGGGGTCAGAAGCAACGCTTGGCGATTGCCCGGGCGCTCTACAAAGAACCCGAAATACTGATTATGGATGAGGCAACATCATCCTTGGATTCCGCTTCCGAGTCGTACGTTCAAAAGATGATTGAGATACTCAGACAGCGAAATAAAACAGTCATCATGATTGCCCACCGACTGAGTACCGTTTTTCAAGCAGATAAGATCATTGTACTGCACGAAGGTAAAGTGGTAGAACAAGGCAAGCATGACGATCTTATCAACTGCAAAGGAGTTTATTATTCGCTTTGGAAACAGCAGTTCCCGATGTTGGACTCGGTGAGAGGAGTTGCGGAGAATCCCAATTAAAACTATACCGCTAAGCCGTTGGCGGTTGCCAGCTCGACATAGGTGTCGTAGATCTCCGCATACTCGTCAAATCGAATGTCGCGTAAATTCTGAGAGCCTGATAGTATCTTTGAGATATCGGTTCCAGAGCCCATGAACTCAAATGATTCAATCAATTGATTGGGCACAACGCGGGCAACCATTGATATGTATATTTCTTTATTATTTTTTATTTGCCCAAGTTTTGTAAATAGACAGTTGCAAAATATTAAGGAGTGCCCACCTTGAAACGAAAACTGCCGCGCGAAATGGAATGTTTCTCCCATTGGATACTCGCGAGCATAAACGCCTACAGCATTGAACAGATGATTTTTTTTTGTGTTGTTCTATGAGTAGGAATACCTGTAACTCATGGAGAGCTAAGTCCAACTTGTGTAGGTCGGACCAACTCAGAAGCGTTTTTTTTTCTGCATGTTTTTTGGAGTATGATCTCAGAACAATAATAGTTGCCACAGCCCATAGCCCAAAAAAGTTTTTGCTTAATTTTTACGCTGATTATTCTGTTGTCCGACATCTACACTATCGGCCCCCGGGCATGCCCGTCATGCCGCTCATAAGCCCTTGAAACGACCGGTTGATCATCGGCTGCCCCGTCATGGCGGCCGCGTTTTGACTGCCCAGCCGCAGGCTGATAAATTCACTGGCAAATTCGCTCAACTTGCCGTTGGGCTCCGGGTCTTGGCAGCCAACCAGCCATGCAGGCGCAAAGCGCAAGGGTATTGAATCGCATAGTCCGTTTATTTTAGGTTCGTGGCAATTAGAAACCGAAGGGCACGCAAAGGTTGGAATGCCCCAAGCGGCCAGGTGACGCTTATACACGCACCACCTTGTTTCGCATGACCATCCAAATCACCACAGGTGCACCTATCAGCGAAGTCACGGCATTGAGGGGCAGTAGTTGCGTGGCGCCCGGCAGGTGGCAGAGCAGATCACACGCCAGCAGCAACAACGCACCGCCCAGCGCTACCGCGGGGATCAGATATTGGTGATTGGCCGTTGGCAACAGCAGCCGGATCAGGTGCGGCACCGCCAATCCCACAAAGGCGATGGGCCCGCAAAAGCTGGTGATGGCACCCACCATGATGCTGGTGGCGGCCACCAGCCAAAAGCGGGTATGACGTACGCGTATGCCCAACGTGGCCACGTAGCGTTCGCCCAGCAGCCACGCGTTCGCGGCCTTCAACTGGAAGCCGGCCATCAGAAAACCGATTGCCAGCGCAGCGGACAAAACAGCTATTTCGCTCCAACCTGTGGCTCCTACCGTACCCAGGGTCCAGATCACGTATGCCTGAAGGTCATCGGCTGCACTCACATATTGGAGCACGCTCACCAGCGAAGAAGTCGCGGCTGCGGTCATCAGGCCGATGATCAGCAGCGATACCGAGTCGTTCATGCGGTGCGAAAAAGTCAGCATGAGCAAAAACACCAGGCCACTCCCCACGCTGGAGGCGGTGGCTACGCCCCATGCCGAACCCAATAAGGTGCCCGCGGTGGGGCCGGCCAGTAAAACCAGGGCCACCATAAGCCCCGCACCCGAGCTCAGGCCGAGTACATCGGGCCCGGCCAGCGGGTTCCGGAAAAGGGTTTGCATCAACAGCCCGCTGACGGCCAGCCCGCCACCGGCCAGCACGCAGGTGACGGCCTTGGGCAGCCGGAATTGCCAAAGGATGAGCGAGGCATCGCCCTCGCCCAGCAGTCCTTGTGCCCATTGCCCGCCAGACAGCGGGGTGCTTCCTACGGCCACGTTTAGCAGAAAAAGGGCGAGCACGAGCACCGCCAGCAGTGATATTTTGAGAACAAGAGGCTTCAAACGCTGAAAATTAGCTGATTTTGCCTTCGCTTGGATAGCCCGCCCCGAGGCGCAATCACGCGCTTCCCAAAATTTTGCACACCCCGCTTGTTATCTCGCACCCGGCTTCTATCTTTGCAGTCCTTTTTGCGGACAAAACCCGCAAAACGATTTAAAAACAAGCAAAATAGGTTTCAACCATGCCCGGAATAATTGGACGTAAAGTAGGAATGACCAGCGTATTTGGCCCGGACGGTCAAAATATTGCGGTCACCGTCATTGAGGCCGGCCCCTGTGTCGTGACACAAGTCAGAAACGAAGAAACAGACGGCTACCGTGCGGTGCAATTGGCCTTTGGCGAGAAAAAAGAAAAAAACACCGCCAAGGCATTGATCGGGCATTTCAAAAAAGCGGGCACCACGCCTAAGCGTCATGTGGTAGAGTTTCGCGACTTCCGCAAGGAGTTTGACGGCATTGTTGAACTGGGCAAAGAAATAAAAGTAGCTGATATCTTCGCGGAAGGCGACTTCCTGGATGCAGTAGGTATCTCCAAAGGGAAAGGGTTTCAAGGGGTGGTGAAGCGCCACGGATTTAGCGGGGTGGGTGGTCAAACCCACGGCCAGCACAACCGTCTGCGCGCTCCCGGCTCCATGGGTAATGCTTCGTTTGCATCGCGTGTTATCAAAGGCAAGCGCCTGGCCGGCCGCATGGGGGGCGATCGCGTGAAGCTCACGAACCTGAAAGTGGTCAAGATCATGGCCGACCAGAATTTGATTTTGGTCAGCGGGTCGGTGCCGGGGGCAAAAAATTCAACATTAATCCTGCAGAAGTAATGGACATTGCAGTAGTAAAACAGAGCGGAGAAAACACGGGCAGAAAGGTGAGCCTTTCGACTGAGGTGTTTGGCATTGAACCGAACGATCACGCGATCTGGTTGGACGTAAAGAGCTATTTGGCCAACCAACGCCAGGGTACTCATAAGTCGAAGCAGCGCAACGAAATCACCGGTTCGTCAAAAAAGCTAAAAAAGCAAAAGGGTACGGGTGGGGCGCGTGCGGGTAATATCAAAAACCCGCAGTTCAAAGGCGGTGGCCGTGTGTTTGGTCCCGCTCCCCGAGACTACTCTTTCAAACTCAATAAGAAGGTGAAAGACCTGGCACGTAAGTCAGCCCTTACCTACAAAGCCAAAGACAACGCCCTCGCCATCATCGAAGATTTCAATTTCGAAGCCCCCAAGACCAAGCAATTTGCCGCGATCCTCAAGTCGCTAGCGCTGGCCGATAAAAAAACATTGTTTGTGATTCCCGCCCATGCGACCAACATCGCGCTGGCCGGCCGCAACATCCCCAAAACCAAGATCATCACCGCCAACCAGATCAATACCTACGATGTGGTCAATGCGGATCAGTTGGTTTTGCTGGAAAGTTCCGTTACCACCATTGACACACTTTTAAAGGCGTAATCCGATGAGCATCCTGAAAAAACCGCTGGTGACCGAGAAAGTGTCGGCCCTCAATGAAAAAGGAAAATACGGCTTTATTGTCGACATCAACGCCAACAAAGTGGAGATCAAGGCAGCCGTGGAGAAATTGTATGGTGTCAACGTGACGAAAGTGAACACGTTGAGCGTCATGGGCAAAAGCAAGAGCCGCTACACCAAGAAAGGGGTCGTGAGTGGCAACAAGCCCAATTATAAGAAGGCTGTGGTCACGCTGGCCGCAGGCGAAGTGATAGACTTTTACAGCAACGTATAATACGAACTAGTCATGGCGTTGAAAAAACTAAGACCAGTAACCCCCGGCACGCGTCACCGCTTGGCTCCCGGGTTCGAAGACATCACCGAAAGCAAGCCGGAGAAGTCGCTGGTTGTGACTTTGAAGAAGACGGGCGGCCGCAACAGTGCGGGCCGGATGACCATGCGCTACATTGGCGGTGGCCACAAGCAGAAACTGCGTTTGATCGATTTCAAGCGGGATCACTTTGGTGTGCCGGCTGTGGTGAAGTCGATCGAGTACGATCCCACCCGCTCGGCCCGCGTGGCCAAACTGTACTACAAAGACGGTTCGAAGTCATACATCATCGCGCCACAAGGTTTACAAGTGGGTCAACAAGTAGTATCCGGTGCCGATGTGGCCCCGGAAGTAGGCAATGCCTTGCCATTGTCGAAGATACCTGTGGGTACCATTGTTCACAACGTAGAAATTAAGCCCGGCAAAGGCGCGTCCATCGCGCGCAGCGCAGGGTCGTTTGTTCAGTTGGTCGCTCGCGAAGGCGAGTATGCCACACTCAAAATGCCTTCGGGCGAAATGCGTAATGTGTTGGTACGTTGCATGGCCACGGTAGGAGCGGTATCCAATGCCGAGCACATGAACGAAAGTGTTGGCAAAGCCGGCCGCAGCCGCTGGCGGGGCGTACGCCCGCGCACGCGTGCCGTGGCGATGAACCCGGTTGATCACCCGATGGGGGGTGGTGAAGGCCGTGCCTCAGGTGGTCACCCGCGCTCGCGCAAGGGCCTGTTGGCAAAGGGTAAGAAAACCCGTCACCCGAAAAAGTATTCTGATAACCTAATCATTGCAAGGAGGAAAAAATAATGGGAAGGTCAATTAAAAAAGGCGCCTACCTGGATGCCCGTCTCGCCAAGAAGGTCGAGGCCATGGAAAAGTCCGGCAAAAAGTCAGTGATCAAAACATGGTCGCGCAGGTCTACCATTACCCCCGATTTGATTGGGCACACCTTTGCCGTGCACAATGGGAATAAGTTCATACCCGTATACGTGACCGAAAACATGGTAGGTCACAAGCTGGGCGAATTTGCCCCCACCCGCACTTTCAAAGGGCACTCGGGCAACAACAAGACAGAAGCCAAGTAATCACGCATAGAAGAAACCCGTAACGGTTATGGCAACGGAAGAAAAAAAGGTAAAGCGCTCGGTTCTTAAGCGCGCGAAGATAAAGGCGGTGAAAGAAGCAGCCAAAACAGGGCCTGCGGTGGCCTATCTGAACGATGTGCCCACCTCGCCTCGCAAGATGCGGTTGGTGGCGGATTTGATCCGTGGTCAGCGTGTCAGTCACGCACTGAGCCTGCTCAAGTACGAGGCCAAGCACCCCGCTGCCCGCCTCGAAAAGTTGCTGTTGTCAGCCATCAACAATTGGGAGTCAAAAAATCAGGACGTAAAACTGGAAGAAGCCAATTTGTTCGTGAAAGAAATTTCGGTGGGTGTTGGCAGCATCCTTAAGCGTCTTCGCCCGGCCCCGCAAGGACGTGCGCATCGCGTACGCAAGCGTTCAAACCATGTTAAGTTGGTAGTGGATCGCCTGCCTGTTACCGAAACAACTGAAGTCAAATCTGCTGAATAAGATAAACGCATGGGACAAAAAATTAACCCCGTTGGATTGAGATTAGGCATTGTACGCGGCTGGGATTCGAGCTGGTTCGGTGGCAATTCATTCTCTGATAAGCTGGTGGAGGATCACAAGATCCGCAAGTACGTGGATGCCCGTATTCAAAAGGGCGGTATCTCCAAGGTGGTTATCGAGCGCACACTCAAGCGCATCACGCTGACCATCCACACGGCTCGCCCGGGCGTGGTCATCGGCAAAGGCGGTAACGAAGTAGACAAGATCAAGGAAGAGCTGAAAAAGCTGACGAACAAAGATGTTCAGATCAATATTTTTGAAATAAAGCGTCCGGAGTTGGATGCCAAGTTGGTGGGCGAATCCATCGGCCAGCAATTGGAAGCGCGTATTTCGTACCGCAGGGCCATGAAGCAGGCCATTGCGTCCACCATGCGCGTGGGAGCTGAGGGCATCAAGGTAAAGTTGTCGGGCCGCCTGGCCGGTGCCGATATGGCGCGGACAGAGCAATATAAAGAAGGCCGCATTCCGCTGCATACGTTGCGCGCGGATATCGACTACGCCATTAGCGAAGCCCAGACCGTGTATGGCAAAATCGGTATCAAAGTGTGGATCTTTAAAGGCGAGGTATATGGAAAGCGAGATCTGTCGCCCAATGTGGGGTTGGTGAACAACACCGGTGACAATAAGGGAGGCCAGGGTGGTGGCGACCGCAGGAGAGGAGGCGACCGCAGAGAAGGACGCGGAGGTGATCGCGGAGGCCGCGGCCGTGGTGGCGAGCGGGGCGACAGACGGGAATCGAACTAAGGAACTTGAACGATATAATCAGCAGGTAAGATGTTACAGCCGAAGCGTACGAAATTCAGAAAAGCTCAGAAAGGCAAAGTGAAAGGCACGGCCACACGCGGGCATCAAATTGCTTTCGGGTCGTTTGCCCTGAAGGCGTTGGAACCCGGGTGGATTACCGCCCGCCAGTTGGAAGCCGCGCGCGTGGCGCTCACGCGCGCCATGAAACGCGAAGGGCAGGTATGGATTCGCATTTTCCCTGACAAGCCCATTACACGCAAACCGGCTGAGGTGCGTATGGGTAAGGGCAAGGGTGCGCCCGAATACTGGGTGGCCGTAGTTAAGCCCGGCACCATCTTGTTTGAGGCCGGTGGGGTGACTACGGCAACCGCCAAAGAAGCCTTGGCGCTGGCCGATGGAAAGCTGCCCATCAAAACGAAATTCACCATCCGCAGAGACTACGTAGAGGAAGCGGTAAAGGCAAAGTAAGCATATGAAGAACGCAGAGATCAAAGGATTGACCGTAGCCGAGTTGAAAGAAAAGATCGGCAGTGAGCAGGAAGCACTTCGCAAGATGAAGTTCGCCCGCCAGGTGTCGGCCATCGAAAACCCGATGCGGCTCCGGGAAAACCGCAGGCTCATTGCCCGGTTGAAAACTGAACTAACGGCCAAAGAACGTCAAAAGTAATGGAGATGGAACGTAACTTAAGAAAAGAGCGCGTAGGGCGCGTGGTGAGCAACAAGATGACCAAGTCAATCACCGTGGCCATCGACCGCAAGGTAAAGCACCCCATCTATGGAAAGTTTATGAACAAAACCACCAAGTTGATGGCGCATGATGAAAAGAACGAAGCCGGCATTGGCGATACCGTTCGCATCATGGAAACACGCCCGCTCAGCAAAAACAAGCGGTGGAGACTGGTTGAGATCGTAGAAAAAGCGAAGTAATTATTATGATACGCACGGAATCCAGATTGACGGTAGCCGACAACAGCGGAGCAAAGGAAGTGCTTTGCATGCATGTATTGGGCGGTACCAAAAGACGCAGTGCCAGCGTGGGCGACAAGATTGTGGTCACGGTGAAAAGCGCCATGCCCACCAGCCAGATCAAGAAAGGCACGGTGTCAAAAGCGGTGATTGTTCGCACCAAAAAGGAAGTGCGCAGAAAGGACGGGTCGTACATCCGTTTTGAAGACAACGCAGCGGTGTTGCTGAACGCACAGGACGAACCTCGCGGCACGCGCATTTTTGGTCCCGTGGCGCGCGAATTGCGCGAAAAGCAATTCATGAAAATTGTGTCATTGGCCCCTGAGGTGTTATAGTCATGGAAAGAACGTACAACAAACAACCCAAGCTCCACATTCGCAAAGGCGATACGGTGAAAGTATTGACTGGCGATGACAAGGACAAAACCGGCAAAGTGCTGGAGATTTTGATCGCCAAAAACCGGGCGGTGGTCGAAGGAATCAACATGATCACCAAACACCAAAAGCCCACGGCCGCAAAGCCCGAAGGTGGCATCAAGAAAACGGAAGGCACCGTCCACATCAGCAATCTGATGTTGATCGACCCCGCTACGGGCAAACCCACCCGTACCGGACGTAAGTTGAACGAGAAGCAGAAGCTTCAGCGCTATTCGAAGAAAACAGGTGAATTTATAAAGTAATGGCAACGCCCAGATTAAAGGAAAAGTACCAAAAGGAAATCGTGCAGAACCTGAAACAGAAGTTTCAGTACAGTTCCGTCATGCAGGTACCCAAGATTCAAAAGATCTGCATCAACAAAGGCATCGGAGCAGCCGTGGCAGACAAAAAATTGATCGATCAGGGAGTGGAAGAACTGACCACCATCACCGGTCAGAAGGCCGTGCCTACCCGCTCGAAGAAAGACATCTCCAACTTCAAATTGCGCGGCAACCAGGCCATTGGCGCAAAAGTCACGCTGCGTGGCGACCGGATGTATGAGTTCATGGACCGCCTGATGAACGTGGCGCTGCCCCGCGTGCGCGACTTCAAAGGCGTGAGTGACAAGGGCTTTGACGGCCGTGGAAACTACACCCTGGGCGTAAAAGAGCAGATCATATTCCCTGAAATCTCCATTGACAAGGTGAATAAAATCAACGGTATGGACATCACGTTTGTGACTACCGCCAATACCGATGAAGAAAGCTATGAACTATTGAAGGCATTTGGGATGCCTTTTGTGAATAAAAACTAACCCGTTGACATGGCAAAATTATCGATCATCGCCAGGGACAAGAAGAAGGAAGAATTGGTTAAGCGCTATGCCGCCAAACGCAAGGCTTTGAAAGAAGCCGGCAATTGGGAGGCGTTGGACAAGCTGCCGAGAAGCTCATCGCCCGTGCGCCTGCGCAGCCGCTGCAAGCTCACCGGCCGCCCCCGCGGCTACATGAGCAAGTTCGGCATCTGCCGTAACCAGTTTCGCCAATTGGCCTCCGAGGGCAAAATCCCCGGATTGACCAAGTCGTCCTGGTAAAATGGCAGGGCAAGAGCCCAGCAAAACATATTGGTTGCTGAGTATCCAGGTCAGAAAAGGGCGAAAAAAGCCCCAAACTGAAACCGGATAACAGTTTGAATAACAAGAATTGTTATATAACTTTGCAGCCCGTTTCGAAAAACGGGTTTGCTTTTTTAGTAAAAACGAATGAAAACAACAGATCCCATCGCAGATTACCTGACCCGGTTGCGTAACGCCATCAAGGCGCGCCACCGCGTGGTGGATGTACCCGCCTCCAATCTCAAGAAGGAGATGACGAAGGTACTATTCGACAAAGGTTACATCCTGAACTATAAGTTCGAGGACACCGATAACAAGCAGGGCAACATCAAAATCGCGTTGAAGTACAACCCGGAAACGAAGGAGTCCGCCATCACTAAACTGCACCGCGTGAGCACGCCCGGGTTGCGGCAGTACAAGCCGGCAGCCGAGCTGCCCAAAGTACTTAACGGGCTGGGCATTGCCATCTTATCCACCTCCAAAGGGGTGATTACCGACAAGGAGGCGCGCGTACTGAATGTAGGAGGCGAAGTATTGTGTTACATCTATTAACCCGCAGCTCCCATGTCACGCATCGGTAAACTCGCGATAACGCTCCCCAAGGGGGTAACGGTTACGCACAATGAGCGCGAAAACCAAGTGGTTGTGAAAGGGCCTAAAGGCGAACTTAAGCAAGCGCTGGTGGGCAACTTTAAGATTGAACAAAAGGAGAATGAGCTTACGCTTCAGCGCCCCTCCGAGCAAAAAGAAGACCGCGCCAAGCATGGATTGTATCGCGCCCTTATTGCCAACATGGTAGAAGGTGTGAGCAAAGGATACAAGCGCGAAATGGAGTTGGTGGGCGTAGGATACAAAGCATCGGCCCAGGGAAATGTGTTGGAGTTGAGCCTGGGTTTTTCGCACAACGTGTTTGTGGCTATCCCTTCGGAACTAAAGATTACAGCTGCCCAGGAGAAGGGGCAAAACCCGATGATCACCCTGGAAGGGATCGACAAGCAACTGGTGGGGCAGGTAGCTGCCAAAATCAAGTCGTTGCGCAAGGTAGAACCGTACAAAGGCAAGGGTATCCGCTTTGTAGGTGAGTATGTACGCAGAAAGGCCGGTAAAGCAGCCGCTAAATAATTGAGGTATGGCAAACATTAAGACGAAACAACAAAGACGCGGCCGCATCCGGGCGGGCATCCGCAAAAAGCTGGAGGGCACTTCGGACCGCCCTCGGTTGTCGGTGTTCCGCAGCAACAAGGCCATCTATGCGCAAGTCATTGACGACAGCAAAGGCCACACCCTGGCATCTGCTTCTTCGGCTGACGTAGACAAAAAGTTGGGGTTGAACCTGACCATCTCCAAGCAGGTGGGTAAAATGGTGGCCGAGCGCGCCATCGCCTCAGGAGTTAACACCATCGTATTTGACCGCAACGGGTATTTGTATCACGGGAACGTAAAAGCTTTGGCCGAAGCCGCCAGAGAAGCAGGTTTAAAATTCTAACAGCATGACTCAGAGTAACGTCAGCACAGTAAAGGCAAGTGAAATCGACCTGAAAGAAAAGGTGGTTGCCATCCAACGCGTGGCCAAGGTAGTGAAAGGCGGAAGACGCTTCAGCTTTGCCGCCATTGTGGTGGTGGGCGATGGAAACGGGGTGGTAGGCTACGGATTGGGCAAAGCCAATGAAGTTACCGATGCCATCACAAAAGGGATCGATGACGCCAAAAAGCACCTGGTAAAAGTGCCCATCATCAAAGGAACCGTGCCGCACGAGTCGACTGGCAAATTTGGTGGCGGCTACGTGTTGCTCAAGCCCGCTTCGCCCGGTACGGGTGTTATTGCCGGGGGTGCCATGCGTGCCGTGCTGGAAAGTGCAGGCGTTCACAATGTATTGGCCAAGTCAAAAGGGTCATCTAACCCGCACAATGTGGTGAAAGCCACGTTCAAGGCCCTTACCACCATGCGCGATGCGAACACGATCGCCCGTAACCGCGGTATTCAATTGTCAAAAGTATTTAACGGATAAGAGCGTATGGCAAAGGTCAAAATCACCCAGGTGCGCAGCACCATCAAGCGTCCGGAGACTCAACTGCGGACCATCCAATCCTTGGGCTTGGGTAAGTTGCACGCCAGCGTAGAAGTAGAGTACACCCCGTCTATCCAGGGTATGGTGCGCAAAGTAAGCCACCTGGTTAGCGTAACTGAATTGTAATATGAAGTTGCATACACTTAAACCGGCCACAGGTTCGGTAAAAACAAATAAGCGCCTGGGGCGCGGACAAGGTTCGGGCGGAAGCACGGCAGGACGCGGCCACAAGGGCGCGCAGTCGCGCTCGGGCAACAGCAAAAAAATCGGCTTTGAGGGCGGGCAAATGCCGCTGCAAAGACGCGTGCCCAAGTTTGGCTTTAAGAACAACAACAAAGTGTATTTCAAGTCCATCAACCTGGATGTGCTGGAGCAACTGGTGCAGAAAACCAATGCTTCGGCCGTTGATGTGGCCCTGTTGGTAAGCAATGGGCTGGTGGGCAAAAAAGACAAAGTGAAAATATTGGGCCGGGGCGAGCTGAAATCGAAAATAAACGTATCGGCACACGCCTTTTCGGAAACTGCAACCAAAGCCATTGAAACTGCAGGAGGTACTGCAACAACGATTTAAGGATGAAGCGTTTCTTCACGACTATAAAGAACATTTTTTCCATTGAGGACCTGCGCATCCGCATCCTCAATACGATTGGATTTCTGATCATTTTCCGGTTAGGATCGTATATCGTATTGCCGGGTATTGACGCGGTGGCCCTGGAAGCCGAATTGGCCAATGGCCCCACCAAAGGCGGCCTGTTGGGTTTGCTCGATACCTTTTCGGGTGGTTCGTTCAGTCGTGTATCGTTGTTTGCCTTGGGCATCATGCCCTACATATCGGCTTCCATCGTCATTCAGTTGTTGACAGTGGCCGTGCCGAGTTTTACCAAGCTCCAGAAGGAGGGTGAAAGTGGTCGTAAAAAATTAAATCAGTACACCCGCATCCTTACCATTGCCATTACCGCTGCCCAGGCGTATGGTTACTTGCGCACGCAGGTGCCGGCCAACGTGATTATTGACCCGGGCTTTTTCTTTACGTTCAGCTCCATCCTCATCATGATCGGCAGCACCATGTTTTGCATGTGGCTGGGCGAGCGTATCACCGACAAAGGCATTGGTAACGGAATCAGCATGCTGATCATGATCGGTATTGTGTCGCGTTTCCCGGTGGCCATCCAACAAGAGGTTGGTTTGAAACTGGAGTCGGGTGGATTGATCTTGTTCATCATCGAACTGCTTGCGTTGTTCTTTGTGGTGGTAGGTGTGATTGCCCTCACCCAGGCGGTACGCAAGATTCCTGTGCAATACGCCAAGCAAGTAGTGGGTAACAAGCTCTACGGTGGCAAGCGCGACTTTATCCCCTTGAAGCTGAACTCGGCCGGTGTGATGCCGATCATCTTCGCGCAGGCATTGATGTTTTTGCCCACGCTGGCAGCGCAGCCCTGGGCGGATACGGATGCAGGCGCGTACGTGCTCACCGCCTTCAACAACTTTACCACCTGGCAGTACAATGTGCTGTTCGGATTGTTGATCTTACTGTTCACGTTCTTTTACACGGCCATTACGGTGCCTTCGAACGACATCGCTGAAAATTTGAAACGAAACGGTGGCTTTGTGCCAGGCGTTAAGCCGGGCAAACAAACAGCCGAGTTTATCGATACGGTTTTATCAAGGATTACACTACCGGGCGCCATCTTTTTGGCCATCGTTGCCATCCTTCCTGCGTTTGCAGTACTGGCGGGCATCAGCCAAAACTTCGCTCAGTTTTATGGGGGCACCTCGCTACTGATTTTGGTGGGCGTGGTGTTGGATACGCTTCAACAAATTGAAAGCTATCTGCTTATGAGACACTACGAAGGCATGATGAAGTCGGGGAGGGTAAAAGGACGTTCTCAGTTTGCTGCGGCTTAAGGTAACATGGTTCGCCTGAAGACGGACGAAGAAATTGAACTGATTCGCGTTAGCTCTGAACTATTGAGCCGGGTACACGGGGAGATAGCCAGGCATGTGAAGCCGGGTGTGAAAACCCAGCACCTCGACAAAGTGGCCGAGGAATACATTCGCGATCATGGAGCTTCGCCCTCGTTTAAAGGCTTCCAGGGATTTCCGGCCTCGTTGTGTATTTCGGTGAATGAAGTGGTTGTACATGGATTTCCCGGAGGGCATGAATTGAAGGATACCGACATCGTGACGGTGGATTGCGGGGTGAAGTACAACGGATGGTATAGCGACTCCGCGTATACCTATCCGATGCCAAAAGTGGGGCAGCCGGTGATGGACTTGCTGAACCGGACGTATGACTCGCTCTATCTGGGTATTGACCAGGTGAGGCTAGGAAACCGGATCGGTGATATTGGCTTTGCCATCCAAAGCTACGTTGAGAAGTTTGGGTATGGAGTGGTGCGCGAATTGGTTGGTCACGGAGTAGGGCATGGCGTACACGAAGACCCCGAAGTGCCGAACTATGGCAAGAAAGGCAAAGGAGTGAAGTTGCTCAACGGGATGGTGGTTGCCATCGAGCCGATGATCAACCTGGGTAAAAAAAGTGTGGTGCAGGAGAAAGACGGATGGACCATCCGTACGGCCGACCGCAAGCCCAGTGCACACTTTGAGCACACCGTAGCATTGAGAAATGGAAAGGCAGAGATACTAACGACATTTGAACATATAGAACGAAACTTCACGTATCCGTGGCGAAACAAAAGTCGATAGAGCAAGATGGAACGATCTCCGAGGCATTGTCAAACGCGATGTTTCGGGTACAACTGGAAAACGGGCATGAGGTACTGGCCCACATTTCCGGCAAGATGCGGATGAACTATATCCGTTTGTTGCCGGGCGACCGAGTGAAATTGGAAATGTCTCCGTACGATTTGACCAAAGCGCGGATCACATTTCGATATAAATAAAAAGAGGCCCGCAAAGCCTGTAAATGAAGAGTTATGAAAGTAAGAGCATCCATCAAAAAGCGCAGCGCTGATTGCAAGATTATCAGACGCAAAGGCAAGTTGTATGTGATTAACAAGAAAAATCCACGGTATAAACAAAGACAAGGATAATTATGGCACGTATCGCAGGGGTTGATATTCCCGATAACAAACGAGGCGAAATCAGCCTCACGTATATTTTCGGTATTGGCCGCAGGTCAGCTCAGAAAATACTTTCTCAAGCCAACGTTGGCTGGGATAAGAAAGTAAAGGACTGGAATGACGATGAGGCAAATGCCGTGCGTGCCGTCATTGCCGAGCAATTCAGGATTGAGGGATCGCTCAAGTCGGAAGTGCAGATGAGCATCAAGCGACTGATGGACATCGGATGCTACCGTGGTCTGCGCCATCGCAAAGGGTTGCCGGTGCGCGGCCAAACCACCAAAAACAACGCGCGTACCCGCAAAGGAAAGCGCAAGACGGTGGCCAATAAGAAGAAGGCAACCAAAGGATAATTAACAAACAGAACACCATTACTTTTCCCTATGGCAACAGCAGCGGCAGAAAAGAAAAAAGATAAAAGCAAGAAGCGCGTTGTAAACGTGGAGGCGGTAGGCCAGGCGCACATCCACGCCACGTTCAACAACATCATCATCGCCATGACCAACTCTACCGGTCAGGTGGTATCCTGGGCCTCGGCCGGCAAGATGGGCTTCAAAGGGTCCAAGAAAAACACACCCTATGCCGCTCAAATGGCGGCCCAGGAGTGCGCCACCAAGGCATTTGAATTGGGTATGCGCAAGGCGGAGGTGTTTGTGAAAGGACCGGGCGCGGGACGCGAGTCGGCCATCCGTACGATCCAGGGCGCAGGCATTGAAGTGACTATCATCCGCGATGTAACACCCATGCCGCACAACGGCTGTCGCCCGCCCAAAAAGCGCAGAGTGTAAAACGTGGTAACAACAGCAATAGCGAAAAAACAAAAAGAGCGGAGACCGCCAGACGATCCCCGCATCCAAAATCAGAAATAAAACTATGGCAAGGTACACAGGCCCCAAGGCACGGATCTCCCGAAAGTTTAACGAGCCCATCCTCGGTGAAAGCAAAGCGCTTCAAAAGAAGAACTATGCCCCCGGTATGCACGGCAAAGGCAAAAAGCGCAAGCAATCGGAATACGCAGTACAGTTGGCCGAAAAACAAAAGGCGAAATACATCTATGGCGTACTGGAGCGTCAGTTTGCCCATACGTTCGACAAGGCCTCCCGCAAGAAAGGTGTGACGGGCGAGGTATTGCTCCAGTTGCTCGAAGCACGCCTCGACAATACCGTGTACCGCATGGGCATTGCCCCCACACGGAGGGCCGCCCGCCAATTGGTGGTACATAAGCACATCCTGGTGAATGGCGAGGTCGTTAACATCCCTTCGTTCACGTTGAAGCCGGGCGATGTGGTAGGGGTTCGTGAAAAATCGAAATCGCTGGAGACTATCAACAACAGCCTTTCCATACAGGGGGCGAAAAAATACAATTGGCTGGAGTGGGACGTCAACGAGATGACGGGAAAGTTCATCAACCTGCCCCCGCGCGAAGATATTCCGGAGAATATCAATGAGCAGCTCATTGTGGAATTGTACTCGAAGTAATACTAACGTAAACAATCACATTATGTCAATACTTGCATTTCAAATGCCGGAGAAGGTGGTGATGGAAAAATCGGATGACTTCCGGGGTCTTTTCACATTCAAACCTTTGGAAAAAGGCTATGGGGTGACCATCGGAAATGCGTTGAGAAGGATTTTGTTGTCTTCGCTGGAGGGGTATGCTATTACGGGAATTAAAATCCCCGGAGTACTGCACGAGTTTTCGACCATCGAGGGCGTAGTGGAAGATGTGGCAGAGATCATCCTGAATCTGAAACAGGTTCGCTTTAAGAAGGCCAGTGAAGTGAACGAGTCCAAGATCACGGTCAATATCAAAAAGCAAAAACAGTTCAAGGCAGGTGATATCGCCAAGTTCACCAGCAACTTTGAAATTTTGAATCCCGATCATGTCATCTGCAACTTGGATGAAACCGCTCATTTCGAAATTGAGCTGACGGTGGAAAAGGGCCGTGGCTATCTGCCCGCAGAAGAGAACAAGCCCAACGAGCAGGTGTTTGGATTCATTGCCATCGATGCCATTTTCACCCCGGTGAAAAACGTGAAATACAGTGTGGAAAACACACGTGTGGAACAAAAAACCGACTATGAGAAACTGGTGATCGACATTGAAACCGATGGCTCGATCCATCCGGAAAAAGCCCTGGAAGGTGCCGCGTTTATTTTGATTCAGCATTTCCGCCTGTTCTCCGACAAGTCGATTGAACTCGAAACCGGCAAAGACAGCGAAATCGAACAGGTAGATGAGGAAATGCTTCACATGCGCAAGCTGTTGAAGACACCCCTGCACGACCTGGATCTGTCGGTACGCGCGTACAATTGCTTGAAGGCAGCTGATGTGAAGACACTGGGCGACTTGGTGCAATTGGAGATATCGGACATGATGAAGTTTCGCAACTTCGGCAAAAAGTCATTGGCCGAATTAGAACAACTGGTAGCCGACAAGAACCTGACGTTCGGCATGGACCTTGGAAAATATAAACTGGACGAAGACTAATGAGACACGGTAAGAAAGTAAATCACCTGGGCCGCACGTCATCGCATCGCCATGCGTTGCTGTCAAACCTGGCTTCTTCACTTATCATGAACAAGCGCATTACCACCACGGTGGCCAAAGCCAAAGCGTTGCGCAAGTATGTGGAGCCGCTGATCACCAAAGCAAAGGATAACACCACCCATTCGCGTAGAACGGTGATGGCCTACTTGCAGAACAAGGAGTCCGTTGCTGCCCTGTTTGGCGAAGTGGCAGGCCGCGTGGGCAACCGCGCAGGGGGCTATACGCGCATCATCAAAATGGGCGATGTACGTCTGGGCGACAATGCCGAAATGTGCCTGATGGAACTGGTGGACTTCAATGACATCTACAAGAAAGACGGAGCCACGAAAAAAGCAAAAACCCGCCGGGGGCGTGGCAAGAAAACGGAGACAGCCGAGGCCGAAACAGCCGAGACTCCGACAGCTGAAGAAAAGACGGCCAAGCCGAAAAAAGCAGCTAAGAAGACCAAAAAAGAGGAATAATGGTCGGTTGGAAATAAATGAGAAAGGGATTGGACGAGGGTTCAGTCCCTTTTTTTGTGGCCAAAACACCGATCGATAGAGTTGCCTTGCCGAGGCAAACGTATGCGGAAAGATTTGACGCCATGGGCCGCCAAACGCCCCGCCAAAAAGCGTATTTTTGTTACACTAAAATCACAGTTTCCTTGACGAAAAAAGCGTTTTTACTGCTGGCCGATGGTCTCCTCGTAGAAGGTCGCGCCATTGGAAAACCGGGCACCACCGGAGGTGAAATTTGTTTCAACACGGGCATGACCGGGTATCAGGAAATTTACACCGATCCGTCCTATGCCGGCCAGATCATCGTCAACACGGCTGCGCACATTGGCAACTACGGCACGGTAGATGTCGAGCAGGAGTCGGCCAGACCCCAGATCAGCGGATTGGTCGTCAATGAATTTTCTGACGAATTCAGCCGAAAGGCTGCAAAGGACGGGCTGCAGCAATACCTGGAGAAAAACAACATTACCGGCATTGCGGACGTAGACACCCGCAAACTGGTACGCTACATCCGCAGCCAGGGGGCGATGAACGCCCTGATCTCGTCTGAGTTGACGCCCGATCAAATGAAGGCCGAGATCAAGAAAGTCCCCTCCATGGATGGCCTCGAGCTTTCCTCAGTGGTGAGCACACGGCAGCCCTATGCATTTGGCGATGACAAAGCGCCCGTTCGTATTGCCGCCCTTGACTTGGGCATCAAAGTCAACATCCTCCGAAACCTGAGTCAACGCGGTTGTTTTATTAACGTGTTCCCGGCCAAAACCCCGTTTGCAGAAATGGAGTCTTTTCAACCACACGGCTACTTTATTTCCAATGGGCCGGGCGACCCGGCTGTGATGCCCTATGCCGTGGAAACCGTGAAGCAAATTCTGGCCGCAGACAAACCTCTGTTTGGAATCTGCCTGGGCCATCAACTATTAGCGTTGGCTTGTGGGCTGAAAACATTTAAAATGCACCATGGCCATCGGGGGCTCAACCATCCTGTCAAAAACCTCGTCACGGGTTTGGGCGAAATGACCTCGCAAAATCACGGCTTTGCCGTGAAAGATGAAGGGCTGGAGCAACATCCGGAAATTGAAATTACGCACCGTCATTTAAATGACAATACCATCATGGGCTTGCGGTTAAAAAACAAGAAGGCTTTTTCGGTTCAATACCATCCCGAGGCATCGCCCGGGCCGCACGATTCGAATTACCTTTTCGATCAATTTGTGGACATGGTGAAAGACGCTCAGTCATAAATCGAAAAAATCTTAGAATCTAAATTCTTTCATCTCAAATTTAAATACTCATGAGTCTAATCGAACGCATCCATGCCCGTCAAATTCTGGACAGCCGTGGCAACCCCACCATTGAAGTAGATGTACATACCGAAACGGGCGCCTTTGGCCGCGCGGCCGTACCCTCAGGCGCATCCACCGGTACCCACGAAGCGGTGGAACTGCGCGATGGCGACAAGAAGAAATACATGGGCAAAGGCGTGCTCAAGGCGGTGGAAAACGTGAACACAAAAATCGCCTCGGAGATCGTGGGCGCCTCGGTGTTTGAACAAAATCTGATCGACAAGATCATGGTGGAGCTGGACGGAACTCCCAATAAAGGCAAGCTCGGGGCAAACGCGATCCTGGGTACTTCGCTTGCCATTGCCAAAGCAGCCGCTATGGAAAGCGGACAGTCCTTGTATCGCTACATCGGGGGTGTTAATGCCAACACGCTGCCGGTACCCATGATGAACATCTTAAACGGAGGCAGCCATGCCGACAATTCCATCGACTTTCAGGAGTTTATGGTCATGCCCGTGAAGGCCGACACCTTTTCGCAAGCGCTGCGCATGGGCACCGAGGTGTTTCACACATTGAAGAAAGTCCTTCATGATAAGGGGTTCTCCACCAACGTAGGGGATGAGGGCGGCTTTGCTCCCAATATCAAATCCAATGAGGAGGCTATCGAAATTGTGCTGACGGCCATCGAAAAGGCCGGCTTTAAGCCAGGCGTGGATATTTTTATTGCCATGGATGCGGCCAGCTCGGAGTTTTATGACGCCAAAACCAAAACCTACACGTTCAAAAAATCGGATGGCAAAAAGCTGAAGTCGGACGAGATGGTGGAGTATTGGGCCAAATGGGTTAAAAAATATCCGATCATTTCCATTGAAGACGGCATGGCCGAGGAAGATTGGGAGGGTTGGAAGAAACAGACCGAAAAAATCGGTGACAAAGTGCAGTTGGTGGGGGATGATCTGTTTGTTACCAACGTGGAGTTTTTACAGAAAGGCATTGACCTGGGCGTAGCCAATTCCATTTTGATAAAAGTGAACCAGATTGGTTCGCTTACGGAAACGATCAACGCAGTGAATTTGGCCAAGCGCAACAAGTACAAGAGTATTATGTCGCACCGCTCGGGCGAAACCGAAGATAGCACCATTGCCGACTTGGCCGTGGCCTTAAATACTGGCCAGATTAAGACCGGCTCAGCCTCGCGCTCAGACCGGATGGCAAAGTACAACCAGCTGATCCGCATTGAGGAAGAGTTGGGCGACAGCGCCCACTTCCCTGGCGCTAAATTTTAAGCGCGGCTTCTCAAGCCGTTAGGCAGAAGCCCATTTCCGCTCACCGGGAATGGGTTTTTTGTTTGGCCCGGCTGCCTCCCGGGCTATCCGTTAATTTATTACTTTTGAATGATATGGCGGAGTTAAAAAACGAACCCCTTAGCAAACGGAAGCTCGTCATTTACCTGGGCGGCTCCATGTTGCTCATCACATTTATATTTTATGGCTATCAAATTGCCTTTACACCCAACATCCTGGTGGATCGGCAAGACCAACTGTTTGTCGTGCGCTCCGGGGCCACGTACCAGCAAGTGGTCAGCGAGTTGTACGATGGCCGATTTATCAACGACCCGGTTTCGTTCAGTTTTGTAGCGCGGCTGTCAAATTATGACGAACAGATTAAGCCGGGGCGGTTCATGCTGCGCAGCGGGATGACGAACATCGAAGCGATAAAAGTGCTAAAGTCGGGCAAGCAGGAACCTGTCAACGTCACGTTTTCGCATGCGCGCAAAGTGGAGGAGTTGTATGAAAAGATCACCAAGAACGTGGGCATGACGTCCGCTGAGTTTCGGGAGGCCTTATATGATTTTATCGACAACAACCCGGAAGGCTTTACCGAGGAGACGATCATCGCGATGTTTATCCCCAACACCCACGAGGTATACTTCAATGTGTCACCGGAGGATTTGGTGACAAAACTGTATGAAGAGTATAAAAAGTTTTGGAATGAGCAGCGGCTTGCCCGGGCGAAAGCCATCGGTCTCTCGCCCATCGAAGTTTCTACGCTGGCTTCCATCGTCCAGGCCGAGAACTACCGCGAGGACGAGGCCCCGCGTATTGCGGGACTGTACATGAACCGCCTGAAGCGCGACATGGCCTTGCAGGCCGACCCCACACTGGTGTATGCCGTGGGGGACTTTACCATCAAGCGGGTGTTGAACGAGCACAAAGAAGTGGAATCCCCTTACAACACCTACAAGCACACCGGGCTGCCGCCCGGCCCCATCAACATGCCGCAGATTGTCATGATTGATGCCGTACTCAATTATGAGCAGCACAAATACATTTACATGTGTTCACGCGAGGACTTTTCGGGCTATCACAACTTTGCCACCAACTATGATGAGCATATGAAGAATGCCCGCAAATACCAGCGTGCGCTCACCGCAGAACAGCGCAAAGCCGCCCAAAAACGATAATGTATACCTCCGAGACCCACATACGCGTGCGCTATGGCGAAACCGACCAAATGGGATACGTGTATTATGGAAACTATGCCATGTTTTACGAGGTGGGGCGCGTGGAAAGCTTACGGCAGTTGGGGCTCACCTACAAAGAACTGGAAGACATGGGCGTGATGATGCCCGTGTTGGAGAATCATTCCCGGTTTCTCGCAGCCGCGTTGTATGACGATCTGCTAACGGTACGCACAACCATACGGGAGAAACCCGGTGTGCGCATCCGGTTTGAGTACGAAATTTTCAATGACCAGGGCAAGCTGATACACCAGGGCGAAACCCATTTGGCGTTTGTAGATAAAAAGACGGGGCGGCCGTGCCGCCCGCCCGAAGTGTTTCAGCAAGTGTTGACTCCTTATTTTCCATGAAGTACGTCACGCGAAAACGGATACTGAAGTTCACGTCTGCCCGTACCGGCCGGAACTGGCTCAAACGAATTCGCTTTAAACGCTACGACAACCTGTCGCTCTACAGTTTTCTGAAAATTTTTGCTCACAATGTGGATGAGGACGAGATACTGGATCGTGCGAACAGCGTATCGTATAATTTCATCTTGGCGATTTTTCCGGCTGTCATTTTTTTGTTTACCCTGATTCCCTACATCTCATCCTATTTTCCAGCCATCAATACCGACAGCATCATGGCGTTTCTGGAGGGCTACCTGCCGCCCAGTATGTTTGAGGTGATTTCGTCTACCATCCTGGACATTGTGAGCAAAGAACGGGGCGGCTTGCTTACATTTGGGTTTCTTTTTTCGATGTTCCTGGCCACCAACGGCATGATGGCCCTCATGCGGGCGTTTAATGCGTGTTACCGCACGGTGGAAAAGCGCAGCGTCTGGCGTATGCGTATTACCGCCCTGGGTCTTACGCTGATGTTGTCATTGGCGTTGCTCACAGCTGTGGTGCTGCTCATCGTGGGCCAGGTGGTTATTGACTACCTCATTGCCAATGCGCAGCGACTTGATGTTAACCTGACAGATTATACCATCTATCTGATCTTTATTCTCCGATTTGTCATCATTTTTGCCGTATTTTTTATCGCCATATCGTGTATCTACTATTTCGGTCCCGCGGTACACTACAATTGGAGTTTTTTTTCGGTGGGGTCACGGCTGGCTACCTTGGCGGGATTGGGCGTCTCCTACGGATTTTCGTACTACGTCACGCACTTTGGTAGCTACAATAAAGTATATGGCTCCATTGGCGCGCTCATAGCGCTGATGATTTGGATTCAGTTGCTGACCACCGTACTGCTGTTTGGTTATGAAGTAAACGCCAGCTTGCACTACGGTCGCAAGATGGAAGTGGTCAATACCAATTTGAAAAATAAACGGTTGGAACGGGCGATGCGGTAGCGGCTACAGCGCTAGAAGCTATCGCCCGATGATGCTGACCACCAGAAATCCGGCACCAACGGCCAACGCGTTAATAAGGCTTGCTTTATAACGCTGGTTCTGTGACCGTAGAATGGCAAAACAAAAAACCGGAAACAACAGCAAGGCACCGGTTTCAATATGGCTATTATACCGATACCAAAAAGTGGTTTTCAATGTCTCGGCAATTGACTCATCGGCTATGATGTGCACAAGGCTGTGTTCCAAAAACAGAATGGCGTTGGCAAACTTAACGATTTCAACCCCCAACAGATACAGCAAATAGTGCGGGATGGCCGAGAGATAACTTTTTTCGTCAATGGCAGCATGGAACACCCGGTTGATATGAAAGGCCGTGTAAAAGATGGCGCTGTAAATCAGCAACGAGACCAGGATGTAGATCGTTGAGGTGAGATTACTCGTTACTTGAAGAACGGCATGTTGATCCGGGGGAAAGATTTCTACGATTTTTGCGCTTCGGTAGTAGGCCGAAACCACGGTACAGAGCAGGAGGGCAAGAAAGCAGCAGAAAATTTTTTTCATGGCCACGATATCATAAGGACGATTCAATGAATGCGGCAATCGCCAACAGCGCAAGGAGAACGCCATACTCCTTCCAAGTGGGGATTAAGTCGGTGCGGAGTTGGTGGTGTAGCAGATGTTGATAGAACGAGATGCCATTATAGCTTTTGGTAGCCGCCAGCAACAGGGTCGGCACTTCGATGGATCCATGAAGGGCAAAGCCGTAGATGAGCGTGGAGGGAGGCAGTTGGGTGGATAGCTGCATCACCGCAAGGGTGATGATAAAACCGTTCCAGAAAAGTACCGTGGCGGCTAGCAACCCGCCCGTAAAAAACCCGCCATAGAGAAGCAGCGTCAGCACAACGCTATTCGAGATAAAAATGTGAAAAAAATCAATGGACGAGTAGCGATGATGGACCGTCACGAAACTTTCGGAAGACTGACTCGAAAATGTGAGTAACGAGTCAAGCGAGAGGTAGGCAAACAGACCCCCGGCCGTCAGAAAGCCGATGCTAAGAAGCGTGCGAAACAACGTTTGCTTTGACATGGTATTCGCGCTGTTGAAGGGTAGGGTAGTTAAGCGATTTCCGGGATACCTGTCCGCCACTCATCTGATCCATTTTTTTCAGGGCATCAATGATGGCCAACGTTCCCGTTGAGCGGGCAGCAAAGACATCTGCCTGTTTCTCAAACGAGCGTTGCGCCATGGCCGACAACAAAAGCAGCACGGCTGCCGAGGCAGCTCCGTGGATGCCCACCCACAACAGGGGCATGGATGCGCTCTGCAAAGACGGCCGAAGGAACGAAAATGAAATGACGCTCAGTGTGATGACCAACAGGTTGATGAGATAGAGTTTTAGTAAATGATTCTTTTTCAGGTGCCCGATTTCGTGGTAGATAATGCTTGTTGTTTCCTCCGGTGTCAGTTGTTCACGGAGGCGTTTTCCCAAAATGATTGTCTGGCTGTAGGGGATGATGCCGGTGGCATAGGCATTTAGTACATCGCTGTTGGTTTCCAGGATGCGTATGCCTTTTTTGCACGCGGACAGAATGGCTTGATATGATGGTGTGACATCGGTGAAATGGGACCCTTTCAGCAGCATGATGGGCTCAATAAAAAAAGCATACGTGGGCAGCGTGGCCGACAGCAATACCGCCAAGCCTATACCTGCCAGGCTTTGGTGCGATGCCCGCTCAAAAGACAACATCAGCCAGACGATACCCAACACCAGCAATGAAACAACCAGCGCCTCCATGGCAATGCTGCGGAGCGTGAGTATCTTCAACGCTTTGCGTGTTTGTTTGGTCGTTTGTAAAACCACAAAGAGTGTCTTCACGAGCAGGCTGGTGCTCACTACGACAAGCGTAATAGTAAGTGCATGTAGCAGCATCGCTGGTTGTCTGAAAGCAACGTGAGAGCGCAAAGAGGAGCCCGCGGGCCCCTCTTTGAAGTGATCATGCAGCACCGATGCCGGCTCCGATGATGGCGCCTGCGGCAGTGCCTACCGGCCCTACGGTAGTGCCGATGGCCGCTCCGATCTTGGCTGCGGCCCATGCCCCGGCATACGCTCCGGCTGTTCCACCGGCTCCGGCCGCACCATTCTGCACCACACCGTTGTCGGTGATGCTGGACGCGGCCCAGTAGGCCAGGTGAGCGGACGTTTCTTTTGTTGAGATAAATGAAAGCCCGGCAATCAACGCGAGCCCGCAAACGACATTTCTGAAACTCTTGTTCATAATTTTCTAATGTTTGGTTAAAAAATGATGAAAATAAAAAGTGTCGCGACAGACGCAAGAATAGTGGGTAGTCAAAGAAAGCGCAAGGGGTAAGAGGGACCCTGACTGAAATCTAACTTCGCATTAATGTGCTGCGCTTCCATTGATGAGGCATATGTCCTTTTCTCTATTGGGGTATTTGGCGCAGAAGCGTACACAGCAGAAAAAAAACCTCGTACGGGGTGCGGTACGAGGCGCTTGACTTTAATGTCACAATGCAGAGGAGGAGGGTGTTTTTTTACTTTTACAACCACCTCACTTATAATGGTTTATTCGCTTCTTAATATCATAGTACCTATTTGGTACCGGGGTGACTAAATCAAAACCGATTCGAAATCCCTTTGATGTATCAAACATACAAAAAGCGAACCGAATTCTGAAATTCAAAATTCAATTCGCTTTTACAACGTGTGAGTTAATACTTAAATGATATGTATCAGACTACCCTTGCCAGGATGATAGGAGGGTTCGTATTTCACATAATTTAGTGTGGCAAGTTCGCTAATCACCTTATGATATGTAGTGATTGATTTAATTTTTGCAGCAGTCATCAATCGCTTTCGCGATACATTAAATGGATTACTTAAATCGCTTTTAATCCAGATGGAAATTAATGCAGTGCATAGACCAATGTGCGATGTTGTAAGGTTAGCATCTGAAGTAATGCGATCAATAAAATTCCCTAACTGTTCAGCGTTGTTCATTGCTTTCAATCAGTTTAGCAATTTGATCGTAGTCGTAGAAGATGATACCACCTACTTTACTATAAGATAATGACCCATTGATTCGCAAGTTCTGCAACGTTCCAGTAGATATTCCTAACAGCTTCTTTACTTCGGATGACTTAAGCCACTTTTTGGCGGGTGTGGCAGTTGCTCCCTTCAAGAGATTTTTAATCTCATTAAGCAGGTCTCGCTTTAAATTTTCAAAATCACCAGCTGTAAGAAGTTGGTCTCTATGTAAACGCTGTCCTTGTTCTTCTCTATTTGTTTTGTTTCCTCCCTCCATAAACTCAGTTCGTTAATAGCCTAAAGATGTAACCACTTATTACGTGAGGTTAATTGTTTTGAACGAATGTTAACGATAGTGAACTATTGTTAATGATTTTGAAAGAATATGTAATTTTAGTATTTTAGCACTTGCTTAAATGCTTTACAATGATTGCTAACACATGTATTCGGGTTCTTGCTGATGTTAACCAGATCAAGGAATGTCGGGAGAAGGTCAAAAAAGTTGATGAGTCTGTTGAGGTTCTTGCTAATGCCCTGGCACTTGCTGGAAATGAAGTCCGCCTTAAAATATTGTTCCTCTTGCAAGAAGAAGGACAGCTCTGTCCTTGTGACCTAAGCGATATTCTTGGAATGACGGTATCAGCTATTTCGCAGCACTTGCGAAAGCTAAAAGACGGACGATTGATTGAATACAAAAAAACTGGTCAGACTATCTTTTACTCGGTAAACCCTGATTACTCGGAAATCCTCAAACCCATGTTCAAACTCATTACGAATAATAAAATTTTAGAGTTGGTATGAAAACACAAATTGTATTAAGTGTCTTTACCGCATTGGGAGCATCTCTTTGCTGTATAACTCCAGTACTTACTATCGCAGCAGGTACGAGCAGTATCGCATCTACGTTTACATGGGTCGAACCCTTGAGGCCATATCTTGTCTCATCAACAGTTTTGATTCTTGGATTCGCGTGGTTTCAGGCCATTAACTCTAAGAAAGAAGATGATTGCGGATGTGAGCAAAAGGTATCATTTTTTCAGTCAAAGAAATTTCTGGGAATCATTACAATTTTCTCTTTGCTACTGATCACTTTTCCTAGCTACTCCAAGTTCTTTTTTAATAACGAGTCTCCGCTTATTATACAAGACCAGAAGAAGAAGAGAGTAGAGTTCGCTGTAAAGGGGATGACTTGCGCAAGCTGTGAATTGCATATAGAAAGTGAAGTGAAAAAACTTTCGGGGGTATCCTCTGTAAAGGCTTCTTATGACCAGGGTTCTGCTATGGTTGAATACGATGAGAAGAAGGTTGACAAGGATAAGATTATTGCCGCCATTAACAGTACAGGCTATAAAGTAGAAGGGGTTCCTTTCAGCACGTTGTTGCAAGGAAGGGAAAACTGTAGCGCAAGCTCATGTCAAATTCCTATGGGAGATCTCCCTAAAGAGGAAAATAGGGATTTAATTGATTTGAAAGATTTAAGTCAAATACAAAAGGCTTTCAATCAGTATCCCGAAAAAACAAAATTTATTGCCATACTTTCCTCTACATGTATGTGGTGCCTGAAAGGAGCTGAGTCTGTTCAAAAGACGATCATTGACAATATGGAAAAGAAGAACTTGTCGGTAATAATCGTATGGACTAACATGCTTCAAAGTGATGGAGAAAAAACTGCATTCCGTGCGGCTTCGCTTTTTAAGAATAAGAGCATTGTTCAGTTCTTTGATGAAGAAAACAAATTTGGAGATATCGCTGCTAAGTCAATTAACCCTGCTGGCGAACAAGCGTGGGATATTTATATGTTCTTCGATAAGGATACTAAATGGACTAAAAGCCTGCCTCGTCCTTTTGAATATGTCCACCAACTAGGGCCAACGAGAACTTGGGTAGATCAGACAAAATATTTCTGCGGGAGCAAGCTGACTGAGCGACTCGAGACGATAACCGCTTCACTATAATGAAACAAAAAAATGAGTACGACAATAGAACTTCAATCTGTAATTAATTGTCCAGTCTGTGGGCACAAGAAGGAGGAAACCATGCCGACTGACGCATGTCAATATTTTTATGAATGTGAAAACTGCAAGACACTCCTAAAGCCCCTGAAGGGAGACTGTTGTGTGTTTTGTTCTTATGGAACGGTTAAGTGTCCACCAATTCAAAAGGGTGTGTCATGCTGTTCATAAACTAAATTACAGCTTTGTGTATGTGAGAATATTCACAGCCTCTCCATCATGCCCCGATTTATAAGTCGGGATGCATCTGATCCAATACCTTGTTCCTGTTTGTTCATTTCCGGAGATGTTAGCATTAATCCAATTCTGTAATGCGCTTGTGTTTAAGTGATATGCCCATGTACTTGATGTATCAATTCGTGTTTTATAGGATACTGCCGATAGGGCATTTGTAAAGTCGTTAGATAAGTCTGTAATTTTTCCACGCATAACAAAGCGGTCTCTTCGCAAACTTTGGTTGTGATCGTCATCCCATTGGCTATCGGGAAAGTAAAATTGAAAGTTTCGTTGTTTAAGATTAAGTGCTACAAGCGCATCTGCTAAATCTTGGATACGAACAAGGTCTGCATCTGAGAGAATGGCATTTAACTCTTCTAAAGTATCAATGTCTTCTCTTTTGAGTGACTGCATACCTTGAATGATGTTATAAAGCTTCTCCAGTGTATTTGCACTTACAGGAACATTCCCACGCAAAGCCATAATTGTATCGTTGAACTGACTTTGACTAATAAGTTCTGCATCCTCAAGAATCGTATTGAGTTTAGAAAGCGTATTAATATCGTTTGCTGTTAGTCCAGGCATACTTCCTCCCTGAAGCTTTAAATAGATTTTATAAAGCAGCTCATCGGTTCTCGAATAAAATGGTGGAGTAAGTCCTTCCATTAACTATTACTGTTTGGTTTAAAAACCCAGCCCAAAGCGATGGCAGCGAAAACAGTTGTCGCTGTTATTACTCGCTTAAGTGTAATTCTTCTGAGCGATCTAAAATCAATCAGTGTGTAGCTGAATTTATTTCCATAAAGCTTAGCGTGGTTTTTACAAAGCTCCATGAACACCAGAAAGTCATCTGCGCTTTTAAACACCTGGCATCCGGCAGAATATTGGTCAATGGATTTCGTTGTGCCTGAAACAGATGCTCTGTGAATGTTGA
>CAZGFJ010000012.1:0-63550 GCA_964524935.1 uncultured Ohtaekwangia sp.
GAGCACTTCCTTGGTAAGGAAGAGGTCGTGAGTTCAATCCTCATCAACAGCTCTGAGCGAGATGTTGAGGCTGCCGGCAGGTTTGGTCCTCTACTAACAGCTCGCGTGAGTGTGAGAGCAGAGCATCATAAGAATCATCGAAGGAATTGTCTTCGATACGTTTGTTGAAATATTGTGTCGGCCAATTGAAAGCGTTTCTGGGTGCGTAGCGAACACCGGTAACAGAGGCGGAAGACAAAGGGCAGGCAACCTTATCCGAAAGGCTTACCATGTTTAGGGTGGATGTGTGCAACCGGCAACGGGCTTGCATCGTGGAAATTGAAATGTATTTTAATTTTTATACACTTTTAAACTAAACTGGTAAACTAATATGGCAAAGGAAACATTTGACCGTTCCAAACCTCACGTAAACGTGGGAACCATTGGTCACGTTGACCACGGTAAGACAACACTTACCGCTGCTATTACGAAAGTATTGGCAAAAAAAGGTCTCGCTGCTGAGCGCGACTTCTCATCCATTGACAATGCTCCCGAAGAAAAAGAGCGTGGTATCACGATCAATACTTCGCACGTGGAGTATCAAACCGAAAACCGCCACTACGCACACGTAGACTGTCCCGGTCACGCTGACTATGTGAAAAACATGGTTACCGGTGCCGCCCAGATGGACGGTGCTATTCTGGTGGTAGCCGCTACCGATGGCCCCATGCCGCAAACGCGCGAGCACATTTTGTTGGCCCGTCAGGTAGGTGTGCCTGCGTTGGTGGTGTTCATGAACAAAGTAGACTTGGTTGACGATCCTGAATTGCTTGACCTGGTGGAAATGGAAGTGCGCGAACTCCTTTCATCATACAAATTCCCTGGCGACACGACTCCGGTGATCCGTGGTTCTGCGTTGGGTGGTTTGAATGGCGATGCCAAGTGGGTAGCCAAAATTGAAGAATTGATGAAGGCCGTGGATGAATTCATCCCGCTGCCGGTTCGTTTGATCGACAAGGATTTCTTGATGCCCGTGGAAGATGTGTTCTCAATCACCGGCCGCGGTACCGTGGCTACCGGCCGTATCGAGCGTGGGGTGATCAAGACAGGCGATCCTGTTCAAATTTTGGGTATGGGCGCTGAAAACCTTTCTTCAACCATTACCGGTGTGGAAATGTTCCGCAAGATCCTTGACCGGGGTGAAGCCGGTGATAACGTAGGGTTGTTGCTGCGCGGTATTGAAAAAGAACAGATTGCCCGTGGTATGGTCATCTGCAAGCCGGGTTCGGTTACGCCTCACGCCAAGTTCAAGGCAGAAGTGTACGTGTTGAGCAAAGAAGAAGGCGGTCGTCATACTCCGTTCTTCAACAAATACCGCCCTCAGTTTTACTTCCGCACCACGGACGTAACGGGTGAGATCAAGTTGGCCCAGGGCGTAGAAATGGTAATGCCTGGCGACAACGTAACCATCGAAGTGGAGCTGATCAACAAGATCGCTATGGAAAAAGGTTTGCGCTTTGCGATTCGCGAAGGTGGCCGTACCGTAGGTTCTGGTCAGGTTACGGAGATTTTGGACTAATACGGTTGCTTCAACTCAGAATGAAATCGCCCGTTGGGAAACCAGCGGGCGATTTTTTTGGCGTGCACCCCGAAGAGGCAGGTCATTAAACAACTGATTATCAATGAATAAACCCACTTTGGCATTTTTCTTGTGCCACCTTTTGTTTTCTTTTCGCCTTGTTCTACCTTTGCAGTCCTTTTGAAATTTAGGGTACACGGGTGAAGGTCAAAGGGAAACTCTTAAAAAGGCGGTTCTGAAAGGCTTAAAATCCTACTAAAAACGGGTGTAGCTCAATTGGTAGAGTAGCGGTCTCCAAAACCGTTGGCTGGGAGTTCGAGTCTCTCCACCCGTGCAAAAGCAAACCGGGAAAGTCGCACGAAAGTGGGATTTGCCCGAAAACGACAAAGATGGAAAAGGTAAAGACGTACATTCTGGATTCCATTGAGGAGATACGGACCAAGGTAACGTGGCCTAAGTTCAATGAACTGCAAAGCAGCGCCATTTTGGTACTGGTAGCTTCATTGATCTTCGCCATCATCATCATGTTGGTGGATATAAGCTTCATGAACGGGCTTTCCTGGTTTTACAACGAGGCGGCCAAATAATTATGCAAGTGGCCATGGGTGAATTAAAATGGTATGTGCTCCGGGTCATCAGCGGACAGGAAAAGAAGATAAAGTCTTACCTGGAAAACGAAATTGAACGGTCAAAGCTGAAGGAATTCATTCCCCAGGTGATGATCCCCTCGGAGAAGGTGTACGAAATGCGGAATGGCAAAAAGCGGGTGCGCGAGCGGAATTTCTTTCCTGGATACGTGCTCGTGTCGGCCGATTTGAGCAATGGCGAAGCCTACCACACCGTGAATAACATCCCGGGTGTGATCGGTTTTTTGGGGACCAATGGATCCAGCGCCACCAATAAAGAGCCCGTGGCGCTCCGGCAGTCAGAGGTGAATCGCATCCTTGGCAAGGTGGATGAAGTAGAGCAGTTGGATGAGAAGTTGGAGACCCCCTTCATCAAAGGCGAGTCGGTGAAGGTGATGGACGGCCCCTTTAGTGGATTTACCGGGTCGGTGGAAGAGATTTTTGAAGACAAGAAGAAGCTCAACGTCATGGTAAAGATTTTCGGACGAAACACGCCCGTGGAATTGAGCTACATGCAAGTTGAAAAGTTAGACTAATTAAGATGCTACAGTCATGGCAAAGGAAGTAACAGGTTACTTAAAACTACAGGTAAAAGGTGGCGCGGCCAACCCCGCTCCGCCTATCGGCCCGGCCTTGGGTTCAAAGGGTTTGAACATCATGGACTTTTGCAAGCAGTTCAACGCCCGCACGCAAGATAAGCCCGGCCAGGTGCTGCCTGTGCTGATCACGATTTACAACGATAAGTCGTTTGACTTTGTCATCAAAACACCGCCTGCAGCCGTGTTGATTATGGAAGCAATCAAGATTCAAAAAGGATCGAAGGAACCCAACCGCCAAAAGGTAGGGTCCATTTCGTGGGATCAGATTAAAAAAATAGCGGAGCTCAAAATGCCCGACCTCAATGCGTTTAAAGTTGAATCGGCCATGAAGATGGTGGCCGGTACCGCCCGCAGCATGGGGGTAACGGTGAGTGGAAAAGCTCCGTGGGAAAATTAATACATCAGCCATCCAATCGTAAAAACAGCCATGGCACGAACCAGCAAAAACAGAAAAGCCGTAGAAGCAAAATTCAATCTGGAAAAGGAGTACTCCTTGGCCGATGCTTCAGCCCTGTTGAAAGACATTACCTTCACCAAGTTTGATGCTTCGGTGGATTTGGACATCCGCTTGGGCGTAGATCCCAAGAAATCAGACCAAATGGTGCGTGGCGTAGTAGCGCTGCCCCACGGCTTAGGAAAAGTGGTTCGGGTATTGGTACTGTGTACACCTGATAAAGTACAGGAAGCAAAGGATGCCGGTGCCGAACACGTGGGCCTGGATGAGTTCATCACGAAAATTGAAGGCGGCTGGACGGACATTGATGTGATTATCTGTACGCCCACCGTGATGGCGAAAGTAGGTAAGCTCGGTAAAGTATTGGGCCCCCGCGGCCTGATGCCCAACCCGAAGTCAGGAACGGTTACCCTGGAAGTGGGTAAAGCCGTCAGAGAAGTGAAGGCGGGTAAGGTAGACTTCAAAATTGACAAACAAGGAATTATCCATGCCAGCATTGGTAAGGCTTCATTCAGTCCCGAGAAGATTAAAGAGAACGCGACTGAACTTATCAACATGGTGGCAAAGCTGAAGCCGGCATCGGCCAAGGGGACATATATTCAAAGTGTTACGTTGTCCTCTACGATGAGCCCCGGTATTCGGATCGATAAGAGTAGTATAGGAGTATAAGGTCGGCAATCACAAACAAACATGACCCGCGAAGAAAAAGCACAAGTAATCGAGGAGCTGGCGGAAAAGTTTTCGCAGAATGCTCACTTCTATATTACCGATGCGTCAGGTCTTACGGTAGAACAAATCAACACCTTCCGTAAGATGTGTTTCAAGGCTGGGGTGGAGTACCGCGTGTACAAAAACACGTTGATCCGCAAAGCCTTGGAGAAGCAATCCGGTAATTACGAAGATCTGTATAAAGCGTTGCACGGGTTCTCCGGTGTGATCTTCTCCAAAGAGGTGGGCAATGCCCCGGCAAAGGTCATCCAGGAGTATCGCAGAAAAATGAAAGACAGACCAGCCCTCAAGGCTGCGTCTATCGAATCGGCCCTTTTCGTAGGAGAGGAGCACCTTCAAACCCTTGCGGAGCTAAAGAGCAAGAACGAGCTCATTGGCGAAGTGATATCCTTGCTGCAATCCCCAGCCAAGAATGTCCTTTCTGCGCTGTTAAGCGGAAAGAACACCGTGGCCGGCCTGGTGAAGGCATTGGAAGAAAGAAAACAATAACACGTACAATCAACAATCTTAAATTTTATCAATCATGGCGGACATCAAATCACTTGGCGATCAACTGGTAGAACTTACCGTAAAGGAAGTTAATGAATTGGCTTCTTACCTGAAGGAAACATATGGCATTGAGCCCGCGGCTGCAGCCGTGGTAGCAGGCCCTGCCGCTGGCGGTGCAGCAGGCGGTGGCGCTGCGGCAGCCGAAAAGACCAACTTCGATGTAGTATTAAAGGCAGCCGGTGCCAACAAACTGCAAATCGTAAAGCTGGTGAAAGAATTGACCGGTCTGGGCTTGAAAGAAGCCAAAGACGTGGTCGATGGCGCACCCAAAACAATCAAAGAAGGCTTGCCCAAAGACGAAGCCGAGAACTTGAAGAAGCAACTCGTAGAGGCCGGTGCCGAAGTAGAGTTGAAGTAATTCTTCTTGAAGACGAAGGGCACCGTCTGAACAGGAAATTCAGACCCCATGCCTTCCGGAACACCACCGGAAGGCATTGGGGTTTAACTGTTTGTGCCCATGGTAGTAATGTAGTTAGTCCGGGAACCTTAAATTCTGAAGACCTTGGCAAAGAAAAATAGCAATGGCAGGATCGACTTTTCGTCCATTGAAAAGATTATCGATTATCCTGACTTTCTGGATGTACAGCTCCAGTCATTTAAAGACTTTTTGCAGATCGAAACGCCTGCCGAAAAGCGGCAGAACGAGGGGCTCTTCAAAGTATTTGCAGAGAACTTCCCTATCACCGACTCGCGCGAGAACTTCGTGCTGGAGTTCGTAGATTACACCATTGATCCGCCCAAGTATTCGGTAGACGAGTGCATTGATCGCGGGTTGACCTACTCCGTGCCGCTGAAGGCTAAGTTGCGCCTTACGTGCAACGATGAGGACAACGAGGACTTTGAGACCATCGAGCAGGAGGTGTTCCTTGGAAACATCCCCTACATGACCGAGAAAGGTTCGTTCGTGATCAACGGGGCTGAGCGCGTGATCGTTTCGCAGTTGCACCGGTCGCCCGGGGTGTTTTTCGCCATGAGTAAACACACCAACGGCACCAAGCTGTATTCGGCCCGCATCATTCCGTTCAAAGGCTCGTGGATCGAATTTGCCACAGACGTAAATGCGGTGATGTATGCCTACATCGACCGGAAGAAAAAATTTCCCGTGACTACCCTGCTCCGCGCCATCGGGTACGGATCAGATAAAGACATTTTGGATCTGTTTGGCCTCTCCGAAGAAGTGGAAGCCAACAAAAATACGCTCAAGAAAATCGTAGACCGCAAACTGGCCGCCCGGGTGCTCAAAACCTGGACGGAAGACTTTGTCGATGAAGATACCGGTGAAGTGGTGTCCATCGATCGTAACGAAGTGCTGTTGGAGCGCGATCATGTGATTACCGCAGAAGATGTAGACGTGATTTTGGAGTCGGGCGTCAAGTCGATCATCCTGCACCGCGATGATGTGAACGTGGCAGACTACCAGATCATCTTCAACACGCTGGCCAAGGATAATTCAAATTCTGAGAAGGAAGCCGTTGAGCAGATTTACCGCCAACTACGCAACACCGAAGCGCCCGATGAGCAAACTGCGCGCGACATCATCCAGAGTCTTTTCTTCAGTGAAAAACGCTACGACCTTGGTGAAGTAGGCCGCTACCGAATCAATAAGAAACTGGGCCTGGAATTGAGTGCCGATCAGCGCGTGCTCACCACCCAGGACATCATTCTCATCGTGAAGTACCTGATCGGTTTGATCAACTCCAAAGCGTTGATTGACGATATCGACCACTTGAGCAACAGACGCGTGCGCACCGTGGGCGAACAGTTGTACTCACAGTTTGGCGTGGGCCTGGCCCGGATGGCGCGCACCATCAAAGAACGCATGAACGTGCGCGACAACGAAGACTTTAAGCCCGTGGATTTGATTAATGCTCGGACGCTGTCTTCGGTCATCAACTCGTTCTTCGGTACCAACCAGTTGAGCCAGTTCATGGATCAAACCAATCCCCTGGCGGAAATCACACACAAGCGCAGGATGTCGGCTCTCGGTCCCGGCGGTCTTTCGCGCGAACGCGCAGGCTTTGAAGTGCGTGACGTACACTATACCCACTACGGTCGGTTGTGTACCATTGAAACGCCCGAAGGTCCGAACATCGGTTTGATCTCCTCGCTTTGTGTGCATGCCAAAGTGAATAAGATGGGCTTCATTGAAACGCCCTATCGCAAGGTGGAGAACGGAAAAGTGAAGAAAGATCTGATCTTTTTGACGGCCGAGGAAGAAGATACACACAACATCGCGCAAGCGAATGTGAAGTTGAAGTCAAACGGTGAGTTTGACGAGGAAAAGGTAAAGGCCCGCTTCGAAGGTGACTTCCCGGTGGTGGAGCCTACGGAGATCAAATACATGGACATCGCTCCGAACCAAATCGTGTCGATTGCCGCTTCGCTGATTCCGTTCCTCGAACACGATGATGCCAACCGTGCGTTGATGGGTTCGAACATGCAACGCCAGGCTGTACCGCTCATGCGTCCGGAGGCACCCATCGTGGGTACCGGGCTCGAAGGGCGTATCGCCATTGATTCACGTGCACTCATTTTGGCCGAGGCCAATGGCGTAGTGGATTATGTTGACGCCAAGAAGATTACCATCAAGTATGAAGTGAGCGAAGAGCAGCAGATGGTACGCTTTGAGGATGAATACAAGACGTACAGCCTGATCAAGTTCCGCAGAACCAATCAGGACACCTGCATCAACCTGACCCCGCTGGTAAAGAAGGGCGAGAAAGTGGTGAAAGGGCAGCCCTTGTGCCAAGGCTACGGCACCGCTAATGGCGAGTTGGCATTGGGTCGCAATCTGCTGGTGGCTTACATGCCCTGGCAGGGATACAACTTTGAGGATGCGATTGTGATATCCGAACGCGTAGTGCGTGACGATATCTACACCTCCATTCACATAGAGGAGTTTGAATTGGAAGTACGCGACACCAAGCGGGGCGAAGAAGAACTGACTTCCGAAATCCCGAACGTGAGCGAGGAGGCCGTGAAACACCTGGACGAAAACGGTATCATCCGCGTAGGCGCGGAGGTGAAAGAAGGTGATATTCTGATTGGTAAGATCACACCCAAAGGCGAAACCGATCCGACTCCCGAAGAAAAACTGCTGCGCGCCATCTTTGGCGATAAGGCCGGTGATGTGAAAGATGCGTCCATGAAGGCGCCCCCCTCGTTGAAAGGCGTAGTGATTGATACCAAATTATTCTCGCGCCCCAAACGCGACAAAGACTTGCG
Organism: uncultured Ohtaekwangia sp.; assembly: GCA_964524935.1. Lineage (GTDB taxonomy): Bacteria > Bacteroidota > Bacteroidia > Cytophagales > Cyclobacteriaceae > ELB16-189. Next base: position 7,741 of record CAZGFJ010000012.1, read on the forward strand.
CACGAAGAACAAAAAAGAATTAGATGCGCTGAAGACACGCTACAGCAAGTCCTTGACCGATCTGCGCAACGACATGATCAAGAAACTGACCAGTTTGCTTACGGGCAAAACAAGTCAGGGCGTACGTCACAAGTTTGGTGATGAATTGATCAGCAAGGGCGTAAAGTTCACCTCGAAAGTAATTGAGAGCAACCTCTTCCCCGACAAGAACATTTACCGCGATGAGAGCAACTATGCGGTGCCGGAGGAAGTGAACCTGATTTCGGATGTGAGCCTGGACGGTTGGACGAACGATGAGCCAACCAATGTGCTCGTGGCCGAGTTGGTCAAGAACTACATCAATCGCAGAAATGTCATTGCCGGTGAATTTAAGCGCGAGCGCTTCACGCTGGAAGTGGGAGATGAATTGCCTGCCGGCATTGTGCAATTGGCAAAGGTGTATGTGGCCAAGAAGCGCAAGCTGAAAGTGGGAGATAAGATGGCCGGCCGCCACGGTAATAAGGGTGTGGTAGCCCGTATCGTGCGCGAAGAGGATATGCCATTCCTGGAAGATGGTACTCCGGTGGACATTTGTTTGAACCCGCTGGGCGTGCCTTCGCGTATGAATCTGGGTCAGATTTATGAAACTGTACTGGCGTGGGCCGGTAAGAAGTTGAGCCGCAAGTACGCCACTCCGATTTTTGATGGGGCTTCAATGGATCAGGTAGCGGCAGAATTGAAAGAAGCCGGTCTGCCAGAATACGGACGCACCTATCTGTATGATGGTTTGACGGGCGAAAAATTCGATCAGCCGGTAACGGTGGGCATGGCCTACATGCTGAAACTTGGTCACTTGGTGGACGACAAGATGCACGCACGCTCCATCGGGCCGTATTCGCTCATCACGCAACAGCCCTTGGGCGGTAAGGCACAGTTTGGCGGTCAGCGCTTTGGAGAGATGGAGGTTTGGGCCATCGAGGCATTCGGTGCTTCGCACATCCTGCAGGAAATCCTGACGGTGAAATCCGATGATGTGATTGGCCGTGCCAAAGCATACGAATCGATTGTAAAAGGGGAGAACATGCGCAAGCCTAATATCCCTGAATCGTTCAATGTGTTGGTGCACGAATTGCGTGGCCTGGCACTGGAGATTACGATGGATTAGGGAGCACCGAGACTTGAGATGTGAGATCTGAGATGCTCACATCTTAGGTCTCAGTACTCAATACTTGAAATGAATTGAACAACTGAAAACTTCACAACATGTCTTTCAGAAAAAATAAAAAAATCAACAACGACTTCTCGAAGATCACCATCAGCTTGGCATCGCCAGAATCCATTCTGGAGAGTTCGCATGGCGAGGTGACGCAGCCCGAGACCATCAACTACCGCACGTACAAGCCCGAAATGGGTGGTTTGTTTTGCGAGCGGATTTTTGGTCCGGTGAAGGACTGGGAGTGTCATTGCGGCAAGTACAAACGCATCCGCTACAAGGGCATCATCTGCGACCGTTGCGGGGTAGAAGTGACCGAAAAGAAGGTGAGACGCGAACGCATGGGCCATATCGAATTGGTGACACCCGTAGCGCACATCTGGTATTTCCGTTCGCTGCCAAACAAGATTGGCTACCTGCTGGGGTTGCCCACCAAGAAGCTGGATCAAATTATCTATTACGAGCGCTATGTGGTGATTCAGCCCGGTATCAAGGAGGAGGATGGTGTGAATCGTCTTGACTTCCTCACAGAAGAAGAATACCTTGACATTGTAGATAAGTTGCCGCGCGAAAACCAGATGTTGGACGATAACGATCCTAAGAAGTTTATCGCCAAGATGGGTGCCGATGCGTTGGAGATGCTCCTGTCGCGCCTGAAGTTGGATGAGTTGTCGTATGAGCTCCGCCACCAGGCTGCTACCGATACTTCGCAACAACGCAAAGCGGAGGCACTGAAGCGCTTGAAAGTGGTGGAAGCATTCCGCGATGCCAACACGCGCGTGGAGAACCGCCCCGAGTGGATGATCATTAAAATGGTGCCGGTGATACCGCCCGAGTTGCGACCACTGGTACCGCTGGATGGTGGCCGTTTTGCGACCTCCGATCTGAATGATCTGTACAGACGTGTCATTATCCGCAACAACCGCTTGAAGCGCTTGATTGACATCAAGGCTCCTGAGGTGATTTTGCGTAACGAAAAACGCATGTTGCAAGAAGCAGTGGACTCACTGTTCGACAACTCGCGCAAAGTGAATGCCGTTCGTTCGGATGGCAACCGCGCCCTCAAGTCGCTTAGCGATATGTTGAAAGGTAAGCAAGGTCGTTTCCGCCAAAACCTGTTGGGTAAGCGTGTGGATTACTCAGGCCGTTCGGTCATTGTAGTAGGCCCTGAGTTGAAGCTGCACGAGTGCGGACTTCCTAAGGATATGGCTGCCGAATTGTTCAAGCCGTTCATCATTCGCAAACTGATTGAAAGAGGTATTGTTAAGACCGTTAAGTCGGCTAAGAAGATAGTAGACCGCAAGGATCCTGTGGTATGGGACATCCTGGAAAACGTATTGAAAGGACACCCTGTTCTGCTGAACCGTGCCCCAACGCTTCACCGCTTGGGTATCCAGGCGTTCCAGCCAAAGCTGATTGAAGGTAAGGCCATCCAGCTTCACCCGCTGGTGTGTACGGCCTTCAATGCTGACTTTGACGGTGACCAGATGGCCGTACACGTGCCGCTGGGTCAGGAGGCCATTCTGGAGGCTTCGATGTTGATGCTCTCATCGCACAACATTTTGAATCCGTCCAATGGCGCACCGATCACTGTTCCTTCACAGGACATGGTGTTGGGATTGTACTACCTCACCAAGGGAAGAAAAGGACAGAAAGGCGAAGGAAAGACCTTTTACTCGCCCGAGGAAGTCATCATTGCGCACAACGAAGGCAAGCTCGCCAAGCACGCCATCATCAAAGTGCGCGTGAACGTCAAGGACAAAAAAACAGGTGAGTTGTCGCGCAAGCTGATTGAAACTGTGGCCGGCCGCGTAATCTTTAATCAGGTAGTGCCTGAGGAAGTGGGCTTTGTAGATGAGCTGCTCACTAAGAAAAAGCTGCAAACCATCATTGCCGATGTGTTTAAGGTGGCAGGCCTCTCAAAGACTGCTAAATTTTTGGATGACATCAAGGAATTGGGTTTCCAGATGGCCTATAAAGGAGGCTTGAGTATGGGCTTGAATGATGTGAAGGTACCTGCTGAGAAGAAAAAGTTAGTAGAGGATGCCCAGAAGGAAGTGGATTCGGTGTGGAACAACTACATGATGGGGTTGATTACGGACAACGAACGCTACAACCAGGTGATCGATATTTGGACCCGCACCAACACATTGCTTACCAACACGCTGATGAAGCAGTTGGAAGAGGATCAGCAAGGGTTCAATTCCATCTACATGATGATGCACTCGGGCGCGCGCGGCTCGCGTGAGCAAGTGCGGCAGTTGGGTGGTATGCGCGGGCTGATGGCCAAACCGCAGAAAAATCTGGCGGGCTCGGTGGGCTCCATCATCGAAAACCCCATCCTTTCTAATTTCAAAGAAGGGTTGGATGTATTGGAATACTTTATCTCTACTCACGGTGCGCGTAAAGGCTTGGCTGATACTGCGCTGAAGACAGCCGATGCCGGTTATCTGACCAGACGCTTGGTGGATGTGGCGCAGGATTTGGTGATCACTGAAGAAGATTGCGGCACGTTGCGTGGATTGTTGGTGACCGCCTTGAAGGACAATGAGGATATTGTGGAGCCGTTGTCCGAGCGCATTTTGGGTCGGGTAACGGTACATGACATCTACGATCCGCTGACCGATGAATTGATTTGTGCCGCAAACCAGGAGATCACGGACGAGGTGGCAAAACGGGTGGAAGAGACCAGCATTGAAGAGGTGGAAATACGATCGTTGCTAACCTGCGAGACCAAGATTGGTGGCTGCGCGAAATGCTATGGCCGCAACCTGGCCACGGGTAAAATGGTGCAGGTGGGCGAGGCCGTGGGTGTTATCGCGGCACAGTCTATCGGTGAGCCCGGTACCCAGTTGACACTCCGTACCTTCCACGTGGGAGGTACCGCGTCCAACATCGCCACCGAAGCAAATATCAAGGCGAAGTTCCCCGGTATTGTTGAATTCGAAGGCATTCGCACTGTTGATACGGTAGATAAAGAAGGAAATGCCGTGAAAGTGGTGATGGGCCGCACGGGCGAGATTCGCATTGTGGACAAGGAGAAAGGACGTGTGTTGATTACCAACAACGTACCGTATGGTGCCTTTTTGCTGGTGAAGGAGGGACAGAAAGTGGAGAAAGGCGATGAGCTATGTAACTGGGATCCGTATAACGCGGTGATCCTGTCGGAGTTTGATGGTGAAATTGAATACGAGGCTATCATTGAGGGCATCACTTACAAGGAGGAATCAGACGAGCAGACAGGCCACCGTGAAAAAGTAATTACGGAAACCCGCGATAAGACGAAGAACCCGGCCATCATCGTGAAGGGCAAGAGCGACCAGAAAGGATACAATATTCCGGTGGGTGCGCACTTGGCTGTAGACGAAGGCGACAAGATCAAAGCCGGGCAAGTGTTGGCGAAAATACCCCGCACCATGGGCAAGAGCCGTGATATTACGGGTGGTTTGCCGCGCGTAACGGAATTGTTTGAAGCGCGCAACCCGTCCAACCCGGCTGTGGTAAGTGAAATTGACGGGGTAGTGACCTATGGCGGTATCAAGCGCGGTAACCGCGAGATTTTTATCGAGAGCCGCGATGGTGTACAAAAGCGCTACCTCGTGCCGCTGAGCAAGCATATTCTGGTACAGGACAATGACTTTGTGAAAGCAGGTCAGCCGTTATCGGACGGATCCATCACACCTTCGGACATCCTGGCGATTAAAGGCCCCACGGCTGTACAAGAGTATTTGGTGAATGAGATACAGGAAGTATATCGTTTGCAAGGTGTGAAGATCAACGACAAACACATCGAGGCGATTGTGAGCCAAATGATGCAAAAAGTCGAGATTATCGACTCAGGCGATACGACCTTCCTGCCGGGGGAATACGTTGATAAGTTTGAATTCCGCGAGGTGAACGATGCGATTCTGGACAAGAAAGTGGTGACTGATGCGGGTGACTCGCAACGCTTTAAAGTAGGGCAGATTATTACGCCACGCGAGTTGCGCGATGAGAACTCCGCACTGAAGCGCAAAGACCAAAAATTGGTCGATGTGAGAGATGCCTTGTCAGCCGTATCACGTCCTACCCTACAAGGGATTACACAGGCTTCGTTGAAGACGGAAAGCTGGCTGTCAGCCGCTTCCTTCCAGGAGACGACCAAAGTGTTGAGCGAGGCTGCCATCCGAGGAAAGGCGGACCAGTTGATAGGACTGAAGGAAAACGTAATCGTGGGTCACCTGATACCGGCCGGTACGGGTCAGCGCAGGTTTAATGATATCATCGTGGGCTCGGAAGAAGAGTACGAGAACCTGGTGAACGCACCTGAGCGCAAACCCCGCGAAAAGCAGTTTGCCGAGTGATTGGATCAACCAACCATGATCTAGTTTGATAAACGGGGCTGTCTTTTTGTGAAGACAGCCCCGTTTGCTTTTTGATGGACCCAAGTCTTAATTCCTGTAGCTTTGAGTTTGTAACACGTTCACTTTTAATTCGATCATATGGCAGATACCAAGAACGAATCGCAGCAGAACCAAATCAACATTGAATTGTCAGAGGAAATCGCGGAAGGAGTGTATTCGAATTTGGCAATGATTGCCCACTCCAACAGTGAGTTTGTGATTGATTTTATCCGTTTGATGCCCGGTGTGCCGAAGGCTCGCGTGAAGTCGCGCATCATTATCACGCCCGAGCATGCGAAGCGTTTGCTGGCGGCATTGAAAGACAATATCAGCAAATACGAGGCTACGTTTGGGCCTATCAAGCAAACCAATGACGCACCTCAATTCCCGATGAATTTCGGAGGAGCGATGGGGGAGGCATAGCCGGCCACAGCATTTACATGCGCATCGGGTACAGTTCTTGTCTGTAAGGGTTAAGGACGAGCGCACAATTCGCCAGCGTGGGGATTTCCAGTAGAAGCTCGTCTCCCCTGTCATCCAATATTTCAGAGAAGGCTAGCGATGGTTTGACCATAAACGGCTTGATGGTCGGTCCTCTTTTTTCGGTAACGATATAAAAGCGGGCAGGTGGCCATTGGAGCGTGCTCTGTGCGATTTTCGACCTGTAAATTCAAAGCACTACAAATCGCCTCGCGTAGGTTTTTCCGCGCCAGGTAATGCGGGCGATGTAGAGTCCGGGTGTCAGGTGTTGTGCCTGAAAGGGGAAGTCCTGGAAGGGCTGTAGCAAAAATGTGTCGCTGATGGGCTGCCCCAAGGTAGAGTAAAACGAAACCGTCACGCTTCGGTCAGCCCGGATATTGACGACCTGTTCATTCTTAATCACGGGGTTGGGGAAAATACTGATGACGGGTTCATCGGGTAGTGCTGCCAGGTCTTCGTTGCGAAGCACGAATAAACCGCCCGCCACCGTGCCCAGTACTAACGCGGGTCGCGAGGTGTTGAACAGATTCACCACAGTGGGGACCAGGCGCCCGCCAAAGTTTTTCTCCAGATAGCGGTCGCCTAGGGGGTCAACTAAAATGTTGGTGAGCTCACTTTCCGGAGAGGCACTGCGGTAATTGGGGAAGATGGAAACGCGTCCTCGTTGATTACCCATGACCAAGTCGGCTGTGCCATCAGCGTCCAGGTCGGCAACGGCCAACGCGGGGTTTTGCCGGGAAGTACTGCTCCCCAAACCGGCAAATGCGTTGCTTTCCAAGACAAACGAGGGAGCATTTCCGCGACCCACGTTTTTATAAAAATGCACGGCTCCGGTGGTGCGCCCCACCAACAGGTCGGCCAAACCATCCTGATTGACATCCGTAACCAAAACAGTTTCGGTGCTGCTGATTTCAAAACCCAATGCTTGCGGAGCGTCACCTAAAAAACCGCGGCTCGCATTGTTCAGCACCACGTACACCTGGGTGAGGCCGGTAAAAAATGCGGTGGCGGTGAAGATCAGGTCAGGTCGGGTATCGGCATTGATATCCGCAAAATGCGGCTTGATATTATACAATGAATACAGCGACAGATTCAAAAAATCATCGGTCACCCATTCGAAGGCCGGCTGTGCCGCGCTGCCCCGGTTTTCATAGAGGCGAATGGTGCCATCAAGCCCATCTGAGCTAAATGTTCCGATAAAAAGGTCGTAGTCACCATCATCGTCTACATCAAAAAAAGCGGGGCTGGCATTGTCGCCCACATCAATCATATCTGCCTGCAGAAAATTGCGTTGCGGTGAACTGAAAACAGGAAGTTCATTAGTTCCTGTGTTTCGATAGAACCAAATGGAATTAGCAAAGTCCATGAACGAACCACGCTCGTACAAGTTGGGGGACACGACCAGATCGTTGCGACCATCGCCATCTACGTCTTCAACATAAGGCGCGGGAAAAAGCATGGCCGCGGGCGATCCGGCCGGAAACAAGGTAGCTGATTGGAATACCGGTTCTTCGGCTGTACCTTCATTTTTGAGCAGGTAAATTCGGGGGCAGGCGCTTTGTTCAGAGAATAATAGATCTTTGTCGCCATCGCCATCGGTATCAATGAAAAGAATGGCTTTTCCGCCCGCGTGTTGGGTGCGGCCTTGGGAAGAAGGCGCGCAAGCTGTATTGTTAAAGGCAAAAACGCCACATGCACATTCTGTTACGCCCCCATAGCGCTGTGTCACCCGTCTCATCTGTAGCGAGTCGCAACGGCCGGTGTTTTCCACGCTCAAATTCTTGTGCCATTCGATGGAGCCAATGCCCACAAACCGCACGTTCAACACATCCAGGTCACCATCGCCATCAATGTCTTCGATGGCCGGCAGGCCTTGTTGGTCTATTTGTAGGTTTGTGGATCCGCTAAAACCGATCGTCAACAGGGGCGAGTCGCCATTGAACGGCCGCCAACGAAGCCCGGTGGCCGAAGAAACATTGACGATGACGCGAATGCCCAGCGGATGACTGGTAAAAACATCTTTCTTGCCATCGCAGTTAAAATCCCGCAGCAGCAACCATTGGCTGATGTCTTCCGGGAACTGACTTTCATATTGAGGGGCATATCGATAGGTTGTTCCCTGGCGAAGAAAAGTAGACAACTTATCTGAAGCACGATCAAACACGACCAAATCTTCCTGGCCATCGTTGTCTAAGTCCATCGTGCTGACTTGCACGCTGTTGAGCCCACCGACCCACGGGTTGGCCAGCATTTGATCGCCCACCGCCACCGGGATGGATTGGTCAAGCGAATAGGTAAACTGGCCCCATGCCCCTGCGCCCGCCACCAGCCACCATCCCAAAAGCACGAGTTTGCGCATCAACTTTTTCTTTATGGTTAAAACGGGGCCAGCTACCGACATGTTATCTTGCCCTCAAGTTAGTTGAATTTTTGTATGGAGACAGGCCGATTATATGAAGCATTTTTGACGTGCCGGGGTATTTCCACGGATACGCGCAACATCGCGCCCGACTCCCTTTTTTTTGCTTTGAAGGGGCCCAGCTTCAATGCCAATGACTTTGCCCGTGAGGCACTGGAAAAAGGCGCGCGCTATGCGGTGGTGGATGAGGCGCGCGTTGCCACAGACCCGCGCTGTCTGCTGGTGGAAGATTCGCTCGCAGCCTTGCAGGCGTTGGCGCGGCACCATCGCAGCACGTTGACTATCCCGGTGATCGGGCTCACCGGATCCAATGGAAAGACAACCAGCAAGGAACTGGTACATGCGGTACTTTCCACGCGTTATCGCACGTTGGCCACTAAAGGGAACTTGAACAATCACATCGGAGTGCCGTTGACTATTCTGCAAATCGACCGGTCGATGGAGGTGGCCATTGTGGAAATGGGTGCCAACCATGTGGGTGAGATAGCCTTGTTAAGTTCCATTGCCCAGCCTACCCACGGGTTTATCACTAATATAGGGCGGGCCCACATCGGCACGTTTGGCGGGTTTGAGAACATAGTGCGGGGTAAGTCGGAGTTATACCATCATCTTCTTCAAAACGGAGGGGTGGTGTTTATTAACTCCCAGAATGAGATTTTGGCCAACATGGCGAAGCGATTTAAGTCGCCCGTGTTTTATCCGGGCGAGAACGACTTTTACCCTTGTCAGCTCTTGTCGGCCGATCCGTTTGTGACGGTGCGTGCGGCCAATGGCGACACGGTAGCATCGCAACTAGTGGGCGCTTATAATTTTGAAAACATTGCCGTGGCCTTGTGTGTTGGCAAGTATTTTCAGGTGCCGGATTCGAAGGCACACGAAGCCATACGGACGTATGTCCCGTCCAATATGCGATCGCAGGTGCTCAGGAAGGGAAGTAATACGGTGATTCTGGACGCGTACAATGCGAACCCCAGTTCCATGGAAGCGGCCCTGCTCAACCTGGCCACCATGAAGGCCGGAAAAAAATTGGCCATCGTAGGCGACATGTATGAACTGGAAGAAGACACCGAGGCCGAGCATCGGAAGGTGGGCGAGCAGTTGCGATACTTGGGCCTGCCCGCCCTTTTGTGCGGACCTCATATGAAAGCGGCTGCCGGGGCATGGCCGAAGGCATTGCATTTTGAGACGGTGGCCTTGTTGAAAGACTATTTGACGGAGCATCCATTGGTGGAAACGACTGTTTTGGTCAAAGCCTCGCGCGGCATGCGATTGGAAGAGGTGTTGGATATTTTTTGAAGTGATGATTCAAGTTAAACGAAATAAACTGTGCAATGAATAATGTTCTATTGTTTTTATCAAAACTCTCCAGAAACAACAACCGCGACTGGTTTGAGAAAAACAAGCCTGCCTACCTGGCCGCGAAGGATGAGTTTGAAAATTTTGTGGCAGCTGTACTACGGGAAACGTTAAAATTTCAGCCCGACTATGCCCATCTGGAGGCACGCAAACTGATCTTTCGCATCTACCGCGATGTGCGCTTTAGCAAAGACAAAAAGCCGTACAAGACAAACATGGGGGCCGGGTTTTCCCCCGGGGGCAAACTCATTCAGGAGCCGGGGTACTACCTGCACATCGAGCCCGGCAACAAGAGCTTTATTGCCGCAGGGCTGTATATGCCGGAGCCGCCCTTGCTGGCCAAGGTGCGCCAGGAAATTGACTACAATGGCGACAAATTGAAAAAGATTTTTTCCAGAGCGGATTTTAAAAAGATCGTGGGCGGCTGGGATGAATTTGACAAATTAAAAAAAGTCCCGAAAGGGTATGATCCGGCCCATCCGCTGGCAGAGTGGTTGAAATTGAAAAGTTTTGTGGTTACATGTAAACTTACGGATAAGCAGGTGACAGGAGCAGCGTTTGCGAAAGACGTGGCCCGCGTCTTCAAAACCATTAGACCGCTGAATGAATTTCTGAAAGAAGCGATCGCCTGACGCTACCCTTTACGCAGCATCCACTTCATCAGCGGGCCTGAACTAATGCTCGTGATCAAGGCCATGATTACCAGTGAAACGAATACCCGTTCGCTGATGAGGCCATTTTCCAAGGCCACTAATCCCAGAATAATTTCCATAGCGCCCCGGGCATTCATGCCAAAGGCGGCTGCCAGCGACTCGCGCCACGTAAATCCACCCAACCGCGTGCCTAACCCGCTGCCAATGATTTTTCCTGCAAAAGCAATCACCAAAATGATTAGCGTGAGCCATGCGTCAAAATTGGCAATGAAATTTACACGTAAGCCAATAGATACGAAGAAAAGCGGAGCAAAGATGTTATTGATAAACTGATGCACAATTTCCTTGGCGCGCTCTGAAAAATGCTCCGAATCGCCCAGCGCTATGCCGATGATGAAAGCACCAAAGATGGCATGAATGCCAATGTATTCGGTGAACGCTGCTGCCAAAAAACACAGCGTGAGCGATACCGAAAGTACCCCTCCGGGCCAGGCCAGTTTTTTATTCATCCAGGGTAAGATGCGGTTGAGCAGTCCACGTCCGAGGGTGAGCATAAGTGCCGTAAACCCTACCGTCAGCCATAGGGTATGTATTAGCGACAGGTTTTGTTGTCCTTTTCCAATTAACCCCAGCACCACGGAAAAGATCAACCACCCGATGATATCATTGATCATGGCCGAGGAGATCACCAGCATCCCCATGCGCGACTTGAAAATACCTAAGTCCATCAGTATGCGCGCGATTACGGGAAGTGCAGTGATGGACATGGAGGCACCCATAAATAGTGCAAACGGGAGGTGCATGGCCGTGGCATCTGCGCCAAACCAATGGGGCGCGTAGTAGGGCACGGCAAAACCGAGAGCAAAAGGTATCACCAATCCAAAAAAACTGGTATAGGCAGCTTGGCGGCCCTGCTGGAGGACGATGTGCAAGTCTACTTCCAGGCCTGCGATGAACAATAACATCACCACGGCCATCTGCACAATGCCCGAAAGCACAATTCCGGAGGAGCTGTCGGCCGGGAAGAGCGATTGAAACCAATCAGGCGACACAACGCCCAACACCGTAGGGCCCAGCAGCAGCCCTGCAACAAGTTCGCCCACGACAGCCGGTTGTTTTATTTTCCGCGCAAGTTCTGCAAGCACACGCCCGGCCAACAGCATAACGCCCAATTGCACAAACAACAGCATCACGTCCATCTGTCCGAGCTTACCCATGGCCGCCCCCCTTTCTCGGATTGACAATCATGAGGTTGCAGGGCAGTTCGGCAAAAATGTATTCCAGATCATGGGGAAAAACCCGATCGAACAATGAGAATTTGCGTGGCGGGGCCCCGACAATGAGCAAATCGGCCTCCTTCCGCTCAGCAAAGCGCGCCAGTTCGAATCCCGACTTGCCCGAGAGAATTTTAATATTGACTTTGATGTTTTCATGCGGAATGGACTGCATTAGTCTCTCTACGGTAGTGAACTCCTCGCGCAGCAGGTTTTGTTGTACCTGGCTGTACTCTTCCTCCGAACATTGATCGGCCGATACCAGCGCCAACCCCATTAACTTCAACTCACGTACCACGTGCAACCAGCCTTCCGGCTGCCGGGCAGCCATCCAACAACCTACCTTCAGCGCTTCATGAATGTATGGACTGTCTTCTGCATTGACCACTATGTTTTTCAGTGGGCGGGGCGACTCAGAGGGCCGTGTAAGCACGTAAATCGAGCAGGACGCTTTGCGCATAATGCTGCGCGCTACGGTCCCTACGTAGTAGCCCACCAGGTCTTCTTTTTTGAGCGCCCCGATTAGCAGCAGGTCGATCTGATGATCCTGACAGGCCTTCAAAATTGCCTGGGCGGGTTTTCCGGGTTGCCACGCAATTCGCGTATCGGGGGGTAACCCACTTTGTTTCAAAAGGCTGGTCAGTTTGGCGTCCGTTTCGGCTGTCCTTTCCCCCGCGTGAATTAACAGCAAGTCAGCATCCAGCCACTGCCGTAACCGCCCGGCTTCGTACAACAATGCCGCGGCTGTGGGCGAGAAGGTGATGGCCAAAGCCAGACGTTTGAAAGGGCTATTCATGCTGCCTGTGTGTCACACGCAAGTCGATTAGCCGAAAATTAACATTTACTTGCCGCTTGCGGAAAGATTTTGGAATGTCCTTTATCAGCCATCTAAAAACCTTATTTTTAGCGCACCCTATGCGAACAAAGAAATGGCTGCGAAATTTCCTGATCGGGCGTGCGCGCTACATCCCCTCGTATACCGAGTATAAGAGAACGATCCTGGTCGGCAGCATTTGTCTCGTCAGTGTGGCCATCGGTGTGATTGACGGGATTCTGGATTTTGTGCTAGGAAACACCCAGTTCACGATCTTTTATGTGGCGGTGATCGCGGTGTCATGGGTGTCCTTGTTTATTAACCGTGCGGGAAGGTCATCGTGGGCCATTGCATTGCAATTAATTATGGCCAATGTTATTGTCTATTATTTTGCGCTGACGGATCGGAATAATACAAGCTCTTACTTATTCTTCGTTTCGAACACCATCGGAGCCTTGGCCTTTTTTGGCTACAAGGAATTGAGGGTAGCGCTTCTTTTTGTGGTGCTCACGGCCCTGTTGTTTCTTTCTTCGCATACGGGGTGGCCCTGGTTAGTAGAAAAAACGCGTGTGAGCCTTTTTGTTATGGTGAATTTCATGTGCGTGATTGCGGCTTGTGTCATGATTATCACCATCATGTTGCGCATCAATCACCGGGCCGAACATACGATTGAAGCAAAAAACGAAGAGCTGACCAAGACCAATTCGGAGTTGGACCGGTTTGTCTATTCGGCTTCGCATGACATGAAGGCGCCCTTGAGTTCCATCATCGGGTTGTTGAATTTATCGGACAAAACTACGGACATAGCCGAGCTGCGCCAATACAACCAATTGATGCGCGGTCGCGTGAACGATCTGGAAAAATTTATTCAGGAGATCATGGACTACTCACGCAACGCGCGCCAGGAACTGAAAACAGAAAAAATTGAACTTAAGCCACTCATCGAGAAGATGGTGTTGGATCTGTGCTATGCCGAGGAAGCCAAGGGGGTGATTACCGAAGTGGTGGTGGAGGACGCGGTCTGCCTGGTGTCGGACCCGGCCCGGCTGAAGATCATCCTGACCAACCTGTTTGCGAATTCGCTGAAGTACCGCGACCCGGCAAAGCCGCAGTCGGTTCTGCGTGTGCATGCACGCAGTGAACCCGGCAAGACGGTAATCGAAGTTGTTGACAACGGTATTGGCATTGCGCCCGAGCACCTGCCGAAGGTATTTGATATGTTTTACCGCGCGACCGAAAAGTCGCTCGGGTCGGGTTTGGGGTTATACATCGCACGCGAAGCCGCCAAGCGGTTGGGTGGCTTCCTGACGGTAAGTTCCCGATTGGGCGAGGGGGCGTCTTTTTTGTTGCACGTACCCGATTGTCATGATTGAGTTATTTTTTTTCTTGGAGGTGGCAGGCGATTTCAATTTATGCCCTCGTTGACACATGCAAAACGTTGCTCAGTTTATTGATGACTTTCTTTCGCCCAAGCCAATTCCAGGGGCCGAGTTGAGTTTTTCGGAACGGAAGAAGGCGCTGCTGGCTACGCGTCTTACCCTGGTGGTAGCGGGCATGAGTTTCTTTTACATGTTGGTTAACCTGGTCGTGGATTTAGGCATCCCATTCTGGGTTTTTGCCTACATCTATGTTTCCAGTGCTTGTGTAATCTATCTGAATCACCGGGGGGCATTCGCCTGGGCCAAGGCCATTGGCCTGTTGTCGTTCAACTTTATCTTGTTTCAGATTTCATCAAGCGATTTGTATGTGACGGGCAGCCATTTATACCTCATCGCCACGGGTAGCGCAGCCTTTGTGCTGTTTGGATACGAACAGCGCGCATGGGGCTTGACGTTTGGCATAGGTTCTTTTTTACTTTATTTATTCAGTTATTACAGCAACTGGTCGGTGTTTGACATGAAAGAGTACACCTCGGTGCAAAACCGTGTGTTCTTCTTTATCAATTGGCTGATTTTCTCGGTAGTGATGGGCTACTTACTTTACATGCTGCTGCGGCTCAATTTTAAGGTTGAGAATGAGTTACGCCAACGCAGCGAACTGATCTCAGCACAAAACGAACAATTGACGAAGGCCAACCGCGAATTGGACCGATTTGTTTACAGTGCCTCGCACGACCTGCGGGCGCCTCTGAGCTCCATTGCGGGGTTGGTGAGCTTGGCCAAATATGATAAAAAGGATCGTGATACGTATTTGCAAATGATTGACGACCGGGTACAGGTGATGGACGCGTTTATCCGCGAGATCATTGACTATTCCCGTAATGCAAGGCAAGAAGTATCGCGCTCAACAATTGTCCTAAAACTGCTGGTGCAGCAGGTGATCGATACGATACGACATGGCGCACCTCCGGCAACCGAGTATGAGATTGCTATAGCCGATGATTTTTCAGTGTTTACGGACGAGAGCCGGCTGCGGGTTATCCTTTCAAACCTGATTGCCAATGCTGCCAAATACCACCACCCGCAGCAACCTGGTGCGCGGGTAACCATCCGCGCACGGCAGTTGGGTAACACCCGTATTGAAGTGGAGGACAACGGAATGGGCATCGGGCCGGAGCATCAAACGCGCATTTTTGACATGTTTTACCGAGGTACCGACCGTTCGGGTGGCTCCGGCCTGGGGTTGTACATCGCTCGGGAGGCAGCCGCGAGAATCGGTGCGGCCATCCACGTTGTTTCGCATCTTGGCGAGGGATCTTGTTTTACCGTGGAATTGCCGCCTGACGCACGCGAAACACAGATAAAACCCTACCTTTCGTGAGGGTAGGATTATGAATAGCAACATCCGGCACTTTTTAGAACCGCTCCTGCTGGGACGTATGGCCACCTCTGCCAGTGGCTATGATCGAAAGGTTGCGCTTCTGCGCGGAGGCATCTGTCTGTTGGCGATTTTTATCTGTGCCATTTACCTGTTGATTGACCACCTGGAAGGAGTGGTGGGGGGGCGGTATTTTTATTGGCTGTTGATCGCAAGTTCCGGGGTGGCATTGTGGCTCAACCGCAGGGGCTTCTACCGGACTGCCACCGTGGTTTTTATGGCAACCGGCAGCGTGGTGGTGTATGTGATGGCGAGCAATGACGTGCTGCGTACGGGCGTGTATCTATACCTTATTTTGCTCATGTTAGGTGCGTTTGCCCTTTTTGGCTACAGCCACATCCGGTGGGCGGTGGCCTTCTCAGTGCTTACGTTGGTCCAGTTTACGTTGGCTTATGTCTACGACTTTCGGCCGGTATCGTTACAGATGAGCCTGAGTGCGGAAGCGGCTGAGTTTAGCATTGTCAACAACTTCTTTATCGCCTTTGTGACCTGCGCGGTCTTCTTTTACTTTGTACTTCACCTCAATCATACAACCGAACAGCAATTGCGCAGCAAGAATCAACTGCTGCAAAAAACAAACGAAGAACTGGACCGCTTTGTGTATAGCACTTCGCATGATATGCGCGCGCCCCTTAGTTCAGTGCTCGGCCTGATCGAAATAGCTAAACGTACGGATAACGCTGCCGAAGTGCGCCAGTGTTTGGACATGATGCAGGCGCGTGTGAATAATCTACAGGACTTTATTCGTGAAATCCGAGACTATTCGCGAAACGAGCGGCAGGAGGTACGGTGGGAGGTACTGCCGGTGGCTTCGTTGGTTCACGAGATCGTCAATGACTTGCGGTTTGGCACCGAGGCCGCCCCGCTTTCTATGGAGGTCGAAATAGACCCCTCGCTGACGGTGCTCGGTGACGCTGCCCGGATGAAGATGGTGTTGGGTAACCTGATCAGCAATGCCATCCGCTACCGCGATCTGAGCAAGGAAAAACCCTTTGTGAAGATACAGGCCAACCAGCGCGAGGGCGTGACCGCCATCGCGGTGGAAGACAACGGCATTGGAATTGCGCACGAGCACCAGGACAAAATCTTCAACATGTTTTACCGGGGTACCGAGAAATCGGAGGGCTCCGGTTTGGGTTTGTACATCGCCCAGGAGGCAGCTCACAAGATGGGGGGCAAAATACTCGCCCTATCGTCACCCGGGCTCGGGTCGGCCTTTACGCTCGTGCTGCCATTCCGGGAGCCATAGCCTGCTACATTCTCGCTCTCATTCCTTCGTAATTCACGGCTACAGGTTATCTTTGCCGCCTTATGGCGCAGCAAGAAAACGATTTATTGAAAAAAGTGGTGTCCCATGCTAAAGAGTATGGGTTTGTGTTTCCCTCCAGCGAAATCTATGACGGATTGAGCTCGGTGTATGACTACGGGCAAAACGGATCGGAACTTAAAAACAACATCAAAGAATACTGGTGGAAGTTTATGACGTTGCTCCACGATAACATTGTCGGGATTGATGCCGCCATTTTCATGCACCCCACCACGTGGAAGGCCAGCGGCCATGTGGACGCTTTTAATGACCCCATGATCGACAATAAAGATTCCAAAAAACGCTACCGCGCGGATCAGTTGATAGAGGGTGCCATAGAGAAACTGGAGGAAAAAATTGAGAAGGAAGTGGAAAAGGCCGCCAAGCGTTTTGAAAACTTCGACCGCTCCATGTTTATCACCACCAACGCCCGCGTGGTAGAATACCAGAAGAAAATCGATGAGATCAACGCGCGGCTCAAACTCGCGATTGCCAACCAGGACATGACCGAACTACGGCAGTTGGTGGTGGATCTGGAAATAGCCGACCCCATCAGTGGCACTAAAAACTGGACGGACGTACGTCAATTTAACTTGATGTTTTCCACGGAGATGGGGTCGATTGCAGACGATGCCAATAAGATCTACCTGCGCCCCGAAACCGCCCAGGGGATTTTTGTCAATTTTTTGAATGTACAGAAAACCGGGCGGATGAAAATTCCCTTTGGCATTGCCCAAATCGGAAAAGCCTTTCGCAACGAAATCATTGCCCGCCAGTTTATCTTCCGCATGCGCGAATTTGAGCAGATGGAAATGCAGTTTTTTGTGAAGCCAGGCGAAGAAATGAAATGGTATGAGTATTGGAAAAACAAACGGTTAAAATGGCATCAAACGCTGGGTCTTGGCAATGACAACTATCGGTTTCACGACCATCTGAACCTGGCGCACTACGCCAATGCCGCCTGCGATATCCAGTTTCACTTTCCAATGGGTTTTCGCGAGCTGGAAGGTATCCATTCGCGCACCGATTTTGACTTGAAAAATCACGAGAAGTACTCAGGAAAAAAGCTGCAGTATTTTGACTCCGAAGACAATCAAAACTTCATCCCCTATGTGGTGGAGACATCGGTAGGCCTGGACCGGATGTTTTTGGCCGTGCTCTCGGCTGCCTACACCGAAGAGAAGTTGGAAGATGGCAGCGAACGGGTGGTATTGCGCATTCCGGCCGCCCTGGCCCCGAACAAAGTCGCCATCTTGCCTTTGATGAAGAAGGATGGACTTCCGGAAAAGGCCATGGAAATCATGCATCGTCTTAAGTTTGACTTCCGGTGTTTCTACGAAGAGAAAGATGCCATCGGCAAACGATACCGCAGGCAAGATGCCATCGGTACGCCCTACTGCGTCACGGTTGATCACCAAACCCTGAGCGATGAAACAGTCACCTTGCGCGACCGCGACACGATGAAGCAAGAACGGATTCCAATTGACCAGCTAACAACTGTTATTCACGAGTCGGTATCGCTCTCCTCATTGTTAAAGAAAATCTAACCCCATCTTTCTAATTTTTATGAATCCTATCCTGAATAGAAACCTGTTCTTTGTGAAAGAACATGTCAAGGTTTTTAAAGCAGCCAATAGTTTTGATGTCTACGATCCGGACACCCGGGAGATTATTTTGCAAGCCCGCGAAGACAATCTGGGCTTTTTCACCAAGATGTTCCGCTTTACCGACTACAAGCGGATGACCCCGTTTGAGATCGACATCAGAACACCGGACGGCCAAAAGATTTTGACCGTGCGCAGGGGTGTGTCGTTTTTTCTCTCCACCGTGGAGGTATTGGACGAGCGCGGGGCGGTGATCGGCAAGTTCAAACAAAAGTTTTTCTCGATCGGGGGAAAGTTTGAAGTATTGGATGCCAGCGAGCGGCCCTTGTGTATGCTCAAGGGATCCTGGACCAGTTGGGACTTTCGTTTTGTATCAGCCGATAACAAAGAGTTTGCCCTGGTGACTAAGAAATGGAGCGGCCTGGGCAAAGAGTTATTCACCTCGGCCGATAACTACATTCTTCAGATCAGCAATGACGTGCCGGCCGATCATCCTCTTCGGATGCTGATCATGGCCGCTGTCATGTGTATTGATTTGGTGCTCAAAGAGTGACAGGGTTTTTACTATCTTTATCGCATGGAAACATTGGTGCTTCAGTTTAAAAGCAAGAAAAACTACCGCTTGATCAAAGAATTGGCGGAACGGTTGGAGGATCGGATTGACCCTGCACAGAAGGGCGTGGCAGCGGCAAAAGAAAGAAAATCATCCGGCAGCAAAACGGGACTGACCGAGCAGGAACTGCGCAATATGGGAGGAATGATGAGAGGTCAATTGATCAGCAAAGCCCACGTTAGATCGAAATCGTGGAAAAAGAGAGCCTAATTGTTTGCGATACCAATATTCTCATTGAGGTTATTGATCGAAACAATCAAACCGTCATTGAGAGACTGGTACAATTAGGACTGAGCCGTCTTCGGATCAGTTCGGTGTCTTATTCAGAGTTGCTCATTGGTGCTCAAGACAAGGCGCATCAACGAAAACTAGTAAACGAGCTAAACAGATTTGAGATCTTGCCCATAACACCTGCGCAAGACTTGATTTATCGGCAACTGCTGTTGCGTTATTCGTTGAGTCACGGGCTGGTGATACAAGACGCGATCATTGCCGCATCCGCGATCGAGCACGATGCCCGACTATACACCCTCAACAAAAAGGACTTTCGATTTATTTCTGGTCTCGAGTTGGTATGATGATGTGGCCCCAACTTTTATCCGCCCAGCGCAGGCAAAGCAAACCCGTGTCTGCCGAGCAGTCGCGCAGCGCATTTGAGCAGGATTTTGACCGCATTATTTTCTCGCACCCCTTTCGCAGGCTGCAAGATAAAACCCAAGTGCACCCCTTGCCGGAGCATGATTTTGTTCATACGCGACTTACCCACAGCCTGGAAGTGAGCAGTGTGGGTCGTTCGCTGGGGCGAAGGGTGGGCGAGGTTGTTTTGCAGCGTCACCCGGTCTTGCAGTCGCAGTTTACATCACATGACTTCGGCACCATTGTAGCTTCAGCTTCCCTTGCACACGACTTGGGCAATCCACCATTTGGGCACTCCGGAGAAGACGGACTTTCGGATTACTTTATTCACGGAGCGGGTAAGGACGTGAGATCACAATTTTCAGAGCAGCAATGGGAAGACCTGACCCGGTTTGAAGGCAACGCGCAAGGTTTCCGCATCTTGAACAAACCCCAATACCAAGGCCTTATGCTCACGTATGCCACGCTGGGGGCATTTACCAAGTACCCTTGCCCTGCCTGGTTTCCCGCACGCGACAAATCGCGGAAGAGCCAAAAGAAATTTGGGTTCTTTCAAACGGAGCTGCCCTTGTTTGAGGAAATCGCGAAGGGGTTGGAATTGCTGCCCCACGGTCCGCAGGCATGGGCCCGCCATCCGTTGGCTTTTTTGGTCGAGGCGGCCGATGACATCTGTTACAACATCATCGATTTGGAAGACGGATGTCGCCTGGGGCTGGTGTCACTTGCGGACACCATCGAGTTGTTGGCGGCTATTTTGAAGGAGGACTTTAAGCCCGAAAAGGTAGATCGCATCGCGACCACGGATGAGAAAATCGGAGTGCTGCGCGCGTTGGCCATTGGCAAACTGATTGACGATGCGGTGGGCGTATTTTTGGCCCATGAGACGGACATTTTAAACGGGGTGTTTGATGAGGCGTTGACGGACAAGGGAGCTTATCGGCAGCCACTGAAACAGATTATTGACGTATCGGTTGAAAAAATGTACCGCGCCCGGCACGTGGTGGAAATTGAGACGGCCGGGTTTGAAATTCTGCCCGGACTGTTGCACGAGTTTTTGAAGGCGGCCGATTATTTGGTTGCTAACAACCACGCGCGCAGATATGCCAATGTGGGCCGGCTGTTGCCGGAAGATACCCGGTTAGCCATTTTGAACGAGCCTGATAATCGGTACGCCCACGTGCGTGAGATCATTGATTTTGTGAGCGGCCTGACCGATCGGAATGCGGTGGCACTCTTCCGGAAAATACGCGGTTTGTAGCATGTGTGGCAGGTGCAAAAAGCCATTTTTGCACGTCATAAACCCACTTTTGGGCCTCGTTTCCCAGCTAAAATTCCTTACTTTTGCGGGTTCAAAATTTACCTCATCCAATGTGGGCCTCTGTTTCTAGTGCCATCGTACGTTATCGCCTGCCTCTCATGCTGGTCATCGTGGCGATTACAGTAGTTATGGGATGGTATGCTACCCGCGTGGAGATGAGTTATGACTTTGCCCGCACGGTGCCCCCGAACGATCCGGACATGGTGTTCTTAAACCAGTTCAAGGAACAATTTGGCGAAGATGGCAACGTGGTAGCTGTGGGCTTGAAGGACAGTGCGATTTATCAGATCGACAATTTCAAGGCACTTCAACAACTCAACCATGCCTTCAGCAAAATTGAGGGGGTGAATGGCGTTGTTTCGTTGCCCAACCTGAAGATCATCCAAAAAGACACTGCGGCAAAAAAATTCTATCTGGCGGACTTATTCCCGGATTCAGTATCAACGCAGCGCCAGTTGGACAGTCTGCTTCGCTTCTCGGCCGGTCAAAAATTTTACATGGGCCAGTTGGTCAACACCCGGAATGGGGCCACCATGATGCTCGTTTCGATGCAAAAGGGTTTTGCCAACTCTGCCAGGCGCATCGATTTGACGAACAGTTTGGTGGAGTTAGGTAGCGCATTTACTGCGAAAACGGGTATCGAACTGCGCTATGCGGGACTGCCGTTTGTTCGCTCCATCGTGGCCACACAAGTAAAAAAGGAACTTTCGTTTTTTCTCTACCTCTCGGCCATCGTGACGGGCGTCATTATGTGGCTGTTTTTTAGGTCGTTTCGGGCAGTTATTTTTTCGATGGCGATGATCACCGTGCTTGTGATCTGGACGATGGGCACCATCGCGCTTTTTGGGTTCAAGATCACGCTGCTTAGCGGGCTCATTCCACCCGTCATCGTGACGATTGGCGTGACGAACGCCATCTACCTCCTGAACAAATACCACGTAGAGTTTGCCCGGTGCCAGAACAAGATGGAGGCCATCTACATCGTGATGCAAAAGATGGGATTGGCTACGTTCCTGACCAATCTCACCGTGGCTATTGGATTTCTGACCTTGTTGTCCACGGACATCCTGATCCTGCGCGAGTTTGGGATCGTGGCGGGGCTCAACATCATCGCATTATTTTTTGTAAGCCTGGTGATGATCCCGGGGATCCTGGCCTGGCTACCCGAGCCTTCGTCCAAGCACCTCAAACATCTCGACTTTAAACTGCTGGGCTGGTTTGTGCGCACCACGGATTTGCTGGTGCACCGGCATCGCACGCCCATTTATGTGATTACCATTCTGGTTACCGTATTTTCGGTGATAGGCATGTTGCGGCTGCAGTCCGTGTCCTTCATGGTAGATGACATTCCTGAGGAAAGTCAGATTAAAAAAGACTTACATTTTTTTGAAGAAAACTTCAGTGGCATCATGCCGCTGGAGATGGTGGTGGAGATATTCACCAAACGGCCCCGCCCGCTGTTGGATGTGCGCAATATCCAAGCCATTGACGCCTTCGAGCAATCGCTGGATTCGATCGATGTCACCTCCCGGCCGATTTCCATCGTCAGCTTTGTGAAGGCGGCTAAGCAGGCCTTTTACAACAACAATCCCGACCGATACGAGCTGCCCTCGCGCCAGGAAAGTGCCTTCATCTTAAACTATATGAAGGGACAAACCGACAACACGGGCCTGTTTAAGTCATTTGTAGATAGTTCGTTTACCAAAATGCGGATCTCCATGCAGATGGCCGATATCGGCTCGAAGCAGATGGATTCGCTCGTCAACGTGGTGATTCAGCCCAAGGCCGATTCGTTGGTGGCTCAGTTGAAGGCGCATCTTCGCTCACCCACTGATTCGGTGAGTGTATCGCTTACAGGCTCATCGAAAATTTTCATCAAAGGCAATAAGTTTTTGATCAACAACCTGACGGAAAGTTTGATTTTGGCCTTTGTGCTCATTACACTATCCATGGCCGCGCTTTTTGCCAATGTGCGCATGATTATCATTTCGCTCATTCCCAACCTGATTGCACTGATGATTACAGCGGGGCTGATGGGTTATTTCAACATCCCGCTAAAGGCCAGTACTGCGCTGATCTTTAGTATCACATTTGGCATTTCCGTGGATAACTCCATTCGTTTCCTGGCCAAGTACCGGCAAGAGTTGTTGGCCAACAGTTTTTTTGTGCCCCGCTCGGTGAGCGAGAGTATTCTTGAAACCGGGAAGAGTATTGTTTACACGTCCATCGTTTTATTTGCCGGGTTTATCATTTTTTCATTTTCGGATTTTGGAGGGACGGTAGCGCTGGGGTTGCTCACCTCCACTACGTTGGTCATTTCCATGTTCACCAACCTGATTTTGTTGCCGGCCCTTATCATGACATTTGACAGACCCAAGAAAGGGCAGGATTTATTGATCGATGATTTTGATTCCAGTTTTTATGGTGAGCAGGACGATGAAGCCATTGACCTGAGTAAAATCAAAATTCACGACAGACGAGGTTCGGCCGAGTAATATGGCTTCGGGCAGCACATGTCGATTGTCATTATGTCACAGAGATACAGAGAAGCAAAGGATATCAGTTTTGCAAACGTAGCGGACGAAATTCTGGCGTTTTGGAAGAAGCACCGGATTTTTGAGGCATCTATTCGTGTGCGCGAGGGAGCTCCGTCATTTACGTTTTATGAGGGCCCCCCTTCGGCCAATGGCACCCCGGGCATTCACCACGTGATGGCCCGCACGGTAAAAGACATTTTTTGCCGGTTTAAAACATTGCAGGGCTATCAGGTAAAACGGAAGGGCGGCTGGGATACGCACGGCCTGCCGGTGGAGTTGCAAGTGGAGAAAGAGTTGGGGATCACGAAAGACGACATTGGCAAAAAGATTTCCGTGGAGGAGTACAACCGAAAGTGCCGCGAAACGGTGATGAAGTACAAAGACCAGTGGGACGACCTCACACTGAAAATGGGCTACTGGGTGGATTTGGAAAAGCCCTACATCACCTATGAGCGAGAGTACATTGAGTCGCTGTGGTGGCTGCTCAAAAAAATGTATGATAAAAAATTGTTGTACAAGGGTTATACCATCCAGCCTTACTCGCCAGCCGCGGGCACCGGCCTTAGCTCGCACGAGCTGAACTTGCCGGGTACTTATAAGGATGTCAAGGATACCTCCATCGTGGCGCAGTTTAAAGTCAGGCGCGATGCCACCTCGGAATTTCTTTTTCAAGAGACAGACAAGGACATCTTTATCTTAGCCTGGACCACCACACCGTGGACGCTGCCCTCGAATACCGCGCTGACCATTGGCGAACGCATTACCTATGTGCAAGTCAACACCTACAATGCGTACACGCACAAGGCCGTCAGCGTAATCCTCGCCAAAGAGCTGCTGTCAAAATATTTCTCCGAGAAAAACAAAAGCCTGGCCCTGGATCAGTACAAACCCGGTGACAAGGCCATTCCCTTTCAAATTGTTCAGGAGTTTCCGGGAAGCAGATTGATAGGCGTTGCGTATGAGCAATTAATGCCTTATGTAAAGCCGTGGTACGATGCGGACAAAGCCTTTCGCGTAATTGCCGGAGATTTTGTGACCACCGAGGACGGCACGGGCGTGGTGCACACTTCCCCTACGTTTGGTGCCGATGACTTCCGGGTGGCCAAGCAAAATGGCGTACCCGCCCTCACCGTCAAAGACGAGGCCGGCAACGAAGTACCCACCGTGGACCGAAAAGGGAAGTTCATTGCAGCCATTGGCGAACACTTGCAGCAGGGCGTGGAGCACTACAAGATCAAAACCCACAAGCCCCTGGGGCCTGACGATTTTTATGTAAAGAATTATACGAACGAAGACGAAACACATCCCGATTACAAATCGACCGATGTGATTATTTCGATTATCCTGAAAGAAGAGAATAAGGCGTTCAAAGTCGAAAAGTACGAACACACCTATCCGCACTGCTGGCGCACGGATAAACCGGTGTTGTATTATCCGTTGGATAGCTGGTTTATCAAAACCACCGCCTTGAAAGAAAAGATGGCAGAGCGCAACAAGACCATCAACTGGAAACCGGAGTCGACCGGCACGGGCCGTTTTGGCAATTGGCTGGAGAACTTGGTGGACTGGAATTTGTCGCGGTCGCGCTACTGGGGTACTCCGCTGCCGATCTGGCGGACCAAAGATGGCAAAGAGGAAATCTGTATTGGTTCTATTGAACAACTGGAGCAAGAGATTAAGAGAGCAAGACAAAGCGGCATTGAACAAGGTAAGTCCATTGTAAACGATCAATGGACAATGGACTTACACAGACCTTACGTAGACGAAATCATTCTGGTGAGCAGTGCCGGTGAGCCGATGTATCGCGAACCAGACCTGATCGATGTGTGGTTCGATTCGGGGGCCATGCCTTACGCGCAATGGCACTATCCGTTTGAGAACAAAGAGGTATTTGAGCAAAACTATCCGGCTGATTTTATTGCCGAAGGCGTAGACCAAACGCGTGGATGGTTTTTTACGCTGCACGCCATTGCCTCGCTCATAGATGAAAGCAGTGACGAGGTCAAGGCGCTCAATATCCGCGTGGGTAACCCGGGGGTGGCTTTCAAAAACGTCATCTCCAACGGACTGGTGCTGGACAAGAACGGCAACAAGATGAGCAAGAGCAAAAGCAACGTGGTGAACCCCTTTGATACGCTGGGCAAATACGGAGCCGATGTGGTGCGCTGGTACATGATTGAAAATGCACCCCCGTGGGACAACCTGAAGTTTGACATGGAAGGGGTGGCCGAAACACAACGCAGATTTTTTGGCACGTTGGTAAATACGTATTCGTTCTTTGCGCTTTATGCAAACATCGATGGCTTTGTAAAAGACGAGAGCGATGTGTTGCCCTTTTCGAAACTGGCCCCGTTGGATCGCTGGATTATCACCCAGGAACAACGCTTGATCGATGAAGTTACAGCCGCCTACAACGACTATGAGCCTACCAAGGCCGCGCGCGCCATCCAGGAGTTTGTCAACGATCATCTGTCCAACTGGTATGTGCGCCTCAACCGGAAGCGTTTCTGGCAACCGGCCAGCCGGGGGGAGCTTTCGCAGGATAAGCGCGCGGCTTATGAAACACTCTACGAGTGCTTGCTGGTAACGGCCCAGTTAATGGCGCCCATAGCACCCTTTTTTAGCGAATGGTTGTACAAGGCCCTTACTGATAACATTCGCGAAAAGGCAAAGAAGATCAATAGCCCGTTGCAATACGAGTCCATCCATCATACCCATTTGGTGAAAAGCGACCCCACACGCGTGGATGCGGAATTGGAGCAGTCGATGGGCTATGCGCAACAGATCAGCTCATTGATTCACTCCCTCCGCAAGAACGCCAAAATCAAAGTGCGTACGCCTCTGCAAAAAGTGTTGTTGCCCGTGTTGGATGAACAATTTGCCGGGCGCGTGCGCAGCGTGGAGGCCATCATCAAAACGGAAGTGAACATCAAGGAAATTCAATACATCGATGACACCTCCGGGTTGTTGGTTAAAAAGGTGAAACCGAACCTCGCGAAGCTGGGCCGGCAATACGGAGCCCGGATGAAAGAGGTTTCTGCAGTGATTACCTCGCTGACTCAATCGGATATTCAGCAGTTGGAGAAAGAAAGCAAGCTCTCAAAAGGAGGGTTTGACCTGGTTATTGACGATGTGCTCATCACCTCTGAAGACATCCCCGGCTGGGCCGTGGCGAGCGCCAATGGCGTAACGGTGGCGTTAGACATTCACATCACCGAAGAACTAAAACGCGAAGGCATTGCACGTGATTTTGTGAATCGCATCCAAAACATGCGCAAAGACATGGGGCTGGAGGTATTGGACAAGATTGCCATCGAGGTAGAAAAAGACGGAGAGCTGGCTTCGCAAGCCCTCACCGCGTATCGGGATTACATCTGTTCCGAGACGCAGGCCGTGGCCATGGATTTTAAAGGCGGGTTGGCCGCTGCCACGGAGGTAGACATGGATGAGTTTGTATTGAAAGTGAAAGTGACGAAGCAGGAACAGACAAAATGAAAATAGCGCGATATTTTTTGGTGGCTTTGGCCGTGGTGTTGATCGATCAAACCAGTAAGGTGTTGGTGCATACATATATGTATGAGGGCCAAACCATCAGTGTGCTGCCCGGCAATGAATTTGCGCGTTTTGGTTTCAAACTTCATTATCTGTTGAACCCCGGCATGGCGTTTGGTATTCGTTGGGAAAGCGAGTTTGGTAAATTGGCGCTCACGCTGTTTCGGCTGGTGGCCATGGTCGGCATTGGGTACTACCTCTTTAAGATGGCGTCCAAAGCACATAAAGGGTTCTTGTTTTGCATGGGCTTGATTTTGGGTGGGGCCGTAGGCAACGTGATCGACAGCGTATTTTACGGAGTGATTTTCAATAATGCGCTGGAAGGATCGCCCACCCCGTGGTTTCATGGGCAGGTGATCGACATGTTGTATTTTCCGTTGTTCGAGTTTCAGTGGCCGCAGTGGCTGCCATTATTGGGGGGTAAGGACTTTTTGTTTTTTAGCCCCGTCTTCAACATTGCCGACTCGTCCATCTTTATCGGGGTGGTACTGATCCTGATTTTTCAGAAGCGGTTTTTTGCCGAGGAAACACAGGTGACAGAGACTCCAACCACTCCGGCAACTGAAACGCCCAGCGATCTGTCGTCAGCTTCTGTCTCCACACCCCCTGAATCCTGAACCATGGCCGAATCGTTAACCAT
Source organism: uncultured Ohtaekwangia sp. (assembly GCA_964524935.1). Classification (GTDB taxonomy): domain Bacteria; phylum Bacteroidota; class Bacteroidia; order Cytophagales; family Cyclobacteriaceae; genus ELB16-189. The sequence goes on from CAZGFJ010000012.1 coordinate 35,334, forward strand.
TGCCACGGGCACCAAAGAGGAGCGTTATCAATCGCTGCTTCCGCAGATTGAAGCATTGATCGCAGGCGAGACCGATCCCACAGCCAACCTGGCCAACGTGGCCGCGGCCCTAAGGCAGGCCTTTGGTTTTTTTTGGGTCGGTTTTTATCTGGTGAAGGAAAATCAACTGGTGCTTGGCCCCTTTCAAGGACCTATTGCTTGCACCCGCATTCCGTTTGGAAAGGGCGTGTGTGGCGCGAGCTGGAAAGAAGGCCGCACGCTCGTGGTGCCCGATGTGGAGCAATTCCCCGGTCATATCGCTTGCAGCTCGGACTCGAAATCGGAGATCGTGGTACCCGGGTTTAAAGACGGGGCTGTGGCCCTGGTGCTGGATGTGGACAGCGATCGGTTGGCCGATTTCGATGAGGTAGACGCCCGCTATCTGGAAGCACTGATGCGCAGCGTAGAGGCTGTCCTCTGACCGATCACGGGGGATTTTGCTACCTTCGAACGTCTAACCCCCATCCTTTATGCGCACCCTCGTAGTTCTCATCCTCTGCGGCATGGGTTTCTCCGCCTGGGCTCAAATCGGTGCTAAAACCCAATCCGGAAAAATTCATGGCGTTTGGCAAAACAATCAGTTTGGCTATCAAATGACCTTGATCCTAAATACCGATGGCAGTGGTGAATTTGATGGCGAATCAATTCGATTTGCAGCTCAGGTCAATACCCTGGCCATCACGCAAAACGGAGCGACCACACGCTATACGTTTGCCCTGGCGGGCAACACCCTCACATTGTCAGGGGGTGACCTGGACGGCAGTGTTGCCTTCACCCGCGGAGGCACAGCGCCTGCCCAGGTTGCCCAACCCGCTGTCCAGCCTACCCAACCCGCGGTGGCCCCATCTCAGTCCGCCACCGGTGGGCTGACAGGGGTGTGGTCGGGCAACGGAGAAACCGTAGAATTTAAAAAAGATGGTACTTGCTTGTATCAAGGCCAGTCTTTTGCCTATCAGGTTTCACAGGGACATGTCACCTTGAGCACACAGCAGGGTAATGTGATGCTCGCTTACTCCGTGAATGGCAATACGCTTACCCTGTCAGGCAATGGGCAAAGCTTTACGTACACGCGCGGCCAACGTCAGGGGGCGGAAACCGTGGGGCAGCAAGGCGGGAGCGTGAGTCAGGAACTGGCCGGCAAGTGGTGTTATGTAAACGTAACCTCTACCAACAGTGGTGGCAGCAGCACCGATGAGTGCATTACACTTCACCCAAATGGCACGTATGAGTATTACGCTGAGCGCTCGATGAGCGTGAATGCCGACACCTACTATGGGGGTACCAACTCCCAAGGCAGCGACCGCGGCACGTGGCGGGTGCAGGGAAATCGTATCTTTTATACCTCGCAAACGCAGGGGCAGGGGTCCTACGAACTGCAAAAAGTCAACCACCCGAAAACCGGTGACCCCATGATTGTATTGGACGGGAAGGCCTATGTGACCCAGTACCAACGGGCTCCGTGGTAAGGCTTAAGCAGCCTGGTTGATGTTGTCGGCCTTGTCAGGCGAAGCTACCTCGCGTTCGCGCGAAGCAGCATGTTCCCACGTGATGTCTTCCTCGTATTCAACATCATCTGGTGAAAGAAAAAAACGCCTGAGCAGCAGCATGAGGGCCAAAAACCCGACCCCTATGAGTGACAATGCAAGCGCTAGTTTTTCCATACAAGAATGTAAACCAACAAAAACCTCCCTTGGTTCAGGTGTCTTTGTCATTAAAAGGATGTTAGATGGACCTTGGAAATTGTGAAAACCCGCGCAGACCCGTGAAAATCGGGTTGTCCTGCCGTGCGGTGGCTGAAAGCCGGTGACGGCCAGCAGGGCGGGAGAAGCAGCCGAAGGCGTTGTTCTACGGGCGGTGTTTGGCAGGTCAAAGCCTTTTCCTACTTTCATCGCGACTAAACCCCCTGTCTTATGAGCCACTATTCGCGTAGAAACTGGTTGAAATCCGCTGCGGGCCTTACCGCAGGCATGGTCATTACCTCGGCTTGGGCCGATCAACTTCTGGCCGCCCCGGTTAGCCGCGCGGAGGAATATCTGAACCCGCTGCTGGCCGAAGGCAAGCTCGTGAGGTTGGGTTCCAACGAAAACCCGTATGGTCCATCCGCGAAAGCCAGAAAGGCGCTGGCCGCGGCCATGGACGAGTTCAACCGATACAGCGGAGATACCGTGGGGGAACTCCGAAAAGCCATTGCCGACAAAGAAGGCGTGACCCCCGATCAGGTGCTGGTGACAGCCGGGTCTTCCGAGACGCTTTGTTTGGCTGGAATGGGCGTGGGGCTGGAAGGAGGCGCGGTACTTTCGGCATACCCTACGTTTCGGCTGCTCATGGACTATGCCGAGAAGTTTAATGCCCGCTGGGACAAAGTAGACTTGGATGCCCGGTTGGTGCATGACTTGCCCGCATTGGCCGCGGCCGTGAAGGCAGACACCAGGCTGCTCTTTTTGTGTAATCCGAATAACCCTACCGGAACGTTCATAGCGGGGGATGTTTTCAAAGACTTCTGCCTGGAGATGAGCAAAAAGACTACCGTGTTCGTAGACGAAGCCTACATTGAATTCTTAGAACCGGCCGAGCAGCGCACCATGGTGGAGTTAGTTAAGCAAGGGCACAACGTGATCGTATCACGCACGTTTTCAAAAGTACATGGGCTGGCCGGTTTGCGCATCGCCTATGCCATCGCCTCGGCCGATACGATCAAAAAGCTACAACGGTATCAAATGGGGCCGGTCATTAATCAAGCCGCCCTGGCGGCCGCCAAAGTCAGCCTGGGGGATGCCGAGTTTGCTGCGTACACCCGGAAAAAAAATAACGAAGCCCTGGCTTACTTCAGTCAATACCTTACCCGGAAGGGTTGGTTCCACGGTCAGTCGCGGGCTAACGTAGTACTATTTCCAGCGCCCAAACCGGGCAAGCATATTCTGGAACAGACGCTGGCCAAAGGATTTCAGATCCGCGTGTGGGATTACCAACAAAAGGAGTGGTGCCGCGTAAGCATTGGTACGTTGGATGAGATGAAGGCGTTCACCAAGGCGTTTGACGAAGTGATAGCCTAATTTGGCAGACGGGAATAAAAAAATCCAGGCTTGCCTGGATTTTTGATGCGTTGCATGTGATACCGCTACGCCAAAACAGGTTTGGAGGCGGGTTGCTCCACGGGCCGCTGCCCCAACAAGCGAAGCTGTTCGGCATGGGCCACCAAGGCTTGCCAAAACGTTTCTTTTGATTTGTACGGAACGCCAAACTCTCTGGCTGTTTGCTCCACAATGGGCGCAATGGCGCGGTAGTGTACATGGCAGATATTCGGAAACAAATGATGCTCCACCTGGTAGTTCAAACCGCCCACATACCAGGAAAACAATTTTTCCTTATGACCAAAGTTGGTGGTGGTGTGCATTTGATGGATAGCCCAAGAGTTCTCCAGGTTGTCATTGGCATCCCCTACAGGGTATTCAGTGCCTTCAATCACGTGCGCGGGTTGAAAGATGATGGCAAGGATAAAGCCGGCCACGTAGTGCATCACAAAGAAGCCGAGAAAAATCTGCCCCACCGAAACAGGCAGCAGCAAATACGGAATCACAAACAAATAGCCGATCACCAGGATTTTGGTCAGGATAACGCCAGCCCATTGAGCCAAGGCTGAAGTTTTTTGCTTGTGTATAAGACCTTCGCGCTGGTATTTCACCAAGCGGCCAAAGTCTTTAAACACTACCCACACCAAAGTAAGCAGGCCATAGAAAAACCAGGCATACACATGCTGAAACTGATGCATCCACTTCCAGGGCGTGCCGGGCGCCATACGCAAAACACCGCGCGGACTGATGTCTTCATCGGTGTCATGGACATTCGTATAGGTGTGATGGAGCACGTTGTGCTGTACTTTCCAGTTAAAAGCATGACCACCCACCAGGTTGAGTGAATAGCCAAGTAAGTTGTTAACCCATTTTTTGTTGGAGTAGGCGCCATGGTTGGCATCGTGCATGATGGACAAGCCGATGCCGGCCGTTCCCAGACCCATCACAAAGCACAGCGCCAGTAACGTCCACCCGTTGGTGAATACTCCGCTGATGATCATGAAGTAGGGGATCAGGTACAGCGCAAACATAAAAATGGTTTTGATGACCATTTCGGTATTGGCCGTTCGGTCGATTTGATTCGACTTAAAATACTCGTTCACGCGTTTGTTCAGCGTGGCAAAGAAGTCTTGTTGCCGGTTGGCGAACTTTAGGTTAAGGTTCATGTAATGATGTTCTGGTATGATGCGTAACCAATTACAAAACGGGGATTTGTCCTTGGTAGCATCCTGCAAGATAAAGAAATTCGCGCGAGAACGCGCGTTAGGCAACGCAGGGAAGGTTAAACAAGGGTTTGGGTTTCAAAAAAACGGCCTTATAGCTCTGCAATCAAGGTGCGGCCGCCTTTGGTTACATCGCCCGGCTTCACCAAAATCTTCGCTTCAAGAGGAAGGTAGATGTCCACCCGGGAGCCGAATTTGATGAATCCAAATTCTTCGCCCTGCTCCAGCGGCTGTCCTTCTTTTACATACCACTTGATCCTGCGCGCCAGCGCACCCGCAATTTGGCGAAACAAAACCTCGGTGCCATTCTTCATTTTGGCCACCACGGTCGTTCGTTCATTTTCGGTACTTGATTTTGGGTGCCAGGCCACCAGGTACTTGCCCGGGTGATATTTAAAATAACTGATGGTGCCGGCTACGGGCATGCGATTCACATGCACATTAATCGGTGACATAAAAATGGATACCTGCTTTCTGCGCGACTTGAGATACTCGGTTTCTTCGGTCTCTTCAATCACAACCACTTTCCCATCGGCCGGAGCCAGCACGTGCCTGTCATTTTTGGCGATGGAAAAAACCGGGTGGCGAAAAAACTGCAGAATGAGCAGATAGAAGCCGATGCTGACAACAATGAGCGCGTTTTGCAGCACGCGATTGTCGGGAAAGAAATAGGCAATCGCTGCGTTGAGGGCAAACAACAACAGCAGCAGAACAAACAACAGCGTGCGGCCTTCTTTGTGGATCGTCATTACGTCAACGTTCAAGATTCGACATCCAAAATTACCGATTTACGCCCACTCGCGCATTTTTTTGTCAGGTTGAATTTTGAATCCGGAATTTTGAATTTGGCATTAGTACCCCCCGCGGAATTTGTAGGTCTTCGCTACTTTGTCGATGGCCACCATGTAGGCGGCAATGCGCAGCGACACTTTGTACTCAGTCGCTATCTTGTACACATTGTCGAAGGCGTCTTTCATGATCCGGTCGCTTCTGCGGTTCACGCGGTCGGCCGTCCACTTGTAGCCCAACCGGTTTTGCACCCATTCAAAGTAAGAAACAGTTACCCCGCCTGCGTTGGCGAGGATGTCCGGCACCACGCTGATGCCTTTTTCATAGATGACGCTGTCCGCTTTGGAAGAAGTAGGGCCGTTGGCGCCTTCCACAATCAGTTTGGCTTGTATTTTCGGTGCGTTTTTCGCAGTGATCACATCTTCCGTAGCGGCTGGCACCAGCACATCCACGGGTAGGGTCAGCAACTCATCGCCACTGATTTTGGTGGCTTCGGCAAAGCCTTCCAGCGAGCCTTTATTTTTGTCGCGGTAGGCCACGGCCTTTTCTATGTCGATGCCGTTTTCATTGTAGTAAGCTCCACCCAGGTCGCTCACTGCCTGAATTTTCAGTCCGCGCTCGGCCAACAGGCGTGCGGCCCAAGAGCCCACGTTGCCAAAACCTTGCACGGCACAGGTGGCCTTGTAAGGATTGATTTTGAGTTTTTCCATGGCGGCCATGCTGGTCACCATCACACCGCGGCCCGTGGCCTCGGTACGGCCCAGCGAGCCGCCCATCACGATGGGCTTGCCCGTTACCACCGCGGCTACGGTCATGCCCTGCGTGCGCGAGTACTGGTCCATAAGCCACGCCATCTCGCGCGGGCCGGTGCCCATGTCGGGGGCGGGAATATCCTGATCGGGGCCAAATACATCCACCAACGCCTGGGTGTAGGCGCGCATCAGGCGCTCAATTTCTCCGGCCGACATTTCGCGGGGGTTGCAGGCGACACCACCTTTCGCACCGCCATACGGAATATCTACTACGGCACACTTCCACGTCATCCAGGCGGCCAAGGCTTTTACTTCATCCAGATTTACATGCGGATCAAACCGGATACCCCCTTTGGAGGGGCCCAAGATGGTGGAGTGGATTACGCGGTAGCCCTCGAACACTTTGATCGTGCCGTCATCCATCGTCACAGGCAAGGAGACAATTACTTGCTTGGTCGGGGCCTTTAATACGTTATAGACCTGCTCGTCCAGGCCCAGGAGCTGCGATGCCGTGTGAAAACGCGACATCATGGCTTCAAATGGATTTTCTTTGTCGACAATCGGGGCGGGCTCGATGTATGCCATAAAAGATGTTGAAATTGGTTTTTTCGTTTGCCGAAAGGCGGTGGTATGTAGGTTAAACTGCCTTTTCCGGAAACGGTTGCAAAGATAAAGATTTTGACATGTGCAAAAGCCTGTGGAGCTGACATTGAAATAGTCTTTAGGCCCTGATTTTACCCCTGTTGTGCGAGCCATGGCATCCATGCGAGCCGCATAACTAAAAAACACAGCCAAAATTTGGTAGATGGGGTTAAAAAAAGACCCTCGGGGAGGAACATTCTACCTAGTTTGCCGGCCAATTTAAAAATCCACCAGGCGATAGTATCGGAATCCCTCGGAAAGGGTTTAGTCCAAGCAAATCACGGTCACCGGAAATGATGGCTGTTGCCCGGCTAGCGATAGCCACCTCGGCAACGGCCTTACGAAAGGCCCGATTGCTGACCGAATGGTTGAGGAGGTGGGCGCTGATGAATGTATTGGTGTCAAAAACAAACACCTTACCGGCTGTCATTCAAAATTTCATTGAGCTTTTCTTCGGTCAATCCGCGCTCTTTCATCTTGGACTGAAGCTCATCCAGAAATTGCGTGTATTTTTCTGCTGAGTCCTGCAGCAACTCTTTGCCAATGCGCAAATTTAGTTCGTTCACAATCGTTTTTCTTTGTCAACAGGCGTTTTTCGTCACATCTCCGCTACGCGATCATCAACTTCGATGGTAATCCGATCCATACCATAAAGAGTTTGCTACCAAAGATACACTAAAGCAGTGAAAATACACCATCAAAAAATCTCCAGAAAAGCGACAATAAAAGGAGCCGAGATGAGCAGGCCGTCAAAGCGGTCTAAGAAACCGCCATGCCCTGGCAACGCTGTACCCGAGTCTTTGATTTCGATGCTCCGCTTCAAGAGCGATTCCACCAGGTCGCCAAAGGTACCGCCTATCACGATGAGTACACCTATGACCATCCATTGCCACCAGAAAATGGTAGGCTCATGACCGATGGCACTGAAAAAATAGGGTAGCCCATACGCAAAGGCAAAGGCCAACAGCGCTCCTCCGATAAATCCCTCCCATGACTTCTTTGGCGAAATGCGCTCGAACAACTTTCGTTTGCCAAAAAACGTACCTGCAAAATAGGCGCCCGTATCGCTGGCCCAAAGGATGAATAAACAACCAAAAATGATCTGGTAGTCGTAAGAGCCGTTTTCGAACGTAGCAATGTTTAGCAGGGCAAAAGGGATGGCTACATAAAACACGCCCAAAAACGTGAAGGCAATGTTGGTAAACGGCTTGCGCTCAAACTTCTTGTACAGTTTGATCATGTATACGCACGAGAGCAGCGGAAAAAAAACAAAGTAGTACCGGTAGGAGATGGCGCCCTGCTCAATCAAAAACGACAAAACGAAGATCAGCAGGCCACACAATGTACCAAACGTTTTCTGTGGAAGCATGCCGTCCAGCCCGGCCAGTTTGTAAAACTCCCAAAGCGAAAGGGCTGTGATCAAAAAGAAAATCGCAAAGTATGTCCACTCGCTCACCATAATGCCAGCTACAATGGCGGCCGCCCCCACTAAAGCAGTGATTAGCCGCTGGGTGAGGTTGCTATACGATTTTAGTTTCTCGGTCAAGTGTAGTAGCGTTTGCGGTAGCAGCGGAGGACATCCAATGACGGTGCAGGTACCAAAGCAGCCAAGCGCCTCCTAAGGCGCCTGCCAGCAATAGCGGAACAGGCGCCACATCATTTTCAACGTCTGTGTTGGTATATTGGAGCTGCGCCAGGTACATGGTGATTAACGAGAACCCATTGTTAAACGCATGTGCGGCCATGGGCACCCACACATTGCGCGACCACGCATAGAGATATCCAAACATCGCCCCCAATAACAAGCGCGGTACGAGGCCATAAAACTGCAAGTGGAAGGCGCTAAATAAAATGGCCGACAGCCAAATGGCCACGTGTATATTTTGAAACCCCCGGTGGAGGGCGTTTTGCAAAAGGCTGCGAAACAAAAACTCTTCCGTGATGCCTGCCACTACCGCGATGACCACAAAACACAAAATGAAGTAACCAACCGAGTGAAACGAAGTCAGCAGCTTTGTCACCTCGGCCAACTTCGCTTCGTTGGCTTGAGCCCATCGCTCAAAAGCCGAGTCGGGCAAGTCGAGGTGTAGGTTCCATTGGATGATCCATGAGTCGGCCACGATGAAACAAACCACCAACGGTGGCAGTAGCCACCATACCTTGGCCGATTTGAGTGGGGCAGTCAGGTGCTTCCAGGTTTTTTTGGTGTAGGCACTCCATGCCACCAGGGGCACAATCAGAAAAGAGAACAGCGAAGTGAACGCCTGCGTCACCAGCAACGGCACTTTGGTATCTTCGTTGGCCGGGCCCGTCAGTGCCAGAAAGGCATCGCCCTCGCCCGAATAGAAGGCTGCTCCCACCACTGCCCCGATGCCCGATCCAAAAAAAAATCCTACGATGGCGGCCCCCACAATGACCAACACCTCTCCCCACACCGGCTTTTCAGGCTGTCCCACCATCTGTTGTAAAAAGCGTATTTTTGCGCGCAAATATGGTGAAAATCGGTCATATCGAGTTGGGGGAGTTCCCCCTGTTGCTGGCGCCTATGGAGGATGTGAGCGATCCGCCCTTTCGGGCCGTTTGCAAAGAAGGCGGGGCCGATCTGATGTACACCGAGTTCATCTCAAGCGAGGGTCTGATCCGCCATGCGGCCAAGAGCAAGCAGAAACTGGACATCTTTGAATACGAGCGTCCCATTGGCATACAGCTTTTTGGTGGCAACGTGGACAGCATGCGCGAGGCGGCCGAGATTGCCGCGGCCGCAGGCCCTGATCTAATCGACATAAATTACGGCTGCCCTGTAAAAGCCGTGGCCTGCAAAGGGGCCGGGGCGGCACTGCTGCAAGATGTTCCCAAAATGGTGCGCATGACGGAGGAGGTGGTCAAAGCCACTTCGCTGCCAGTGACCGTGAAAACCCGGTTGGGGTGGGATGAAAACACAAAAAACATTGTGGAGGTGGCCGAGCGCCTGCAAGACATCGGCATTCAGGCATTATCCATCCACGGCCGCACGCGCGTGCAAATGTACAAGGGCAGTGCCGACTGGTCCTTAATTGGAAGGGTGAAGGAAAATCCGCGCATGCGTATTCCCATTTTTGGCAATGGCGATATCGACTCGCCCCAGAAAGCGCTGGAATACAAAAACCGGTACGGAGTAGATGGCGTGATGATCGGCCGCGCTGCCATCGGCTATCCGTGGATCTTTCAGGAAATCAAAAGTTACCTCAGCCATGGCGAGCGGCCCCTGCCTCCGGATATGGCCGAGCGTGTGCGCGTGGCGCGCCAGCATTTTGATTTTTCCATCCGCTGGAAGGGCGACAAGTTGGGTGTGTTTGAGATGCGCAGGCATTATACCAACTACTTTCGGTCGGTGCCGGATTTCAAAACGTTTCGCACTCGACTAGTGGAGGCGCCCACGCCTGAGGAAGTACATGCCATTTTAGACGAGGTGGCGGAAACATATGTTTCGGTTGCGAGTTGAGCCAGCATGTATTTCCATTTGATAGAATCAATTTTAAGAGACAATTACCTTTAAGAGCATGATGATTATCTTGATTTCCCGCTCTTTGCCGCAGACAACAAATTCAGAAAAGTAAAAAGCATTACCCTGTTGCACATACAGGCGTGAACACCATCACCGTGAAAAAAAGCCTTGGGGCTACGCCCCTCTTCCTCCTCGTCTTCCTGTCGCTCATCTGGGGCACCTCATTCATCCTCATCAAGCAGGGGCTCAAAGTATTTGCGCCCGACCAAGTGGGGGCTTTGCGCGTGACAGCCGCGATGATTTTCTTGTTACCCTTGGCACTGCCGCGTCTCAAAGAACTGCGCGGGGGCGATGGGTGGAAATTGTTTCTCTCGGGCATGATGGGCATCTTTCTTCCTGCCTTTCTTTTTTCTGCCGCACAGACGCGGCTCGACAGTTCCGTGGCAGGCATTCTCAATACACTCTCTCCTTTGTGGACGATGATTTTAGGGGCGGCTTTCTTCCAGCAGCGTTTCCGCAACTATGCCATTGTGGGTATCGTGTTGTCATTTGTGGGGGCTGTACTGCTGGCGCTGTCACGCTCGGGTGGCGCCATCAGCGGCATTAACCTGTATGCCTTTTTGATTGTAGGAGCGTGTTTGCTTTATGGAGCCAACCTGAATTGGGTGAAATTTAAAATCCCACACCTGGGCGCGATCACCATCGCCAGTGTGTCCGTACTGCTTACCAGTCCGCTGGCGGCCATCTATCTTTTTGGCTTTACGGATTTCACTGTAAAATTGCAGACGGTGCCCGGGGCTTGGCGGGCGGCCGGGTTCATCTGCCTGCTGGCGTTTATGGGTACTGCGTTGGCCAATTTAATTTTCAATAAGTTGGTGAAGATGACCACGCCCCTGTACGCCAGCACTGTCACATACATCATGCCCATCGTGGCAGTGATGTGGGGCGTGTTGGATGGCGAGGTGCTGACGCTTTGGCATTTCATCGGTATGGGCCTTATCATTAGCGGTGTATATTTAGCCAACAAAAAGTAGTATGGGCTTGCGGGTGGCCTCTCTCAACTCGGGCAGCAATGGCAATTGTTACTACATTGGTAACGAGACGGATGCTGTCCTGATTGATGCCGGCATATCCTGTCGCGAAACGGAGCGGAGGTTGAAGCGGCTGGAGTTATCGATCAAAAAAATCAAAGGTGTTTTTGTTACGCACGAGCACAACGACCACATCTTGGGTCTGCATAAGCTTTACAAACGGCACAAGATACCCGTATACATGACCAAGGCCACGCGCGCAAGTTTTTCCTTGGATTGGGCCGAGGGTATCGCCACAAATTTCGCTGCTTATCAGCCCATCACGGTGGGTACACTCACCGTGACCGCGGTGCCCAAGTTTCACGATGCTGCGGAGGCACACAGTTTTGTGGTTTCGGATGGGACGGTCAATGTGGGCGTGTTCACGGATATGGGGCGTGTGTGCCCCGACTTGATCAAAAACTTCAAGCAATGTCATGCGGCCATTCTGGAGTCGAACTATGATGAGGAAATGCTGGAGACCGGGGGCTACCCCTTATCGTTGAAAAACCGCATCCGCGGAGGCTGGGGTCATATTTCCAACCGGCAGGCATTGCAACTCTTCATGCAACACCGGCCCGCGTTTATGACGCACCTTTTTTTAGGCCATCTTTCCAAAAACAACAACCGCCCGGAACTAGTGTCGGAAATGTTTGGTCGCGTGGCGGGCACCACCGAAATCATCGTGGCCTCGCGCTACCAAGAGACTGACATTGCCTACGTTGAAGGCAATGAGGTGGCTTCCAAAACAGAAGTAGTCCAACTGTCGTTGTTTGGCCGAGGAGCCGATTGAAGTTATTTGTCACTGCGATCACCGTAGATCGTTGGCGCGCAATTATTCAAAAGTGTTTACTTTTGGATAACCTATGCGACTTTTGCTCCTGCTCTTTCTGGCATGTACCGGGGGTGTTGTTGTTCCCGTGGCTGCCCAACCAGTGTGCGCCTGTGAACCTTTTACAGCCGCCACACGTATCGAGTTTGATAAGTTGATTAGATCGGGTACTGAGCCCGAGATAGCAGGCTTTTTAGGTCATTTTTTGGAGCATGGTTCTCCCTGTTGTCGGGCGATTGGTTTGACACTCCAGTCGTTGGTGTTTCTATCGCAATCCGAGTTTGAAAAGAGTTTTGCTAATGCGAAACGAGCGCACGTGCTACTGGGTAATCGCTTTCATTCGTATGCCTCGCTGGAAAGCGCGCGACTCTTGGGCAACTACCACAGTCGGAAAGGCAATCATGATAGCTCCACGTATTATTACTTTCAGGCCTTGGATTTATGCAATCGGGCCGATGATGCTCACTTGAAAGCAAAAATATACAACGGCATTGCGCTTGATTTTTTGAGACAGGAGCAACTGGACAAAGGGCTCGAGTTTACGAAGAAGGCTTTGCATGCGGCCGTTGACACCCAAGATACCCTGTTGCTGGCCCAGTATTTTTCCGATCTAGGGATCGTGTATTGGTCTGTGTACGATAAGCATAGAACTGCGGCATATCTTGATTCGACCCAGCAGACCGTACAGCAAGCACTTGCATTTGCAAAAGTGATGAAGTCCCCGCTGAGTCTCACAAAAAATTACTTGTCGCTAGGCTCCGTGGCGGAGGTAAAAAAGGAATTCTCAGTGGCCCTCCGCTATACCGATACCTTGATCAATTTGGTGACCGCGAAAACCCGGCCCAATGCACTAGCATCTATTTACATGCTTCGGGGAGCCGCCTACTCCGGCTTACAACAACATCGAAGCGCGATCGAAAGTCAGGAGAAAGCACTCGGTTTCGCGTTGCTGGTAAACAATGCGTTTCTCGAGAAGACAACACAAAAATACCTGTATGAGGCCTGCAAAGGGGCAGGACAAACCGCCCGCGCTCTACACGCCTTGGAGCGCCACAAGTTTTTGAGCGACAGCCTTTTGGGTGTGGAAAACCTGGAGGCCATCAGCCGGACGGAGCAGCGGTACAATAAGAAAATCAATGAACAGCGGATCAAAGAGCTTTCACAAACAGCATCGATTCAAGCACTCGAAATCAAACAAAAGAATTTTTGGCTTGTCGGTACCGGTTTGACGACTTTGCTCATCGCTTCTGTCTTGTATTTATACTTCAGGCAGCGTGCACTCAGTCAGCAGCAAAAAGCCTTGGCTATCGAAAATCGCTTTCTTCGCTTTCAACTCGATCCACATTTTTTGTCCAATGCCTTAGTTTCCATTCAACGATTTATGCTGGAAAATAAAACCACAGAAGCATCCAACTACCTCACCAAGTTTTCCCGGTTGATGCGGCAGCTTTTGGAATACTCGCGCGAAGAGTTGATTACCATCGAAGAAGAGATTGATTTGTTGCGCAACTATCTCGACATACAGAAGCTGAGATTAAAAGATCAGTTCACGTATGAAATTAAGGTTGATCCAAAGCTCTCATTATCAGAATCCAAAATCCAACCCATGTTTGCCCAACCCTTTGTGGAAAATGCGATTGAACACGGAGTAAGCGGCAAGGCTGATGGCAAGATTGAATTATTGTTTCGCAGCGAGGGTGAAAACCTGATACTTGAAATAACTGATAATGGCGAAGGGTTGCCAGCCACGGAAAAAAACGAACAACGTTCACTATCGACTAAAATTATTCAAGAACGAATCGACCTGCTGAACAAGGCAAATCGCAGACCCATACAACTAAGTTTTAGTCATGCATCAAACAGTACGGGCGCACGCGTACAACTGACTTTGCCAATCTATTCGTAAGTTTCAGCCATGAAAGTGGTCATTATTGATGACGAGGCAGATGCACGGATTACGCTCCGTCATTTTTTAGGTCAAGAACAGCCCAGCTTTGAAATACGCGAAGCCAACACCGTAGCCACGGGTGTTGAGTTGATTCTTAATTATAGTCCTGAACTTGTTTTTCTGGATGTGATGATGCCCGATGGAACCGGTTTCGATTTACTGAAACAATTACCGGCCATCAACTTCAAGCTTGTGATTATATCCGGCCATCAAGAGTTTGCACTACAAGCGTTTCGCTTTAGTGCAATTGATTATTTGGTAAAACCAATTGATACAGATGAATTGCGGGAGACATTAGCTCGCATCAAGCCCACAGGAAATCAGCCGTGGAGTGACATGCTTGACGTGCTTCGGCAAGCAATCGTACCCCTTCAAACAGCAGACCGAAAGATTGTATTGAAAGACATGAACGCCATGTATGTAGTGGCTGTAAGTTCCATTATTCGTTGCGAGGCATCCGACAATTACACTACCTTTTTTGTGATGGGCCAGGCGCCCATTGTAGTTTCCAAACCCTTGAAGGAGTATGATGACTTGTTAACGCCTTTTCAATTCTTGCGTGTCCATCAAAGCCATTTGATCAATCTCAATCACCTTCAGCAATTCAACAAGCGCGATGGTGGGAGTATTAAAATGAAAGACGGCAGCGAAGTGCCAGTCTCCTCGCGCAAGCGCGAAGCTATTTTAAATGAGTTGGCGAAGCTTTCTTAGAAGCGCCCAAGGCGTCAAGACACCTTGAAGGTGTCAGACGCCTGACTGCTCGAATTCTTACTCAAACCTTACTCTTCCTAAAAGCGATGGTGCACCTACTCATCAGATAAAATCAACTGAGTTGGTTTTACTGTCGTTACACAAAAAGACTATGAGAAAATTACTTTTTGTATTCAATTTGACCCAGTCAATAAGACTAAAGCGCGTTTCGGTTTTCCGTTTTTTGGTCATCACTTTTTGTTTCACTTTTCTTTCGGGTTGCAAAGACGAAGAAACCGGGCCGAAGCTGCGGTTTCAAACCAATGAAAAAACTTATTCTCTTAACGGTGCAAATCTCTATGGTCTTTGAAGGTGGGTATGAAGGCTTCAATACTTACACCTATCGCGATTACTTGATCTCTGATGGAGAATTGATTGATGGTGAAAATGGTTGGTCGATGAGTGACTACACCAATGCTACATACTTCATTGCTTTTGAATTAGCCACGGTGCAACCCAATCTTCCAACAGCAGGCGATTTTCAGATGAGTTCTGTTTGGGATAATGTTACCGATGGCTCTAACCTGAGTTATTTTTTTGGTGAGTTTGAAAATGTAACGTACGATACTCCGGATACGAATCTCAGTCCCATATTTAAAATTACGGGTGGCACAGAACCGGGCGATAAGATGATCCTTCAGTTTTCTGGAAAAATTGCCGTCCGGGGCCAAAGTGGTTCGCTCACACCATTTGATGGTAAACTTAATTTCACAAGAACAGTAATAGACAAAAGGAATTGATTTGAGTTTGAGTTATACGCTTAGGGTTACTGCAAGAACAGTAACCCTTTTTTTATTGATTGAAACTCAAAACCACTTCACGAATTCTCAGAGCGCGTGAGCAAATACTCATTAGTCTTTTAATACTTGTAGCGCTTAATGAATTTTGAGGATGTACCCTAAAATTATCTCAAAACCAAAACTGTACTTGAATGAAAACACCTTTACCACTTTTTTCTCTTAGTCGTTTATTTATTCCGATTCTATTCTTTTTAAGTTTAATCAGCGCACATGCTCAACCACCCGCCATTTGGGGCATGACTGCCGAAGGAGGTGCTTTTAATGCCGGCACTATTTTTAAAATGGCACCCGATGGCACGGGCCGCGCTATTCAACACAGTTTTGCTATCGAAAACCCCGGATCAAGGCCGGGTTTTGGAAGCCAGATGCTACAGTTGGCCAATGGAAAAATGTACGGTGTAACGGAAAACGGAGGACTTAACCAAAGAGGTGTTTTGTACGAATACAACCCAGCCACTAATACCTATATCAAGCTTCATGATTTTACGCAAGCAACAGGTAAAAATCCGACTGGTGGCCTTGCCCTCGCCCCCAACGGAAAGTTATATGGCTTGGCACAAGCCGGAGGTACAGCAAATCTGGGTGTACTATTTGAGTTTGACCTTGCCACCAATACGTATACGAAGAAGGTCGATTTTACCGGCACCAATGGGTCAACTCCTTTCGCTAACACATTGTATTTGCACACAAATGGTAAGTTTTACGGAGTTACATTTTATGGAGGCACATCGGGGTTGGGCGTGTTATTTGAGTACGACCCCGCCACGAACACCTACACCAAAAAAATCGATTTTGCAGGCACCACTAACGGTAGCTTCCCCTATGCTACGCTAATGATTACCAGCACCGGGCGCGTTTTTGGCACTACAAGTCAAGGCGGTACCAGTGATAATGGAACATTATACGAGTACAATCCATCCACCAATGTGCTTACCAAACGAAGAGATTTCTCAACAGCCGATGGCCGGTTTCCGTTGGCTGCCGTGGTGGAGGCTAATAATGGTCGCCTGTATGGCACAGCAGGGAGTGGTGGTGTAAATGGGAGAGGAACGTTGTTTGAGTTTAATCTCTCCACCAACACCTTTACCAAGAAGATTGATTTTAACACCACCAATGGCGAAGTCCCTTACCCCGGGTTGATTAAAGCGGCCAATGGCAATCTTTATGGAATGACGAATGGCGGTGGCGCATCCAGCGTGGGTGTTATTTTTGAATACGATGTAACGGCCAACACGCTCACCAAGAAACTTGACTTTTTCATTGATCCCGTTACCGGAAAATCCCCTAATGGAAGAGTGCCCACCAGCAATTTTGTAGTGGCTAGCAACGGACTTTTATATGGCACAACATCGCAAGGCGGCCTGGCTGGCGGAGGTGTCATTTTCGAATACAGTACATCTTCCAATACCTATACCAAAAAAATTGATTTTACAGCAGCGCCCAACGGCATAAATTCCTATGGCGGACTGGTGCGCGCATCCAACGGTAGGTTTTATGGAATGACCCAGATTGGCGGAGCGAATGATGAAGGGGCTTTGTTCGAGTTCAACCCTAATGGGAATGTGTATACCAAGCGCTTTGATTTCAGTTCAACTTCCGGAAATTATCCTACCGGAAGTTTAGCGGCAGCACCGAATGGCAAGCTGTATGGTATGGCCATTGACGGAGGTAGCTTAGGCCATGGCACCTTGTTTGAGTTTGACCCGGCCACCAACACGTTCACCAAAAAAGTTGATTTCGATAACACCAATGGGCGTGAACCACAAGGAAGTTTGTTTTTGGCATCCAATAACAAATTCTACGGTATGACAACTAGTGGCGGAACATCTGGCGATGGGGTTTTATTTGAATACGACCCATCTACCAGTACACTGATCAAGAAAATTGAATTTGATTACAACACTACCGGCTCTGACCCTTACGGTGATTTGATACAAGCTACAAACGGAAAACTATATGGCATGACTAATACGGGAGGCAGCAATGGTAGTGCACAGGGCACACTGTTCGAGTATGATATTGCCACCAATACGATGACGCCACGTGTAAACTTTTCTGCACTAAGCGGTGAAAATCCTGAGGGAAACCTAGTGCAAGCACCAAATGGAAAGTTGTATGGTATGACCACTTATGGAGGAGCTAACGGTGATGGCGTCTTGTTTGAATTTGACCCAACCAACAACACATACACCAAGAAGCTTGACTTTGGCGGAGCAAACTTCGGTGCGCAGCCCTCTGGTAGTTTGGCACTATCGCCCAATGGAAAATTGTATGGCGGCACCAACTATGGTGGTGCCAATAGTCGTGGTGTTCTTTTCGAATACGACCCTGCCACCAATACATTCACCAAGAAACTTGATTTTAATGGTACGAACGGTGCGCATATTCTATGGCAACGATTCTTGTTTGTGAAAGGTGAGCAAACCATTGCATTTGCAGCCTTAGCCGATAAAACTATTGGCGATGCTGCCTTTACGTTATCGGCTACTTCTTCCGTAGGCTTGCCTGTTAGCTTTTCAACTACGTCAACCAAAGTTACCCTTACCGGCAACCAGGTAACATTGGTTAGTGCTGGTCGCGTAACCATTGCAGCTACGCAAGTTGGTGATGCCAGCTACAATGCAGCCCCGGTAACCGAACGAAATTTTTGCATCAAACCGGCAAAGCCAACAGTCACGTTAACTAATCCCAATACAGCGTCACCAACACTAACCAGCAGCGCCACATCGGGCAACCAATGGTTTAGAAACGGAACGGCTATTGCCGGAGCTACAAATGTAACCTACAGTGCAACACAACCCGGTGTTTACAAAGTGCAGGTGACTGCCGATGATTGCGTAAGTGAATTTTCAAACGATCAACCTTTGATTGTAACGGGAGACCTGGATCAGGCAAACACCGAAATAGATGTTTATCCAAACCCGGTTACAGACTGGCTTACAGTTTCATTAGGCAACCAGCCCGGTAAAAAAGAAGTAACCATCATCGACCTGAATGGAAAGCGACTGGAATCAAAAGAAGAGTCAGGTTTGGAAGCCCGCTTTCATGTAACCGCGTACCATGCCGGTACTTACTTAGTGAATGTAAAAACACAAAAAACCGTTAACACCGTGCGGTTTATAAAGAAGTAAAATCCAAAGATCTTTTTTAAGAAATTAAATATGAAAAATATAGCTACCTTATTTGTTGCCATCAGTGTTAGCAGTCTTCTTGTATTGTCAGGCTGCAAAAAAGATGACCCTCAACCGGAAACCGATCGCGTAAAGGCTTTATTGATGGCCAATGCCTGGCGTATTCAAACAGTCTCAGTTGATGGCACGGATCAAACCGCATTGTTCACCGGGCTCACGCTTACGTTCACTAACATCAACTACAGCACTACAAATGGTGGCGTTGTGTGGCCAGCCAGTGGCACCTGGACATTCATTGATGAATCGGGCCGAAAAATCAGGCGCGATGACAATGTGGAGGTGACCATTATGGAAATCACAGATTCTACGTTGAAAATCTCGCTTACCTGGGCAACCGGCACGTTGGGGCAAGGTCGCGCAAAGTCTGTTGCCGGTAGTCACCAATTTAATTTCGTAAAAAATTGAGATGACTCCACAGGATCAGCTAAACAGCAAGAAGGAATCGCTGCTGCGTAAATGGGGCCTCGAAAGTGTTGTTCGACAATTTATGCGCAGCATCACCACTTCGTTGTCCCAAGCGCTGCGTGAAGCACTGCGGAGTTTTTTGTCGAAAAAGTAAAAATCATCAGTATGAAGAAGGTACTATTTCTCTTTACCCTAATTACCACCACCGCCATGTCACAAAATGAGATCCGAAATGCCGTGCGCGAAGTACGCGGCACAGCACGTGAAGTAAAAGGCACCACACGCGAAGTCAAGGGTGCCACCAAAGAATCAAAAGCAATGGTCAATGAATTCAAAGGCAATGGCGAGAAGGACGCGGCCAGTCCTGCCAAAAGCTATATCAAAAAATTCTGGGAGTATGTTGGGAAAATGGAGGCCGCGCCCACAGAACTGAATATTCTGGGTACCAATAGCCGTGCGGCAGCCACCACCATCAACAACATCAAAGTGAAAGACAAGAGCTATGATGTTGCCCCGTTGGAGGCCGAGTTACAAAAATGGCAGCAGGCTTATGAGGATGCTCGTACCGGCCGGGTGAGCCAGCGCGGGGCGAATAACGATTTGGCATCTTTGCTCAACCTATTGTATCAGGTGAATACCAATGTATCGCAGCAGGAGTTGGAGAGTAAGCTCGAGGAGATTGAACAGTACAAAGCAAAGACGAACGAGCTCGTGTCATTAAACCTCGACCCAACTGAGAAAATGACTGCGGCTACAATTACCAACGTAAAAAGCCGGGTATCTGCCGATCTGAAAACGATAGATAAGAATGTAAAGCTTTGGGAAGACAACATGAACATGATTGTGGATGAGCGACCTGCACGGGCTTATTATGCCATGATTCAATTTGAACATGCGCATTGGGACGCGCTGCGTAAAGGCCCGTTTTCTGAAAAAGCACAGCTGGAGGCGGGCTATCAAAAGGTTACTGAAATGGTCAACCGAATTGGTTCTTTGGAAACAGTTTTTGCTCGTGGCAAAGCTCGCGGTGCTGAGATTTTGAAAAATACCAAAATGCCCGCGGCCGTGGCAAAGAACGAAACCATTGAAAATGTTTTTCGCGATGCCTATAAGTCGATGTCGGGCATCACGGGCACTGTTATCAAAGTCAACTTACTCGATCGCGACTGGCAGGCGTTTCGCAACGAAGTAACCGGGGTTTTGGAAGGGAGAAGAATGCGTGCAGCTATCGTAGCAAAGATGCCATCGGGCAAGCACATGCTGTATAACAATTTTTTAATCCATCAGGACTATCTGGGCACCGGTTATAGCAATAATAGTCAGGTGTTATTGTTTGAGGATATGGAGATTTTGCTCGAAAACGTGCACTAAGGCACCGTGCTGAAAGGGTAAAAACGCTTAAAATTGGCTTTAAAAGGGAGTTGCAAAAAACAATCCTATTTTGTTTACGTTTCACGTGATAGTATTACTTTCACGCAAAAGTGTCGCTTATGAAACGGAAAACCGCCTTTTCAGCCCTTCTATTGGTAATTGTCGTAGCTGTTGCCCGGGCCCAGCCTCCCGCGGACGCCATTTTGGGCGTATGGGAATCCGGCAATGGCAAGGCACGCATCAAAATTGACAAGGCGGGCGATACGTACATGGGGCGCATTGTTTGGTTGCGCGAGCCAAACGATGAAGCCGGCAAACCCAAAGTAGATAAAAACAACCCAGATGAAGCGATGCGCTCCAAACCACTGTTGGGCTACAGCATGCTCAAGGGCTTTTCGTTCAAAGGCGACAAAAAGTGGGAGGATGGCACCATCTACGACCCCGAGAGCGGCAGCACGTATTCATGCACCATCACCATGACAGACGAGAACACGCTGGACGTACGGGGATACATTGGCGTGAGCCTTTTTGGCCGTACAGACGTCTGGAAGCGGGTGGTTGTCAAAAAGAAATAAGTGTCCATGCGTTGTTGGTTCACCGTTTTTGTGCTTGCCCTTGCGCAGAGTGCGTTTGGGCAAGCGGGCGACACTACCGCAGTGGAGGAGGACTTTAGCATGTATGCCGATGCCGAACTGGCGGGCGATGCCAAACGCTTTTGCACATCCAAGGTATTTGACCAGAGCCCTAATAAACTCATCTCACTCGGCTATGATTTTCAAGGGGGCCATGATTGGGCGCTGGGCACTGGGTCCACGGCAGATCAGGTGCGCGTGCGGTCGGTGCAGGGCATCCGCCTGGGCAGCAACTTCCCGGTTATATCCAAAACCAATCTGCTGCTCAATCTGGGCGTCAACTATTGGGAGTCGCACTACCAGGTTGACGATGCCGAGAGCCGCCCGCTGGCCAACGCATTGGCGAGCCGCGGCCTGCGCACCACGGGCATTACGGCCACGGTGTTCAAGCCACTGAATGAGAAAAATTTCATTTTTGCGCAGTCGGTGTTTGATCTCAATGGCGATTATTTTTTTCCCGACTTTCAGTCATTGTCGTACACGCGTGTGTCGGGTACGGTGATCTATGGCTGGAAAAAGCACGATCGCCTGCTGTACGGGTTTGGCGTGTCGCGTACGTACCGGGTAGGGGAGGCCAATTACATTCCCGTGTTTATGTATAACTATACGGCTCCTTCGCGCAAGTGGGGCGTTGAGTCGGTGTTTCCGGCCCGCGCTAACGTGCGCAGAACGTTCAATACACGCACGCTGGCGTTTTTTGGTTATGAACTGGAAGGGCAAACGTACCGGTTAGCTTCGCTGCGTGGCTTTGAAAATATTGCCAATCCTGAGCTGCGCAGAAGTGAGTTGCGCATCCGATTCACGTTTGAGCGATCATTAAAAGACTTTGTTTGGATCAGCGCACAAGCCGGGCTCCGCTACAATTGGTCGTTCAACATTGACGATGGTGATTTTTTCCGCGGCTTTGGAAACCAACCCTATGCCATCGAAAACGACTTGACCAACGCGTTTTATTTTAATCTTTCGGTCAATCTGGTAAGCCCCTAGGTTCCGACCAAACTTGCCGCCTGCGGAAGCGTACACGAGGCTCGAATCATCGCGCACGGTAGCGCAATAAAAAAGTGGTACTTTCGCTCTTCACAATCAACCCTTCACAGCCATGAAAAGACCCCTGTTTGTTGTGTTGCTGCTGGCGGCCGCCTGTCAAAAGCCAACTTCCGAAACGCCCCCGAAGCAGTACACCATCCAACAATTTATGGATGTAAAGAATATTTTTAGTGCCGGCTTTTCGCTCGATGAGTCAAAAATACTCTTGGGCTCCAATGAGACGGGCATTTTCAATGCCTTTGAATTGGATCTGAAAACGATGGAGAAGACACAACTGACAAACTCAACCCAAGAGTCGGTATTTCCTTCATCGTACTTCCCGGCAGACGACCGCGTGGTGTACACCATGGATAAGGGTGGAAATGAGATTGACCACATTTTTGTGCGCAGCGCGGACGGTACATCCATTGACTTGATTTCGGATTCCACCGCAAAGGCCAATTTTTACGGTTGGAGCTATGACAAAAAGCTCATGTACTATTCATCCAACAGCCGCGATAAACAGTTTTTTGATTTGTACAAAGTGGATGTTTCTCAACAACCCAAGGAGGGGAACGTGTTTTCGTCTGCGCTGATGTATGAAAATCGGGAAGGCTACGATCCTGCGGCCATTTCGGCAGACGGCCGCTATGTGGCCCTGACCAAGGCCATCACGACCAACAACAACGAGATGTATCTGTTGGATACGCAGAGCAAGCAAATGAAACACCTGTCGCAGCATGAAGGAAATGCGATGTACAATCCGCAATATTTTAGCCTGGATGGAGCGCAGTTGTATTTTCTTTCAGACGAAGGAAGCGAATTTGCCCGATTGATGAGCTTGAACCTTACCACCGGAGAAAAGAAACTGGTAGAAGAGGCCCCGTGGGACATCATGTTCGCCTACCAATCGCGCACCGGCAAATATCGGGTAGTGGCCATCAACAATGATGCCCGCACCCAAGTCAAAATCTATGACCAAACGCAGGGTGATAAACTTTTGCAAGTAGAAGGACTGCCCGCGGGCGATGTCACAGGCGTTACCATTTCCGACAGCGAAAAGCTGATGACATGTTATGTGAGCACGTCCAAATCGCCACAAAACTTGTATCTGTACAATTTTGAAACGAAAGAGATCAAACAACTTACCAACACACTGAGCCCGGAGATCGATCCCATTGATCTGGTGGAAGGCGAGGTGGTGCGCTTTAAGTCGTTTGACGGCTTAGAGATACCGGCTTTATTGTATAAACCAAAGGGCATCGCAAAAGGTCAAAAAGTACCCGCCCTGGTGCAGGTACATGGGGGCCCCGGGGGACAAACACGGCTCAACTATTCGAGCGCCTATCAATATTTGATCAACCATGGATATGCCATTCTGTGCGTGAATAACCGCGGTAGCTCAGGGTATGGAAAAACCTTTTATGCGGCTGATGACAAACGCCACGGCAACGAAGATCTGAAAGATTGCATTGCCGGCAAACAGTATCTACAATCGCTCGACTACATCGATGGTGACAAGATTGGTATTTATGGGGGAAGCTATGGCGGCTACATGGTGATGGCAGCGCTGACATTCGCCCCGGAGGAATTCAAGGTGGGCGTAAATTATTTTGGCGTCACCAACTGGCTTCGCACACTGAAGAGCATCCCGCCCTGGTGGGCCTCTTTCCGCGAAGCACTATATACCGAGATGGGCGATCCGGTGAAGGACTCGGTGGCATTGTACAACAAATCGCCCCTGTTTCATGCCGATAAAATCAAGAAGCCGTTTATAGTGTTGCAGGGCAGTAATGACCCGCGGGTGCTACAGGTGGAGTCAGACGAGATTGTGGCGGCCGCCAGAAAGAATGGCGTACCGGTGGAGTATGTCATTTTTCCCGATGAAGGTCACGGCTTTGTTAAGAAGGAAAACAATATGAAGGCTTCTGAGGAGGTACTCAAATTTCTGGACACCAATCTCAAAAAGTAGCCGTTCGAAATTTTGATCGATTGTGCGATGTCTTACTGCTGCCGAGTCAGCGTCACCATCACGGGTAGGTGATCTGACGGATAGTAAACTCCATCATGATCTTGAATTACGCGGTAGCCGGATGCCTTCAAGACGCGGGAGTGGAAAATGTAGTCAATGATCCGGCACGGCATCTTGCCTACGTCAAATCCGCAATACGTACCCGCGGTATTATTTGCGGGTCGCGAGTCCTGAAGCGTTACGTGATGGCCATCCAGCATCCGCTGATACGGAGCCTCGCTCGGTTCGGCATTGAAGTCCCCAGAGATAATGATGGCGGGCTCATGTGGGTTGGTCACGTCCGCGACTTGAGCCAGCCAGTTGTTCACACGCGCCTTCAGTAACTCCACGCTCTTTTCGCGCGCTTGTTTGCCGATGTGATCAAAGTGCGTGTTGGCATACAGGAATACGTGGCGTGTGGCTTTGTCTCGCAATGCGACCATGGTGACGATGCGGGTGATGGCGGCATCCCAGCTCTTGCTGCCAGGCACTTCGGGTGTTTCGGAAAGCCAAAACGTTTGGTGCGATATGACTTCGAACTTATCTCGTTTGAAGAAGATGGCGGAATATTCTCCTTTTTCGTTTCCGTCCTCTCGGCCTACGCCCACCACCGAATAGCGGGACATTTGTTTTTGCAAATCCATCAATTGATTGTGGAGGGCTTCTTGTACGCCAAGGAGGTCAGGATCGTGCTGGGCCAGCAGCGAGGCCACCTTGTTAAATCTTTTTCCCCATTGATTTACTCCATCTGTCTCCGTGTCCAGCCGGATGTTATAGCTGATGACCGTTACCCGTTGTGCATTGGCACCCCAGGCCAACCAAACGAGGCCGATCGCAAAAGCCCACTTCATTTAGCCGAGCGCCTCTACGGTCTCCACCTCTTCCGGCATCATGCGCTTGAAGAGATTTTCGATGCCGGCCTTCAACGTAATCGTTGACGAGGGACAGCCGCTGCAAGAGCCCTGCAACGTGACGGTCACTTTTTTGTCAAGGTAGGAGTGAAACGTAATGGCGCCACCGTCTTGCTCTACGGCTGGGCGGATGTATTCATCCAAAATGGCCTTGATCTTTTTGATCGTTTCGGTTTCCTCTTGTTCGGGTGTTTCGGGTGCTTTTTTGTCAAGGATCAACTTGCCCTCCTCCAGAAATCCTTTGATATGTTTTTTTAGCGTGTCTTGTATCTCAATCCACTCCACCTCTTCTTTTTTGGTGACCGTAATAAAGTTGCTCATGTAAAATACACGCTCCACAAAGGGGTACATAAACAATTCCTGCGCCAGCGGGGCCTCTTCGGCACTGGCGGGGGTCGGAAAGTCAAAACTCATGCCGTCCGGCACGAGCATTTCATTGATCACAAATTTGAGCGAATTCGGATTGGGATTCGACTCGAGGTATATGTGTATTTGTTTGGGGGCTGCGGTAAGCATAACGGACTTGTTTTAGGGAGAACAAATTTACGCAAAATAGGTTCGCCAAACCCGGGGGCTTGGTTATTGAGCTTCAAAAAGCTCCCGCGGAAGCTTTGATTGCCGTATGATGGATTGAAGCGTGCCCATTTTAAGTTCTTTATGGTCGGGAACGGGAACGGTGATGGTCGTATTGTCGTTTTTTGCCTGCATGACGATGTGGCTTCCTTTTTGACGAACAACTATAAAACCGTGCTGCGTCAATATTTGACAGACATTTCGCCCCGATAAAACCCTTAATTTAGGCAATGGCTACCTGTACGCGGGTTACAAAAATTTCTCCGTGTAAGCGATGTTGAATCTCGGTTGTGGAGGCCGATTCCAAAAAAAGCTCAATGGCTTCCTTCAGATTATTCGATGCATCTTCAACTGAAATACCTTGGCTGGCAATGTCCAGTTCCGGGCAGAATGAGGCATAACCGTCTCCGTCTTTTTCGATAATAGCTGTGAATTGGTAGGTGTGCATGGTCGAAAGTTAGCAAAAAGCGTTCACCCTGTCTGTCCCGGCCCCAGCTCACCTTCCCATTTGCTGACTACGGCCGTGGCCACGCTGTTGCCCACAACATTTGTAGCACTGCGCCCCATGTCCAACAGCGGGTCGATGCCCAACAACAGCGCCAACCCCGCTTCGGGGATGTTGAACGTGGCGAGGGTACCGGCAATAACCACCAGCGAAGCGCGCGGCACGCCCGCGATGCCCTTGCTGGTAACCATCAACACCAACAGCATGCTGATTTGAGTCGCCAGCGGCAAATCGATCTTATACGACTGCGCGATAAAAAGCGAGGCAAACGTCATGTACATCATACTGCCGTCTAAGTTGAACGAGTAGCCGAGCGGCAAAACAAAACTGACGATCTTGTCCTTGCAGCCAAAGCGTTGCAGCTCATCCATGGTTTTGGGGAAAGCCGCTTCGCTGCTCGAGGTACTGAACGCCAGCAGAATCGGTTCTTTCACGCGTTTGATCAACTCCACAATACGGCCGCGAATGACCAGGAACCCCGCGAAGATCAGCAACACCCAAAGCAGTGCCAGACTAAAGTAAAACTCACCAATAAAAATGGAATACGTTTTCAGAATGCCAATGCCCTGTTTGGCTACAACAGCCGTCATCGCTCCAAACACGGCCACCGGAGCAAAATTCATTACATACCCCGTAACCTTTAAGATCACGTGTGCCATGGCATCCATCGCTTTGATCACTATTTTACCCTGCTCGCCAATGGCCGCGGTGGCCACGCCAAAGAAAATGGAAAACACCACAATTTGCAGAATCTCGTTTTTGGCCATCGCCTCCACCACACTGCTGGGAAACACGTGGTACAAAAACGTTTTGAGCGAAAGCCCTACGGCCTGGATGCCCGTCTCGTTGGTTTCGGGCAGCGGCAAGTTCATGGCAATGCCGGGCTCAAAAACGTTCACCATCACCATGCCCAACAACAAGCTCATCAGCGAAGCGCTGATAAACCAAAGCAGTGTTTTACCCCCGATGCGGCCCACCGCGCTGATATCGCCCAGTTTGGCCACGCCCACCACCAGCGTGGTAAACACCAGCGGGGCTACGATCATCTTAATCAGGCGGAGAAAGATATCGGCCAGCAGCGAAAAGGGCTCTACGGCTTTATCGCGCGCAGCCAACACAGTATTTTTTTCATCGGCCGCTTGTCTTTTTGTTGCCTCCAAACTTGCACGATGGAGGCTGTCGGGCGAGGCAGCCAATTGACTGTTCGTGGACTTTAGCAAACTTTCGGCCGCCTCCAGGCGCTGGTTGTAGTCGCTCAGGTACGTCTTGTTCAGCGCGAAGCCGAGGCCGATGCCGATGATCAAGGCGATGATGATGTACAAGGTCAATCTGCTTTTTTTCGGAGGTTGGGAAAGATCTGCGGCCATGTTCGCGAAAGTTTGAACGGGCAATATAGGGAATATACCCCATGCCGAAACAGGTTACTGGGCGAGCGAGATATTCTTGGGCCATCCGGCCCGGGCGCGGTCGTACACCCGTTTGTCGTTGGCTCGGGTTAGGTCCAATCGCCTAAACGCCTCAGGCGATAATTGACACCGTTGCGCATAGATTTCCACATAGGCGGCCTCGGCTTCATCCAATACCTGAATGAACGCCTCGTATGTAGCCCCCCGATCCGTTTTAATGGATACCACCGCTTTCGCGGGATGCGGGTGATGTAGCAGAAAGTGTTTGATGTCATCGCGAAGACCGTCCATCGATTCTCTTCGTTCGCCCTCTACCAACAAGGCGTTGTCGCGGTTGATCATGATGGAATAGATGTCGCGGTCATGCTGCGTGACGATCGGTCGTTCATGTTGCCATTCGGGCAATAGCAGCGGTAGGCCTTTGTGTTCGGTCAGGGTGGTGGTCACCAGGAAGAAGGTCAACAAGAGAAAAGCGATGTCCGCCATACTGCTGGTGGGCACATCGGGGGTCAGGCGATGAAGATTCATGTTTTTGTTTCCTAATGCTGGCGGAAACAAAAGGTCACGCAGCGGTCGAGCTCGATAAAAAAGATGTATCGAACCCGGAGTGCTTCGGTATGACCAACTGAATAGGTCTAAAAACAAAACAACTCCCGTTGATTTAACGGGAGTTGTTTATTGTGGTCTCAGGGAAGACCATGGACTAGTGCCGAAGGCGGGACTCGAACCCGCACAGCTTGCGCCACACGCCCCTGAAACGTGCGTGTCTACCAATTTCACCACTTC
>CAZGFJ010000013.1:0-42862 GCA_964524935.1 uncultured Ohtaekwangia sp.
CACAGGCCAGGTAATTGCCGCCAAAGGTGGTGCCCAACATGCCGTGCCAGGGCTTGATGGCCGGGTGAATCAAGACGCCTCCTACGGGAAAACCATTGCCCATGCCTTTGGCGATGGTGATCAGGTCAGGTACGATCTTGGCATACTGATGTGCGAAGAATTTTCCCGTACGGCCGTAGCCAGATTGCACTTCGTCTAAAATCAGCAGTGCTCCCTTCTTTTTCGTTTCGTCAGCCAAAAAAGACAGGAAGGAGTCGTCTGGTACGTGAATACCGCCCACGCCTTGTATCCCCTCGATGATGACGGCCGCCACGCTGTTATCAAGATGGAGGTCAATGGCTGTGCGATCGTTGAGCGGCAGAAAAAGAATTTCATGCCCGGCATTAAAGGGAGCCACAATTTTCGGATTGTCGGTGGCCGCCACCGCCCCGGAGGTGCGCCCGTGAAAAGCTTTCTTGAACGCAATGATTTTTTTTCGGCCCGTAACAAACGAAGCCAGCTTCAGGGCATTTTCATTGGCCTCGGCCCCGGAGTTGCACAAAAAGAGTGTATGGTCTGTATACCCGGAGAGTTTTCCCAGTTTGTCCGACAATCTCTCTTGAAACGGGTTTTGAACGCTATTTGAATAAAAGCCAATGCGGTCCAGTTGTTCTTTCAACGCCTGCACGTAGTGTGGATGACTGTGTCCAATGGAGATCACGGCATGTCCGCCATACAAATCCAGGTATTTTTTTCCCTGCGCATCCCACAGCCATGACCCCTGTGCACGCACCGGCTCGATCGGAAAAAGTGGATAGACATCAAAGAGTTTCATGGCTAGAAGGCAGTTGCTTTTAAGTGAAGTCCCGTGGTTTCATCAACGCCAAACATCAGGTTCATGTTTTGTACTGCCTGGCCGCTGGCGCCCTTCAATAAGTTGTCCAGGGTTGCGTGTATGGCCAACTTCCTCCCGATTACTTCCAGATGGATCAGGCATTTATTGGTATTGACCACCTGCTTGAGGTCGATCATCGCGTCCGTCACATGGGTAAAAGGGTGCTCTTCATAGTAGTGCCGATACAGATCGCAGGCTTCTGTGAGCGACCCCGCGAAATCCACCACCGCAGTGACGTAAATCCCCCGGGTAAAATCCCCCCGCCAGGGAACAAAGTTGATCAGTTTGTCGAAGCCCGGTTGAAGAGCCTGCATTGTTTGGTTGATCTCGCCCAGGTGCTGGTGTGTGAGTGTTTTGTAGGCGGACAAGTTGTTGGCGCGCCATGTAAAGTGTGTGGTGTCTTGCAATTTCTGGCCGGCTCCGGTGCTTCCGGTGATGCCTGTCACATGTACTTCGCCTAGTTGTCCTGCCTTCGCCAACGGTAAGAGGCTAAGTTGAATGGCGGTGGCAAAGCAGCCGGGGTTGGCCACGCGATGGGCATGAGCAATAGCTTCGCGTTGAAATTCCGGAAGGCCATAGACGAAGTTCTCCGCTGTTCCGAATGGACGCAAGCGAAAGTCGTTACCCAAATCGATCAACCGGGCGTCACCGAACGAAGTTTCGCTCAGGAGTTTTTTACTTTCGCCATGACCCAGGCAAAGAAAGATCACGTCCGCTTCGCGAACCTCTTCGGCAAATGTCAGGTCGGTTTCGCCCACCAGGTCGGTGTGTACCTGGGTTACCGGCTGGCCGGCCTGGCTGCGGCTTTGTACAAAGGCCATCGCTACTTGCGGATGTCGCAGCAGCAGGCGGAGCGTTTCACCCCCGGTATAACCTGCTCCTCCTACAATGCCGACACGGATTGAGCCCTTCATGATGGTTGCTCGTTTTTGATCTGATGATAGATGGCCACCTGGTTGCCAAATATCTTGGTAAAGCCTTTCACATCATCACCTGTCCAGCCGAGATTCATTTCACCGTATTTTCCAAATTTAGCCGACATTAAGTCATAGGGCGACTCGATGCCGTTGATCGTAAAGCGATGCGGAAACAGCGTGACCGATACCTCGCCCGTCACGTGTTGTTGCGTGCTGGTCAGGAATGCCTCCAGATCGCGCATCACCGGGTCAAGGTACTGTCCTTCATGCAACCAGTTGCCGTAAAACTGGGCGAGCTGATCTTTCCAACTTAGTTGCCATTTGGTGAGGACGTGTTTCTCCAGGGCGTGGTGTGCTTTGATGATCACTACGGGTGCAGCGGCCTCGAAACCCACGCGGCCTTTGATGCCAATGATTGTATCGCCCACGTGAATGTCGCGGCCGATGCCAAAAGGCGCTGCGATGGATTGCAACGCGTGGATCGCCTTGACGGGGTGATCCGTTCTTTTTCCATTCACACCCACCAGTTCTCCTTTTTCAAACTGAAGGCGTACTTCTTCGGGCGTTGTTTTTGTGACGGCCGTAGGCCAGGCCTCCTCCGGCAGCATCCCCATCGACTGCAGGGTTTCTTTGCCGCCCACCGAGGTACCCCATATTCCTTTGTTGATGGAGTACTTTGCCTTTTCGGCATTGAAGGCGATACCGTTTTGATGTAGATAGTCGATTTCCTCTTCGCGGCTCAACCGCTGGTCGCGGATGGGCGTTATGATCGACAAGCCGGGGGCCAGTATTTGAATCACCATGTCGAACCGTACCTGATCGTTGCCGGCTCCGGTACTGCCGTGCGCCACTGCATCGGCTTTGATCTGGTTGGCATAGCGGGCCGCGGCCAGTGCTTGCGACATGCGTTCCGCGCTTACGCTCAGGGGATAGGTGCCGTTTTTGAGCACGTTGCCATACACCAAAAAACGAATGACCTGGTCGTAGTAGTTGCGTGTTTCGTCCATGGTCTTATGCGAAGCTACGCCCAAACTCAGCGCCCGCTTTTCAATGGCGGCCACCTCGGCCTCGTCAAAGCCGCCCGTACTTACTGTTAGTGTATGCACGTCATAACCCAATTCGCGGGCCAGGTACAAGGCGCAGTAGGAGGTGTCAAGCCCACCGCTAAATGCCAGCACAATTTTTTTCTTCATCACGAAAAGAACAGAAAGCTGAGGATGGAATTCTTCTTGGCCTCGGGGGCACCGTCTTCCGATTTTTTGCGCCAGCCTTTGAGCAGTACAAACTGCTTGAACCGCACCCAGCGTTCAAACAGTTTGAAGTTGCCCTTAAACTGCCTGCGTTGGTGCACGGGACCAGGCACGGGGCCCCGATTGGCTTCTGCCAGTCTGGCTTTTTCTGCAGCCTCTCGGGCTTTTTCTTCGGGATCATACAGCATGGCCGTGCACATGCAGTTTTTGCGTTGCTTGCTCATCAATATCTCGTAGTTCACGCAACTGCGGCACCCTTTCCAGAACTCCTCATCGGTGGTGAGCTCTGAGTACGTGACAGGCTCATAGCCCAGGTCGCTGTTGATCTTCATAACGGCCAGGCCGGTGGTGAGGCCAAAAATTTTGGCGTTGGGAAACTTCTGGCGCGAGAGCTCAAACACTTTTCGCTTGATCTCGGTGGCCACGCCAGTCTTTCGAAAGGCCGGTGCCACGATGAGGCCCGAGTTTGCCACGTATTTCTCGTGTTCCCATGCTTCAATGTAGCAAAAGCCTACCCAGGCGCCTTCGGGCGTCAGAGCGATCACGGCTTTGCCTTCATCCATTTTTTGGCAAATGTATTCGGGCGAGCGCTTGGCGATGCCGGTGCCGCGCGCTTTGGCCGATTCCTCCATCTCCGTGGTGATGGTGTCGGCATAGGGTTTATCGGCAGGTGTAGCCACCCGCACAGTGATGTGATGATTCAATTCACTAAATGATTTGAGATAAAGAAAGAAACTTGCGCAAACGCGCAACAGCCAATTACCGTCCCGGCAATTGGCACACAAACGATAGTTTGCGCGGTATCAAATACGAATTTGCCTTCGGAAGCTGCGGATCACCGGGGAGAGAGAGCGGAGTTGGCTGAAGAGGAGGGCTTCATGAAGCCCGGCCAGCGTGGTGATGAGGGGTGTTTTCAATTTCGTTGTTCTCAGTTAAGAGTGAGGGTCACTTAAAAGGCATTTATGGTGTTGTTTTATAATGCAAAAGTAAAGGAATATTTTTTTACTTAATCAATAGCTACATCACGAAATTTTTAACAAAAGGTTACATCGCGCATCAAAGGCGGCCAGGTGCCGCACTTTTTTGTCACCTTTGGCAGGCTGCGTATGGAGGAATTTCTTGATCAATACGGTTACATGGCCCTCACGGTGGGCACCTTCTTCGAAGGAGAGACAGCCATCTTGTTGGCTTCGTCTCTCATTCACCGGGGTATTTTCTCGGGCCTGCCCACGGTCTTGTTTGCCTTTGCCGGGTCGTTCGTCAGCGATTGGATCTATTACCTGATCGGGCGGTTCAATGGCCGGGTGTTTGTTGCGCGAAGGCCTTCGTTACAGGCACGCATGGAACCGTTGCGTCTTTTTTTTCAAACGCATCAGCTTGCCATTCTTTTCTCTTATCGCTTTTTATATGGCTTTCGGGTGGTCATCCCGCTGATGGTGGGGATGAGTGGCCTGTCACCCAGGCGATACCTTTTCTATTCCGTTGCCACCGGCCTGCTGTGGGCCGGCACGGTGAGTACCGTGGGGTACTGGGTAGGCCGTTGGTTGAATCTTACCGCGGCCCGGTTGGAAGACAACTTTGTTTGGATCGTCCTGGGCTTTACCTCGCTGGGATTGGTGATTGGGTTGGGCGTTCGCTTTTTGGCCCTCCGTCATTTTCAAAAATAGTGATGCAGCAGCTTCAACGCTCCGTTCTCAGTCTTGCTCGCGATACAGATCGGAGTAGGTAAGTTTTCCTGTTGGGCGGGCTTTGCTTTTCATGATGCGCAGGTGTACCAGCAGGCCAAAGCCGACCAGCACAAAAAGTACCGTGTAACCCACACTGAAAATCAGGTCGTGATAGGCAAACAGTCCTTCATACGTGACAATATCGTAGGCAAAGAGCAGCACGCCCAACAGCAGCGATACACTGAGAAAGCCCGACCCGATACGATCGTTGATTAACGCGCGGATGACCACAATGCTCATGTACAACAGCATGATGGCAGCCACCGACAGGTATACGCCCAGCCACCGGGTGAAATCCAGCGGTGAGGCAAACAGCGTAAAGGCCACAAATGTCAGGTTGAGCACGATCAACCCGATGCCCAACAAGGAATTCACTTCCTCTTTGAACAGCCTGCTGATATAGAGGATGGCGAAGATCACCATCAGGTAAATCGTCAGGTATTCGATCCGAACGGCCCACGTCCAATCAAAGTCGGGAAAAAAATGAATCGCTACATAGCGGTTGGAGAAGACCGAGCGGATACCCCAGGTGAATGCCAATACAGCAAACCAAATCGCCACCCGCTTACGCTGCCCGGCAAAGAACACCCACACGCTCACTGCGCTCAGGAGCATCATTAGCCCAAATTGTGCCATCACGGCCGAGCGGGCCACGACTACTTTTTTTTCGAGCATGCTCTTTTCGCCCAGGTACACCAAGTCCTTGCTGCCGCCTTTAAAGTGATAGAAGTTACTCACTTGCAGCACCAACTTAACCTGGCCGCCTGCCCGGAACGACACCACCTGAGGTTTCCATTGCGGCACGGTGGTTTCTTTGGTTTGCCCGGGTGTACCATTGGAAGCCACCCACCGGTCGTTTATGAACAGCTTGTAGCTGCAGTAAAACATGGGCATATCCAGGGCATAGTCGCGGGTTTCTTCGGGCAGGTGCACCGTGAGGGTGTACGTGGCAAAACCATCGCCCCCGCCATAGGGCCGCACATCGTTCCACACCTTGGGGAATTCCACCTTCTGGCCGGTCGACAGTTCAGTATCGCGCGGAGTCAGCAGTTCATAGTCATACCAATGCCATGTGCCGCTGAGCGCCAGCGGGCGGGAAGCAAAGTTCCACGTGCGCGCGTCCAACAGGCCATTTTCGGCCTGGGGAGCCTGGCTGTAGGCCAGGAAGTAGGAGGCCACCAGCCACCAAAGGATGAGATGCCTCATGGGCGGAGTTCGTTCAGGAGTGATTCGAGATGGAGTGGCCGCGTGTACATGTTCAGGCTACCGTCTTCATGGCGGGGCCATTGTTTAGGCGGCCGGTCGACATACAGTTCCACCCCGTTTTGGTCGGGGTCGTTCAGGTAGATCGCTTCCGATACACCATGGTCGCTGGCGCCCGTCAAGGGGTAGTTGGCCTGCCGCAAGCGCTGCAGCGCGATGGCCAGGTCTTTGCGCGTGGGGTATAGGATAGCCGTGTGGAAAAGACCTACCCCGCGAACGGGAGCAGGCTCCGCGTCTTTGCTATACCAGGTGTTCAGCCCAATGTGGTGATGATAGCCACCGGCTGAAACAAAAGCCGCGTCCTGGCCGTACGTAGTGATCAACTCAAAGCCGAGTAGGCCACAATAAAAATCCAATGCGCGCGGCAGGTTGGCAGCCTTTAAATGTACGTGACCGATGCGCGTGGAGGCGGGGAGGCGATAACTGTCCATCGTTGTGCGTAGGCAAGTTATCAAATAGTAAACAAAAAAGCGGGGCTGCCCCCCGCGTAAATCCACTCACCGGGGCATTTGCCCCCTTTAATGGTATTTTTTTTCCGGTTGCCCGGATTTCTACTGTCGTGTTATGTCCGTTTCGCCCACCACAATACAGCGGTGGAGGAGAGGGTTGCCGTCCAGCACCAACCTCGGCTCCCCAAAGGAGTTCAGTCGCACTTCTTCAGTGGCGGTAAGCCGGAGTTTTCCTTCTCCATAGAATCGCGTAAATGCGGTACGGCTTTGCACGCCCAAGGCGTCAATTTTATTTTCGCCAAACATGCGATACACCTGGTGGTGAGCCCGGCCCGACAAAATGCGTACCGTATTTTCGCCAAACGAAGAGAGTTTCAATTTTTCGGTGTCAACATGGCCAATCGACAGTGTGGCCTCCCCATAAAGCACAATTTTTAATTTAGATGAAGCCGGGATAGTATCCACGTTCACGGTTTGCGCTCCCCGTATCTCCAACCGATTTAACTCGCGATACGTCACGTGGGCGGTCACGCTCACATCTTCATAGATGCTTCTTTTCCCGCGATTTCCGTTTTCACGAAACGTGTGTTGGGGGGGTAGAATGCGAGCGTCATCAAGGTACAGCCGCAGCGAGCCGTCTACCACTTCAGCGTTGATTTTTCGTTCATCGATGTTCTCCAGCTCCCAACGAATTCCTTCCTGAGGGCCGCGCATCAGTACCACGTTGATGTGGGGTGATACAGTAACACGATCAAAGGCAGGTAGTTTCTCCGATTCCTGCGCATAACTAGCGCAGATGGCCATGATGCCGCCCACAACAAGCAGATTTTTCATGAGGTATGTTTTACCTCAAAGACAACCTCGTCCCGCGCGCCCCCTATGGGATACCCATTTTTTAGTGAGTGAGTACTTCTTCCGCTTCGCGAACCGCCACGGAGCCGGAGGGGGTAATCCCCGCCAACGCCACTTTTTTCAGCTCGTTGATCAACATAGGGTCGTAGTTGGCGCTTACGCGGATGTAGTTTTCGGTAAAACCGTGCATCAGGCCGTTGTCCACATCGTTTTCAAACAACACGGTGCGTACCGAACCCAAATGCTGTTCATAGAAGGCTCTTCGCTTTTTGTCGGACAAAGAGTGAAGCATGGTCGACCGTTCTTGTCGCTCTTTTACCGGCACAACACGCGGCATCTGTGCCGCGGGGGTATTGGGGCGCTCGGAATACGTGAACACATGCAGATAGGAGATGTCAAGGCTATTCAAAAATGCGTAGGTCTCCAAAAAGTCATCGTTGGTTTCGCCCGGAAAGCCCACGATCACATCCACGCCTATGCAGGCGTCCGGCATTTTTTGGCGAATGCTACTCACGCGGTCGGCATATAATTGTCGCAGGTAGCGCCTGCGCATGAGCTTTAAAATCTTGTCTGACCCCGACTGCAGTGGCACGTGAAAGTGAGGTACAAACCGTTGGGATTGCGCCACAAAGTCGATGATCTCGTTGGTCAATAAATTGGGTTCGATGGATGAAATGCGAAAACGCTCGATTCCTTCCACCTGATCCAATGTCTGAATCAACTCAATAAAACGTTCTTGTCGCACACCCTCTTGTATGCCAAAATCGCCCGTGTTCACACCTGTTAGCACGATTTCTTTCACCTCCGTTTGTGCGATCTCGCGGACGTGCGCCACGATGTTTCGAATGCTGTCGCTGCGGCTGCTGCCGCGCGCCAGGGGGATGGTGCAAAAGGTGCATGAATAATCACAACCGTCCTGGACTTTCAGAAACGTGCGGGTGCGGTCATGCAGCGAGTAGCTGGTTGTGAATTTATTGGCTTTCTCGATAGGCGAGGCTAGGATCACGGGCTTCGTAGATGGCACGAAGCCATCCAGTAATTCCGCCAACCGGAATTTCTCAGCCGCCCCCAGCACGGCATCTACCCCGGGTATTTCGGCTATCTCGCGTGGTTTCAGTTGTGCATAGCAGCCGATGATGGCCACATAGCTCTTAGGTGAAATCGCCTTTGCTTCGCGCACAATTTTGCGACACTTTTTGTCGGCATTTTCGGTCACTGAGCAGGTGTTGATGATGAAGATATCGGGTTGGTCCGAAAAGTCTACTTTTTGATAGCCCTTTTGCTCAAACTGCCGCGAGATGGTGGACGTCTCCGAGTAGTTCAGCTTACAGCCGAGGGTATAAAACGCGACCTTTTTCATCATTAGCCTGCAAATATACAAACGAAGTCAAGTTGGTGGAGCCTTCGGCAACGGCTCATACTGAAACTGTCAAAAATTCAGACACACAGGCAAGTAGCCCACATCTATTACCGATGAAAAGCTGTTTTCGATGAGCTCAGGTGGTATCGAAAACACGTTGCGTCAGTCCTGCCTGCTCACAGCGAAAACAGCTCGGCTTCGATCACGTTCAGGCGTGCCTCCAGCAGTTCCTCTGCGCGTGCAAATTCGGCTGTTGAATGAATCCGTGCCTTCACGCTCAGGTAAAACTTGATTTTGGGTTCCGTGCCGGAAGGCCGCACCGAAATCTTGGATCCATCGGCCAGATAGAACTGAATAACATCGGACGCGGGCAGCAGGATGGGTACCTCTTGTCCCGTGATCAGATGCTTGTTGAGGCGCGTCTTGTAGTCCAATACGCGCACTACGGACTCGCCCGCCAGTTCGGTTGGTGGCTGTTCGCGG
Source organism: uncultured Ohtaekwangia sp. (assembly GCA_964524935.1). Taxonomy (GTDB): domain Bacteria; phylum Bacteroidota; class Bacteroidia; order Cytophagales; family Cyclobacteriaceae; genus ELB16-189. The sequence goes on from CAZGFJ010000013.1 coordinate 9,176, forward strand.
AAGCGCTCCATCATGGCCTTGATTTGCTGTTCTCCTTCGGCACCCTTGCGTACCACATTGACAAGCCTTTCCTTGTAAAGTCCGTGATCCACGTACATTTGTACCAGCCAATCATACAGCGATTGGCCCGCGTCTTTGGCGGCAGCGGCCATCGCGGCAAAAAAAGCACAGGCCGAAACAGCGTCCTTGTCGCGGATGAAGTCGCCCACCATGTAGCCATAGCTTTCTTCACCCGCAGCAATAAAGTGTGCTTTGCCCTCCATTTGATTCATGAGTTCAGCTATGTACTTAAAACCGGTGAGTGTATTGAAGCACGTGATCTCAAGGTCGTGCGCCATGTCGTCCACCAACTCGCTGGTTACGATGGTTTTGGCGATATAGCTGTTGGGCTGCCGATTATTTTTAAGGATAAACCACATCATCAGACTAAACGCCTGGTTTCCGTTCAGTAGAAAGTAGCCTTTCCGGCCCCGGATGCCAATGCCAACACGGTCGGTATCCGGATCGGTGGCCATCACCAACTCAGCTTGTGCCTGTTCAGCTTTCTGCATAGCCATCTTCATAGCCGAAGTTTCCTCCGGGTTGGGCGATTCCACCGTTGGGAAGTTGCCGTTGGGTTCGCGTTGCTCCTCAACCAACAGGATGTTGGTAAACCCCATGCGCGCCAGGCACTCGGGCACCATGGTAATGCCGGCCCCATGCAAACTGGAGTACACCAGCGGAAGCGATGCCTGGCGTGCTACGGCATCTTTTTGGGGTATGCGTGCCAGCACTTCGCGGTAGTAGGCTTCTTCGACCTCGCGGCCGATGGCGGTTATCAGCGCAGGGTTGGCATCAAACCGGATGGCGCCAATGCCGTCAATCGCGGCTACCTCAGCGATTACATTTTTGTCGTGAGGGGGCACCAACTGCGCACCATCACTCCAATAGGCTTTGTAGCCGTTGTACTCTTTGGGGTTATGCGAAGCTGTAATGACCACACCCGATTGGCAACCCAGGTGTCGGATGGCAAACGAAAGCAAAGGCGTGGGGCGCAGTTCGGGAAACAAAAAAACGTGTATGCCATTGGCCGAGAATACATCAGCCGTGATTTTTGCGAAGGTTTGGCTATGGTTGCGGCTGTCGTACGCAATGGCCACGTTGATGGGCCGGCCGGGAAATGACTTCAACAGATAATTGGCTAACCCTTGCGTAGCCATGCCTACGGTGTAGCGATTGATGCAGTTTGAGCCGGTGCCCATTACCCCACGGAGTCCACCCGTGCCAAATTCCAGGTCTTTGTAAAACCGGTCGATCAGTTCCTTCGGTTCGGGCTGCTCCAGTAGGCGTTGGATGTCTGCACGGGTGGCTGCGTCCAGCGGACTGGCCAGCCAACGATTTGCACGGTCGATGGCTTGTTGATGAAGTGTTTTCATAAAGAAAGGGCAAAAATAATCGATTTTGGCGCTCAGTGCCGGGTATTTGCGCCAGCCACCCAGTACTCCACAACTTTGGCCTGTGAATTGCGTTAGCCAACGCATTAACCCAATTTTTCCCTCTATGAAACCATTTCTTTTTGCTGCCGCACTTTTGTTTTCGGCAGCCGTTGCTTCGGCACAAGAGTACAAAGTGATCACCACCGTAGAATCCATTGTACCGGGCGGCTTGGGCCGTTCGCGTATGACGGAAGCCAAGGAAAATGCTGACTACAAACCCCTTACAACTTCGCGCGTGAAAGGTACAAAGAGCGACCAGGGCGATGTGAAGCGCGATGATGTGAAAATCGATGCGTTTGACGAAACCAAGCTATTGAACTTTTACAGCATCGTGGGTATCAATTTTCAAAACATCGCCTCCAACGATGCCGTAATTACGTCCAAGCTGAACGAAATGGCCAAGGAAGGCTGGACATTGATTTTTGTGACCAGCGGTGTGGAGAGTGACGCTGGCAAATCGGATGGAGATGGTATCTTCATCACCCGCTACATTTTCAAGCGATAAGAAACGCTTGCTTTTCTCTTTTTTCCCGCGGGTCGCAGCATCGGTTTGGTTTTTATTTGCTGGATCCGCGGGAAAATTGTTTTTGGCCCGTTGTTGTCTGCCGATGATTGGGTTTCTTTCATGTGTTTATAGATTCCCCCGCAGTTCCTGCTCCCGCTCAATGGCTTCAAACAGCGCCTTAAAGTTTCCCTTGCCAAATGACTTGGCCCCATTGCGCTCAATGATCTCAAAAAACAACGTGGGGCGGTCTTGCACTGGCTTGGTAAATATCTGCAACAGATATCCTTCTTCATCGCGATCGATCAGGATGTTGAGTTTTTTCAATTCTTGCAGGTTTTCGTTGATGTGACCCACGCGGTCGAGAATATCCTCATAGTATGTTTCGGGCACGTACAGAAACTCAACTCCACGCTTCCGCAATTCACCCACCGTATGGATGATGTCATCGGTGGCAATGGCAATGTGTTGCACCCCCGGGCCGTTGTAATACTCCAGGTACTCGTCAATCTGCGACTTTCGCTTCCCTTCGGCCGGTTCGTTGATTGGGAATTTGATATAGCCGTTGCCATTGGAAACAACCTTTGACATCAACGCGCTGTACTCGGTGGAGATATCTTTATCGTCAAACGTGACCAGCAGCTTAAAGCCCATCACGTTTTCATAGAACTCAACCCAGCGATTCATGTGCCCCAATTCTACATTGCCCACGCAGTGGTCCACGTATTGGAGCCCGATGGGTGAGGGGGCAACCGTGCTTTTCACAGCCCGATAGCCGGGCAAAAAGGGGCCGCGATAGTTTTTACGCTCTACAAATGTGTGGATGGTATCCCCATAGGTCTTAATCGATGCGACCACTACCTCTCCGTGTTCGTCTTTCAGCCGTTGCGGGCGCGCGGCTTCTTCAGCCCCGCGCAAGGTCGTCTCCACGAACGACTTCTCGGCATCGTCTACCCACAAGGCCAGTACTTTCACGCCATCACCATGCTTCTGAATGTGTTGGGCGATGGGTGAGTCGCTGCGAAGGGGCGAGGTGAGTACCATCCGGATTTTATTCTGCTTCAGCACGTAGGAGGCGCGGTCGCGCACGCCCGTCTCCGGGCCGGCATAGGCAATGCATTCGAACCCAAAACAATGTTGGTAGAACAGCGAAGCTTGTTTGGCGTTGCCTACATACATCTCGATGTGATCGGTGCCGTTGATGGGGAGGAAATCCGTGTTCATGGTTGCGTTCGTTGAAGACTTCAAAAGTAACGAATCTGTTTGTTTTTTGGTTTTGAGAATCCTTTCGGCAATCTTTGGAAAAATTTTTTCCGATGGATATCAGCGCACTTGACAAGGCTCTTCAGCAAATCGCTATCAAACGAACCGAACTGGCCAAAGTGGATTACAACAACCCCAGGTATGACGACCTGGAGGAGGAACTGCACGATTTGGAAGATGCGTTTCAGGTAACCTATGGTGATTACCTGGAAGAAGTGTTGCAGGACGTACACGATAAATATTGCCCTGAAAGCGAAGTCCTTTACCCCGTGGCCTATCTGGCCAAGTCGTATCAGATCAACGGCAAAGAATTCAGCGTGGCTCCCTCGGACGGTGTGTTTGTAGAGGTTGAAAAGTTCAATGGCAAAGACACCAAACTGGTCATCGTACCCGCGCCCGTGCGCATCTTGTTAAACATCGGTAAAGACAAGCAAGAGGTGGTGTGGGAGGCGAGGTAGACAAGTCTTCGTTTTTGGGTGAGGCTTCGTTACGCGAAGCCTAATTTTTTCCGAACGCGCGCCAGCACTTCGCGTGCTATTGCGGTGGCTCGTTTTTCGCCCAATTGAAGTTTCTCTTCCAAGGCAATAGGATTGGATAGGTAGTAGTTGAACGCCTCTCGCTCGGCTTTGTAGTTGGTTACAATCAGATCAAACAGTGCCTGCTTGGCATGGCCATAGCCAAAGTTTCCACCCAGATAACGCGCCCTCAGCTCGGCTGTTTGTTCCGGCCTGGCGATCAATTGATAAATGGCGAACGTGGTATCGATGTCGGGGTTTTTGGGCTCCTCCAGGGGTGTGGAGTCGGTCTTGATGGATTTGATTTGCTTGAGCAGCTCTTTGTCGGGCAAGAAAATGTCAACGGTGTTTCCATACGACTTACTCATTTTCTGCCCGTCTGTTCCGGGGATGGTCATCACGGCTTGTTCAATTTTTGCCTCAGGCACCACAAAGGTGTCGCCATATTGATTGTTGAAGGCAGAAGCGATGTCGCGGGCCATTTCCAGATGCTGCTTCTGATCTTTGCCCACGGGCACGTAATGGGCATCGTATAAAATAATGTCGGCTGTCATCAGCACCGGGTAGGTGAACAACCCTGCGTTGACATCCGAGAGACGATCAGCTTTGTCTTTGAACGAGTGGGCGTTTGCCAACATCGGAAAAGGCGTGAAGCAATTGAGGTACCAGGCCAACTCACAGACCTCGGGGATGCGACTTTGACGATAAAGCACATTTTTCTCAATATCGAAACCAAACGCCAGCCACGCGGCCGCTACTGCGTTGACGTTGTCGATGCGTGTTTGTGCCTCTTTGATCGTGGTGAGAGAATGTAAATCCGCGATGAAAAAGAACGATTCATTGCCGGGTTGCCGGGAAAGTTGGATGGCGGGAATAATCGCCCCTAGTAAATTGCCAAGGTGTGGGCGGCCACTGCTTTGAATGCCGGTGAGGATACGTGCCATAGGGCTGCAAAGAAAACAAATTGACCGCGAAAATTTTCAACGTAATTTTGAACGCATGCAGTCGACAATAAAAAGCTTTTGTTTTTGGATGTGGATGGCGGGCAGTGTGGCTGCCCAGCAACTGGAGCCCCTTCAATTTCAGGAAAAGGTGCATGATTTTGGCGAAGTGGCCGAAGAGGACGGGCCCGTAACCTATGATTTTGTTTTTACCAACATCAGTCCGCGACAGGTAAGAGTATTGTCGGTCAACGCTTCCTGCGGTTGCACCACGCCTGCCTGGACGCAAGAGCCGGTGGCGGTCGGGAAAACGGGCTTTATCCGTGTCAGCTTTGATCCGGCCGGCAAGCCGGGGTATTTTAACAAAAGCCTGACCGTTGTTACGGATGTACAGTCTGCGCTCGTTACGCTTCAGATAAAAGGAAACGTGACAAGCGGAAAAATCGGGCTGGAGAAAGTGTTTCCGGCCACCCAAGGACACCTCCGCCTGCGGCAGGCCTCGTTTAACCTAGGCAAAATTTATGTCAACAAACCCAATCCGGTGGCCGAATTTGATGTGCTGAACAGAGGAGAGACCGCCATCCGAATCCTGGACGTAAAGCACCCCAAGTATCTCCGGGCGGAAATCCCCCCAGCGATTGCACCGGGTGAGAGAGTCACGTTTAAGATATGGATGGATGCCAAAGCCCGCAACCAATTCGGGTTTGTGTCCGAAAGTATCCATGTTTCTACGGATGATCCGCTGCTGCCCGAAAAGCATTTTTCAGTGTATGCCACCATTGAAGAGTTTTTTCCGGTGCTCACACCCGAACAGACCGCAAAAGCTCCCGCGCTAAAACTTTCGTTTTTGGCGTTCGATTTGGGCCGGGTGAAACAAGGCACCACCCTCAGCCGCCAGGTTGTTTTGCGGAACACCGGCAAATCAGAACTCGTCATCCGCGAAGCACAACCTAATTGCCCATGTGTTTCTGTTGCGCTCGAGGACAAAACGATCAAACCTGGCCAAGAGACGGTACTGACAATCAGTTTTGATACGCAAGGTCGAAGCGCCAACCAGCAAAAGGCCGTCACCATTTATTCCAACGATCCTAAAATGCCCGTTCAGCGCGTGACGCTCACAGCTTTCGTGGAAGATTAAGCACGAACCCTAACCCCTAACCCCTAACCCCTAACCCCTAACCCCTAATATCCCCAATGCCCAATCCCATTTCATCCCTGTAGCGATTTCCATCTGTCTTCCAGCATTTTGATTTTCGCCTCTGCATCGGCTTTCTTCTTCCGCTCGGCCTCGATCACCGTGGGCGGTGCACCGGCCATAAATTTTTCGTTGGTGAGCTTGTTGTTCACCGACTTCAAAAAACCGGTGTAGTATTCGATCTCTTTGACGACCTCCGCGCGTTCCTTGTCGAGATCGATTTTGCCGTTGACCGGAACAAAAAACTCATGTGATTTTACCAACATGGTGATGGCACCCTCCACGGGAGCGTTTACGAAGCCCACTTCGCTCAGGCCTGCCAGTTTGCGCACTACCGGCCAAAAGGAACCGATCCACGCGTTCGCTTCTTGTTTTGCAAAGAGAGAAAGTGCCTCTTTGGGCGACAGTCCTTTGGCATTTCGCAGGTTGCGTACTTCGCTCACAATCTCAAACGCATCGGCACCCTGCTGCAATAGGGCGTTGTCCACGGCCCCGGGAGCGGGCCAGGTGGCCACGATCACGTTGTTGCGCTCGCTTCGCTCGCGCAGTTCTCCCCACAGCTCTTCGGTAATAAACGGCATGAACGGATGCAACACCTTAAGTATCGTCTCAAAAAAATCGACCGTTCGCTCGTACGTAACGCGGTCAATCGGCTTCCCGTAGTCCGGCTTGATGATCTCGAGATACCAAGCGCAGAAATCATCCCAGGTAAGTTTATACGCGGTTAATAGCGCATCGCTCATTCGGAATTTCGCAAAATGATCGTCTAGTTCAGTGATTCCTTGATGGATGCGTGCTTCAAACCAGGCCGTAGCTACGCGGCTCGCATCCGGTTGTGGCAGGTCGGCCACGTCCCATCCCTTCACCAGGCGGAAGGCATTCCAGATCTTGTTCGCAAAATTGCGCCCTTGTTCGCACAGCTTTTCGTCAAACAACAAGTCATTGCCCGCAGGCGAACTGAACAACATACCCGTGCGCACCCCATCGGCACCGTATTTGGCAATCAACTCCAGCGGGTCGGGTGAGTTGCCCAGGCTTTTGGACATTTTGCGGCCGAGTTTGTCGCGCACGATGCCTGTAAGGTATACATCGTCAAACGGCTTTTCGCCCACGTATTCGTAGCCGGCAATGATCATGCGTGCCACCCAAAAGAACAAGATCTCGGGTGCCGTTACCAGCACCTGGGTAGGGTAGTAGTAGCGCAGTGTTGGGTTTTTGGCGTGAATGATTTTGCCCGATGCCTGGTCAAAACAGTGATCTTCGAATCCGTGAAACACCGCCATCGGCCACAGCCAGCTTGAGGCCCATGTGTCCAGCACATCTTCGTCTTGACGCAGGTCGCTGGCCGATAGGGGGCGGCCCGCTTTGGACGTGGCAAACGCCACCGCTTCCTCGAGGGTTTCGGCCACCACAAAGTCGTCTTCGCCCGGGCCATAGTAATAGGCAGGGATGCGGTGCCCCCACCAGAGTTGGCGCGAGATGCACCAGTCGCGCACGTTCTCCATCCAATGGCGGTACGTGTTTTTGAATTTGGCCGGGTGCAATTTTACCTCGTCTTTCTCCACGGCCTCTTTGGCGCGTACCGAAATCTCCTTCATCTTGATGAACCACTGGAGCGAAAGTTTGGGTTCAATCACGCTGTTGGTACGTTCGGAGCGACCGATGCGCGTGATGAACTCTTCCTCTTTCACCAGGTGGCCGGCTTCGCGCAAGTCGGCTATGATTTCTTTACGCACCTTGAAGCGATCCTTGCCCACAAACTTGGGTAGTTCGCATTTTTCGTTGAGGGTGCCATCGTCATTGATCGTATCAATGATAGGCAACTGGTGGCGCAGCCCGATCTCGTAGTCGTTAATATCATGCGCGGGCGTTACTTTCAGACAGCCGGTACCGAACGCTTTGTCTACATAATCATCGGCAATAACCGGTATGGCCCTCCCGATAAAGGGCACCAGTACCTTTTTGCCGATGAGTTTTTGATAGCGTGCATCGGTGGGGTTGACGGCAATGGCTACATCGCCCATGATCGTTTCGGGGCGTTGGGTAGCGATGGTCACCCATTCGTCTGCGCTGTCTTGCACCTGATACCGGATGGAGTAGAGGGTGGATTTTTCGCCCTCTTCTTTATAGATCACCTCCTCATTTGAAACCGTGGTGCGTGCTTCAGTGTCCCAGTTTACCATGCGCAGGCCGCGGTAGATGTACCCTTTCTTGTGCAGATCAACAAAGACGCGGATGACGGCCCGGTAGTAGTCGGGGTCCATGGTGAAGGACGTGCGCTCCCAATCGCATGAAGCTCCCAGTTTTTTTAATTGTTCGAGAATGATGCCACCGTATTTCTCCTTCCACTCCCACGCATGGGCCAGAAATTCATCGCGCGTCAGCGAAGACTTTTTGATACCCTTCTCGCGCAGCATAGCCACCACCTTGGCCTCGGTGGCGATGGAAGCATGGTCGGTGCCGGGCACCCAACAGGCTTGTTTTCCCTCCATCCGCGCCTTGCGCACCAGAACGTCTTGAATCGTATTGTTAAGCATATGGCCCATGTGCAGCACACCCGTCACGTTAGGAGGGGGGATGACAATGCAAAAGGAAGATTGCGAGGGATCGGGTTCGGAGTGAAAAAATCCGTTGTCCTTCCAATAGCGGTACCATTTGTCTTCTACCTCGGCTGGGCTGTACTTGGTGGCTAGTGACATAGTGGGATGAAAAGACCGCAAAAGTAAGAAAATCACCTTAAAAAGAGCGTTTGCCTGCAATCCAAACAGGCGTTTGCCCTCGTACTTTATGTTATATATTTGGCTTTATGGAAAAGATAGCGAGACTGGAAAATTACCAAAGCGAAAACATCGAGTGGCGTCAGCTCCTCAGCCTGGCAGCCTTATACAGTTTTGTGATCATCGGCTGGATTGCCTACCACAACTATCAGCCCAAGCTGCTGGTGAAGTTTGATTTTGTGCAGTTTACCTCTGCATTGCTTATTGCCCAGGGCATCATTCTGGTGCTCACCCCTCCCATTGCCGGGCGCATGGGCGACCGCTTCCGGTTTCAGCGCGGGCACCGCATTCCCATCATCAGCTCGGGCATCAGCTTTGCCGCCATGATTTTTATGGCCGTGGCGTTTACGCTGTTTAGCTCGCCAGGCGACACTTTCAAGTGGATTCTTCCTATTCTCATCATTTTGTGGCTGATCGCCATGAGCATCTTCACCAGCCCCGCCCTTTCTACGTTGGAGCTCTTTACGCCCATTGAAAAGTTGCCGCGTGCGATGGCCCTGCTCACGATCGTTTCCAATCTGATTTATTCGTTGGAGCCCGTGATCGTAGACATCATCGACTACGTTGGGGCACCTCTGACGTTTGTGGCAGGTGGGGCCGGAGTTTTTTTGTCTGGGTACGCGTTGCGTAAAAATTCCTTAAGCCTATTTGGCACCAAAGGAGGGCAGCGGCCACAGGCATCGTTTACGTTTGACACGAAGCGCTCGCAGTATGGACTCATCTTGTTGTTTGGATTGGGATTGGGCGTGATCACTACGTTGCTCTTCGACTTTATCCCTGATCGGTTGGAGGTGGCGCTGAGCGGTTGGTTCGCCCTATCGGGAAAGCAGATGTTGGTCGGTATTCTCGTGCTGTCGGCCGTGTTGTCGCTGCCGGCCAGTAACTGGATCAGTAAACAAGGCTTGGCAAAAGCCTATCGGGCCAGTCTGGTGGCAGCCCTCGCCATGGGGTTGGTGTTGATGCTGGTGACCGCTGCGCCCATCGCATTGGTAGCCACTGCGGTGTATGCGGTGGCGTTCACGGTGTTGTCGGTATCCGGCTTGCCTTTGGCGATTGAAAAAGCGAACTACTTTGAGAAAGTCTATTGTGTGGGTTTCTTTTTTAGCGGGGTGGCGATCCCCGAAGCGATCTTGAAGATTGCGGAGAGTTTGTGAAGCGTGGTTCTTCCCTTGATGCCATCTATCGATTTGTCATGACGTCTGAAGCGCCATCCGTATTCGCCAATCGCTCGGGTAGAGGTTGTTGATGCGCGTTCCCAGCAAATTTACCCATCCCAAAGGCGTGTTCTGGTAACAGGCCAGCGCGAAGCCTTTGCTTTCTTGCGTCATAGTCAACGCATCTTTCCGCAGGTAAGCGATGGCCTCAGCATGAGACAAATTCAGTTTGGAAAAAATGTCTTTGTTTAGTTCCACTGACAGGGCCAGGGCATGTTCGGGTATCATCTTTTCATGTTTGAGCCGCCCTACGGCTACCCCGCGCTGGATGACCTTGAGCCGATGCACCAAAAAATCGATTAGCCTGTGGTGCAGCTCAGGCACCGCGAACAAAAGGTCGCCCTGCTCTTGAAACAAAAAACGAACCGGCTCCCGGAGCCATACGGCTGCCTTCTCCGCGACTGCTTTGCGCGCTTTCTCAACCTTGATATACACGGATATCGGTTGTACGGCTTCCGTCTTCCGAAGCACCGCCACGTAGAAACCCTCGCCTGACAGGCGGTGCGGATAGCATTGATAGCCGATCGCCCGCTCGTCCACTCCCCAGGCGGAGTCGAATGCCACCGGTACCACCGTGGCTCCGTGCTTTTGTATGACGTGTTGCATCTGGCGTTCGTTCTCTTCGGGGTTGTAGGTACACGTTGAGTAGATGAGTATGCCCCCCTGCGCCAAAGCCGGCCACACCGATTGAAGGATGCGTTGTTGCCGCAACGAACATAGCCGCGCATTGTCGACCGACCATTCTGCGGCAGCCTCTGCATCTTTCCGAAAAAGTCCTTCACCCGAACAAGGTGCATCCACCAGGATGACATCGAACAATCCGGTCAATGACGAAAAGTGTTCCGGATCGTTTTGGGTAACTACAGCATTAGCACAGCCCCACTTTTGGATGTTTTCAGTCAAGATACTCGCGCGACTGCGAATCACCTCGTTGCTGACCACCAAGCTTTCGCGCGAAAGCAGGCTGAGTAAGTGTGTTGATTTGCCCCCCGGGGCGGCACAAACATCCAGGGCTACCAGCGGTCGGGTTACATCCACCGCTTGCAGCAGGGCTTGCTCCAGCAGCATTGAACTCGCCTCCTGCACATAGTAGGCACCGGCATGCAACAGCGGATCAAGCGTGAATTTCGGCCGGGCTGCCAGGTAACGGCCAAGGTTACACCACGGTATTTTTTCGCCTTGTGAGTCATGCGGCTTCTGAGGGTTCAATCTCACGCTGACGGGCGCTTCTGTACGCAACGCCGAGGCAAATGCCTCGTATTGATCGCCCAACTGTGTGCGCATGCGTTGTTCAAAAGCGGCTGGCCATGTCATGCGGGCGAAGGTACGCGATGGCCTCGACTTTTTCGGACGTGGCCGGTCGAGGTTTTGCCAACTGATCATTGCGTGGCGTGTGGTTTGGCCGTAGCTTTGAACAACATGATTGCGGCCAATGATCCTTCGTTAACGAGTTGGGTACACATACCTACGGGTTCGGACTTTCCTATTCAAAATCTTCCCTTTGGCATTTTCAAGACAAAATATCTTTCGCCTGTGGCAGGGGTGGCCATTGGCAACCACGTGCTCGATCTGGTGTACCTGCATGAAAATGGCTATTTTGAAGGGTTCGGTCTGCCCCCGGCTGTTTTTAATCAGCCCCAGCTCAACGACTTTTTTTCCTTGGGCCGGCCGGTTATCACTAACGTGCGCAACCGATTGTCTGCTTTGCTGCGCCACGGTAACGAAGAGTTGTCGGCGGCCGCGCGTGAGATCGCGCTGGTCCCCATGAGCGAAGTGGAAATGTTGCTGCCTGTACGCGTTCCCAACTACACGGATTTTTACAGCAGCGAAGAACATGCGACCAACGTAGGCTCCATGTTTCGCGACCCTAAAAACGCCTTGTTGCCCAACTGGAAACATTTGCCGGTGGCCTATCACGGCCGGGCTTCCTCCATTGTGGTTTCGGGCACGCCCATCCATCGCCCGAAGGGTCAGATCAAACCCGCCCAGTCGGACTTGCCGGTGTATTGTCCCAGCCAGAAAATGGATTTTGAATTAGAAGTGGCGTTCATCACCTGCCATGAAACTGCGCTAGGCACCTCAATCACCACGCGCGAAGCCGAACGGTTCATAGCCGGGCTGGTGCTTTTCAATGATTGGTCGGCACGCGACATTCAGCAATGGGAGTATGTGCCGCTGGGGCCTTTCCTCGGTAAAAACTTTGGATCTACCATGAGTCCGTGGGTGGTGACCTTAGACGCGTTGGAGCCTTTTCGCGTGGAGGGCCCCCCGCAACACCCGCACGTGCTTCCGTATCTGGCGTATGAGGGAGCCAAAAATCTCGACCTGTTGTTGGAGGTATCGTTGCACACGGCCCAGGGCAACGAGGCGATTATCTGCCGATCGAATGTCAAGTATCTCTACTGGAACATGGCCCAACAGTTGGCGCACCATACGGTGAATGGGTGCAACATCCAGGTAGGCGATGTGTATGCGTCAGGAACAATCAGTGGCCCTTCACCCGGTTCTTTTGGCTCGCTGCTGGAGTTGTCGTGGAATGGGCATCGTCCGTTGCACATCGGGGAGGAGAGGCGTACCTTTTTGGAAGATGGGGATACCGTGTTGATCAAAGGGTACAGCCAGCGCAATGGCGTGCGCCTCGGTTTTGGCGAGTGCTCTGGTACCATTTTACCCGCGCGATGAAAGGCCGGATTCTTTTTTACGCGATCATCGGGGCACTCGTAGTGGTGGATGGTTATTTGATATCGAAGCCAAATTTGCTTGGGAAGCTGGGATTTATTATTTATAAGTATCATTACTTGCGCACCTTTCCAAAGGCGGTATTGACGGTGGCCCTGGTTACAGCCAGTGTGGTATTGGTGGCCGAAGTGCTGCTCTACCTCGTAAAAGTAAACCGGATCAGGAGAAGAACCGCTTCGCTGCTGGCGGCCGTCATTTCGCTGCTGCTCGTGGGAGTGTTTGTTAAGACGTCACTGGACTTCCGCGGCTGGGCCTACAGCCACAGCGGCACGCGGCTATGGTATGGCGCACACGCACTGCCGCTGATTTTGGTGGCTGTAGTCGTTCGATGCTGGGTGCTTTGCTTATTTTTTCTTCCAGTCGACAAGAACCCTCCTCATACCTAGCTTGTACATTATTGCGGGGTGTAATGGGGCGGGCAAAACAACAGCCAGCAATACGCTTTTGCCGACTATTTTCAATTGCCGGGAATTTGTTAATGCAGACAATATTGCAAAAGGCCTTTCACCCTTTGATGCGGGACATCCTGCTAGTCATCGAGCGCGTAGCCGCGCGGGTAAAGAAGGGTGGGCATCACATCCCGAGTGATGTCGTTGCAAGGCGCTATCAAAGGGGGATAAAAAATTTCTTTTGAACTATATTTGCCTGTTGCCGATTACTGGGTGGTGATCGACAACTCGGTCGGAGCCACCAACGTTTTGGCTGAGGGGGAATCAACAAAAAAAGAATACATCGTAAATAGGGGTTTATGGAAAACAGTGAAAGCGAGTTACGACCCGAAAACAAAGTGATCCGAAGACAGTTGAACCGAGGATTGCGTCTTTCATATAAGCGTTTGGTTACGTCTACCGCCAAAGACAATGGCTTTTTGGTGTTGGCCGTGAATGGAAAGATCAAGAGGGTGAAGGCTAGCACAATAAAAGTGTGAGTTTGCTGCTGCATCCCCACAACCTGACCACGCCAGCGCTTCAGGGTTATCTACAAAGCATCGTGGTGCCTCGGCCGATCGCTTTTGCCAGCACGGTAGATGCGCAAGGGCGTGTGAACCTCAGCCCCTTTAGTTTTTTTAATCTGTTTAGTGCGAATCCGCCTATCCTTGTTTTTTCACCTTCGCGCAGGGTGCGCAATAACTCCGTGAAGCACACACTTGCAAATGTGCGAGAGGTCCCGGAAGTAACGATCAACGTGGTGGATTTTTCCATGGTGGAGCAGGCTTCGCTGGCGAGTTGCGATTTCCCCAAAGATGCCAATGAGTTCATCAAAGCAGGTTTTACCGAAGAACCCTCGGAGAACGTACGACCACCGCGTGTGAAAGAGTCGCCCGTGGCCATGGAATGCAAGGTCGATCAGGTGATTCCATTGGGCGAAAGAGGAGGTGCGGGCAACCTGGTGATCTGCGAAGTGCTGTTGATCCGCGTGCATGAACGGGTGCTGGATGAAAGCGGGCGTATCGACCCGCGGAAGTTGGATGCCGTGGCCCGCCTCGGGCAGGATTACTATTCTCGGGCCCGTGAGGGGCTGTTTACGGTACCCAAACCCAATGAGAAAGTAGGAGTGGGGATTGATCAACTGCCGCGTGAAATCCGCGAAAGCGAATACTTTACCATGAGCGAACTGGCGCGCCTCGCCAATGTGGAGGCCATCCCTGGCGGTCAATGGCGAATACCCGTACCGCATCAAAAAGTAAAGCAACTTCTGGCAGCCGGCTTGGTGGACGAAGCATGGGAAGAATTGATTCAACAGCCACGGTGACTGCTGACCCGCTGCCGTAAATAAAAAAAACCCTTCACGTAGCGAAAGGGTTTCGTTTTTGTATCGTTACGCAGAATACTTATTTCGTGCTGTCGCCCTCTGTGGAAGCGGGCAATTCCGTAGCCGGGGCAGTGGTTTGCTGACCTTTTGCATTTTCATACAACTCGCTGGCCGGAGATGTGGTTGACCGGCTCACAAAACTAGTTGATAGCGACAACGCCATCACGGCAATGGCGAACCCCCAAGTCAACCGTTCCAACAAATCGCCTGTTTTTTTTACGCCTATCAGGTTGCTTGCACCCGATCCCCCAAATTGGCTGGTGAGGCCACCACCTTTTGAGTTTTGTGCCAACACTACCAACACCAATAAAATCGAAAAGAAAATGGCCAAGCCAATTAAGATACCCATGATTACCTCTTTAAATCTTCAATTTGAGCCACAAAGTAAGCCTTTTTCTGAGGATATTTCCAAATGAGCTTCTTGAGTACTTCAATGGCTTTCTCCTTTTTTCCTTGCCGCAGCAGGATTTCTACGAGTGTTTCTGATACGATGTGGTCGCCAAATTCGCTGTGCGTGGCCGCCAGATCGGTTGTTTCCTTTGGAGGCGGTGCCGCCCGTGAGATGGTGGGCTTATTTTTGATAAACTGATCTATAATCGCTTGCTGCTCTTTGTGATGGTCGCCTTCCGGTTTGATTTTTTTCTTGTGAGCTTTGATTTCGTCCAGAATGGCTTCGGGTTCGCGTTCGGTTTTTAACGTCACCGGTTTGGCGGTGTTCTTGGGAGCCAGCACTTCTGCCGGTACATCTTTCCCCTGCGCCAACAAGCTTACTACTTCTTCGTATTTGCGCATGGACGCATGCATTTGAGAAATGTCGGAGAGCACCTGCTCCAGGCCGATGCCTGCGCGTAGCACTTCAGCCACCGGCTCCGAGGCGGCAGGGTTGCCGATGGGTTGGCTTGTTTTTTCGCGTGTGCCTGCCTCGGTGGCCAAGCCATCGTCTATGTCCGCACGTGGTGATGCCAGGCGGGGTTGGGGCAGATGGCTCATGACCGACTTCAGCACGGCCCGATCGGTGCTGTACACCGCGCTTAGTTGCAGTACGTTTTCGTTGCCCGGCAGCCGGCAGTCGTGCGCTCCGCGGGCAGCCAGCGCGCGCACCACCTGGCTGTACGGGTACTGGTGTTGCACCGCCACCAACGTCTCCGCTTCATCCTTCGACAGGGCCGTGTAGTTGGTCAACAAATCCGAAAAAAGGGCTGCGTTCACGCGGTTTGAAGTAGGTAAAAGTAGGAAATAATCCACACACTCCAACAGCCCGCAACCGACTGATTACTACCAGTTAGCTACCGTAGCATTAAAGATGTCTACGAGTATTTGATCAAAAACCCTTCGTTCGAGTTCTTCCTGAACGGTCGAAAAATCCTCCTCATTGTTGAAGTCGCGGTAAAAACTGAAAGTTTTGTCTTTAAAGCTGTTTTTCGGCACCAACGTGTCTATGTAATTCACTTTGACCGCTATGGTCAGGCGTGTTTGCGCTGCCGAGCTCAGGTTTTGGCCACCGCCCACCGCCACCGGGGCTACCGGGCTGATCATGTAGCTGGCTATAATGCCTTCAATCTGCAGTTCCCCATTGTCGGCCACAATGCTCAATTGCGAGTTTTGTTGAAAATAATCTTTGAGCCGGTTGGTGAAGTTTTGACCCAGGTTGGCCGGCCCCAGGTCGGTATTGTTGAAAAACTCATCCACCTGAATGGTTTTGGCGGCCGTGGCCGACCCTGTGAACGAATAGGTAATGCAACCGCTGGCCAACAACAACGCGATCAACAACCCTAGCAAAAGGCCGGCTTGTGCCTTACTCCTCCAACTCATATTCTTTGATTTTGCGATACAACGTACGCTCGGAGATACCCAAATCGCGTGCCGCATATTTCCGTTTGTTGTTGTTTTTCCGCAATGCGCGTACAATCAACTCTTTTTCTTTCTTTTCGATGGAAAGCGAATCGTCCTCAGTTGTATGCGCCACGTCCTGTACGTCTTCTTCCACGTCCATGGTGGTGCCGTTATGAGCCGAGGAAGGTATCGTTAACAACACCGGGTCGGCATGGGGTTCTTTCTCGACCTGAATGCCTTCAAACAAGTTCGGATTATCTTTTAGTACCTGGGCGGCCCCGTGCGATCCCACGCCTTCCAGCACGATTTTTTTCAAGTCGTTGACATCCTTGCGCATGTCGAACAAGACTTTGTACAAAATCTCCCGTTCGCTCAGGCTTTCTTTGGACGCGGTATCATATAGAGCAGGTAAGGTGGGCTGTTTGGGCAGGTAGCGTTGTAGCGTTTCGGCATCCACTTCGCGTTCGTCTGTGGTGAGCACCGAAATCTGGTCGACCAGGTTTTTTAATTGTCGTATGTTACCGGGAAACCGGTATTGCAACAGAATGGCCTTAGCTTCTTCGGTGAGCGAGATGGGTTTGACGCGGTAGCGTTCGGCAAAATCGCCAGCAAACTTGCGAAAGAGCAGTTCAATGTCTTTGCCGCGTTCGCGCAAGGGCGGTACAAAAATCGGTACCGTGTTAAGCCGATAGTACAAGTCTTCCCTGAATTTGCCTTGCTCCACTTTAAGCAGCAAGTTCACATTGGTGGCAGCCACCACGCGCACATCTGTTTTCTGCACCTTCGAAGATCCCACCTTGATAAATTCACCATACTCCAGTACCCGTAGCAAACGAGCTTGCGTACCCATCGGCATCTCACCAATTTCGTCCAGAAAAATGGTGCCTCCGTTGGTTACTTCAAAATATCCTTTGCGCGCTTCGTGGGCGCTGGTGAACGACCCTTTTTCATGACCGAACAGTTCGGAGTCAATCGTGCCTTCCGGAATCGCTCCGCAATTTATGGGTGTAAACTGGCCGTGCTTGCGGCTGCTCAGATTGTGAATGATTTTCGAGAACGATTCCTTGCCGCTACCGCTTTCACCGGTGATCAATACCGACATATCAGTGGGGGCCACCTGGATGGCCACCTTGACGGCATGGTTTAGCGAGGGCGAGGTGCCGATGATGCCAAACCGCTGTTTTACGCTTTGTATGTCTGCTTCTGTGACTGCCATATTCTCATGAACATTACCGTACCGGGCGGCCGATGAGTGTGGCCCCCGTACATTCCTGTATCAATATGTTTACGTAGTCGCCTTTGGCGAAGTTTTCTTTTGGAAATACCACCACTTTGTTGGCGCTGTTTCGCCCTTGCCAAAAATCGGCCGAGCGCTTGGACTCGCCTTCAATCAGCACCTGATGCACCTTGCCCACATCGCGTTGGTTGCGCAGCCGGGAGTGCTCATTTTGTTTTTTGATGATCTCGTTCAGCCTGCGTTTCTTGGTCTCTTCGGGGATATCATCAGGCCACTTCTTCGCGGCCAGGGTGCCGGGCCGCTCGGAGTAAAAAAACATGTACGAGAAGTCAAACAGCACTTCGTCCATCAGTGTGAGCGTGTCCTGATGTTCCTCCTCGGTTTCGGTACAGAACCCGGTGATCATATCCGAAGACAGCCCGCAGTCATTACCCAACACCTCGCGTATCTTCTGTACTTTGCCCAGGTACCACTCCCGCGTGTAGCCGCGGTTCATGAGTTCGAGGATACGGCTGTTGCCGCTCTGCACAGGCAGGTGGATGTACTTGCAGATGTTCTCGTACCGGGCCATCGTGTATAATACCTCGTCCGTAATGTCTTTAGGATGTGAGGTAGAAAAGCGAACGCGCAGCAGCGGGCTCACTTGAGCCACCATTTCCAGCAGGTGCGCAAATGTGACTACTGTGGTGATGCCTTTTTTCTCCAACCACGCCTTGTTGTTTTCCTCTTCACTCCATTTATATGAGTCCACGTTTTGGCCGAGCAATGTTACCTCGCGATAGCCCTGGTTAAACAGATGTTGTGCTTCGCGCACGATGGATTGCGGGTCGCGGCTGCGCTCGCGTCCGCGGGTGAAGGGCACTACACAAAAAGTGCACATGTTGTCACATCCGCGCATGATGGAGATAAAAGCCGTTACCCCGTTCGAATGGAGGCGTACCGGGGCTACATCGGCATAGGTTTCTTCGCGCGAAAGAAAGGTGTTAACGGCTTTTTGGCCTTCGTCCACCTGATTTATTAACCCGGGTAAATCGCGGTAAGCATCCGGTCCGGCTACGAGGTCCACCATGTGCTCTTCCTCGAGCAGCTTGGTTTTTAGGCGCTCGGCCATGCAGCCGAGCACGCCTACCATCAGGTCAGGCTTTTTCTTTTTGAGTCCGTTGATTTGTGTGAGACGGTTGCGCACGGTCTGCTCGGCCTTGTCGCGGATCGAACACGTGTTGAGAAAAACCAGGTCTGCTTCCGCGATGTCCGAAGTGGTGTCAAACCCCACGTTTTGCAGGATGGACGCCACGATTTCGCTGTCGGCAAAGTTCATCTGGCAGCCGTAGCTTTCAATGTACAGCTTGCGAGGTCTGCCCGTATTTTGGTTGGCCAGTACGTTGGCAGGGGCCTCCTCTTTTTCCTCCACAAAACCGATATCAGAAATTAAATCGCGCATCGAATCCTCATTAAACCGCAAATTTAAGATATTTTGCTCCAAGAAATGACAACTTGTCAGTAAAACTCAGAAGCGACTAAAAAGTTCCAAAGAATGGCAATCGTGAGGGCATTGCGCGGCCATGAGCCGCGTTTCGGGGCCGACTGCTTTTTGGCCGAGACGGCCGTGGTGGTGGGTGAGGTGACCCTGGGCGACCGTTGTACGGTATGGTACAACGCGGTGGTCCGGGGTGATGTGCATTCAATCACCATTGGAGATGATACGAATATTCAGGACGGGGCCATCATCCACTGCACCTATCAAAAAGCGAAAACGGTCATCGGCAACAAGGTGTCGATTGCGCATCAGGCGGTGGTACATGGCTGTACGGTGGAAGACGAGGTGTTGATTGGAATGGGGGCCATCATTATGGACGATGCCGTGATCGGTCGGGGGTCCGTCATCGCGGCAGGTGCCATCGTGCTGCCAGGCACGCGGGTGGAGCCCGGAAGTATCTATGCAGGCATCCCCGCCAAAAAGGTGAAGGACGTGGGGGAAGAGATGAAGGCGGTGATCGAACGCACCGCCCGCAACTACCCGATGTATGCGAAGTGGTATCAAGAGTGAGCAGTCATAGTACGACCGCTCGGCTCATTCAACGGGCACAGCGACCAAAGCCGGTGAACGTTTTTGTGATTTAGAAAACAATTTTTATCTTGAACTGCCATGTCCAATAACGCAGGTTTTGACCCCGCCACCCTTGCCGAGTACCGCGCCAAAATGAAATCCAGCGGTCTCGCCTACGTGCCTGTGCCGGAAGAAGACGCGAGCGATGAATACGCCCACGTGCAGTTCATCGGCACCTACGAAGGGCGCGAGGTAATCTACGATGCGGTACTTTATACCCTGCGCCTGCAACACGAAAGCGAACTTTTTGAACTGGCCGAGCACAAGGCCGCCCAACATTTTCCGCACTACAAAAAAATAACCTACCAGGAAGACGAAAATGGAAACATGGAACCGTTGGACTCGCTCGAAGAAGAAATCGGCTTGTTCATGGCCGAAGTGATGGTAGAGTTGGAAGAAGAGGGCGAGGTAAAAGTGAAAGAACATGTCGATATGGACGAAAACGCGGAATTTGGGATTGGACTGGATGTTGGGCTGAAAGTCGAGGCCATGACGCCTGCCATCATCGAAAAATTCATCCGCGAGTTCAATGACGACACCCTCGTGTTAGACGAGGCTCTTTACTCGTTTCAGACCCACGAGCCCCAAGCCGGCTAGCCCCTCGCGCAGAGAGGCTTTTTCAAACCGCAAACCTCCTTATATTTGCGGGCTCAAAATTCAAGCATCTCACGAATGAAAAACCTCTCCCTTGCCCTGAACGCAGTACTGCTCGTAGCCGTTGGCATCCTGTACTTCCTTCATTTTTCCGCTCCAACGTCCACCGCGGTGGCTACCGATGGAAAAGCAGCCAACCTGAAAATCGCCTACATCAACTCCGATACTGTTTTGAAGTACTACGATTATTATAAAGTAACCGTGGCCGATTTGGAAAAGAAAAGCAAATCCTTAGACCAGGACTATCGCAATCGCGCGCAGAGTCTCCAAAACGATATCAACAACTACCAGCGCAGCCTGGCCAACATGACCATTGGCCAGGCCAAGGCGGCCGAGGAACAACTCGCCATGAAGCAACAAAACCTACGCGTGCATCAGGAGCGCCTGGCCCAGGAAATGATGGGCGAGGAGGCCCGCGTGACAGAGGAACTGTATAAGAAAGTAACCGGGTTCTTGAAAAAATACGGGGATGCCAACGGGCTGGAAATCGTGTTGAAATTTAGCCCCACCAGCGATGTGCTCTATGGAAGCACCACGCTGGACATAAGCCAGGAGGTGATCAAGGGCTTGAACGAAGAATTTAAAGCCGAACAAACGAAGCCTGCGGCCAAAACAGACACCACCGCGGTGAAAAAGTAGTCGCCCATTACGTGTTTTCCAGGAAACCAGTCGGCACGGGCTGGTTTTTTTTGTTTACCTTGCCTCATATTTTTTGCGTGTGTTCCGGTCGCTATTGACACGTTTGCAGGTTCGCCCCGAAGAACAAACCCAAGTGCTGCTCATGCTTGCCATGGGTTTTTGCCTCGGCATTTTTGTGGCTACCTACCAGGTGACGGCCGAGTCACTTTTTATCAGCGAACTGAGCGGCCAACTCAACCGCGCCTTTCTCATCTCGGGTTCGCTGGGCATTTTGGTCACGTTACTCTTCTCTTTTTTCCAGAATCGCGTTCGGTTTATCACACTGTCGATCGCTTCCTTTTTGCTCATCGTGGCTGTTACTACCTTTTTGTACATCGCTTATCACACGGGCGAAGGTCAGGCTGGGGGTGACGTGCATGACTCCATTCTGTATGGCATGTACTGCCTTACTGGCCCGATGACGGCCATTCTGCTGTTGTGCTACTGGGGTGTGTTCAGCCGCCTGTTTGACTTCCGCCAGTCCAAGCGCATCATCGGGTGGATTGATACGGGCCAGCTTTTGGCCATCATTCTGGCCAACTTTGTTATCCCCTTCACATCTGCTTTCTTTCCCGATACCTCAAACTACCTGCTGGTGTGCAATGTCAGCATCCTGGGTGCCCTGATTTGCCTGTTGTCGATATCGACCCGTTTTGATTTAAGCAGCACGGGCCTCTCGTCCGATGCGGAAATGCGCAAACAGACCCGCTTCTCAACCATGTTCAAGGATCGCTACGTGGTGTTGCTGAGTTTGTTTTTGGTCGTGAGCATGGTGGTGTACATGTTCAATCAGTTCTCGTTTCAAACGCTGCTCAACCAACAATATCCGCAACAACGTGACCTCACTAATTTTTTGGCGTTTTTTAACGGTACCATCTATGCGCTAAGCTTGATCATGCAAGCCTATATCAATGACCGCATCCTCAGCACCTATGGCCTGCGCGTGTCGCTGTTTCTGTTGCCCGTGGTGGTGGGGGCCTTGTCGGTGATTGCGCTGGCTATTGGTTTGTTGTTTGGCTATGTACCCGAGGCGGGCTCTGCCACCTTTATCTTTTTCTTTCTGGCGATCGCCCTCACGCGCCTGTTCAACAGCATGCTGCGCGAGTCGCTCGAAAACCCTGTGTTTAAATTGTTTTTTATTCCCTTGGATGCGCGTTATCGGTTCAACATTCAGTCAAAGGTTGAGGGTGTGATTAATGAGTCAGGCCGATTTATCGCGGGTCTGTTCATCTTTGCGTTTTCCCTGCTTCCGTTTTTTAAGATCATCTGGATTTGTGCCTTCGTGGTCGTGTTGGCCGGAGTTTATTTCCTGGTGATTCAGCGCTTGTACGCGGGCTATCGCTCGAAAATCAGGCTGAAGCTGGAGACCAGCGACAACAAACAAGATAAACTCGATATTGGCTTTACGCGCATCACACAGCGACTGGAACGCTACCTGACGGCCGAGACCTCGCGGGCCGTGTTTTCCATCAAACTCCTGGAAAAGATCAATCCCGGGAATTTGGCCACGTGGGTCAATGCGCTGATGCGCAGCCCCCAGGAGGAAGTACGCGAATATGCTCAAAAAAGGTTGAATGAGATGAAAGGCTTGTCGGTGAGCGATAGTTATGTCATCCGCATGGATCAGACACGCGCTCACGAGAACGGCAAGCGGCTGCTTTCCAAAGCGGATTTGGAGCTGATCATCAACAGCGGGGGGGATATCACCAAAACCCGTGTCCAGCGCTTGTCGCGATCGGCCGACATTAACGACCGGCACTATGCAGCCGAGTTATTACTCCACACCGAATCGGAAGACAGCATTTCCTTTTTGATTGAGCTGTTGCACGACCCTGAGCCAAAGGTGAGAAGCACCGCCATCAAAACGGCCAGCAAAAAGCACAATGCCGAGGTGATTTTTTCACTCATCGACAATCTCAGCAGTCCCCTTTTCAGTAACCAGGCGGTAAATGCGTTAGTGCTTATTGGTAGTCAGGCCATTCCGTACCTGGACAATGCCTTTTACCGATCAGGTCAAAATACGCAAACCATGTTGCGCATCGTGCAAGTGATGGGTCGCATTGGAGGGCAGCGGGCGAAAGACTCACTTTGGAATAAGATTGATTACCCCGACAAGGTCATTGTCTCTCAGGTTTTACTCTCGCTGGGCGAGGCGGGTTTCAAAGCAGGCATTGCCCAGATTACGCGCATCAAATATGCGATCGAATCAGACATTGGCGATATCGCCTGGAACCTGACGGCCATTCATGAGTTGCAGGGAAATACCCGCAATGATCAGGTGGTCAAGGCGCTCGATCGTGAAATACAGAATGACATTGAACACATCTACATGTTGTTGGCCATGTTATACGATACGCGGTCCATCCAATTGGTGAAAGAGAACATCGAAAGCGGTACCACGGAGGGAACGACCTATGCCGTTGAGTTGCTGGACGTGTTCTTGTCGGATCAGTTGAAGCAGCGGGTGATACCCGTGTTAGACGACCTGACCGTGCGCGAGAAAATCAATCGGTTGGAGGTATTTTTCCCTACCATGCAGTTGGACGAACAATTGTATCTGAAGTTTTTGATCAACCGGGATTTTACCCAGTCCAACCGATGGACAAAAGCCTGCGTGTTGAACCAGATTGGCGAACGTGGGTTGGGGGCATTTTCGCTCGATTTGATCGCCCAGCTTTTCAATCCGGATGCCCTGATCCGACAAACGGCCGCGAAAGCTTTGTACCGGATCAACCCTGCCCTGTATGATGAAAACGTAGTGCGTTTGGGCGAAGAAGAAAAGCGCAAACTCGACCGCTTCTTGCTGTCCGAGGGGGAGGGTCGTATCATGTTGTTTGATAAGGTGACGTTTCTGCAGTCGGTGTCGGTGTTTGAGGGCATACCCGGTATTGGCCTCTCGTACCTGGCGGATCTTTCGCGCGAAGTCGTGTTAAAAAAAGATCAGTCGTTGTCCATCGATGAGAAAGTAAACAACGACTTTTTGATTGTGTACCGCGGGTCGGTGCAGTATTACAACCGGGGAAAATACATGCAGGATTTCGTCCCCGGGCAGTTTATCGGGGAGATGGTAGCCTCGGCCGGGTTTGCCAACGCCAACCACATCTTGGCCAAAGAAGACACACTTTTGCTCAAGTTTAACAAAGACCAGTTCTACGAACTGCTGTCGGACAACGTAAAGTTGGCCGATAAGGTATTGGAGTATATCTAAAATTGGCTACTTTTCAGCGATTTTTTGCTGGTCGAAGAACCGAGAGGGGTTATTTTTTTAGCCAGGTGACTGTGGCAAACCTTGAATTCTTCGACAGTTTGCGTACTTTTCAGATTGCTTAAAAGGCTGCATGCTCAATTATTCCGTCCGCGTTGGCCAAGAGGAGGATTATGGGTCCGATCCCGTTGCTATTACAGGCATGGGGGCGAACCCGTTTCCGGGGCTTCGTCCTTTTTCAATTGACGAGTCGCATCTTTTCTTTGGGCGCGAGGGCCAGGTCGATGAAATTCTGTTAAAGTTGTCGCAACATCGTTGCGTTACCGTGATGGGGTATTCCGGCAGCGGTAAGTCCAGCTTGATGCATTGCGGCCTGGTGCCCGTGTTGTACGGTGGATTTATGACCGAGCAGGGCCCCAACTGGACCGTGCTGGTGGTGCGGCCGGGCAATTCGCCCATTCAAAATCTTACCGAAGCAGCCCTCAACCTATTGATCGCGCAGGAGCGTGTTTCTGCGGAAGACGCGGTGATCCATCGCGCCATTATCAACTCGGTGCTGCGCAACGGGGCAAACGGGTTGGTGGAGTTGGCCAAACATTTGCAAACGCATTATGACGAAAACGTCTTCTTTCTGGTTGACCAGTTTGAGGAGTTGTTTCGGTTTAAGCAGGCGGGTGCGGAAGACGCAGCCAACGAGGCTGCCTTGTATGTTAACCTTGTTATCCAGGCCGTTCATCAGCGTCAGGTGCCCGTATATGTGGCGCTAAACATGCGCTCTGATTTTATTGGCGAATGTGCCGCCTTTGCGGGGCTGGCCCAAATGATCAATGAAAGCAATTACCTGGTGCCGCAAATGACCCGCGACCAAAAGCGGATGGCTATAGAAGGGCCGGTGGCGGTAGGAGGAGGCAAGATATCACAACGCCTGGTGAAAAAGTTGCTGAGCGACATGGGCGATAACCAGGATCAGTTGCCCATTTTGCAACATGCACTCATGCGCACGTGGGACTATTGGGTGGCCAATCGCGAAGAAACGGAACCCATTGACATTCGTCACTACAATGCCATCGGCAAGGTGTCACAGGCGCTTTCGCTCCATGCGAATGAAGCCTATGATGAACTGACTGCCCGGGAGAAAGAAATTGCTGAAATTCTTTTCAAGGCCATCACTGAAAAAAACCAGGAAAACCAGGGACTTCGGAGGCCCTCCAGAATTGGCGTGGTGGCCGAACTCGCCAGCGCCCAGGAAGCCGAAGTGATCAAAGTGGTCGAGACATTTCGAAAACCGGGCCGTTCGTTTTTGATGCCGGGTGGCAGTGCCCCGTTGAATGCCAATTCGCTGGTCGAGCTCTCGCACGAAAGTCTGATGCGTATTTGGACGCGCCTGAGTACCTGGGTGGACGAGGAGCACGAATCGGCCCACATGTACAAGCGCATTTCTGATGCCGCTGCCATGTATCAGATCGGGAAAACAGGCTTGTGGCGCCCGCCCGATCTTCAGTTGGCACTTAACTGGCAGAAGAAGCAGCGCCCCACGCGCACATGGGCCCAGCGCTATGACGTGGCCTTTGAACGCGCCATTGTTTTTCTGGACACCAGCCGCATCACGTACGAGGCAGAATTAAAGAATCAGGAGTTACTACAGCGCAGGCTGCTGCGCAGGTCGCGCATTACCTCGGTCATTTTGGCCATTTTGCTGCTGGTGGCCATTGGTTTCTTTTTGTATGGTTTTACCCAGCAGATTGAAGCCCAGAAAAATGAGGCCCGTGCCATTGAAAGCCAAAAGCTGGCCGAAAAGGAAGCAGAGGCTGCCAAGTTGGCGAAAGCCAATGCCGAAAAACAAACCGAACTCGCGGAAGCCCGGGGACGGGAAATAGAAAAACAGCGCCAGCAGTTGGCTAAAACCTTGGGAGATCTGAAGGAGGCTTTGCTTACGGCCGAGCAGCAAACAGCGCGAGCCATGGCCAGCGAAGCCATTGCCGAGATTCAACGCGACAGCGCCATCGCCAATAAAATGAAGGCCGACAAGGCTTTGCAGTTGGCTCAGGAGCGGGCCATTGAAAACAAACAGTTGCTTATGTTGTCCATTGCCCAGCAACTGAGCGCAAAAGCCGAAGGTATTCAGGACAAAGAAATGGCGGGGCTGGCGGCCATGCAGGGATATCTTTTTCACACCGGCAACGGGGGACGCGAATATGATGCCTATATCTTCCGCGGTCTTTACTACTCGCTGACCAAGCTAAACGGACTCAGCTACAATGCAGTGAAGGTACCCGGTAACTTGCGCAACCGCATGTACGCACTTGCCGTGTCCAAGAGCCGAGGTGCCTTTTACACCACCGGCAACGATGGACGGATCATTGAGGGCGACCTTAACCGGGGCACCGCCTCCAAAGTAATTGCGGCTAACCCTTTTCCAAACCGTGTACTGGCCCTCAGCCCGGACGAACGCTACCTGGTGGTCGGAAGCGACTCCACGTTTATGCAGATCATCGACTTGTCGGCATCGGGTCGGGAAAAAATCAAAGTCGTGGCGGGGCATAAGGGCTTTGTGAACGACATTAAGTTCCTGCCCCTCAATGGCGGCTTCCTGTCGGTTTCGGCCGATCGCAGCCTTCGGCTCACCCAGATTTCCGGAGAGTCAAAGGTACTGGCTACTATTCCCACGGCCCTCAAAGCCATAGACATTCACCCTGCCGGTACGGAAGCCGTAGGCGTAGCAGCCTCCGGTGAGGTGTTCCGCATCGATTTGCGAACCAACCAGGTAACGAAGTTACTCACCGAAGCGCCCAACCGTGTGTTGGCGGTGGCCTATCACCCCAACCGCGCTGTGATTGCCTATGGAGTGGAAGTGTTGGATGCCAAAGGCCAAACCCAGCGCGGCATTGTCAAACTTTTTGATCTTCGCCAGAACAGAGTCGTGAAAGAACTCGAGGGCCATTTATCGGCCATCTCAGATATTGATTACAGTCCGGACGGAAGACTTCTTGCCAGTGCCGGACTTGATAACAAGTTGCAGATGTGGGTTGTCGATCGTGAAGAGGACTTGCCCGTGCTCATGGACAACAATAATCAAAACGTGTGGGACATCGGTTTTGCCAATGGATCAGATTATTTAATTGCCACTTCCAACAACGGTGAGATACGCTTTTGGCCCACCGACCCGCGCAAGCTGGCGGAGCAGATATGCCCGCGTCTGACGCGCAACATGACGCCCGAGGAGTGGGACGCCTACGTGGGCAACAAAAATGCGTCCTATGAGAGCACTTGCAAGAGTCTCCTCATCAAGGATTTCTGATGCTATGAGGATTTTTTACGTTACCGTTCTCGCATGCCTCATCAACGCTTCGCTTAAGGCGCAGGAGACCACCGTGGATGACGTGTTGAACCGCGCCAACGAGGCCTTCTCGGTAGGCCACTTTTCCACCGTCCGTTTGATTTTGTCCGATTCGCTCACACGCAAAATGAGCAGCGAGCAAAAGCAGCGGGCGTTTATGATGCTGGCCCAGGTTTACCTGATATTGGATAAACCGAATACGGCCGACTCGAGCTATTTGCTGCTGCTACGCGCCAACCCTGAGTTTGTTCCTACACCCGAAACCGATCCGATCGACATTGTGTACCTGAGCCAGAAGTTTACCACCCGCCCTTTGTTTACTCCCCATGCGCGGCTGGGCATGCCACTGTCGTGGGCCACCAATTTATTCTCTACCAATACCAGTTCGTTGCCCACGTCTACCTCGCAGTCGTTGCGGCCTAACATAGAGTTTGGTGCGGGCATTGAGTGGAACTACAACGACCACCTTAGCATCGGTACGGAGGGCGTATTGTCTTTTCGATCGTACCGAAAGCGGGTAACAGGTATTTCACTGCACGATGAAGTCAGCATCATCGACAAACAAATATGGGCGGATGTACCCCTTTACATAAAGTATTCAGACAGCAAGGGCAAATGGCGTCCCTACGGCTATGCCGGGGCCGCGCTAAACCTGTTGCTTTCATCGCGAGCCACCCTTGGATTTGTCAATCGAAGTCCGAGCCTGGGGGTAGAAACCCCCGAGGAAGGAGTGGATGTGAACACCACGGACAGCCGTTATTTCATCAACCGGTCGCTGTTGTTTGGGGCGGGTGTCAAGTATAAGTATGGCAAAGACTTCTTTTTTGCGGAAATGCGTTACATGGCCGGCCTGAATAACCAAACAAAGCCCGATAAAATCTACGTGCGGGGCGATGACGGAGTCTTAGTACCCGAAGCGACCAAGTATCAATATGTATTTGGGCTGTTTCGGCTCAATGCCGTGTCTGTCAGCGTAGGATACATCCGGCCCATCTATCAGCCGCGTGTCATCAAGCGAGTGTCCACCAAACAAGTGATGCGAAAAATCAATAAGAAGAAATGAGGTGGTTCGTGATTTTTTTACTGAGCCTGGCGGCTTGCGATACCGCGGATGACTTTGCCTCCGAAACAGCGTACTTTCTTAAGTACTTTGGTGGGGAAGGCAGCCAGGAAGCGGCCGATGTGGAAGTAGATGGACTGGGTAATTTTTACCTCTTGGGTACGTCTACGCTGGATCCTGTGCGGCAGATCAGTAAACTTTACCTGGCCAAAGCGGATGCTCGGGGGAACCTCATTAACGAGCGTATTTTTTTTAACGATGCGGGCGATAACACCAGGTACATCGCCAAAGACCTTTTGCTCACTACGGCTGGGGAGTTGATCGTATTGGGCATTAAGATAAGCCCCGTCACGGCCGAGGATGTTTTTGTGATGAGGGTGGATTTGAATGATTTTTCCGTATTGCAGGAGAACACCATCACGTTTTCGCAGGGGCCGGCCAACTCAATCGAAATTCCCAACGCTATTCGCCAAACGTTGGACGGTTTTGTGATCGTGGGGTCAACAGACAATATCTTTCTCAAGCAGGGTGCCGTGCCCAACGATCAATTGGATATTCTGATCATACGATTGGATGTCAACTTGCAGCAATTTCCCGTAAACAGTTGGACGCAGGCCTACGGCCCCGGCACAAACGATGGCGGCATTGCAGGGTATCAGGTAAATGCCAATCAGTTCCATTTTTTTGCACACAATAATAAGCAGGTGTCCACGGGTAATGACACCACCAACTTTTTTATTTTTCAACTAAACGCCACGGCTGTGCCCGTAGGTACTGATTTTCGCGCTCGTCCGCGGCCCCCAGCGCAGCCTAACGAGTTGGTTCAGCGCCTAGAAGACGTGGCCAATCGCGATGCCGGGATTGGACAAGGTTATCTGCTGTCGGGCATGAGTGGTACACCGGGCGGTATCGGGCAGCTGATCACCGTCAAACTTTCTACCAGTTTAGGATCAGCCGATGTTGATTACAATGTGCCTTTGGTCAAGTTGACCGATCGATGGAACATCAACGAACGAAATGTAAGAATTTCCAACAGTGCTGGTGGCTTTCTGGTGGCGGCTAACCAAAATCAGGACAATATCTCTCAGCGTGATGTGTGGCTGGCCACATTAGACCGCGATGGTAATTTAAGTGCGGCCATGGAACCCATTCTCTTTGGCGGAGAGTTTGACGACACCATCGGAAATGTGCGTGAACTGAGTGACGGTTCCATCGTATTGGCATGCACTTTTGGCGTGGGCGGCAACCAGAAGAAAATAGCCCTGATAAAAGTCAATGCGCAGGGCAAATTCAGCGATTGAGCCCGCTTTTTATCGTCAAAATGGTTACTTTTGGGGGTATCCGTTAATAAACGGACTGTCGTTGGCCAAAAACCTATCTATGTCTTTGCGTGCGCTGCTGCTTCCGTTTCGCGGGTCTTTGTTGGCAGTTCTGTCTTTTGTTGGTCAACTTCCTCTTTTTCGACTAAAAATCGCAGTCGTTTTTTGGATCACCCTTGCCTCGGTGGCCTATGGTCAAAAAAATTGGCTTCCTGCAACGGGGGGGGATTGGACGGTTGGTGCGAACTGGAGCGGAGGAACACCCCCGGTAGCCGGAGAGGTGGTCAACATCAACACCGATCAGTCCGGAAGTATCTTCAATGTTCCCACCCTTTCCTTGGGCGGTCTGGTCATCAACGGTACTTGCACGTTCGGAAGTACCGCCCCTGCAGACGTTTCATCGCTAACGGTAACGGGTTCGTTTTCCATTGCTGCCTCCGAGACGCTGACCTTGGGCATCGATGGTTCCGGTTATCGGATCAATTTGATCTTATCATCCACCAGTACAAGTTCGGTGGCAGGTACGCTGAACATTACCTCGGGAAGCACGAATCGATTTGTTCAAAACGATGGCGTCATGACAATCACCGCCACCGGCCTGGTGCGCGACAACGTATCCACGTCCGGATTCGACAGTAACTTCATACTAGGATCGGGGGCAACTTTGCGGGTCGCTTCGGCCAACGGCATCACTACCAGTCCCACGTTATCAGGGGCGATACAGGTAGCGGGGACCAGGGTATTCCCGGCCACGTCCAATTACCATTACATCGGCTCAGTGGCCCAGGTGACAGGCAGTGGATTGCCTTCGACTGTCAATGAGTTGGTCTTGGACAATGCGAGTGGTGTCAGTTTATCGTCTTCGGTTACCGTGACCGGTTTGCTGAATGTTCTTAACGGCACATTTGCCATGGGAAGTAACGGTGTCACGGCTGGCACTGTAAGTTTGAATGGCTCGTCCATTACGGGTTCGGGTACATTAACCCTCGCAGGCAACGTAACCACCAGCGGCAGTTCCACGGTGGCCCTTATTGCCGTACCGATCAATATGGGCGGTAGTAGCAGAACCTTTATAGTGAATGATATCCCTGCCACCATTCCCGATTTGAATGTGACAGGTGCCATCACCGGCACGGGCGGACTCGTGAAGAGCGGTGATGGCTCGATGAATTTGGCCAACGGCTCCAATGCCTATGTCGGAACCACCACCGTCACCCAGGGCACGCTTCGCGTGGCGGCTGCGGGTGGAGCGATTCCGGATGGTAGCGCAGTAGTAGTTAACACATTGCTCGACCTCAACGGCAACAACGAGACCATTGGTTCGTTGTCGGGCGGAGGCCTTGTGAGCTCCAACACCGCAGGCGCTGCGGTGTTGACGGTGGGCGGGGATAACTCATCGACTTCATTTTCAGGCATTATTCAAAACGGAGGGGGGACGGTCAGTTTGACCAAAACAGGCATAGGGGTCTTCGCGCTGTCGGGTGCGAATACCTATTCCGGCACAACTACAGTGGCGGCAGGGGTGTTGGCTATAAATAGCTCCAACGCGCTGGGCACAAGCACATTGCAGTTGTCCGGTGGTGCCTTGGACAATACCAGTGGTGGCCCGGTCACACTAACCACCAACAATGCGCAAAACTGGAATAGTGATTTTACGTTTGTCGGCTCGAATAATTTGAATTTGGGCAACGGTGCCGTTGCCATCAACGCCAATCGTATCGTAACTGTTGCCGCATCTACGCTCGTGGTGGGCGGCAATCTTTCGGGCGCGTTTAGATTAACCAAGGCCGGTTCTGGGGCATTGGCCCTAGCGGGTGTCAGTACCCATTCAGGAACAACCCTAACGGCAGGCACGCTACAGATCAATACTTCGAATGCCTTAGGATCCACAGCCTCGGCATTCGTTATTAATGGTGGATCTATTGACAATACCACAGGAGGACCTCTCACGTTAGCCAACTATCCTCAAAACTGGAATGGAGATTTCACATTCATCGGAACACAGAATTTATCCCTAGGGGCCGGCAATGTGACATTGTCCTCCAATCGCCAAGTAACCGTCAATGCCGGTGATCTAACGGTTGCTGGCGCAGTATCAGGGTCTTTTACGTTAACCAAAGCAGGGGTAGGGGCATTGACATTGTCCGGTTCGAATACGTTTTCGGGTGGATTGGTGCTGGCGGCAGGTAGGGTGAACGTCAACAGCGCCAGCGCCCTTGGCGCTGTTGGCGGCACATTTGTTATCAATGGAGGAATCATCGACAACACTACAGGAGGGGCAATCACCACACTCAACTATCCACAGGCCTGGAATGGCGATTTTGTATTTGGGGGCACGCAGAGTCTGAATCTGGGCAACGGCCTAGTCACGTTAAACGCCAATCGTCAGATAACGGTAAACGCGGGCACGCTCACCGTTGGTGGGACGGTTTCGGGTGGCGGCTTTAACTTGACAAAGGCGGGCGCAGGGGTTTTGGCCTTTGGGTCAAATGCGGTTACGCTGGCGGGCTTATCGATCAATGCGGGTACATTCACCTCAACCTCGGGCACGCTTTCGCTGGCCGGAAATTTTACCAACGCAGGCTCATTTTCCAACAATGGGGGCACCGTTCATTTTAACGGAGCGACAAGCCAAAGTGTCGCCTCTGTTACCTATCATCGGTTAACATCCAGCGGAGCGGATCAGAAGAATGCCGTGGGTCCGGTAACCGTCACCAATAATTTCACGAATAGCGCGGTATTTAACATGGGTACCCACACGCTTTCGGTAGGTGGAACGCTTGATAATACCGGTGGGACTATTCAGTTCGCGGGCCCCTCAAATGGGTTTGCCATTACCACCGGCACGGTAACATATAACGGAGCAGGGCAAGCGGTAGGAGCAGGGGTGTATCAAAATCTGGTCATTGATCAGTCGTCAGGTCAGGCATCGTTGAGCGGGCCGGTGACTGTAAATGGAGTATTGACCATAACGAACGGAAATCTTCTTTTGAATGGTCACACATTGACCCTCGGGTCTGCGGCCACGGTCTCGATTGCAGGGCCTTCGGCATCGCGTATGATTATTGCTTCGGGAGGTGATCGACTCGTGAAAGTCTTTGCGGGTCTTGGTTCATTTGCTTTTCCCATTGGCGATAATGTCAGTACGCTCGATTATTCGCCCATCACTGTGAATTTAACCGCGGGCAGCGGCTTTCCTGCTTCAGTAGCGGTCACTGTATATGACTCCAAACACCCGAATAATGCCAGCGCGTCAAACTACCTGACCCGCTATTGGGATGTCTCCCAAACAGGTATTACGTCCGGGGTGGCAACCATTACAGCGACCTTTGTCTCAGCTGACGTGGTGGGGACCGTGGCCAATATCAACGCTGCGCAACTTTCCGGAGTCTTTAATCAAAGTACCAATCCGTGGGTACCGTTTTCCGCATTGTCCGGAACGACCCTTACCGCTGCCGGTGCGGCCTTGTCGCCTGCGCCCGCTGAAAATGTCTTCACCGGAATCACGGGGATCGTTTTGAATTCCTCGATCGCAGGTGGTGGTGTAACCGTATGCAGTGGCACGCCCGTGAACCTGAATGCTAACGTGGTGGGCGGTGACGGACCTTATGTATTTTCCTGGAGCCCGGCTACGGGTCTTAGTGCCACGAATATTGCTAATCCTGTGGCAACACTCACCGCGAACCAAACCTATACGCTAACCGTCTGGGACGCCAACGGCATCGTTGATACGGACGTCACCACAATTACAATTAATCCTTTACCCACTCCCACGCTGAGTGCGGGCGCGACTGCGATCTGTGCGGGCACGAGTGTGACCTTCA
>CAZGFJ010000014.1:0-31045 GCA_964524935.1 uncultured Ohtaekwangia sp.
TGCACCCGTGCCAACCGTGGGATTCGGATAGCTGCCCGTCAGGTCGCCTCCTGCACCACCACCAGGTGACACGCCCGTAATCGGGACGTTTGCTGCGGCTGTAAGGCGGCCCTGTGCATCGACCGTAAATGTGGCCACATTAGTGGCGGACCCATAGGAACCCGCGGCTACCGCAGTGTTGGCCAGCGCAATCGTACCCGTGGTGGTGATAGGGCCACCGGTAAGGCCAGCGCCCGTAGCAATACTGGTAACGGTGCCGCCCAACACGGGCGTTGCCCACGTGGGCACACCTGATACCGTTGTCAAAACTTGATTGGCCGTGCCCGCGGTAAGCTTGGCCACCGACAATCCACCGGCTACTTTCGCATCGGTGACCGCACCGTTCGCGAGATCTGCGGTACCAATGGC
The DNA here is from genome assembly GCA_964524935.1 of uncultured Ohtaekwangia sp. GTDB lineage: Bacteria > Bacteroidota > Bacteroidia > Cytophagales > Cyclobacteriaceae > ELB16-189. Next base: position 409 of record CAZGFJ010000014.1, read on the forward strand.
GCCATCCGCGATCTTCGCAGACGTTACCGCGCCATCGGCCAAATCGGCCGTGGCCACCCCACCATCTAAAATCTTGGCGCTGGTAATCGCCCCGGTGGCCACGGTTGGATTCGGATAGCTGCCCGTCAGGTCGCCTCCTGCAGCACCCAGCGCAGAGATGGTAAACGTATACGGTGCCCCGGACAAGCGCGTCAGCGAGATGACTCCCGTGGCTGGATTGTAGTTCAGTACCTGATCGTCTGTGTTGGTTCCGGTGAAGGCGGAGAGATTAATTGGCGTGGCCGCGGGATTATCGGTGATCGTAAGGACGTTACCGGTGAGTAAAAGATCTTGCGGAGAACTGCGCACCGCCCGCCATTGACTGGACTGCCAAAAGTAAAATCGTTGTTCATCCGAATCGTATACCATCAACCCATTTTCACTCGGGCCGAGGGTGCTGGTGAAGGTCGCTGCCGTACGCTGCCCGGTGGTCATCCGCGGCACCAACAATCCTTGGTTGTTGCCAGGCGAAACCAAATCCAGCACAGCTTTGTTGTTGGGCGTGGCGGTGCCAATGCCCACCGAATTCTGTGCCTGTGTTCCAATCGAAAAAAGACCTAAGACAAAAAGAAACGGTAGTATCTTCTTCATGGGTAGTTGGGGTGTAGATGCTGTGACGAAGTTAATAATAAAAATCAGGCCGAAGTGACCTTTTCGGGTATCTGCAAGCGACCAATATCCCGTATACTTGCAAAAATCCCCCTTTTAGGGGAGGCAGCAACATCCAAAAAATTCAAGTGCCCATGAAATTTGGTACAAAAGCCATTCACGCAGGGGTAGCCCCCGACCCAACCACCGGTGCCATCATGACACCCATCTACCAAACCAGCACCTACGTGCAGGAGGGCCCCGGTCAGCACAAAGGCTATGCTTATGCCCGGGGCGCCAACCCCACACGCAACAGTTTGCAAAACAGCATCGCGGCCTTGGAAAATGGCCGGTTTGGACTTTGCTTTTCTTCCGGCATGGGCGCCACCGATGCGGTGATCCGCCTGCTAAATCCGGGCGATGAAGTGATCACCAGCAATGATTTGTACGGTGGCTCCTACCGGCTATTCAAACGCGTGTACGAGCGTTTCGGCATTGTCTTTCACTTTGTGGACTTGAGTAACATTCTCGAAGCCGAAAAATACATCACGCCAAAAACCAAATTACTGTGGCTCGAAACACCGTCCAACCCGCTTATGCGCATCATCGACATTGCCGCATGTGTGGCGTTGGCCCAAAAACACGGGCTTCGCGTGGCCGTTGACAATACGTTCGCTTCCCCGTATCTGCAAAATCCGTTGGATTTAGGTGCCGACATGGTGATGCACTCGGTGACCAAGTACCTGGGTGGTCACAGCGATGTGATCATGGGAGCGTTGGTGGTCAATGACGAAAAGCTGTATACCGACCTGGCGTTCATCGCCAACGCGTGCGGGGCCGTGCCCGGCCCGCAAGATTCATTCTTGGTACTGCGCGGTATCAAAACACTTCACTTGCGCATGGAACGTCACTGCCAAAACGGTCGTGAGGTGGCGCACTTTCTGCGGTCGCACCCCAAGGTAGCGCATGTGTACTGGCCCGGGTTTGAAGATCATCCCAACCATGCCATTGCCAAAAAGCAAATGCGCGATTTTGGTGGTATGTTGTCGTTTACGCTGAAAGACGACCGTCTCGAAAATGCTGCGCGAGTCATGAAAAGCGTGCATCTTTTTTCGTTGGCCGAATCGCTGGGCGGTGTAGAATCGTTAGTCAACCACCCGGCTTCGATGACGCACGCCAGCATTCCCAGAGAAGAGCGTCACAAAAACGGACTCTCTGATTCACTGATTCGTTTGAGCGTGGGCGTGGAAGACGCGAGTGACCTGATTGACGACCTGGCACAGGCGATTGGCTAACCGGCATCGGGGCCTACGTTGTCGCGGTGGATTTTTTTGCCTTCGGCAATGGCCTGACTGATTTTTCGAACCACCTCGTCCAACTCATGGGCTGATCCTTTCAGGTGACTAACTAACTCCTTGTCGCTCTCCTCAATCTTCGCCAGCTCGATCAGGTTGATGAGGCCCATCAGGCGGCTGAGCGGACCGCGCAGCAGGTGCGAGTTGATAAAAGCGTATTCGGCCAACTGCTTATTTTGATTTTCCAACTCAGCCGTTCGCTCCTGCACCCGCTGCTCTAAGCTTTGATTGATCTTTTCAATTTCGCGGCTGTTTTGGCGCAAGCGGCTTTCATAGTCTCTTCGTTGGCTGGCGCGGTAGGCCAGCGAGATGATATCAGACAGGGATTGGGCAAACAAAATATCTTCGGGCGACCAATGTCGTTGGGTATCCACGCTCTCGCAGCACAACACGCCCGCCAGTTTTCCATCGATGAAATAGGGCGTATCCATCATGGATACGATATGGCGCGGGCGGAGGTAGTTGTCGCGAAACTCAAATGTTTGTGGATTTTCTTCGGCATTGTCGGCCGGAATCACATCCTGTTTCTCCAACGCCTCGAAGTAGCGCGGGAATTTTTCGAGCAGCAGTTCCTCTTCAGCACAGTGCCGCAGGCTCAGGGCATCGTATAATACCAAACACGAGATACTCTTGCGATCAGGTTGATAGGCCCAGATACTTACCCGCTCGGTATGAAGGCTCTCGGACACCACGCGGGTAATGTGCCGGATGGCATCATCAAAGTTTCCTACGTTGATGGCGCGGCTTTTGGAGATCGCCAGCAGCGTTTTCCAGTGGCGCTCCAACAGGCGTGAGCGTTCGGCGATTTCGTTCACACGCATCGTGAGTAGGTCGTTCACTTTGTCGATGCGTACGTTCTGCTGTATGAGCAGTGTATTTTGGCGTTGGATAAAGTCGCTTTGCGATTGAATTTCGTACTGCTGCTTTTGGAGCGTCTCGTTCTGCGCCCGTATTTCTTTCTCTTGCTGCACCAGCGACTCATTTTTCTCTTTGACCTGGTTGAGCAACGACACCTGGTCACGATAAAACAGGTACGAAAACAAAAAAACAATCGCTACCAAGCCTACGTGCGCCAGCACGGCCCGCAGGTCTCCGCCCGCGTCTGCATTGGGCTGCGCGTCCTTAAAGAAAAAAAAGAAGAAGACCACCGATAGCGCAGACACGGCCGTCCACACCCGCGCAGCCGGCAAGCCCACCAGCAGGTTGGCCATCAGGGGCATGAGTACCAGCCACGGCAGCACCAGCGAAAATACTCCTCCGGAGTAAGCAATGCCGAGGCAAAAACCACCCCACATCACGGCTATACATGCGTGGGCCAACACGGCCAATGGCAGGCGTGTACGAAAAAGCCAAAGTCCGGCAACGATGACCAGTGAAAACGCAAAGAAAAAAATACGCGGCACATGAAACCCGAGCCACGGATGCAAGAGGCCATACGCCAATGAGATAAACGCCTCTGTGAACGAAAAGCGGATCACCGTGCGGGCGATGGCCTGTTGCGAGGGGTTCGCAAAACGACCGGTAAAATAGCGATAGAAAGGTTCCATCAGGCGCGTTACTTGCGGAAGATAAAGAAGGAAATCTGAAAGTAACGCAACCGTAGTCAGGAATTATTTTCCTGTTCTGTCAGAGGGGTATGCGGACGGTGAACGCGCTGCCCTTTGGCGAGGTGGCGGCCAGCACGATTGTTCCTTTCAAGCGATCGACCAGTGTTTTGACGATGGCCAACCCCAGGCCATTGGAACTTTCGCCTGCGGTGGGCCGCGCGCTCAGTTTGGTAAACTTCCCAAAGAGGCGCGTCTGATCGGCCTGCGAAAAACCAGGCCCCTGGTCGCGCACGTGCAGTACCAATTCGTTTCCTTCGCGCGCAATCGCAACGCGCACTTCTTTCCGAGGCGTGGAAAACTTGATGGCGTTTGACACGAGGTTGTCCACAATGCGGCCCAGGTAGTTTTCGTCCATGGGCACCAACCCTATCGGGGTATAATCAAACCGCAGGTCGATTTCTTTGGCCTGCGCGGCCGGCTCCCATACTTTCAGGCGTTCGCCCACCGCCACCACAGGATCCACCTGCGTTTTGACGACCGGCTGCGCCTTTGCCTCCAGCGAAGAAACGTCCAGCAAATCGGTAATCAGGTCAGCGGCCGATTGGGTGGTTTTGCGCACGTGCTGAATGTATCCTTTCTGCGCTTCGTTGAGGCTGCCTTCCATCTCGATCAACTGCACCAGGCCGCGTATTTGGTTCAGGGGCGATCGGAAATCATGCGCCACGATGCTGAGCAGGGTGTCCTTCTCGCGGTTGAGGTCCGCCAACTGGCGGTTTTGATCACCCAACAGTCGATTCGTGTTGCGCTGTCGGTGAGCATAGTATCGCTGCAATATCACCATCACCACAATAGAGCCCAGCAGCGTCCATAACAAGATGTTTTGAATGCGTTGTTTGCCGATCAACGCTTCCGCCCGCTCGCGCTCGTTCTTCAGTCGCACATTCTCCTGCTCTTTGGCTTCCAGTTGAAGCTGAAACTCGAGGCGCTCGATCTGGCGGAGAAGATCTTTGTTTTCGAGGCGCGACTTTAACAGACTGGCCAACTGTTCATACTCATTGGCGCGTGCATAGTTTTTTTGTGTGTTGTAGATGGCGGCCAGCCGCACAGCCGCTTCGTACTCAGGTTGTGCCATGCCTGCGGGGCGCGCGGCCGAGATCACTTCTTCAAAAATGCGCGAAGCCTGCACGAGTTCCTTTTTCAACTGAAAGTAATCGCCCTGCAACAAACGGGCACGCACATAAATGCGCTGGTTATTGTCGCGCGAGATTTCATCGAGCGCCTGCAACACGTGCTGTGTTTTCTGAAAGGCCTCCTCGGACTGGCGGTTATTCCATAAAATCTCGGCTGTGGCAATGTCCAATTCCACGCGGGTTATGTTGTCGGTTTGTTCGTTGAGGATCGAGTCGGCTTGCGCCAGCCGGATCAACGCCTTGCCATGGTCGCCCGTGGTCTGGTACAAGAGCGCCATTTCCATCAGCGAGGAGACAACTGAGCGCGTACTGCCAAACTCGGCCCGCAGCGCATACGCCTTGCCGCTCATTTCAAGCGCCCTGGCATGGTCGCCCTGCGACTTGAATACGTTGGCCAGGCTTCGATACACATAGGCCAATCCGGACTTGTCCTGAATGCTCACAAAGATTTTCTCGGCACGCGAAAAATCATCATAGGCGCGGCTCAGACTCCCATAGTCAAAAAACATGCGTCCGCGGTTATTAAGGCCATGCGCCAATTGGATGGAATCTGTCTGCTCGGTGGCCAACAGGACGGCCTGTTCATGATAATCTAAGGCTTCTTTAAATTGCCCCTTGCTGGTGTAGGCTAAACCAATGAAGCTGAGCGGGCGCGAAAGATTTTTTGGCAGTTGGAGTTGCCTACCGAGTTCAAACGCTTCGTGGCAATATTGAATAGTACTGTCGGGATACGAATACCGGTACTCAAACCCCAGCCAGGTGAGTGTTTCAAATCGGTCGTGCCCGGTGGAGATGGCCAATCGTTGTCGCAAACTATCCACCACCCGTGCGTTTTGCCCTTGCAAACTGTGTGTAACCACCCAACTCCCGGCCAGGCAAATCAGCCAACGAAACCAAACCATACCATCAAACCTTGACACAAAGGTAAGCGCTCGTCTTTGCGCGAAATCAGCCGTATGTAGAAAAACCTTACATATAAGGTGTTTGTCGCGCGAAGCGTGGAAATGCGAGTTAGTCCTGCTCGGTAAAATCCAGGTTTTTTTCAAAGGTTTCTTCGGTGAAATAAAAGGCAACCAACGTAATGCACAAGGTAACAAGGCCGGTCACCATCCCGCTTTCCACCAACGGCCAACCCCAGGCTTTTTGAAACAGGTTCAGGAACAACAAATTAATGAGGGGCAACGCGCCCCGCACCATGTTGGGGATGGTGGTGGCAGCCGTGGCTCGCAGGTTGGTGCCAAACTGTTCGGCCCCCATCGTGACAAAAATGGCCCAAAAGCCCGTACTAAAACCCAGCGCCAGGCACACGGCATACATAGTGGTATCCGTATGATTTCCCGGGCTAAAAAAGAAGATGAGTGAAACGATGGAAAGCAAATAAAATGTCAACAGCGCTTTTTTCCGGCTCTTGAAATACTGGCTTAGCAGCCCCACAGCTATATCGCCTACGGCTATACCGGCATACGCAAACATGATGGAGCGCCCCGAGTCGATGGTTTTACTGCCGAACATGGCCTCGCCAAACTTGTCGCTCTGGTTCACCAAAATACCAATGACATACCACGTGGGCAACCCGATGAGGATGGCCAGCACATATTTCTTGAACCGGGTGGCGTTGGTAAAAAACATGCGAAAGTCGCCCCGCACGGCACCGCTGGCTTTCGCCTGTGTAAACATGCCGGATTCGGCCACCTTAACGCGCAAAAAGAGTAACAGAATACCCAGCGCTCCGCCAATTTTATAACACAGGCGCCAGTCGTCTGTGAATTGAAAGGTATAATAGGCTACCACGGCTCCGCTCAGGCCAATGCCCGCCACCAGCGAAGTGCCTATGCCGCGTTTGTTTTGTGGCAGGAGTTCGCTTACGAGTGTGATGCCGGCTCCCAATTCGCCTGCCAGGCCCAACCCCGCCACAAAGCGACACCAGGCATACTGATCCACGGTTTGGATAAAGCCGGTAATAAAGTTGGCTACCGAATATAGAATGATGGAACCAAAAAGTACGGACAGCCGCCCGCGTTTGTCACCCAGCACCCCCCACAAAATACCCCCCAACAACAGCCCCACCATCTGCCAGTTGATGACTTTTGTACTGTCGGCCAGCATGGTGGCATCGGTGGCACCCACGCCTCGCAGACTTGGGGCCTTGACGATGGTGAACAGCAGCAAGTCATAGATGTCCACAAAATAGCCGAGGGCCGCCACGATCACTGGTACGCTGAAAAAAGGACGGAGGGATTTGTCATTCATTGACGTGCGCTTTTTGCCTTGAAAGTAAGTCAAAATTGACTGAAATTGACTCGTCTACCAGTCAATGCCGGACCTGGCCCTCCTCACCTTTCCAAATTAGGCCACTCATCAAAATCCCGCCTTCCTCTCTTCAACTATTTGCTATCTCGTAGCCAAAACATCCTCACATGAAGCAATTTCTTTTCTTTTCTCTTCTGGCCTGTGGTTTGGTCGTTGTCGCGGAAGCGCAGAAAAAGGCGACCGCTCCGGCCAAGGCTACCGTCAGTTATGACGAAAAACTGTACCATGCCCTCGAATGGCGCAGCATCGGACCCTATCGCGGGGGCCGCTCTGCGGCTGTAGCAGGCGTGCCGGGCAAACCCAATCTTTTTTATTTTGGCTCCACAGGCGGGGGCGTATGGCGCACCACCGATGCTGGTAACTCCTGGGAAAATATTTCTGATGGGTTTTTCGGGAGCTCCATTGGCGCGGTAGCCGTGAGCGAGTGGGACAATAACGTCATCTATGTGGGTGGAGGAGAGAAGACGGTGCGCGGCAATGTATCGTCCGGCACGGGCATGTACAAATCCACCGATGCCGGCAAAACCTGGAGCCCGATCGGTCTGAAGGACTCAAAGCATATCTCGCGCATACGCATCCACCCGAAAAATCCCGACCTCGTATACGCAGCCGTCATGGGCGATTTATTCAAGTCGTCCGAAGAACGTGGTGTGTACCGCTCGACCGATGGTGGCAAGACCTGGGAACGCAAACTCTTTGCCAATGCCGATGCAGGGGCCGTGGATCTATGTTTTGACCCCAACAATGCCCGGATTTTGTACGCTACCACCTGGCGCGTACGGAGAACACCTTACAGTCTTGAAAGTGGTGGCGAGGGATCCGCGTTGTGGAAAAGCACCGATGGTGGCGATACGTGGACCAACATTACCCAAAACGAAGGACTGCCAAAAGGTGTCTGGGGCATCGCGGGAGTTTCTGTGTCGCCTGCCAACAGCAACCGCGTGTACGCCATTATTGAAAACGACAACGGAGGCGTTTACCGCTCGGATGATGCCGGCAAGACTTGGCGCAAGATGAATGACGACCGCAACCTGCGCCAGCGCGCCTGGTACTACACCCGGATTTATGCCGACACCAAAGAAGAAGACATCGTCTATGTGCTCAACGTTTCCTACCACCGTTCAAAAGACGGAGGCCGCAGCTTTCAAAGTTACAATGCCCCACATGGCGACCACCACGACTTGTGGATCGCCCCGGAGGACAACCAGCGCATGATCATTGCCGATGACGGTGGCGCGCAAGTGTCGTTTGATGCAGGCGATAACTGGACTACCTATCACAACCAACCCACGGCACAATTTTATCGCGTGACCACGGACAATGCCTTTCCGTATCGCATCTATGGAGCGCAGCAGGACAACTCCACCTTGCGGGTGGCGCACCGCACAGATGGCTTCTCCATTGGCGAACGTGACTGGGAGCCCACGGCCGGAGGCGAAAGCGGTCACATCGCGGTAGACCCGCTGAACAACGATGTGGTGTATGGCGGTAGCTACGATGGCTTCCTCACGCGCGTAAATCACACCACGGGCGAAGAGCGCAACATCAACCCCTGGCCCGATAACCCCATGGGCCACGGGGCCGAAGGCGCGAAGTATCGCTTCCAGTGGAACTTCCCCATATTCTTTTCGCCCCACAATCCGAAAAAATTGTACGCGGCCTCGCAGCACTTGCACGTCAGCTACAACGAAGGGGCTTCGTGGGAATTGGCCAGTCCCGACCTAACCAAAAACGATGCAAGCAAGATGGGGCCTTCCGGAGGGCCAATCACCAAAGACAACACAAGCGTGGAATACTATTGCACCATCTTCGCAGTGGGCGAATCTCCCTATGAGAAAGACGTGATCGTGGCCGGCTCGGACGATGGCCTGCTGCACCTCACACGCGATGGCGGAAAAAGCTGGAGTAAGATCACACCCACAGGGATGCCCGACTGGATGATGTTTAACAGCGTGGAGTTTGACCCGCACGCCAAAGGCAGCCTGTACGTGGCCGGCACCCGGTATAAGCTGGGCGACTACGAACCATATCTGTACAAGTCAAAGGACTATGGCAAAACATGGACGAAGATCACGGACGGCATTAAAGCGCCTCACTTCACCCGCGTGTTGCGCGCAGACCCCAATCGACCCGGCCTGTTGTATGCAGGCACTGAGTACGGCATGTATATTTCGTTTGACGATGGCAACAGTTGGAAACCGTTTCAACTGAACCTGCCCACCGTGCCCATTACCGACCTCACCATCAAAAACAACAACCTGATTGCCGCCACGCAAGGGCGAAGCTTTTGGTTGATTGATGATCTGACCCCGTTGCACCAACTCAACGAAACCATCGCCAAATCGGATTTTCACCTCTATAAGCCCATGTCCAGTTATCGAATGAACGGAGGCGCGGGCGGCTGGCGCGGAGCCCCGAAAAGCGAAGGAAAAAATCACCCCAATGGCGTGATGATCCACTTTTACCTGAAAGACACCACACAAGCCATCGCTTCGCTGGAAATTATGGAGGCCAACGGAACGTTAATCAAAAAGTACGCGACCAAGCCCGACAAAAAGGCCAAAGAAGAGGCGATGAAAATAAAGCCCGGTATGAACAAGTTTAATTGGAACATGCGCTATGCCGATGCCGAAGGGTTTGACGGCCTGATCATGTGGGCAGCCAGCCTGACAGGTCCGAAGGTAGCACCGGGTACGTACAAAGCACGACTGACCGTAAACGGCAAAACGCAGGAAACTGAATTTGACGTGGTGAAAGACCCGCGCACCAGTGGCACGTTAGACGACATCAAGGCTCAGGTCACTTTTCAACTGATGGTGCGTGACAAGGTGACGGAAACGCATAAAGCCATCAAAAAAATCCGTACCGCACGCGAGCAAATCAACCGTGTCACCGAACCGATGAAGGGCAAGGCAGATATGAAAGATGTGACGGAGCTGGCTAAAGGTATGTTGGACGATATGAAAAAAATTGAAGAAGCGCTGTATCAAACCAAAAACCGGAGTGGCCAAGATCCGCTGAATTTTCCTGTGCGCCTGAATAATAAGCTCGCTGCACTTAGTGGAGAAACAGATGGCTCTGATTTTCCTCCCTCAGCACAGGTAAAGGATGTGTACAAAGAGGTGACTGAAAAAATCGATGGCCAGCTTCGCGCCCTGGATGCTATATTTAAGGACCGCGTTCCCAAATTCAACGAACTGGTGAAACAAAAAGACGTGAGCGCCATTGCGCTTGAAGCCCTGTAGTTGCATGAAAATAAAAACGAGGCTGCCGCTTTGCGGCAGCCTCGTTTTTTTCTTCTGATTACTTCTTACGCATTACCATCAACCCATCGCGCACGGGTAGCAGCACATTTTCGACACGCGCATCCTGTTGTACTTTTTGATTGAAATCAAGTAAGGCCCGCGTGTCTTTATCAGGTTGGGGCTCCACTACTTTTCCACTCCACAGCATGTTATCGGCAATCAAATACCCGCCGCTGGGTACTTTGTCTATCACCAAATCAAAGTACAAGCTGTAGCTTTCTTTGTCGGCATCAATAAACACGAGATCGAATACCTCATGTAGTGTGGGGATGATGGCCCGCGCATCGCCTATCCGGTAGTCGATATGCTCCTCCATGCCAGCCGTGGCGAAGGCCGTGCGCACGCGTGCCTCCAATTCTTCATTCTTGTCGAGCGTAATGACCTTGCCGCCCGGGGCGAGACCCTCGGCCAAACACAATGCGGAATAGCCGGTGTACGTGCCAATCTCCAACACACAGCGCGGTTTTACCATGTGGCTAATCATGGCCAACAAGCGGCCTTGCAAATGGCCCGACAGCATGCGCGGCATGAGCACGTGTGCGTGCGTGTCGCGGTCAATATCTTTTAGGATTTTGCCCTCGGGCGTGGTGTGTGCCTCGCAGTAGGCTTGTATGCGTGAGTCGATCATCCCTCCGTTTCGGGCATCATGGTCAGGTAGCTCATGCGGCTTTCGCGAAACATGTTATAGGCTACTTCTTGCAGACGCTCGGCTGACATTTCCTTAATCTCTTTGAACATATCGTTTAGGGGTATGATGTCACCGCTGTCCAATAAGTTTCGGGCCATTTGCATCATAAAACCCATGTGACTTTCGGCTGCCATCGCCAACTGCCCCAACATCTGCTCTTTGGCGGCCGCCAATTGTTTTTTGCCCAGCGGCTCCCTGCGCAGCTTGGCCATTTCCTGATCCACCAACTCGATGCTTCTCTGCACCTGTGCCGGGTCGGTGCCAAAGGTGATGTTGAACAGGCCCGTATCGGTGTAGGGCACATAGTTGGCCCCTACCGAATACACAAACCCATACTTTTCGCGCAGGGCCATATTCAATCGCGAGTTCATGCCTTGTCCACCCAAAATATTGGTTAGCATAAGAAAGGCACCGCGCCTGTTGTCTTTGATGGAAAAAGCCGGGCGGCCAATGGCTACACGCGCCTGTTTGATTGGTCGCTTGAGTTCAATGAGCCGCGGCTTGTAGCCGGTGAATTTTTTTCTGCGCTGGCGGGCCTTCATTTTCGGGATGCGCCCCAGGTATTTCTCCGCCAGGCGCACCACCAATTCCGAAGGCACGTTGCCGACACATGAAAACACAATGCGGCCAGTGTCCATGTGGCTGCGCACAAACTCGGTGAAGTCGCGCCTGCGAAATGTGCGCACCGTTTCCTGCCGACCCAAGATGTTCATACCCAGCGGATGATCGCCAAAGACTACGGCATCGAACTCATCTTGCAAAGAGTCGTCCGGGTCATCATCATACATAGACATCTCTTCCAGGATCACCTGCCGTTCTTTCTCAATCTGGTGCTTAGGAAAGATGGAATCAAACGTGATGTCGGTCAGCAATTCGATGGCGCGCTCTAAGTACTCATCGCGCAGGGACGCGTAGAATAAAATCCGCTCCTTGTCGGTAAAGGCGTTTAGCTCACCCCCGAGCGATTCCAGCCGGTTGAGGATGTGAAAGGACTTGCGTTTGCGGGTGCCCTTAAAGGCCATGTGTTCCCAAAAATGCGCAATTCCTTGATTTTCAGTGCTTTCATCCCTACTCCCGATGTCGAGCATAATGCCGCAATGGACAATGCGCGTAGCCCCCACACGGCTGTGGGCCACGCGGATGCCATTGGAAAGCGTATGGACGGTAAACTTGCGCATTGGGGTAGCAAAAAACTAAGAGGCAATGATAAAGACAAACGAGGTACCAAAAATGTTCCGCGCGCGGACAGGAGTGCCCGCAAACGGTCATCTGCTTGATTTTCAGTTGCTTTCTGTTGAAAATTTGCGTGTTTTATTGGCATGACTATTGAAATTTGACACAAAAACAGACCTATGGAAACCAAAGTAAAAGCTTGCTTTACCATTACATTTACCGATGAGCAATACAACCGCGCCAAGGCCTACGTAGACGACATGCGCAAGCACCCCCAGCGGGTGTACTGGACCGGCAAGGAGGGAAAAAGCGATGATGAGTTGGTGATTGAGCAGATTGCACACCGCGTGCTCTCGGGCTTCTACAACGATGATCCGCTGCGGGCCGCGCGCCACATCATGCGGATGGAGAGCATGACCACGGCTTAAAGGGCCTCCAGCACTTTTTTGATCAAGGACTCCACTACTTTGTTGGGATTCTTGACAAACTTGTTTTTGATTCGGTTGGCGATAATGGCGTTTACGCTCAACACCTCGTGGCCAAGCAAGCGGGCCATGGCATAATAGCCGCTGGTTTCCATTTCAAAATTCGTCAGCCAGAAATCGCCCTTGTGGTAGTAGTTCAGGTCTTCAATGAGTTGCGGAAAACGGATGGGCACGCGCAACTGCCGGCCTTGCGGGGCATAGAAACCCGGACAGGTAACGGTGTTGCCGGTGATCATGTCTTTTCCAATTTGTACCCGCAGCTCCTCAGAGCCGCGAACGACATAAGGCATAAAGGGGAGTCGCGCCTTGCGTTGGAGATCATGCGCGATACCGGCCTCGAAGTCATTCATCGGCAAATCATAAAACGTCATCAGGTTGTCCAACCCCACGGCATAGTCGGTGACCAAGTGGCTGCCGAGCGGAATATCCTCTTGAAGGGCCCCCGAAGTGCCCAGTCGGATGATTTTTAGTTTACGCTTGCGCGTCTTAACCTCGCGAGTTTTCAAGTCGATGTTTACCAGCGCATCTATTTCGTTCAACACGATCTCAATGTTGTCGGTGCCAATACCGGTACTGATTACCGACACACGCTTGCCGTTGTAGGTGCCTGTGTGCGTAATAAACTCGCGCTTATTCATTTCAAACTCCACGTCTTCAAAAAACTGGCTCACCATGTACACGCGGCCGGGGTCGCCCACGGTAATGATGGTGTCAGCCATGTTTTTGGGCAACAGGCTGAGGTGATAAACGCTGCCATCCGGATTCAGGATCAAGTCGGTCTCGCTGATTTTGGGCATGGCTCAGCTTTTTACCGCTTGCGCGGGATTGCCAAACACGGTCTCTTTTGGTTTGACGGGGCCAATCACTACGGAGCCTGCGCCCACACGGGCGCCCTTACCCACCGTGACGCCCGAAACAATGGTAACACCGGAGCCGATGAATACGTCATCTTCAATGATCACGTTGCTATTGATGTTGCTGCCCGCACCAATCTGAACAAAGCTGCCGATTTTGCACTCCGCCCCGATAGCCACCCGGTTATGCAGCAGACAATGACTGCCTACCTCCGTACCCACTTCGATGAGCACGTTGGCATCGAGCAGGTTTCCATGGCCGATGGACGCGCGGGCCGACACCGCTGCCCTGGCGTGAATGGCATTGACCGGTTGCATGTGTCGCACCTCGTGGAGCATTTCCACCAGTCCGCGCCTGAGTTTCATATCATCCACCGCCACAAACGCCTCGCATTTTTTGCCAATCAATTTCAGGAATCCGTCATCATCCATGCTGCCCAGCACCACCACTTCATCAATCTCGCTTTTATGTTTCCGGGCATCGTCATCCAAAAAACCATACACCACTACCCCATTGCTTTCAAAGATCTCTTTGGCCACGCGCCCCAGGGCATTTGCCCCAAAAATGATTACTGGATTTTCCATGGCCACAAAGGTAGCAAAGTACCATCAGCCGTTACCTGATCCACCGCTCATTTAGCTTGCGCATCCACGGATTAGCGAATGCCAACAAAAAAACAAAGAACGGTAAAAACCCCACGCGGTAGCGCACCAACGTGCCCAGGTTGGGTGTGGAGAGGGCCAGGAACACGGCCAATAAGATCACATAAGCCGACACCGCCACCATCATTAACCGCCAACGTGTAGCGTTCCCCCACACCTGCCGGTATGGCACACTCACGACAAACGCCAACAGCCAAAAATTCTCGATCGCTGAGAAAGTCGATAGCGCGTTGTGCGCTTCCCACACAAACGGGCGAAACAATCCGGTGACAAGCGCCAGCGGGGCACTGGACAAAACACCCCAAACGTGGGCGTGCAGGTGCGGATAGGTCACCACTGACGGGCCTCCAGCACGTTGAAACGCGTGATAATTATCAACAATGACGGAAAACAGGCGATGGGGATAAAAATTGGGATGTGCCATGGACGCCACCATCACCACGATACCAAATACTGCCACCCATACCGTGAAGCTCCGCGCGACCGACCATCGGTAGCGATCGCCCAGTCGTTGCACTGCCACCAGGGAAATGGCTACCGCCACAAAAATAAGGCACCAATAGTACTTAAGATTCCACGCCACCCATACGCTGACAAGCGACAAGAGCCACTCGTTCCACCGTACGTTCTGACGAGCCTGGATTTTCAACACGGTAGCAGACAGGTACAACAGGGCTGCCAAGGCCAGCGCTTCCTTGATCAGACCGGAGCCCCAAAAAACAACAGAAGGGAAAAATAAAAAAGCCAGGTAGGCCGCTCCGCGCCCTTCGGGCAGCAACGTGGAAATACCTTGGGTCAGGCGCCACGCACACAAAAAAGCGACAAATGAAAACCAGAGCGAAGCCGCCCAATAGTTGGCAAAGGTAACGAGGCTGACCACGCTGACGAGCTTGATAAAAAACGCGGTTCGAGGCTCATAAAAAGGCGCGCCTCCTGAGTCCACGTGCCCGCCCCACAGGTGCACAAGATAAGCGGCCGGGTTGTCGGCCGCCAGTTGCGCCAGCTTGGCGCCCTCCTCAAAAAACAAAAGAGTATCGCCCAACCCATAGTGATAGTGATACACGACACCCACGGCCACGCCACCCAGCAAGCGCGCAGCCAGTCCTGCCCAAAACGCGGGGCGGTGGCGCGGTAATGCCCGCACGGCTACGCGAAAGGCCAGCGCGAAAATAACCGCCAACGAAATGCCCATGGCGATCATCGAGGTTTGAGAAGATGGCCCCCGATGGAACAATTCAAACAATGGCGCTGAAGGCAAAAATGATTGTACAATTCAATTTGTGCTTGCGTGTCAAAAGCATGCTGCGCCTCTACGCCTGCGTGCACCCACAGCCGCGTGATGCGATTGGATTCGGGTTTTAATTGTTGCAACCAATCCACCGCCCGATCCAGGTAGGTTTGATCATCCTGGCGCTGACCATACGCTGCCAGCAGGGGCACGAGCGTGTTGATGACAATGTTGGCCACGCTGTCATCGCCCATCTGCGTAGGGGTTCTCACGCGAGCCGATGCCGTTTTCACCCCAAACCGGTAATGGGTGTGCCAATACGCAGATGGCGCTGCATTCAGCAATGTTTTGAGGGCGCGGGTGGTGCGTACCTCCAACAACGAAGAAAACAGAGACGGCAGGCTCTGAATCAGAGCGGCAAATTGAGCCAAGCGCAACGTTGGAAAATTGGCCGGCCGCAGACGCAAAAACTTCCATTGCGCGGCACTGATCATTTTCTCTTCGAGCTGGTATTTCCTGGCCAGAAAAAAATGTTCTTTGTGCAAAGCCTGTACGTACTCGTCCCGGGTGCGCGTGCTTAAGAAACCCGCCTGACCAAACAACAGTGCCTCCACCTGCAGCAGCGAGTTTTGGTGTTTGCGAAGCAGCTTCATGGGCAGATTTCTGGCCAGTTGGAAAAAAGGTTCGGCATTTACTTTGAAGCCAAAGTTGCGTGCCAGAATCTGATAGGTCGTTTCTTCCCAATCGCCCGTATTGCTATCGAGTAGCTGAAGTACTTCGGCCCCTTTTTTTTCCAGCCGCTCGGCCAACGCGCGGTCGAGCATGGCATGCCGTATCAGCCCGGGCACCGAGCCGATCTGAGATGAACAAGGGATGGACTGGCCGCTGTTGATCAATTTGCGAAAATCGCGCAGCAGGTTCTCATCCACCCGTCCCTTTAGCGCCAGGGTGGGGATCAGCGTGCCATTCGGTCGCTGCACGGGGCGGTCATCTTCCCACACCACGTGCAGGATAACGTTCTCATAGGCCTGGTCTTGATGATGTCGGTGGTGCAGCCAATCGGACGACCGGATATGCACCTCGACATTGCCTGCCCATTGCAATGTTCCAATGGTGATTTGTGCTCCGGAGAAGTCGGGCCCGGCATGGGTGTTGAGCAATCCCGGCTTGTGGATGAGAAGGGGTTCGCCTGTCTGAGTTTGCAGGTTCGCCCGGTGAAAGTATTGATGCAGCCAGATATAGTGTAGAAATGCCTCAGACATCCAGCCGAAGGTAGGTAGAAAAACAAAATGAGGAAAGTCAATCGCTGGCGCGGAAGCGCAACAGGTAGCCTGCCATTTCGGTTTGGAGTTTTCTTGCCTCCGCCCCTGCCGCCTCGGCATAGTCTTCGCCTGACGATGCGTACAGAATGCTGCGCGAAGCGTTGACGAGCAAACCACACTGGGCATTCATGCCCTTTTGCGAGATGGCCTCCAAATCACCACCTTGGGCCCCCACCCCGGGCACCAAAAAGAAATGATCGGGCGCCAACGTGCGGATGGATGCCATGCGATCGGCACGGGTGGCTCCCACCACAAACATCAACTGATCCGGGGTAGCCCACTGACGGGTTTTTTGTATCACTTTTTCAAAGAGAAGTTCGCCATCTGCATCGCGCATCAACTGAAAATCCTGACTCCCGGGGTTGGAAGTATGGGCCAGCACAATCACCCACTTGTCCTTGAACCCCACAAAGGGCTTCACGGAGTCTTCGCCCATGTACGGGGCCACGGTAATGGCATCGGCACCCAGCGTTTCAAAAAAAGCTTTGGCATACAGTTGCGAGGTATTACCAATGTCACCCCGCTTGGCATCGGCAATGACAAAGCACTCCTCGGGGATGTAGTCAATCGTTTTGCGGAGGCTCTCCCATCCGGCTGCTCCCAACGCTTCATAAAAGGCAAGGTTGGGCTTATAGGCCACGGCAAAGGTGTGGGTGGCATCGATGATTTGCTTGTTGAACTCAAAGATGGGATCTGCCAGGCGCAGCACATGCCGGGGTAGTTTCGCCAGGTCGGGGTCTAACCCAACACACAAATAGGATTGTTTTTGCTGGATTTGCGCAAAGAGGTCAGCTCTGGTCATAGGGATCGATGGCTTTTACCGCGTTTGTGTCTCTTAAATCCACACCGAATGTGGCTCAGCCTAAATTCGCAACCAACCACCTTAATACCGCAAATCAATCACTTCCACGCCCGGGTACTTCTTGGCATCAAACGTGAAATAGGCATCATCCATCTTTGCATTGGGTGTGAATTTGGTAATGCTGTATTTATAGCGATTACCCGAGCGATCAAACATCGTCCAGCTTTGGATGCTCTTGTCCTTCTTGGAAATGATCATTCGGATTTTAAAGTACTGGGCATCGCGTTTTTCGGGCACCAGGTCTACCACATCGCAGGGTACCCCTCCCTCAGCGCCATCGCCCAGGTGCACATACTTAAATCCTTTTTTGTAGATCTCGTAAATCTTGGACGGGTTTACATCGTCCGAATTGGGATCAAAATTGTCGATGTTTACCTCTTTGGCTTCGGGCAGGTACGTCCACAGCGTGGTGCCATTGTTGATCACTTCCTGCTCGGGCAGCGAAAGCCGGAATTTGTCGCCTTTGACGGCAATCTTCCCCTTAAATTCCTCGTTAATTTTCTCCACATCGTTGGTCAGGGTGTAGGAAATGTTGGCCTCAAAAGCGGTGATGCTTTTGTACTTTTTACTCATCGCCTCCAGGATTTCAAATGCCTTGGGGTCGTATTGGGCCAGGGCGGACAGGCTAAAAAACGTTAAAACGGATGCAAAAACACATTTTTTCATTACTTCGGGCGATTAAGGCTGACTATGCTTTTCCTTGAGGTTATTCAATAATTGTTCCAAACTTAATTCATCTTTGATCAAAACCTCGCGCGCCTTGGAGCCTTCAAACGGCCCCACCACGCCCGCGGCCTCCAACTGGTCGATCAGTCGGCCGGCCCGGTTGTAGCCGAGTTTTAGTTTCCGTTGGATGAGGGACGTGCTGCCTTGCTGATTGCGTACGATCAGACGTGCTGCCTCTTCAAACAAGGAGTCTCGCTCGCTCAAATCCACGCTGGCGGCTCCCCCTTCGTCCTCGCCTTCAAACTCGGGCAACAAATAGGCCGAATCAAACCCACGCTGGGCTCCGATAAAGTCGCAAATCTTTTCTACTTCGGGCGTGTCCACAAAGGGGCATTGGAGGCGGATGATGTCTGATCCTGCCGAGAGCAGCATGTCGCCCTGACCGATGAGCTGATCGGCACCGCCCGCATCCAAAATGGTGCGCGAGTCGACCTTGGCTGTTACGCGGAATGAAAGGCGCGCAGGAAAGTTCGCCTTGATCACGCCCGTGATCACATTCACCGAAGGACGCTGCGTGGCCACCACCAGGTGGATGCCGATGGCACGCGCCAACTGCGCCAACCGGGCGATGGGCGTTTCCACTTCTTTGCCGGCCGTCATCATCAAGTCGGCCAGCTCGTCAATGACCAGCACAATGTAGGGCAAAAAGCGATGACCCTCTTTCGGGTTGAGCTTGCGTGCCACAAACTTGGCATTGTATTCTTTCAGGTTGCGCGCGCCCGCATCCTTCATAATTTCGTAGCGGTTCTCCATCTCGATGCACAACGAGTTGAGCGTGTGCACCACCTTGCGCGTGTCGGTGATGATGGCCTCTTCACTGTTGGGCAACTTGGCCAGGTAATGCCGTTCAATTTTGCTGAACAGCGACATCTCCACTTTCTTGGGATCGACCAGCACAAACTTGAGGGTGCTGGGGTGGCGCTTATACAACAGCGATGTAAGAATCACGTTGAGCCCGACCGATTTGCCCTGACCCGTGGCACCGGCCACCAGCAAGTGGGGCATCTTAGCCAAATCAATCACCAACACCTCGTTGGAGATGGTTTTGCCCAATGCCACGGGAAGTTCCTTGTCAGTCTTTTGAAACCGCTCCGTGCTCAATACCGAGCGGATGCTGACCATCTCACGGTTTTTGTTGGGTACCTCAATACCAATGGTGCCCTTGCCCGGAATGGGCGCAATGATGCGGATGCCTAAGGCGGCCAGACTCAGGGCAATGTCATCTTCCAGGTTTTTGATGCGCGATATCTTGATGCCTGCATCGGGTACGATTTCGTACAGCGTCACGGTGGGCCCGATGGTGGCCTTGATGCTCGTAATACCGATCTTAAAATTGGTGAGCGTGGCAAGAATTTTGTCTTTGTTCTGGGTGAGTTCGTCTTGCGTCACCTGCACCTTGCTTACTTCGTATTCGTTCAGCAACTCCAGCGGAGGAAATTTAAAACTGCTAAGATCCAGCGTGGGGTCGTACTCGCCCCGCTCATCCACCAGTTGTTCGGCCAGTGCCTCCGTTTCTGTTTTGGGTTCCTCTACCGAAAACAAGGGCTCCTCGCTTTTTTCCTCTTTGGTAGGGGGCGTTACCTCAAGTTTGATCTCGTGAGCCGGGGGAGTTATCGGGGGTGCCACCAACACGATTTCTTCGTCTTTCTTCGTCTCTGTTTTATCTACGGGTTTATTCACCCACTTGTCACGGTCATCGGTATACGTGGGTTCCGGCTCATTTTCATCTACCGGCAACAAGGCATCGTTGCCCATGGGCTTGGGGTCCTTTACGTGAAAAGCCGAGATGGCCGTCACGTTAAAGAAGTAGATGATGAAAATGATCAGTGTGAGGCCGAGCAGCAAAAAAGTGCCCCAGCCCAACAAGCTTTGTGAAAACTTGGCCAACTCGAAACCGAGGCCACCGCTTAAAAAACCCACCTCGGTGACGCCCGAAATACTGTAGCTGAGATAGCCCAATAAAAGACTGAGCCACAAGCCCGCAAAAACCGAAAACACGAAGGAAGGAAACAGCGGCACCAACGCGCGTTTGAACACCAGTTTGAACCCGAGTAAAAACAACAGGGGAGAAACAAAAAAAGCAGAGATGCCAAAGTACCGGAAAATCATGTAGTGCGAGAGCCAGGCGCCCCCCAGTCCCAACCAATTTTCTACTTCGCGCCCCGACTCAGGCAGGGAGGCATCGCCCAGCGCCATGATGACACTTTGATCGGCTTTGCCGGTGAATAGGTAGGACACAAATGCGGTGAATGAATATACCGCTACGATCATCAAAAAGAAACCCAGTGCGAGGACAAACCGAGGGTCTTTAAAAAACTCCACACTAAACCGCGACTTTGACTTGCTCCCTTTGCTTTTTTTCTCTTTTTCCGGTTTCTTGAACGTATTGGACTTGTAGGTGTTTTCGGCCATCAGAAGTTTAAAAAGTATAGCAAAACTACGAAAAAGGAGCGAAAGCGAAACGCTACCCCCGGGGCTGCCGCAGGCCAGTGCCGCCAAGCAGTGAAGGGAGCTTGCCCATGGCCCGAAACCTCGTATCTTTGAAATAGTATGCGATAGTATGTGGGTACGGCTACTTCCCGTTCTGTTCATAACAACCGCGGGCAGCATAAGCAGCTTCGGCCAAACCCCGCTGCTCGACAGTTTATACCGGGTGCTGACGCTGCAAAAAGGCGATACGCTGGAGTTAACAACACGACTCAACCTGGCCAATGAATACTTGCGCAGGGACCTGCCCAAAGCCAGGCAAGTGGCGCTGGACCTCATTAAACTGACCGATGAAGATCAAAAGGCCAAATGGCGGTGTGCCGGTTTTTGTTACTTGGTGACCATCAACCTACAAACCGGCCAACCCGACAGTGCCCGGTACTTCCTGTCGAAGGCGGCACAACTGGTGGAGCAGCACCCTGACAATACGTGGATACAACACAACTACAACCAGGCAGCCGGCTTCTTTTACAAAGAAACAGGTGAACTGAAAAAAGCCCTGCCATACATGCTGGCTAACATTGCGTTGTGGAAGAAGCCGGACGAAAACCGGGCAGGGCAATTTCTGAACGTGGGCAACTTATACTTTCGCATGGGCGACTATCAACGGGCGGCCGACTCGCACCTGCAAGCCCTGGCACTTTTTGAAACGCTGCAAAACAAACGAGGACAATCCTTTTGCCTGCAGGGCCTGGGCAATGACTTTCTCAAACTCGCACAATATGAGCAGGCCAAAACATACTTTGAGAAATCGCTGGCGCTGAAACAAACGATGAACGACAAGCGAGGGCTGGTAACCGCCCATATGGGGCTGGGCGAAGTGTATGACGGACGAAAAGAATATATCAACTCAATGGCTTCTTTTAAAGCTGCCTTGGCGGGAGCGCGGGAAATGAAACTGATCCGAGAAGAGATCAGTATCTTGATCCATCTGGGACTGCTGCACAAGCATCAGGGTGACCTGACCACCGCGACCTCCTACCTGAACGAGGCGTTGGCGCATGCCCAAAAAACAAACGACCGCGACTTGCTGGCGCGCGTCAACTCCGAACAAGTCGGCCTTCGCCTGGCCGAACGACAACAAAAAAGCGTGCAGGCGGACGAACGGTTGCTCAAGGAAAACTTAGATACGTACCTGCGCACGGGTGACCTGGCCGGACAAGCCATCAGCTATGCTCAGCTAAGTGCCTTTTACGCCCAAAGCAAACAATTTGAAAAAGCATTTCATTTTCTAAACCAACACCACCGGTTGGAAGATAGCCTGCAGGGCGAACGTGTGATTATGCAGATCCAGGATCTGGAAAAAAAGTATCAGGCAGATAAACGTGATCAGGAAATTGCGCTGCTAAAAAAGGATCAGCAACTCACCACACTGGCCTTAGAGCGGCAGCGGATTAACTACCTTCTTGCAATCATCGTGGGTCTGGCCGCAGTCATCATTGCCGCCTTGCTGGTAAACCGTTACCGCGTGATGAACCGGATCAAACGTCAACTGGAAATCGAAAAGATGCGACAAAGCATTGCACGCGACCTGCACGATGACATGGGTTCTGCGCTGAGCAGCATTAACATCATGAGCCAATTGGCATTACACGAACCTGCGAAGGCCCAAAAACATATTCAAAACATCCATCAACAGGCGTCCCAGATGATGGAAACCATCAGTGACATTGTGTGGTCCATCAATCCCACGAACGACACAGCCGAACAAACCGCCATCAAGATCCGGGAATTTGCGGCCGAGCTCCTCGAGTCAAAGAACATCGCGTGTAGCGTTCGGTGGCCTGAAACAATGGCGCAGGTAACGTTAGACACGGCCAAACGGAAAAATCTCTTCCTCATCGCCAAAGAGGCCATCAACAACGCGGCCAAATACAGTGGTGCGCGCCACATGAACATTTTGTTTGACGGGACGGAAGGGCTCATGAAAATGACGCTTTCGGACGATGGAAAGGGTTTTGATATCGCCCACGTGCGGCAGGGCAACGGCTTGCGGAACATGGAGGCCCGCGCCCGCGAGATGGGCGGAGCATTCCGACTCTCCTCTTCGCCCCAGTCGGGCAGCGCCATCGAAATTACCGTGCCTATCACATGATTACGGGATTGTTCGCCCAGGGTTTCTTCGTCACTTTTGTAACCATTACCCTCCATGATCCACGCCCTTTTGTTTGAAGACAACGACTCGCTCCGCGAAAGCCTGCACGAACTGATGGCCGCCCACGGGCAGTATCGTCTGGTGGGCGCCTACCCCGATGTGCTCAACGCGGTCCAGCATGTTGAAACCCACGCCCCGGATGTGGTGCTCATGGACATTGACATGCCAAAACGGAACGGCATTGAGGCGCTGACCGAGTTGCGTACGCGATATCCGCAGTTGCCTGTAATCATGCTCACCGTCTTCGATGACAATGGGCATGTGCTGGACGCGATTAAGGCAGGGGCATCGGGTTACTTGCTCAAAAAGCACATTGCCACGAAATTGTTTAGTTCGATCCAGGAGGTCATGGACGGAGGGGCGCCTATGTCGCCTGCGGTGGCGCGGTTGGTGGTGCAGTCCTTTCGCGGCACACCCGCCCAGGATCCCTACGGGCTCACGCCCCGCGAAAAAGAAGTACTTGCCTCCCTCAGCCAGGGCAACAGTTACAAGATGATTGCTGCGGCCCTGTCGGTCACGGTGGATACGATCCGCTCGCACATCAAGCACATCTACGAGAAACTGCACGTGCACTCACAAACGGAGGCAGTGAGTAAGGCCATTTATGAGAAATTGGTGTGATCATTTAACCGTTATTCACCTGTAACTGTTGTAACTGTTCGGCATTTGTAATGCCGAACGACACGACAGATAAATCGGATTTACAATCCGAACAACACGATAAATGGATTCTTAGTTCTCGCCTTCCCGACCCACCTTCAAATTATAACTGTTCGGCATTTGCAATACCGAACGACAATCAGCCCAATTTTCAATCCACGCAATGCTGTAACCGGATTTGTGATGTCAAACGAACGCCTGTGGTTATCGTCAAGTTACTTCCAATTCCAACAATCCCTTTCTGGTTCCATAGAAATCACCACAACTACTCCAACGATACTCTTCCTCCTTTTCTACCAGTCCGGCACGAACGGGGTTAAGATGTATGTGGTTGACCTTGGAGTCAAACACATTCTGATCTGAAATCTCTATTCCGTGATATCCTTCTTCCCAAAACCAAATATGGTCATCTTTGCGCAGCAACCAAAGAAGCCAACGTTTGCGGCTTTCTTTCTCGTTCGTTTGAATTGCCTCAAAAATTTTCTTAGCGGTGTACTTCTTAAAATCACGTATTACATCGCTTAGCTTAAAACCCTCGCTACGTATAATCAAATGGCAGTGGTTTGACATCACTACCCATGCATATATCTTAAGCCTTTTGTGTGCCTGACAGTAGCGAAGGTTATCGAGCAATAGTTCCACGTACTCCCTTCTGGTGAAGACGTCAACCCATTGATGCACGGTGAATGTGACAAAGTATATTCCCTCCTGGTCGTAAACGCGGTATACAAATGACATACTCAAAAATAGCTATTGGAAGCGGATTGAAAATCCCCTCTATCTCTGTTCGCCATTGCAAATGGCGAACCGACCCTGTAAAAACGAAGATATAAGGACAAAAACCAAAATTGACGTCAGAAAAGCACCTTCTTGTTTTTACATAAAATCCAGCTGCCGAAGCTCCGGCATTTTCAACCGAAGCCATTCACACCCGCAGTACAATCGTGGTCATTCACTTTCGCTGGCCTCTCACATCATTATGCGATTGTCGGAAACCGGAAAGGATTGAAAATTTCGGTTATGAAAATCCTTACGTTGTTTCTCCTCGCACTAACCACGGTGGTAGCTCCTGCACAACACACAAAACTTTTCGATTTTACCAGTACCAATGGCACCGACCCCTGGGGCTCTCTGATAACCGATGGCACTCACTTGTATGGTATGACAGCCGAAGGAGGACTAAACAATAATGGAACGATTTTTAAGATTATGCCCAACGGCACCGGGTTTGTCAAGTTGTTTGATTTTCAAGCAGCATCATCTGGCGGGTTTACCCCTGGTTCGCTGGTTTTCGATGGAACGTTTTTGTATGGCATGGCAGCCGATGGCGGCAGCAACAATGACGGCACCGTTTTTAGAATCCGACCCAACGGTTCGGACTTCAGTGTACTACTTCATTTTTCATCTTCTGCCACCGGGGCAACACCTTATGGATCGCTGTATTGGGATGGTACCTTTTTATATGGCATGACGAGCGTAGGCGGCTCCAATAACTTTGGAACGCTATTCAAGATTCTACCAGATGGTACGGGGTTTACCAAGTTGTTGGACTTCAACGGTACCGGAAACGGAAGCTATCCATTGGGTTCATTGATCTCCGATGGCACTTTCTTATATGGTCTGACATCCTCCGGGGGCACCAGTAATTTTGGAACCATCTTCAGAATATTGAAAGACGGCACGGGTTATCAAAAACTCTTGAACTTTACGGGAACGGCCACCGGACGGGAGCCCAACGGAACGCTGCTGTATGACGGTAGTTTTCTATATGGTGTGACCCTGCGAGGCGGCACGGCCAACGATGGAACCATTTTCAGGATACGCACCGATGGCACGGGTTTTGGCAAGCTATTTGACTTCAACACGGTTACACAATTTGCCGACAGCCCGTTTGGCGATTTAGTCACAGATGGTATATACCTCTACGGAATGACGTATTTTGGCGGGGTAGGTGGCACCAATGACTACGGTACTCTATTTAGAATTGCCACTAACGGTACCGGCTTTACCCGCCTCCATGATTTCACTACCCTTGCCAACGGATGGTTGCCATACGGGTCACCGCTTTTAATCGGGTCAACACTTTTTGGGTTAACGCAGCAAGGCGGGGCAGGCGATCAGGGAACGATCTTTCGGTATATATTGCCGGTCAGCGGCCCTCCCACCATTACCTCGTTTACCCCCACATCCGGCCCAGTCGGTACTTCCGTCACTATTACCGGTACCAACTTCAGCGCGACTCCCGCCAACAACATCGTCTACTTCGGGGCCACACGGGCTACCGTGTCCGCAGCCACGGCCACGCAGCTAACCGTTACGGTGCCTACCGGTGCAACGTATGCGCCCATCACCGTGCTCAATGCGGCCACGAACTTGCAGGCCTACTCCATGGGCAACTTTACCCCCACGTTCACCCCCAACAAGGGCACGATCATCGCTTGTGATTTCAGCCCGAAGGTGGACTTTCCGGCTAACGCCAACCCGGGTTCTTCGGCCGCGGCCGACTTCGATGGCGATGGCAAGGTCGATCTCGTGACCGGAAACAATGGCAACCTCACCCTGTCGGTTTTCCAAAACACGAGCACAGGCGTGGGAAACATTAGCTACGCAGCCCCGATCGACTTATCGTTGATTGCCTTTCCTCAGTCGGTGGCCGTAGGCGACCTGGATGGCGATGGAAAGCCCGACATCGTGACGGCCAACCACCAGTTTGCCAATAACAACGTTTCGGTTTTCAGAAACACCAGCACGGCAGGTTCCCTGAGTTTTGCGCCTAGAGTAAGTTTTGCACCTGCGGAAGATCCATCATCGGTGGCCATCGGTGATGTGGATGGCGATGGCAAAGCTGACCTGGCGGTAACCAATCAAGGAAGTAATTCAGTATCAATTTTTAGAAACACCGGCACAGGCCCCGGCACCATCACTTATGCCGCGCGGGTAGATTTTACTACCGGAGCAACGCCCGTTGCTGTGTTGTTGGGCGACCTGGATGGCGATCGGAAACCCGACCTCGCAGTGGTGAATAATGGTGGCAATACGGTTTCCGTTTTTAGAAATACCAGCACCGGAGTCGGCAACATAGCCTATGCCGCCAGAATAGATGTGGCCACCGGCACGGGTCCCCGGTTCGTTTCAGCAGGCGATCTGGATGAAGATGGTAAACTTGAACTGGCAGTAGCCAATACAGGCAATACTTCGGTGTCAGTATTACGAAACACCAGTACAGGCGTGGGTAACATTGGCTTCGCGCCTAGGGTTGACTTTGTGACAGGGTTAAACCCTCGTTCGGTTTCGATTGGTGATTTAAATGGCGACAGCAAAGCCGATCTTGCCGTGGCCAACGCGGGCAACGAACGAGTGTCTGTTTTTAGAAATACGAGTACGGCAGGCACCATCAGCCTGGAGCCGAAAGTGGATCTGATCACCGCCATAAACCCCAACTCGGTGGCCATCGCGGACTTGGATGGCGATGGCAAAGCCGACTTAACCGTAACCAACGGAGGCAGCTCGTCTCTATCCGTGTTACGGAACAACCCCAACTTGATAGGCGACCCTACATTGACCTCCTTTGCCCCCACCGCAGGGCCCATCGGAACAACCGTCACCATCACCGGTACAAACTTCAGTCTGGTACCAACGGAAAACGTGGTACGGTTTTTTAATAACCGCACAGCTACGGTGACGGCCAGTACAGCCACCACCCTCACAGTCACGGTTCCCACAGGTGCAATTACTGGACGAATTTCCGTCACCACGAACTGCGTGACCGTCACCAGCGCAACAGACTTTACCGTAGGGGTAGTGGCATTACCCGCCATCACTTCCTTCACCCCCACCTCCGGCCCCATCGGAACCACCGTCATCATCACCGGTACCAACTTCAGCACAACACCCGCCAGCAACACCGTTGCCTTCAACGGAACCGCAGCTGTTGTCACGGCAAGCACAATCACCTCCATCACCACCACCGTACCCCCAGGGGCCACCACCGGTAAAATCACAGTGACTGTCGCGGGCAATACCGCCACCAGCGCCACGGACTTCAACGTTACCATGCAGGCCAACCAGCCGCCCGTCATCCAACCATCGGTAGCCTCAGCACCTATTGATGGCATCGTCACCTTAGACTTGCTGCCTTTGCTCAGCGATCCGGACGACAACTTAGATATCTCCACACTGGCGTTAACAAGCAGCGCCAGTGAGCAGGGGGCTGCAGCCATCTTGATCAATACCTCAACCCTGCAGCTCGACTACCGCGGGATTGCCTTTGCCGGTACAGACCGCGTGGGCATCTCCATCTGCGACCTGGCCAATGCCTGTACCGAACGGCCACTGGAAATTGAAATCGGTGGCGACATCGCGATCTACAATGCGTTTTCCGCCAATGGCGACAGTCAAAACCCGGTCTTCCTTCTTCAGTACATCAACCTGCTGCCCGACACGCGCCAGAACCGCGTGCTGATCTTCAACCGCTGGGGCGATGAAGTATGGGCGGGTGAAAACTATAACAACGACACGGTGGTATTTACCGGGAAAAACAACCAGGGCAATGAACTGCCTGCGGGCACGTACTTTTATAGAATCCTTTTCCAATCCACAGGTAAAACACAGACGGGATATCTGATGCTACGAAGATAACATCGGAAAGCAACGGCAAAAAGAGTATCTTGGGGTCATTGTTGGCAAAAGCACGGACCCATGAAAGTTTGGATGTTTCTGCTGGTCGGAGGCACTATGCTGCCGACCGCACACGCACAACTCACCAGCACATTTGATTCAGACAACGAAGGGTGGACAGCCATCGACAACCAGTCGGGTCCCACCCCTGCCTATGTTTCGGCTGGCGGAAACCCCGGTGGGTTTATTCAGGTGAGAGACGGTGTGGCGGGCACGGCCACCTACTTTGTGGCACCGGTCAAGTTCCTGGGAAATCGCTCGTCCTCGTATGGTCAACGACTGCGTTTCGATCTGCAGGTGTCCGTGACAGCCAACAGCAGCACGGCCGGAGTGCGGCTGACAGGTGGCGGTCTTGTGCTGGTAAAACTATTGACGCCCGATTTCCCGTTGCCCGTAGTGCGGCCGGGCTGGTCGTCTTATGCGTTTCGCCTGGATGAATCGGTGGCCTGGCGTCTGGGGTCTACCACAGGGCCGTTGGCCACACCCGCTCAAATTCAAACGGTACTGAGCGCCTTGACCGAGCTGGCCATCAATGGCGAATACAGCACCAGCGCAGCGGATGAAGGAGGGTTGGATAATGTGGTGATGGAAATAAGCGATCCGGCACCCCTTACCATCACGGTGTACAACGCCTTTTCGCCCAACAACGACTCCAAAAATGACATTTTTCGTATCGACCATATTCAGAGCGTAAGTCCGGTGAATACCGTAACGATCTACAACCGGTGGGGCGATGCGGTATGGACAGGTATCAATTATGATAACGACCGCGTGGTTTTTGCAGGCAAAAGCCAGAATGGGAGCGTATTGCCGTCCGGTGTTTACTTCTATCGCATCACATTGGAAGAAGGCGAAACGCTGACGGGGTATTTGCATTTGCGGAAGTGATCTCGCACTCATTTGTAACCGGGCCTGTCGGCTATTTTTTCCCGGTGTCATCAAGGTTGCTCCTCTTCGCTGATGACGCGTGTGACGTAGCTTTTTTAGTCAACGACTCATCCGCCCCTCGTGCATTCAACCGAAATTTGGTTGATTCAATTGGCGCTTTTAAGTAGATTTCCCCGTTATGAGAACACCGATTACACATGCCCTCATTTTCCTGATCAGTTGTTTTCTTGCCGCTACACAAAGTCACGCGCAACTCAGCAGTACGTTTACCGCCAATGCCCAGGGCTGGACGACTCCTGATGACGCAGATGGCACCATTGGACACAGTGCCACGGGCGGCAATCCGGGAGGTTTTGTTTTTGGTAACCCCTTTGTGATTGTTCTCGGGGCCACCACACTGTTTGTGCCATTTTACTTTGTCGCACCCGCCACCTATCACGGCAACCGGAGCACGTACTACAACGGCACCCTCCGCTACGACATTCAGCAGAGTACTACCGGTGTACCTAACCTGTATGCCGAGGTAATCATCGGCAATAGCGGGGGAATTACGTTGTATTACTTTCCCACCACCTCTAACCAACCTTCGGCCCCTCCGGGGTGGAGCACGTACTCCGTGGTGCTCAACAATGCCTTGGGATTTTGGAAAACAACCAACAGTGCCACCGGGCCGGCAGCTTCCGAAACACTTATTCAGAGTGTGTTGGGTGATTTGGCGCGACTTGAAATCCGCGGCCTGTACCGCGATGCCAACACCACCAATCGTCTCGACAACGTGACCTTCACGCCCCCGATTGTAGTGACCACCCAACCAACATCGGCCGTGGTTTGCGAAGGCATTACTATAAGTTTTGCTACCTCAGCCATTGGCAATCCTGCCATCACGTATCAGTGGCAGCGCGAGTCCAGTCCTTCGGTATGGACGGATTTGACAAACACCGGAGGTTATAGCAATGTGACCACCTCAACCCTGACGGTGAATACCACCGGTAACTTTGGGGCCGGTCTTTACCGGTGTCGCATTTCGGGCACGGCTGTCGTAGATGCTTTTTCAAACGTGGCGGCTTTGACCGTTAACCTGCGGCCCAACGCACCGCCTGCCGCGGGTGTGGCCCGTTGTGGCCCCGGAGTCCTCACGCTTACCGCCTCCGGAGGAACCGCGGGACAATACCGCTGGTATACGGTGCCCACGGGCGGAACAGCCATTGCGGGCCAAACCAATGCTTCTTACACCACATCATCGATTACCTCCACTACCACCTACTATGTTGCCATCAACAACGGTACGTGTGAAAGCAACCGCACCGCGGTGATCGCCACGATTAATCCCGTACCCACGGCACCGACAGTGACCGGCAACGCAACCTGTGGTCCTGGAGCCCTCACGCTTACCGCCTCCGGAGGAACCGCGGGACAATACCGCTGGTATACGGTG
>CAZGFJ010000015.1:0-20556 GCA_964524935.1 uncultured Ohtaekwangia sp.
CGCCTCGGATACTTTTCGAGGCTTTTTTATGGCGTTCGCTTTCTACATCCTACACGCCCGATCTGCCAATCGCTATTACATCGGACACACCAGCGAGCCTATCAACGAAAGGCTGCAAGCACAACACCCACCACCGTGGATTTACAGGAAAGTTTCACGACTGGACTGTGGCCTACCTGGAAACCTATCCCTCCCAGGAACTCGCCTACGCCCGCGAGCGGCAGGTGAAGGCATGGAAAAGCAAAAAAAGAATTGAAACACTCATCGCTGGTTCAGAGCATCCCGCCTTGTAGGCGGGAGGGTCGGGGGTTCGAACCCCTCAGCTCCCACCAACGCCTCGGATACGCCTCAGACGATTGATTTCAACGCGTTTGCGTTACCGCCAGAGAGGCGGCACCGTTCCCCGCCTGCGACAACCGTTGCCACGTGCTATGGCTTTGGTCGGGTTTTTGCCCGCTTCAACTTAGTTGCGAACTTTGCCCGTTGTGAAAGCACTCAAAAAAACGCTGATAGGCTTGCTGATCGTGGCCCTGCTGGTGATGGCGGCAGGCGTGGCGTCCGTTTTTCTCTTCAAAGACAAAATCATTGCCTCCTTTATCGAAGCTGCTAACAAACAGCTCAACACGCCCGTCCAAATTGGAAAGATAGACGTGGTTTGGTGGAACGATTTTCCCAACCTCGCCCTCGTTTTCCACGATGTGTATGTCGAGGACAGCCACCCGGAAAAGTTTCCGCTGCTCGAAGCCGAGCGGCTTTCTTTTTACCTTAACCCGTTGGATGTGTGGCAAGGGAACTATACCATCAGGGGCTTGCAGATCAACAACAGCCAAACCTATCTGCGCGTCAACACGGCCGGCAAGGCAAACTATGTCATCCTCAAAAAGAAATCGGATACCACCCAGGCCGGTACCGCCATTGCTTTCGATCTGCGAAATGTGCGGCTGATCAACACGCTGGTGTCGTACGAAGACAAAAGCATCCGGCAGCACCACGTGTTTGAGAGCGACCAACTGGTGACTTCGGTAAAAATCAACGGCCCCACGTATGACATCAATGCCGTGGGCGATGTCACCACGCGGCAAATCGGCATTCAAGATGCCCTCTTCCTGCAAGACAAGACATTTGATGCCCGCGCGCAAGTGCTGTATGACGACAGTGCCAAACACATCACCATCGGCACCTCTACCCTCGCCATCCGCGGCTCTGTTTTTGAAATGGCGGGCACGTATGCATTCAAAGAGAAAAACCGGATCGATCTGTCCGTCAACGGTCGCGATACGGATATCCAAACGTTGTTGTCGCTGCTGCCGGCCGAAACCGCGCAGCCTTTGCGCAAGTACCAGAGCGAGGGCGATGTTTTTCTGGGACTGACGCTGCGGGGCGAGCTGAGCAAACAAAAAGACCCGCTCTTGTCCATTGCCTTCGGTTGCAAAAATGCCACCATCTTCCACCCCGAATACCAAACGCGCCTCGAAAATATCTCGCTGGAAGGGTCGTTTGCCACACCTTCATTTTCCCGTTTTGATAAAGCAGAGCTATTTCTCCGAAACGCCAAGGGGTCGCTAAACCAACGCCCGTTTGAAGCCCATTTCTCGTTGCAAAACTTTTCCGATCCGCGGATTTCGTTTTCGTTTCAGGGCGATCTGGACGTGGCCTCGCTGCAATCGTTTTATCCCATCCCCGCGCTAGCCGAAGGCACCGGCCAGATCACCGCCCAGGTACTCTTTGAGGGAGAACTCAACAAGCTGAAAAAGAAAACCACTGCCCAGCAGGTGCGCACAGACGGCAGCATCGCATTGAAAAATGTGTCGTTTGTGTATGGCGAAAAGAAAATTCCCTTCCGCGACCTGAACGGAACGTTTCAGTTCAACAACAACGACCTGGCGCTCAGCAACGTGAGCGGCCAGGTGGGCCATTCAGATTTTCTGCTCAACGGCTATTTCAAAAACATCATCACCTATTTCCTGTTCGACAACCAACCGATTGGCATCGAAACGGATGTGGTGTCGCGGCACCTTGACTTAGATGAGCTGCTGGCCTCGGGCTATACGGACAGCAACGAAAAATTTGAGTTCCGCATTTCCCCGCTGGTGTACCTGAATTTCAACTGCGATGTAAAGAATCTGCACTATAAGCGCTTTCGGGCTACGGATCTTAAAGGCGACTTGCTGGTGAAGAACCAACGGGCCATTTCCAAAAAAATAAATCTGCACGCGATGGGCGGCTCACTTACGTTAGACGGAGCAGTGGATGCACAAACACCCCACGCCATCGGCATCACCACACATTGGACACTCAACGACATTCATGTCGACAGTGTGTTTTATGTTTTTGAAAATTTTGGTCAGGATTTTATCCAGGACAAACACTTAAAAGGGCAGGCCTCGGCCGAGGTGGCGCTGGACATGACATTGCATCCGGACCTCACACTCCGATCCGAAACGCTGGTGGCCGACATCAGCGCGTTGATCAAAAACGGAGCGCTCAACAACTTTGAACCCTTGCAGGCCCTCAACAAATACTTAGATGACGAAGGGCTGGCGCGCCTCCGGTTTGCCGATCTGAAAAACGACATCCACATCGAAAACCGCACGATCTATATCCCGCAAATGGAAATCAAAAGCAACGTGACCACCATCCAGCTCAGCGGCACGCACACCTTTGATCAGAAAATTGACTACCGCGTGGTGGCCCCGCTACGCAGCAAACGAAAAATAGACCCCGATGAGGCCTTTGGCGCCATTGAAGAAGACAAAACCGGACAAGCCAAACTGTTCCTGAAAATCGTGGGCACCACCGACCGGTACGAGGTAAGCTACGACCAGCAGGCGGTGAAAAAGAAAATCAGTGCCGACCTGAAGAAGGAAGTGCAGGAACTCAAGGACGCCTTCAAACTGAAGGGCCAAAAGAAAAAGAAGGAGCTGGAGCTTACCACCGAGGAGTTCGATTGGGATAACTAAGCGCCCACCGCCAGACGTAGGCAAAAGAAATGCTTTTGGCTACTCCTTACCCGAAAAGGGTGGTGATACTGCGGTGGCTAGACGAATGTTTCCGGGGCCGTCAAAAAAACGTATAGGCTTAGCTTTCCGCAAAAAAGCCGCCATTTGAGAGACGGGGAGTTTCGTATATCTTTGAGTTGGCTGCAAGGTTGTTTAAAAAAGAGTGAACCTAGGATTGATAATGATAAAACGTCCGACAAGGACAAAGAACCTGAGTTTAAAGGTTACGTTGACTGTTGACTTTGCAGTGTCAGTAGTTGGAGCAATGACGTTCTCTTCGTTGGTGACAATGACGTTAATTCAAAACTTCAAGACTATGATGACAAAAATCATGAGTGTAGTTGTGGGTGTAGCCCTCGTGGGGAGAACGAATCCAACTACAGGACATTGAAAAAGCAGAAAACTTAATCTGGATTCAGGATAGAGGGCTGGGGGTTCAAGTCCCCCGCTCCCCACCCTTTTGACAAGTATGAGAATCGAATCGTTTGACCCAATAGTAGTAAATGAAAACTCAAGGATTTTGATTCTTGGGACAATGCCAGGAGATGCATCGCTAAAAGCAAAACAATATTACGGTCACCCTGACAATTTATTCTGGGACATAATTTTCAGAATACTTAAACCAGACTGGCCAGTGGACAAACTAGCAACAGTCGACTATGGAGAAAAGAAGGAACTCGTCTTGCAAAACAATGAAAAGATTAAAGAACATACACCCTGGAGAAGTTCTTCAAGAAGAATTTCTAGCTCCTTTGGGACTTAGTGCCTACAAATTATCAAAGGACATTGGGATACCTCAAACAAGAGTTTCTGAAATTATTAAGGGCAACAGAAGAGTAACGGCTGACACTGCTTTACGACTTTCAAAATATTTTGGGAACTCAGCAAAGTTTTGGTTGGGTCTTCAAGACGACTTCGACATAGAAGAAGAAAAGCAGTTAAAATCAAAGGAGTTTGACTCGATTGAACACTACCAAAGCAACGCAGCATAATCGAGTAGCCCGCCCCACTGGCAAAATCCAGCAGGGTAAGGCTCTCACACCACTGTACGCACGGGTCGCATACTTGCCTACACAACCGTTGCCCGGCAAGCCCTTCGAACAAAGTCGTTGACCGGGAAAATTTGTACATTTCGACTATGTATCGAGTAAAAGACTACATAACGATTGACAACAAAATACTATCGGGAAACCCTGTTTTTAGGGGGACGAGAGTTCCTATTCAGACCCTTTTTGACCATTTGGAGAAAGGGATACCGCGTGACGAGTTTCTGAACGACTTCCCGACAGTAAAAAAGGAACAAGCAATTGCCGTTATTGAAATTGCGAGTAAAATTCTTACCTCAAAAAACATCGAGCAAATCTATGAGACTGCTGCTTGATGAGAATCTCCCGAAAAGATTAAAGCAAGACCTTAACGAACACGAAATTTACACAGCAGCCGAAAAAAGCTGGACTGGTATTAAGTAAGAAGAGCCAGCTGGTGACAAAAATGCACGGCCCATGCGGGGTTTAGTAAAACTGGTCTGTATTTTCGACTACAAGAAAACCGTATTTGGCTACAACCGTTTTCCTGCGGCTGCGGACTTTTGCAGTGCAATTCCGCACACAAACCAAGCAACATGAAAATAATTGTAACGGGTACTCTGGGAAACATTGGCCGGCCGCTTACGCAGGCCCTCACGCAAAAAGGTCATCAGGTAATTGGTATTCAGCACCTTAGTGAAAAGCAAAAAGAAATAGAGGCACTGGGCGCAACAGCAGCCATAGGCTCCATTGAAGATGCCGGCTTTCTCGCGACTACTTTTGCTGGCGCTGATCTCGTTTACACCATGGTGCCGCCAAACTATTTTGCCGAACCCGACATTCGGGAGTACTATCGTAAAATCGGCAGTAACTATGCTCAGGCGATAAAACAATCGAGGGTAAAACGAGTGATCAACCTGAGCAGCTACGGTGCACATTTGACAAAAGGTACCGGCAATATTTTAGGTGCTCACTATGTGGAAAATAGCCTGAATGAGCTTTTGGACGTGGATATTACTCACATTCGACCCACCTACTTCTACTATAACTTGCTAAACCTGATTCCGGTTATAAAATCCACTGGAGCAATTTATGCGAATTACGGTGGCGACAAAAGGCTTGAAATGGTTTCACCGCTTGATATTGCAGCAGCCATAGCAAACGAGATAGAATTACCACCCACTCATAGAAAGGTACGATATGTATCCAGTGACGAACTAACCGGAAACGAGATCGCCCGTGCTCTGGGCAAAGCAATAGGCAAACCAGACTTACAATGGATTGTTATTTCTGACGAAGAGGCCTTCAAAGGTTATATAGCAAATGGCCTCCCCGAGCTTCTTTCAAAAAACCTGGTGGAAATGTTTTCGAGTGTTCATACCGGAAAATTAGCCGAAGACTACAAGCTTAACAAACCGGACGAGTTGGGGAACGTGAAGTTCACATCATTTCTAAATGACTTTGTTATTGCTTACCATTCGTAACATCGGACAACATGCAAATTCACAGGATAAAATCGATAAGCGAGTATCATAGACTAAGAGGCCTGCCAAAGCCGCAACATCCATTGATTAGTTTAATAGATTTCTCCACCATTCAATATTCCGCAGAAAATAATCATATCGGTTGGGTCCTCGACTTTTACTCGATTGCACTCAAAAAAAACTTTGATGCAAAAGTAAAATATGGGCAGCAGGAATATGATTTTGATGAAGGCATACTGTTTTTTATTTCCCCGAATCAGGTTTTTAGCATTGAGGTGAAAGAAAATGAGGTCTCAAAACTGTCCGGATGGATGTTGCTCATTCATCCGGACTTTTTTTGGAAGACCTCATTGGCCGCTAACATCAGAAAGTATGACTTCTTTAACTATTCTGTAAATGAAGCATTGTTTCTATCAGATAAAGAGGAGGCAACGCTCAATACAATTATCCAAAACATTCAAAATGAATATCATTCAAACATTGACCAATTCAGCCAACCGATCATTGTCTCACAAATCGAAACGCTACTGACCTACGCAGATCGGTTTTACCAACGGCAATTTATTACACGAAAAATAAGCAATCACCAAATTCTCAACAGACTGGAAAAGCTACTCGAAGACTATTTCAGCAGCGATGACGCAGTTTCGAACGGTTTGCCAACGGTTCAATACCTTGCCGAGCGCTTACACGTATCGCAAAGCTATTTGAGCGGCCTGCTCAACGTGTTAACAGGGCAAAGCACCCAACAGCACATTCACAACAAGCTGATTGAAAAAGCGAAAGAAAAATTATCTACAACAGCTTCATCAGTAGGTGAAATCGCCTACGAATTGGGCTTTGAACACTCGCAATCATTTAGCAAACTATTCAAAGCAAAGACCAATCTTTCACCAAGCGAATTCAGACAATCGTTTAATTGATGCGGAAAACGTGCGGTTTAATAAACGTACTGGCAAAATAGTAACTTTGTGAAATGGGTATAGAATTAAGACAACACTTTGAAAAAATTATACCGCTGACAGACCATGAATTTGGCTATGTCCTATCTCACTTTACAAGCAAAAAACTCAAAAAAACATCAATTCCTCATTCAAGAAGGTGACAGCGTGACAAACGTCTATTTTGTGGTGAAGGGTCTTTTAAAACCCTATCATGTTGATCGCGCGGGAAAGGAACATATTATGCTGTTTGCCATGGAGGATTGGTGGATGTTTTCTTCCTTCTTCGCAGAGTCTCCGTTTCGGGACTATGCGGCACACTTACGTCTTTGCAAGCTACTATATTTGAGGTAACCAAAGACAACACCACAAGTTGGCGTTGACCGGCATCCCGTATTTTGCCAGCATTTTCCCCACAACATGAAAAAAATCCTGGCCTGTCTACTGTTACGTCTGCCCCTTGTTTCATTCGGACAGGAATACGAACTGCCGAAATTAAAAAAAGAGGCTCTTTCAGCGAGTGATTTTGCGCCAAAAGGTTGGTTCGTGACGGACTCGATACAGGGAGACTTGAATAATGACGACCTGGCCGATAAGGTTTTTATTATCAAAAGCCGGGACAGCGTGAACGTAAGAGACGATGGTGATGACTATTTCATTCAACCAAGAATGATCGCTATTGCGATCAAGAACATCGGAAATAGCTATACTCTGGCAGAAACGAATCCCCGGCTATTGACGCTCTGCAATTTTCCCCCAACGTATGGCGATCCGTTTAACTTGATGACCATTGAAAACGGTGTACTAACGATTCAGTTCTCGTTTGACTATATCAATGCCAACTTCCGTTTCTATACCTATACGTTCAGATTTCAAAAAAATATGTTCCTGCTAATTGGGGCGGAAACAGAATATGTTAAACGGAGGACGATGGATTTTGAAAAATCAAGCTATAATTTCGTGATAAAAAAGGGGAGCCTGACCATTGGTACGCATGCTACCCCGAAACCGGCTGACATCACTCAGAAAACAACCTGGTTTGATCTAACCCTTGTCAAACCGAAAACACTTGGTGCAATGGGCCCGCCCGGAACGTGGCTGATTTTAGAAGACAAGCGGCTGTAAAGGCCGCCCACAGCAGGAGCAGCGGCACATAACTACCCCAACGTGTCTGTTGGTACGTGCATCCAACAACCGCCCGCCATTCACGATTTGACTACATCATTCCGTGATCTGGTTACTTCCCCCTGCTTCGTTTCAAACCACTTTTGTGTCATCACTTAACCATCAAATTCAAAAAAATGAACGCAAAAAAAGTATGGTTTGTTACCGGAACCTCAAAAGGCCTGGGACTTTGCCTGGTGAAAAAACTTCTGCAAAACGGCTACCGCGTTGCCGCCACCACGCGAAACACACAATCTTTGATTGACGAGATCGGGGAACCTTCCGAATCCTTTCTCCCACTTGAAGTAACTTTGACGGACAACTTGAGCGTAAAAACTGCCATTGAAAAATGCATTGCACACTTTGGCAACATGGATGTGGTTGTGAACAATGCTGGCTACGGACAAATCGGCACCTTGGAAGAACTGACAGACGAAGAGGCCCGGGCAAATTTTGACGTCAATGTTTTTGGTGCATTGAATGTAATCAGAAATGTAATGCCCCACTTACGAAGCCAACGATCAGGCAACATTTTTAATATCGCTTCGGTGGGCGGCATTGCGGGAAACTTTGCCGGGTGGGGCATCTATTGTTCTACCAAATTTG
Source organism: uncultured Ohtaekwangia sp. (assembly GCA_964524935.1). GTDB lineage: Bacteria > Bacteroidota > Bacteroidia > Cytophagales > Cyclobacteriaceae > ELB16-189. The sequence goes on from CAZGFJ010000015.1 coordinate 8,220, forward strand.
CCATGGCCGGTTTTACAGAGGCACTGGCTGAGGAAGCAAAAGACTTTGGTATAAACGTTTCGGTTGTCTATCCGGGGTATTTCAGAACGGATTTTCTGGCCAAAGGCTCGGTGAAAACACCCAAACAGCCGCTTCGGGACTACGAAGTCGCCCGCCAATCCGAACAGGCACACCTTGAAGGCATAAACGGAAATCAACCGAACGACCCCGACAAAGCGGCTGACGTATTGATTGCTGTAAGCAAAGAAGCCCATCCGCCTGTGCATTTGCTTCTGGGTAACGATGCTCTTGATCTGCTGCAACGCAAAATTCACATCATCACCCAAGACGTTGAAAAATGGAAAAGCTACACATTGTCCACCGCATTCTGATCCAAATTATCCTTTTCACAACGGGTTGCGTACACACAAAACATACCACCATGGAACAACACAAAACAATTGAAGAAACAAAAGCGTATATAGGAATGTGGTTGACAAAAGACGGCTACATACGCCATGAGCTTTTACCCAACAACCGATATGATGAAGCACGAGGCAACCGCAAAAGTGCCTATCAGGGTAGCTACCAAGTGACCGGAAATCACATCGACTACAAGGACGACACAGGCTTTACAGCAGACGGGGAATTTAAGAACGGTATTCTGTATCATGCAGGGATGATCTTGTATAAAGAAAAGAAGTAAATTGACCACCATGGAAAAGACTTTCCGGCTTAATTCCATAGCCGAATTTCATGCATTCTGCAATCTTCCGAGTCCTGAACATCCCTTGATTAGTTTAATTGACTACAGCAAGGTTTCGTATCCTTTTGATGAACCCCATGTGAGGTGGGTTCAGAATTTTTACACCATTGGTTTAAAGCGAAATGTCAACGCAAAGTTCAACTACGGGCAACAGCAATATGATTTCAACTCGGGGATTTTGTCTTTTATTGCACCATCCCAATTTTTGAAACTAGAAATCGATCTGAATAAGGTGGCAGAACCGACCGGCCGGCTCCTGCTGATTCACCCCGACTTTTTATGGAATACGCCATTGGCAAAAAAGATAAAGTCCTTCGACTTTTTTCAGTATGCCGTAAACGAAGCCCTTTTTCTCTCAGACAAAGAGGAGAAGATCATCGTTGATATTCTTCTAAAGATAGAACAGGAATACCAATCCAACATAGACAAGTTCAGTCACGAACTTATTATTGCACAACTTGACATGCTGCTCATCTACTCCGAACGCTTTTATGAACGCCAGTTTTTAACACGAAAAAAATCCACCCACGAGTTACTGGAACGTTTCGAAACAGTGCTTTCCGACTACTTTAACAGCGGTCGTTTATTAGAGAATGGTATTCCAACCGTAAGCGCGATGGCGGAGCAACTGAATATTTCGCCTAATTATCTGGGAACGCTTTTGCGATTGTATACGCAACAAAATACCCAGCAGCACATTCAAAACAAACTGATTGACTGCGCCAAAGAGCGGCTGAGTACCACCCGGCTATCCGTGAGTGAAATTGCCTATGAACTGGGCTTTGAGCACCCGCAATCGTTCAGCAAGCTATTCAAACAAAAAACCAATCAAACACCTTTGGAGTTCAGGCAATCGTTTAACTGATCAGCTACAAATAGCGACAGACAAAAGTCCGCATTGATGCCATCGGCTTGCCAAAACAGGTCGGATGGTTTCACATTCGCGCGTTCCACAAACAAAGGTGATCACCCGCCCTCACCTCTTCGGCTCCTGGGCCAGCGCCATCAGCTTGGCATAACCATTGGGATTCACCATCAACACGTTCATGGCCTCGCGGATAGCACTCACGTAAATGCGCACGCGGTCTTTGAGCGGCTCGGGCTCCAACCCCAGATAGCCCGAGATCTCCGGGCCCAAAAAATAACGCATCTGCGAGTCGATGAGGTAAGCGGCCATGGGCGGAAACGTGCGCTGATAGTAGTGCACCAACTCGCGCGTCAACGACAACCCCTCGTCCGATTTTTTGAAGTGCCTGCGGTGGATGGCCTGCTCCAGCGCCCGCGCTTCGTCCCACGAGGCAGGCAGCAACCGCTCATCAATCTGTAAATGATAGCCCGTCAATCGCCACACGGCCAGAAATGCCTCTTTCTCCTTTTGCGTGAGCGAAACACCCGACTGCTGAAGGCCGAGCAGAATCACATATGAAAAAGCCAGGTTCGTGCCGGCCATGTCTTCTTGATTGATGGGCAAACCCCACGCAGCCTCCCACCGGTCGTTGGACAGATGATGCCGCACAAGGGCGTGGATCAGACGTGTTTTCTGGATGTGATAGAGCGCATCACCGCGGGCATCAAAACTGCCGGGCGTGAGTACCGCCATCACAAACGAAGCGGTGTCCGTCAGGCGCTTGGCAATTTGCTGGCGCATTTTGCCCGCCAGGTACAATGCTTTGTTGCCGGGTGAGGCCGCATAGCAATACGGCAGCGACATGGCGCCCAGCAGCATCATCACGTCTAACGCGTAGCGTTTGAACACATCCTGGCCAAGGGCTATTTGCCGGGCATCGTACCATTCAGGGTGCTTACGGGTTTCGGACAAAAAACGCGTTACCTCGTTTTTGACACGCTTGCGTTTCTCGGCAGGCAAGGCCAACGCCTCATATACCCGTGGCAGGTTGTCGTTTGCGGCCAGCGTGCGGATCAGTTCATCCGCTTGCTCATCGCCACACGACCGTTGTGACTCCAAAAATTCGTTCGCCAGATTCATTCCACCTCTCGCTACCTTTAAGACAATGCCGCCCAAAAGGTTATGCCATGAAGCCTAAACAAACAACCCTGTGGATTGTTATTACACACCTTGGCCCGGCAACCGGGTTATTTTTTTTTCAAAGGCCCACGTCAAAAAGTGAGGCATGGCCTTGGCCCAGGTGGCGGGGTTGTGCTCCCCTCCCTCCATCTCTACGTATTGGATGTCGCGAAACGGTTTATAGCCTTTGGTTGTCAGCTCCGCGATCAAATCCAGCGTATCGTCAATGGAATCAATGATGCCATTTTTATTGCGGTCGCTCTGCTCGTCACGCGTGCCGGTTTGAAACCAGAACCGGAGGCCGTGGGTATAGCGGCTACGCCTGATTTGCTGGTGCAGAATGCGGTCGCGATAGTCGGAATAAAAACGGCTGGCCGTATCGCGCTTGCGCCACCAAAACGAACCGCTGAAGGCCCCCACTTTGAGAAATACCTCCGGATGATTCATGACGATATCCACTGCTGAAAGTCCTCCTAGCGAATAGCCTGCCATGGCGTGACACGCGGGCGCAGGGTGGATGGGATAGCGATACATGAGGTACGGCACCAGTTCCGCCACCACAAACTTTGCATAAGCCTTGGCCTTGCCACCGCGATTTTTGAAGTCGGGGCGGGCCGCCACGCCATACTCCTGCATGCGATCACCTGCGGTGATTCCCGCTACGATGACCTCCTCGATCGTCCCTGTGCTCGTCAACTGCTCCAGGGTGGTCTTGATGCGAACGGCCTCGTTGTCTTGGCCATCGTTCAGGATCAGCAGCGGATACTTCTTTCCGGGCTCCCATGTGCGGGGGCGGATAACCTCCACCACTACCTCGCGTGCCAATAGTTTGGTGTAGATGTCGCGGTAAAAATCCGACTGGTAGGTAGCCGTTTCTGTTTCGTGGGATGCGGCAGGGGGTGTTGGCTCTTCCAAAGTACGATTACTCAAAGGGACAAAGTTACCAGGGTATCGTTAAAAACCCATGCCGTTGATGACGACTGCCACAACCCGGCATGAGGCGACATTTGTACATGCCTTTTTTTGTCGTAGCTTCCACCGCGATATTTGCCACCAAGCCTGCCCACGCCATGCACGAACATTATCACAAATGGTACTCCTCGCGGTTGGGGATGGACATCGAGACCTTGTCTTTTGGCACGCGCGGCTACCCAGTCATCCTCTTCCCCACCTCCATGGGTCGCTTTTTTGAAAACAAAGATTTCAAATTGCTGGACAGCGTTGCCTGGTTTGTAGACAACGGGCTGGTGAAGATTTACTGCCCCGATGGCATTGACCGCCTAAGCTGGTACAACAAAAACATCCATCCGGCCGACCGCGTGCGAAACCACATCTGGTACGACCTGTTTTTGCTTCATGAGCTGGTGCCGCTGGCGCAGCGCGAAACGGGCGTGGGGCGTGTGGCCACCGCAGGCTGTAGTTTTGGCGGCTACCACGCCACTAACTTTGCCTTCAAGCATCCCGAGGTGGTGAAGTATGTTTTCAACATGGGCGCAGCCTTTGACATCCGCGACCAGTTGGACGGATACTATGACGACAACGTGTATTTCAACAACCCGCCCGATTTCATCCCGCAGGCCAACAACCCGTGGTTTCACGAGATGTTTGTGGTGCTGGGCACCGGCACGCACGACATGTGCTGGAATGCCAATGAACACATGGCGGGCATCTTTCGCGCCAAGGGCATACCTCACTGGCTGGATGTGCGCCCGGAGCGACCGCACGATTGGCCCGCGTGGCGCGAAATGTTTCCGCATTACCTCTCGCTGATTCGCTAAAAAAAACGCACCTCAGCCACCCGCCTACCAAAACTGTGGCGAAGACGTTACCTTTGTAGGCTTTTATGCCTGCAACACGCCATGACCGAAGAAAAAAGCCTTAACTTCTTAGAAGAGATCATCGAGAAAGACCTTGCCGAAGGCAAGTACAAGACGATCGCCACACGCTTTCCGCCCGAGCCAAATGGCTATCTCCACCTTGGTCATGCCAAAAGCATCTGTCTGAATTTCGGACTGGCCTTGAAGTATGGCGGCAAAACCAATCTGCGTTTTGACGACACCAACCCCGTCACCGAAGAAACCGAGTATGTGGAGAGCATCAAAAACGATGTGAAGTGGCTCGGCTTTCAGTGGAGCGAAGAACGGTATGCCTCGGACTATTTCGGTCAGCTTTATGCGTTTGCGCTTAAGCTCATTCAAAAAGGACTGGCCTATGTAGACGACAGCACCAGCGAAGAGATAGCCGAGCAAAAAGGAACCCCCACACAACCCGGTAAAAACAGTCCGTACCGCGCGCGCACGATTGAGGAAAACCTGCGCTTGTTTGAGGAGATGAAGGCCGGCCGCTACCGCGATGGCGAAAAAGTGCTGCGCGCGAAGATTGACATGGCGCACCCGAACATGCACATGCGCGACCCGATCGTGTACCGCATCAAGCACGCACGTCATCACCGTACGGGCGATGCGTGGTGCATTTACCCGATGTACGACTTTGCTCATGGCCAAAGTGATGCCATTGAGCAGATTACCCATAGCATCTGCACACTGGAGTTTGTGCCCCACCGCGAACTGTACGACTGGTTTATTCAGCAGTTGGAAATCTATCCTTCCAGACAGTATGAGTTTGCGCGGCTGAACATGACCTACACCATGATGAGCAAGCGCAAGTTGCTGCAGTTGGTCAACGAAGGGCACGTACATGGGTGGGACGACCCCCGCATGCCCACCTTGAGCGGGGTGCGCAGGCGCGGCTACACGCCCGAAGCCCTGCGCGAATTCTGCGACAAAATTGGTGTGGCCAAACGCGACAACCTCATCGACATCAGCCTGCTGGAGTTTTGCGTGCGCGAGCACCTCAACAAAATGGCCGAACGCAGGATGGTGGTGTTTGATCCCCTGAGAGTGGTGATCACCAATTACCCCGCGAACAGGACCGAAGAGCTGCCTTCCGAAAACAACCCCGAAGCGGAAGTGCCCACCACGCGCACCATGCCCTTTGGCCGCGAGCTGTGGATAGAGCGTGACGACTTCATGGAGAACCCTCCAAAAAAATATTTCCGCTTGGCGCCCGGGCAAATGGTGCGCCTGAAAAGCGCGTACATCATCCGGTGTGACGAGGTGGTGAAAGATGCCAGCGGTACGGTTATCGAGCTGCGGTGCAGCTATGTGCCCGAGAGCAAAAGCGGCCATGATACTTCCGGCATCCAGGTGAAGGGCGTGATCCACTGGGTTAGTTGCGCACATGCCCAGCCTGCGGAGGTGCGCTTATACGACCGCTTGTTTCTGCAAGAGGACATGAATGCGGTGGAGGGTGACTTCCGTCAATTCCTAAATCCGCATTCGCTCGAGAAAAAACAGGTTTGGATCGAACCGGCCTTGAGCAAAGCCACGATGGGCGAGCACTTCCAGTTTTTGCGCATGGGCTATTTCTGTCTGGATCCGGATTCTACAGCTGACAAGCTCGTCTTCAACCGGACGGTGACGCTGCGCGATATGTGGGCTAAAACGGGCAAGGGCGGAAGTTAGGCTAGCCGATCGGCAAGTCAACGCAGAGTTGACGTTCGGGGACTATTGCAGGAGTTTCTGAAGCGCAAAATCACAGACAATTACTTCGCTGCTCAAATCCAGATACGCCACCAAATATTTCTTTCGAAAGCTTGCGCAGCGGTAACCGGCTTCGCTCCAGTTCAAAAATTTACACGGCCTGTGCTTTAATGAAGGGTTGCCCAACGTGTGAAAGAAACGAAAGGCATCGTCCACAAATGACTTAGCTGTGCTCGGCAGCCCCTTTGATTCGATAAAATAGGCAACGTGGGCCACTTCTTCCACGGCCTTATCCAAAATACTCACCTTCCGCGACTCCATTTGTCAATCAGCCGATAAGCCATTTTTTTTCCGGCCTGCAAGGTCATCTTTCGTGCCGGAGTGCGTTTAGAGGCGGCCCTTTCCAACAGCTTTTCGTATTCGTGCTGCTCTAGTACTACAAACTTGGTGTCGTCAATTGTAAGAGTATTCATGGTTGAATAATAAATATGAGTCGAAAATACGAGCAAATCCACAAACCTCAAATCGCCTCCACGTCATACACTTGTACCTTCGCCCACAGGTGTTTGTTTTCTTCAATGAATTTAAGGTGGATCGGATGCACCTGGTAGGCGTCATGCCCCTTCACGTCATCAAACACCGTAAACAGCGAAAACGTATAGCTGTCATCAATGACGTCCCGCTTCTCGGTGCGCGCGGGCCGACCGATGCGAAAGTCGCGCACGGTTTCAATTTTGCCCAGCGTACGCAAACCCTCCAACAGTTTCTTCCGGTCCTCGCCCGATTCCACGTTGTTCAACCAAAAGAAAACGTGGTGAATAAGCTTGGGGGTGGGTTTCTGTGCCATAAGGGGTGTGGTTGCGGTAAGCGCGGCCGCGGAGGCCGTGGCGATGAATGTTCTGCGGGTGGTTTTCATAGAATAAAAGGCGTTGCACGAAGATATCGACTCCCACCGAATTGCGAAAGCAGACCGTGTTTTGGAGCCCTAAATTGACCGGAATCAGGCACCACGTTCTTTTGGGGAGAATACCTTATTTTTGCAGTCTCGCGGGATGTAGCACAGCCCGGCTAGTGCGCTACGTTCGGGACGTAGAGGTCGCTGGTTCGAATCCAGTCATCCCGACCAGTCCTCTTGGCGCTTGCCAAGAGGACTTTATTTATGGGCTTCACCGTTTACATACTGCAAAGCCTATCCACCCAACGTTTCTATGTGGGGCAAACGCACAACTTGTCCAAGCGCCTCGAAGAACACAATAGCGAGTTGGCGGGTCACACCAAGAAGGAGCAGCCGTGGAAAATTATCTGGAGCCATGAAGTGGACACCAGACCGGAAGCGTTGCAATTGGAAAAGAAAATCAAGAAAAGAGGAGCAGGCAGGTTTCTTGAGGACATGGGGCGAGGACAGCCCGGCAGTGTCACGCTGCTGGCGTGATTCGGGACGTAGAGGTCGCCACGCTTCGGGCGTGGTCATCCCGACCAGTCCTCTTGGCGCTTGCCAAGAGGACTTTATTTATGGGCTTCACCGTTTACATACTGCAAAGCCTATCCACCCAACGTTTCTATGTGGGGCAAACGCACAACTTGCCGCGACAAAAGCCGATGGCTGCTATCTTTTTTATTTCTAAAAACGTTCGGCTATCATTTCCCTGCTGACATAGGGCTGTCGCAGGTCCTGCATCCCTTTGCAAAAAAGCATTATGCAAACTTATTTTCTAGCCCGTTACCAAACCCGCGTAAACGCCACCCCCGAAAAAACATGGAACGCCCTCACCGACCCTGCCTTGGTGAAACAGTATTTTTTTGGTAGCAATCTCGTTACCTCGTGGCGCGTGGGCGAGCCTATCTACTTCCGGGGGGGGTGGGAAGGTCAGCGGTACGAAGACAAGGGTATCGTTCTGACCTTTGATGCCCCACATTTTCTCTCCTTCAGCTACCTGAGCAGTTGGAGTGGCATGCCGGATTTGCCCGAGAATTATCTGCAAGTAACCTATCGTCTTTGGTCCACGGCCGAAGGCACTTGGTTGGAGGTGACGCAAACCAATTATGACGAAGCCAAAGCCAAACATTCGGAAGAAAATTGGGCTTCGGTCATTGCCGAACTGAAAAAAGTGATCGAGCCAGCATAAATCGTGTCGGGATAGACCCGCAAAATTGACGCGTTTGCAGTGCACTCGGTAGTCGCGTATAGGCTACGTTTGTGGTCATACGCCCACGACCATGCAACGCACCCCCACCACCAGTATTGACGCCTACATTGCCCTGCAGCCGGCCGCCCATCGCGCCACGTTGGAGGAACTGCGGCAACTGATCCGGAAGGCCGCGCCCCAAGCGGAAGAAACGATCAGCTATTACATTCCTGCTTTTAGGTACAAGGGTATGCTGGTCTACTTTGCCCTGGCAAAAAAACACATCGGCTTCTACCCCATGCCCTCGGCCATTGCGGCATTCAAAAAAGAGTTGGGCCCCTTTGCCACGTCCCGAGGGGCTGTCCAGCTTCCGCTGGATGCGCCCCTACCGGCCAAGCTGCTGCGTCAAATGGTGAAGTTTCGACTGGCGGAGAACATCGCCCTTGAAAAACAAAAAGCCGCCAACAAAAAAATGACCGGACGCAACTAACCCCCGTACGGGCAGAGGTCACTTTTGCTGCACGAATTTTTTCCAATCGCGCAACAGCGCCACCAGTTCGTCCGTGGCGATAGCCGTTTTCTTTTCGCCCATGGCATACAGCACATTGGTTTTGCGGGCAAATACCTCCAGCAAAACGGCATCGGAGCCGAGGTGGCATTTGCGCACCGCGCCCGTCTGTACCTGACGGATGAGGCGAAGGGCACGTTGGGCAGCCGCGCCATCGGGGAGCGAATGGGCCAGATCATCCAGCATGGCAAAGGGTGCCTGCACGCGCAACAACGGACGTGGCGGCTCTTCATCCCACACCTTCTTCCATTCAAACTGATAGTGTATGCCCATGGTCTTATCGTCTTCGGGTCCAATCGCGCGGGAAGGCCGAGGCTATGGATCCGTCATCGCGCACGTAAAACTGGATGATCCACCCCTCGCTGCATTTGCCTTCGTACAAATCGCCACTGACCGGTCGTCTGTTTTGGTAGGCCCTCATAATTTCTTCTTTTGTTTTGACTTCACTCCAGTGCTCTGGAAAAAAGGTGGAGTACCCACCGTTGCTCACCTTGGCCACCCACCGGCCGCTGGCGCTCTTTATCTTCACCTTGGCTTTGAATATTTGGTTGGGGCCGTTTTGGCGTGTGCCCTCAACCAACTGTGCGGTTTTATAGTGGGTCACCGCGCGTAGGTGGTGGCACCCGACCGCTTTTCCCTGGCGGTTGATTTCACCTTGAAAAATATGCCGCTCGGTTTTGGCGGTGATGACTTGGCCCGAGGCCACAGAAGCCCAAAGCAGCATCCCTATCCATGCCACTTGCTTCATCAGAATTCAAAATCGGGGTTTTGCCAACTCATGATAATCTCCGCCAGGTACGTTCCTTCCAGGGTGCGCGCCCGCATCTCCAGCCGGCCTTCAATGTGAAAGCCCAACGAAGCATAGAGTGCCAAAGCGGTAGCATTGTCTTCGCGCACGGTTAACTCCACTTTGCCCACCGTAGGATGGTTCAGCGAGATTTCTTCGAGCAGGATGGTAAGCAGCGTGCGGCCGCGCTTCTGACGTTGAAAATCGGGATGCACGGCCACCAACAGATCGCGGAGAACATGTTTGTTTTGGTCGACTTCGGCCCGATGGCACCACACACACGCCACCCGCTCATCGCTTCCATCGGGGTGGTCCATCACCAGACAGAACCCGGTGCGCAGCGACTTCTCGAGCAACATGCGAACATAGGTGGCATGGATTTCCTCGGGGGTGCGCGACAGTCCGCCTTTGCTGGCCACGGTGCGGAGCAAACGAAGCAGCGGCTCGGCATCGAGTTCGGTGGCCATGCGGATGTGCATGCGTCAAAAATAAAAAATAACGCACGGCAAAAAGAATCACCGCGCGAAACTTGGCCCCATGCACAGTGCCCCGGACAGAACAATCCGGAGCAGCAGGTAGTCCTTACAGGTTGGGCTGTGGGGTTGTGCGCAGGTAGGGTTTTACACCGGTATGGCCTTTGGGGAAGCGGGCCGGGATTTCCTCGTCTTTAATGGCCGGGGCGATCACCACATCATCGCCTTGCTTCCAGTTGGCCGGGGTGGCCACGCTGTACTTGGCGGTGAGTTGTAAGCTGTCGATGACCCGCAGGATTTCGTCAAAGTTTCGTCCTGTAGAAGCGGGGTATGTGATGGTCAGCTTCACTTTTTTGTCGGGGCCGATGACAAACACCGAGCGCACGGTAAATTTGTCGTTGGCGTTGGGGTGCACCATGTCGTACAGGTTGGCCACGGCAAACTGCGGGTCGGCAATGAGTGGAAAATTCACCTGGGTATGTTGCGTTTCGTTGATGTCGCCAATCCATTGGTCGTGCGAGTCGAGGGGATCAACGCTCAGCGCCAGCACTTTTACGTTTCGCTTGTCAAACTCGGCCCGCAGTTTGGCCACCGCGCCCAACTCGGTGGTGCACACGGGGGTAAAGTCAGCCGGGTGCGAAAAGAGCACGCCCCAACTATTGCCCAGCCATTGATGGAAGTGAATTTTGCCTTCGGTGGTGTCTGCCACAAAATCAGGGGCTATGTCGCCCAGTCGGATTGCCATACGATGTTTGTTTTTACGTTTTGCTGAATCACTTGACAGGGCGCAAGGTATAAAATATTTAAAATCTATAGAAGTAGTAGATTTTAAAAGGCGGAGCGACCGCGAACGGTTACTTCTTTAGTTCGCGCTGCCGCTTCAGCATTTTTTCCAACGTACTGCCTTCCAGTATTTTCAGGGTTTGGTCGCGCACGGCAATAAAACTGTCGCGGATGCCACAGGTTTTTTCTTCGCGGCATTCTTCGCAAGGTTCGTAGTAGTTGAGCGATACGCACGGCAGCATGGCAATGGCACCGTCCATGAGCCGGATGATCTCGATCATGTTCACTTCGGATGGCTTTTTATACAAGTAGTATCCTCCCCCCTTTCCTTTTTTGCTATGTAAAATCTTGGCGTTGCGCAGCTCCAACAAAATGGCTTCTAAAAACTTTTTGGGGATGTTTTGTTCATCGGCAATTTCCTGAATGTGCACCGGGCCTTGCTGGTATCGGTCGGCCAAATAAACCAATGCATGAATGGCGTACTTGCATTTTTTCGAAAGCATGGAGCAATTTATGGTTTTTTACCGAATGGCGGGGTATTGCTATTTTTGCATCTCTTCAGCCGAGGTAGCTCAGGGGTAGAGCAGCTGATTCGTAATCAGCAGGTCGTGGGTTCAAATCCCATCTTCGGCTCAAACAAATTGAAGTCGGCAGTACGAAACGGGCATAGCCTACTTGGGTGGGTTAACATGCCCTTTATTGTTGCCCGGCATTTCTTCACGGCCATGATCGTTGCCAAGCCCCGCACCAGTACCTTGTTCTCGTTCGGCACCTTTACCCTGTTGGGCACGGTGGCCTTGGCCATGAACGTGTCGGTTTTGCTTACCAGCCCTTCGCCTCGGTGGTACACCTATGCCATTTTGGTGGTGCTGCTGCCTCTTTTGGTGTTCGTGGTCATCCGCGTATTTCTGCGGTACAAGGTCGTGCGGGCGGGAAACAACCAGCTTGAACTGTCTTTCCCGGTGCTGCGCACGAAACACGCGTACAAGCTGGAACACGTGGCCCTTTGGCAAGAAAACGTGGTGCGAACGGGAAAAAACCGAGTGTACAAAGAGCTGGCTATACGCTTTGCCGATGGCCGGACGTTGAAAATGGGGCACCAAGAAATCACGGAATATCCGCGGCTGGTGGCTTATTTGGGTCAAAAGATCCCCAAAAAACGCGGTGGCTTGGGCAAGTAAGTTGGGAAAAAGCGGCCAGCATGTTAGCTTTGCAGCCCTCGAAAGCCGGACAGACGAGTCCGAAGGAAGGAGTTAGGAAATGTCTAGCCCAGGTGGTGAACCTGCC